>NZ_JBVAXF010000003.1:0-709672 GCF_055419205.1 Mycobacterium sp. IDUB_39
AGACCTAGAAGCCCAGTAATGGGCGCAGGGAACTGGCACTAACCGGCCGAAAACTTACACACACCAACAGAAACCAAGTGTTGGAGAAAACGTGTAACACCACAAGCGCAACCACAAACCACAGTCAAACAAATGTTTGACCACACCCCACCACCAAAACACACCACCCAACACAGGGCAGCGTGTCAGGGGCTGAAAAGAAAATAGAGTTACGGCGGCCACAGCGGCAGGGAAACGCCCGGTACCATTCCGAACCCGGAAGCTAAGCCTACCAGCGCCGATGATACTACCCTTTCGGGTGGAAAAGTAGGACACCGCCGAACACCCTTTACAGAATCACCCCCCACAATTGCGTGGGGGGTGATTCTGTATTCGCACCATTGTGTAATTCGAATTCAATTCGAATTACTCAATGCTCGCGTATCGCCATATGACCCGTATCCTTTTGCGGGACGGCAGGAAGGCAGAACGTGGCCGAGAACAGGCAGGGAGGCGGCGGTGACCGCCGCCCGCAGAACGCTAACCGCGCCGGCGGGCCACGTCGGCCGTCGGGCGACCGCCGCAACGCACCGCGTTCGTCGGGGCCCGATCGACCCAGGCGCACACAACCCACCGGTGACGATTCCCAGGATCGTTCCGGTCCTCTGATTCCGGCCAACGTCGAGGCCAAGCAACTGGCTCCGGAGATCCGCGGCGAACTCCTCACCCTGGACAAGGCGACCGCCGACTACGTGGCACGCCACCTGGTGGCGGCCGGCGACCTGCTGGAAGACGATCCCGAGGCTGCCCTGGCACATGCACAGGCCGCCCGCGGTCGCGCCGCGCGGATCGCGGCTGTCCGCGAAGCCGTCGGCATCGCGGCATACCACTGTGGTGACTGGGCTCAGGCGCTGGCCGAGCTACGGGCGGCGCGGCGGATGGGCAGCAAGTCACCGCTGCTGCCGGTGATCGCGGACTGCGAGCGCGGTGTCGGTCGGCCCGAGAAGGCGATCGAACTGGCACGCACTGCCGAGGCGGAGCAGTTGGAGGGCGATGACGCCGACGAACTGCGCATCGTCGTCGCCGGCGCTCGTTCGGATCTCGGTCAGCACACACAGGCGCTCGCAACCCTGTCCTCTCCGCAACTGGACCCCACCCGCACTGGCCTGACGGCCGCGCGACTGTTCTACGCCTACGCAGACACGCTGCTGGCGTTGGACCGGCGGTCGGAGTCGTTGCAGTGGTTCATGAATGCGGCCACGGCCGACCTCGAAGGGTTCACTGACGCCGAAGAGCGCATCACGGAGCTGTCCTGAGGTGACGACGCTGGCGCAGGCGCATGACTGCCTGCTTCTAGATCTCGACGGCACAGTCTTCCGCGGCCATGAGGCGACGGAGGGATCGGTCGAGACACTCGCGGCGGTCGAGGCTCGGAAGCTGTACGTCACCAACAACGCCTCGCGCGCACCCGGCCAGGTCGCCGAACACCTGAAATCCCTTGGCTTCACGGCCGATGCCGACGACGTGGTGACCAGCGCACAGAGTGCGGCGCATCTGCTGGCCGCGCAGTTGGCGGCGGGCTCGAGCGTCCTCGTCATCGGCACCGACTCGCTGGCCGACGAAGTGCGCAACGTCGGACTGCTTCCGGTGCGCACATGGGATGGCGATGCGGTGGCGGTCGTTCAGGGCCACTCGCCCGAGACCGGCTGGGCCATTCTCGCCGAGGCCGCACTCGCAATCCGGGCGGGCGCCCTGTGGGTGGCCGCCAATGTGGATCGCACGCTGCCGTCCGAGCGTGGTCTGCTGCCGGGCAACGGATCGATGGTCGCGGCGCTGTGCGCGGCCACCGACCGCCAGCCGCAGGTGGCGGGCAAGCCTCAGCCGACGCTCATGAATGACGCGCTGGCACGCGGACGGTTCGACTCCCCGTTGGTGGTCGGTGACCGTCTGGACACCGACATCGCAGGGGCGAATGCCGCCGGCCTGCCCAGCCTTCTGGTGCTGACCGGCGTAAGCACCGCGGCCGAGATGGTCCACGCCGTCCCGCTGGAGCGGCCCACCCACCTGGCGCCCGACCTGCGGTCGCTGCGCGAGCCGGCGGATGGTCTGCGTATCGCCGCCCACCCGGCATGGCAGGTCGAGATCGGGACTGACTCGGTCACCGTCCGATCGACCGGAGTCGATCCGCAGGACCCGTTGACCGTTGTCCGCGCCACCGCCAGCGCAGTCTGGAACGCCGAGCTGAACGGTGGGCCGGTGCGCATCGAAGCGGCCGACGACATCGCCCGCGAGGCATTGGTGCGCTGGTCGCTGCTGGGGCCGGCTCATCGACTAGCGTGAGTGTCGACATGACTACCGACCCCGACCAGATCCGGTTGGAGATCGCTGCGTTGCTGTCCGATCTGCCTGCGCCGGATGCTCCCGACTCTGATGTGGAAGCCATTGCGGTGCGCCTGGAGCAGGCGCACGATCTGCTGGTCCGCGCACTGGAGTCGGTCGAACGCGGTTCGTCGGCTGGGAGTACCGCGGCACCGGATCACGAACGGTAAACCGACGTGACACGGCGAGCCCGGGTTGATGCGGAGCTGGTCAGGCGTGGCCTGGCCAGATCGCGGCAACAGGCTGCGGAACTGATCGGCGCCGGCCGGGTCCGAATCGACGGCATGCCCGCGGCCAAGCCTGCGACGGCCGTCTCCCTGGATGCCAGCCTCACCGTCTCCGCCGATGAGCGCACTTGGGTGTCTCGCGGCGCCCACAAGCTGATCGGTGCTCTCGACACGTTCGAGGTGCCCGTCGACGGCCTGCGCTGTCTGGATGCGGGCGCCTCCACCGGCGGATTCACCGAGGTGCTTCTGGACCGCGGCGCGGCCGAGGTGATCGCGGCCGACGTCGGCTACGGCCAGTTGGCGTGGTCGCTGCGATCCGACGCCCGGGTGACCGTGGTCGAGCGCACCAACGTGCGGACGTTGACCGCAGAGCTGATCGGTGGCCCCGTCGACCTCGTCGTGGCCGACCTGTCGTTCATCTCACTGGCGACGGTGTTACCCGCACTGACGTCATGCGCGTCACAGGACGCCGATATCGTTCCCATGGTGAAACCGCAGTTCGAGGTGGGCAAGGAACGCGTGGGCGCGGGCGGTGTCGTCAGCGATCCCGAACTGCGCGTCGACGCTGTGCTGTCGGTGGCCCACCGTGCCGCCCAACTGGCCTGGCACACCGTCGATGTCACCGCGAGCCCGCTGCCGGGTCCGTCGGGCAACGTCGAGTACTTCCTGCGGTTGCGGGCGCGGACCGCGAATCCGCTGAACGGTCCCGCGCTCGAACAGGCCGTCCGGCGCGCTGTTACGGAGGGCCCGCAGTGAGCTGTGATCGGACAGTGCTGCTGGTGGTACACACCGGCAGGGATGAGGCCACCGAGACGGCGCGGCGTGTCGAGAAGGTGCTCGGCGACCACGACATCGGCCTGCGCGTGCTCGCGGCCGAGGCCGTTGACCGCGGATCGCTGCACCTGGCTCCAGATGACATGCGGGCACTCGGCGTTGACATCGATGTCGTCGACGCCGACGAGCGCGCCGCCGAGGGCTGTGAACTGGTTCTCGTCCTCGGTGGCGACGGAACGTTTCTGCGCGCAGCCGAACTGGCACGCAATGTCGAGATTCCGGTCCTGGGCGTCAATCTCGGCCGTATCGGCTTCCTGGCCGAGGCGGAGGCCGAGGCCATCGACTCCGTGCTCGATCACGTCATCAACCGCAGCTACCGCGTCGAGGAGCGGATGACGCTCGACGTGGCGGTACGCGTCGGAGGGCACATCACACAGCGGGGGTGGGCGCTTAATGAGGCCAGCCTCGAGAAGGGTCCGCGCCTGGGCGTGCTGGGTGTGGTGCTGGAGGTCGACGGCAGGCCCGTCTCGTCGTTCGGCTGCGACGGTGTGCTGGTGTCCACGCCCACGGGGTCGACGGCCTACGCATTCTCGGCGGGCGGGCCCATCCTGTGGCCCGATCTGGAGTCGATCCTGGTGGTACCAAACAACGCTCACGCCCTGTTCGCGCGTCCCATGGTGACCAGTCCCGACGCGGCCATCGCCATCGAGGTCGAGGCGGGCGGCTACGACGCCATGGTGTTCTGCGACGGTCGTCGCGAGATGGTGGTGCCCGCAGGGGGTCGGCTCGAGGTGACTCGCTGTGCCACCCCGTTGAAGTGGGTGCGCCTGGACAGTGCGCCGTTCACCGATCGCCTGGTGCGCAAGTTCCGGTTGCCGGTCACGGGTTGGCGTGGCCAGTAGTGCTCGCCGAGATTCGAATCGAGGCGCTGGGTGCCATCAGCGCCGCCACCGCGGAGTTCGGCAGTGGCCTGACGGTGCTGACGGGGGAGACGGGCACCGGTAAGACGATGGTCGTGACCGGTCTGCACCTGCTCGGTGGAGCGCGGGCGGATGCCACTCGGGTGCGCTCGGGATCGTCCCGCGCCGTCGTCGAGGGCCGTTTCACCACAACCGAACTCGGCTCGACGGTCACCACGCGGATCGATGAGGTGCTCGATTCCTCGGGTGCTGAGCGCGACGATGACGGCAGTGTGATCGCGGCCAGGTCGGTCAGCCGGGACGGCCCGTCGCGGGCGTATCTGGGCGGGCGCAGTGTGCCGGCGAAGTCACTGAGCACGTTCACCACCGAACTCCTGGCCCTGCATGGGCAGAACGACCAGTTGCGGTTGATGAAGCCCGAGGAGCAGCTCGCGGCGTTGGACCGCTACGTCGACGTGGAGTCGGCCCTGGCGCGCTACCGTGACGCGCGGGAGCGGTGGCTGACGGCGCGCCGCGATCTGACCGACCGCAGGCAGCGGGCCCGTGAACTCGCGCAGGAAGCCGACCGACTGCAGTTCGGGATCAACGAGATCGACACCATCGCACCAGAATCGGGGGAGGACGACGCGCTGGTGGCCGAGATTCGTCGGCTCTCGGAACTGGATGCGCTGCGTGAGGCCGCACAGGTGGCGCGCGCCGCGCTGTCCGGTCAACTGGGCGACGAAGCCGCGACCGAGCCGACGTCGGCGCTCGACGGAGTGGGCCAGGCCAAGGCCGCACTCGGCGCGACGGATGACACGTCGTTGCAGGCACTGTCCGAGCGGCTGGGTGAGGCACTTGCCGTCATCGGGGACGTGTCGACCGAACTCGGCGACTATCTGTCCGAGTTGCCCACTGACGCCAGCACGTTGGAGTCGAAGCTGGCCCGTCAGGGTGAGCTGCGCAATCTGACGCGCAAGTACGCGGCCGATGTCGACGGCGTGCTGGCGTGGGCCGAGGAGGCGCGCGGGCGACTGGCCCAACTCGACGTGTCGGAGGAGGCGCTGGCATCCCTTGCGGCGCGTGTCGCCGAGTTCGAGGTCGCCGTGGTCACGGCGGCTGCCGTCATCACCAAGGCACGGACCAAGGCCGCGAAGGCGTTGTCCAAGGCCGTCACTGCGGAACTCGCGGGCCTGGCCATGGCGGGCGCCGGCTTCGGCATCAGCGTCGCACCGATACCCGCCCGCGCCGACGACTCGGCGCCGATCACGCTGTCCACCGGCGAGACGGTGCACGCCGGGCATGACGGCGTCGACGCCGTCGAGTTCGGGTTCACGCCGCACTCCGGAAGCGACGTGCTGCCGCTGGCCAAGAGCGCATCCGGCGGCGAGCTGTCGCGGGTGATGCTCGCGCTGGAGGTCGTCCTCGCCGCGTCGGCGGAGGGCACCACGATGGTCTTCGACGAGGTCGACGCGGGCGTCGGCGGCCGCGCTGCGGTCCAGATCGGCCGCCGTCTGGCCCGGCTGGCGCGCACCCATCAGGTCATCGTGGTGACCCACCTGCCTCAGGTCGCGGCGTATGCCGACGTCCACCTCGTCGTCGACAGCGCCAACGGGAGCGGCAAGTCGAGCGGGGTGCGCAACCTCGATGATGACGCGCGGGTCGCTGAGCTGGCCCGGATGCTCGCGGGCCTCGGTGAGTCCGACAGCGGGCGGGCCCACGCGCGGGAGCTGCTGGAGGCGGCCCGGCAGGAGGCATCGTCATGAAAATGGCATCCGATCCGTGTTACGGATGTGACAAAACATAACTTCTGAGGCGGGTGTTACGGCGCGCCTCCACCTTGACTTGAGGGTTGGCCGACAGAATCGGCGTCATGAAGATGTCAGCGCTGCTCTCACGTAACGCCGGCCCACGGCCGGGTGTCACAGGAACCGCCCGCGTCGACCGCGACATCGATCGACTTCTCCGACGCGTGGGCCCCGGCGACATCGTGGTGATCGACGCGCTGGACCTCGACCGCATCACCGCCGACGCCCTCGTCGAGGCTCAGGTGGCAGCCGTGGTCAACGCGTCGCCGTCCATCTCGGGTCGCTACCCGAACCTCGGCCCCGAGGTGCTGGTCGCCAACGGCGTGACGTTGATCGACGAGACCGGCGACGAGGTGTTCAAGAAGGTCAAGGACGGCGCACGCGTACGCCTGCACAACGGTGGTGTGTACGCGGGGGATCGCCGCATCGCGCTCGGCCATGAGCGGACCGACCTCGAGATCCACGACCTGATGATCGAGGCGAAGACCGGCCTGGTCGCACATCTGGAGGCCTTCGCGGGCAACACGATCGAGTTCATCCGCAGCGAGAGCCCGCTGCTGATCGACGGGATGGGCATTCCCGACGTCGACGTCGACGTCCGGGGCAGGCACGTCGTCGTGGTGGCCGAGGGGCCCGCCGCCGCTGACGACCTCAAGGCCCTCAAGCCCTTCATCAAGGAGTACCAACCGGTCCTGGTCGGGGTCGGGATGGGCGCCGATGTGCTGCGCAAGGCCGGCTACCGGCCCGCGCTCATCGTGGGTGACCCCGGTGTCATGAGCGTTGAGGTGCTCCGTTCGGGCGCTCAGGTGGTGCTGCCCGCCGACGCCGACGGGCACGCCAAGGGACTCGAGCGCATCCAGGACCTCGGCGTCGGCGCCATGACGTTCCCCGCCGCGGGTTCGGCCGCGGACCTGGCGCTGCTGCTGTGTGATCACCACGGCGCATCGCTCATCGTCACCGCGGGTCACACCGCCAACATCGAGGACTTCTTCGATCGCTCACGGCAGCAGAGCAATCCGTCGACGTTCCTCACCCGCCTCAAGGTCGGGGAGAAGCTGGTCGACGCCAAGGCCGTCGCCACGCTGTACCGCAGCCGAATCTCCGGTGGAGCCATCGCGCTTCTCGTGCTCGCGATGCTGGTGGCCGTCGTCGTCGCGCTGTGGGTGTCGCGTACGGATGCCGCGGTACTGCAGTGGGTCTCGGAGTACTGGAATCAGTTCTCGCTCTGGGTCCAGGGCTGGGTCACCTAGAGGAGTCTGGCTTGATTTCCCTTCGCACGCATGCGATCTCCCTTGCCGCGGTCTTCCTGGCGTTAGCCATCGGGGTGATGCTCGGTTCGGGCCTGTTGTCCAACACCCTGCTATCGGGTCTGCGCGACGACAAGCACGAACTGCAGAACCAGATCAACGGCCTCACCGATGAGAAGAACGCGCTCAACGAGAGGCTGAACGCGGCAGACGAGTTCGATGCGCAGATGTCGCCGCGGATCCTGCGTGACGCGCTGAAGGGCAAGTCGGTCATCGTGTTCCGCACGCCCGACGCGGCCGACGATGACGTCGACGCGGTGGCGCGCTATGTCGGCACCGCCGGCGGCTCCGTGGCAGGCACCATCGCGCTGACTCAGGAGTTCGTCGACGCCAACTCGGCGGAGAAACTGCTCTCGGTGGTGAACTCGCCGATCGTGCCCGCCGGGCGGCAGCTGACGACCACGCTGGTCGACCAGGGCTCCCAAGCCGGGGACCTGCTGGGCATCGCGCTGCTGCGCGGCAAGGAGCCCGCCGTGGATGACGCACAGCGTGACGCCGTGCTGGCCACACTGCGCGACACCGGCTTCCTGACGTACGGCGATCAGCGGATCGGCGTCGCCGACACCGCACTGATCGTGACGGGTGGAAATCCCGGTGACACCGCGGGCAACCAGGGCGCCACCGTGGCGCGCCTTGCCGCCGGACTCGCACCGCATGGCACCGGAACCGTCGTCGCGGGCCGCGCCGGCTCGGCCACCGGCACCGCCGCCGTCGCCGTGATCAGGTCCGACTCCGGTCTCAACGACGCCGTCAGCACCGTCGACGACGTCGATGCGCAATCGGGTCGGATTACCACGGTGCTGGGTCTGGCCGACCTGGCCAACGGAGGTCAGCCCGGCCAGTACGGCGTCGGCCAGGGCGCCACCGCGGTGACCATCCCGCAGTAACGTCACGGCCGCCTCGGCGCGTCAGCGCCAGGTTGTCGGAGTCGGTGTTAGGGTGAGATTCCGTGGGTCGGCAGGCCCCGAGCTGGACATCAGCATAGAAAATCAAGTCCTGCCCCATCGCCACGGAGGTTGCTGTTGTCCGGCCAGTCAAAACCGCTACGCAAGCACCCACAGACCACGACCAAACACCTGTTTGTCAGTGGTGGTGTCGCGTCCTCACTGGGCAAGGGGCTCACCGCCAGTAGCCTCGGCCAGCTGCTCACCGCGCGCGGTCTGCAGGTGACGATGCAGAAGCTGGACCCCTACCTCAACGTCGATCCCGGGACGATGAACCCGTTCCAGCACGGTGAGGTGTTCGTCACAGAGGACGGCGCGGAGACCGACCTCGACGTCGGCCACTACGAGCGCTTTCTGGATCGCAACCTGTCCGGGTCGGCGAATGTGACCACCGGACAGGTGTATTCGTCGGTGATCGCCAAGGAGCGGCGCGGCGAGTACCTCGGCGACACCGTCCAGGTGATTCCGCACATCACCGACGAGATCAAGAGCCGCATCCTGGCGATGGCCGCCCCAGACGCCCGGGGCAACCGGCCCGACGTGGTGATCACCGAGATCGGTGGCACCGTCGGCGACATCGAGTCACTGCCGTTCCTGGAGGCGGCTCGTCAGGTCCGCCACGAGGTGGGCCGCGACAACGTGTTCTTCCTGCACGTGTCGCTGGTGCCCTACCTCGCTCCGTCGGGCGAGCTCAAGACCAAGCCCACTCAGCACTCGGTCGCCGCGCTGCGCAGCATCGGCATCTCGCCCGACGCGCTGATCCTGCGGTGTGACCGCGACGTGCCCGAGCCGTTGAAGAACAAGATCGCACTGATGTGTGACGTCGACATCGACGGCGTGATCTCGACGCCCGACGCCCCGTCGATCTACGACATCCCGAAGGTGCTGCACCGCGAGGAACTCGACGCCTACGTGGTGCGTCGGCTCAACCTGCCGTTCCGCGATGTCGACTGGACTGAGTGGGATGACCTGCTGCGCCGCGTGCACGAGCCGCAGGAGACCGTGCGGATCGCGCTGGTGGGCAAGTACATCGACCTGTCCGACGCATACCTCTCGGTCGCGGAGGCGCTGCGCGCCGGCGGTTTCAAGCACCACGCCAAGGTCGAGATCCGGTGGGTCGCCTCCGACGACTGCGAGACCGACGCCGGCGCGGCGGCGGTCCTCAGCGATGTGCACGGGGTCCTGATCCCCGGTGGATTCGGCATCCGCGGCATCGACGGCAAGCTGGGTGCCATCAAGTTCGCCCGCAAGCAGGGCGTCCCCCTGCTGGGTCTGTGCCTGGGACTGCAGTGCATCGTGATCGAGGCAGCCCGGTCGGTCGGCATCGACGATGCCAACTCGGCGGAGTTCGACCCAGACACGGCCGACCCGGTCATCTCCACGATGGCCGATCAGCGCGATGCGGTCGCCGGTGAGGCCGATCTCGGCGGCACCATGCGACTGGGTGCCTACCCGGCAGCCCTGGACGCGGGATCGATTGTCGCGGAGGCCTACCAGGCCACCGAGGTGTCCGAGCGTCACCGTCACCGTTACGAGGTGAACAACGCCTACCGGGACCGGATCGCGAAGAGTGGGTTGCGGTTCAGTGGCACGTCCCCGGACGGTCATCTGGTGGAGTTCGTCGAGTACGACTCCGCTGTGCACCCGTTCCTCGTCGGCACCCAGGCCCACCCAGAGCTGAAGAGCCGTCCCACTCGGCCGCACCCGTTGTTCGCGGCGTTCATCGGCGCGGCGCTGAACTACAAGGCGGCCGAACGGCTTCCCATGGAGCTTGCCGAGCGCTCCAACGGGACCGAGCACGCGACGGATGCGGAGCTGCCTGCTGTGCAAGAGCCAGTGCACCGTGGGTGACCACGACTTCGAGACCGTCGCCAGCGAAACCCTCTACGTCGGAAAGATCTTCGCGCTGCGCGCCGACGAGGTGCGCATGCCCGGCGACGGCACGGCCCGGCGCGAGGTCATCGAGCACTTCGGCGCCGTCGCCATCGTCGCGCTGGACACCGACCACAACGTCGTTCTGGTCCACCAGTACCGGCACGCCGTAGGCCGGCGACTGTGGGAGCTGCCCGCCGGGCTTCTGGACATGGGCGATGAGGCGCCGCACCTCACCGCGGCCCGCGAGCTCGAGGAGGAGGCGGGGCTGGCGGCAGATGACTGGCACGTGCTGGTCGACGTCGTCTCCGCGCCCGGTTTCAGCGACGAGTGCGTGCGGGTGTACCTGGCCACCGGCCTGACCGAGATCGGGCGGCCCGCCGCGCACGATGAGGAGGCCGATCTCACCGTGCGACGGGTGCCGCTTGCCGACGCGGTGCGGATGGTGTTCGCCGGCGAGATCGTCAACTCCCTAGCCGTGGCCGGAATCCTGGCTGCCGCCAACATGACTGACGAGAGCGCGCTGCGCTCGCTCGACGCGCCGTGGATCGACCGTCCGACCGCTTTCCGGGCCAGGCAGGCATGACCACGCTCCGCTCCGCTGATGTCTCGGGGAGCGGAGCTCCTGGCGGTGGCGCGCTCGACGGCCAGCTGCAGGGTTATGTCGACCACCTGACCATCGAACGCGGCGTGGCCGCGAACACGCTGAGCTCCTATCGGCGCGACCTGCGTCGGTACTCCGAGCACCTGGTCTCGCGCGGCATCACCGACCTGCGCGATGTCACCGAGACCGATGTCAGCGAGTTCCTGGTGGCGCTGCGCAAGGGGGACCCCGACGGAGGGACGCCCGCCCTGTCGGCTGTCTCCGCGGCCCGCGCGTTGATCGCCGTGCGGGGGCTGCACCGGTTCGCCGCGGCCGAGGGCGTCACCGACCTCGATGTCGCCCGTGCCGTCAAACCGCCGACACCGAGCCGCAGGCTGCCCAAGAGCCTCACCGTCGATGAGGTGCTGGCACTGCTGGACGGGGCCGGTGGTGACTCCGAGACCGACGGCCCGCTGACCCTGCGCAACCGGGCCCTGCTGGAGGTCCTGTACTCCACCGGCGCCCGCATCTCGGAGGCTGTTGGCCTCGACGTCGACGACGTCGACGTGCACTCCCGGTCCGTCCTGCTCCGGGGCAAGGGCGGAAAGCAGCGTCTGGTGCCCATCGGTAGACCCGCCGTCAGCGCACTCGACGTCTACCTGGTGCGCGGGCGGCCCGATCTGGCGCGGCGGGGCAGGGGGACACCCGGCATATTCCTCAACGCCCGCGGTGGGCGGCTCTCACGGCAGAGCGCCTGGCAGGTGCTGCAGGACGCGGCGGAACGGTCGGGCATCGGCTCCGCGGTGTCGCCGCACACGCTGCGACACTCGTTCGCGACCCATCTGCTCGAGGGTGGCGCCGACGTGCGGGTGGTCCAGGAGCTCCTCGGCCATGCGTCGGTGACGACCACGCAGATCTACACCTTGGTGACCGTCAGCGCGCTGCGCGAGGTCTGGGCCGGCGCGCATCCACGCGCGCGGTAGAGCCGGGTCTCGGTAGGGGTCAGGTCGGCTCGCCCAGGTAGTCCGACTCGAGGACGAGGTCGGGCAGCAGGGTCTGATACTCGACGTGCGTCTTGTGCTCGACGGTCTGCCACCGCGTGCCCTGCTGTTCCCCCATGTAGGCGCGGTAGCGCGGGGCGCCGGGGATGCGGACGTTGTCGGCGACCACGACAGAGCCGGGGTGCAGCCACCCGCGGTCCAGGATGCTCTCGAGATCGGTCAGGTAGGCGCTCTTCTCGTGATCGATGAACAGGAAGTCCAGCGATCCCGCGGTGAACCCGAGTGCGTCGAGGGCGTCGAGGGTCTTGCCGCCGTCGGTGAGGGTGCCGACAACACAGGTGATCCGGTCGTCGAGGTCGGCGTGTGCCCAGATCCGGCGGGCAACGGCGGCGTTGGCGGCGGAGAACTCGACCGAGTAAACCCTGGCAGTGGGCGCCGCCCGGGCGATCCGCATCGCGCTGTAGCCGCAGTATGTGCCGAGTTCCAGGGCCTGTGCCGGGGCGGCTCGTCGCACGGCGGCGTCGAGGATTGCGCCCTTTTCGTCGCCGATGTTCATCAGCATGGACTGTTCCCGGGCGAATTCGTCGATGGTCTCCAGAACGTGGTCGACGTCACCACCGCGGGCGTGTGCCTCGACATAGGCCGCGGCCGCCTCTTCCCGGCCGTCACCGATCTGACCTGTTCGGATGAACTCCGGCATGCCCAGCGCCATCCGCAGCAGCGACCACCGAAGGAAGGGCAGGCGCTGTTTCCAGCTCATCTCCTCAGCCTAGGCCAGCGGGTCTGCAGTCCAGGGCGTTCTTATCCCGTTAAGCTTTCCAGGATGTTCGCCACGCCGGAGGGTTGTCTGACCAGGGGCGGTCTCTCATGACCGACGATGGTGGCACCGCCGACGGCATGAACCTGACCGGACGGCCGCCACGGGTGATCCCCGAGCCCAAGCCCCGGAGCACGCACGGACCGGCCCAGGTCATCGCCATGTGCAACCAGAAGGGCGGCGTCGGCAAGACCACGTCGACGATCAACCTCGGCGCCAGCCTGGCCGAATACGGCCGCCGGGTGCTGTTGGTCGACCTCGACCCGCAGGGCGCCCTGTCAGCGGGTCTGGGCGTACCGCACTACGAGCTCGCGCACACCGTGCACAACCTGCTGGTCGAGCCCCGGGTGTCGATCGACGACGTGTTGATCAGCACGCGGGTCAAGGGCCTCGACCTGGTACCCAGCAATATCGATCTGTCCGCCGCCGAGATCCAGCTGGTCAACGAGGTGGGCCGGGAGCAGTCACTACACCGAGCCCTGTACCCGGTGCTGGACCGCTACGACTACGTGCTGATCGACTGCCAGCCGTCGCTCGGACTGCTCACGGTCAACGGACTGACGTGCGCGGACGGTGTGATCATCCCCACCGAGTGCGAGTACTTCTCGCTGCGCGGGCTGGCGCTGCTGACCGACACCGTGGCCAAGGTCCGCGACCGGCTCAACCCCAAGCTCGACATCAGCGGCATCCTGGTCACCCGCTACGACCCGCGCACCGTCAACGCGCGTGAGGTGATGGCGCGCGTGGTGCAGCAGTTCGGCGATCTGGTCTTCGACACCGTGATCACCAGGACGGTCCGTTTTCCCGAGACCAGCGTCGCCGGTGAGCCGATCACGACGTGGGCGCCGAAATCAGGTGGCGCCCAAGCGTATCGGGCACTGGCACGTGAGGTCATCGACCGGTTCGGCGCGTGACCACCGACACCACAGCCGCGAGTTCGGAAGAAGCACCGCAGGCAGGGTTCCAGGTTCACCTGAGCAACTTCGACGGACCGTTCGACCTTCTGCTGCAGCTGATCTTCGCGCACCGCCTCGACGTGACCGAGGTCGCCCTGCATCAGGTCACCGATGACTTCATCTCCTACACCAAGGAGATCGGGCGACTGCTCGAACTCGATGAGACCACCGCGTTCCTCGTTGTCGCGGCGACTCTGCTCGACCTCAAGGCCGCCCGTCTGCTGCCCGCCGGTGACGTGCACGACGAGGAGGACCTGGCCCTGCTCGAGGTGCGTGACCTGCTGTTCGCCCGGCTGCTGCAGTATCGGGCGTTCAAGCACGTCGCGGTGATGTTCGCCGAACTCGAGGCGGCCGCGCTGCGCAGTTACCCGCGTGCGGTTTCGCTGGAGGACCGCTACTCCGATCTGCTGCCCGAGGTGATGCTGGGTGTGGACGCCGAGAGCTTCGCGCACATCGCGGCCACCGCCTTCTCGCCGCGCCCGGTTCCGACGGTCGGCACCGACCACCTGCACATTCAGGCAGTGTCGGTACCGGAGCAGGCCCGGCACATCCTGAGCCTGCTGGAACAGCGCGGTATCGGCCAGTGGGCTTCGTTCACCGACCTGGTGGCCGACTGCACCGGCGGAATCGAGATCGTCGGGCGCTTCCTGGCGCTGCTCGAATTGTTCCGCGCCCGGGCGGTAGCATTCGACCAGGCAGAACCGCTTGGAGTGCTACAGGTTTCGTGGACCGGCGACCGGCCGACCAACGAACACCTGGCCGCCGCGGTGGAAGAAGACTCATGACAGACGATATCGACCGGCTCAATGGGGCCCTGAACACCGCTGACGACGAACCCGGTGACGCAGTTGAAGGGGCGGCTGAAGACGGCGCTGAGGAGACCACAACAGAGCTGGGCGTCGACGGCGACGTAGACGTAGACCTCGCGGAGGTCCCGGAACTCGAGGACGTCGAACTCGATGACGACGAACTCGGTGCTGCGCTGGAGGCGCTGCTGCTGGTGGTGGACACCCCGGTGCCCGCCGATGCGTTGGCCGCGGCGATCGATGAGCCGGCCTATCGGGTGGCGGCCAAGCTGACGGTGATGGCCGCCGAGCTCGCCGCCCGCAACAGCGGTATCGACCTGCGCGAGGCCGGGGGAGGGTGGCGCATGTACACCCGGTCCCGGTACGCGCCCTACGTCGAGAAGCTGCTGCTCGACGGCACGCGTTCGAAGCTGACCCGCGCGGCGCTCGAGACACTGGCGGTGGTGGCCTATCGCCAGCCAGTCACCCGGGCACGCGTCAGCGCGGTGCGCGGTGTCAACGTCGACGCGGTGATGCGCACGCTGTTGGCCCGCGGGTTGATCACCGAGGCCGGCACGGACCCCGACTCGGGAGCCGCCGCGTTCGCGACCACAGAGTTGTTCCTGGAGCGGCTGGGGCTGTCGTCGCTGACCGACCTGCCCGATATCGCGCCATTGCTACCGGACGTCGACGTCATCGACGACATCACCGAAACCCTCGGTGACGAACCCAGATTCGTCAAGCTCGGCGGTGCTGCAGTGAGCGAGCAGCCGTTGTCGTTCGACGTGGACAAGGACTGAAATGAACGAGGAAACAGAGGGCGTCCGCCTTCAGAAGGTGCTGTCGCAGGCCGGCGTTGCGTCGCGACGAGTCGCCGAACGGATGATCATGGACGGCCGCGTCTCGGTCGACGATCGGATCGTGACCGAGATGGGTACACGCGTCGACCCCGACAACTCGGTGATCCGTGTCGACGGCGCGCGCATCAAGATCGACGACACGATGGTGTACCTGGCGATCAACAAAGAGCGCGGCATGCACTCGACGATGTCCGACGATCAGGGCCGGCCGTGTGTCGGCGACCTCATCGAGCACCGAATTCGTGGTAACAAGAAGCTCTTTCACGTCGGACGCCTCGACGCCGACACGGCAGGTCTGCTGATCCTGACCAACGACGGTGAGCTGGCGCACCGCCTCATGCACCCGTCCTATGAGGTGCCCAAGACCTACCTGGCGACGCTCAACGGCACCGTGCCACGCGGTCTGGGCAAGCGGCTCAAGGATGGAATCGAGTTGGACGACGGCCCCATTCGGGTCGACGATTTCGCGATGGTGGACACCGTGCCCGGGAAGTCGCTGGTGAAGGTGACCCTGCACGAGGGCCGCAAGCGTCTCGTCCGGCGGATGTTCGCCGCCGCAGGGTTCCCGGTGTACGAGTTGGTCCGCACCGACATCGGCTCGGTCGCGCTCGGCGAGCAGCGCCCGGGCAGCATCCGTGTGCTGACCAGCAAGGAGATCGGCGAACTGTATAAGGCGGTAGGAATGTGAGTGGCTCTGTGACGATCGCCGTCGACGGGCCGGCCGGAACTGGAAAGTCCTCGGTGTCAAGAGGTTTGGCGCGTGCGCTGCAGGCGCGTTACCTCGACACCGGATCGATGTACCGGATCGTGACGCTGGCCGTGCTGCGCAAGGGGATCGATCTGGCCGACGCCAACGCGATCGGGGCGCTGGCCGCCGAGGCTGATCTGGCCGTCGGCTTCGATCCCGACGAGGACCGCTCCTACCTTGCCGGTGAGGACGTCTCGGCGGAGATCCGCGGCGACGCGGTGACCAAGGCGGTGTCGGCGGTCTCCGCCGTGCCCGCCGTGCGCACGCGACTCGTACAGCGTCAACGCGAGCTCGCCGATGGCCCGGGCAGCGTCGTGGTCGAGGGCCGCGACATCGGCACGGTGGTTCTGCCGGATGCCGATGTGAAGATCTTCCTGACCGCGTCGGCCGAGGAGCGTGCACGCCGGCGCAACGAGCAGAACGTCGCCGCGGGGCTGCCCGGCGACTACGACGCCGTGCTCGCCGATGTGCAGCGCCGCGATCACCTGGACTCCACCCGCGCGGTCTCCCCGCTGCGGGCTGCCGACGACGCGATCGTCGTGGACTCCAGCGATATGACCCAACACGAGGTGGTCGCACATCTGCTCGACCTCGTTGAACAACGCGCAGGGGTTCATCCGTGACCGCTTGCGCGAAGAGAAGGCACAAATGAGTGACGACATCGACGGCACCTGGTCCGACGAGACCGACTGGGAGGTCGGCACCGAGGACTTCGTAGCCGATCTCGACGAGGACCTGGCCCCACCACCGGTGGTGGCGGTGGTCGGCCGTCCGAACGTGGGCAAGTCCACCCTGGTGAACCGCATCCTCGGCCGCCGCGAGGCGGTGGTCCAGGACATCCCGGGCGTCACCCGCGACCGCGTGTCCTACGACGCGAACTGGCTCGGTCGCCGGTTCGTCGTGCAGGACACCGGCGGCTGGGAGCCCGACGCCAAGGGACTGCAGCAGCTGGTGGCCGAGCAGGCCACCGTCGCGATGCGGACAGCCGACGCCATCATCCTGGTGGTCGACGCGGTGGTGGGTGCGACGTCGGCCGACGAGGCCGCGGCCAAGCGGTTGCAGCGTTCCGGCAAGCCGGTGTTCCTGGCGGCGAACAAGGTCGACAGCGAGCGCGTCGAGTCCGAGGCGGCCGCACTGTGGTCACTGGGGCTGGGGCAGCCGTACTCCGTCAGTGCAGTGCATGGTCGAGGCGTCGCGGATCTGCTTGACGTGGTGCTCGAGGCGCTGCCGCAGACCTCCGAGCTGCCCGCGGGCGGTACGGGACCGCGCCGCGTCGCCCTGGTCGGCAAGCCGAACGTCGGCAAGAGCTCGCTGCTGAACCGGCTCGCCGGTGACGACCGCTCCGTGGTGCACGATGTCGCGGGCACGACGGTCGACCCGGTGGACTCGCTGATCGAACTCGACGGCAAGATGTGGCGGTTCATCGACACGGCGGGGCTGCGACGCAAGGTCGGGCAGGCCAGCGGGCACGAGTTCTACGCCTCCGTGCGGACCCGCGGCGCGATTGACGCCGCCGAGGTCGTCGTCGTGTTGATCGACTCGTCGCTGCCGCTGACCGAGCAGGATCAGCGCATCCTGACCATGGTCATCGAGGCGGGTCGGGCGTTGGTCCTGGCGTTCAACAAGGCCGACCTCGTCGACGAGGAGCGCCGGTATGAGGTGGACAAGGAGATCGAACGCGAGCTGGGCCAGGTGCAGTGGGCGCAGCGGGTGAACATCTCGGCTAAGACCGCCCGGGGCGTGCATCGGTTGGTGCCCGCCATCGAGAGCGCGCTCGAGTCGTGGGACAAGCGCATCTCCACGGGCCGCTTGAACGCCCTGATCAAGGAGATCGTGGCGGCGACGCCGCCGCCGGTGCGCGGCGGCAAGCAGCCCAAGATCCTGTTCGCCACCCAGGCGACGTCGCGCCCGCCGACCTTCGTGCTGTTCACGTCGGGCTTCCTCGAGGCCGGCTACCGCCGGTTCCTGGAGCGTCGACTGCGCGAGACGTTCGGGTTCGACGGCAGTCCCGTCCGGATCAACGTTCGGGTCCGAGAGAAGCGCGGCGCGCCGAAGCGGAAGTAGCGGTTGCGGCATGGGAATGTGCAGGTCGTGCTGGCGTTGAGTATGGTTAGCCGACCGCATTAACGAGGCAGGAGTGGTGATGGCTGAACGGGCCTTCCGTACCGCCCCGTCTTCGGCGTACGCGTTGGAGCCCTTCTGGCCCTCGCGGCGGTTCATTGCTTTCGACGAATGGTGTTGTGCGCGCAGCTGATTCGCGCCCATGACCACCATGGCCGGCCCTAAACGCCGGCCACCAGTCGAAAGCAGCGCCCATGCGTTCGCTCATCATCTTCACCTTCGTCGGCATCGGGGCCCAGCTCGTCGACGGTGCGCTCGGCATGGCCTTCGGCGTCACCGCCTCGACGCTGCTGGTGCTCAGTGGTGTCGCGTCGGCGCAGGCCAGCGCCGCGGTTCACCTCGCCGAGGTGGGCACCACCTTCGCCTCAGGTCTGTCGCACTGGAAGTTCAAGAACATCGACTGGGCCATTGTGCTCAAGCTCGGTGTGCCCGGTGCCGTCGGCGCGTTCGCCGGCGCCACGGTGCTGTCATCGCTGTCCACCGAGGACGCCGCGCCGCTGATGGCCGCGATCCTGCTGGGCATCGGCATCTACGTGCTGCTGCGGTTCTCGCTGCGCACAGCCCCCGTCGTCAAGGTGGGAGCGACCAAGCACGGGGCGAAGTTCCTGGCCCCGCTGGGCTTGTTCGGCGGTTTCATCGACGCCTCCGGTGGCGGTGGTTGGGGACCGGTCACCACCAGCACCCTGCTGTCGAGCGGCAAGACCGCGCCGCGGACCGTCATCGGCTCGGTGAGCGCCTCGGAGTTCCTGGTTGCGCTGTCGGCGTCGCTGGGCTTCCTGGTCGGGCTGCGCGAGGAGTTCTTCGACAACCTTCTCGTCGTGCTGGGGCTGGCGCTCGGTGGCGTGATCGCGGCGCCGTTCGCGGCGTGGTTGGTCAGCCGCGTCAGTCCGGCGCTGCTGGGCACCGCGGTGGGCGGCGTCATCGTGCTGACCAACTCGCAGAAGCTGATCAAGTACTTCGGGATCCACTCACCGGTGTCGACGCTCATCTACGCGACGATCGTCGTCGCGTGGGCGTCGCTGTTGTACGTGGCGTGGAAGGTCTCGAAGGCGCCCGAGTTCGTGCCCGAGGAGCTTGAGGTCGCGGTCGAGTCCGATGAGGTACCACAGCCGACCGAGGCGGCGGACGACGCTCGCTGACGGCGGCCGCAGGAGGACCCACTAACGTACGGGCGTGCCTGTCGTCGACATGATCCTGATCGCCCTCGCGGGGGTCGGGGCCGGAGCCATCAACGCATTGGTCGGTTCGGGAACGCTGATCACCTTTCCCACGCTCGTGACCCTGGGCTATCCGCCGGTGACCGCGACGATGTCGAACGCGGTCGGGCTGGTCGCAGGCGGCGTCTCCGGCACCTGGGGCTATCGCCGCGAACTGCGTGGTCAGTGGGACCGGTTGCGCTGGCAGATCCCGGCCTCGCTGATCGGCGCGGGATTCGGTGCGTGGCTGCTGCTGCACCTACCCGAGCGGGTGTTCGTCGCTGTGGTGCCCGTGCTGCTCATCGGTGCGCTGGCACTGGTGATCCTGGGTCCGCGGATCCAGGCGTGGGCACGGCAGCGCGCCGAGGACGCCGGACGGTCGGTCGATCACGTGTCGACCGGGCGGATGGTCGCGCTGGTGGCCGGGACACTGGCCGTCGGGGTCTACGGCGGCTACTTCACCGCGGCGCAGGGCATTCTGCTGATCGGGGTCATGGGCGCGTTGCTGCCCGAGGACATGCAGCGGATGAACGCGGCGAAGAACCTGCTGTCGCTGCTCGTCAACATCGTCGCGGCCGTGGCCTACACGCTGGTCGCCTTCGACCGGATCAGTTGGGCCGCTGCGGGACTGATCGCCGTGGGGTCGCTGATCGGTGGGTTCCTCGGCGCGCACTACGGGCGTCGCCTGTCGCCGAACGTGCTGCGCGCGGTGATCGTCGTCGTCGGATTGATCGGGCTTGTCCGACTGCTGATGGTGTAGCCGAGGGTGTAGCACCGCCTACCACACCGGTCACACGCCGCGCCGCCCGAGGCGGTTGGGATTGTGGGGCATGGCTGCGGTAGCATTTTGCCTTGCTGCCGGCGATCCCGGCAGCGCCGCGGGCTGTGGCGCAGCTTGGTAGCGCACTTGACTGGGGGTCAAGTGGTCGCAGGTTCAAATCCTGTCAGCCCGACAATGAAAACCCGCTCTGACCTCGGTCGGAGCGGGTTTTGTCGTTTCTGGCCGTCGTAAGATTTGGCCAGTGTCCCAACAGTGTCCCAAGCGGATCTCAGTGGGCCGAGAGTCAGCCGAAGAGGGCGGCGCCGGCGGCGCGCAGATCCTCGCGCTGAGCGTCGGAGTAAATAGACAGGGACACGGCGGGATCGTGCCCGTGCCATGCGGCGACGACGTGGACCGGCAAACCGCCGGCCAACATCAGACTGACGCTCGTGTTGCGGAGTCCCTTCAGGTGGAGACGACGCAGGCCGGCCCGGGCACGCAGTCGCTGGAACTCATCCGAGTACCACTCATGGCGGATGGGGATGCCGTCGGCCCGGACAGCGATCAGACGGTCGTCGGACCACGCGTTACCCGCGGCGTGCGCTTCTTCCTGCTGCCGTTCCTTGAGTTTTGCCAGAGCTGCTCATGGTCCGATAGTTCGACGTTGGTGTGGCGCTTAACGTCATCAGGTCGAGGTATGGCCCCGGCTCGGGCTTGCCGCGGGTAGCGGCGCGCGCAGCGTCGGAGATTCGCCGGTCAATTAAACTCATGATTCCGTTGTGGCCAAGGCGGGCGACGAGCACAGCGAGCTTGAGGTCAAGATCTAGGTCATTCAATAGCGCATTGATTGAGGCACGCAGTAGGTGTGCCACGTTTGTTGGCGGGTACGCAGTTTCTCAGGCGATGGTGTGCTTCTCGACCGAGCCTGACACCAGGACCAACCGGGTGTGGTCGTTCGCCTCCCCTTCGTCCTTCACGAACTCGTTGTCGTAGAACAGAACGGCGTTGGAACCCGGCCCCTGCGCACTCGGGAAGATCATCCCGTCCAGGCGTGCTGGGAACGACTGTCGAATGTACTCCGTGAACACCTGCGTTGGGACGTATTCAATGTGCTCTCGACCATCCAGCTCGACTGGCTTGATGAGATCTGCGACGAAGCGTTGCAGGAACCGCGTCGTGAAGAAGCGGTCCACGAGCGCGGGGTCGAATGGGCTCGGTACATCAGGAATACGAGTGAGGTTCAACAGACGTAGTTCGCGCAGCCCAGCGAATTCGCCAACCAGTACGTGTTTGTGGGGGCTGTGCGCCGTCACCTCCGCGATCGCTGTGGCGGGGTCGGTCGCGCCGTAGAACATGCTGATCCCCGCAGGGCTCATCCGATTCGCAGCCGCGTGCGTGCTGGGCGGCGCACCTAGCTGCGCAGCGCATCCGTAATCGGCGACGTCGGGCTCCTCGGCGAAGGCGCGAGCTCGGTAGAGCGTGGGGCTTGGTGCATAGAACATGCCCTCGTCACGTGCCGCGCTTTCCGCGATGCGCGCGAAGAGCGCCCTAGGCGAGAGTCGCTCATCGTCCACTGGGTTGACGAAGTCCGAGAAGAAGAAGCGGGATTGGTGCTTGACGACCGCCTGGAAGGCATCCCAGCTGTACAAGAGAACCTCATCTGGAGCGAGTCGGGCCCAGTTCGCCGGCAGCCAGAGGGTGTCGCGCATCGCTCCCGCCATGTCGCCGCGGATCTCATCGACATAGACGTCGCCTGGTGGCATCAAGTCATCGAGGACGTCGTCTGCATCGCGGGACTTGACCATCGTTTCACCGTCGAACTCGATCGGACCGTCGGCTCGTTCGTAGAACCGGGAGGCTGCGCTGATGAATGCCGACAGCACAACGTCGAGTGACGCAGCTACAGGTTCTTCGGACCATTCGCGAGACGCGCCGCAGTACGAACAGGTTTCCTCGTCGAGGTTGCGCTCTACAAGTGCCCGCAGGTACGAGTCATTGAGGTGTGCTGGACATACCGACTTGCCCGACGGCCAGTAGCCGTCCTCATCGGCCGCCATCATGGCGTTCTTCGCGAATCCCATGGTTCCCCATCCCTAGCGTCACTGCTGGCGCCGACGTCACGCTTACGTGCTGTTCGATTCGAGTGTTACCACAGCGATCTTGTCTCCACCCATCGGTAGGGGGTGTTACACGTCGGTCGGAATCGGTGCGTTTGCCCCCGCAACTCCTCCGGTAACTTCATTGCCAGGGAATCTGCCGTAGCGCGTAGCAGTCGCCCCACACCAGCTCCTGTTCGAGGTACGACTCCACTGCCGGCGGTAAGACGGGCGGGTCGTCTAGATCGTCGGTGGCGATCTGAATTGGACGCAGCGGAGCCGAGATCGGTTCCACCCGGTTTATCGGCATGCACTGTGCCTGCGGCCGTAGTCTCACCCGCGTGGACAAGCCCGATCGCACAGAGGTTGATTCCCCCGGCGCAGGTGCCATCCTGACGCTCGGTCACGTGCTCGCCGCAATCGGCGCCGAGCACGATCCGCCCATTGGGCTCGACGATATCCGCGTAATCCGGCACAGCTTCAACACCGGTGAAGCCCTCGGGTTGCGAGGGCCCGAGGATCTGACTGAGGAGAAAGTCCGCGAGTACACACGGTTTCAGGGCGCCTCACCCCGGCAGTTCCCCGCCGACCCTGAGCGCTACTGGGTGGTGCTGGTCGCTGACGGCAAGAAACGGTCGCTGCTCTGGGGAGCGTTCGAGAATCGTGGCGAGATCGTCGCCGAGCGCACAGCAGAAGTCCGCTACTTCGATCTGCGGCGAAGCGACATCCTGAAACCGCTTGTGAACCGGCTCGTCATCGAGTGGGACACTCCGCGTACCTGGCACCGGCGGGCGACTAACGCCGCGCACATGCCTATTCTTGAGATCGCCGACCGCGACAAGGTGCCGTTCCCCGGATTCGACAACGTGCTGCTCACCTTCCACGAACTCCGCGAGATGGTGTCGGACCGCCGCTACGAGGCATGGCAGGTAGCTCTATCGCAGGTGCAGGGCATCTACCTGATCACCGACGCATCGAACGGCAAGCAGTACGTCGGAAAGGCCGATGGTGCAGAACGGATTCTGCAACGCTGGCGGTCCTACGCCCAGGACGGCCACGGCGGCAACCGCGCACTCCGGGACCTCGCCAAGATCAGCATCGGGGCCGGCGGCGGCAAAACCGACCATGCCCGGCACTTCGTGTTCAGCATCCTCCGGGTGTTCGGACCCAGCACATCGCCATCGGAAGTCGACGAGGCCGAGTCGCACTACAAGAATGCACTGATGACCCGTGAACACGGCCTCAACCGGAACTAACAGCAGCCACAGTGGGCGGACCGGCCAGGTACCCGGCGTCGCAGCCTGCATGAACGCGCCCCACACGTCGTCTTGCCGGTGTCAGCCACATGATCACGGGCATGACTCATCACTGCTCGAAGTTCGAGTACGCCATCGCTAACCCGCAAGTACGCGCTGAGATCGGCCGCGCCGTCCGCGACGGCATCCCCGTCGAGCAGCTCGCCGCGGAGTTCGAAATCTCGGTCAGCACCGTCCCCGAGCGAGTGGAGCGCGTGCGATGTGGAGGGGCTGGCGGAGGAGGGTTAGCGCATCAGGTCTTGAGTTCGAGGGTGGCGCCTGTACGCCTCATCATCTCGAACGTGCCGATTGAGCTGACACCGAGCGCCGTGCATGCGTCGGGGATCATCACCCTGTTACGCCGCGCGGGGTTGGAGAGTTCGTGGGTGACCATCGTGCGGCCGTGCGCGGCGGCGAACGCGACGAGCTGGTAGTCGGCGGTGTTGCCGGCGAACGCAGCGAGGGCCGCAGGGAGGAAGTTCTGGGAGTTGGCCCACGCGGTCAGCGGTGCGAACTGAGCCGCAGCGGCGCCATCGATAGGAAGGAAGAAGGAGCCGTTGTTCTGCGCCCAGGTGGACAATTCGTCGCTACCGGCGAGGAGCTCTGTACGCACAGCCTCGATGCTGCATACCAGCCCGTTGTTGTGAGCCTGCTCCAACCAGGTCCAGAAGCCGGGTGCGATGTCGAATCCGTAGTAGCGGTTCTTAGCCTCGATCAGGATGTTCGCGTCGACGAGGTACATCACGCCACCCCGATCTCGTCGGCGAGCCGGGCGAAGGTCTCGTGCTTACGAGTCCCGAGGAGTTGGAAGGCGTCACGGTAGCTGGTGTCGCCCTTGAAAGTGCTCGCGATGACTGCGCGGGCGAAGTGCCGGCTCAGGCGCAGAGGCTGCGTGTTGTAGTAGTTGCCACCGCTGCTGCGGTTACGGCCGGCGTGCTCGATCACCCGCTCGCGTTCAGCTTCGTACTCGTTGCGGTAGCGGTCCCAGGTCAGCAACTTCGCGTCGAAGAACCGCTTCAGGATCACTAGGGTGCTGACCTTATAACGACGGGCGAGACGCGTGACCTCTTGCTGGGTGACTTCGCCGTGGAAGTCGCTTCGTAGGCTCGCCAAGGGAACGAGCACTTCGGCCGCGACCCGGTTGCACCACAGCTCGTCCTCAACACCGTCTCGGGTGACCATCGCGGCGTCGGACAGTGCGCTGCCGCCAAGCCACACATGAGCGAGCTCGTGGATCAGCGTGAATATCTGAGCAGCCTTGGTATCGGCACCATTGACGAAAATCAGCGGGGCTAGCGGATCGGAGAGCGCGAAGCCTCGGAACTCCTCAGGATCCAGGGCCCGGTGGGTGTCACCCCCGACGATGCCACTCACCATGACGAGAACGCCGATGCCCTCGATCATGTCGATGAGTTGGCGGAGCGCGTCCTCGTAGTTGGCGAATCTGGCTCGGCTTACGACGTCGAATCCAAGCTCGCGACTGATCGCACGCGCGGCCTCCACATCTGGCGTCCTGACAGTCGCGGAGCCGACGTACGGCAGTGGTTCACTGCCCTGCTCGCGCTCGTACTCGCGGTACCACTCCTGGCGCGCCTGGCAGGTGTAGATCGTGTCGAGCAAGTCCGCGGACGGGCGCGGCACCGCGACGTTGCCGATGGTGCGCATATCCGGGATGGGTACTGCCTCATGAGGCGGCTCCTGGAGGAACAGGAGGCCAAACGGAGTGTGCGTCGCGTGTGCGAACTGCTCCAGCTGCTTAAGCGTCGGCTTCTGATCGCCGCTGATCCAGCCGTTGAGTTTCGGTGCGCGCTTCTGGGTGGTCTCCTCATCCCACCCTGCGCGCTCAACCGCCCACTTCAGAAGGCTCGGAGAGACGTCGACCCGGACGACCACGAATCCTCGCTCCTGTGTAGTGACGTTTCAGTCGACAGTGTGCCCGACCTCGCCCGAGTCGGCGGAGTGACCCAGCGGATTCCCCGCTGTGAGGCTGGTCCCGGGCGCTTCCGATGTGCCAACTCGAACTACACCGGCAGGAGGGGACGGATGCTAATTCTCTTCTACCATCACGGGCTCAGGCTGCTCACCGTGCCGCCGACGCCAGAGGTTGCCGATGTCGTCGGCGAAAATGAGGTCGACCCGCACCTCGACCGCCCCCGGCGCGCTGTAGAGCACGTCAGCAGACTGGTCCCGCGGGATCACCTGGGGGTACGTGTCGACCATCTGCTGCTGAGCGTCTCGGAGAAACGAGGAAAGACCGGGCGCCGTCATGATGTGGTCGGCGAACATTCCGCCATAGGAACCAAGGTTCGAGGGCACGCCCATCATCCCGGGCGGGTACATCGACTGGGCGCGGGATCCGATTGCACCGAGGGTCCCGCTCATCCCGCCCGACAGAATCTCCCGGAAGAGCTCCTGCACCGAGATCTTGCGTTTCGCAGGGTGACACGCGTCCTCCAACCGGTTCCCTTTGGCGTCGACGCCGTACACGTCGACCTCTAGGTCGGTGATGGGACCGGAACTGGCGTTGGTCACCGTCACGGTCCACAGTCCCTGACCAATCGGCACCGGTTTCACCGCGGCTGTGACGGCACGGATGCGGCCACCGCTGTTCCCGGTCTCCGTCGCGCCGATCGAGTAGTTGGTGATGTTGTCCCGGCCGGCGATGACGTTGCGCTGGGTAGAGGTGAAGTTGTGCGCGGAAGCAGACGAGCCGTCTACCGCTCCCGCGCCCGGGGAGGGTGGGGCGGCTCCTGAGGGGCGCGCGCGGCGACTCCGTCGATCCGCAGCGAACCGTCGGTAGCGACGTCCTCGGCGAGCACTCCACTTCCGCCGTCGACGGCGACGTTGGATACCTCGATGTCACCACCGACAGATGCGCGGCGGATCACCACGCCGATGGTGGCCGGCAATTCGGGGGCTTGCTCCTCGACGGCCGACAGGAGAGCCTGCGCGAGGCCGTACAGCTCCACGTCGTCGCCAGCTCCAGCCTGAGTGAGCTTCTTCTCAAGCAATGCGCGACGGAGTTCTTCCTCCGGCTCCTGCTCCAGTCCCTCCACGTCGGCGCTGACCGAGACGTACCGCTTCGTGACCAAGTTCTTCACCGCGGAGTAGGCGTCGCCGATCACCGTCTTCGCGGTGTCACGTACGCCGTCGGATGCGCCAAGAGCGAGCGCCGCGACGATCAGGGTTACGGGATCCATCGGCAACCTCCTGTTCCTGTCCCGCGCAGCGCGGGGCTTGCCTGAATCTAGTGGCGGGTACCGACAAACTCGTGTCGTTCGCGGCTAGGAACGGCCGAGTTCGTCCTTTCGGGTGACGTTGGCGATGCCCCCTGGCGTCGGCCACCAAGATGACCAGGCGGGTGCGATCAGTTCTGTCGCCACCTTCACGCAGGATGAGCAAGGACGAGGAAAAGTAACCAAGATCTGGAGCCTCTACCCGGCGTCACCGCTGGTCAGGGGCGAATCCGGCCCCTGAAGGCGTCGGGATGAACAAATCTCCCAGGTCGGCCAGATATGTAGAGCTTGTCCAATATGTCGGACGTTCTGGACAGCTTCAAGTTCTGTGACCTCTTCAGACTGAGTTTGTTCACCCCTGGAAGGCCTCACATGTGAACAGCTGTGATGCATCGGAGGAGGCTTCAGATTTGTTCACCCCTTGTTCAACCCGGCAGGTACGTGCCGGCCCCATCGGGATCAGAGCGATGTCGCCGACGAAATCGATGAAGGCTCTGGCCGAGGAGATTCTCGCGCTGTCGAAGATGAACTGGAATCAGACGCGGCTGGGTGGCAGGCTCCCGGTCACGCTCCGCACGGCCGAGCAGGTAAAGCGGGTACTTCGATTTGTGGATCTCACCGCTCCTGTCGCTGCTCGGTACGCGCAGTACATGTGATGGAAACAGACGAAAAAGCAATCCGTAGGAGTCCGGTAGACCACCAGATTCCGCGCCCGTTAACTGCAGCGCACAAGCGATCCGGATAGCTGGTGTAGCGCGCTGGCGCACCTTCGGGACCCTCGACCACGGCCTGATAGTGGTGTAAAGCTTGCCGTTTGTAGCCGGTCTGTACTTCCAGAATTTCTGCCTTCGCGGCACAGGCATAGGTGCTGGCTCGCTCTTGCAGAGGCTAGAAGGGAGCATTAGGGGCTAAGATGTCAATTCCCGTGCCCCACACCTTCTCGTAACTGTCAATCAGGAACTTGGCCTCGGCTGAGATCTTTGCGGATCGAAAAACTCTCCTTCTGGACTTCCAACGAAGAGGCTCCTCATCGTCTACTCCCGTCCATTCATCCCAGACCAAGACGACAAACTGCACTCGCCCCGTTGTTCGTAGGTAGTTCAAAATGACTTCGGCGTGACCATCCGCAAATAGTTGATCTGTAAGCCAGAGGTCGGGAACCTTAACAAATACGGCCCCCTTGCCTGAGCTTGGCAGTTGGTTCCTTGCCTTCTCGAGGGTTCGTTTCAGAGCATTGTCTGAGTAGGTGGCCATTTCTGACCGAGTCTTGACTTCGATCGCGAACGGTTCATCGTGACGGAGCCAGAGGTCGATATCGTAGTCATCGCCTTTAACTCCAATGGTAGGACGCAGTTCGATGACCACAGGCAACGAAATCAGCATGCGTACAACGTCCGCCTCAAATAGGGCCCCGGCAAGATCTTGGCGTTGAAGGTTTGCGATAAGTAGATCGATAAAGTCCTCCTGGCTCAACTCGAATAAGCGCCGTCCAAGTTCGAGTACGCGGAGGTAGTGGTCGCGGCGCTCTATTCTAGTTTCCGGGCCACGGCGCAGGAATTTGGCGGTCTCGCTTTTCCGAGGTCCGCTGTCGACATGACGGCTGTACCATTCCGATCCAAGATTATTTTCGATTACAATTGTGGCGATAAAATAGTTGATTTGCGGAATCGATAAATTACTGAAATGGTGTGCTAAGTCAGATCGGATCCGATCTATGTCATTGCATTCGCGATTCCATGCAGCCGTTCGCCACGCTTGCTCAGCCGGACCGGGCTGCGTGGGCGCACGACGACGGCGGCCCGGGTCGGATGCCATTCGAGCATTCTGATGGTCCTACGCGAGGATGTCCACGCCGCTTCTCTTGCTTATCCGTGTGCATGAAAAATATGCGGCTCGTTGACGGTCGACACTCTCAAACGAATGGTGGCGCGACGACGATAAGCAAAAGAGGTTGCGTTGTGTGTGTTCTCGTGACGCGCCTAGCGATGGTCGTTCGGACGCTGGTTGAAAGCAACCGTCGGGCGCGTTCAAGAGTCTTTTCGAACCCGTAAACCCAGTAGGTCGCCAGCGTATTGCGGACGTCCAGGGCGCACCGACCCAGATGGAAGGACAAACGAGAGACTGAGGGCTACTCCGACCTTTGGTGCACCAGGGCTTTGAACCGCGGCGCAATCCAACCCAGCAAACCGCTTCACCCGAGAGTGCGGCGAAAACACCCTCTTAGTACGCCCGGCGTCCACATCAGTCGCTCACGGACCTGGCCGCAGTCTGGCGAAACCTGCACAGTGTCCCAAGAGTGTCCCAAGACGTATTCAAACAACCCAGACGCGGCGAGACACCTGAGACGCCAAATGGCCTCTGAACTGCACAGATGAGACATGGTGAGACACTCCAGGACAGCGTTTAGCTCCCTGGGGGTCAAGTGGTCGCAGGTTCAAATCCTGTCAGCCCGACAATGAAAGAAACTCGCCGGCGAAGCCGAGCGAGTTTTTTTCATGACGGGGGACAAGATGCCGGGAGCCGAGGCGCCCGCCGAGGTACGAGGCGGTCGCGCCGGCGGTTCCTGTCAGCCCGGCCAGAGTTTCAGCAGTGCAGAGGCGGTTTCGGAGAAATTCGGAGCCGCCTTTTCTGTATCCGGGTGGTGGTATGGATGGCAATGCGAGTCCTGGAAGCGATAACGGCGTCGGAGGCATCGACGGCCTTGATACCAACCCGGGCCACATGGGCCCCGGCAGCGACGCCACGAACCGATTCGAGTACTTCCTCCCGGGCGACGGAACCCCGCCAGCCTCCTGGCCGACGTGCGAGGACCAGCGGGGCTCACACGTGCGGTAGCAGCATTGTGAGCCGCCCGAAGGTGTGTGGAGTGTCCTTACTTCCGGTTAGGCATACGCGAGACGCACACAGCCTCCAGAAGCGGTTCGCCCGACCTCCACCGCGTCATCCGGCGGGAGCCGCACCCCGGCCGGAGGGCTGTGCACAGATTCTTTCTGGCGGTGTCGAGGCATCAACACGGCTGTCGCGGATTTGGTGGAGCAAGGTCGCATCGAGTGGCCGGAATTAGCGCTGCTCGACCTCTATCCGATAGGCCCGTCGGGGATGTTCGCGTTGCAGCGATCCCGGAAGTCGGCGGCGGGCTACCTGACAGCCTGTAGCTCGTCGCGTACCTGTGGGTTTGCCTGCCCGAACGCTTCGATCTCCGTGCGCATCTCGTCGCGGGTCTTGCCCTTGAGGCCGGTGAAGAAGTTGTTCACGTCTGACAGGACCACCCACGCCAGCACCGCGGAGACGACCACCCATGCCGCGTAGTGCCCCGCAAGAACCGCGCGAGCGGGTACAAGGCGTCCCCGAATGTGGGGCACCATCGCACGCGGCGCCGAACCGAACCAGGTAACCGCGTGCAGCAGAAGGAAGATCAGTGCGATGACGTTGAGCGAGACCACAAGCGGATTGGCACTCCAGTCCAGGAACCGAAGGTAGGAATCCCGGCCGGCGCCAACCGCATGCACCAGCAGCAGCAGATACACAACTGTCCAGGCCACGAAGACACAACTGATCTCGCGAAGCATGAACAGCAGGTAGGACCGCCGCTTCGCCCACCAGAACCTGGCGATCGGCTGACGATACGCGCGCGCCGGCGTGGTCATCGCGCGCTCCTCGGGAACAGCAACTCCTTCACCGATTGTGTTGCCGCGGTGAGCTTGTAGCGCTGTATGGCGCCGGCCGGATCGACTCCCTTCGGGCAGGCCGTCGAGCATTCGCCCACCAGGGTGCACGCCCACGCGCCGTGGGCCGCCGCGAGCACGTCCCGCCGGTCCGCCGCGCCCTGATCGCGTGAGTCCAGGTTGCAACGCTGGCCCAGTGCGATCGCCGCCGGACCGAGGAAGTCGGGGTCGAGGGCGTACACCGGGCATGTCGAGTAGCACAGCATGCAGTTGATGCACATGTTGAACTTCTTGTACTCGTCGAGTTCGGCTGGGGTCTGCAGGTATTCGCCGTCCTCGACGGACAGCTCGTCTTCGCGGATGATCCACGGCTTGACGGTCGGCAGCTTGGCGATGAAGTCGCTGATGTCGACCACGAGATCGCGGAGCACCGGGAAGTTTCGCATCGGCTCGACTCGCACGGGTCCGGGTAGGTAGTCCACGAGGAAGGTCGCGCACGCCAGTTTCGGGTCGCCGTTGATCGCCATGCCATAGCTGCCGCAGATGCCCATCCGGCACGACCCACCGGAAGGTCAGCGTCCCGTCGAGCTGATCCTTGATGTAGTTCAGACCGTCCAGGATCGCCCACTCGCGGGTGACGGGCACGTCGTAGGCCTGCACGACCGGCTCGGACTCGATCTCCGGCCGATACCTGGAGACCTCCATGACGATTCGCTGCGCCATCACTACACCTCCCGTCGCTCGCTCGCCCCTACCTCCCGTAGACACGCTCGCCCGGAGGCCAGCGCGTGATCGTCACCGGAAGGTAGTCGACGCGCACGGCTCCGTCGGATTCTCGATGAATCAAGGTGTGTGCCAGGAAGCGCTCGTCGTTGCGCTTGGGGATGTCGGTGCGTTGGTGCGCACCGCGGGATTCCTCTCGGCGCAAGGCGGATTCGACGATGGTCTGCGCGATGTCGAGCATCCCCGACAACTCGAGCAGCCCCGTCAGCTCCGTGTTGAACGTGTGGCTGTGATCCTCGATCCCGACTCTCGCGAAGCGCTCCTGCAGCACTCGGATCTGCTCGACCGCCTTCGTCAATGTGGGTCCATCACGGTAGATCCCGGCGGCCGTCTCCAACGTGGCCTGCATATCCGCCCGGATGTCGGCGATTCGGTCGTCCCCATCGACATGGCGACTGAGCGCACGCTCCAGCCGCAGCGTCTCAGTGCGTGCCTGCGCCTGCACTGAAGATGAGGCACTGCGGGCGGTCGTTGCGTACTCCGCGGCGGCGCGGCCGGCTCGGGCTCCGAACACCAACAACTCTGGCAGCGAGTTCGAGCCCAACCGGTTGGCGCCATTGATGCTGACGCATGCTGTCTCGCCTGCGGCATAGAGTCCGGGAAGCGTTGTGGCGCCATCGATATCCGTGTGAACGCCACCCATCATGTAATGCACCACGGGTCGCACGGGGACCAGTTCGGTCACCGGGTCGATGTGCTGGTAATCGCGGCACAGCTCACGCACGAACGGCAACCTTGTGTTGATCAGGTCGGCGCCCAGGTGCCGTAGGTCGAGGTAGACGACGGGTCCGTACGGGGTGTCGACCGTCCTTCCCTTCTCCTGCTCGTGCACGAATGCCTGGGACAGCCGGTCCCGGGGCCCCAGCTCCATACTGTGCAGCTTCGGCTCGGGAGTGGGTTCGCCGAGGTCGTAATCCTGCAGGTAGCGGTATCCGTCCTTGTTCAGCAACCAGCCACCCTTCGCGCGCGTCGCCTCGGTGATCAAGATTCCGGTGAACGGCAGTCCAGTGGGGTGGTACTGGACAAACTCCATGTCCTTCAGCGGCGCGCCCGCCCGGAACGCCAAGGCCATTCCGTCGCCGGTCTTGATGCTGGCGTTGGTGGTGAACGGAAACACGCGCCCACATCCGCCCGTGCACACGATCACAGCGTCGGCGAGGATGGTCTCGATGCGCCCGGTCGCCAGCTCGATGGCGACAACACCGCATGCCCTGCCATCGTCGACGAGTAAAGAAGTCGCGAACCACTCGTCGTAACGCACGATGTCCGGGTAAGCGAGGACGCGCTGAAACAGCGTGTGCAGCAGGTGAAATCCGGTCTTGTCCGCGGCGAACCACGTGCGCAGCTTCTTCATACCGCCGAATGCGCGAACGGCAATGTGGCCGTCCGGCTTACGGCTCCACGGACAGCCCCAATGCTCCAACTGCAACAACTCGCGAGGCGCCTCGGCCACGAAGGCCTCGACCGCATCTTGGTCGCACAGCCAGTCACCTCCGGACACGGTGTCGTAGGCGTGATCGTCGAAGCTGTCGTCCTCGCCCGCCACGCCGGCAGCGCCGCCCTCAGCCGACACGGTGTGGCTGCGCATCGGGTACACCTTGGAGACGATCGCCACGCTCAGGAGTGGGTTCGTTTCAGCGATCGCGATCGCGGCGCGCAGACCCGCACCGCCCCCGCCGATCACCACTATGTTGTGTGACGCCGTCATCGCGGTCGCTCACGCCTCGAACGTCTCGTGTTCGCCGGTGCGCTCGTCCTTCAGGACTTTGCCGTCATGTCGTGTGGTCCGAAAGCGAGTAGTTCCGTCGTGGTACACATGCCGGATCTCGCGGCAGCCGCAGGCGTACTTGAGGTCGTCGTATTTGAAGCCGTCGTCATCACCCTCGACGTGGTGATCACCATCTACCGTGCGCCCGCAGGCGCCTTCTGCTTCGCGAAGTGCGTCATGGTCGTATCCATCGGCCCGCGTCCTCCGATGTCAGTCGAGTGATCTAGATCACATCAAAGTATGCCTGCAGAAGGCTTTTGCGGGAGACCGCCGCTGAGTTCGGTAGCCCCAACAGGAACGCATTCAGCGCGGTCGCTGAAAATTGACGCTCATGTCAGCCCTGCCCGGTATCTTTGGCAAACCCCATAACGGGGCAAGGGGAGGGGAATCGATGGGGTTGGTTGCTGGCTGGTACGAGGATCCATGGAACCAAGCGGATTTGCGTTGGTGGGACGGGCGGCAATGGACGGTTCAGAGCGCAACGACTGGCCAAGCTGGCGTTGTGGCTGTCGCCTCGGCGGGCCCGGCCACAACGGGGATCGAGCACCTGATCGGGCGTGATGGACGTATAGCGGTGATCGACGTCGAGACGACCGGCGTTTACAACAGCGACCGGATCGTCGAGATCGCCATCCTCACGATGGACTGCGACGGACGAGTCCACGACGAATTCGAGACGCTCGTCCAACCGCTCAGGGATGTCGGGCCTACGTGGATCCACGGTATCGAGGCCAGCACGGTTCAGAGAGCGCCGACCTTCGCGGACGTCGCTCATCATGTTGCTTCGCGGCTGAATGATGCGGTGATCGTTGGGCATAACGTCCGATTCGACATGCGCATGATCGGCAATGAACTGCTGAGTGCCGGGATCGACATCGACTGGGGATCATCACTCGACACGCTGCGAGCTACTGGTTGCAAGTTGGGCCAAGCGTGTACTGAGCGCGGCATCGTTCTCGACGACGCGCACCGAGCCATTGCCGACGCCCGTGCGACGGCAAAGCTCTTGTTTGCGACTCGTGGCGACTACTCCGAAACCTATTCCGCCGCGATCGCCCGTCCGCTGTATGTCACGCCCCTACGAGTGCATGCTCGGGAGGGCGACATCGAAGTCCTTCCGCCCGCGCCGTACCTAGCAGCGCTTGCACGCGGCGTGCACACCAGCGTTGACATTGCTCCGTACGTGCAGCTGCTTGATGTCGCCATGGCTGACCTTAAGTTGAGTGCGGACGAGCGCGTCGCATTGGGCGAACTTGCCGCAGACCTCGGCCTGGACGAGCGTGCGGTCGCTCGCGCCCACCGCGAATTCATGAATGGTCTCCTCGACGCCGCGCTTGAGGACCAAGTCGTCACCGATGAGGAGTTCGACCACCTTTGCCGGGCCGCGGCGCTCCTCGAGGTCGATGTCGAGTCCGTGATGAGCCGGATCGATCCGTTCCGCGCTGTCGTTGACCACCTGGACCTCACCCCAGGTGTGACGGTTTGCTTTACCGGGCAGGGCACGATCGATGGTGAGTGCGTAGATCGCGCAACCCAAGAACTATTGGCACAACGGCATGGGCTAGTGGTGGCCAAGTCCGTCACTAAGAAGGGCCCCGACCTCGTCATTTCCGCCGACGGCGAGTCCCGATCGACGAAGGCCCGCAGGGCCCGGCAACTCGGGATCGCCATCTGTACCTTCTCTGAGTTCCTCCAGGCTCTTGAAACCGGCGGCGCAGTACGGTCGGCGCGCGTTGCGTCCACCGGTGTCGCACTGGTGTGCGTCGAATGTGGGGGCTCATGGATGGCGCCGCGGCAGTCCGTCGGAGCGATATGCGTCGACTGCTCACGAGACGTCCTGCTGCAACGCGTATCTGAGCGAGTTCAATCGCCGCCACGTGTTGAGGCATCGACCACAGGGCCGTTGACGGTGGTGGTGTTGGTCTGCGTTGAGTGCGGGACTGACTGGGAGCGGCCGAAGATCCGAGGCCGAAGGCCTACGACGTGTCCCGATTGCGTAGCGAAGGAACGCACGGTATGACCATGGAGTATCAATCGGTGGCGGTCGTCGATGCAGCCGAACACAACGCCGTCGTGTGGCAGGTCGACGTCAGTGCGGAAACTGGATTGACCAGAATGTGCGGCGCGTGGGTGCTCCAACCGGATGACTTCGAGAAGCTGAAGACCCTGACCCAGATGCGGTATCTAGTCGCAACCCCTTCGGGGGCCGAGGTTTGCGGCAGCGTTGATGTGCGCGGGCATCGCGGCGTGATCGATCTTGGGCAGACTCTCGCCGAGGTCGACTCGGAAATCGTGCGTCTCCAAGAGCAATTCGAAGCGGTGGCTGCGAAGTCGAAGTCGAAGCTGATCCCACCAACCTGGCCTCGGTTGCCGGGGCGAATCGACCTTGTGAACCCTCCGCGCGATACTAGGGCGCCGACCGAGGTCGCCGCTGCACTCGGAATCGCTCGATGGCTCGAATCGGTTGCGTTGGCGTGGGAATCGCTCGAGCAGCAACGCCTCATTCGGGGGTACTTGCGCGGCGATGAAACGAACCAGCGGCCGTTCCCTGTAGTGCTAGTGAACTGAGCCATAGTCGTTTGCAATTCGATCTGTGGCAAATGCCAGGCTCGCAACGCGGACAGTAACGACGTTCAAGCCGGCGTTTTACGGCACCGTCTGCTTCTGCGTTTCGTCGATCGGATGTCTAGCCAGTCTGACGTTGGACGCGCTTGAGACGCACACGGATTCGCGGCCCGACCTGCTTCTGATAGTCGCCGTCGCTTGCGGCGACTTCCGAGATTTCGTGGACTGCGTCCCATACGTCAGCGGGCAGCGAAACCCCCTGTGCGGCGGCCAGCTCGAGCAAGTTCTCGATGCACATTTCGGGAACGTTGTTGAACTGTGAGTCGTCGAGCCAGCTCCGCCGCGTGTTGTCATCGACCTGGACGAAGCGCTCAAGCTCTCTGGCAAGAGTGATGTCGTCGTCGTATTGGAGGCCCATGCGGCGAGTGTATTCAGGGACAATGCTGCGCTACCAGACATTTTTCGGAGGCAAGGTAGATCTGGACCACCGCGCAGGGGCTTGTCAGGGCGGTGGTCGTTGGCGTCACATCCTCAGCGGGCTGTGAGGTTCGGCCGGCCATTCAACTCGTTGAGTATCCGAGCCGGCGCGGATGAGTCATGACGCTCACTCGCGAGTTCTGACCAACTCCACCACGGGGATCGTGCGCGAAGTCTTGCGCTGGTAATCGCCGAATTGTGGTTCCACGGCAACCTGCTTGGCGTAGACGTCGTCACGTTCGGCGCCGTCCAGCGTCCGCGCCGTCGCCGAGAATGTCTCGGTGCCCAGTTCGACTGTGACATTCGGGTGAGCCACGAGGTTGCCGTACCAGTCCGGGTTCTTGTCCGAGCCTCCCTTGCTGGCGAAGACGAACACGCGGCCGTCATCGAGTAACGGCACCAGCGGTGATATTCGCTGCGCTCCGGACTTCGCACCGATGTGGTGAAGCAGGATCAGCGGCTTACCTGAGAACACGCCGCCGGCTGTGCCTCCCGTGGAACGGAACTCGCCGATCACCGTCTCGTTCATCCGGTCGAACGCAAGTTTGTCCATGATGTGGTCCTCTCGATTCTGTGCAAGCGCCTACGGCACCAGTAACAGCTTGCCCACCGACTTGCGGTTCTCCATATGCTCATGGGCCTGTGCCGCATCGGCCAGGGGATACTCGCCGAAGATCTGGACCTTGAGCTTGCCCTCGGCGATCCAGTCGAAGAGCCGTGCCGTGTGGGCTCGAAGCAGGGCAGGGCTGGCGATGTGGTCTTGGAACACCGCGTAGCCGATCTTGATGCTCTTCGGCAGGCTCATGATGTCGATCGGACCGGGTCCGCCGAGCACCGGGCCGTACCAGCAGAACGTGCCCGATCGGCGGAGCACGTCGAGTGACCCCTGGAACGTCGCGGGTCCCGAGCCGTCATAGACGACGTGCACGCCTTCGCCTCCGTTGAGCCGCAGTGCATCCGCGGCGAACCTGCCCTCGCTGTCGACGATCACGTGGTCGGCTCCGGCCTCCTTGGCCGCGGGGACCTTGGCCTCCGAGGACACCCGGCCGATGACGTGGCCCCCGCGCAGCTTGATGATCTGGGTCAGCAACAGTCCCAGGCCCCCGGCGGCTGCGTGAACGAACGCGGTGTCGCCGGGCTGGACCGGGTAGAAGTCGGTCGCGAAGTGGCTTGCGGTGAGGCCCTGCATCATCACCGAAGCGGCGACACGGTCATCGATCGCGTCGGGGATCGGCACCAGCGACGTGGCTGGTATCGCGATCCGCTCCGCATAGCTTCCCGGCGCGTACACCCAGGCGACGCGCTGGCCGATTGAGATGTCCTCGACGCCCTCGCCCAAGGCCAGTACGCGCCCGGCCCCCTCGACTCCGAGGATCTTCGGGTCAGGAATCTCGTTCCATGCCATGCCCTGTCGCACACCGATGTCCATGAAGTTCACGCCCGCGTAGGCGATCTCCACCAGTGCCTCGCCAGGACCCGGCGTGGGATCGGGACGCTCGACAAACTCCAGCACTTCCCGGCCACCGGCGGCGTTCATCGTCACTGCCTTCATTGCTACTCCTATCGGGAATGGTTATTCAATAATGAGAGAAGGCCGGGACTATCGGATCGCTCGCAACGTCATGGCGGCCATCTCGGTCAGGGCGGTGGGATCGGCGCCGCCACGGCCAGCGACACGGATGCCGGAGATGTTGGAGACGAGGAACCCGACGGCGACGTCGGGATCGATGTCGACGGCAATGTCACCCTCACGCTGTGCGTCACGAATCCGCCCCGCGACGGCGGTGTGCAAGCCATCCGCCAGTGCCTCGTTGATCTCTGCGAGGTCGGGCCGCGTTGCGCCGAACTCGCAGATCGAGCCGACGCCAAGGCATGGCTGATCAGCTGCTTCGACCACCCGACGCAGCATCGCCTCGATACCGTCGATGGCGCGCGGCCCACTTCGTAGGGCATCGAGGTGGGCAGCACACTCACCCATCCCGTACCGCCGAACCGCCGAGCAGTAGAGCTGCCACTTGTCGCCAAAGGTCGCGTAGAGGCTCTGTCGCCCGATCCCCATCGCTGCCACGAGCATCTGGGCTGAGCTGCCCTCGAAGCCATGCTCGCGAAAGACGCCAATCGCGGCGTCTAGCGCGGTGTCGGCATCGAACTGACGGGTTCTGGCCATGCGTCAACCATAGCGATGCTGGAATGCTCGTTCAAGTAAATTGGCGAAGCGTCATTTCCATGGAAGGAACGAAACGTCGAGGAACACCTGATAACCGACTGGATCGGATGGTGGCAGGGTCAGATCGCGACAGCCGACCGAGGGTCAGTTCGACGGCGCAGGGTTCATCGACCCGATGAAGTAGGTCTCTTTGCCGATCGGGTACCCGCCGCCATTGGTGGCGATGTGCACGTGGTCGAAGTGGTTGGCCGTCTCATTGCCGTAGTTCTCGGTCCAACTCGGCGCGCCAATGCCCGGGTAGAAGCCCTGCCGCCAGATCACATGGAGCACGCCCCAGCGCTCGGCATTGGCCAGCGCCAACCCGGCGATCTGGTTGCCGAGCTCGATGCCAGCCTCGGAGTGGTAGTTCGGGATCATGACATCGATCGCCAACCCGTTGGGGTGCCACTTCAAGGGATCCTGCCGGGCACCGCCGATGGTGGTGATCTCGGGAAACAGCACACTGATGGCGCGGGCCACCCAGATGGTCTTGACCTGCAGGCCCTGCTCCGGCGTGATGCCGGCAGGCAACGCGAACTGGAAGTCCCAGGCTGCCGACGGCGTGCTTGCCGCCATCAACTCTGCCTTCGCGGGGCTGGCGACGTCGGGGGCTCCGGCCGGTGCCGATCCCGCGCCTGTCGGCGCAACTGCCGCAGTCTCATCGCAACAGGGCGCCGATGTGTTCTGGGCGTAGACCATGGCTGCGGCCAGCACGACAGAGGCCGCGAGCGCGAATGCGCGGCCCCGTCCATTGGCTAACAGTTTGCTGCCCACGAACAGCACTTTACTTCCACGTCAGGCGAGTGCGGACAAAAGCCGCACAGTCTCAGCGCAAGTACGTTTCGGTGCCGGTCGGGTACCCGCCACCGTTGGTGGCGATGTGCACGTGGTCGAAGTGGTTCTGGGTGTCCGAGCCGCGGCTGCTCATCTGACGCGGCGCGCGTCCGGGGCCATAGGAGGTCTGCCGCCAGAGCGCGTGGTTCAGGCCGAATCGCTCCGCATTCTCGAGGACGAACGCGACGATGCGGTCACCGAGGGCAATGCCCTCGGCCGAGCGATAGTTCGGAATCATCACGTCGATCGCCAGACCGTTCGGATGCCATCGCATGGAGTCCTGCCGTACCCCGCCGATGTTGAGGATCTCGGGGAACATCCCGCTGACAGCGCGGGCCGCCAGGATGGTCTCGACCTGGAGGCCCTTCTCGGGCGCGACACCGGGGGGCAACACGTGCCGGACCACCAGACGGGCCGCGGGTGGGGTTGCCTGGATCGGCGGGGGAGGTGTCACGAGCTCCACGGAACTGGGAGTCGCTTCCTCGGTGCTCGCAGTGACCGTGCTCGTAGCGGTGTCGGCGCCTGTGGCGAGCAATGTGGCGGCCGGGACGATTACCGCTGCCACGGCTACCTGACAACGGCGCCGGGCGTTGGTTAACCTGTGCCTTCTCACGGCGGGGACCCTACCGGCGGGTCTACCGGGAAAGGCAAATCGTCGCTACATATCTGGTGTGGTGTGAAAATATGGCGCCCTGCGGTCATTTCGCGCTAGGTGCGACAGCGAGGTTGTGAAATACGCTGTGATACAACTTTTTCCGAATGCGCGAAAGCGGCGCCTGGCTTTTTGGGTGCGTATGCGGGTGGGAGAGAACACATCACACTGGCTCGCCAGTGTGAGCAACGCCGCATGTTGACACTCTTGACCAATTGTCTTCGCAGTGCGTTGCGCCGAAGCGGGCGGCCTTGGTCGTCCTGGATCAGGCCACCGTCATCGCTTCGCGCGCCATCACCTCGGTGGCGGCGCGCTCGCCGGAGCGGACGGCGCCGTCGATGAATCCGTACATGACAGCCGAGCTCTCGGTCCCGGCCCAGTGGATGCGGCCGCAGGGTTCGCGCAGGGCGGCCCCGAACTCGGTGAGCACGCCCGGTGGGTGTGGGCGATCATGCCGCCGCCCGAGTAGCGCTCGATCGCCCAGTTCTGCTCCACGTAGTCAATAGGTGTCAGGGCTCTATCGCCGAACCGCTGGGCGACGGCCTCGAGCACCACCTTCTTGCGCTCGACCTCGGTGAGCTGTCCGATCTGGCGCGCGACGGGCCCCTCGGTGATGACGGTCAGCATTCCGGGGGTTCCGGTGTCGGTGCAGGAGTCGATCGTGAGGTTCGCTGGTGACCCCGGTGCGAAGGACTGGCCCGACAGGCCATCGGCACGCCAGAACGGCGTGTCGTAGACCAGAGCGATCTTGAACACCGCGCCCGTGGGCATCCGCTGGTGCAGAAAGGCTCGATCCACCGGCAGCATCGGGTCGTAGAGGATGTGGCTGGCGATCGAGATCGGCACCGCCACGATGACGCGACGCGCGCGCACCACCATGTCGTCGGCGTGCACCGTGACCCCATCGGCGTCCTGGGCGACACGGCGGACCGGTGTCGACAGGTGGATCGCATCGCCGAGTTCGGCCGCGACCGCCCGGTAGATGGCACCCATGCCGCCGACTGGCCGGGCATCCTCGGCGGCATCCTTGACACCCAGCACGAAGCTCGGCCCGCCGGAGGAGGCCATTTGGTACAACACGAAGAGCAGCGAAACCTCTGAGGCCGCCGAGGTGTACAGCCCGGAGATGGAGGATTCCAGCAGTTCGTGGGCGGCCCTGGACAGGGTGTGCCGGTCCAGCCACGCCGCCCAGCTCAGTCGATCCCACTTGTGTGCCTTCGGTGCCTCCCACGGGGCGTCCACGGGAATCGACTTGCACATCTGGGTCAGTTCGAGAAAGACCGTGCCGATATTGGCGACTGCCCACGGGCTCATCGACAGGGGAATGGTGCCCTTGTATCGGTACTTCTTGCCGTCGACGAACATCATGGCCTCGCCGTCGGTGTACTGCTTGAAGCTCGGCACACCGGACTCGTTCATGAGCCCGTAGATGGCGTTCTGTCCCGGGCCGATCCAGGCGCCGCCCCGATCGATCCATGCCCCGTCGTCGCGGACCTCGGTGAACGTGCGGCCACCGACGCGATCGCGGGCCTCCAGCAACGCCACTGAATCGCCCGCCTGTTTCAGGCGCAGTGCCGCAGTCAATCCGGCGAATCCAGCTCCCACTACGAAAAAGTCGACGTCGGCCATGAGCTAACCCCATTGATTGTCTGCGCGAGGCCGCCCCCGGCCGGGCACAATATTGCTCGCGCCCTCGAATCAAGGTGGGCGCCATGCATGTCCAGCTAATACGCGTACTCGGAATGTTTGTGGATGTCAATAACGCTGGCGCCGCGCCATTGCGTCGGCAAGCAGTCAGCGGGGCATGGCTGCTCGACCTCGGATGGCATCGCCCGACTGAGATTGCGCTGAGGGTCGTGATCCGAGCGGAATCACGACCCTCAGCGCAATCTGAACGAACGGGTCTGAGTGAAGTACGCGGTGGCGCAACTTCATCACTCGCAGGCGACGCCGTCGCCGTCCCTGTCCAGACCTGAGCGATAACCGGGTTCGCCGACATAGAGGGGTGCCGCGCCGGCGGCACGCGCTGCCGCGCAACTTCCGTAATAGGCGCTCGATGGGACCTGAGGCACCAGCGGAACGATGGATGGCAGTGCTTCCGGTGCAGGAGGCAGTGGTTGGGACTCTGAGGCCGGTGGTTCGAAGAAGGGAACGGGAGGCGCCGCCTCTGTGACCGTAACTGTCGAAATCGCCGGCGGAACTGTCTCCGTCACCGTCATCGTCTTCGTCACGGTCGCTGCCGTCGGCGTCGCGCTATCGCTGCCGGAACCCATGTTGCCGAGAGCGATTGCCAGCAGCACTGCGCCAGCGACGCCGCCGGCGATGAGGAGCCGACGTTTGTCGGTCGGCGGTTTGGGTGGTGGTGATCCCCATTCGCGACCGTTCCAATACATCTGCCCTGCGCTGCCGCTCGGGTCTGGGTACCAGCCAGGCGTGGGTGATGGTTGCTTGGTCATGGCGTCCCCCCAGACAATTCTGCTGCGGTTGCCAGGACCGGTGATCCCCGGCCGACGTCGCCGGTGGGCGTGGATGCCACCCCGATCGCCGACGTCGATTCTGACGCAATCGCAAATTTCAGGACGAATGTACTCCTCCCGTCAATTACTGTTCGTGTACCCGCCACGGAAGGTCAGTTGTCTCATGACGGCAGAGAACGTGGCGGACCCCGCCACCGCGCGGGAACAGAGTCAGGGGAGTGGCTCCGAGCCGGAGCTGAAGCGAACTCTGGGCTCGTTTCAGGTGTTCGCGATCTCGTTCGCGTTCATCTCGGTGGCCGTCGGCATCTTCGCGACGTATGACGACGTGCTTGTGAGCGCGGGTCCGGTGGGGATCTGGCTGTGGATCGCCGCCGCGGTCGGACAGGGTCTGGTGGCCCTGGTGGTCGCGCAGTTCGCGGCCCGTATCGCGTTGAGCGGATCCTCCTACCAATGGGCTTCGCGGCTGGCGAGTCCCAGAATCGGCTGGCTGTTCGGCTGGTTGACCTTCTGGTACCTGGCCATCGCCGTGGTGGCGCTCGACAATGCGCTGGCCAGCCAAGCGCTCATGCCGCTGCTCGGCATGGCGGAGGACGAGGGCACGGCCCGGCTGATCACCGTGGCGATCATGATCGTTCAGGCAGCGTTGGTCATCGCCTCCACGCGGCTGCTCGGCATGATCACCTCCGGCGCGGTCGGTGTTGAGCTGGCCATCGTCGTGGTGCTGGTGCTCGGCCTGGCGGCCGTCATGGTGTTCACCGGCAGCGGCGACGTCGACAATCTCACCTCCCGCGGCATCACCGCGGATTCGCCCGACTACTTCGCCATTGGCGGCGGGTTGATGGCCGGAATGATCATGGGCCTCACCACACTTGTCGGCTTTGACTCCGCAGCCAATCTCGCCGAGGAGGCCAAGGACCCGTTCCGCAGCGTTCCGCGCGCGATCGTGGCATCGGTGGTTGCGGCGGGTGTGCTGGGGCTGGTGTTCCTGATCGCGCTCACCGTCGCGATTAAGGACGTCACCGCGGTGAGCACCGGCGGTTCACCGGTGGCCGCGATCATCCGCAGTCAGCTCGGACCCGTCGCGGAGCGAATCCTGCTGGCAGGCCTGGTGTTCGCGATGTTCGGCGCCGGGATGGTGGTGATGGCAGCCTGCTCGCGGCAGGTGTTCGCCATGGCGCGTGACGAGCGCTTCCCGGCGCACACCCTGATGCGACGGGTCAACCCGCGCACGCAGACCCCGGTGCCGGCGACCATCGTGATCCTGGCCGTGGGGATCGTCCTCATGCTCGCACTGCCCGGTGAGGCGCTGCTGCAGCTCATCATCGGGTCGACCATCCTGCCCGCACTCATATACGGCGCGATTGTCATCCTGTACCTGGTGGTGCGTAAACGCCTGGAGCACAGGGAGGGCGGGTTCAGCCTCGGGCGCTTCGAACTGCCGGTCGCCGTCGCGGCCATGATCTGGGTGGCCTTCGTGCTCTTCGTGCTCGTCACCCCCGAGGCCGCGTTCGTGCCCGTCCTGATAGTGCTTGGCCTGATCCTCGCCGGCGGCGTCTACTTCGCCACGATGCTGGTGTTCAACCGCGCGGTGCTCGACGCCGAGGCGCCCGAATGAGCTCCGCCACAGTGCGACCGGCCGGGCTGACCGGCCGAGTCGTGTGCCCGACCGACTCCGGCTACCTGGCGGCAAGCGCCGGCTGGAACCTGCTCTTCACCCACGAACCGATGCTGATCGTGTTCGCCCAGGAGACGCGTGATGTGGTCAACGCCCTCACGTGGGGGCGGCAGAACGGTGCCCAGGTTCGGGTGCGCAGCGGGCGGCACTGCCTCGAGGGCTGGTCCAACGTCGACAACGGGATCGTGATCGACGTCAGCGAGATGAAGTCGGCATCGATCGACCTGGTGTCGAACACGGCGACAGTCGGCGCCGGGTTCAACCAGTTGGAGGCCGTGACCGAACTCGGCAGGGCCGGCGTCGCGGCGCCGACCGGGACCGAGGGGACCGTCGGACTGGTCGGCGCGACGCTGGGTGGCGGCTTCGGGCTCCTCACCCGCAGCTTCGGCATGGCCTGCGACAACCTCATGGCAGCAGAGGTCGTGCTCGCGTCGAGCGGCGTTGGGGCAACGGCGATCACCGTCGACGAGACCGAGAACGCCGATCTCCTGTGGGCGCTGCGCGGAGCAGGCAACGGCAACTTCGGGATCGTCACGTCCCTGACCTACAGGGTTCATCCGCTGCCGCAGACCGTGTACGTCACCGCGACATGGCCAGGCCTGGACGACCTCTCGGATATCTTCGACGCGTGGCAGCGCTCCGCCCCTCACGTCGACAACCGACTCACGAGCCAGCTCGAGATCCACCGTGAGGAGATCGTGCTGATCGGCGTTCTCGCATCCGGGTCGCAGGACGAGGCGATGCGGCTGCTGGCGCCGATCCTGTCGGTGGGCAGTCCGGCTGTGTCGTCGACGAGAGCCAGCTGGGCCGACACCTACGCGGGTTTCCAGATCCCGACTCTCCTGGAGCCTGCGAACTGGAAGTTCTTCTCGCAGTTCGTCAGACACCCATTCCCGGCTGCCGCGATCGACCTGGTCGGCTCGTTCATGTCGAGGGCCCCGACGCCGGACTGCAACTACTTCGCCAACGCACTCGGGGGCGCCGTCACGGGTAGTGAGCCCGCCGGCGGCGCGGCGTTCGCACACCGCGACGCACTCTTCTACGCCGAGCCCGGCGCCGGCTGGGGCACCCGTGGTGGGTTGCCGGCAACAGCCGACCCACTGACCGCGACGTGCCAGTCCTGGATCGACGAGTTCGGCGAGGCGTTGCGGCCCTTCGTGAATGGCGCCTACGTGAATGTGCCGAATGTCGGCACGGCGGACTGGGGGAGCGCCTACTGGGGACCCAACCTGGACCGTCTCCGTACGATCAAGGCGAAGTACGATCCGCACAACGTGTTCAGCTTCGAGCAGAGCATTCCACCCGCGCCGACGCCGGATGAGGGGCGGGACTCGTGAGCCGATGGATCGTGACCCACATCCCCGCCGGGCTGCTGCTCGTCGGCCTGATAGTCGTCGTGGCCGGTGGAGCGATGCTTATTCAGAGGTACCTGCGGCGCCGGTTCCCGGTGCTCACGCAGGACGGGCACAACGACGTCACCAAGTTCACCTACGGCTTCATCGGATTCGTCTACGCGTTCTTCATCGGCTTCGTGGTGTCCTCGATGTGGGGTCAGGTCAACACCGCAGACCTCAATGCACGCGCCGAGGGCGCGGCTGCGGCGCAGATGGCGAGCGACTCGGTCGTGTTCGACGCCGTAGACCGAGATCGCGTCCGGCAGAGTCTCTTGGACTACGAGCGGGCGGCCGTGGACGAGTGGACCCGCGCAGGTGAGGTTCGTTCGCCTGAGGCCGACAATGCGCTGGCCCGCCTCTACGCCGCCTATGGCCAGGTCAAGGCCACTACCGACACCCAGCAGAAGATGCTCGCGACGTCGTTTGCGAACCTGGACAAGGTCAGTCAGGCGCGGACCGTGCGAGTGCTCACGGCTCGCGACGACACCGGACCGCCCTGGCCGCTGTGGGTGGTGATCTTCCTGACGAGTGCGATGGTGGTCGGCACCGTCGTCATCTACGGCGTCGAACGACCCGTGCTGCACTACCCGATGGTGGCCATCGTCGGCACGATCGTCGCCGCCAACCTCTTTCTCGTACTGGAACTGTCGCACCCGTACGTCGGAACGATTTCGACATCCTCAGACCCGCTGCAGGAAGTGGAATGGGTTCTGTCCCAACTCGTTACGTAGCGGCCTGGAATAGCGGCTAGACCTGGATCACCTCGACGTCAGCGGCGCGAAGGCGCTCCTGCCATTCGGGCCCCACCTGATTGGTTACCAGCACGTCGACGTCTGACCAGTCGATGGATCCGGCGCGGGAGCGCTGCCCGACCTTGTTGCCGTCCGCGAGCACCACAACCCGCCGTCCCTGTCGAGCCATCGCTGCCGCGACCTCCGCGTCGAGGAGGCTGTTGTAGCGCGGCCCGAGTTCGAGATCGATTCCGTCGCAACCGAGGAACGTCGTGTCGACGGTGATCTGAGACAGCGCCGCGGTGGCCAGAGGGCCACTGGTGCCGAACGAGGACGCCCGCAACGCTCCGCCGATCACCACCACCTCGATGGCCGAGACACTGGCAAGGCGCTCGCCGAGGTTGAGTGCAGATGTGGCCACCCACAACGGTTTTGCCTGCGAGACCAACTCCTCGGCCAGTGCGAGCGTCGTGCTGCCGTCGTTGAGTAGCAGCGATGACGGCGGATCGACCAACTTCGATGCCGCCAGCGCGATGGCGCCCTTCTCGCGCGCGTTACGCTTGCGCCGAAGCTCGAAGGCCTCGTCCAGCGTGCTGGAGGACGTCGTCAGCGACGCGCCCCCTCGGACGCGTCTGACCAATCCACGCTTCTCCAGTGCCGCCAGATCGCGGCGAATCGTCGGGGCGCTTGCGCCGGTTGCACGCTGCATGTCGTCGATGGATGCGAACTGTTGGCGCGAGAGCAGATCCAGTAGGTGCGCGGTGCGCTCCTCGGCGTGTTGGTCGGGCACAGATGCACTCTACTGATGATCACTAACGATCAGTATCGATCATCAAGTTGTCAGAAATGATCGGTTATGATTCTATCGTGTGATCGTCGTCTCGATTGGGAGGTTCACGAATGGTGGCGCACCAAACACCGGTCCGCGTGTGGGCGGGTGTCGACCAGGGCACCACGAGTACCCGGACCAATCTCTACGACGACTCCGGTGCCTGTGTCGCGTCCGCTCGGCGCCAGTCAGTGACCAGGCACCCGCGTCCCGGTTGGGATGAGCAGGACGGCAATGCCCTCCTCGCCGCCATCGAGGACACCGTCCGCGAAGCCGTAGCATCGCTGCCGGGTGCCGAACTGGCTGGCATCGGTCTTGCCAATCAGGGCGAATCAATCATCGCGTTCGACCGCCGCACCGGCGAACCGCTCTCGGCGGCGATCCTGTGGTCCGACCGTCGCGCCAGCGCGATAGTCGACAGCGTGCTGGCGACGCCCTCGGCGGCACGGATCGAACAGGTCACCGGGCTACGGCTGGACCCCTACTACTCCGCGGCCCGGATCGCATGGGCCCTGCAGAACCTCCCGGAAGTGGCCGCCGCGGCGGCGTCCGGGAACCTTGCCATCGGCACACTCGACGCGTTCTTCGTTCACCGACTGGCGGGCGGGGCCTACCTGACCGATCCGTCGACCGCCAGCCGCACCCAGCTAGTGGCCCTCGACGAATTGCGCTTCGACCCCGCAACTGCGGCCGCATTCGGCATCGACATCGACCTGTTGCCGACCATCGTCGACTCCGTCCTGCCCGAACCACTACCGACCACGCTTGGTGCACCGCTGTACGCCATCGCCGTCGACCAACTGGCGGCACTGGCCGCCCTCGGTGCCATCAATCCGGGAGACACCAAGATCACCTATGGCACAGGCTGTTTCATCGACACCAACGTCGGTGCCCAGCCGCGACGCCCAGGACACGGCCTCATGCCGACCTACGGGTGGACGGTGCCCGGCGAACCCAAGGCATGGGCCATCGAAGGTGGTGTCTTCAGTGCCGCCACCGCCGTCGACTGGCTGGCCAGCCTCGGACTCGCGCGGGACGCCTCGGAGGTCACCGCGCTGGCGGCCGCCGCCGCGGCGGTGTCTGACCATGACCTGCGCATGCAACACCCGCTCTTCCTGCCGAGTTTCACCGGTATCGGCGCGCCGTGGTGGCGGCCTGAGGCCGCCGGCGTGCTGTCCTGCCTGCGAGCCTCAACGACTCGGGAAGACCTGGCGTTCGCCGTCGTCGACGGGATCGCGCACCGTGTCACCGACGTCGTCGACTCCATCGACGCCGAGCTGGGGGCGGCCGCGACGCTGCGCGCCGACGGCGGGTTGAGCGCCAACAAGGTGCTCATGCAGCGCCAGGCGGATCTCTGCGGACGGCCCATCGCCATCGCCGATCACCACGACAACACCGCGGCGGGGGTGGCCGGCCTGGCCGCGATCGGCGCCGGCGAACTGGATCTGACCGGACTCGCAGCGCGAGCGAAATTCACCCACACCGTCGAACCCACACTGCCCGAGAGCCAACGGGACCTCGAGCGAGCCAGGTGGCGTGAGTTCGTCGAGGCGACACCGGCCCTGGAACCGCCGGCCCTGATAGCAGCCGCCCATCGGCGGTCCGAGGAACGGATTTGATGAGCACACAGCATTACGACATCGCCATCATCGGAGCGGGTGTGATCGGGGCGGCCATCGCCGCCGAACTGTCCCGCCACGACGTGCGCGTGGTCTGGTTCGAAGCCGCCCACGACGTCGCCGAGGGAGCGAGCAAGGCCAACTCGGCCATTGCCTGCACTGGCTTCGACATGCCGGCGGGAAGCCTGGAATCACAACTGATTCTGGAGTCCAACCCCGACTGGGAGAACCTCTGCCGCGCACTGGATGTACCGTTCCGCCGCATCGGCGCGCTATCGCTGGCCTTCGATGACGACGACGCGCAATCCCTGCAGCAGCTAGCCGCCCAGGCCGCAGACGTCGGCGTCGACACCGAGTTCCTGTCCGGTGCCGCACTGCGGCGGGAGGCCAAGACGGCCGCACCCACCGCAGTGCAGGCGCTCCATGTGCCCGCGGAGGGCATCATCGATCCGATCAGGCTGACCATCGGCCTGGCCAAACTCGCGGTGTCCAACGGCGTCGACCTGCGCCGCTGCGCGCCGGTCACCGGCTTCTGGCACCACGAGTCCGGTGAGATCAGCCACGTCGTCACCCCAGGAGGGGCGGTATCAGTCGGTGCGGTCGTCAACGCCGCAGGCGTCAACGCCGACCGGATCGCCGATGCCGCGGACGCCGAGCCCCTCACCATGTGGCCACGCAAGGGGCAGTTCCTGTTGCTCGACCGCGCGGTGGGGCACCTCGTCCCCAAGATCATGTGCACCGCACCCACGCCGCACACCCGCGGGATCTACGCGGTTCCGACCACCAATCGGACGGTCCTGGTCGGTCCCACCGCGGTTGACGGGCTGGACCGCGCCGACAAGACGACGGACGCCGACACGCTCGACTCCGTCTGGGAGCGTGCCCAGCGACTGCTCCCCGACATCAGCCGTCGCTACGTCACCAAGGCCTTCTCCGGCCTGCGCCCGGCCAGCGATACGACCTACCGTCTTGAGGTCTCGCCGAAGGTACCCAACCTGGTGCACGCCAACGGAATACGCTCGACCGGTGTGTCGTCGGCGCCGGCGGTGGCGCGCTACGTCGCTGATCTCGTCAACCGCAACATCATCGACTTGACCCCCAAGGCGGACGCCAAGACGGCCGTCGCCGCGCTGCCCCGACTGGCCGAATCCACCACCGATGACGCGGCGATCGACTTCGCCACCCGCCCGTGCGCCGCGCCTGACGAGCACCCGATGGTCGTGTGCGCCTGCGAGCACGTCACCGCCGCGGAGATCGCCGCCGAATGTCGCGGCCCGGTGCCCGCCACCTCACTCGACGGGATCCGCAAGCGGACCCGTGCGATGGCGGGCCGCTGTCAGGGCGCCTACTGCTCGGTCGGCGTCAGCTTCATCCTCTCCGCATCCACCGGCGAACAACCGGGGCAGATCCGCCAGGGCGAACCGGACTCTCAGTGGCAGGCGGACACGAAATGACCAAAGCGCATATCGCCATCGCCGGATCCGGATTGGCCGGCCTGCACAGTGCGGTCACGCTCAGTGCCTCCGCCGACGTCACGGTCTATGAGCGGCTACCCGTTCCGGGCGGCGAGCACTGGGAGGATCACGAGCACCGCCGTCTCGTCCGCCAGGCCCTCACCAACGGTGTCCGGTTCTGTGCGGGCACCCAGGTGATCCGCTGGGAGGGTGACCGACTGCTCGCGGTCGGCGAACAGGGCGGCATCGCGCCCGCCGACGCACTTGTCGTCGCCACCGGGCACCGGCCATCGACGCGGACCGAACTCGGCATCAACGGGGACCGGTGTGCCGGCGTCCTGCCGGCCACGCTGGCCCTGCATCTGCTCAAACAACAAGTCCACCTGGGCGACAACGTGATCATCGCCGGCACGTCGCACTGGTCGGCCGAATGCGCGGCCGAGCTGAACTCGGGTCCGTCGCCAGCGGCGTCGGTCGTGTCGATCGGTGTGGGCGCCCGGATCTCGGCGACACATGGCATGCCCAGGATCGCCGGTGTGACAGTCGAGTCCGAGACCGAGAGTCAACACCTCGCCTGCGATTGTCTGATCCTCGGTGCGGCTCCGGTGCCGTATCGCAACATCGACGGCGCGATCCTCGACGACGCGCCGGTCGTGTTCGCGCAGCGCCTCACCGATGAGCACGAGCCCGCAGGCCGGATCGGGATTCGCTCCGCGCATCAAGCCCTCGGGCAGGCCAGCCACCAGTTGCCCCACGTCCCAGTCACTCCCAGGATCGGACTACCCCAATGAAAGTGACATCGCCCGTCGGCGAGTTCCCCTACACCTTCGAACGAATCCGGCTCGAGGGATCACACCTGGTCGCCGAAGGACGAATGGGCACCTGGCCGGCTCGGATCGAGGTCGGCATCAGCGACATACCGCCGCCCGTCCGGATCGGCGTACTCGCCGCGGCGGTCGGTGCGCTGCTCACTGCCGTCATCGGACGTCGACGGAAAAACAAGCCCCGCAACGTTTAACAGCCCCACCCACCATTCAACGCTCGGAAGGAAGAACCGCCCATGGCCCAACTCGGCAATGCCGTCATCTATCTCATGATGGCGTTCGTACTCATCGGTGCGTGCGCACTGGCATTCCGTGGTGATCGGGGGATAGGACGCGAGTTCAAGGAGGGGCTGTACGCCCTTGGACCGCTGTTCATCCCGGTCGCCGGCATCATGGCCGGCCTTCCCTACCTGGCCTGGCTCGTCGAGCACGTGCTCGGAAAGCTGTACGAGCCGTTCGGCGCGGATGCGGCGATGGCAGCGACCACGCTGATCGCCACCGACATGGGCGGCTATCAGCTCGCCGAGCGGACCGCCGACTCTCACGGTGTGTGGATGACGGCGACCATCACCGGATTCCTGGCTGGTGCGACGATCTCGTACATCATCCCGGTCGGGCTGGCGATCCTCAACGTCCGTGACCACAAGTACTTCGCCCTGGGGATCATGAGCGGCATCCTCACCATTCCGGTCGGTGTCATCGTGACCATGGGCATTCTGCTGGCCACGGGTACGCCCCTGCGTCCCGACGTCGCCACCGATGGCCCGTCGACGGCCACCCTCGACGGGTTCTCGTTCTGGGACGTCCTGATCAACCTGTTGCCGGTGATGCTCGTGACCGTGGCCATCGCGATCGGCCTCTACTTCTTCACCCGGGCGATGGTCACCGGATTCATCTGGTTCGGTAGGGGTCTCAATGCCGCGATCTATCTGGTCCTTGCCGTCGCGATCGTCGAACATGTCACCGGCTTCTTCAGTTCCACGTTCAGCTGGTGGGGCTTTGAGCCGATCATCGTTGCGGCCGAGGGCCAGATGGCTCCGCTGGAAGTGGTCGGCAACATCGCGATCGTGCTCGCCGGTGCGTTCCCGTTGGTCTACGCGATCCGGACCTATGCCGACAAGCCGCTGACCGCGGTCGGCAAGCGGCTGGGCATCAGCACAGAGGGCACGACCGGGCTGCTCGCCGCGACCACCAACATGCTCGCCGCCTTCCACCTGATCAAGGACATGCCGGCCAAGGACAAGGTTCTTGTCGTCGCGTTCGGAACCACCTGTTCGGCACTGATCGGTGACCACCTGGCGTTCACGGCCAACTTCCAGCCCAACCTGATCGGTCCGCTGATGATCGGCAAGATCGTCGCCGGCATCACCGCGATGCTGCTCGCGGTGTGGATCGCGGTACCCACGGCACAGCGCATCGAACGTGAACGCGCACAACAGGAAGCAGACGACGCCGAGGTTCTTGACGATGACGTGGACGAAGTCACGCTGACATAGTTTGTCGGCATCGCAGCGGGTGCGGGTCGAGGCGGCTAGGTTTCGTTCATGCCAACCGACATCACCGTGCGCGGATCCTTCTCGGCGTTTGAACCACCCGAGAGGGCGACGGTCCACACCTCGATCGCCTACGAGGGCCCCGCGATGGATTCGGTCTACGAGCGGGTCGCACGCGACCTGGAGACCGTGCAGGCGTCGATCGTCCCACTCAAGGACGGCGACCGTGGCGAGGTCACCTGGTGGTCGGCCGAGCAGCTGCACACATGGTCGAATCGCCCGTGGAACAACGAGGGCAAGCAACTGCCCCTGGTCCACCACGCCAGTGTCGGTGTGGAGGTGAAGTTCCGGGACTTCAGCGCGCTGTCGCGGTGGATCGGTGAGCACATCGCCACCATCGAGGGATTTCGCGTCGAACGCATCGAGTGGGCGCTGACGTCGACCCGTCGTGACGAGCTGCTCAAGGACGCTCGGACCGCGGCCGTAGTCGATGCCGTCACACGTGCCCAGCAGTACGCCGACGCGCTCGGGCTTGGTGCGATCCGGCCGGTCGCCATCGCCGACGCCGGGATGCTCGGCGTCGAACCCCGGCCCCCGGGCGGTCCCGCTGGTGGGTACCTTCGGGCCAGTGCGATGTCCGCCCCGGGTGCGACCGTCGAATTCGCGCCAGAGGACATCGAGATCTCAGCGTCGGTGGATGCGCGGTTCGGGGCCGTGTAGCGACCACCGGCTTCAGCCGTGAGTCGGTCAGCCGTATCGGGCGCCTCAGGCCATGGATGACATCATCGCGGTGACCACCAAGTCGGGGCGGTCGAGCATCTGGGTGTGGTTCGCGCCCGGCAGCAGCTCGGCGTGCACATTGGGAATCTGGGTGCGTGCCCGTTGCAGGGCGACATCGGGTCCGCGCCGGTAAACGATGTCCTGATCGCCGATCAGGACGGTCACCGGCACGGTGAGTCGGCCGAGGTCAGCGTCACTGAACACTCTCGGCGGCAGTACTTCTCGGCGTAGTGGTCGGGAGGCGGTCATGCAGTCCGCGATCAGAGCCATGATGGGGTCCGACGTCGCGTTGGGCGTTGCCGACATCCACTGCAAGAAGCGATCTGCCAGGGCGGGTGAACGCAGAAGTCCCGTCGAGAACGATCTGAGGAAGAAGTGGATGGGGATGGGATCCAGGGTCGCGGCGGGGCCGAGCACCGACAGATGGCTCACGCGTTCTGGTGCGTGCAGCGTGAAGAGGGCCGCTAACCATCCGCCATATGAGAAGCCCGCCAGCCTGGCCGTCTCGACACCAAGTGCGTCCAAGGTCTGCCGCAGCCAGCTGACGTAATCCTCCGCTCGGCGAACGGGTTTGGTGGCGACGCTCTTGTTGGCGTCGGTGATCGTGTCGATGCAGAAGCAGCGATACGAGCTGCTGAGCGTCGTGATGATCGGCCTCCACACCGCGGACGTCGTGTTCGCACCATGCAGGAGGATGAGCGGGGGAGCGGAGAGACTGCCGCTGGCCACGACGTGCGTCATCCCAAACGCTGAACTGACGTCCACTTCCTCCCGGGGCACGGGCCAGTCATCCATGACCGCTTCGTAACTCGCAAGGAACCGCGCCCTCGCTCCCGGATCTCGAAACGGCGAGAGGTGGGCCATCGTCATACCCTCTCACATCGGGTGAGCGGAGCGATCAGGTGCAGCAGTTGGGGTCCAGCACGGTGCACAGCGCCACGACTGCGTCGCGGTGAGCCCGGTGGTAGACGTTCATGCCGCGCCGGTCGGAGTCGACCAGGCCGGCCCGCCGGAGTTGGGCGAGGTGATGGCTGACGGTGGACTCGGTCAGGCCGAGCACCGCCGCGAGGTCGCCGCTGTTCTCCTCTCCCGCTGGGGAACTGAAGAGATAGGACATGATCTTCACCCTGGCCGGATCGGCGAGCGCCTTGAGGCGCAGCGCGACCTCGAGTGCATCCTCGTCGCTCATGGGACCCGCCGCCACTGGCGCGCAGCAGACCGGAGCGGACATGTCGATGGTCGGCAGAGCCTTGGGCATTCCTCGATGATGCCACGAAGGTTGACATATATCAAAAAGGTGGCATGCTGGCCGGTGCGCGCTACTTCGATATAAGTCACACAGGTAGGAAGGCCCGCCATGTCCAGGATGCAACTCGCCCTCAACGTCGATGACCTCGATGCGGCGATCACGTTCTACACCAAGCTCTTCAACACCCCGCCCGCCAAGGTCAAGGAGGGGTACGCGAACTTCGCCGTCGCCGAGCCGCCGCTGAAACTGGTGCTCCTGGAGAACCCCGGCAAGGGCGGCACCATCAACCACCTGGGTGTCGAGGTGGAGTCCAGCGAGACCGTGCACGCCGAGATCGCCCGGCTCACCGGTGAGGGTCTGTTCACCGACGAGGAGATCGGCACCACGTGCTGCTTCGCCACCCAGGACAAGGTCTGGGTCACCGGGCCCGCCGGGGAGAAGTGGGAGGTCTACACCGTGCTCGCCGACTCCGACACCTTCGGGACCAGTCCTGAGCACGCCGAGGGCGGAACTGCCGAGGGCGGTGTCTGCTGCGGTGGGACCGCTGCAACCGCGTGACCAACGCGGTGGGGGCCGGCCACCCCGCTGTGGTCGAGAGGCTGTCGCTGCTCGACCGATTCCTGCCGGTGTGGATCGGCCTGGCGATGGCCGTCGGCCTGCTGCTGGGGCGGCAGATCCCGGGATTGAACACCGCGCTGGATCGCGTTCAGATCGACGGCATCTCGCTGCCGATCGCGCTGGGGCTGTTGATCATGATGTACCCGGTTCTGGCCAAGGTTCGCTATGACAGGCTCGACACCGTCACCGGCGACCGCAGGCTCCTGGTCAGCTCGCTGATCCTGAACTGGGTGCTCGGCCCCGCGCTGATGTTCGCGTTGGCCTGGCTGTTGCTACCGGATCTACCCGAGTACCGGACCGGGCTGATCATCGTCGGACTGGCTCGCTGCATCGCCATGGTGATCATCTGGAACGACCTCGCCTGCGGCGACAGGGAGGCGGCCGCGGTCCTGGTCGCGCTGAACTCGATCTTCCAGGTCGTCATGTTCGCGCTGCTCGGCTGGTTCTACCTCTCGGTGCTGCCCGGGTGGCTCGGCCTGGAGCAGACCACGATCAGCACGTCGCCATGGCAGATCGCCAAGTCGGTGCTCATCTTCCTGGGCATTCCGCTGTTGGCGGGCTACCTGTCACGCCGGGTGGGGGAGAGGGTCAAGGGCCGGTCCTGGTACGAGGCCACGTTCCTGCCGAGAATCGGCCCGTGGGCGCTGTACGGGCTGTTGTTCACCATTGTCATTCTCTTTGCGCTGCAAGGTGATCAGATCACCAGCCGTCCGCTGGACGTCGCACGCATCGCGCTGCCGCTGCTGGTGTACTTCGCCGTCATGTGGGGTGGCGGCTATCTGCTCGGCGCGGTCCTCGGCCTGGGCTATCAGCGCACCACGACATTGGCGTTCACCGCTGCGGGCAACAACTTCGAACTCGCGATCGCCGTCGCCATCGCCACCTACGGCGCAACGTCTGGGCAAGCGCTCGCCGGTGTCGTCGGTCCGCTTATCGAGGTCCCAGTGCTCGTTGGATTGGTCTACGTCTCGCTGGCACTGCGGCGCCGGTTCACGACCGACGCGGAATCACCAACTCCCGCTTCCGATCGGAGCGCACCATGAGCGACAGCCCGGCCCCTCTGACGACTCACACGCATCGGGACCTGTCAATCGACCAGAGGCATGCATTGAAGACGGCGGCCAGTCGTCTGCACGCCGACTTTGGTGAGCACTTCGGCGTCGAGACGGTCGAGCGGTTCCTCCACACCTCCTACGATCAGTTCGCCGGGCGAGCCACAATCCCAAACTTCTTGCCGCTGCTGGCTGAAAGGTGGGCTCGTCAACGCCTCACAGCCCTGGCCCGCGTCGAGGGCAAGATCTCCGACACCAAGCCCACCGTGCTGTTCCTGTGCACGCACAACGCAGGCCGCTCCCAGATGGCGCTCGGCTTCTTCAACCATCTCGCGGGGGATCAGGGCGTGGCTTGGTCGGGTGGGTCCGAACCGGGCACCGAGATCAATCCGGCGGCGGTCCAGGCGATGGCCGAGGTCGGCATCGATATCACACGCGAGTTCCCCAAGCCTTGGACCGACGAGATCGTTCAAGCCGCTGATGTCGTCGTCACGATGGGGTGCGGGGACGCTTGCCCGTTCTTCCCTGGAAAGCGCTACGAGAACTGGGAGTTGATCGACCCTGCTGGCAGAGGTGTCGATGCCGTCCGTCCCATCCGCGACGACGTCGAGGAGCGGGTCCGCCGACTTCTCGACGAACTCGGTATCAATCCAGTCGGCTGATGTCTGCATCCAATCACGTGGCGAGCGTGTTGTTCGTGTGCGTCAAGAACGCCGGCAAGTCTCAGATGGCCGCCGGGCTGATGCGAAAGATCGCCGGCGACACCGTCGAAGTGCACTCTGCGGGTACCAAACCGGGCGGTGAGATCAACGCACTGTCGGCCGCGGCGCTGGCCGAAGGCGGGATCGACATCACCGATCAGACGCCGAAGCCCATCGATCCCGCGCTGTTGCGCGACGTCGACATCGTGGTGATCCTCGGCCGGGAGGCCCACGTCGAGCCGGTCGAGGGAACCCGGTTCGAAACCTGGGACACCGACGAGCCTTCCGAACGCGGGATCGACGGCCTCGAGCGCATGCGACTCGTCCGCGACGACATCGAGAACCGCGTCCGCCGTCTGATCGGCCAATTGGGGGCGGCGCCCAACGCGTGATGGCCGCATGAGTTCGGTGCATCCCGTTCCGATCCGGGTGATGGCCGTAAAGATTGCGTTTGGATCGTTGTCGATGACTACCTTGTCGTGTCGACTTTGGTTGTGAGTGCAGATCAAGGGTCTATCGCTGACCTCTTGCAGGTATTGTCGATGATGGCGGTCCCGGCCGCGGTGCTGTTGTGGTGTCGCTTCCTGAATCGGCGCGATGAGCGCCGTGACCGTGCGCTGGCGGTCACTTCAGTCGATGACGAAGTGCGCGCACCGAACATGCCTTCCGAGGGGTCCGGGTCATAGGTGCCCGCCATTCTTGAGCGGGATGAGGCAAGCCGCCGCGTCCGTGGACAGACGATCCGGTTGGCGGTTGTCGTCGGTGCGCTGGGCGTGGTGTTCGGCGACATCGGGGCCAGCCCGATCTACACCATGCAGACGGTGTTCAATCCCGGCGATCCACATCCGGTGTCGCTCTCGGAGGACAACGTGTACGGAGTGGTGTCGCTGATCTTCTGGTCGGTGATGATCATCGTCACGCTGACCTACGTCGCGTTGGTGATGCGGGCCGACAATCACGGCGAGGGCGGCATCATGGCGCTGATCACGCTGGTCCGTCAGTGGGGATCCGCAGGTGGCCGGCGCGCTGCGACGGCATTGTCCGCGCTCGGAATATTCGGTGCGGCACTGTTCTTCGGCGACAGCATGATCACCCCGGCTATCTCGGTGTTGTCCGCCGTAGAGGGCTTGAAGGTGCTCGAACCAGGCTTCGAGCACTGGGTGGTCCCGATCACCGCGGCGATCATCGTGGTGCTGTTCGCCGTGCAGCGGCACGGCACCACGATGGTGGGACGGTTCTTCGGCCCGGTGATGATTGCCTGGTTCGTCGCGATCGGCGCGTGCGGATTGGCGGGTATCGTCGCTGGCCCCAGTATTCTTCGCGCGCTCTCACCGACGTATGCGTGGTCATTTCTGCTGGGACACTTCGACATCGCGTTCTTTGCGTTGGCGGCGATCGTGCTCGCGGTGACCGGGGCCGAGGCGCTGTATGCGGACATGGGCCACTTCGGTCGGCGCGCCATCACCCGCGGCTGGCTGGGCCTGGTACTGCCTGCGTGCACCTTGAGCTACTTCGGTCAAGGAGCGTTGCTACTGGAGGACCCCACTGCGGTGAGTGCGCCGTTCTTCCTGCTCAGTCCCGATTGGGCACGGCTACCGATGGTCCTGTTGGCGACAGCAGCCACCGTGATCGCGTCGCAGGCGGTCATCACCGGCGCGTTCTCGGTGGCGTCGCAGGCCGCCCAACTGGGATACCTGCCCCGACTTCGGATCACCCACACCTCCGCATCGACGATCGGGCAGATCTATGTGCCGTTGATCAACGGGGTGCTAATGGTGTCGGTGTTGGCCCTGGTGTTCGCCTTTCAGACCTCGGTGGCCCTGGCCTACGCGTTCGGCATGGCGGTCATCGGGACGATCACCATCACCACCATCCTGTTCCTCTATCTCGCGCGGACGCGCTGGGGCACGCCGCTGTGGCTGATCGTCCTCGGCGGCGGCGTGCTCGTAGGTATCGACGTCATGTTCCTGGCGGCGAACTTGACGAAGCTGGTGCACGGCGCGTGGCTGCCGCTGCTCATCGGTGTCCTCACGTTCGTGGTGATGACCACCTGGCGTCGCGGTCGCGAGGTCGTCACCGCCGCCCGGGAGCGCGCCGAGGGGCCGCTGCGGCAGTTCGTCGACGAACTCGGTCACCGTAGACCGCCACTACCTCGGACACCGGGCACCGCAGTGTTTCTCAACCGCGGCGAACAGTCGGCACCGTTGGCGATGCGCGCCTCGGTAGAACACCACCAGGTGCTGCACGAACACGTCATCATCGTGACGATCGTGACCGAGCCGGTACCCCGGGTGCCTGACGGAGAGCGGGTGTTGGTCGACGATTTGGGATTCGCCGGCGACGGCATCTTCCACGTCACCGTGCGCTACGGCTACATGGAGACCGTCGACGTCCCCACTGCGCTGCGGATGGTGGATCCAGCGCAGACCGAAGGGGCCATCGACGTGGAGGGGGCGTCGTACTTCCTGTCGAAGATCGAGCTGAAGATGGGCGTTGACCCGACTATGCGGCCATGGCGCAAACGGCTGTTCATCGCCACCTCGCATCTGGCGGCCGACGCCGCCGAGTTCTTCGGCCTCCCGCCGGAGCGCACCGTCATCGTCGGATCACGCATCGCGGTGTGATGACAACTCATCGTGAGGGCGTCGCTCAGCAGCCCCGATCGGTCAGTGCCGCGTTGGTCGACTGTGGTGTTTACGTCGACGGCCAACGGCTGCCTGGCACATACGGATATGCCGAGTCTCTGACCGTGGTGCGCGGCCTCGCTGAGGGACGTCAGGGCTTCGTGTGGGTAGGTCTGCACGATCCCGACGAACGTGACATGCAGGACGTCGCCGACGTGTTCGGCCTGCACCCGCTCGCCGTCGAGGACGTCGTGCACGCCCATCAACGCCCCAAGGTGGAACGCTACGACGACACCCTGTTCCTGGTGCTCAAGACCGTCAACTACGTGCCCCACGAATCGGTGGCACTGGCGCGAGAGATCGTGGAGACCGGAGAGATCATGATCTTCACCGGACCGGATTTCGTGGTGACCGTCCGCCATGGCGACTTCAGCGGGCTGTCCGGATTGCGCACCGATCTGGAGGCTTGCCCTGAGGAGCTACGAATGGGGCCACAGGTCGTCATGCACGCGATCGCCGATCAGGTGGTCGATCACTACCTCGAGGTCACGACGTTGTTTGGAACCGATATCGACGCCCTCGAGGAGGATCTGTTTGACCCAAGGGGCAGGACCGAGATCGCCCACGTCTACATGATGAAGCGCGAGCTGATCGAACTCCGACGTGCGGTCAACCCGCTGTCGGTGGCCTTGACGCGGATCCTGTCCGATCATCAGGATATGGTGTCGGCCAAAGAGATTCGCCGACATCTCCGCAACGTTATCGACCACCAGAGCACGGCATCGGACCGGATCGCCAGCTACGACGACGTACTGAGTTCCCTCGTGCAGGCCGCCGCGGCGCAGGTGGGAATGCAACAGAACACCGACTTGCGCAAGATCTCGGCGTGGGTGGCAATCGCGGCGGTCCCCACGATGATTGCCGCAATATACGGGATGAACTTCGACCACATGCCGGAGCTGAAACAGGTGTGGGGCTACCCAGCTGTCCTCGCCGTCATGGTCAGCGTGTGTACCTTTCTCTACCTCACCTTCCGCCGCAACGACTGGTTGTGAGGCCGGGCGCCCGCCCTCAATGCCGCGTCAAGGTTTGATTCACGACCATCAAGACTGCGCAAAGGGACTTGGCGAGAGGGCGTCGAGTCGGCAATCGTCGAGCAGTGAGGCCGCAGGGCAGTGGGCCCGGGTGGACGAGGAAGGTTTTGGTGACTCTTTCGGACGTCTTCTTTTCCAAGCTCTCGCGACGAGACGGGCTGGTGATCGAGAAGGAGGAGCTACGGCGATGCACGCTCTATCGCCGATGGTTTCCGACGGCCGAGATCGCCTTCCCGGCAACGGCATTGCGCAATCACCTGCTGGCTCGGTGGGTGCGGGCTGAGAAGGTGGCGGTCGAAGTGCGCTCCGGTGAGGACCTGGGCGTGGCGATCGCGGTCGGCGTTCATCCGGCTCGCATGACGGTGCACGCCGATGGGTTGGCCGCACACGAGGCGGTGTTCTGCGCGAGCAATCTCGCGGTGAGTCGCATGGTGGTCAGCTCGACCGAGCGACTCGACGTGCTCCGCGCCGGGATCGGGCCGCACCAGCGACAGGCGGTGCTACTGCAGATGGTCGACGGCAATGTCCGCTGTGCCGCCGGAGATTTCGGATTCAGATACGACTCCGTTGAGGCAGAGGAAGCGATCGCGACAGCGATGGCGAGCCCGAAGCTGTCCTTGGTCGGCCTACATGGAGACATCGGTGCGCAGGTCGGCGATTCCGTCAGCTATCCGGCGGCCATCGGTGACATGATCGCGGAGATGGCGTGTATCCGCGACACCCATGACCAGGTTCTGACCAGCGTGAGCCTTGGCGGTCGATCCGTACCGTACGGCGACTGGGCGTCCGAACTGCCCAGGCATGCAGCCAGCATCGTTGAGTCGCTCGACGACGCCTGCGCCACCCTGCGGTATCCGCGGCCCGGGGTGGCGCTGTCGGCGAGCCAACCGGCCATCACCGGACGCTCCGCGGCCTGACGATGGTTTCGACCCGCCAAGGGCACATCGTGACCGCCACTCCCGACTGGTCATGCGGTTCAATGGCGATGTGGAGGACGACAGGTCGGTAGGGCGCCCGAGGGACGCATCGATCAACGAACGCGCCCTCGCGGTCACCCGTGAGCTGTTGGTGGAGGCGGGCTGGGAAAACCTCAGCATGCGGCTGATCGCGGCCCGCTCGGGGGTCAGTCGATCGAGTCTGGACCGCCGGTGGTCGTCGAAGGCCGAAATCGTCCTGCACGCGATCCTCGGTGCGACCCCGGATCTCGCACCGTTCGAGGGCACCGACCGCGCCGGCTGGGTGGACTGGGTGGCGCGCGGCAGCCGTCAGCTCTTCGCCCGCCCCGAGGTGAGGGCAGCGGTTCCCGGACTGCTGCTCGCGATGGCCGAGAACCCGGATCTGCGCCACCGGTTGTGGACGGACTTCAGCGGGCCCGCGGTGGCGCTTTTCACCGCGTCCAGTCCCGGCGACCCGGCCGATGCCGAGCGCGATGCCCGTACCCTGCTCGCGATGGGGGTGGGCGCGGCGCTGCTGCTTTCCACGGTTGCTTTGGAGGACGACACCGATGGGCTGCACGGCCGGGTCATCGAGGTCCTAACTAGTGCGGTGGTACCCGAGGGAACGACGCGATGATCGCATCGACGGGGGAGCGCCATGTCATGCCGAGGTCGGCCAAGGTCGCGGTGTCGTCGGTTGGCGTTGCGGCAGTGAGCAACAGCGCCGCCTCATAGCTCAGGCCGTCGCCCATCGGCACGATCGCGCCCAAAACGTCGCCCACCCGGCTCAGGCCGCGAAAGGCGCCGGGGCTCAGCGGTATTCGCCGTATCGGTCGACCCGATCCGCGTTCCAGCGCTGAGATCATGTCGTTGAACGGCACCATCTCCCCGCCGCAGACGTAGCGGCGCGGGCCGCGGCCGGGGACCATCACCGTCGCGTGCACCGCGGCGACGTCGCGTACGTCGATCATCTGCATGCCGCCGCGCAACCGGGGTGCCACGCCGAACCGCACGATCGGCGCCCACCCTCGCTCGGTGACACCGGGTGCGGTGTGAAATGCCTCGCCGACAACGCTCGACGGATAGGTGACGACCACGGGCGCACCCTGTGCTTGCAGTCGCCGCGCGACGCGGTCGGCGTAGCCCTTGGTCTGGGCGTACGCGCTGCGCCCCTCGGCGGTCGGGGTGTCGGGACCGATGACGCCGGTCGGTGATGGGAACAGGGCGCTGTAGCTGCTCACCGACACCACCGGGTCGAGACCCCTCTCGACGGCGCGCGTGAGCACGGCCTCCGTGGCGTGGGCGTTGATCTCCCACATCAGCGCGTTGCGGCGGTTGTCGGTACCCACCACGCCCGCGGCGTGCAGCACCGCATCGCAATCATCCAGCAGGGTTTCGATAGTCGCGGCATTCCTGACGTCGCCGGACAGCACGTCCACGCCGTCGGATTCGCCGAGATGACGCAGGACAGGGGCGCCCTCCGCGTCCGGTCCCACGAGCAGTCGAACCCGATGTCCCGCAGTGAGCAGGGCACGCACGCTGTGCGCACCCACGTAGCCGGTTCCGCCGGTGACAGCGATCAGCATGGTCCTCCTTCGCCGAGTGCCTTGGCCAGGTCATTCGTGCGTGCTACCTTACGATGCCAATGGCAGCGAAACTAATCTCCGCGTCCGTCGACGTCGGCCCCACCGCCTCATCTGCGGCATTCACGCAGATGAGGCTCGGTCCGTTGACGTTGAAGAACCGATTCATCAAGGCCGCGACCTTCGAGGGCCGGATGCCTCGTGGTGAGGTCACCGACGACCTGATCGACTTTCACGTCGAGGTGGCGCGCGGTGGCGCGGCGATGACGACCGTCGCCTACTGCGCGATCTCCGATGGCGGCCGGGTGCACCGCGACACCATGGTGCTCGACAGTCGCCGCGCCGCGGCGCTGCGCCGGTTGACCGACGCCGTGCACGCCGAGGACGCGCTGGTCTGCGCTCAGATCGGCCACGCGGGTCTGGTCGCCAACACCCGCTCCAACCGCACGCGCACGTTGGCGCCGTCGACCCGGCTCAGTGCTCCGGCGATGGGTCTGGTGCGCGGCGCGACCGTCGGGCAGCTCGACCAGGTTATAAGCGACTTCGGTGCTGCCGCACGCAATGCGGTCGACGCGGGATTCGACGCCATCGAGGTGCATCTGGGCCACGGCTACCTGGTGAGCTCGTTCTTCAGCCCGAATCTCAACAAGCGCACCGACCGCTACGGCGGGGACATGGTGCGGCGTGCCGAGTTGGCGCGTCGGGTGCTCGACCGGGTGCGTCACGAGGCGGGTGACAGCGTCGCCGTCACCGCCAAGTTCAACATGGACGACGGCGTCCGCGGCGGCTTCTGGCTCACCGACAGCCTGCCCACGGCGCGGCTGCTGGAGTCCGACGGGCACGTCGACGCACTCGAACTCACCGGTGGCAGCTCGCTGTTCAACCCCATGTACTACTTCCGCGGTGACGTCCCGATGGCCGAGTTCATCGCGTCCCAGCCCGCCGTCGTGGGTCTGGGTCTGCGCGTCATCGGCTCACGGATGTTCCGCAACTACCCGTTCGAAGAGGCGTTCTTCCTGCCGCAAGCCCGCCAGTTCCGCGAGGCGCTGTCCATGCCGTTGATCCTGCTGGGTGGGATCAACACGATGGACACCGTCGAGACCGCGATGACCGAGGGCTTCGAGTTCGTGGCCATGGCCCGTGCCCTGCTGCGTGATCCCGATCTGGTCAACAAGTTTCGCGCCGAGACCACCCGTGAGGGGTTGTGCGTGCACTGCACGAAGTGCATGGCGACGATCTTCGGTGGCACGCATTGCGTGCTGCGCTAGCGGCGTCAGCCAAACTCAAGCAGGGTGAACGCGCCGCGGTGCTGCTTTGCCAGCTTCAGCTGCCAGAAGGCGGGATAGAACTTGCCGAAGATGAGGCCTCGGCCTCGGGGAATCGGCAGATCGTGCACGGCGCGAACCCCCGGCACGGTATTGACCAGATCCGCCAGCTGGGATGCCGACAGGCTGAACGGCATCGGCGGAACGCGGTACCGCCGGGAGGATCGCAGTCCTCTCGGTGCGAGCGTCTTCACCAGGACCGGCGGCAGGTCGAAGATCATCTGGCCACCCGGAAATCGCCTGGCGCACTCGGTGATCAGGCCCATCGCCTCGTCGGGCTGCAGGTACATCAGCAGACCCTCCGCGGTGATGAAGACACCATCGCTGGTGTCCACCTTGTCCATCCAGGTGTAGTCAAGTGCTGACTGCGCGAGGTTGGTGATCCGCGGCGAGGGCGGAAGCAGGCGTTGGCGCAGTTCAATGATCGGCTGGAAGTCCACGGTGAGCCAACGGAATTTGGCATCTGGCAGCCTGCTGTTGAGGCGCCAGAAACTGGTCTGAAGCCCTTCGGCGAGGGCGACGACAGTGGCAGCGGGGTGCTCGGTCAGATACTGGACGGCGGCTCGGTCGAATGCCACTGACCGCAATGCCATCTCCTGGCCCTTGCGGCCGAACTTGTCGAAGTCGAAGTCGATCGCCTCGACGAGCTGGATGGCCATCGGATCATCGATGATGGCGTCTGGGTGGCGGGCTTGATGTGCCCTGCCGTTGAGCGTCAGCAACGCCGTCTCGGAGACCCCGGTCAAGGTGCCTGCGTGGGCCTTGTCGCCGTCTGCGTGATCCACCATCACGACGCTACCTGGGTGCGTGCGGCCTCCACGCTCAACGTGAAGACGATTGCGAGAAATCGCGCGAAACTCACCAAGATGTTCACTCTCGGCGGGGCCGGCGGGGTTGGCGGGGCTGGCGGGGATATCAACGCCACGTGCCCGGGTCGCGCACGGCCGTGACCACCTGCTCGATGGCGTCGATGACCAGCTGCGGCTGATCCTGGTGGATGTTGTGCCCGCTCTCGGTGGCGATCACCAGACGAGCGTCGGGGACGAGTGAGGCGATATCGCGCTGCGAGTCGAGCAGGATGGCCTCCATCTTGTCGGTCGGCCAGCCAGGAACGGGTGCGGCGAACGGGATGCCATGTGCCAGAACGACTACCGGCATAGGACGGATCGGCGCATCCTGACGTGCCTGCCGTACCTGCACGACACTCGGTGTGTCGGCCAGCGGCGCGGTCCACAACCGCTCGGCCTCCGGATAGGCCGCCAGCAGCTCGCTGTTGTCCAGGGTGGACGCCTCGAAGTCCTGGTACTGCGCCGGGGTCAACACGTCCTGGAAGTGGTGCCAGATGTTCTCGTTGGTCGTGTCGATGAGGACCATCCCGGCCACGTCGTCCGGGTAGGTGCTGGCATAGAGCCGGGCGACCAAACCGCCCGCCGAGTGCGCGGCCAGGACATAGGGGCCCGGGATCTGTGCGGCGGTCAGCAACGCGTGCAGGTCCGTCATCAACTCTCGCGTCGTCCGCGGCTGAGGCACCGGGTCGCTGCGGCTGGGGTAGAACTCCGGCCCATCCGGGTCGAGTGCGGGATTGACCTCGCCGAGTGTCCCCGGACGGTCGTACGCGCACACCCGGGTGAACTGGGCCACGCCCGGTTGGACCATCAACCGTTGCCCGGCTGGGCGCAGATTGTCGCGGCTCCAGACATCGGCGCGGCCATTCGCACCGGCCTCCAGGATCACCGTCGGACTGCCCTGACCCCGGCATTCCAGGTAGAGCGATCGACCGCCGATGTCGACGAGACCCGAGAAGTCACCCGTCACCGGCGACGCCACGGCGCGCGGGGCGGGACCGGCGGTGAGACTGCCCGCGACGGCGAGCGCGGCGACCAGCCCCACCGCGACGCGTCCGAGACGGGGATCCATCGGTGCCCTCCTCGCGCGAAGCGGTGCCACCCCTACTCGGGGAACGTCTACTCGGGGAACGTTGTGGTGCCCGTGGGTGAGACCTGGAAGCCTTGTGTGGCACCGGCCAGCGTGCCGTAGCACGCGACACCTCCCTTGATGGCCATGCAGGTGGAGCCGGTTGCGTTGATGCGGTACCCCACGGGCAGCTGCCGGATATTGCCCGGATATGCGGGGGTGCTGAACTTCTTGTCGTCGGCGCGGCGGATGCCGCTAACGCCGGGCAGCTGTGTGAAGACCTGGTTCTGACCGCCGGTGACGTGCGGCAGCGGGCCGTCACACCCGATCTCACCACCGCTGAAGATGATGATCGAGCAGGTCAGTCCACCCTCAACGGTGAACACGGGGAACAAGTTCTTGGCGCCGGTGCCGACGACATAGGAGTCATCGCCGACGACGAAGTCGTTCGGATCGGGGAATCCGGCGGGCAGGCCCTCGGTCGCCGGGCCGATGCCGGTGCTCGAGGGGGACACGACCATCCACTGCGTGACCGGCGCTCCCTTGGTGCACGCGGTGACCGCTCCGGGGGCTGCCGCGCACTCGAAGTCACCGAACACGATCTTCTGGCCCTCTTGCAGGACCGGGGCCGCGCCACCGGATGGCTTCACGAAACGCGGATTGGACGTGGCCCGCAGACCGCGTGTGTTGACGTCCTCGGCCAGGACGATCTCGTTGACGCCGAGCAGTGTCGCTGGTAGCCGGCCGTCACATCCGGCGGCTCCACGGTTGGGCTGGATGGCGCAGAGCAGTCCGTCGGGGGTCTGGAAATAGGCCTCGCCACCCGCGACGAATGCGTCAGGGTTCACCTCGGTGTAGCCGCTGAGGTCGGGCGCCGATGTGGGACCAGTTGTCAACGGCTCGGCGCCTGCGGGGGCGGCCGGTGAGGCCACCACGCCCACCAGCACGGCCAGAAGAATCATTGCTAAGCGCATTGGTTGGAATGTAGAGCATCCGACTAAGGGACGACGACAAGAAGGACGACGAGTAGTCCTACTCATCCGCGATCACCTGCAACGCGGCATGCTGAGAACATGCCGTCCAACAAGCCCACGCTCGACGCAGCGGACGCCGTGGGCGACACCGTCACCGCACGGGACCGCGCCGTCGACGTGGCCCGCATCGGCGCGCTGGTCGTGGTGATGTTCGGCCACTGTTTCCTGCTACTCGCCACTATCAACGCCGACGGCCTGCAGATCGGCAACCTGCTCGGGGAGGTCCCCGCGATGGCGCCGCTCACCTGGGTCGCCCAGGTCATGCCCCTGTTCTTCCTCGCGGGCGGCGCGGCGGGCGCATACAGCTGGCGGACGGGTACGCCGTGGGGCACCTGGTTGGTCACCCGCGCCCAGCGCCTGTGCCGCCCCGTGTTCTGGTACCTCGCGGCGTGGACGGTGGGCCTGTTGGTCGCCCGCATGATCCTGGGCGCGGAGTCGGCGGCAGGCATCGGACGCGAATCGGTGGCGCTGCTGTGGTTCCTCGGCGTGTACCTGGTGGTACTCGCCTTCGTGCCGGCCCTCACCCGCCTGCAGACGTGGCGCGGCCTGGCCGTCGTCATCGTGCTCCTGCTCGTGGCCGCCGCGGCCGTCGACGGTGTTCGCATGGCCGTCGGTACGCCGGAGTCCGGGGTGGCGAACTTCGTGATCGTCTGGCTCATCCCGATGACGATCGGCGTCGCCTATGCGCGCCGACTGATCAGTCCCCGCGCGGCGCTCGTCGTCGCCGCAGGCGCGCTCACCGCCCAGGTCGTGTTGGCCCTGACCGGGCCCTACGAGGTCGCCCTCGTGGTGACCGGGGCGGAGCGGATGTCCAACGTGTCCCCGCCGACGCTGCTGCTCGCGCTGCACTGCACGTGGATGTCGTGCCTGTTCGTGGCCGCCGCGGGTGCCATCGGCCGGTGGGCGGCGCGGCCGCGAGTCTGGCGGGTCGTCTCGGTGGGCAACGGGGGAGCGATGACCATCTACCTCTGGCACATCCCCGCGATCGCCGTGGCCATGTTCACGCTGCACGCGTTCGGACTCGACGCCTACGACGTGCACGCCCCGGGCTTCTGGGGTCTGCTCGCGCTGCGGGCGGTGGTGTTCGCGATCGTCATGGCGGTGACGTTCTGGCTGCTCGCACCGCTCGAGCATCGTCGGCTGCCGTGGTGGGACGGACCGGTAGGGGCCACCGGCGCCCGCTCGACCGGGGCCGGGGCGTTGATCTGCGTCGCCGGAGTGACGCTGGTGCTGATGGCCAAGGACGGCCTGGACGACGTGGCGGGCTGGACCGCGCTGGGCTGCTTCCTCGCCACCGCCGCGGCCGCTAGAGTGTGCGCCGGCACCAACACGCCAGGCGCGCCCGCGCCGAGCCGTCAGACACGTTCGGTAGGGTCCTCGCGTGACTTCGAGCCCAACCGTCCAACCCGTAAATGACCGTCTCGCTGCGGAACTCGATGTAGCACTGACGCAGGTGAGCGCCGCCGTGCGGCTGCTCGACGAGGGTGCGACCGTGCCGTTCATCGCGCGGTACCGCAAGGAGGTCACCGGCAGCCTCGACGACGGCCAGCTCCGCACCCTCGAGGAGCGCCTCGGCTACCTGCGCGAGCTCGACCAGCGTCGCGACGCCGTGCTGGCCTCCATCGAGGAGCAGGGCAAGCTGACCCCAGAGCTGCGGGCCGCCCTGCTGACCGCCGACACCAAGTCGCGGGTCGAGGACATCTACCTGCCCTACAAGCCGAAGCGTCGCACCAAGGCGCAGATCGCCCGCGAGGCCGGCCTGGAACCTCTCGCCGATCGCCTGCTGGCCGATCCGACCCTGGTCCCCGACGACGTGGCCGCGGAGTTCCTCGGCGAGGAGGTCGCCGACGCTGCGGCAGCCCTCGACGGGGCGCGGCACATCATCATCGAGAGGGCCGCCGAGGATGCCGAGCTCGTCGGCGCCGTGCGCGCCAAATTCTGGGCCGACGGTGCGGTGCGCACCTCACCCCTGTCGGAAGAGGTCGCCAAAACTCCTGCCGCACAGAAGTTCCGCGACTACTTCGACTTCTCCGAGAAGCTCGAGACCATGCCGTCGCACCGGGTGCTCGCCGTCATGCGCGGTGAGAAGGAGCAGATCCTGGCCCTGAACCTCGGCGGTGGCGAGGACGAGGTGTACCAGGCGATGGTCGCCCAGACCCTCGGCATCGATCTGTCCTCGACGGCCCCGGCGGCAGCGTGGCTGGCCACCACCGTCCGGTTGGCGTGGCGCGTCAAACTGATGATCTCCGCCTCTGTCGACGCCCGTATCCGGCTGCGGCAACGCGCCGAGGAGGACGCGGTGGCGGTGTTCGCCAAGAACCTCAAGGACCTGCTTTTGGCAGCACCCGCGGGGACCCGCACGACGCTGGGCCTTGACCCCGGTTTCCGCACCGGCGTCAAGGTGGCCGTCGTCGACGGCACCGGCAAGGTGGTCGACACCTGCGCGATCTTCCCGCACCAACCGCAGAAGCAGTGGGACGCGGCCAAGGCGACGCTCGGGGCGCTCGTCGCCCGGCACGGGGTTCAGCTGATCGCCGTCGGCAATGGCACGGCATCTCGCGAAACCGACGCGCTGGCCGCCGAACTCATCGCCGATATCCGCGCCTCCGGTGCCGACGCCCCCGTGAAGGCGATGGTGAGTGAGGCGGGCGCATCGGTGTACTCGGCGTCGGCGTATGCGGCCCACGAGCTGCCGACTCTCGACGTGACACTGCGTGGCGCGGTGTCGATCGCGCGACGGCTACAGGACCCGCTCGCCGAGCTGGTGAAGATCGAACCCAAGTCGATTGGGGTGGGCCAGTATCAGCACGACGTCACGGCGGGCACGCTGGCGCGCAGCCTGGACGCCGTGGTCGAGGACGCGGTGAACGCCGTCGGCGTCGACCTCAACACGGCATCCGTCCCGCTGCTCGCACGCGTCTCGGGGGTCACGGAATCCCTTGCCGAGTCCATCGTCGCGCACCGCGAGTCGACCGGACCGTTCCCCAACCGCAAGGCACTGCTGAAGGTTCCGCGGCTGGGCCCCAAGGCATTCGAGCAGTGCGCCGGCTTCCTGCGGATCAACGCCGGCGACGACCCGCTCGATGCGTCGGGCGTGCACCCCGAGGCATACCCGGTGGTCCGTCGCATCCTGGACCGCTCGGGCGTGACGCTGGCCGAACTGATCGGCGATGAGCGGTCGCTGCGGTCACTGCGGCCCGCCGACTTCGCCGACGACCGGTTCGGCATCCCCACGGTGACCGACATCCTCGCCGAACTGGAGAAGCCGGGACGCGATCCGCGGCCCGCGTTCTCGACCGCCACCTTCGCCGCCGGGGTCGAGAAGGTCTCCGACCTCAAGGAGGGCATGGTCCTGGAGGGTGTGGTCACCAACGTCGCGGCGTTCGGTGCGTTCGTCGACGTCGGTGTGCATCAGGACGGTCTCGTGCACGTCTCAGCGATGGCCGACCGCTACGTCTCCGACCCCCACGAGGTGGTGCGGTCCGGGCAGGTGGTGCGGGTGAAGGTCCTCGAGGTCGACGTTGACCGTCAACGCATCGGGCTGACCCTGCGCCTGAACGACACGCCCGCGCGCGGCCAGGCCAAGCCGGCCGACGGTGCGGGTAAGCCTCGCCGCGACGACAGTAAGCGAGGCGCGCCAGATCGCCGAAACTCCGGTCGGGACAAGAACTCCGGTCGTCGTGACGCCGCACCAGCCGCGGCCGGATCGATGGCGCAGGCGCTACGGGACGCCGGCTTCGGTCGCTGAGTCAGGGGGTGGCGGGACCGCCGTCTGACGGCGTTCCCGCTTCCGCCCGGACCGGTCGCGGCTGAGGCCAGCGCGCCGGGACCGGACGCTTCCGAACTACCTGCGGCCACCAGAACCACCGCCCGAGCAGTGCGGCGATGGCCGGTGTCATGAACGCCCGGATCACCAGGGTGTCGAACAGCAGGCCAAGGCCGATCGTCGTGCCGACCTGAGCGACCACCGTCATCTCACTGACGGCCATCGCCATCATGGTGAACGCGAACACCAGACCCGCGGCGGTCACCACCGATCCGGTACCGCCCATGGCGCGGATGATGCCGGTGTTCACCCCCGCGTGTATCTCCTCCTTGAGACGTGCCACTAGCAGGAGGTTGTAGTCCGCGCCGACGGCAAGCAGGATGATGACCGCCATCGCCATCACCATGAAGTGCAACGGAACGCCAAGGATGTGCTGCCACACCAGAACTGACACGCCGAACGATGCACCGAGGGAGAGCACGACGGTGCCGACGATGACGGCGGCGGCGACGAGGCTGCGGGTGATCAACAGCATGATGATGAAGATCAGGGCGAGCGCGGCGACGCCGGCGATCAGCATGTCGTAGCTGTTGCCCTCCTGCATGTCCTTGAAGGCCGATGCGGTGCCGCCGAGGTAGATTCGCGATCCCTCGAGCGGTGTGCCCTTGATCGCCTCCTTGGCAGCCTTCTTGATCGCGTCGATGCGGTCGATACCCACGGCGGAGAGCGGATCGCCCTCGTGGCTGACGATGAACCGGACCGCGCGACCGTCGGGCGAGATGAAGCTCTCCATACCCCGTTTGAAGTCCTCGTTGTCGAAGATCTCCGGGGGCAGGTAGAAGGTGTCGTCATTCCATGAGTCGTTGAAGGCGTCGCCCATGGCCGATTGATTCTCGCTGGCTGCCTTCTGCTGATCCTGAAGGCCGCCCTGGGACGCCTTCATGGTCAGCATCATGTCCTTCATCTTCTCCATGGTCGCGATCTGCTCAGGCATCAGCTCCAGCAGCTGCGGCATCAGCATGTCGAGCCGCTCGAGGATGGGGACCAGTTCGGCCATGGTGTCGGTCATGGTGTTGACGCCGTCGAGCATGTTGAAGATCGAGCGCATCGACCAGCAGACCGGGATGTCGTAGCAGTGCGGTTCCCAGTAGAAGTAGTTGCGGACCGGACGGAAGAAGTCGTCGAAATTCGAGATGTAGTCCCGCAGTTCGGTGACGTCGACGACCATCTGCTTGGTCTTGGCGACCATCTCGTGCGTCGTGGCAGACATCTGCCCCATCAACGACATCATCTTGTTCATGGTGTCGATGTTGGTCTGCATCGCGTCGGCCTGAACCAGCATGTCGGCCATGCGGTCCTCGTTGTACTTGCGGTTCAGCTCCTGGCCGACACCACCCATGCTGAGTTGCGCCGGAATTGTGCTGAACTCGATCGGCTTGCCGTTCGGGCGGGTGATCGCCTGCACGCTGCCGATGCCCTGGACCCGGTAGACGGCCTTGGCGATCTTGTCGATCACCAGGAAGTCCGCTGAATTTCGGAGATCGCGGTCGCTCTCGATGAGCAGCAGCTCGGGGTTCATCCTGGCGGGGTCGAAGTGTCGTTCGGCCGCGGCGAATCCCTGGTTGGCAGGAAGATCTGCCGGCAGATAGTTTCGGTCGTTGTAGTTGGGCTGGTAACCGGGCAAGGTCAGCAGACCGACGAGCGACAGTGCGACGGTGCCCAACAGCACGGGCCCGGGCCACCGCACGATGACGGCGCCGATCTTGCGCCACCCCCGAATGCGCATGGCGCGCTTGGGCTCCAACCACCCGAACCGGCTCGCCACCGTGATCAGCGCGGGCCCCAGGGTGAGCGCCACAACGACCGCGATGGACATGCCGACCGCGAGCGGGATGCCCAACGACTGGAAGTAGGGCAGCCGGGTGAACGAGAGACAGAACGTCGCGCCGGCGATCGTCATACCGGATCCCAGCACCACGTGGGCGGTGCCACGGAACATCGTGTAGAAGGCCGATTCCCGGTCCTCGCCCAGCGTGCGGGCCTCCTGATATCGGCCGACCAGGAATATCGCATAGTCGGTACACGCCGCTATCGCGAGCGTCACCAGAAGCTGAGTGGCGAACGTGGACAGGCCGATCAGGTCGTGATAGCCGAGGAAGGCCACCACACCGCGGGACGCGGTCAAGCCGAAGACGACCATCACCAGAACGAGCAGCACCGTCTTGATGGACCGGTAGACCAGCAGCAGCATCGAGATGATGACGCCGAACGTCGCGAACTCGATGATGCGGACGCTTCGGTCACCGGCGATCTGCTGGTCAGCCGCCAGCGCCGAGCCGCCGGTCACGAAGACCTTCACACCGGGCGGGGGAGGCAGCGTCTTGACAAGATCCTGGACGGCCTTCACCGACTCGTTGGCCAACGTCTCGCCCTGGTTGCCCGCGAGGTACACCTGGACGTAGGCGGACTTGCCGTCGTCGCTCTGGGCGCCGGCCTCGGTCAGCGGGTCGCCCCAGAAGTCCTGGACGTGCTCGACATGCTTGGAGTCGGCCTCGAGCTTGTCGACCATGTCGTTGTAGAAGCGGTGCGCGTCGCCTCCGAGGCGGTCCTCGCCCTCGAGCACGATCATCGCCGAGCTGTCGGACTTGAACTCCTCGAAAACCGTGCCGACGCGCTTCATCGCGATCACCGAGGGCGCCTCGGCGGGGCTCATCGACACCGACCGCATCTGGCCGACGACCTCGAGCTGCGGCACCGTGGCGTTCAGGGCGCCGACGAGCAGGATCCAGAACAAGATGATGGGAATCGCCAGTCGGCGGATCCACATGGCCAGACCACCGCGGTGCTGCTGTTCGTCGCTGCGCCCGCTCTCCACGTGCGAGTTGGGCACCTCGACGAATCTCCTCACAACGGCGTTAGGTCAGCCTTAGTCTTAGTCGGTCTTAGTTTTACCAGATTTGGCGCCGCTGACGCTGAGGCCGCTCACAGGTTGACGTGATCAACGAGATTGGTGGCCCGAACTCGCCCCCGGTGAGCGGAGTCGAGCCCTACGCTCCTGCCATGCCGACCGATCGTGCCGCACTCGTCGCGGGCAGCATTCGTCTCGCCTCCGGCGTCTCCTTCCTCATCGATCCGCTGCGCGCGAACCGACTGTGGGGGGAGCCGGAGGACCCGGGGCCGTCCGCGCGCCTGCTGTTGAGGTCGATGGGCTACCGCGACGCGCTCATCGGCGGCCTACTGCTGGCCGCCGCGATGGGTGGTCGTGACACTCGCGGCTGGTTCCTGGCATCCGGCGGCGCGGACGCGGCCGACCTACTAGGCGGGCTGAGCGTCCACCACGACCTGAAGCGAGGCCAGCAGATCATCGGGCTGGGCGGTGCCGTCGTCGGCATCGGCGTGGGGCTGTGGGGCGCCATGCGCCGGCCCCGGGCATCCGACTAGGCGTCTTCCTCGACCATCTCGCTTCGGAACCGACGCGAGGCGATCAGCAGCATGGCGACGGCCATCACCTGCGCCACTGGCACCAGCAGCAATGCCCGGCCGAGCGAGGCCGTACCGAGATCAGCGCTGAGCGCATCGCTGAAGACACCGGTCAGAAACGGCCCCGCGGATCCGACTGTGGAGCTGAAGAAGAGGAAGACTGCCGAGGCCGTCGCGCGCTGATCGGGGCGGACCAGACGCTGAATCGCGGCGACGGATGGCGCCATGTACGCGGTCCCGATGACATAGCTCAGCGATATGAACCACACGCTGAGCACGCGGCTCTCCACCACGAACGCCAGTGCCGAGAACGGAATCAGGACCGCCGTCATCGCAGCCACGACCCACAGCAGCCAGCGCGGATCCCGTGCCGCAAGGATGTCGGCCAGTCGACCGATGAAGAGCAGGCCCACGATGCCGGTGATCCCGCTGGCCAGCCCGTACTGCAGGCCGACCTCGCCCAGCGACATGCCGTGGCTGCGCATGAGGAAGGCCGGCGCGAACGTGGTCAACGAGTAGCCCGCCACCGAGATGAACGCCGCGCACGTCACGATGGCCAGGTAACTCGGCTTGCGCAGGAGGTCCCACCACACGACGCTGTCCTGTGGCGCGACAACCACGGAGGCCATCGTCTGCCTGCGGCCGAGGGCCATCAGGACCACCGGTACGAAGAGCACGCTGAGCGCGCCCATGATCACGAATGTCATTCGCCAGCCCAGGGATTCGGCGAGTAGGCCCCCGCCGATCAGGCTGGCCGCGCTGGCGAGCGGGATCGCCAGCGTGATCACGGCGAGCGGGCCCGCACGACGCTCCGGGATGAAGTTGTGCGCCACGTAGGCGTGTGCGGCCGGGGTGCTTCCGGCTTCACCGACGGCCACGCCGACGCGGGTGAGGGCGAGTTGGAAACCCGACGTCACCATTCCGCCCAGCATCGTCATCGCGCCCCACAGCGTGAGGCACCCGCTGATCACCAGGCCGAACGCGCCGCGGTCGGCGAAGCGTGCGAGGACGATTCCGACGACTGCATAGACGATCAGGAACCCGAAGCCGTTGATGACGCCGATCGCGGTGTCCGACAACGCAAGATCGGCCTTGATCGGCTCGGCCAGGACTGCCGGAAGGAATCGGTCGACGTAGTTGAGCGTGCCCACGAATGCGAGCACCGCCACGGCCACCCAGACGCGCGGCGGTTCGTGCCGCTGCGTGCTGTCGGCACTGAGCGTGGCCTCCGTCGTCGACATAGTCCCTCCTCGCAGGGGTTTTGCCGACGTAGCTTTACAGATTGCCGCCGAAATGTCACGGCACCCGCCGATCGGGCACGGAACCGATCGCGATCAGGCGGTTTCCGGCGAAACACCGACCTTTGGACGCGACTTCGGCACTACTGTCGAAGGTATGCGCATCGCCATCGTGGGAGTGGGCGTGTTTGTCGCCCTGTGTGGCCTCTTGTTCGCCCTTCAGGGATTCGGCCTGGTCGGGGGCAGCCCAATGAGCAACACCACGACATGGTCGATCCTGGGGCCGGTCATCGCACTGATAGGCCTAGGCCTGGTGTGGGGTGCGGCGCGTCGCAGACCCTAGATGGACTGAACCGGGACGTCGTTGACGGGCGGCAGGACATCGCCCGCCGGAAGCAGCTCGGGCGCCGGTGCGGGAATGGCCTCGGGTGGGGCGGGGGGCAGCACGAATTCCGGCGCCGGGGGAGCGGCCTCGGGTGCTGGCGGCACGAACTCGGCGGTGACGAATTCGGGAGCCGGCGGCGGCGGAGGTGGCGCGAATGGGTCGAGCGGCGGCGGCGGCGGTGCGAACGGGTCGATAGGTGCGGGCGCGGCGTCGGCGACGTCGTCGTTGATCGGCAGGTACATGTGACGGGTGAACTGCCGCTGGAAGGCGCCACCTCCACCGACCCTGACTCCGCCGCTCTCGCCACTGGAGACAGGCGTGCCGTCGGGCAGCGTCACGGCGGTGTGGCCTGAGTTCCAGCCGATGTTGAGCGCGCCGGGCTCACTTCCGTACCGGAAGCCACGGGCCAATAGCGCGGACTCCTGGTTTCCGGTGTGGAACCTGTCTCCGTAGACGGGACGGCCGGTGGCTGCGTTGGCCACCCATGAGGCGAGTCCTGAGCAGTCCGTACCCGCGGGGGTGTCACCACCCGTGATGTACGGCGTGCCCGAGACCTGGTTGACGAGTGTCAGCAGTGTTGCGGTCGCGAAACCAATCATGCGGCGGGACACTAGCAATGGAATTTGCCATCGACCAAAATATGTGGCACCCATCACTTTCGGGTGATTTCTCGGGTTGAGTAACAAATCACCTTGAGCGCGTTGCCATCTCGACGCCGTGTGGTTGAAGAGTACCCGCACTCCGACGACTTTTAGCGCCTACTCGTCAAAACCTGACTGTGAGACTAACGTACCAGCTCAGAAGTGATTTCGCGGGTGGCCGCGATCACGTTGCGCCCCGCCTTGCCATCTCGCTCCGGTTCTCGTGAGAGTTGTTGCTCAATTTGCATTTCGGGGTTGCGAGGAGATGTCGGTGAATCGATACAGATGACTCGATTCGCTGTTGCTTGGCTCTGACGCCGCTGTGAGGCGGTTGGAAACCGTGAAGCGGCCGAAAATCCTTGTTGGGAGACCTCTCGTCGCGTGGTCGCGAGAGCGGGTGAGTCAAAGGTGGCCGCCATGGCCCGCTTTCACATATGCCACATCGGTCACGGCGTATGATTGGTTGATCTGCAACCTCTGTCGAGGCGCGATACGCCTGTGGCAACAATTCGGCATCGAATCTGCAACGTGGACAACCCAAGCCGTTCGAGGTGTGCACCACCGCAGCGGTTTCGTGACTCTTCACCCTGTACGCCGGATAGATTCGAACGCATGGCACGCAATGGGCGATGGTGGACGGGGTGCGCCGACCGCACGGTGAGCGACACAGTTTCGGCGAAACCCGAACTCGTCAAGGACTTTTACGTTGATCTGAACAACATTCGTGAAGTCCATCCGCTGGTGGTGGAGGTGCGATCCGTCGACCGCCAGGAACGTGCCGACGGCTACGTCCAGACCTACCGGGTGCGTGATCGAATACCGCTTGGACCGGTCACGATGCCGATTACCTACACCGCACGTCTTGACGTACCCAACAGCGGTGATGTGCTCACGCAGGCCCGCCAGTTCCCCGGGGTGCGCCTCGACGGGGTCGTCTCATTCGAGGAGGTCGAGGGCGGAACTCGGATCACCGAGCGGTTGCGGATAGAGGCACCGCGCCCGCTGGCCGCGATGACGGTCCGGCAGGCGGTGGCCGCGCATGCCGAGATGCTCGCGGGTATCCGCCGAACCTTCGCGTCGAGACCGTAACCTGGGGTCAGGGTCGCGACACGCGCACCGTGCTTGGCCCGCGGACCGCGTAGTTGCTGCCGTAGTCGACTGGCGTGTCGACGTCCCAGTCCGGCAGCACATCGATGAGTTCCTCGAGGAAGATCTGGGCCTCCAGGCGGGCCAGGTTCATGCCGAGGCAGCTGTGCAGCCCGAACGCGAACCCCATGTGGGACTTCTTCTTTCGTCCAACATCGAAGGCGTCCGGACGGTCCCAACGGGCGGGATCGCGGTTCGCCGCGCCGAGCAGAAGCGTCACACGCCGGTCGGCGGGGACCGCCACTCCCGCGATCGACGACTCGTCTCCGACGGCGTCGCGGAACACCGAGTGCGTCACGGTCTCGAAGCGGTGCACCTCCTCCACAGCTGCGGGGATCAGGTCACTGTCGGCGTGCACGGCCCGCCGCTGATCGGGATGGGCCGCGAGCGTAACCATGACCTGCGCAAGGAGTTTCGCGGTTGTCTCGTTACCCGCGAAGACGAGCTGCGTGTTACTCGCGACGATCTCCTGTTCGGTCATGTGATCGCGAGCGTAGTCATCCCGCACCATCGTCGTGATGAGGTCCGCTCCGTGATGCGCCGGGCACTGCCGCAGCGTGATCTGTTCACGCAGATAGTCATTCAGTTCCGCGGTGGCCCGCCGCCCGGCCGCGATCAGCTCCTCGCCACGCCTGCCGGGATTGGCGTACCCCTCCGCGGATGCACCCATCGCGTCGCTCCACGCGGAGAACTGAGCGACCATCGACGACTCGATGCCGAGCATGGTGGCGATGACCTCGGTGGGGATGCCGCGCGTCAACTCGGAGACGATCTCGACGGTCTCGCCATCGGCCAGTCTCTCGACGACCGGCGCCAGCCGCGCCCGGATGACCGAGGTGATCATCGGCCGCAACATCCCGAGCCGCCTGGGCCGGAAGTCGTCGGACCAGATGGCGCGCATGTCGTCGTGGTGGGGTCCGTCGTAGAACTCCATCGTCGGACCGCCGAACACGGCGGCCTGCTCCGCCTGGCCGCGCTCGGAGCCGAACCGCTGCGGTGTGACGAGGATCTGCCGCACGGGCTCGAAGTCGCTGACCATCCAGCGGCCGATGCGCTCGTTGTAGACGACCCCGCCCAACCGTCGGATCTCCTCGTAGGTGTCCCACGGCTCGCGGACGAAGGCGGGATCGGCGGTGTCGAAGGTCAACACGGGTGCCTCGCGCACAGGGCATCCTCCACATCGGGATCGTTGGGCATGGTCGTTGGGAAAGTCACACCCCGGTTGACACTATTGTGCAATTCTGTAACGCGTGACGGGTGACTTCAAGCATCTTGGCAAGAAGCTGTCGAACTGGGGACGTTGGGGTCCGGATGACCAGATCGGGACATTGAACTTCGTTGGTCCGCAACAAATTCGGTCAGCCGCCTCAGAAGTGCGATCCGGCAGGACATTTCACCTGAGCATCCCGGTCGGCGCCGACGGCCCGCAGAGCGGTGTCGGCGGGCGGATCAACCCGGTGCACCTGATGTCGATGCAACCCCATGACTGGGAGAACCCGCACGGCGTCCAGATCGCCGACGACTGGATCATCATGCCGCTGCAGTCGGGCACCCAGTGGGATGCGCTGGCGCACGTCGCCTACGACGACAAGATGTACAACGGCTACTCCACCGACGAGGTCGGCACGCGGTTCGGCGCACGACGGCTGGGCATCGACACCATGACCGACAAGCTCGTCGGCCGCGGCGTCCTGCTCGACATCGCCCGCCTGCACGGAAAGCCGTGGCTCGACGGCGGAACCCCGATCACCCCCAGCGACCTCGAGGCCGCCGAACGTGCGCAGGGCGTCACCGTAGGGGAGGGCGACTTCCTGCTGATCCGCACCGGATGGCGCGCCAATCTGCTGGCCGAGGGTGGCGGCCGGTGGATGAAGACCGAACCGGGCCTTGACCTGGACTGCGCGGAGTGGCTGCACCACCGACGGGTGGCCGCGGTCGGATCCGACAACTGGGCCATCGAGGTGATGCCGAGCCCCATCCCGGGTGCGATGGTCCCGCTGCACTGCGTGCTGATCCGCGATATGGGCATGCCGCTGGCGGAGATCCTCGACCTCGAGGCGCTGGCGCTCGACTGCGTCGCAGATGGCGTCTGGACCTTTTTGTTCGTCGCGCCGCCGCTGCACATCACCAACGCCGTCGGCTCACCGGTCAGCCCCATCGCCATCAAATGAGCCCGGCCTTCCAGTATCGGCTGCGCACCAGGCCGCCGCTCGTCGCCGTCGAGGACTACCGCCGCGCGGCGAAACGCGCGCTGCCCCAGATGGTATGGGCCTACCTGGACGGTGGAGCCGAGGACGAACGCACCCTGCGTGCGAACCGGACGGCGTTCGACGCATGGAGCCTGCGGCAGCGCGTGCTGGCCGGGCACCACGACGCCGATATCGGTGTGCGCATTGGTGGTGAGCAGTTGGCGATGCCGATCCTGCTGTCACCCACCGGGCTGAGCGGGCTTGCGCACTGGACCGGTGAACTGGCGGCGGCGCGGGCCGCTGAGACGCTCGGGACACGCCTGGTCCTGAGCACCGCGTCGTCGTACTCGATCGAGGAGGTGGCGAGCGGCACCGAGCACGATCACTGGTTTCAGCTGTACCCGTGGGGCGAGGGTTTCGGGGACCGGCCGTCGTTCGCGAGTTCGATGCTCGACCGTGCCGCAGGCGCCGGGTACCGAACCCTGGTGATCACTGTCGACGTTCCGGTTCAGGGCAACCGCACCGGGGAGCGCCGCACCGGGATGGGGCACCCGCCGATTCTGACACCGCGCCGCGTGCTCGACGCGGCCATCCGGCCGCGCTGGTGGTACGGACTGCTGCGGCACCGGCGCATGACGATGCGCAGCCTGACGGCGACCCCCGGTGCGGCAGGCGCCCTCGAGTCCGTGAGCCTTCAGCAGCGGCGGATGCGACCCGATCTGAGCTGGCGAGATGTCGCGGCCCTGCGTGACCGCTGGGACGGGCCCGTCATGATCAAGGGAATCCTCGACCCGGCCGACGCCGTCATCGCGATCGACGACGTCGGCGCGACCGGGGTCATCGTGTCGAACCACGGTGGCAGGCAGTGCAACGGCGTGGCGGCGTCGCTGGACGCCCTGCCCGACGTCGCCAACGCGGTGGGGGACCGGGCGGCCGTGCTGCTCGACGGCGGGATTCGATGCGGGACCGATGTGGTGACTGCGCTCGCGCTGGGCGCCGATGCGGTGATGATCGGTCGGCCATACCTGTACGGCTTGGCGGTGAGAGGTCGAACGGGCGTCGAGGAGGTGCTTGCCATTCTTGCCGAGGAGGCTCGGAAGACGCTGCTACTCATGGGTGTTGGGGGAGTCGCCGAACTCGGCAGGGATCACCTCCGACGTCTCACGGTAGTCCCAAGATGATATCGAGCCTTTACAGATTGACGCGTAAGTGTCACGCTCATGGGGTGTCGAGTTCGAGCCGCAGAATGTACGAGCGCCCGCAGCGATCCAACGTCGTGAGCACACTGGGCAAGTACCACCTTCAGGTGACGGCACGCGACGCCGCTGATGTCGTACGGTCCGCCGGTGGCTGGCTCGTCGACAGGTCGATGGCCGGTTGGTGCGTCACCGTCGTCCTCACCGACGACTGCGACACTGCGCCGCTGCGCATCCTGGGTGTGAACAGTCGTGTCGAGCAGCCCGACGACGACACCGCGGCACCCCTGCGGTCGCTATCGCTGGCGGCATCAGCGCATGCGCTGTCCGACGACGAGCACCTGCGGGCCGAGGTGCTGCGCGTGTTGAGGCGCGGCCTCGGTGAGGTCACGGTGTGGGGCGACGGACTCGCCGAACCGATCCCGGGTGTCGAATCCGTCCACCACGTACTGAGCGCCGCCGCCCGCGCGTTCAAGGCGCGGGCGCTGCTCGCCATCGGCATAGCGGAATCGGTGGACCCGGTTGAGACGTTCCGTGGCCGGACTACCTCGCTGCTCGCGGGCTACTCGGACCTGACGCCGTCGGTCGCGAGATCCTTGGCCCAGCGGTAGTCCGCCTTACCGGCGGGCGAACGCACCACCTTGTCGGTGTGGATGAACGCCTTGGGCACCTTGTAGCGCGCGATCGACTTCTGGCACACCTCGACGAGTTCGTCGTCGGTGGCCGAGCCGCCGTCGGCGAACTGCACCACGGCCACGACCTCGCTGCCCCAGCGCTCCGAGGGGCGACCCACGACCACCACGTCGTACACCGCGGGATGCGCGGCAACAGCGCGCTCGACCTCCTCGACGAAGATCTTCTCGCCACCGGAGTTGATGGTCACCGAGTCCCGGCCGAGTAGTTCGACGCGGCCGTCCTCGAGCACGTTGGCGCGGTCGCCGGGCACCGACCAGCGCACGCCGTCGATGGTCGGGAAGGTGCGTGCGGACTTCTCGGCATCGCCGAGGTAGCCGAGCGGAATGAGATCGCGGCGTGCCAGCCATCCCGGCCCCTCACCGGGCTCCAGCACTCGGTCGAGGTCGGCCGACACGACGCCGGTGTCGGACTGCGGCGTGAAGACTGCTGCCCTCTCCTCGGCGCCGGCGCTGTTGACCGTGCTCATCTGCGCACCGGACTCGGATGCGCCGACGGCGTCCATCACCATCACGCTGGGCAGTGCCGCCAGAATGCGCGCCCGCACGGTCGGTGACATCGGCGCGCCACCGTTGGTGATGGCGAACAGGCCAGACAGGTCGTAGTCGCCAGCCTCGATCTCGTCGATCAGCGGCCGGGCGATCGCGTCGCCGACCACGGGAATGCTCATCACGCGTTCCTGCTCGGCGAGCCGCAACACCGCGTCGGCGCGTAGCCGTTCGACGTCGTCGGGCATCACCAGCCGCCCGCCCATGGTCACCGTGTTGAACGCAGCCCACTGGGCGGCGCCGTGCATCAGCGGCGGGATCATCAGGAGCGACATTGCCCCCGGCGAGCCGCCGGCCTGGGCACGCAGCTGCTCGTAGGAGGTCATCGCCTGGTCGCTGCCCCACGGGCGCCCGCCCATCGAGGACACGAAGATGTCGTGTTGCCGCCACAGCACGCCCTTCGGCATGCCGGTGGTGCCGCCGGTGTAGAGGATGTAGAGGTCGTCACCCGACGGTGTGGGCCTGCCCTGCGGCGGGGCGGGGGTGGACAGGATGGTCTCGAAGTCCACGGCCCCGGGCAGCAGCGGATGGCCCGAGTCGTCCGCCACCTGAATCAGCACCGACAGATGCGGCAGACGGTCGCGGATCGCGGCCACCTGCGGCGCGAACTCGGACGGGTAGACCAGGGCGCGCGCGTGGGAGTCGGTGAGGAGATAGCACAGCTCCTCCTCGACGTAGCGGTAGCTGACGTTGAACGGTGCCACTCGGGCGCGGTAGCCGCCGATCATGGCCTCGAGGTACTCGTTGCCGTTGCGCAGGTAGATGCCGAGATGGTCCTGACCCGACTCGTGGCCGGCCAGCGCGTCGCGCTCGGTGTGGCAGCCGAGTCCGACCGAGATCAGGTAGTTCGCGAAGCCGTCGACGCGCTTGTCGATGTCGCCGTAACTCATTCGGCGGCCACGCCACACCAGGAACGTCTCGTCCGGGATGGTGTCGGCCACCGAGCCAAAGACCTCGGACAGGTTGAAGTTCACGTCACCGCTGACATCGCTCACAATCGACGACCGTACATTGACGCGTGCGCTGTATGGTCAGCCGGGGAAAAAGCCCGCGCCTGTGAGCGTGCCGGGCTGCCAGCCCTGCGCCCCCAGACAGACCATCGGACGGCCGTCGGGCGCCTGCGCCGCGGACTTCGGTCCGGGGCAGGGCGCACCAATGTCCTGCTGGCCGTGCAGCGGGTAGGACGCCACCCAGAAACCGGTGTACACGGGTGGCCACTGATTCGGGATCCAATGACATTTCAGCGGCTCGCCGCCACGCCCACGCCCGAAGGTGAACACCTGGTAGTTGTCGCAGGGAGCGCTCAGCGCCGCGTCGTAGTTCATCCCCGGAACGTCGGTCGGATACCGGCCGGACGTGTCCGGATAGTCGTTGGGCTCCGCGATGGCGGTCGGGGCCAGTGCGATGGCAGCCGCCGCAACCGCGCCTGCGATCGTCAGTTCGCGAAACATACTGATGAGCCTCCTCGACGTTGCGGCAAAGCCTAACGGGTTAGCCGTGGGGCCGAGCGCTTTCGAGCCAGGGCGAGCGAAGCGACGGGAGAGGGGCCCAGGACAGGTTCCGGACCGTCACTCGGTCTCGTCGAGCACACTCACGGCGATCCCGTACGGCAGGAACCGCACCCGTCGGGCGGGGTCGGTGTTGTTCTTGTTGGCGCGCAAGGCATCCAGTTCGGTGGGATAGACCTCCTCGATGTGCGCGCCGCCCGCGTCATCGGTGGTGTAGACCGACCACACCCCGTCGCCGGTCTGGCCGGTGGTCTCGGGCTCGGGCGCGGGCCGCGTCGAGCGCGTGAACTCGTTGATGAGACTGGCCCAGCCCGCACCCTGGCCGACGCGCCCCAGGGCGTCGCGCAGCCCCTCACCGGCCTCGCGCAGCGCCCGGTCGATGTCCTCCGGGTCGATACCGAACGGTCCGTTCTGGCTCATGGCGGTCTCCTCGTCACGGTCGCCCGGCCCATCGCCGGTGACAGCCTCCAGTGTGCGCGCGAACTGCAGGGACCGCCACGATGCTCTTGTCGGACTGCCCGTGGTGGACGATGGAGGGATGCCAGACCAGTCCGCACCCACCCGTGCCGAGTTGATCGCCGCCGCCGAACGGTCGCCCGCGGCGTTGGGAATCCACGACCGGAGCGGCTGGGTCGACCTGTTCGCGCCGCACGGACGCGTCGAGGACCCCGTCGGGTCGCAGCCGCATCGGGGGCGGGAGCAGATCGAACGCTTCTACGACACGTTCATCGCGCCCCGGGACATCGTCTTTCACCGTCACCTCGACGTGGTTTCCGATCACTCGGTCATCCGCGACGTCACGCTCGAGGTGAGGATGGGGACGTCAGTCGTGATGAACATTCCCGCCTACCTGCGGTATGACATGGAGCCCGCGGACGCCGCACTGAGAATCGCCCGCATGCGGGCGTTCTGGGAGCTGCCAGCGATGGTGGTCCAGTTCGCGCGGGCCGGCCTCGGAGCCGTCCCCGCCGGCCTTGGTCTTGCGGGTGGTCTGCTGCGCAACCAGGGCCCGCTCGGCGCGGTCGGTTTCGCCGCGGGGTTTCGCGGGGTCGGCGGACGCGGTAAGCGTCACGTCGAGCGGCTCCTCGATGACGTGTGCGCGGGCGACGAGGTCGCGGTCCGGCGCCTGCTGGGGGACCGAGTGGCGATCACCCTGGGGGACGACGTCGCGATCTCCGCGTCGGATCTGGTCAATCGACTCCGGGGCGGACGGTGGCACAAGTCGATCGTCGCCGCCCACACGGTCACCGCCGGAGTGGAGGCCGACGGCCTGCGCGGCATCCTGTTCGCCGATCTGGAGTCCGGCCCACTGGCGATCACCCGGATCCGCCTCTTCACCGAGGCGTGATGACGATTCGGGGTGTGGTGCCGGTGAACGCGACGTGGACATGAGACGGTAGGAACACCATGTCTGACCACCAGAATCTGACCTACGAGGAATTCGGCCGAAAGTTCTTCGAGGTCGCCGTCTCCGAACAGCGGGTCGGTGACGCCATCGCCCAGATCGCCGGCGACGAGTTCGAGATCGGCCCGATCGCGCAGGGTCCCGGCAAGATCGCCAAGGTCACCGCGCGGGTCAAGATCCAGACCCCGGTGGTCACCAGGCATGTCGGCGAACTGATCACCTTCTCGATCAAGATTCCGCTCGAGATCGACATGGTCGTGGACCTGCGCATCGACAAACCGCGGTTCATCGTCTTCGGCGAGATCGCGCTGCGCGCCGAGGCGCTCGCGGCAGAACCCCTGCTGATAGTCCTGGACGTCCACAAACCGCGGCCCTCCGATATCGCGATCCATGTGACGTCCAAGACGCTGCGCGCCGAGCTGGTGCGGATCATCGGCGGCATCGACGCCGAGATCAAGCGCTTCATCGCCGCACACGTGGCCGGTGAGATCGACAGCCCGGCATCCAGCAAGGCCAAGGTCATCGATGTCGCCCAGCAACTCGACGAGACGTGGCAGGGCGTCTGACCCGTAGGCTTTGCCCGTGCCTTTCAGAACCACGACCATCCGCCGTGTGTCAGTGTTCGCCGCCGGTGTGTCGGCCGCGGCACTGCTGACCGCTGTGCCGGCCCAGGCCGATCCCATTGACGACGCCTTCATCGACGCGCTCGGCAGCGCCGGGGTGGGGATGGCCAACCCGGCCGATGCCGTTGCGCTCGGTCAGTCGGTGTGCCCGATGCTGTCCGAACCCGGTCAGTCCGCCGCCGATGCCGCCGCCAAGGTCGCTGACGCGGCGGGTATGTCGCTCGGTCCCGCGACGATGTTCACCGGCCTGGCCATCTCGGCGTTCTGCCCCGGCGTCATGGCATCTCTCGGCAACGGCCAGAACCCGCTGCCGCTGGGACTACTCGGCTTCTAGCCGCAGCGAGAGGGGTTCCAGTCTTGGGTGTTTGGGCTCGCGCCCGGCACCGCTGGATCGTCCTCGCAGGTGGCGCCACACCCAGGGCATCAGCAGGTTCTGCGTCCAGAGCACCTGCGAGTACATCCGGGACCGGAACCCCGGCGGCTCGACGTGGGCACGCTTGACCGTCCATTCGTGGCTGCTGCCGGGCAGCTCGAGCGCCTCGGCCGCCGCCGCGGCGAACAGGGCGTGTCCTCTTGGCGACCCGTGCACACGGTCGGGGCTCCAGGTCTCCGGGTCTGTCATCGACGGTGCGGCATAAAGATCGACCAGTCGGAATCCGTGGCGGTCGGCCGCGAAGCGGATGACTTCGTTGACCTGTTGCACCCGCGATGCCAGCAGTCGCCCGACGGGCAGGATCTTGGCGAGGTCGGGAAACGTCGTCGTGACGATCGTCGCCCCGGATTCGGCGAGCAGGTCGTGCAGGAGGTCGAGGTCCTCCAATGCCCGGTCGATACTCCGCGCCGGCCGGGTGACGTCGTTCATGCCGACGCAGATGGTGATGAGGTCGGGACGCATCTGCAGCGCTCGGGGTAGCTGGTCATCGATGACATCGCGAATCTGTTTGCCTCGCACCGCAAGATTGGCGTAACGCACACCGGGGGTGTGCTCGTTCAGCAGCATGGCGAGCCGATCGGCGAAACCGAGTAGGCCCGTTGAGTCGTCGCCATCCCACAGACCCTCGGTCTGGCTGTCGCCGAGTGCGACATAGCGGGTGTAGGCCCCGGTTGTGTCAGCCACGATCGAAACTGTAGCGGCGCGGCCGTCAGCTCGCCGTGTGCGCGCAACTCGGCGAAGTGAGTATGCGAGGGCCGGTTTCGGTGATGGCGATGGTGTGCTCGGAGTGCGCGGTGTTCGAGCCGTCGGCCGAGCGCAGGGTCCAGCCGTCCGCATCCATGACCAGGCGATCACTGCCTCGTGCCCACCACGGTTCAAGCGCGAACGTCATACCCGACCGCAACAGCAACCCGCGCCCGGGTTTTCCGCGATTGGGGATGTGGGGATCCTCGTGCATCGTGCGCCCCAGGCCATGACCGCCGAACTCGGCGTTGATGCGATAACCGGCTTCGGTCGCGACTGCGCCGATTGCGGCGGAGATGTCACCGAGTCGGCCGCCGGGGACCGCCGCGTCGATACCTGCGTCAAGGGCTCTCTGCGTCGAGGCGATCAGGGCTGCGTCGGCCGCGTCGGTTTCGTCACCGACAATGACCGTGACCGCGGAATCGGCCACCCAGCCGTCGATCGACACCGCAAGGTCGAGGCTCAACACATCGCCATCACGCAGCGCGTAGTCGTGTGGCATGCCATGCAGCACAGCATCGTTGACCGACAGGCAGATGACGTTCCGGAACGGACCGCGACCGAATGACGGCGCGTAGTCCCAATAGCACGATTCCGCGCCGCGAGCAGTGATCAGGGCGCGGGCCCGGTGCTCGAGCTGCATCAGGTTCACTCCCGGCCGCGCCTCGATCGACAGCGTGGCCAGGGTGTCCGCGACGAACGCACCAGTGGCCGCCATCTTGTTGATCTCGTCGGCAGTCTTGAGTTCAATCACACACGCTCTCCGTCCAGGTTCGGTATTTTTATACCGCCACGACGGTAGCAGAGATCGGTATTTGAATACCGGCTATGCTGACCGGCATGGTGCGTGTGCCTCTGAGTCCCGAGCAGGTGAAGGCCGGGCAACGTCTCGGCGCGCTGATTCGGACAGCCCGAGCCGGTCGCGACCCCGAGGTGATCGCCCGTCACGCCGGTATCTCGCCCGAGACACTGCGCAAGATCGAGGTCGGACGAATGCCCAGCCCGAGCTTCGGCACGGTGATCGGACTCTGCAACGCGCTCGGCATGCCCCTGCAGGATGCCGTCGACGCCTGGCGGGGGACAGCAGACCAGCGGATGGCCATCTAGAACCTAGGGTTACCGGGTGCCGAAACTGAGCGCGGGTGTGCTGCTGTACCGCATCGCCGATGACGGGGTCGAGGTGCTGCTGGCACACCCCGGTGGCCCGTTCTGGGCGCGCAAGGACGACGGGGCATGGTCGATCCCGAAGGGGGAGTACACCGAGCCGGAGGATCCTTGGCTCGCCGCCCGGCGCGAGTTCCGCGAGGAGATCGGCTTGGACGTGCCCGATGGTCCACGCGTCGAGTTCGCACCGGTCAAACAGCCCGGCGGCAAGATCGTCACGGCGTTTGCGGTCCGCGGCGACCTTGATGTCACCGACACGGTGAGCAACACCTTCGAACTGGAGTGGCCGAGAGGTTCCGGACGGATCAGGGAGTATCCCGAGATCGACCGGGTGGCATGGCTATCCGTGGCGCAGGCCCGGTCGAAGCTGCTGAAGGGTCAGCAGCCGCTTCTGGACCGACTGGTGGAGCTTGTCGCAGGCGGCTGATCTGCCTGACCTCGATGGCGTTGATGGTCAACGCGCGGCCGTGGATGCGCCATCCGGTCTTCGTCCGGAGATACTCGTCGTCGTATCGCAGGTGCCAGACGACGTCCTGCGCGCCGCCCTCGCCCCGTGTCCAGTGATGCGCGATGCAGGTGATGCGACCGAGCGCATACCCGGGTTCGGGACCCGCGGCGTAGACCTCGCCGACTATCGCGTGCTCGGTGCGTTCGACACCTGCCAGTGCCGTCATGGCACCGCGGATGGCGGCACGGCCGCGATGGGAGTGCACGGACTCCAATGACCGGGGTGGGTCGGGCAGGCGGAGTTCTGCTGTCTCGCTGAATAACTCGGCGACGTCGCCGAACCGCCGGTCATCGACCGCGGCGGCGTAGAGGTGGACCAGATCGGCAAGGGCCAGACGGTCGGCGATGGCCAGGGTCACGATGTCAACGCCAGTCGCTGAGCGCACGCCGACACGACGTCCCTCGCCTCGTCGAGGTCGGCCGTCGGTGGCATAGCCAGCACCACGCGGTCCGCGCCCGAGGCCGCGAGCCTGCCGGCCCGGTCGGTGTCGATCTTGGTGACCAGATGTCCCAGTGAGAGCTCCAACGCGTCGGGGTCGCGCTGCGCACGCTGCGCCTCCTCGCGCATCAACCCGACGAGTTCGGTCAGCGCGTTACCGCTGACACCGAGCGGCTGGAATCCGTCACCGCGCCGACCCGCCCGGCGCGCGGCCGCCCTGCTGTGCCCGCCGATGTGGATGGGCAGGCGGCCGGTGGGTTTGGGATGGCATGTCGCATAATCGAATTCGAAGAACTCGCCATGGTGGCTGACGCCCTCGGGATGATCGGCCCACAAGAGCCGCATCACATCGATCTGTTCGTCTGCGCGGCGCCCGCGCTCGTCGAACGGGGCACCGCACGCCTCGACTTCCTCACGCAGCCAACCCATGCCCACGCCAAGGCGCAGCCGTCCGCCCGACAGCGCGTCGATGGTGGCGACCCTCTTGGCCAGCACCACGGGATGGTGGTTGGGCAGCACCAGCACGCCGGTCGCCAGGCCGAGTCGGGTGGTCTGGCCGGCCAGGAAGGCCAGCAGGTCGAGGGGATCGGGGACGGGGCAGTCGGCCGGGATCTCCACGCGTCCCGACTGGTCGTACGGATACACACTCGAGTACTGCGTCATGAGCACGGTGTGCTCGACGACGACTATCGACTCGAAGCCGCAATCCTCGACGTGCCGGGCGAATTCAGTCATCCACATCGGGTCGGCGGTGACGCCCGCGACGACGGGGGCGACGACGGCGAACTTCGGCAGGCCGGTCACGGAAGCTCGTTACTGCGGCGGATGTCCTCGCGGCACTCGCGGCGGGTTTGGCCCGTTTGCTGCATGCACACCCGCACGGGCGACTCCTGACCAAAGGGAAGCGGTTCCTCGGTCGGGTCGACCGTGACCGTCGGGCTCGGCACGTCACCGGGGGTCAGCGACCAGATCGTCGCCGCGGTGCCCTGCAGCGTCGAACAGTAGGCGGTGCTGCCGTCGGCAGTGGTGGCCGTGCTGCCCTCGGGAGAGCAGTCGGCACCGATGACCGCCGCTGCCGGTGCGGTGGTCGCGGTTGTCGTGGTTGTCGGGTCGGTCGACGTGGTGGTGGTCGGGGGTGGTGGAGGCGGTAGCGGGCTGGCGGGAGGCGTGGTCGATGGCATGGTGGATGGCATGGTGGATGGCGTGGTGGCGGTAGTGGTGGCCCTCGCGTCGGTGGCGCTGGCATTGGTTGCCTGCGTTGGGCGTTCGTCATCGGCCCGAGTGAACTCGAACGCCGCCACGGCGATCGCGACGATCAGCAGTACCGCCAGAACCGCTGGGACGATCACGCCGGCCCGTACCGGTGAGCGCCGGGCGGGTGCGGCGATCGGTGATAACTGAGTGGCCTCGGGGTCGGCATCAGGAGCGCCGCCGGGATCGACACCGCCGCCGAGCCGGTGGGCCAGGGCGCGGGCGAAGTCGCCGCACAGTTCGAAGCGCTCGTTGGGGTTCTTGGCCAGCGCCTTGGACAGCACCGGATCCAGTGCGGACAGTTCCGGACGTCGATCGCGCAGCGCAGGCGGGGCCGCGCCGAGGTGCTGGCTGATCACCACGGCGGGGTTGGAGTGGGAGAACGGCGGCGAACCGGAGAGCAGGTGGAATGCCGTGGCCGCCAACGCATACTGGTCGGCCCGGCCGTCGAGTTCATCGCCCATCAGCTGCTCGGGGGCCGCGTAGGACACAGTGCCGACCGTCATGTTCGTGGCGGTCAGCCCACTCGGGTCATCGGCCCATCGGGCGATCCCGAAGTCCGCCAGCAGAATTCGTCGCTCCCGCGAATCCGGATTGGCCAACAGGATGTTGGCGGGCTTGACGTCACGGTGCAGCAGGTTGCGCTCGTGGGCGTAGTCGAGCGCATCGGCGACCGCGGTGATGATCTCGGCGACCTCCCGCGGTGGCAGCCCGGTGGGGAAGCGCTCGCGCAGCCGCTCTCCGGCGTCCGTGCCGTCGACGTAGTCCATTGAGATCCAGAGCTGGCCACCGAATTCGCCGCGGTCGTGCACGCCCACGATGTGGGGATGCCACAGGGCCGCGGCGATATCGGCCTCGCGGTGAAACCGTTCTCGGTACTCGCTATCGGCCGACACCTCGGCGCGCAACACCTTCAGGGCGTCCTGGCGCGGCAGCCGTGGATGCCGGGCCAGGTAGACCTCACCCATACCGCCGGATCCGAGCCGCCTGATGATGGTGTAGCCAGCGAACGTCGTCCCTGCGTGAAACGGTCCGGGGGGCAGCGGCATGCGCGAAATAGTAGCCGGACTGAGCGCGTCAGAGGTCCAGGACCAGGCCTTCGTCATCCGAGGCGCGGGACACGCAGATCAACATCATCCCGGCGTCGCGCTCGGGTTCGGTGAGCAGCGTGTCGCGGTGGTCGACGGCGCCGGCCAGCACGCGGGTGCGACACGTACCGCAGAAGCCCTGCTGGCAGGAGTACGGCGCGTGTACACCCGATCGCACCAACGCCGCCAGCACGCTCTCCTCGGCGCCCACCCGGACCGTTGCACCGGTGGACGCGACGGACACCGCCATCTCCCGGCCGTCGACCACCGGCGGCGCGGCGAACCGTTCGAAGTGCAGCTCGACGTCGTCGCGCCCGACCAGGTGCGTGCGCACGCTGGTGAGCATCGGAGCGGGACCGCAGGCGTACACCGTCGTGCCGTCCGGGCAGTCGCCGAGCAGGTCGACGGCCGTGGGCACACCGGACTCATCGTCGGTGCGGATCAGGATGCGATCACCGAAACGGGCGACGTCATCGAGGAACGGCAGGCTGTCGGTGCTGCGTCCGACATAGATCATCGACCAGTCCACACCGAGTCGCTGCGCGGCGGCCAGCATCGGCAGGATCGGCGTGATGCCGATACCGCCGGCGATGAACCGGACGCGCTGCGTGGGCGAACCGTAGCCGGGCACCGTGAGCGGGAACGCGTTGCGCGGACCACTTGTCGTGATCGTCGACCCGATCGCAAGGTCGTCGTGAATCTCGACGGAGCCACCGCCACCGCCGGGGATGCGACGAACCGCGATCCGATAGGCGTGTGTGTCATCGGGGTCGCCGCACAGCGAGTACTGGCGCAGCCTGCCGCTCGGCAGGTGCACGTCGATATGTGAGCCCGGATGCCAACGGGGCAGCGGACCACCGTCGGCTGCGGTCAACCGCAGTGCGATGACGTCCTGATCGTGGGCGACGACGGTGCGGTCCGACACCGTCAGAGCGATGCGGCGGTCGACCTCAATGGGCGGTGCCACCCTGCGCGTCACACCAGACAACGCGAACAGACCGGTCACGGCGGCATCGGCGAGACCCACGGACCACGCCGGGCGGCTACGGCCGGGCATCGGCGGCAGTTCCCGTAGCCGCGAGACGAGCCGCATCAGAGGTGCGCGGCCCGCGCCGCAGGCGAACTCGCCAGATACGCCACGGCCTGCGCCGTGGATCCCATCTCCTCGGGGGTGAAACCGGGTCGGAAGTACACGAAGGTGTTGGAGCCGAACAACTGTCGGTACTTGGGCAGCAGTCCGAGCTTGGAGTCGCGCATGCGCATCCGTTGCATCCGCCACCAGCCGATGTCGTTGCTCGGGGTGCTCTTGATCAGATACCAGGTGCCGCGCTGGAAGAACATGAACATCATCGCCACGGCCATCGTCATCGCGCGGATGCGCTCGAAGTAGCTGTCATGGAAGTACGCCGCGACGTCGTGGGCCACCATCCGGTGTTCGACCTCCTCGCTGCCGTGCCACCGGAACAGGTCGACGACGGTGGGGTCGGCCCCGTGGTCGTCCCAGGTGCAGTTCAGGGAGAAGTCGCCGAGGACCGCCGTGTAGTGCTCGATGGCCGCGATCAACCACAACCGGTCGCACAGGTTGTTCATCCGACGCTTGGGATCGTCCGTCTCGATGGGCGCCAGCATCTTCTCGAACACGTACTCGACCAGTTCCAGCATCGAGGTCACATCGACGCCATTGGCGACCATGTACTCGTGCAGCACCTTGTCGTGGGTGTCGGCGTGCGTGGCCTCCTGCCCGATGAAGCCGCGGATGTCCTCCGCGAGCTTCGGGTCCTTCACCAGTGGCAGCGCCTCGTTGTAGGTGGTGACGAACCAGCGCTCGGCGGCGGGCAGCACGATATTGAGCAGGCTGACCATATTGGAGGCGACGGGGTGATTCGGGATCCAGTCCAACGCCGCGTCGGCCACGTCGAAGTGGACCTTACGAGCCTGGATCTGCACCGGACCAGGGTCGACCTCGGTGTCGAACCGCTGTGGACGCAACATGACGTGCCTCCTCATCAGGAAATGTGATGGGGGCCAGTCTACGGGTTAGGTGGGAACGCGGGTAGCGGGTACCTGTGGTCCGGGGTGTCGAACGCTAGGCGCCGGGGATGGGCATCCCGGGCTGCGGGCCGACAGGGGTGGCCGTGACGGTGGTGATGCCGTTGCCGCCGACGTTGGGGCCGCTTCCGCCGCCGCCGGCCGGCGCGTTGCCCTGGGCGGCGAGCACGGCTGCCTCCGTGCAGTCCAGGTTCAGGAGCATCCGGCCGCCGCTGGTGATCTTCTGCTGGGAGACGATGCACTCGGCCTGGGGGTAGTCGCTGCCGACCGCTCCGCCGAAGAACGCCTTGACGCCCTGGCTCTTGAGAATGGACAACGCACGGCCATAGGGCTCACCGACCACGTTGAGGGAGGCCGCGCTTCCCGGGCTGGAGTCGGCAACGCCGGGTGCAAGCAGGGCCACCGTAGCCGCGGCGATGGCGCCGGCTCCAAGAACGGCAAGCTTCTTCACGTGACCTCCGGATGTCGCGGTGCGGTTGCGAACATATCGCAGTTAACTCCCGTGAGAAACTTCGGTCACTCGGGGGAGATCGTTACCTGATGGTGCATCACCTCGGCGAGCGCCGCAGCGCGAGCATCCGTGAAGACGTCCTCTAGCAGCAGTGGACTGCCGGTCGGGCCGGTCAGCGGTACCCGCCAATTCGGGTACTCATCGGTGGTTCCCGGCTGGTTCTGGGCCCGCACGTCGCCGACTGCGTCGGGCAGCGCGAGGGCGAGCAGCCGTGACGGGGTCCGCCCCAGATAGGCGTGCAGTGCGGTCACCACCTGCTCGACCGTGGGCTCCACGCCATCTCGGTCCGAGAGCAGCCCCACCCGGCGCAGCTCGGACATCCACGCGGCCTGCGCGGCACGGTCATCGGCGATCTCCTGGGCGGCCGGACGTGTGAGCAGGCCCAGTTCCTCCCGGATTCGGACATGCTCGCCCGCCAGGTAACCGGCAGTCGGCGGCAGATCGTGCGTCGTGACCGCTGACAGGCAGTACTCCCGCCACTGCGCTGCGGGCAGCGGTCCGCCGGAGCCGTCCCGCTCGAACCACAGGATCGAGGTTCCGAGCAGACCCCGTTCCCGGAGGTAGTCACGCGCCCAGGGTTCGACGGTGCCCAGGTCCTCACCGACCACCACCGCCCCGGCGCGATGCGCCTCGAGCGCGACGATCCCGATCATCGCCTCGTGGTCGTATCTGACATAGGTGCCCTCGGTCGGAGGCATGCCGCTGGGTATCCACCACAGCCGGAACAGCCCGATGATGTGGTCGATCCGCACCCCGCCCGCGTGCCGGAGCACGGCACTGACCACCGCCCGGAACGGGGCGTACGCAGCCTCCACCAACTTGTCCGGACGCCACGGCGGCTGCGACCAGTCCTGCCCCAGCTGATTGAACTCGTCGGGCGGGGCACCGCCGGAGACGCCGAGCGCCAGAACGTCCTGCAGCGCCCACGCGTCCGCGCCGTTGGGGTCCACGCCGACCGCGAGGTCGTGCATGACGCCCAGCGACATCCCGACCTGGCGCGCGGTCGCCTGCACGGCGGTGAGTTGGTCGTCGAGCTGCCACTGCAGCCAACGGTGGAAGTCGACGGAGTCGTGGTGCTCGGCGGCGAAGTCCGCGACCGCAGCAGACGCTGGATGACGGTATTGGGCGGGCCAGTCGTGCCAGTCCCCGCCGAACTCCTCGGCCAGCGCGCACCACGTGGCGAAGTCCTCGAGGCTGCCACCCTCCCGCGCCCGGAACGCGGCATAGGCCAGATCGCGCCCCGCCGAACGGGGCACCAGATGCACAGCCCGCAGCGCCGCGCGCTTGACCTTCCAGACCGCGTCGCGGTCGATCAGCTCCGAGGTCTCGGCATGCGCCTGGGCCGCCGCACGGGCCTTGCGCAGCCTGCCGCGATGACGCGCGTCGGCGTACTCGGGAATGGCCTCGACCCGCAGGTAGATCGGATTGGTGAAGCGACGCGATGTCGGCAGGTAGGGGGAGGGTTCCATCGGGGCGATCGGCGCGGCCGCGTGCAGCGGATTGACCAGGATGAAACCGGCGCCGTGGCGCGCGGCCGACCACACCGCCATATCGGTGAGGTCGGTGAGATCGCCCATACCCCACGAATTCTCGGACCTGACGCTGTAGAGCTGTGTCGCCAGACCCCAGGTCCGGCCCGCCCCGAGCTGCGCGGGCAGCCGAGCTGTGGCCGGTGTGACGATCAGCAGCGTCGAGGCATCCTGCGGGCCGGCCTGCACATGCAGCCGGTGATAGCCCAGGGGCAGATCCGCGGGCAACTCGAATGTCGCCTCGCCGATCGGACGGCCATCCAGGTCATACGGCGGCGTGAGGTTCTCCAGCTGACGCAGGCCGGTGCGGACGGTGCCGTCCTCCAGTCGAATCCACACCCCGACCGGATCGCCGTGCGTGACGTGGACCCAGAACGATGACGTGCGGTCGCTGCGAGTCACGACGGTGGGCGGCACACAGCGCGACCAGTACTCGCGATCGAGCGCCAAAAGCGCAGCGGCCCTGTCATCTTCGCTGTCCGCCGTCACCCCCAACGCGGCGAGCACAGCCACCAACGTCGCCTCCGGCGTCGACCGGTGCCCGCCGGTCCAATCGTCGAAGCCGGTCGCGACACCGAAGCGGTGAGCCAGTTCGACCAACGAGGGGGGCAGCTCACTCATGACCGCAATCTTGCCGGTTGTTGCGCCGACGCGCGGGTTGGCCGCTACGTTCGGGGCGTGCACGTCCTGCCAATCCCCGCCGCGCTGGCCGTCGCGGCCGCGATCGCGCTCGCCGCGCAGGCGGGCGCAGAACCGCCGCCGCAGGTACCTGCGGTGCCCACCGTCCCGGCGCCCCTGAACCAGGGCGAGTTGCTCCTGCCGCAGCACGCCGTTCCCTCACCACCCGGGACGGAACCGGTCGCGCGGCCCAATCAGAACCCGCTGAACAACGCCTATCTGCTGCCGCAATATGCCGAGCCGTCGGCCCCCGGTCAGGGACAGATCGTCGGTGTGAATCCGGGGGAGGAGAATGCCGACGTCTCGAAGTGGCAGTACCTGCGCCGGCTGTGGGGCAGCTACCAGGGCGGCGGGCTCGAGGGCGGGCTGCTCGGTCAGCGTGACCAGGACGCCGACGGCAGGCCCATGCCCGTGCTGCCCGCGGAGCCGCCCGCGGAGCCGGAGCCCGAGCTGCCCGCCGGTTGACTCGGTTAGGGATCGACGTCGCGGGACAGCAGGTCGTCCCACGTGTCGCGCCGGACCACCAGCCGCGCCGCGCCGTTCTCGGCGAAGACCACCGGTACCCGCCGCGCACCGTTGTACTGATTCGACATCGTGTAGCAGTAGGCGCCCGTCACGGGCACCGCGAGCAGGTCACCGACGGCGGGGTCCGGCAGCGCGATGCCGTCGACCAGCTGATCGCCTGACTCGCAGTGCCTGCCCACGACTGTGACGACCTCGCCGCCGACCCCGAACCTGTTCGCCATTGCCGCCTCGAACCGCTGGCCGGTGAGCGACACCTCCAGGTTGTCGCCCATCCCGCCGTCGACGGCGACGTGCGTGACCTGCCCACGTTTGACCGTGGTGACGCGGTACAGCGTGCACGCCGCGCTGGCCACCATGCTGCGGCCGGGTTCGACGATGACGCGACTGTCCGCAGGCAGCAGCGCCCTGGCCTGATCGATCATGGCCGCGGCATACGCGTCCAGGCTGGGGGCGTTCTCGTCGTAGGTGTAGCGAACGCCGAGGCCACCACCCAGGTCGTAGGTGTCGAATGTGCCGAGTTCGGCGATCGGCCGGACCGCCGCGGCCAGCTGATCGACATCCAGCAGCTGTGACCCGACGTGGGTGTGCACACCATCGAGCCTCAGCACCGGGCTGCGCCGGATCCGTTCGATGGCATCGCGGGCATCGGACGGCGCGAGCCCGAACTTCGACCCCGCGTGGCCGGTGGCCTGCGATGCGTGGGTATCGGCCTCGACGCCGGGGATGACGCGGACCAGGCACGCCTGCGGGCGGTCCGCGCTTGCGGTGCGCTCCAACCGGTCGATGTCATCGAAGTTGTCCACCACGATCAGCCCGACGCCTCGCGCGACGGCGAGTTCGATCTCCTCGTCGGTCTTGGCGTTGCCGTGCAGGATCAGCCGTGCCGGGTCGACCCCGGCTTTGCACGCCGTCAGGATCTCGCCAGCACCCGCGACGTCCAGGTGCAGGCCCTCCTCGACCATCACGCGCTGAACCGCCGTGCACGGGAACGACTTCGACGCGAATGCGACGTCGGCGCGTGGCCAGCGACTGCGAAACGCCGACAGGTAGTCGCGGGCCCGCCGAACCAGCGCGTCCCGCGACACCACGATGGCCGGGGTGCCGAACTCCGCGGCAATGTCCTCGAGCCGGCAACCGCCCACCACCAGCGCGCCATCGTCGGCCACCAGCGACCCAGGTGGGAAGAGGCCAAGTAGGTCAGCATCGGTCGGCTCGAACCCGGTCGTCACCGAGCCAGTATCGTCCCCGGCATGGCGCCAGTGGTGAGCAATGCGGCGCAGATCCTCAGAGCCCGGCGCGCTGTGGCCGCGTTGTTCCTCACCAACGGTGCCCTGTTCGCGAACCTGGCCCCGCGTCTACCGGAGATCAAGGCCGACCTCGCACTGTCGAACACCGCCTACGGAATCGTCATCGCCGCGTATCCCGTCGGCGCCCTCGCCGCCGGGCTGGCCGCGGCCGCACTGATCCGCAGGCTCACCTCGGCACGGCTGGCGGTGCTGGGCACGGCGGGCATCGCGCTGCTGACGTTCGCGGCCGCTGCGTCACCCACGACACTGCTCGTCGCCGTCGCCCTGTTCGCCGGGGGTGCCTGCGACGCCGTGGTCGACGTGGCGCAGAACACGCAGGGACTCCGGGTGCAGCGCGCCCACGGGCGGTCCATCATCAACTCGCTGCACGGCATCTGGTCCCTGGGCGCCGTCCTCGGAAGCGTGATGGCCGCCGGTGCCATCGCCTTGAATGTGCCCCGCGAAATGCACATCGGCGCGACCGGCGTCCTCTTCGTTGGCGTTGCGGTGACGGCCTACCGCTTCCTGCTGCACGGCCCCGACGCGGTCGAGGACGAGCACGATCCGGTCAACGGACGCCCGGGCCGCGGGGCGGGCCGACGGGTCTATCTGACATTGATGCTGTTGGTGGTGATCGCGACGGCAGGCGCCGTCGTCGAGGATGCCGGCAGTTCCTGGGCGACGCTGTACCTGCGCGATGACCTCGGTGCGGCCGGTGGCGTCGCCGTTCTGGGCTACGTCGCGCTGCTGGCGTTCCAGTTCGTCGGACGGATGACCGGTGACCGCCTGGTCGACCGGTTCGGTGAGCGCGCGGTGGCGCGCGTCGGCGGGTTGATCACCGCGGCGGGTATGGGTGCTGCGCTGCTGTTTCCCAGCGTGCCCAGCACCATCGCGGGGTTCGCTGCGGCAGGTATCGGTATCGCGACGGTGATACCCGCGGCGATGCACGCCGCCGACCGACTGCCCGGCCTGCGTGCGGGTAGCGGGCTGACCGCAGTGGCGTGGCTGATGCGGCTGGGCTTCGTCGCCGCTCCGCCCTTGGTGGGCGCCATCGCCGACGCCACCAGCCTGCGGATCGGTCTGCTCGTGGTGCCCGCCGCGGGTCTCGCCGTCATCGCCGCGGCGGGGGCCCTCAGTGGACGACGCCCGCCAACTCGATCGTGAGGACACCGGCCGCGATGAGGCCTATCCCGATGAGCATCCTGCCCGTCAGCGGGTCACCGAACAGGTACTTGGCGATGACCGCGACGAGCGCGACACCACACGCCGTCCAGATCCCGTAGGCAATGCCAACCGGCATGCCGAGCTTCAACGCCAGCCACAGCAGGTAGAACGACGTCAGGTACGCCATGATCACGGGCGCGATCCACACCTTCTTGCGGAAGCCGTCAGACGCCCGCAGGCCCAACGTGCCGAGGACCTCGATGCCGATCGCCCCGGCCAGCACGAGCCAGATCGTCACGAGGTGGAATCCGTTGCATGCGAGCGGGACCCGAGTTCCACGAACAGCACACCGGCGATGATCAAGGCGATACCTGCCGCGATCGCCCACGTCAAAGCGTCACGGAACAGCACGGCGGCCAGGACTGCGGTGAGCGCCGTGCCCGAGGCACCCCAGATGCCGTAGGCGACACCGACCGCCATGCCCTCGCGCAGCACCAGGGCGAGTAGGACGAAGGCGACGACATAGCCGACGATGACGACACCCAGCCACGCCGGGTGATCCTGCGATGCCCGCAGCGATAACGTCGCCGCGACCTCCATGACGATGGCTGCGGTCAGCAGCACCCACTTGCGCACGCCTCAACCTAACGGAGGCCGTGCTGTTCCCTAGCCGCCTAGTAGACCAGGCCGAGCCGCGGGGGCGTGGCACCCGAGAGCGTGTGGTTGCCCAGGTGCACGTATTTCCAGCGGGCGGGGTCGTGCAGTGTGTGGGTGCGCACGTTGCGCCAGTGCCGGTCGAGGTTCACCGCGCTGTCGGTGCCCGACGTGCCGGTCAGTTCGAATATGCCGCTGGCGATCTCGACGGCGAACTCCTGGGCCAGGGCCTTGGCCGCCGCCACGCTCAGGGTCGCCTCCGCGGCGGCCTCCCTGGTGAGTTCGGGTAGCGCATATGCCTCATCGACGAGTGCGGTGCCCCGGGCGAGTAGCGCCTCGAGGGCGTAGAGACGCGCGGTGAACTCACCGAAGCGACGGACGACGTGCGGTTCATTCTCGGCGCGCTCGACGCCCGCGTCGACCGCCTCCTGCCATGGACGTGAGCGGGTGCGGACGAACTCCGCACCGTCCTCCAGTGCGGCCCTGGCGATTCCGATGTCGATCGCGGCGTGCAGCGCCTGGTCGAACGGACCCAGCGCGCTCGGCGGTCCCGTCACCGGATCAGGCGGCGTGCCCTCCTCGATGACCAGATCCGCCTCGACGATCACGCCGTCGAGGCGGATCTCGCCGCTCGCCGTCCCGCGCTGGCCGAAGGCCGACCACTTGTCGAGATCGAGTGTGACACCGGGCTGTTCGGGTCGAATGAAGACCGTCGCCGTCTCGCCCGCGCCCCCGCCGACCACTGCGGCCACCGCGATCCATGTCGCGCCCAGAGCGCCGGTGGCGTAGTACTTGGTTCCCTCGAGCAGCCACGTCCCGTCACCGCGTGGCGTCACGGCCGTGCGGCGCTGCAGGGAGGTCTTGGTACCACGCTCGGCCGTCGCGTTGCCGATCTGCGCACCGCCGAGGATGTCGGCGTACAGGCGCGGGGCGGGATCGGCCTGCCCGAGTCCGGCGATAGCCCTGGCGATCACGAAGTGCGACAACAACAGTTGTCCGACGGCGCCGTCGCCGCGCGACAGCCGGCGCAGCACCTCGACCGTGGTCGATGCGGGCAGACCGGGTCCGCCGTGCTCGGTCGGCACCGAGATGCCGAGCAGCCCCGATTCGGCCACCAGGCGCAGTTGGGGGAGCAGCGAAACGCCTGCCCGCTCACGTTCGGCGCTACCGACGGCGATCTCGGCGGCGACGGCGTCCGCGGTGGAAAGCGCCTCGTGCGAGGACGCCAGCAGTGGCGTGGTGGTTTCGAGGTCGATGCTCATGGCGCCGAACGCTACGGACTCGCCGCGGCGTCCCCCACGGTTGCGACCACCGAGATTGTTTACCGGCCCGCGTTTGCCGAAGAGTGCTCCGAGTCACAGGGGGCGCCGGTATGCGGGAGTACCGTGTAGGTCATGTGTCTCAACGATTCGCCCGGGATCGCACATGGCTGATCCGCAGATATCAGGTGCCACGAGAGTCAACGAGCCGATCGTCGATACCAGCAACGGGCCGGTGCGGGGTGTCGATGACGGAGTAGTCAAGGTGTGGCGGGGTGTTCGCTACGCGGCGCCCCCCGTCGGTGAGCTGCGGTGGCGCGCGCCCCGTGCACCGCAGCGCTGGTCCGAGCCGGCCGCGGCCACCAGAGTGGGACCGGTCTGCCCGCAACCCACCGACCCGCGAATCCCCATCGACCTGGGTGGCCCGCAGGGTGACGACTGCCTCACCCTGAACGTGTGGGCGCCGTCAGGCACCGAGCCGGGTGACGGCAAGCCCGTGATGGTGTGGGTGCACGGCGGCGCCTACATCCTGGGATCCTCGGCCCAATCGCTCTACCGGGGGCGCGAGCTCGCGGCCGGTGGTGATGTCGTGATCGTCACGGTCAACTATCGCCTCGGCGCGCTGGGCTTCCTCGATCTGTCCTCGTTCAGCACGTCACGCACCACATTCGAGACCAACCTGGGGCTACGCGACGTGCTGTTCGCCCTGCAGTGGGTGCGCGACAACATCGCAGGTTTCGGCGGCGACCCGCAGCGGGTCACGCTGTTCGGCGAGTCGGCGGGCGCCGGCATCGTGACCACACTGCTCGCCAGCCCGGCGGCCGCGGGCCTGTTCTCGGCCGCCATCGCGCAGAGCTCGCCTGTGACCTCGATCTATGACGCCGACCGCGGACGCGCCGTCGCCCAACGCTTCCTCGATGCCGCCACAGTCGACGCCGACGGTGTCGACCGACTGCCGGACGCACCCATCGCCGAGATACTCGCGGCGTCCAAACGCGTCTTCGACGAGGTTCCGGTGACCACGCCGGGCACCCTCGGCTTCGCGCCGATCGTCGACGGCGACGTGGTGCCCGATTACCCGGTGGAGGTGGCCCGCGCCGGGCGCACCCACCCCGTTCCGCTGATCATCGGCACCAACAAGCACGAGGCGGCGCTGTTCCGGTTCATGAAGTCGCCGTTGATGCCGATCACACCCGAGGCGATCAAGGCGATGTTCGCTCAGATCGAACTCGAGCAGCCCGACGCGGTGGTACCGAGCCAGGACCGACTCGGCACCACCTACCGCGGACGCGGCAAGACGCCCGGTATGGGGGTGGCGCGCGACATCGGTTTCCGGATGCCCTCGATCTGGTTCGCCCAGCGGCACGCCGCAGTCGCTCCGGTGTATGTCTACCGGTTCGACTGGGCCACGCCGATGCTGCGGCTGCTCCGCCTCGGGGCAGCACACGCCACCGAACTCCCTTATGTCTGGGGCAATCTCGTCGCAGGTCCCAAGGATCCGACATTCAAGCTCGGCGGGCTCAAGGCCGGTACCGCGGTATCGGAGCGGATGCGCAGGCGGTGGGTGAACTTCGCGAGTTCCGGCGAGCCGGCGGGGTCAGCCGACGAGCCGCAATGGCGGCCGTATCGGCTCGACGATCGCGCGACGCTGGTGATCGACAAGACCGATGCCGTGCTCGACGATCCGGACCACGCGTTGCGGGACGCCTGGGGTGACGACGTCCTGAGCTTCCGGTGACCACCCGCTAGCTAGGCTGGTCTGTCGGAGGTGATGACGTGGACGCGCTAACCGGCATCCGAGAGTTCTTGGACGTGCTGCCACCGCAGATGCGCGACCCCGTGCTGTTCGCGATCCCGTTCTTCGTGCTCCTTCTCGTCGTGGAGTGGACGGCGGCACGCAAACTCGAGAGGCTCGAGGACGACCGGGCGCCCTCCGGCGCATACGTGCGCCAGGACGCGTGGGCCAGCATGTGGATGGGGCTGGTGTCGGTGGCCACGACGGGGGCGTGGAAGTTCTTGGCGTTGCTCGGATACGCCGCCATCTACGCCTATATCGCGCCGTGGCACCTCTCATCGAGCGCCTGGTACACCTGGGTCATCGCGTTGGTGGGCGTGGACCTGCTGTTCTACACCTATCACCGCATCGCGCACCGGGTCCGATTGATCTGGGCGACCCACCAGGCCCACCACTCCAGCCAGTACTTCAACTTCGCCACGGCGCTGCGGCAGAAGTGGAACAACAGCGGTGAGATCCTGCTGTGGATTCCACTTCCGCTGCTGGGCGTTCCGCCGTGGATGGTGTTCGCCAGTTTCTCGGTCAACCTCATCTACCAGTTCTGGGTCCACACCGAGCGCATCGGAAGACTCTGGCGGCCAGTTGAATTCATCTTCAACACGCCGTCGCACCACCGTGTGCACCACGGTATGGACGCCGAGTACCTGGACAAGAACTACGGCGGCATTCTGATCATCTGGGACCGCATGTTCGGCACCTACGCCGACGAACTGTTCCGGCCGCACTACGGACTCACCAAGCAGGTCGACACCTACAACATCTGGACGCTTCAAACCCACGAGTACGTCGCGATCGCTCGCGACGTCCGCCGCGCGAACCGCTGGCGCGATCGTTTCGGCTATGCCTTCGGTCCGCCCGGCTGGGCGCCCCGCGCCACGACGCAACCCGACATCCCCGCACCGATCACCACATCTGGCTAGATCCGGCCGCTTCGCCAGGCCGCCACGTAGTGTCGCGGTGTGGACACGGTCTTCGATAATGAGGTGGACCCGGCTCTGGTCGAGCGGTCGCTGGCAGGTAGCGCCCACGAGCCGATGTGGCTCGATATGGAGCGGCCCAGCTATCCACGGCTACCCGGCGCGATCACGTGCGACCTCGTCGTGGTCGGCGGTGGCTACGCCGGTCTGTGGTCGGCGCTGCACGCCGCCCGGCGCAACCCCGACCAACGCGTCGTCCTGATAGAGGCCAACCGGATCGGCTGGGCGGCATCGGGCCGCAACGGCGGATTCGTCGAGGCCAGCATCACCCACGGTGCGGAGAACGGAAAGACCCGCTGGCCAGGCGAATTCGACACCCTGCAGGCGATGGGGCTGGAGAACCTGAACGGTATGCAGGACGAGATCGCCGAACTCGGCCTCGACGTGCAGTGGCAGCGCACCGGCATGCTCGCCGTCGCCACCGAACCGCACCAGGTGACATGGCTGCAGGAGTCCGCAGAAGCGGGGGAGGGCAGCCTGCTCGATCGGTCGGAGATTCAGGGTGAGGTCCATTCGCCCACCTATCTGGCCGGCCTGTTCGAGGCTGACACCTGTGCGATCGTGCACCCCGCCAGGCTCGCGTTCGAGCTCGCTCGCGCCTGCCAGGAGGCCGGTGTGGCGATCTACGAGCACACCAACGCACGTGCGCTCGACTCCGGTGGCGCGGCGCTGCGCATCGACACCGGCGGTGCCGTCATCACCGCACGCCAGGCCGTGCTCGCGACGAATGTCTTTCCCCACCTGCTCCGCCGAAACCGGCTCCACACCGTGCCGGTGTATGACTACGTGCTGTCCACCGAGCCCCTCACGGATGCCCAGCTGGACCGCATCGGGTGGCGCAACCGGCAGGGAATCGGCGACTGCGCCAACCAGTTTCACTACTACCGTCTCACCGAGGACAACCGCATCGTGTGGGGTGGGTACGACGCCGTCTACCACTTCGGCCGCAAGGTGAACCCCGCCTACGAGGAGCGGCCCGAGACGTACCGCCGCCTGGCCGCGCACTTCTTCATCACCTTTCCGCAGCTCGACGATGTCCGCTTCAGCCACCGCTGGGCCGGCGCCATAGACACCAACACCCGGTTCTGCGCACACTGGGGTCTGGCCCGTGACGGTCGGGTGGCCTACGTCAACGGTTTCACCGGCCTGGGCGTGGGAGCCGCGCGGTTCGCCGCCGACGTCTGCCTCGACCTCCTCAGCGGCAGCTCGACACCACGCACCGAACTCGAGATGGTTCGCCGCAAGCCCCCGCCGTTTCCTCCGGAACCGTTGGCCAGCATCGGAATTCAAGCGACGAGGTGGTCACTGGATCGTGCCGACCACTCGGCTGGCCGGCGCAATCTACTGCTCCGGACACTCGATGCGGTGGGGTTGGGCTTCGATTCCTGATCGAGCCCGCCTGTGTGCTCAACGTCGCGCTACCAAGTGTTTGCCAACAGTTCCGCCGAGCCGGAGCCGAACCGGCCACGAGGCCGATCACCGTCAGTAAGCTTCTTTCTGCTAACCCAGAAATGAGGTGTTCATCGTGGGAGACAGACTCCAAAACGGCGAAAAGCTAGAGGTCGGCCAGTCGCTGACGTCAAAGAACGGGGCCTACAAGGTCACGCTTCAGGACGACGGCAACCTGGTCCTGTACTCAGGGGACAAGGCGGTGTGGTCGACCGAGACGAACGGCCAGAACGTCGTTCGCGCCGAGGTGCAGAAGGACGGCAACTTCGTCCTCTACACGGCGGACAAACCGGTGTGGCACACCGACACCAAGGGCGCCAAGGACGTTCGCCTGATCCTGCAGGACGATCGCAACCTCGTTCTGTATGGATTCGACGGGCCGGCCTGGTCGTCGAACACGCAGACCGACGAGGTGCCCGCGCCGCCGGTCGCCGATGCGCCGCCCGCGGTCACCGAGGTCGAGGTCGTCCCGGCCGCAGTGGAGGAGGTCGCGCCGGCCGAGCCCGCTCCGCCGCCACCGCCGCCGCCACCCGCCCCGAGGACCTACACCGTGGTGTCGGGAGACACACTGTGGGCCATCGCCGAACGCTTCTACGGCGACGGCAACAGGTACCCGGAGATCGCACAGGCCAGCGGCGTCGCCAACCCGGATCTCATCCATCCCGGTCAGGTTCTGACGATTCCCTAAAGGCCCCTTAGGGTTTCCCTAAACACTCTTAGGGCTGAGGAACCCTCTTAGGTCTGAGGCGGCCCGGGCTTTTCAGCCCGGGCCGCCTTTGCCTAGAGTTAGGCTAAGCGGCCAGCCACCACGACCGATCGGAGGATCCGATGCACAAGGGATGTTTGCGCGTCCTGGCGCTCGCCGCCGCATCGCTCGTCTCAGTGATGTTCACGCCGATTCCAACTGCCGGTGCCGACCCCGGCGTGGTGGTCTTTCCCGGCATGGAGGTTCGGCAGGGCACCAACGTATGCACGCTGGGCTTCGTCGACCTCGCGACACGCACGGCGTACACGGCGGGGCACTGCCGCAGTAACGGAGTCGTCACCGACCGGGATGGTCGCGTGATTGGGCACCAGATCTTGTTCCGGGACAACACACCCGACGGGGCGACCGTCACGACGGATCATCAGATCTCGGATTGGCAGACCATCGCGCTCGCGCCCGACGTGGCACTCAACGACATCCTTCCTGTCGGCCGTGCCCTGGTCATTGATCCGGCGATGGCTCCGCAGCAGGGTCAGCCCGTGTGCCACTTCGGTGTCGTGACCGGTGAGAGTTGCGGCACGGTGGAGGCCGTCAACAACGGCTGGTTCACCATGGCCAACGGTGTGGTCAGCCAGAAGGGTGATTCGGGGGGACCCGTCTACACCCTCACCGGCGACGGCCGCGCGGCCATCATCGGCATGTTCAACAGCGTGTGGGGTCAGTTCCCCGCCGCGGTGACGTGGCAGGTGGCCGATCAGCAGATTCGCGAGGAAGTCGTCAAGACGTCGGCGGGCACGTAGGACGTACGCGCGGCGGTCCCCGGGGCGGTGGTCGCCCCCGCATAGGATGCCCCCATGGGGGATTCAACGCGTGGATGGTCGCGGCGCAAGATCGCCATCGCGGCTCTCGCCTCGATCGGAATACTGGCGATGGTGGGCACCACGCTGGCCGCCATCGTGATGCCCTTCCTTCAGGGCGACCCGAATGACCGGGCAGCGAAATCGTCTGTGACAACACCCACCTCGACTGCGCCGGCAATCGTCATCAAACCGCTTGCGGTTCGCCCCGTGGTAGAGGCGTTCCAGGCGCAGCCGGGGCAGTGCGACCCCCCGCCGCCGCCGGCACCGCCCGCTCAACCGCAGCCGGCGTGCGATGTCGAGCTCAAGGCGCACTATGAGCTGGAACCGGTGGCGCTGCAGCTCGACCTCACCGGCGCCAAGTCGATCAAGTTGCCGATGAATGAGTTCTACACCGTGCAGATCGTGATGGCTCCGCGCTCCAGTGCCGCGTTCGCGCAGTACACCACCGCCAACATCGGCAAGCAGGTCGCCTTCGTCCGCGATGGTCTGGTGTTGGCGGCTCCCGCGATCACGCAACCGATCGACGGGCAGTCGATCCAATTGTCGGGCGAACTGACCAAGGCCACCGCGGAAACCATCGCGCGAATGCTGCGCGACGGGTCCTAACCGGTCGGGGTCTAATCGGTCGGCTGTCACGTCACCAGTTCGAACACCGGGATGGACGGCGCGACAGCGCGCAGGTCGTGGTCGGTGGACTCCGGCGTGAGACCTCCGACGTGGCCCCTCACCTCCCAGTACCACCGCTTCAGGTAGCGCCTGAGGATGTCCGGCTTGGCGTCGTCGGCCAACTCCTCGATGTCCACAATCCGCCTGCGCCAGCGCGGACCGATCTCGACTTGCCCTGCCGCCCTGGCATTTCGCGCCCACTGGGTGTTCCCGCGAGGTGACACCAGGAATTGGCGGCCGTCGATGTCGAGCAGGTTCACGACGACGCCGCGGAGCTCGCCCGTCTTGCGCCCGCGGATCCGCACGGCGGCTGTCCCGGCGATGCTGACACCGGCCTCCGCGAGACCACGAAAGAGCTCGTTGAGGGCGCGCGCGGCGAGGTTGGGCTCCTCGTAGCGGTTGGTTGTGTTGTGGGGGTTGGTCATCATCACTCCGTTCTGGGCTGACGCGGACTAGAAACGAGAGCATTGCTCTCTTATTCAGACTGACACGCCCGCCCCGAGAATTCAAGAGCAGTGCTCTTGTTTATGTCACACTGCGAGCATGGGTAAGAGGCAGGACAGCCGCGAACACATCGAGCGACGGATCGTCGAGCTGGGTCGCGGGCATCTGATCACCCACGGCGCCGCGGGCCTGTCACTACGGGCGATCGCCCGTGACCTGGGCATGGCGTCCTCGGCGGTGTACCGCTACGTCGCCAGCCGCGACGATCTGCTGACCCTGCTGCTGGTCGACGCCTATTCGGAGTTGGCCGACACGGTTGACGCCGCACGGGTTGACGCGGGTTCGGACTGGCGGGCGCAGCTGCGGGCGGTGGCGCACGCGGTGCGGCGCTGGGCGGTCGCCGAGCCGGCGCGATGGGCGCTGCTCTACGGCAGCCCCGTCCCCGGCTACCACGCGCCGGCCCAGCTCACGGTCGGCCCGGGGACCCGCGTGGCGGGCACACTCTTCGCCGCGGTCGGCGCGGGCATCGCCGCGGGCGACATCGGTTCGGACGGTTCGGTGGCGCCACCGCCGACCGCTGCGGACTTCGACGGAATCAGATCTGAGTTCGGATTCGCAGGCGATGACACCGTGGTGATGAAGTGCGTGCTGACGTGGGCGGCACTCGTCGGGGCGGTAAGCCTCGAGGTGTTCGGCCAGTACGGCGCCGACACGCTGTCGGACCCCGGCGCCGTGTTCGACGGACAGGTCGCAATCCTGATCGACACCTTCTGACCGCGCCGAACGTGAAGAAGATTGCGAGTTTCGAGCGACTTCTCGCAATCTTCTTCACGTTCGGCGGCCCAGAACTAGAACACGTTCTAGCCACCGAAGCGCACCGGAGTTATCCTCTAGGCGATGCCTGACCAGACACCTGTCCAGATCGCGTGGGTGACGCATGATCTGGACGCCACCGAGATGGCGTTGACCGGACTGCTGGGCACCCGGAAGTGGGTGCGCATGCCGGACGTGAGGTTCGCGCCGGACGCCTGCACCCACCGCGGTGCGCCCGCGGACTTCGTCGCGCACATCTCGCTGTCGTATGCCGGCGACACCCAGGTGGAGCTCATCCAGCCGGTGTCGGGGACCGGCCCCTACTCGGAGTTCCTCGACGCCTTTGGCCCAGGCCTGCACCACGTGTGTGTGAGCGCACCGGATGAGGCGGCGTTCGACGCCATGTGCCGCGACGCGGACGGTCGCGGCACTCCGGTCATCACACGCGGCACCATGGCAGGCGGCATGCACTTCGCCTACGTCGCCGCACCCGAGGCCGGCGTGCCCTATCTCGAGATCGCCTACATTCCGCCCGATATCCAGAAGTTCTTCGACTACGTCAAACAGGAGCAACAGTGAGTGCCGCCCACGAGCAGATTCAGGACGTCCCGGACACCGTCGCCGCGGCCGATGTGACGGATTGGGACGGCGACGAATTCGACGTCATCGTCGTCGGATTCGGTATCGCCGGGGGATGCGCGGCGGTCAGTGCCGCCGCCGCGGGTGCGCGCGTGCTGGTCCTCGAGAAGGCGGCAGCGGCGGGTGGAACCACGTCGATGGCCGGTGGCCACTTCTATCTCGGCGGCGGTACCGCCGTCCAGGAGGCGACCGGCCACCCGGACAGCGCGGATGAGATGTACGCCTACCTCGTTGCCGTGTCGGAGGATCCGGAGCTCGACAAGATCCGCGCCTACTGCGACCAGAGCGTCGAGCACTTCAACTGGCTCGAGGATCTCGGCTTTCAGTTCGAGCGGAGCTACTGGAAGGGCAAGGTCGTCGTCCCGCCGGGCACCGAGGGACTGTCCTACACCGGCAACGAGAAGGTGTGGCCGTTCTGCGAGCAGGCGGTGCCCGCTCCGCGTGGGCACTCCGTCCCGGTCCCTGGTGAACTCGGCGGCGCGTCTATGGTCATCGACCTCCTGCTCAAGCGCGCCGACGATCTCGGCGTGACAATCCGCTACGAGACCGGCGCGACCAACCTGATCGTCGATGACTCCGCGGTGTGCGGTGTCCGCTGGAAGCACTTCACCGAGACCGGGGCGATCCGGGCGAGGTCGGTCGTCATCGCCGCCGGCGGTTTCGCGATGAACGCCGACATGGTCGCGAAGTACACCCCGGCGCTGGGCCAGGAGCGCCGCACCAAGCACCACGGGCTGGTCGCCCCCTACATTCTGGGCAACCCCAACGACGACGGTCTGGGCATCCGGCTCGGCGTCTCGGCAGGCGGTGTGGCCAAGAACCTGGACCAGTTGTTCATCACCGCCGCCGCCTACCCGCCTGAGATCCTGCTGACCGGGCTCATCGTCAACAAGGAGGGCAGGCGATTCGTCGCCGAGGACTCCTACCACTCGCGCACATCGGCATTCGTGTTGGAGCAGCCCGATCAGAGCGCCTACCTGATCGTGGACGAGGCGCACATGCAGATGCCCGAGATGCCGTTGATCAAGTTCATCGACGGCTGGGAAACCGTCGCCGAGATGGCGGCGGCGCTGGGCATCCCCGAGGACAACCTGGTCGAGACACTGCAGCGCTACAACGACAACGCCGCCCGAGGCGAGGACCCCGACTTCCACAAGCAGCCGGAACACCTTGCCGCACAGGACAAGGGGCCGTGGGCCGCGTTCGATCTGTCGCTGGGCGTTGCGATGTACTCCGGGTTCACCATGGGCGGCCTGCAGGTGTCGATCGACGGTGAGGTGTTGCGCCCCGACGGCAGCGCGATCTCGGGTCTGTACGCGGCGGGCGCGTGCGCGTCCAACATCGCGCAGGACGGCAAGGGTTACGCCAGCGGCACGCAACTCGGCGAGGGCTCGTTCTTCGGCCGCCGCGCGGGACGGCACGCGGCGGGCGCCTAGCCCGGCGTCGCGGCCAGCGGCTCCAGCCGCCACTGGCCTCCACCGAGCAGCTGTAGGTGATGTGAGTGGTGTTGCTCGACGCTTTCGCGGTGGGTGACACTGACCACCACGCAGTCGGGAAGTCGCTGCCGAAGTGTGGTGTATAGCGCGAACTCCTGACCCTCGTCGAGCGCTGAGGTCGACTCGTCGAGGAACACCGCCGTTGGCTTGTTCAGCAGCACCCGTGCGAACGCCACGCGCTGTTGCTCGCCGGGGGAGAGCATCTTGGACCAGTCGGCCTCCTCGTTCAGACGCGTCGCGAGGTGGCCCAGTGTCACGGCGTCCAGCGCGTCACGAATCGCGTTGTCGTCGAACGTATCCGCGGTCGACGGATAGGCGATGACCGCGCGTAGCGTGCCCAGCGGGGCGTACGGCAGCTGCGACAGGAACATGGTGGCATGACCGGCGTCACCCGTGGGGTAGCGCACGGTGCCGTCAGCGTACGGCCACAGTTGCGCCAGGCTGCGCAGCAGCGTCGTCTTGCCGGTGCCCGACGGTCCCGTGATCACCAGCGAATCGCCTGGCGCCAGGCGGACATCGAGGTCGTCGACGATGGCCCCGCCCGCCGGCAAACGCACTGCCACACCGTCGAACTCGACGCCGCCGTCAGTGCTGTCCTCCACGGTCATTCGCGGTAGCGCCCTGGCCTCGGCATTGGAGGTGACAAGCCCGTCGAGGCGGATGATCGCCGCGCGGTAGCCGGCGAACGCATCGTAGACGGCGCGGAAGAACGCCAACGAGTCGTGCACGGACAGGAACGCACTCGACGATTGCGTGACATCGCCCAGCTGTATCTCACCCTGGAACAGCCGAGGCGCCTGCACGATTGTGGGCAACGGGCTGACGAGTTGGTTCATCGACCGGTTCCAGCCGAGGAAGGCGATGCTGCGCCGGACGAAGGCCCGGTAGTTGCTGATGATCGCCGCGAACCTCGTCGCCAACGCAGATCTCTCGGTGTCTGCGCCTCGGTAGAGCCCGACGGCCTCGCCGGCGTCGCGCAGGCGAACGAGCGCGTAGCGGAACGCGGCGTTGGTCGCCTCATTGCGGAAGCTCAACCTGATCAGCGGATGACCGATCCAGAACGCGACGACCGTGGTGAGGAACACGTACACGAGTGCCATCCAGAACAACGCCCTGGGCACCGTGACACCCAGAATCGTCAACGGCCCGGCCAGGTTCCACAGAATGGGGGTGAACGACACCACGGAGACGAGCGAGAGCACCGAACCGAACACCAGGGTCTGCGACGTGCCGACCGTCGGGGTGTTGGTCTCCGGGCCGGTGCCGGTGGTGAAGATGTCGATGTCCTGCTGGATGCGTTGGTCTGGATTGTCGATCGCATGACCGGTATCGCCGGTGAGAAACCGGCCGCGGTAGTACGCGTCACCGTCGAGCCAGTCCCCGGTGAGCCGACCGGTTAGCCAGACCCGCCACCGGATGATGAAGCGCTGCATCAGATACACGTCGAGGAGGTTGCGGACGATATCGGTGACAGCCAGACCGACGAGAATCAGAATTGCGACCCAGAAGCCGTTGATCGCAGCGTCTTTCGCGGCTCCGTCATCGGAGAACGCGGCCTGCAACGCCGAGAACTGATCATTGCTCTGGTAACTGAACAACACGCTGAGACGGACGTCGACCATCACCGACAGCAGCAGCACCCCCAGCAGCGCCCACACCACGATGCTCTGCCGCCCAGTGAAGTAGCTGCCGGTGATACGCCAGAACTGTCGTCCCCACGTGGTGAACCGGGCGAGCGCGGCCAGCACCGCCACCATCGACACCGCACTGATCGCCCATGCCTTGGCCACCCAGAACAGTGACGCCACGATCTCGTTTCCCCAGTCCAACGATGGGGTGAACATCTCCATGCCGGGACGCTACCGGCATGTGCGGGTGCTGCGGCTAGACCTTGGTCAGATCCGCGGTGTCACCCTTGGTCCGTCCGAACCGCCATTCGCCCTCACCGACCAGCTCGAGTTCGTGCGTGTGGTGCTGCTCGACGGTGCTGCGATGGCTGACGCTCACCACGATGGTGTTCGGCAGTTCGGTCCGGACCAGTTGGTAGAGGATGAACTCCAGGCCCTCGTCCAGCGCGGACGTGGACTCGTCGAGGAAGACTGCGTTGGGCTTGGCCAGCAGGATGCGCGCGAACGCGATTCGCTGCTGCTCGCCGGGGGAGAGCACCTTGGCCCAGTCCTGAACCTCGTCGAGTCGACCCACGAGGTGCGGCAGTGCGACACGCTCCAGCACGGCGCGAAGGTCCACGTCGGTGACGGTCCCCTCCTCGCACGGATACGACACGACGGCCCGCAGATCGCCAAGTGGTACGTAGGGGAGTTGAGACAGGAACATCGTCTCGTTGGGTCCACACGGGCGGGTCAGTGTGCCCGTCGTGAACGGCCAGAGTTCGGCGAGGCTGCGCAGCAGAGTGGTCTTGCCTGCGCCGGACTCGCCCTTGATCACCAGCGTGTCGCCGACTTCCAGGCGCATGCTCAGCGGTTTGACGAGCTGTCGCCCATCGGGTGTGCGCACCTCGATGTCGTCGAGTGCGACCGTGCCGTCGACACATGCCGCGGTCGTCACCTGGGGCAGCGCCCGCGCCTCCTCGTTCGCGACGACCAAGCCGTGCAGACGGATGATCGACGCCCGGTACCCCGCGAAGGAGTCGTAGGCATTACGGAAGAACGACAGCCCGTCCTGGATGCTGCCGAAAGCCGACGCGGACTGACTCATCGCGCCGAGTGTGATCTCACCGCTGAAGAACCGCGGGAACTGCAGCAGGTAGGGCAACGGCACGATGATCTGACTGAGCGACAGGTTCCAGCCGTAGAAGCCGATCATTCGGTTCACGTAGCGCTTGTAGTTCGAGACGACCGGTGTGAAGAGCCGCCGCAATCCGGTGCGCTCGGCGATCTCCCCGCGGTAGAACGCCACCGCCTCCGATGCGTCGCGCAACCGCACCAACGCGTACCGGAAGGCGGCGTTGAACTTCTCGTTGTTGAACGACAGCCAGATGATCGGCTTGCCGATCCAGAACGCGATGACAGTGGCGAAGACCACGTAGCCCAGCCCGATCCAGAACATCGCCCTGGGGAGTTCGAAGCCGAACAGCGTCAACGTGCCCGAGAGATTCCAGAGGATCGCCGTGAACGAGATCATCGAGGCGATCGCGTTCACCGCACCGAACAGCAGCGTGCTGGACGACGTGTTGTTCGGGGTGTTGGGCAGTGGCCCGACGCCCGCGGTGAAGATGTCGACGTCGGCCTGGATGCGCTGATCGGGGTTGTCGATCGTGTCGTCGATGAAGCGCGACCGGTAGTAGGCCTTGCCGTCGAGCCAATCCCCGGTGAGCCGATCAGTCAGCCAGACGCGCCACGCGAGCATGAAGCGCTGCATCATGAACAGGTCGAGCATGACCCTGGACACATAGATGGTGGCGAGGACCGCGAAGACGGTCATGGACAGCCAGAAACCGTCCTTGCCGGAGTTCTTGACTGCTTCGTTGCCGGTCCCGAGGCCCGCGGCGATGACCTGGAAACTGGTCATCATGTCGTTGCCGTAGTAGCTCAGGAGCACGGTGAGCCGGACGCCGATGATCACCGACAGCATCAGTGCCGCCAGCCACGCCCAGACCTTGACGCTCGCCGGGCCCTTGAAGTAGTCGCCGGTGATGCGCCAGAACTGCCTGCCCCACTCGGTGTATCGGATGATCAGGACCAGGATCGTCAAGGTGGCCACCACCGCGATCAACCAGGCCTTGGCGATCCACGCCAGCGACGTCCAGACCTCGGTGCCCCAATCCAACGTCGGGGTGAACATCTCCATCCCGGCAAGGTACCCCGACGGGACGCGACCGGCCGTTCCGAGGTTCAGATGGACCTGGTGAGTCGGTCGAGGCGCCACTGGCCATCGCCCAGCAGTCGCAGCTGTTGCTCGTGATGCTGCTCGACGGTGTCGCGATGACTCACGCTGACCAGAATTGTGTCGGGAAGCGCCGATCGGATCAGCTCGTAGAGCATCAGCTCCAGGCCCTCGTCCATCGCCGAGGTGGACTCGTCGAGGAATACGACCTTCGGCTCGTTGAGCAGGATGCGGGCGAAGGCCATGCGCTGCTGCTCACCCACCGACAACACCTTGGCCCAGTCCCTGACCTCCTTGACCCGGATGACCAGATGCGGAAGCGCCACAGTGACGAGGGCCCGCTGGATCTCGGCATCGGACACCGCACCCGTCGCACTCGGATACGACGCCGAGGCGCGCAGGTCGCCCAGCGGGATGTAGGGCAGCTGGGACAGGAACATCGTCTCGTCCGCGGCGACAGGGAAGTGCACATCGCCGGTGGCATACGGCCACAGGCCCGCCAGGCTCTCCAGCAGGACCGTCTTGCCACTACCCGACGCCCCCCTGATCACCAGGCTCTCTCCCGGATGCAGCCGCAGGTCCAGTGACCGGATCAGCGAATGCCCCTCGGGTGTGCGGACGTCGACATTGCGCAGCTGCAGAACCCCGTCCTCGTGGTTGTTCTGCACGCTCAGCCGCGGGAGCCTGCGGGAGCGCTCGATCGCGTCGGTCAACCCGTCGAGGCGGATGAGCGCGGCCCGGTAGCTCGCGAAGGAGTCGTAGGCGTTGCGGAAGAACGACAGCGAGTCGTGGATCGCCTGGAAGGCGGTCGCGGACTGCATGACGTCGCCGAAGGAGATCCGACCGTCGAAGAGTCGCTGCGCCTGAACGATGTAGGGCAGCGGGTTGATCACCTGGCTCACCGAGCCGTTCCACCCCAGGAACAGCACCATCCGACTGAGCCACTGCCGATAGTTCGCGACGATATCGGACAGGTTGTTGCGCAACCGATCTCGTTCCACCGTCTCACCGCGGTACAGGCCCACCGCGCTCGCGGACTCCTTCAGCCGGATCATGGCGTAGCGGAACGTGGCGTTGCGCATCTCGTTGAGGAAACTCAGCCGGATCAACGGCCGGCCGATCCAGAAGGCGATGACCGTGGCCGCCAGCACATAGCCGATGACGATCCAGAACAGCGCCTTGGGAATCGTCAGACTCAGCACCGTCAGCGGCCCGGACAGCTGCCACAGGATCACCCCGAACGAGGCGACGCTGAGCAGCGACTCGACCGCGCCGAAGAGCAGTAGGCCTCCCGAACCGTGCGCGGGCACGTTCGGTTCGCCGGTTCCGGCGGTGACGATGTCGATGTCCTGCTGGATGCGCTGGTCGGGATTGTCGATCGGCCGCGCCGCGAATTGACCGCGGAAGTACGCGTGCCCGTCCATCCACTCGTCGAGCACGCGCCTCGTCAACCAGACCCGCCAGCGCAGCACGAAACGCTGGGTCAGGTACAGGTCAATCAGGAAGCGGCAGACCGAAACCGTTGCCAGCACGGCGAATATGCCCATTGAGAACCAGAAGGCGTTGACGCCGCTGTCCTTGAGCGCCTCATCCGCCGATCCGCTGCCCTGGAATGCGACCTGCAGCGCCGAGAACAGGTCGTTCGCGTAATAGCTGAGCAGCACGTTGACGCGGACGGCGATGACGACCGACAGGAGCAGTGCCCCCGACACCAGCCACACAGGAAGGCTCGCGCGCCCGACGAAGTAACCGCCGGTGATGCGCCAGAACTGGCGGCCCCACTCGGTGAACCTGGCCACCAGCAGCAGAACGATCAGCACGCCGAGCGCGGACATCCCGAACGCCTTGGCCACCCACAGCGCCGAGTTGACGACCTCGTGACTCCAGTCGACGGACGACCTGAAACCCTCCGAGTCCATTCGACGAAACTCCTCCGAGGGACATTTCGACGGCACGCCCCCGCGGCGAAGTTACCGCAGGCCGGTGCCGGTTGCACTCAAGCTGGACCGGTGGACGTACGCCTGCATGACTCCGCCGCCGAGTTCGCCGCGATCGCCGAGAATCTCTACCGGCGCGACCCGATCGGTCACACCGTCGAACTCAGCGGCCTGGCCGCACCGGCGCTACCCGCCGACGCGGTGCTGCTGACGGCGTGGGTGGACGGCCGGCTCGCCGGTGCGGCAGTGCAGACCCCGCCGCATCCACTGATGTGCGGAGGGCTCAGCGCGCCGACCGTCGAGCCGGCCGTGACCCTGCTGGCACGAACACATCCAGAGTTGAGCGCTGTGCGAGGTCCCAACGCCACGGCCGAGGCGTTCGCCTCGGCCTGGCAGCGGCACACTGGCGCCGAACCGGAGGTGCGGACTGGGGAGAGGCTGCACCGGCTCGGCGATCTCGTGCCGCCGACCGCGGTGCCGGGGGAGGCCCGCCCACACGGCCCCGACGACGTCGAGCTGCTGGCCGACTGGACGGCCCGGTTCTTTGTGGAGGCGTTCGGGTCGGTCGCGGCGCCACCCGTGCATCGAGCCTTCCTCGACGGACTCCTGCAGGCAGGCGTGCAATTCGTGCTCTGGACCCAGTGCCGGCGCCCGGTCAGCATGGCGATGATCCGACCTCCCGTGGCGGGGGTGAGCCGGATCGGGCCGGTGTACACACACGAGGACGAACGCGGCCACGGCTACGGGTCGGCCGTGACGGCGGCGGCATCGCGAACCGCCACGGCGATGGGTGCCGATGAGGTGGTGCTTTTCACCGACATCGCGAACCCGGTGTCCAACGCGATATATCGGCGAATCGGGTTCCGGCCCGTTTCCGATTGGCTGGTGATCGAGTTCGCGACCACGGTGTGATCGGCCCGCGCCGGGGCCGCGTACCTTGTGACACGTGGCCAAGACTGCCCCCAATACCTCTTCCGACCCGACACCCAAGACCAAGGTTCGGTCGTCCAAACGGCTGAGCAATAGGTTCTGGAAGCTGCTGGGTGCAAGCACCGACAAGGACCAGGCCAGCTCGATGGGGCAGGTGACGGCCTCCTCGGCATTCGACGACAAGGCCGCAGGCCTTGACGACGAACAGCTGCGCAAGGCCGCGAAGCTCCTCGAACTGGGCGACCTCGCCGAGGCGGCGGACATCCCGCAGTTCCTGGCCATCGCCCGCGAGGCGTCCGAACGTGCCACGACACTCAAGCCGTTCGACGTCCAGCTGCTCGGCGCGCTGCGCATGATGGCCGGCGACGTCGTCGAGATGGCCACCGGTGAGGGCAAGACCCTGGCCGGCGCCATCGCCGCGGCTGGCTACGCCATCGCCGGCCGCAGCGTGCACGTCATCTCGGTCAACGACTATCTCGCCCGTCGCGACGCGGAGTGGATGGGCCCGCTGCTGGAGGCCATGGGTCTGACGGTCGGCTGGATCACCGCCGACTCGACAGCCGACGAACGCCGCGCCGCCTACGCCTGCAACGTCACCTACGCCTCGGTCAACGAGATCGGGTTCGACGTGCTGCGCGATCAGCTGGTGACCGACGTCGCCGACCTGGTGTCCCCGGATCCCGACGTCGCACTGATCGATGAGGCCGACTCGGTGCTGGTCGACGAGGCGCTGGTGCCGCTCGTGCTGGCCGGCACCACACACCGCGAGACGCCGCGACTGGAGATCATCCGTCTGGTCCGTGACCTGGTGGAGTCCAACGACGCCGAGAAGTACTACGACACCGATGCCGACCGGCGCAATGTGCACCTGACCGACGCAGGCGCCCGCAGGCTCGAGGCCGCGCTCGGTGGTATCGACATCTACTCCGAGGAACACGTCAGCACGACGTTGACCGAGGCGAACGTGGCGCTGCACGCGAACGTGCTGCTGCAGCGCGATGTCCACTACATCGTCCGCGATGGCGCGGTGCAGCTGATCAACGCCTCGCGCGGCCGGATCGCGTCGCTGCAGCGCTGGCCGGACGGCCTGCAGGCAGCGGTCGAGGCCAAGGAGGGCATCGAGACCACCGAGACCGGCGAGGTCCTCGACACCATCACCGTGCAGGCGCTGATCAACCGCTACCCGACGGTGTGCGGTATGACCGGTACCGCACTGGCAGCGGGCGAGCAGCTGCGCCAGTTCTACAAGCTCGGCGTCTCGCCGATCCCGCCCAACACCCCGAACATCCGCGTCGACGAACTCGACCGGGTGTACATCACCGCGGCCGCCAAGAACGACGCCGTAGTCGAGCACATCACCGAGGTGCATGCGACGGGTCAGCCGGTGCTGGTCGGTACCCGTGACGTCGCCGAGTCCGAGGACCTGCACGAGCGTCTGGTCAAGGCGGGCATTCCCGCGGTCGTGCTCAACGCCAAGAACGACGCCGAGGAAGCCGCGGTGATCGCCGAGGCCGGCAAGCTCGGAGTGGTCACGGTGTCCACCCAGATGGCCGGCCGCGGAACCGATATCCGCCTCGGCGGCTCCGACGAGTCCGATCACGATGCCGTCGCCGATCTCGGCGGGTTGCACGTCATCGGTACGGGCCGCCACCACACCGAGCGCCTGGACAACCAGCTCCGGGGCCGCGCGGGACGCCAGGGCGACCCGGGCTCGTCTGTGTTCTTCTCCAGCTGGGAGGACGACGTCGTCGTCGCTCATCTGGAACCACAGAAGCTGCCGATGCAGACCGATGAAGACGGCCGAATCCTGAACGACAAGGCCGCCCAACTCCTCGAGCACGCGCAGCGCGTCGCGGAGGGCAAGCTGCTCGACGTGCACGCCAACACGTGGCGCTACAACCAATTGGTCGCCCAGCAGCGCGCCATCATCTCCGAGCGCCGAGAGAACCTGCTGCGCACGGCGACGGCTCGCGAGGAACTCGCGGAGCGCTCACCGAAGCGATACGAGCAACTTGTCGAGGAGATAGGCGAGGAGCGTCTGGAGACGACCTGCCGCCAGATCATGCTGTACCACCTCGACCGCGGCTGGGCCGACCATCAGGCCTACCTGTCCGACATCCGCGAGAGCATCCACCTGCGGGCCCTTGGCCGACAGAACCCGCTCGACGAGTTCCACCGGATGGCCGTCGACGCGTTCGGCTCGCTGGCCGCGGACGCCATCGAGGCCGCGCAGCAGACCTTCGAGACGGCAAACGTCACCGAGGACGAACTCGGCCTTGATCTGTCGAAGCTTGCCCGACCGACATCGACGTGGACGTACATGATTCACGACAACCCGCTCGCCGACGACACCATGTCGGCGCTGAGCCTGCCTGGGGTGTTCCGCTAGGTTAGGCCCTCATGGAGGCGCCCCACGGCAGTAGCGAGGCGACCGGGGCCAGCGGCGACGCGGTCCGGCCAGACGCCGCCACCGACCGTGTGCTGACCATCCCCAACGCGCTCAGCGTGCTGCGGCTGATCCTGGTCCCCGTCTTCCTCTATCTGCTGCTGGTCGCCGACGCCAACGCGCTGGCGGTCGCGGTGCTGATGTTCAGCGGCTTCTCCGACTGGGCCGACGGCAAGATCGCGCGGCTGGTGCCCAACCAGTCCTCACGCCTCGGCGCGCTGTTGGACCCGGCCGTCGACCGGACCTACATGGTGGCTGTCCCGTTGGCTTTCGCCATCGACGGCATCGTGCCGTGGTGGTTCGTGCTGGTGCTGATCGGGCGCGACGTCGTGCTGGCCGCCACCCTGCCTGTGTTGCGGAGCCGCGGTCTGACCGCGCTGCCGGTGACCTACATCGGCAAGGCCGCGACGTTCGCGCTGATGTCGGGATTCCCTCTGATCCTGCTTGGTCAGTGGGACGCGGTGTGGAGCCGGGTCATCCTGGCCTGCGGGTGGGCGTTCGTGATCTGGGGCGCGGTGATGTACCTGTGGTCGGCCGTGCTGTATCTGCTCCAGGTCGGGATGGTGCTGCGCACCCTGCCGCGGGTGCCCGCAGGGAAAGCCTGACCGGTGTCCGCAGACGACCGCGCACTCGGCGGCTACAGCCGCGAGGCAGGCCGCAATGCTCATGACGCCGACGCGCCCAAGCTGATCCCGGTTCCCTCGCTGTTGAGGTCGCTGCTGACCGATCACCTCGATCCGGGGTACGCGGCCGCCGCCGAACGGCGTGCGGCCCGTGGCGAGACCGGCCGCAGGCGGTTCGACTGGGGTTGGCAGCTGGCGGCGGGCCTTGCCGTGACCATCGTGTTCGCCACGGCGGCCGCGCAGGCGCAGTCCGTGGCTCCCGCGACCCGCGAGACACAGCACGTCCTCGTCGACAGTGTCCGGGCCGCAGAGACCACGACGGGCGCGGCCACTGAGCGCCGCGACAAACTCTCGACAGAGGTCGAGATGGAGCGGCGCAGCCGTCTCGAGGGTGACGAGGAGGGCCGCGGCCTACTCGAGCAGCTCGACACCGCGGATTTCGCCGCTGCGGCCACCGAGGTGCACGGGCCGGGGCTGCGCGTGACAGCCACCGAGCCCGGCGCCGCCCGCGACCTGTCCGATGTCTCCAAACAACGGATCCAGGGCAGTCCGCAGGTGGTGCTCGACCGCGACCTGCAGTTGGTGGTGAACTCGTTGTGGGTCAGCGGCGCCGAGGCCATCGCCGTGGGGGGTGTGCGGATCGGTCCCAACGTGACGATCCGGCAGGCGGGAGGGGGGATCCTGGTGGACAACCAGCCGATCGGCAGCCCGTACGCCGTCGTGGCCATAGGACCGCCGCGCGCCATGGCAGATGTGTTCGACCGCAGCCCCGGACTGCACCGGTTGCGGCTGCTGGAAGCCTCCTACGGCGTGGGGGTCGAGGTCAGCGCCGCCGACGACCTCGCCGTCGCAGCCGGATCGGTGCGCGACCTGACATTCGCTAAGCCGCTTGGCCCCTGATGATCGGAAGTACATGATCGGAATCGTTGCGCTCGTCGCCGGAATCGTGCTCGGGTTGGTGTTTCACCCCGATGTTCCCGATTTCATCCAGCCCTATCTGCCGATCGCGGTCGTCGCCGCGCTCGACGCGGTGTTCGGCGGCCTGCGGGCGTACCTCGAGCGAATCTTCGACTCGAAGGTTTTCGTCGTGTCCTTCGTGTTCAACGTCCTCGTCGCCTCGATCATCGTCTACGTCGGTGATCAGCTCGGGGTGGGCACACAACTGTCGACCGCGATCATCGTCGTCCTGGGCATCCGCATCTTCGGTAACGCCGCCGCGCTGCGGCGCAGGCTGTTCGGAGCGTGACGATGAACGAGCATGACCCGGAAAAGCATCACGGCAGACACGAGCTTCCGCCGGACGAGCCGATCCGGTCCATCGGTGAACTGCAGCCCAGCGGGGTGGCCGGAATTCTGCGCCGCGGCCGGGCACAGCTCGGATTCGGCACGCTGGCCATCCTGCTGTGTCTGCTACTGGGTGTCGCGATCGTCACGCAGGTCCGCCAGACCGAGTCAGGGGACTCCCTGGACACCGCCCGACCGGCCGACCTGCTGGTGCTGCTCGACTCGCTTCAGCAACGCGAGGCCGCGCTCAACACAGAGGTCACCGACCTGCAGCGCACGCTCGCCGCGCTGCAGGCCTCCGGCAGCAACGATCAGGCCGCCATCGAGAATGCTCGAGCCCGCCTGGCCGCGCTGTCCATCCTGATCGGCACGGTAGCCGCGACGGGGCCCGGTGTGACTCTGACCATCGGCGACACCGCCCCCGGCGTGTCACCCGAGACGATGCTCGACGTGATCAACGAATTGCGTGCCGCGGGTGCTGAGGCGATGGAGATCCGCGATGCGAGCAGTGCATCCGGGGGCCCCGCGATCCGTGTCGGAGTGGATACTTGGGTGGTGGGCACCGCGGGCAGCCTGATCATCGACGGCGTCACCATGAGCCCGCCGTATTCGATTCTGGCGATTGGTGATCCGGCGACTCTTGCTGCGGCGATGAACATTCCCGGCGGGGCGATGGACAGTGTCGAACGCGTCGGCGGCACAATGACCGTGCAACAGGCCGACACGGTGAACGTGACCGCCTTGCGGCAACCGAAACCTCGCCAATACGCTCAGCCGGGCAAGTGACAGCCGTAGCCCCACGCAGAACCTAGGAGCGCCGTGAGCGAGACCCCGTCAGACCTGTTCTACACACCCGAGCACGAGTGGGTGCGGCGCACCGGCGACGACACCGTGCGGGTCGGTATCACCGACTACGCACAAGCGGCGCTGGGCGATGTGGTGTTCGTCGATCTCCCGTCGGCTGACGCCGACGTCACCGCGGGCGCCGAGTTTGGCAACGTGGAGTCCACGAAGTCCCAATCCGAGCTGTACTCGCCGCTGACCGCGAAAGTGATTGCGGTGAACGAAGATCTGGCCGACTCGCCCGAACTGGTCAACTCCGACCCGTACGGCGCCGGTTGGCTGATGGACCTGCAGGTCGACGCCGCCGCGCTTGCGGAGGGTCTGGCCGGGCTGCTCGACGCGGACGGGTATCGTGCCACTCTCGACGAATGAACGATTCCGGCGGTGGTGGACACATCGGACAACCCCGCGCGGTACGGTCGTGGTGACCCCACAACGGTCGGCCGCGCAGCGCCGAGCTTTGTGCCAGACATCGCCACAGCAGCCAGTTAGGAGCAGCGGGTGACGGAAAACGACACCAGTTCGGGAGCCGACCAGTCCTCGGATGAAGTCACGGTCGAGACCACATCGGTCTTCCGTGCGGACTTCCTCAACGAGTTGGACGCGCCGGCCTCGGCGGGCTCCGAGAGCTCCGTTTCGGGGGTCGAGGGACTTCCGACCGGTTCGGCATTGCTGGTCGTCAAGCGTGGACCCAACGCTGGTTCTCGGTTCCTGCTCGATCAGGCCACCACATCGGCCGGACGGCATCCCGACAGCGACATCTTCCTCGACGACGTCACCGTTAGCCGGCGGCACGCTGAGTTCCGCCTGGAGACCGGCGAGTTCCAGGTCGTCGACGTCGGCAGCCTCAACGGCACGTACGTCAACCGCGAGCCGGTGGACTCCGCGGTGCTCGCCAACGGCGACGAGGTTCAGATCGGGAAGTTCCGTCTCGTGTTCCTGACGGGCCCGAAGACCGACGACGGCAGCCCGGGCAGCTAGTGACCGCCCCCGACACCCCTGCGCTCGCCGGGATGTCGATCGGGGCGGTCCTCGACCTGCTGCGACCCGACTTCCCGGATGTGACCATCTCCAAGATCCGGTTCTTGGAGGCCGAAGGGCTGGTCACGCCGGAACGCACACCTTCGGGGTATCGGCGCTTCACCGCTTATGACTGTGCGCGGCTGCGGTTCATCCTGACCGCGCAGCGCGACCACTATCTGCCGTTGAAGGTCATCAAGGCTGCGCTCGACGATCAACCCGATGGCGAGATCCCGGCCATCGGTTCGGCCTACGCGGCGCCGCGCCTGGTGCCGGTGTCCGACGATCCGGTTGATCCCGATGCGTCCGACGCTGCCGCAGGTAGATCGGTAGCGCGGCAGCAGGTCCGGTTGAGCCGCGAGGATGTGCTGGCCAAGTCGGGAGTCGACGACGAGCTGCTCTCAACCCTGGTCAGGGCGGGCGTGGTCAAGCCGGGGGTGGCCGGGTTCTTCGACGAGTACACGGTCATCACCCTGCAGTGCGCACGGGCGTTGGCCGACTACGGCATCGAACCGCGCCACCTGCGCGCGTTCAGGTCTGCCGCGGACCGCCAGTCCGACCTGATCGCCCAGATCGCGGGACCCGTGGACAAGACCCGAAAGGCCGGCGCACGCGATCGGGCGGACGACCTGGCCCGTGAGGTGGCGGCGCTGGCGATCACATTGCACACGTCGTTGATCAAGTCCGCGGTGCGCGACGTTCTGGATCGCTGAGGACTAGACTCGGCTCGACGGATTTGACGGTGCGGAGGGCGTACACAGATGGGTGAGGTTCGTGTGGTCGGCATACGCATCGAGCAGCCGCAGAACCAGCCGGTCTTGCTGCTGCGCGAGTCCAATGGCGATCGTTATCTGCCCATCTGGATAGGGCAGACGGAGGCCACTGCGATCGCGCTGGAGCAGCAGGGCGTTGAGCCGGCTCGCCCGCTGACCCACGACTTGATCCGAGATCTGATTGCCGCCCTTGGCCATTCACTCAAGGAAGTCCGGATCGTCGCGTTGCAGGAGGGCACCTTCTACGCCGACCTGATCTTCGACCGGGACATCACGGTGTCGGCCAGGCCGTCGGACTCGGTGGCAATCGCCCTGCGCGTCGGCGTGCCGATCTATGTCGAGGAGGCAGTGCTCGCCGAGGCGGGTCTGTTGATCCCGGACGAGGGCGACGAGGAGGGCACCGGCGCGGTGCGCGAGGACGAGGTCGAGAAGTTCAAGGAGTTCCTCGACAGCGTGTCGCCCGATGACTTCAAGGCGACTTGAGCGCAGGTAGCCGGTTGGTCACGGATCCATCTCACGAATGTCGACACGCCGCGAGGTTTGCGGTAACCGCGATTTGGACAGCCATAATTTGATCTAACTTCAGGCGGTCATGGGCCTTGCCGGGAGCGTATGCTCGACAAGTTCGAGCTTGGAGCAAACGCGCTGACCGTGGTCTCGACTGTGACGCACGAAGCGAGTTCGATTCGGCGAGAGGATGGACAGTGGGCGACACGCCACGTCAGGAGCAGTTAGATCTGTCGTCGGGGGGTACGTCCGTCCAGCCTGGGCCGACCGTAGCCGCCGAGCCAGTTCAGGGTCGACTGTTCCCCGATGACTCGGTACCCGACGAACTCGTCGGTTACCGCGGTCCGAGCGCCTGCCAGATCGCGGGGATCACGTACCGCCAGCTCGACTACTGGGCGCGTACCTCACTGGTCGTGCCGTCGATCCGCAGCGCGGCAGGCTCGGGCAGCCAGCGGCTGTACTCGTTCAAGGACATCCTGGTCCTCAAGATCGTCAAAAGACTGCTGGACACCGGCATCTCACTGCACAACATCCGGGTGGCCGTCGATCACCTGCGCCAGCGCGGTGTGCAGGATCTGGCCAACATCACCCTGTTCTCCGACGGCACCACCGTCTATGAGTGCACGTCCGCCGAAGAGGTCGTCGACCTCCTCCAGGGCGGCCAGGGTGTGTTCGGTATCGCGGTGTCGGGCGCCATGCGCGAGCTGACCGGTGCGATCGCCGATTTCCCAGGTGAGCGCGCTGACGGCGGCGAGTCGATCGCCGCACCCGAGGACGAGCTGGCATCGCGTCGCAAGAGTCGCGACCGCAAGATCGGCTGACGTCTCACCAACCCTGCAGCTGCCGGTAGAATCAGCAGCGCATCGCCCTCGCGCGGGAGAGCTTCGTGACGGCCAGTCACGGACGCCGAAGGAGCAACACCTCTCCGTCAACCTCTCAGGCACCCAGGACCGCGCCGGGCCCCGATGCCTCTGGAAAGTGGCAGGTCATCCTGCCCGCCCATGGGGAAAGGCCATCTCCGCGCATCGCCCCGGGGGTAGCCGAATCTCTCAGGCGCCCGGTACGGGTCGACGACAGAGGGGGAGGACCGCAACGAGTCGAGCGTTTTCGAACCCGAGAGGTCCACGTGTCCGGTAGTCATCCCCATTTCTCGGCCGATCATCACCAGCCCCGCTTCGCCGACCGTCATATCGGACCGGATTCGGATGCCGTGGCGACGATGCTCCAGGTCATCGGCGTCGATTCGCTTGCCAGCCTCGCCGAGAAGGCCCTGCCCGCGGGAATTCTCGACGCGCTGACCGCCGACGGTCTGGCACCCGGTCTCGATCAGCTGCCACCGCCGGCCACCGAGGAGCACGCCCTGGCCGATCTGCGCGCCATGGCCGACGCCAACACCGTCGCGGTGTCGATGATCGGACAGGGTTACTTCGACACCCTCACGCCGCCGGTGCTGCGCCGCAACATCCTCGAGAACCCGGCCTGGTACACCGCATACACCCCGTACCAGCCGGAGATCAGCCAAGGCCGACTGGAGGCGCTGCTCAACTTCCAGACCATGGTCGAGGATCTGACCGGGCTCGAAGTGGCGAACGCGTCGATGCTCGACGAGGGCACCGCCGCCGCCGAGGCCATGACATTGATGCACCGCGCGGTGAAGGGTTCCGCCAACCGTCTCGCCGTCGATGCGGACATCTACCGCCAGACCGCCGCAATCCTGGCGACTCGTGCCGAGCCGCTCGGCATTGAGATCGTCACCGCCGACCTGCGCAACGGGCTGCCCGAGGGCGACTTCTTCGGTGTCATCGTCTCGCTTCCCGGTGCGAGCGGCACCGTCAACGACTGGAGCGATCTGATCGCGTCCGCTCACGACCGCGGCGCGCTGGTGGCCGTGGGCGCCGACCTGCTCGCGCTGACGCTGGTCACGCCGCCGGGGGACATCGGCGCGGACGTGGCCTTCGGTACCACTCAACGCTTCGGTGTGCCAATGGGTTTCGGTGGACCCCACGCCGGTTATCTCGCCGTGCACACCAAGCACGCCCGCCAGCTGCCCGGCCGCCTGGTCGGCGTGTCGGTCGACGCCGACGGATCCCCGGCGTACCGCCTCGCGCTGCAGACCCGCGAGCAGCACATTCGTCGCGACAAGGCGACCAGCAATATCTGTACCGCGCAGGTGCTTCTCGCGGTGACTGCGGCGATGTACGCCAGTTACCACGGCGCCGACGGCCTCACCTCGATCGCGCACAAGGTGCACGGTCATGCGCTCGCGGTGGCCGCGGGCCTGCTGTCCGCCGGGGTGACGGTGGTGCACGACACATTCTTCGACACCGTGCTGGCCCACGTGCCCGGGCGGGCCGAGGAGATTCGTGCACAGGCCAAGGACCGTGGCATCAACGTGTGGCTGGTGGACGCCGACCACATCTCGGTGTCGTGTGACGAGGCGACGTCCGCCGAGCATGTCGAGCAGGTTCTCGAGGCGTTCGGCGGCACCCGCGGCGGGCACCACTGGGCGGGTCCCGAGATCCACACCCGCACATCGACCTTCCTGCAGCACCCGGCGTTCTCGCGGTACCGCACCGAGACCGAGATGATGCGCTACCTGCGTGCGCTGTCGGATAAGGACATCGCGCTGGACCGCAGCATGATCCCGCTGGGCTCGTGCACGATGAAGCTCAATGCGGCCGCCGAGATGGAGCCGATCACCTGGCCGGAGTTCGCCCGCCAGCATCCGTTCGCACCCGCGTCCGACACACCGGGCCTGCGCACGCTGATCGCGGACCTGGAGACCTGGCTGACCCAGCTCACCGGGTACGACGCGGTCTCACTGCAACCCAACGCCGGGTCGCAGGGGGAGTACGCGGGACTTCTGGCGATTCGCGCCTATCACCAGAGCCGCGGCGATGACCGTCGCGACATCTGCCTGATCCCGTCCAGCGCGCACGGCACCAATGCGGCGTCGGCGGCTCTGGCGGGAATGCGTGTCGTGGTCATCGCGTGCCGCGACAATGGTGACGTCGACCTCGACGATCTGCGGGTCAAGATCGCCGAGCACGCCGATACGGTTGCGGCACTGATGATCACCTACCCGTCGACGCACGGTGTGTACGAGCACGATGTCGCCGAGATCTGCGCCGCGGTGCACGACGTCGGCGGCCAGGTGTACGTCGACGGCGCCAATCTCAACGCGCTGGTGGGCCTGGCACGGCCCGGTAAGTTCGGCGGCGATGTCAGCCACCTGAACCTGCACAAGACGTTCTGCATCCCGCACGGTGGCGGCGGTCCCGGCGTCGGGCCCGTCGCGGTCCGCTCGCACCTGATCCCGTACCTGCCGGGCCATCCGCTCGCCGACGAGCTCACCGACACCTACACAGTGTCGGCCGCCCCGTACGGGTCAGCATCGATCCTGCCGATCACCTGGGCCTACATCAGGATGATGGGTGCACCGGGGCTGCGTGCGGCGACGCTGACCGCGATTGCATCGGCGAACTACGTCGCCCGACGCCTCGACGAGTACTACCCCGTGCTCTACACCGGCGAGAACGGCATGGTCGCCCACGAGTGCATCCTGGACCTGCGCCAGATCACCAAGAGCACCGGCGTCACCGTCGATGATGTGGCCAAGCGGCTGGCGGACTACGGTTTTCACGCTCCGACCATGAGCTTCCCGGTGGCGGGCACATTGATGGTGGAACCGACCGAGAGCGAGAGCCTCGCCGAGGTGAACGCCTTCTGCGACGCGATGATCGCCATCCGGGCCGAGATCGATCAGGTCGGATCGGGTGCGTGGCCGGTCGAGGACAATCCGCTGCGCGGGGCGCCGCACACCGCCGAGAGCCTGCTGGTCGAGAACTGGGACCATCCCTACACCAGGGAGCAGGCAGCGTATCCGCTGGGCAAGGGGTTCCGGCCCAAGGTCTGGCCGCCGGTGCGCCGCATCGACAGCGCGTACGGCGATCGGAATCTGGTGTGCTCGTGTCCTCCGGTCGAGGCGTTCGCCTGACCTAGTCCGCCATTCCCTTGCGTTGAGATAGCGCTGGCGTTGCCTAAATTCGAGTAGTCGTCGCCGCCAGCGCTATCTCAACGTCCTTGCAGCTCGGTCAGGGCAGCACGCTGGACAGCGCTGCGGTCAGTTCGGGTCCCGCGGCGCTGTTCAGGTTCTGGTAGGTGCCGCCACTGATCTGGGACACCGCTTCCCAGGTCGCCCGGTCCGGGTCGGTGCCGAAGTCAATGACGTTGACGGCGACCGGCTTGCCCGGCTGGAAGGTCTGGCGGATGAACTCCTGCAGCCCGGCACCATCAAGTGACTGGTCGGTGTGGGGGCCGGTGGTGATGACCAGGACCGAGTTCGCCTGGCCGTCACGATAATTCGCCACGGCCTCGTTGTAGATCAACCGCAGCGTGGTGAAGGACACCGCGCCACCGCCGGATGCGACCTGATTTCTCAGGTTGCTGACCAACACCTCCGAGCGGGGCTGCCCACCGACCGGATCGCCCAGTGGACCGAATGGCACCTCGGAGCGTCCTGCGACGCCGTCGAACGTCCACAGCCCGATGTCCGCGGTCGGTGACAGTGTCTTGATTCGTTCGTCGAGTACTGCTGTCACGTTGGCGAGCCGACTACTGCCACCCTCATCAGTGTCCATCGACTGTTCCAGCATGATGGTGACGGCCGGATTCGCCGCGGGTGCGCTGACGGCCTCGGCGAGCGTGGCACGCAACGCGTTGTCGCCCACCGACACCGGGTCCGCGAGCGGTCCGAAGTCGGTGACATCACTGTCGGGGGTTTCGCCACCGTCGGTCCGGAAGCCCGCCTTGCCGAACTCGGCCAGCGCCTCTGGCTTGCGGAGGAAACGGGCGAACTCGCTGGCCGCGCTGACCTGCTCCTGGGCCAGCCAGTCGCCGGCCAGCAGCACGGTCGGGTAGTCGGCGATCGCGGCGGGGCCCGAGGGCAGCCACCCCGCGAGCTTGTTCGAGGCGTCGGGCAGCGAGGCGGCCCGTTGATACAGCTGCTGCTCGGTGCTCGCCACCGCGTGCACGGAGGAGGCGGCGGGATCGCTGCCAGCCAACAGGGCGTCCATCGCCGTGGATGCCTTGGTGTCGGCCAGTTTCGGCTGACCCGCCACCAGTGTGTTGATCGCCGACGCACCTGCTGTGGCGGGTGCGCCAGCAGGAGCGCTGGCTGCGGCGACGGCCTCGGCCGCGATGAACGTCGCGTCGGCGTCACCCGAGAGTGGAAGTGCCAGGCGAAGCCCACCCCAGCCGGGGAGGTTGAGCGCGTCGAGCGCGGTCTGGTTGGTCTGCAGTGGCGGCAGATCCGACCAACTCCGTTGCGCTAGCGCCGTCTTCAGTTGCGGACGAACCGCCAACAGCACTGGTGATGTGACCAACGACCGACTGTCGCTGGTGATCGCGCCACCGGCGGCGGCCTCCAGACGGGCCACGGACACCGAACTACCCGGAATCCACAGCGCGGGACGCTCGCCGAGCTCAGCGGGCCAGGTTCCGGAGAGACCGTTGATCACATCGTCAGAGTCGGCGGAGCGGACACCGACCTTGACGCACTTGTCGCCGACCGGGGCCGCGGACTGGCTGTACTGCTCGGCGAGCGGGCCTACCTGGTCGGCGATCGACGGATCGACGACCACCGCGACGACGACCTCGCCCTCGACACATCGTGCCGCCGACACCTGCGAGCGGTTGGACAGCACGTCACCGAAGAAGCGCCACAGGATGATCGCGCCGACCACCACCACGACTGTGACCAGCGCGACAATCACGCTGACGCTGACACCGCGTCGTTTGGTGGTGATGGCGCGGTGGCTGCCGGTCCATTCGCCGTCCCAGTCGCTGCCGTGCTGAGGTCCATCGAGCGGTGGACGCGGAGGCGGCGGGTTCGACGCGAACGCCCGCGTCGGCGACTCGTCGTCCTCTACGCCGTCGCTGTCGTATCCGTCAGCGTCGTATTCGTCATCGGCTAAACCGTCATCGGCGTATCCGTCGTCGGCGAGACCATCGTCCGTCGGGCTGCCGAGGTATTCGAAGTCCTCGTCATACCGGGCGGTGCGTTGCGACTGCCAGTACGCGTCATCGCGGTAGTCGGGCTCGGGCTGGCCGTAGGTCGAGCCAACATCGTTGCCCTCGCCGAAAAACGGTTCCCGATAAGGGCTTTCGTCGTATCCCGGCTCGCGCCGCGGATCGTCGTCGTACCCGGGTCCGGTGGTGGGCTCGTCGGATCCGTGAACATGCGGTTGGTCCGCATCGAAATCCTGCGGCTCATCCGCCGAATCCTCGGGATCGGGAACGCTGTGCCTACCCATCCCCATCCTCTACGCTCGTGTTGTTGGCTGGTCTCAGGCCCGACGCGTCACCATTCGTTCGGCTCCGCCGCTTCACCAATTGTTCGGCTCGAAGCGACACATCGCGTGGCCCCGCCGAAGTCTAGTCACTGGCCGGTGTGACGGGCCTTGAACTCGCGGCGGCGGCGATGCAGGATCGGCTCGGTGTACCCGTTGGGCTGATCGGCACCGGACAGGATCAGCTCCTGAGCGGCCGCAAACGCGATGCTCGCATCGGGATCGGGTGCCATCGGCAGGTAGTCGGGATCCTTCCCGTTCTGCTCGTCGACGACGGCCGCCATCCGGCGCAGGCTCGCGTTGATGTCCTCGGCGGTGATCACGCCGTGGCGCAGCCAGTTGGCCAGCAACTGGCTCGAGATGCGCAGCGTCGCGCGATCCTCCATCAGGGCGACATTGTGGATGTCGGGCACCTTCGAGCAGCCGACACCCGCGTCGATCCAACGCACCACGTAGCCCAGGATCGACTGGCAGTTGTTGTCGACCTCCTCGCGGATCTCCTCGGGTGCCCACGCCAACTCCTTGGCGAGCGGAATGGTGAGGAGTTCATCGATGGTGGCACGCTTCTTGCCCGCGAGTTCCTTCTGGACCTCGAACACGTCGACCAGGTGATAGTGCATTGCGTGCAGCGTCGCGCCCGTCGGGGAGGGCACCCAGGCAGTGGTGGCGCCGGCCTTGGGCTGACTGATCTTCTGCTCGACCATATCGGCCATCAGGTCGGTCATGGCCCACATGCCCTTGCCGATCTGGGCCTTGCCGGACAACCCCGCGGCCAGGCCGGTGTCGACGTTTGCGTCCTCGTACGCCTTGATCCACGGCTGGCTCTTCATCGCGCCCTTGCGGATCATCGGGCCGGCCTCCAACGACGTGTGGATCTCGTCGCCGGTGCGGTCCAGGAAGCCGGTGTTGATGAAGACCACACGGTCGGCGGCGGCCTTGATGCACGCCTTGAGGTTCAGCGTGGTGCGGCGCTCCTCGTCCATGATGCCGACCTTGAGGGTGGCCTGCGGCAGACCGAGCACATCCTCGACGCGGCTGAACAGCTCGCAGGTGAACGCGACCTCGTCGGGTCCGTGCATCTTGGGCTTGACGATGTAAACCGAGCCGGTGCGGCTATTGGCGTACGGACCACTGGCGCCGTCGTTCTCGGAGCCGTCCCGCAGGCCGTGCATGGCGATGAGCCCGGTGAACAGCGCGTCCTGGATGCCCTCGGGCACCTCGTTGCCCTCGCCATCGGTAATGGCGTCATTGGTCATCAGGTGCCCGACGTTGCGGACGAACAGCAGGCTGCGTCCCGGCAGCGTGAGTTCGCCCTCCCCGTCGGTGGTGCTGAAGACACGGTCAGCGTTGAGCACGCGGGTGAACGTCTTGTCACCCTTGGCGACCTCTTCGCTCAGATCACCGCGGTTCAGGCCGAGCCAGTTGCGGTAGCCCAGCACCTTGTCATCGGCGTCGACCGCGGCCACGGAGTCCTCGAAGTCCATGATCGTGGTGATCGCGGACTCCAGGACGACGTCCTTGATGCCTGCCTTGTCGGTCGCGCCGACGGGGGAGTCGGGGTCGATGAGGATCTCGACGTGCAGGCCGTGGTTGACCAGTAGCACCGACCACTGCGGCTCGCCCGGCTTACCGGTGTAGCCGACGAACTGCTCGGGGGCCGCCAGGCCGACCGACAGGTCATCACCGTAGGTGACCAGCAACTGGCCGTCGTCGATCTTGAGGCCGGTGGCATCGCTCCAGGAGCCTGCGGCCAGCGGGACGGCCTCGTCCAGGAAGTTGCGCGCGTAGGCGATCACCTTGTCGCCGCGCACCCGGTTATAGCTGGTGCCCTTCTCGGCGCCGTCCTCTTCACTGATGACGTCGGTGCCGTACAGCGCGTCATACAGCGAGCCCCACCGCGCGTTGGCGGCGTTGAGCGCGAAGCGGGCGTTGAGGATCGGAACCACGAGCTGCGGACCCGCCGTGCTGGTGATCTCGTCGTCCACACCCGAGGTGGTGATGCTGAAGTCGGCGGGCTCGGGCAGGAGGTAGCCGATATCGGTGAGGAACTGCTTGTACTCGTCGGCATCGTGCGGGCCGATGGCACGTTGGCGATGCCACTTGTCGATCTGCGCCTGCAGTTCGTCGCGGCGAGCCAGCAGATCCTGGTTCTTCGGGGACAGATCGGTCACGACCTTGTCCACGCCCGCCCAGAAAGTATCGGGGTCCAGCCCGGTGCCGGGCAGGGCCTCGTTATTGACGAAGTCATAGAGCACGCGCGCCACCCGCAGGGCGCCAACGTTCACGCGATCGGTCATGTCTCCTCCTCGAGCGTCGATCTAGCTTAGCCGCCGGTAAATGCGGTCAACCGATGCGCTCCCGCGGTGAGTAGCAGGTCACATCGGCCGGCGAGGGCGGCCCGAAGGGGCGCCGCACGGTCGGCGACATCCTGCTGCGCGCGGACGTATTCGGCTCGGCCCGCCGGTGTTTCGATGGGGATCGGCTCGAAACCGTAGTCAGTCAGGTCATACGGGCTCGCGCGCATGTCGAGTTCGCGAGCGTCGGCGGCCAGCTCGAGGCAGTCCTGCACGAGTTCGGAGTCGACGAGCGGCCCGAGTTTGAAGGACCACTTGTAGAGATCCATGGCGACGTGCAGGCATCCCGGCTGCTCGTGTGCGACCTGACCCGCTCGGGTGAGCGGCTCGGCGTTGCGCGGCACGGCAGCAGGTGTGAAGAAGCGATAGGCGTCGAAGTGGCTGCACCGTAACGGCATCGACTCGACGACGGTGTCAGTCCCTGCACCCCCGAGTCGCAGCGGCACCTGATCGTGGCGGACCTGCGGCGCGCGATAGACCATCGCCCACTCGTGCAGTCCGAAGCAGTTGAGCCGGGCCGGCCGATGCGATGTGGCGCGCAGCAGATCGGCGATGAACTCGACAGTGTCGATCCGGGTGGCCAGGTAGTCAGGGGTGACGCCGACGGTGGCTCCCGTTCGGCCGTACCCCGCCCGCTCCAGGTAACGCTCGGCCGAACGTCCCGCCAGGTGGGTGCCGAAACCCGGATGCCAGCGCCGGAGGTGTTTGGGCCGCAGGCTGTAGTAGGTGAACAGGAAGTCCCACACCGGGTGGGCCTCACCGCGGCGGGCCCGGCGCTGGTGCGGTTCGACGAACAGGTCGACGCGCTCCGCGTGACATCGCTCGCGGTCGGTCCAGTCGGCCTCGGTCAGGATCGTCGTGTGATGAGCCGCCGTGTGATGAGCCGCCGTGTGATGAGCCGCCGTGTGATCAGACACGGTGCGTTCCGTCACGCACCGTCCCCACCAGGTCTTCGACCAGATCCTCCAGCGCCACCATCGCGGTCACCACGTCATCATCGGTGGTGACGAGCGCCAGGTGGCTGTTGTCACGACGCAGCCGTGACAACGCGTCGGGCACCGGCAAGGACGCCGCCAGACGCGGCAGCGGCCGCACAATCGACCGGTCGATCACCGCGGCCGGGTCGTTGATCAGCGACAACACATCCTTGATGTGCAGGTAGCCGATGTACACACCGGACTCGTCGGTCACCGGGAAGCGCGAGTACCCGGTGTCGGCCAGCGCGCGTTCGACGGCCTCGACAGTGGGACCCCGGCCGGGGGAGGCCACGGGGACCGCGCGGATCTGTTCGAGCGGTATCGCCACGTCGTTGACGCTGCGCGTGCGGATCGCCAGGGCACGCGTGAGCCGGGTGTGCTCCTCGGGATCGAGCAGACCCTCCGACCGTGACTCGGCGATCATCGCCGACAGTTCGACGGTCGACACGGTGACGTCGAGTTCGTCCTTCGGTTCCACCCCCAACGCGCGCAGTGTGGTGTTGGCGCACCAGTTGTAGAAGGCGATGAACGGCTTGGCGAGCTTGATGTAGACCAGATACACCGGGATCAGCAGCATCGCCGCCGACTCGGGTCCGGCGATGGCGATGTTCTTCGGCACCATCTCGCCCAGCAGCACGTGCAATGTCACCACCAGCGCAAGCGCGATGACGAACGACACCGTATGCAACACCGTGTCGGGAATCCCCAACGCGCCGAACGGTTTCTCCAGCAGGTGGGCGATGGCGGGTTCGCCGACGCGGCCCAGCAGGATGGAGCACACGGTGATGCCGAGCTGGGCGCCGGCGAGCATCAGCGACAACTGCTCGGCCGCCCGCATCACCGTGACGGCACTCTTCTTGCCCTGTTCGGCCAGCGCCTCCAACCGGTCGCGGCGCGCCGAGATCAGCGCGAACTCCGAACCGACGAAGAACGCGTTCGCCGCCAGCAGGACGACTGTCAGGAAGACACCGAAGAAGTCGGAACCCATCAGTGCTCCTCCTCCTCGCCGCGTCTACCGAGCGGGGTGAGCTCAAGCAGGTCGATCCTGCGTCCGTCCATTCGAATCACCTTGGCCTGCCAGCGCACCGGGTCATCCATCGGCCGGTCGGGGTCGAAGGCGTTGAGTTCGACGGTCTCACCGGGTTCGGGAATGTGGCCGAGCTCCTCGAGCACCAGACCGCCGATCGTCTCGTACTCACCGTCGTGCGGCCGAAACGGTGTCTCGGTGTCGACCTCGTCGATGCGCAGCAGCCCGGAGACCTGCCAGCCGTCCCGGACCTCGACCACGTCGGGCGTCGCGTCGTCGTGCTCATCGCGGACGTCGCCGACGATCTCCTCGATGAGGTCCTCGACGGTCACCATGCCCGCGGTGCCGCCGTACTCGTCAACCACCAGGGCCGTCTGCAATCCGTTGGCGCGGATCTGGGTCATGACGGCATCGCCGTCAAGGGTGGACGGCACGGTCATCACCGGCTGAGCCAGAGCTGCGACGCGCATTCGTGGCCGGTCGTCGACCGGCACCGCGAACACCTGCTTGACGTGCACTATGCCGATGGTCTCGTCGAGATCACCCTCGATGATGGGGAACCGCGAGTAACCGGTCTCCATGGCCTTGATCAGCAGGTCGGCGACGGTGTCGTCGGCGTCCAGTGCCTCGATCTTGGGACGGGGCGTCATCAGTTCCTCGGCCGTGCGCTCACCGAACTTCAAGGAACGGTCGACCAGGTCGGCGGTCGCGGCGTCCAGCGATCCGCGCTGCTTGGAGTTGCGCACCAGCGACACCAACTCCTGCGGGGAGCGCGCCGACCGCAGTTCCTCGGCCGGTTCGATGCCCATCCGGCGCAGAATCCAGTTGGCGGTGCCGTTGGTGACGTTGATCGCCGGCGTGAGCAGCCAGGAGAACCACCACTGCGGGGGCGCCGCCCACCGCGCCGTGGCAGTGGGTTTCGCGACGGCGAGATTCTTGGGGACCAGTTCGCCGAACACCATCGACAGCGAGGTCGCGATCAACAGGGCCAGCGCCAGGGCCACCCCGTCGAGCATCCGCTCGGGTAGCCCAATCGCTGACAGCGGCGGCCGAAGCAGCCGCGCGACCACCGGCTCAGCCAGGTAACCGGTGGCCAGTGTCGTGATGGAGATGCCCAGCTGCGCACCGGAGAGCTGAAACGACAGGGTGCGGTGGGCCTTCTGAACGATGGCGTCGCGCCAGCCGCCTGACTTCGCATTGGAGTCGACGGTGCTGCGTTCCAGCGCGGTCAACGCGAACTCGGCGGCGACGAACACCGCGGTGCCAGCGGTCAGCAGCACGATCGCCAGCAGGCTCAACAAAGTGAAGGTCAGACTCATCGGATAGCTGACCCTCTGTCGCCGGGCGCGGGGCCCGGCTCACTACTGGAGGGCTCGGCGTCAGACGGTCCCGGGGTGGGCCGCGCGGCTTCGGCGGCCCCCTCAGAACCGGGAGCCTCAGCGGGTGCCTGCGGCACGTGTTCCCTCTCGGTCGGAAATGGTGAATCTCATGTTAGCGGAGGCAGCCGCGATGAAAACGCACTGACGTACGCCGTCTCACCAGCCGGTCGGCAGCGGGTGGCCCTCGGCGAAGCCCGCCGCGGACTGGACGCCGAGCACCACCTTGTCGTGCAGCTCGGGCAGCGTCTCGGCCCCGACGTAGGTGCAGGTGCTGCGCACGCCGGAGGTGATGTGGTCGAGCAGGTCCTCGACGCCGCCGCGGGCGTTGTCCAGACCCATCCGCGACGATGAGATGCCCTCCTCGAACAGCGCCTTTCGGGCGCGATCGAATGGGCTGTCCGCGGCCGTCCTGGCGGCCACCGCGCGTTTGGAGGCCATGCCGTAGCTCTCCTTGTAGACCAGGCCGTCCCGGTCATACATCAGGTCACCGGGGGACTCGTAGGTGCCGGCGAACCAGGATCCGATCATGACGTTCGACGCGCCGGCGGCCAGCGCCAAGGCCACGTCGCGCGGGTGTCGCACGCCGCCGTCGGCCCACACATGTGCACCGAGTTCCCGTGCTGCGGCGGCACATTCGACCACCGCCGAGAACTGCGGGCGGCCGACGCCGGTCATCATCCGAGTGGTGCACATGGCGCCGGGGCCCACGCCGACCTTGACGATGGACGCTCCCGCGTCGATGAGGTCGCGTGTGCCCTGCGCCGAGACCACGTTGCCGGCCACCAGGGGCAGGCCGAGGTCGAGCGAGGCGATCGCCTTGATGGCGTCGAGCATCTTCACCTGGTGCCCGTGCGCGGTGTCGACGACCAGCACGTCCGCGCCGGCCTCGGCGAGCGCGAGGGCCCTTGCGCCCACGTCACCGTTGATGCCCACCGCGGAGGCGATTCGCAGTCGTCCGGCCGCGTCGACGGCGGGCGTGTAGATACCCGCGCGAATGGCACCGGTCCTGGTCAGCACGCCCGCGACGGTGCCGTCGGCGGCGGTCATCACCGCGACCCCGACATGCGCGTGCTCGAGGAGGTCGAACACCTCGCGCGGCGGTGTGCCGACCGGCGCGGTGACGAAGTCGGTCAGAGCGATATCCCGCACGCGGGCGAAGCGGTCCACCCCGACACACGATGACTCGGTGACCAGGCCCACCGGCCGGTCCTCGAAAGCGACCACCGCGGCACCGTGCGCGCGCTTGTGGATCAGGGCGGTCGCATCCGAGACGGAGTTGTCGGGGGACAGCAGAACCGGGGTGTCGACCACCAGGTCGCGGCTCTTCACGAAGTTGACGGTCTCGGCCACCGCGGGAATCGGGAGGTCCTGGGGCAGTACGACGATGCCGCCCCGGCGGGCCACGGTCTCGGCCATGCGACGGCCCGCGACGGCTGTCATGTTGGCCACGACGACCGGGATCGTGGTGCCGGAGCCGTCGATCGTGGACAGGTCGACGTCGAACCGTGAGGCGACGTCGGACCGCCCCGGCACGACGAAGACGTCGTTGTAGGTCAGGTCGTACGGCGGACGGTGGCCATCGAGGAAACGCATTCCTCAAGCCTAGTTGCCCGGCATTTCCGCCGAGCAGACACAAACCTGCCCATTTGCGCCCAGAAAAGGGCAGGTTTGTGTCTGCTCGCGAGAGGGACTTAGGCCTCGATCTCGGTGCGGTCGCCGCTCCACAGCGTGTGGAAGCGCCGGGCGTGGTCGGTATCGATGCGACCGTAGGTGTGGGCGCCGAAGAAGTCGCGCAGTCCCTGGGTCAGCGCGGCGGGCAGTCGCTCGGTGCGCAGCGCGTCGTAGTAGGACAGCGCCGAGGCGAAGCCGGGCACCGGGATGCCCAGCTGCGTTGCGGTGATGACGACTCTGCGCCAGCTGTCCACGGCCGCCTCGATGGCCGCCCGGAAGTAGGGGTCGACAATCAGCGTCGGCAGGTCGGCGTCGGTGTCGAAGGCGTCCTTGATGCGGTTGAGGAACTTGGCCCGGATGATGCAGCCGCCGCGCCAGATGGTGGCCATATCGCCGGGCGTGATGTTCCAGTCGTACTCGTTGCTTCCGGCCTGGATCTGGTTGAACCCCTGCGCGTAGGCGACGATCTTCGACGCGTACAGCGCCTGGCGGACGTCCTCGATGAAACGCTCCGCGTCACCGGGCTTCTCGCCGAGAGTGCCAGAGGCCAGGCCCGTGGTGGCTCTGCGCTGGGCCACCGAGCCCGACAGTGCACGCGCGAAGACCGCCTCGGCGATACCGGTCACGGGCACACCGAGGTCAAGGGCGGACTTCACCGTCCACCGCCCGGTGCCCTTCTGCTCGGCCTCATCGAGGATGAGGTCCACCAGCGGTGTACCGGTCTTCGCGTCGACCTGCCGGAGCACCTCGGCGGTGATCTCGATGAGGTAGCTGTCGAGGTCGCCCTTGTTCCACTCTGCGAACACGTCCGCGATCTCGGGCGCGGACTTGCCCAGCCCGTCGCGCAGCAGCTGGTAGGCCTCGCCGATGAGCTGCATATCGGAGTACTCGATGCCGTTGTGCACCATCTTGACGAAGTGCCCTGCGCCGTCGGGGCCGATGTGGGTGCAGCACGGCACGCCGTCGACGTGCGCGGAGATCTCCTCGAGCAGCGGGCCCAGGCTCTTGTAGGACTCGGCCGGCCCGCCGGGCATGATCGAGGGACCGTTCAGTGCGCCCTCCTCACCACCGGAGATGCCCGCGCCGACGAAGTGCAGACCGCGTTCGCGGATGGCCTTCTCGCGGCGGATGGTGTCGGTGTAGAGCGCGTTGCCGCCGTCGATGATGATGTCGCCGGGTTCCATCGCATCGGCGAGCTCGTTGATGACGGCGTCGGTCGGGTCGCCTGCCTTGACCATGATCAGGACGCGGCGCGGCTTCTCGAGCGCGGCCAGGAACTCCGGGATGGTCTCGCTGCGAACGAACGAACCCTCCGAACCGTGCGCCTCCAGCAGTGCGTCGGTCTTGGCCACCGAGCGGTTGTGCAGGGCAACGGTGTAACCGTGTCGGGCGAAGTTGCGGGCGATGTTCGAGCCCATCACCGCGAGTCCGGTGACCCCAATCTGTGCGGTGGCGGAGGTGTCGGACGAAGTCACAGGCAGCCTTTCGATGTTTGGTTGTGGCAGTGCGGTTTTGACAAGGTGTTTCGTGAATCGGTTACGCGGCGAAGAGTCTCTGGAGTTCGGTCAGCCATGGCACCGCGAGCGCGATGGTGGGGACTATCAGGACCGCGGCGGCGGTCACGTACGCGGCCACTGACAGTGGCATGCTGTTGGGCTTTCCGCCGAGTCGGCGCACCCGAAGGACTGTGGTGGGTCCGCCTGCGGCCATCGCACCGGACGGGGTGCGACCCGAGGCGCAGGCGACCAGGGCGCGGGCCAGGGGAGTCGGTCCCGAGTCACGCACGGCGGCGTCGTCGGCGAGGAGCTCGATGAGCAGGCGCACGGCGTCCAGCGCGCTGCCACTTCGGACGAGGCGCGGGAATGCGGCGTGTACCGCGGTGAACATCTCCAGCACCAGGTCGTGTCGAGCACGGAGATGGGCGTTCTCGTGGCTGAGGATCGCCGAAATCTCGGCGTCCGCCAGGCTGGTCAGGGTGCCCTGGCTCACGACAACGCGGCTACGGACGCCGGGCAGGCAGTAGGCCAGGGGCTGATCGACGTCCAGGATCCGGAGCCCGCTGGCCTTGGTACAGACCTCCGGTGCCGCCGCGTGAGATGCGCCGAGGAGGTCGACCAGCATCCGGTGGTGGGCGCGCCGCCTGCGGGTGCCGATGGCGACCTGCAGCACGGCCACAATCAGGCGCGCGCCGACGATCAGGGTGAGCGCGAAGACGACCACGTAGAGAACCCACATCGGCCAGCCCAGTACCGCGATCTCGCTGGTGAATGTGGCGGTGGGGCGGCCGTCAGGGCCAGGTACGAACAATCTGCTGGCGATGGCGATACCCGCGCTGAACGCGGATAGCACACCGGCCAGCGCTATTGACTGCCAGAGCACGACTGCCGCGCGCGGAGCGCGATGCGGCCACGCGGCCCGCGCGAGCACAGCGGGCACCGGTCCAACGAGGACCAGCGCGACGATGGAGAAGGCCAGCGCGGACACGCTGACAGTGTCCCTCAGCCGGTGCCTAGATTGCCAGCCGGATCGCTGCGATGCTTCGCCTCGAGTTCGGTCAGTGCGCGGCGCAGCGCCGCTGCCTCGCCCGCGCCGACGCGCTCCACGAAGTGGACCAGCGCGGCTTCGCGGCTTCCCGAGTCCGAGACCTGGTCAAGTGCGTCCACCATCAGACCGGCAACCAGCTCGTCGCGGCCGTGCGTGGGTGCGTAGCGATGTGCCCTGTCGTCGCGGTGCTGGACGACCAGGTTCTTCTTCGCGAGCCGCTGCAAGACCGTCATGATTGTGGTGTACGCCAGGTCACGCCGTGCGGCGAGTGCCTCGTGCACCTGGCGCACGGTCTGGGGTTCGCGCGAGGACCACAGGTGATCCATCACCTCGCGCTCGAGTTCCCCGAGTCGTGTCAACTTCGCCATGTTCCGTTCACTCTCCTGAGCAGTCAAATCAGCGTACTACGGACGTACTACCGCGTGTCGTATCCAACGGCGAGAGAGGTGCGGTGAGTTCCCCGCCTCCGCGAGTCCACCGGTCAGCACCTCGCTCACCTGGGCCTGTGAGTCCAATCACAAGGGGTTTGCTTGTAGGTAAGCCTCCACTCACTATAGTAAGGCTTACCTAACTGAGGGAGACCCCATGACGATCCTGGTCGACGATCCCCTGATCGCCGGCATGGCCATCACCCGGCCACTGCCCCTGCACGACTCCAGTCGACGGCTGCGCGAGCTCTATCCGGAGTGCCCCCGCGTCTATGGCGTCGCGGTGATGGGCGACCTCTCTCGCCGTCGTTGGTGGCCGTTGTCAGAGGTGCTGACCACCGACCGTCTGCAGACGATGTTCGACACGGCGGCCGCCGAGACCGATAGCAAGGTGGCCGTCTCGCAGCAGTTGGCCGCGACACTCGCGCACGTCGTGCTCGGTCGGGTGGTTCCGCTGCTGGTCCTCGAGGGGCGGGCTTGGGACAGCGGCCTGGAGAACCTGTGGGTGCACGTGGACTCCGAGGGCGCCATCGACTGGGTCGGGGTCGTCGACCCGACGCTGCGTGCCCTTCCGGACGATTCCTACTTCGGGGGCCGCCCCGGCATGCGGCGCAGGCACTCAGCGCAGGATCGCATCGTCGCGCTGCCGAGCGAGGCCGCGCTGACGACGTGGGTCGCCCACCGCAGTCACCGCGCGCTGGAGCCGCTGTTCGACAAGCTGCACGACGTGAGCGAGGGTGCGCTGTCCGTGGCGGCGATGTGGCACATCGTCGGCGGTGCCGTGGTCAGCGCGTCCACCCAGGTGCCGTTACTGGCCGGATCGAGCGAGTTGACCAGCATGCGTCGCGGGCAGGCGGTGCTCGACGCCCTGATGGGCTTCGGGGCACCGGTTCGCGGCGCGACGAGAGTCTGCGCGGGGAAGGCCTTGCTAAATTAGGGCAGCCTTGCCTATTGTTAGCGCAGGCAAACGCACCGCGATTTTCACGAGCAACACTTCGAAGAACCACCGGACCGAGCCGGAGTCCTGAGGGCTGCAGAGACCCCCGGTCCACTCGAGGATGGGCCCCGCACATGTTGTGCGGGGCCCATCCGTTTTTCGTTTCCAGACCCGAATTCCCCTGGCCCGCTCCGGCCATGTAGACAGGTCACGTGACGACTTCCGTAGCGCCGAACTTCGGCGGAGGCTTCGACGACGAACTCGGGCTCACCTATCTGGATGCGAACCCCGACGGCGCAAGGGCGCAGCTCACCATCAGCGAGAAGCTCCTTCAGCCGCACGGCATCGTGCACGGTGGCGTGTACTGCTCGATCGTGGAGAGCGTGGCCAGCGTGTCGGCCGCGGGCTGGCTCGAGTCCAAGGGGCTCGGGAGCAACGTGGTGGGCGTCAACAACAACACCGACTTCCTGCGGGCCATCAAGGCGGGTGCGGTCACCGCGGTCTCCACGCCCATCCACCGCGGCCGGCGTCAACAGATCTGGCTTGTCGAGATCACCGACACGAACGGCAAGATGGTCGCTCGTGGTCAGGTGCGGCTGCAGAACCTGCCCGCCGACGCGCCGAACGCCTAAGCGCGGCACGCTTAAGCACTCGCACGCCTAACCGCAACGTCGCGGGGCGATCCCGCGTGCGCTGCCGACTGCGGCGCGCCGTGGCAGGATCAGCGCACTATGCGTTTGACCCCCCACGAGCAGGATCGACTGCTCATCTCCTACGCCGCTGAACTGGCTCGACGCCGTCAGGCGCGTGGGCTTCGGCTCAATCACCCCGAGGCCGTCGCCGTCATCACCGACCACCTCCTCGAGGGCGCCCGTGACGGGCGCACCGTCGCCGAGCTCATGGTCAGCGGTCGCGACGTGCTGAGCCGCGATGACGTCATGGACGGGATCCCCGAGATGCTGCATGACGTCCAGGTTGAGGCCACCTTCCCCGACGGCACCAAGCTCGTCACCGTCCACCACCCGATCGCCTGAGGTGGCAATGATTCCGGGTGAGATTCTCTTCGGCGACGGTGACATCGTGATCAACGAAGGCGCGCCGAGACTTGAGCTCGAGGTCGTCAACACCGCGGACCGACCGGTCCAGGTCGGCAGCCACGTACACCTGCCGCAAGCCAACGCGGCAGTCAAATTCGACCGCGTGGCCGCACACGGGTATCGCCTCGACATCCCCGCGGGTACCGCGGTGCGCTTCGAACCCGGTGTGGCCCAGTACGTCTCACTGGTCCCGCTCGGTGGCGCCCGGGAGGTCCACGGATTGTCGCTCACTCCGCCGGGAAGGTTGGATGCGTGACCGAACTCTCCCGCGCGCGTTACGCCGCACTCTTCGGCCCGACCACAGGCGACCGCATTCGCCTCGCCGACACCGACCTGTTCGTCGAGATCACCGAGGACCGCAGCGGCGGGCCCGGACTGGCCGGTGACGAGGCCGTGTTCGGTGGCGGCAAGGTGCTGCGCGAGTCGATGGGGCAGTCTCGGGCCACCCGCGCCGACGGCGCACCCGACACTGTCATCACCGGTGCGGTCATCATCGACTACTGGGGGATCATCAAGGCCGACATCGGCATTCGTGACGGTCGCATCGTGGCGATCGGAAAGGCCGGCAACCCCGACGTCATGTCGGGCGTCCACCCGGACCTGGTCGTCGGCCCGTCCACCGAGATCATCGCCGGGAACGGTCGCATCCTCACCGCGGGCGCCATCGACTGTCACGTCCACCTGATCTGTCCGCAGATCATGGAGGAGGCACTGGGCGGCGGCATCACCACGATCGTCGCGGGGGGCACCGGACCGGCCGAGGGCAGCAAAGCCACCACCGTCACACCCGGGTCCTGGCATCTGGCCCGCATGCTGGAGTCCCTCGACACCTGGCCGCTGAACGTCGCGCTGTTGGGCAAGGGAAACACCGTCAACCCTGCCGCGATGTGGGAGCAGTTGCGCGGCGGCGCTGCGGGATTCAAGCTGCACGAGGACTGGGGGACCACCCCGGCCGCGATCGATGCCTGCCTTACGGTCGCTGAAGCGGCCGGGGTGCAGGTCAATATCCACACCGACACGCTCAACGAGACCGGTTTCGTCGAGGACACCCTGGCCGCGATCAAGGGCCGCTCGATCCACGCGTACCACACCGAGGGCGCGGGCGGCGGGCACGCGCCCGACATCATCACGGTGGTCTCGCACCCCAATGTGCTGCCCAGCTCGACGAATCCGACGCGCCCGCACACCGTCAACACCCTCGACGAACACCTCGACATGCTGATGGTGTGCCACCACCTCAACCCGAGCCTTCCCGAGGATCTGGCGTTCGCGGAGAGCAGGATCCGTCCCTCGACGATCGCCGCCGAGGATCTGCTGCACGACATCGGAGCGATATCGATGATCGGCAGCGACGCGCAGGCCATGGGCCGCATCGGCGAGGTGGTGCTGCGCACCTGGCAGACCGCACACGTCATGAAGCGGCGTCGTGGCGCACTCGACGGCGACGGCGCCAGCGGGAAGGACTCGGACAACAACCGGGTCCGCCGCTACATCGCCAAGTACACGATCTGCCCCGCGGTGGCGCACGGCCTAGACCGCGAGGTCGGTTCGGTCGAGGTCGGCAAGCTCGCGGACCTCGTGTTGTGGGAGCCCGCCTTCTTCGGTGTGCGCCCGCACGCGGTGATCAAGGGCGGCATGATCGCGTGGGCGGCGATGGGCGACGCCAACGCATCCATCCCCACCCCGCAGCCGGTGTTGCCCCGACCGATGTTCGGAGCCTCGCCCGCGGCGGCGGCCGCGACGTCGGTGCACTTCGTTGCACCGCAGGCGATCGAGGACGGCCTCGCCGACCGGCTCGCGGTCAACCGCCGTCTGGTCGCGGTCGACAACGTTCGCCATATCGGCAAGGCCGACATGCCGCGCAATGACGCACTGCCGCGGATCGAGGTCGATCCCGACTCCTTCACCGTGCGCATCGACGGCGAGGTCTGGGCCGAGCAGCCAGCCGCGGAACTCCCGATGGCTCAGCGATATTTCCTCTTCTGATGTCGGGCCTCGAACTCTCGACGCTGCTGACGCTGTCGGACTCGCGACTTCCGACCGGTGGACATGTCCACTCCGGCGGAGTCGAGGAGGCCGTCACGAGCGGCCTGGTGTCCGACCTCGCGACGCTGCGGGCCTTCCTGCGGCGCCGCGTCCGCACCAGCGGCCTGGTCACGGCGTCAGTGGCGGCCGCGGTGCACGCGGGGACGTTGAGCGTCGTCGACGCCGACCGCGAAACCGACGCGCGCACACCGTCACCCGCGGCGCGCAGCGCATCACGGGCGCAGGGGAGGGGTCTGACCCGGTTGGCCCGTCGCGTGTGGCAGGAGGTGGACTGGAACGAGATCGGCGTCAAACCCCACCTCGCCGTCGCCGCGGGTGTGGTCGGCGCCGCCAGCGGCCTGGCGCCCGAGCAGACCGCGTTGTCGTTGGTCTACACGACCATGACGGGCTCAGCCACGGCCGCGCAGCGTCTGCTGGCACTGGATCCCGGTGACGTCGCCGCAGTGACGTTCGAGCTGGCCTCGCTGTGCGACGAGGTCGCCGCGCAGGCGGCCAAGGAGCTCGCCGACCTGTCCGATCCGCTGCTCGACATGCTGGCCCAGCGTCACGTCGAACGCGACCGACCACTATTCGTGTCGTGAAACACCACATCCCACATCAGGACCGAAAGGCGCATCATGCCACCACATCTGCTCGACGGTGAGCCCCACGCGCACACCGAACGTCCGCGCCGGATCCGTCAGGCCGGCGAGCCGCTTCGCATCGGCATCGGAGGTCCCGTCGGGTCGGGAAAAACCGCCCTGGTCGCTGCGCTCTGCCGACAGTTGCGTGACGAACTGTCGCTGGCTGTGCTGACCAATGACATCTACACGACCGAGGATGCCGACTTCCTGCGCAGACACGCGGTACTGCCCGACGAGCGCATCGCGGCGGTGCAGACCGGCGGCTGCCCGCACACCGCCATTCGGGATGACATCACGGCCAACCTCGATGCCATCGACGACCTCATCGCGGGCAATGAGGCGCTCGACCTCATCCTGGTCGAATCCGGAGGCGACAACCTGACCGCAACCTTCTCGTCCGGCTTGGTGGACGTGCAGATCTTCGTGGTCGACGTGGCCGGTGGTGACAAGGTGCCGCGCAAGGGCGGACCCGGCGTGACGTTCTCCGATCTGTTGGTCGTCAACAAGACCGACCTGGCGCCGCTCGTGGGCGCCGATCTGGACGTGATGCGTCGCGATGCGGCGGCCGTTCGCGCGGGCCGCCCCACGGAGCTGATCTCGCTGACCGCCGATCCAACCGCGGCACCCGTCCTGTCCTGGGTCCGTCAGCAGCTCCGCGTTGCGGTGTAGGGGACACGCGCCCACATGCTCTCCGATGTCCTGATCGTCGCGCGGCCCGGCCGCGCACCCGGCATCGAGTGCACGGGCGGGGTGACCGCCCGCCGCACCGGCGCCGACACGGTGCACCTGGTGTCGGCTGCGGCGACACCGCTGGGTGGGGACACCATCAGAGTCCGTGTCGTGGTCGAACGGGGGGCGCGGCTGTGGCTCCGCAGTGCCGCGGCGACGATGGCGATGCCGGGCAACCTCAGCATGGAGTCACGATCCAGTTGGGACCTCGAGGTCGCCGGACTGCTCGACCTGGATCCACAGCCCACCATCGTCGCCGGCTCGGCCCGGCATATCAGCACCACCCGGCTGAGACTGAGCGACGAGGGCCAGGCACGCGTGCGCGAGCGGATCCAGATCGGCAGATCCTATGAGCGGCAAGGTTTCTGGTCGGGAGCCATGAACGCCGACGTCGACGGCGCGCCACTGCTGCGACACCGCGTCGACATGGGTACCGGGTCGGTGACCGATGACGTCCTGGGCACACCGATGGCGTGCGTCAGCGAGCTGCGCTACCCCGAGACGTCCTTCGACGCCCAGGGCACCCTGTTGGAGCTGGCGGCCGGCGGCGCGCTGGCCACCTGGCAGGGCGACCGTCTGCGCGCAACCGGCCAGCGCTAGCTGGCGGCCTTCTCGGTCTCCTGCACCGACGCGGCGATCTCCTCGAGTTCCTCGATTCGGGTGCGCGCGTACGCCTGCTGCTCGGTGATCGTCAGCTGACCGCGCTGCCTACCGAAGAACGTCACCGACCACGACAGCAGCGTCGCGATCTTGGTCTTGAAGCCGACCAGGTAGATCAGGTGCAGGCCCAGCCACGCGAGCCAGGCGAGGAAGCCGCCGAACTCCAGCTTGCCGACCTGAGCCACCGCGTTGTACTTCGACACCGTGGCCATCGAGCCCTTGTCGAAGTACTTGAATGGCTCGCGTGGCTTGGGGCGGGTGCCGTGCTCGCGCGCCTTGACCTCGTTCTGGATGATCTTGGCGACGTACTTGCCGCCCTGGATGGCGCCCTGAGCCATACCGGGCACACCATCGACGAAGGCCATGTCGCCGACGACGAACACATTGGGGTGTCCGGGGATCGACAGGTCGGGGTTGACCTTGACGCGCCCGGCCCGGTCGATCTCGGTGTCCGACTGGGCGACCAGATCGCGCCCGAGCGGGCTGGCGGCCACGCCTGCCGACCACACCTTGCACGCTGACTCGATACGGCGAATGGTGCCGTCGCCGTCCTTCACCGTCAGGCCATTGCGGTCGACGTCGGTGACCATGGCGTTGAGTTGGACCTCGACGCCCATCTTCTCGAGCCGGGCCTTCGCCTTCAGGCCGAGCTTCTCGCCCATCGGCGGAAGGACCGCGGGTGCGGCGTCCAGCAGGATGACGTGCGCCTCGGTCGGGTCGATGAGCCGGAAGCTGCCCTTGAGGGTCTGGTCCGACAACTCCTGAATCTGGCCCGCCATCTCGACGCCGGTGGGACCAGCGCCGACGACGACGAACGTCAGCAGCTTCTTGCGTCGCTCGGGGTCACTGGACCGCTCGGCCTGCTCGAAAGCCCCGAGAATCCGGCCGCGCAGCTCCAACGCGTCGTCGATCGTCTTCATACCCGGCGCCCACTCGGCGAAGTGGTCGTTGCCGAAGTAGGACTGACCGGCACCCGCGGCGATGATCAGGGTGTCGTAGGGCGTCCGGTAGGTGTGGCCCAGCAGCACCGAGTCGACCATCTTGTGCTCGAGGTCGATATGCGTGACATCACCGAGGAGCACCTGGGCGTTCTTCTGCTTGCGCAGGATCAGCCGGGTGGGAGGGGCGATCTCGCCCTCGGAGATGATTCCCGTCGCCACCTGGTACAGCAGCGGCTGGAAGAGGTGGTGCGTGGTCCGGGCGATCAGCTTGATGTCGACGTCGGAGCGCTTGAGGGTCTTGGCGGCGTTGAGACCGCCGAAACCCGATCCAATGATGACGACCTTGTGCCGATCCGACGCCGTAGCTCCGGGGTGGCTCATTGCAGCTCCTTGACGGACAACCCGTTCTTGACAGTAAGTACAACGAACAGGTTAGTCTTCGCCCTTCCCGACAGCTCGGTGAGATGGCACACCGCACCGGAAATTCATCTCAATCCGGGGTCCCATCGGGGAATTCACCCTGCGAGCAACGGTTTCAGCAGCTCTGCGACCGCGGTTGCGCCGCCCGGGTGATAGCCGTTCAGGTTCGTCACCGGGCTGATGATGACACCGTCGATGCCGGCGTTGAGCACCTTGGTCTGGATCTGCTCGGCGACGGCCTCCGGGCTGCCGAACACCGACTGCTGACGGAAATCCTCCGGGATCAGGTCGGCGGTCACGTTCTCGTCGATGATCGCAACCACCAGCATGCTGGTCTCCAGGGTGGCGGGATCGCGTTCGATCTCCTCACAGCGGTCCTTGATCACCTGAATCTTGCGTGGCAGCTCGTCGAATCCCGCGATGACGTTGAGGTGGTCAAAGTGCTTGACGGCCAACGGGATTGTCTTCTTCTCACCGCTGCCGCCGATCATCAGCGGGATATGGTCGCGGAAGCGTGGTTCGGCCATGGCCTCCTGCGTGCGGTAGTACTTGCCCGACAGCGTGGGCCGCTCGCCCTTGAGCATCGGCAGGATGATCTCCAGTGCCTCGCCGAGCTTGTTGAACCGATCGGTGAAGGTGCCGAACTCGAACCCCAGCGAGTCGTGCTCGAGTTCGTACCAGCCGGTGCCGATGCCGAGGATGGCGCGGCCCTGACTGATCACGTCCAGCGTGGTGATGGACTTAGCCAACAGTGTGGGGTTGCGGTATGTGTTACCGGTTACCAGCGTGCCGAGCTGGACCTTCTCGGTGGCCGTGGCAAGCGCGCCCAGGGCGGTGTACGCCTCGAGCATCGGCTGGTCGGGTGTTCCCAGGCCGGGCAGTTGGTAGAGGTGGTCCATCACGAAGACCGAGTCATATCCGGCGGCCTCTGCTTCCTGGGCCTGCGCGATGACCGTGGGGAAGAGCTCCTTGACGCCGGTGCCGTAGGAGAAGTTGGGAATCTGGAGTCCGAGTCGAATCGTCACGTCCTCGACAGTGCCACCACGCGCGGTGCGCCGTCGTCCGTTTCGCTCGACGCGAAGCGGGGAATAAATCGCGCGGTGGCCTCAGCCGAAGCGGTGGCCTCAGCCGAAGTGGGCCAGCGCCCCGTGGCTCACATGCAGTGTCTGGCCGGTGATGTGCCGTGCTGACGGCGTGGTCAGAAACAGTGCGAGGCGGGTGATTTCGGCGGCCACCGTCGGCGAGGTGCCACCGATGCCGTCGTAGCCGGGGTCGGCGCCCTTACCGGGTGCCACGGCGTTCACGGTGATACCGCGGATGCCGAAGTGCGCGGCCTGGCCGGCCGTCCAGTTGGACACGGCGGCCTTGATCGCGGCCTCCGGGCTGCCCTCGTCGGGGCTGTCTGCGACAACGTTGACGATCGATCCGCCGGACCGCAGGTGATCGCCGAGGATCTGCACCGTCAGCACCGCGGACAGCATCGTGGCGTCGAGTGCGCTACGCCACGCCGCTGCCCGCTCGGTGAGGGTGTACGTGCGGGGATCGGCACCGCCCCAGGTCGGTGCGGGCACGTTGATGATCGTGTCGATGTGGTGTGGGAAGCCGTTGCGCGCCTCTTCCAGCGCGGCGGCGTCGGTGTTGTCGAAGACGAGGTAGTCGACGTCGAGTTCCTTAGCGGCGACCTCGAGATCATCGCGGCGCGCCCCGGCGATGACTACCTTGTGGCCCTCGTCCCGGAACCCCTGCGCGATCGCGCGGCCAAGTTCGGTGTCGCCACCGGTCAGCAGCACATCCATCACGACCTCCTCGTGTTCGGCGCTGAACCCAGCGAGTCGGCCACCATGTTACTGGACAGTAGCTAGTCGGCGAAACCCGCCACGCGGCGGTTCGCCGAACCCTCCCGGGGTGTCCTAGGGTGTGGCGCATGACCGGTTCGGCGGGTTTGCCGCGCTGGATCTATGTGCCCGCGGCGATCGGGGCGATGTTCGTCGTACTGCCGTTGGTCGCGATGGCTGCCAGAGTGGACTGGTCGCAGTTCGTGTCGCTGGTCACCAGCCGAGAGTCGCTCGCCGCCTTGAAGCTGAGCTTGAAGACCTCCACGGCCAGCACAGTGCTGTGCATTGTGCTCGGTGTGCCAATGGCACTGGTTCTGGCACGCAATGACTCTCGAGTGGTCCGGTGGACCAGGCCGCTGATTCTGCTGCCCCTGGTGCTGCCACCTGTGGTCGGTGGAATCGCCCTGTTGTACGCCTTCGGACGGCTTGGTCTACTCGGTCGGTACCTCGAGGCGGGCGGTATCCACATCGCGTTCAGCACGACCGCGGTGGTCCTCGCGCAGACCTTCGTCTCGCTGCCGTTCCTCGTCATCGCGCTTGAAGGGGCGGCGCGCACCGTGGGCACCGATTACGAGGTGGTGGCCGCGACGCTGGGCGCGCGACCGACGACGGTGTGGTGGCGAGTGTCACTGCCCCTCCTGGCGCCAGGCCTGGTGTCCGGTGCGGTGCTGGCCTTCGCCCGCTCGCTTGGCGAGTTCGGTGCCACATTGACGTTCGCCGGCTCCCGCGAGGGCGTCACGCGCACGCTGCCGCTGGAGATCTACCTGCAGCGGGAGAGTGATGCCGACGCTGCGGTGGCGTTATCGGTTCTGCTCGTCGTGGTCGCCGCCGTCGTCGTTCTCGGCTTGGGCAGCCGTCGGCTCAAGGCGGGTGGGTTCACGCCCGGTGATCGGGTGTGAGCGGGATCCAATTGCGTGCCGTTCTGCGCAGTCGTGCACTCGACGTGGAGATCGCGGTCGCGCCGGGCGAAGTGCTGGCGGTGCTTGGACCCAACGGCGCGGGCAAGTCGACGCTGCTGCACGTCATCGCGGGCGTGGTGCATCCCGACGAGGGCCTGGTGCGGCTTGGAACGCGGACGTTGACCGATACCGCGACCGGCGTGCGCGTCGACACCCATGACAGGCGGGTCGGGCTGCTGCTGCAGGATCCACTGCTGTTTCCCCACCTCACCGTCGCCTCGAACGTGGCCTTCGGGCCGCGAAGCGGGCGACGCCTGAGTCGTCGGGACTCGCGATGCGCCGCACAACGGTGGCTGGACGAGGTCGACGCCGGCGACCTGGTCGACCGCTCGCCACGCCAGCTCTCCGGCGGACAGGCCCAACGCGTCGCCCTGGCCCGCGCACTCGCGGCGGAGCCGGACGTCCTGCTTCTCGACGAGCCGCTCGCCGGGCTCGACGTGGGGGTCGCGGCCGCGATGCGCAAGGTGCTGCGACAGGTGTTGGCACGCGATGGCCGGTCAGCGGTGCTGGTCACCCATGACCTGCTCGATGTGGTCACGCTGGCCGACCGTGTCGTCGTCCTCGAATCGGGTCGCATCGTCGAATCTGGCGCGGCCACAGAGGTTCTGGCCGCACCACGCAGTTTCTTCGGTGCGCGCTTCGCCGGGGTCAACCTGGTGGCGGGCACGCTGACCGGACCGGACACGCTCCGTACGGAATGGGGGAGTACGTGGCACGGCGAGGCGGGGCCGTCCGCCATTGACGCCGCCAACTCCGGCGGCGGCCGGGCGGTGGCGGTCTTCGCCCCAGCCGCGGTCGCCGTCTTCCGCGACGAACCGCATGGCAGCCCCCGCAACACCGTTGAGGTCGTGGTGTCCGAACTCGACAGTCGCGGACCGGCCATCAGGGTGCGTGCCGACCACCAACCGGACGGCGGGCCGGGGTTGGCCGCCGATATCACCGCCGAGGCGGCCGCCGAGCTTCGGCTCGCGCCGGGGGAGCGTGTGTACTTCGCGGTGAAGACCCAGGCGATCACCCTGCACGCCCGCCCGTAACGACGCGGGCGGACCGCGCGATCAAGCAGTACAGAGTCCCGGGACCCGCCGCCGCGCGCGTCCCGGGTGCCAACGTGCGTCAGCAATCACGTGAGCGGGTTACGGGCATTGCTCTTGTGTCGCACAGCAACTTCTAAGCTCGACACTCTAAGAGCAACTCACACTTGCGTCACGGCCGTAACACGGTAGTTTCTTCCCCATGCAGCACCCGGATGCCAGTAGTCGACGACGCCCCAGCCTCACCAGGCTGTTGGCGACCGCAGCGGTCACGAGCATGACCGCAGTGACCCTCGTTATGCCGGGCGCTGCCTCGGCAGAACCGGCGCCCCCGGCTCCGCCACCCCCACCTGCGCCGGCAGCGCCTGCACCCGCCCCGGCAGCGCCCGCGCCTGCGGCACCAGCCCCAGCAGCGCCCGCACCTGCGGCACCGGCCCCGGCAGCACCCGCGCCAGCGGATCCAAACGCCCCGCCGCCACCGCCCGCGGATCCGAATGCGCCGCCTGCACCCGTGGATCCGAACGCACCCGTGGATCCGAACGCACCCGTGGATCCGAACGCACCCGCCCCGCCGCCTGCACCCGAACCCGGGCGTATCGACAACGCGGCGGGCGAGTTCAGCTACGTCCTGCCCGGGGGCTGGAAGGTCTCCGACCAGACCCAGCTCTCCTACGGTCAGGCGTTGTTGACCAAGCTTCCGCCCGAGGGTTCGGAGCAGTCGCCGAGTGACACCAGCGTTCTGCTGGGACGTCTGGACCTCAAGCTGTTCGCCGGCGCTGAGGCCGACAACACGAAGGCGGCCGCGCGCCTGGCCTCCGATATGGGCGAGTTCTTCATGCCCTTCGCCGGGACGCGGCTCAACCAGGAGTCCGGCACGCTCGACGCGGCAGGTATGCCGGGCGCCTTCTCCTCCTATGAGGTGAAGTTCACCGACGAGTCCAAGCCGACCGGCCAGATCTGGGCCGGCGTGGTGGGCTCGACCCCGCCCGCCGGAACCCCGCGCGGCCAACGCTCACCCGAGCGCTGGTTCGTCGTGTGGCTCGGCACCGCGAACAGCCCGATCGACAAGGGCGCGGCCACAGCGCTTGCGCAGTCGATCCGGCCGTGGGCGCCCCCGCCGCCGGACCCCAACGCGCCTCCGCCGCCTCCTGCGGATCCGAACGCGCGGCCCGGTGTGGGCGTGCCCGTGCCGGTGACCGACGCGCCGCCGGAGATGCTGCCGCCCGCCTGACATACCGCTACCAACGGTGCGCATTATCGTGCCGGTTTTCTCGCCCAATCGTTACCGGCACCAGGTATACCCAAGGGTGAGCCAGTAGTTCGCTGGCCAGCGACAGGCAGGATTTGGTCATGGACATGATCGCGGCTACCGAGTTTCTCGCCCGTTCGAGCACGTTCACCAGCGTCGGGTGGATCGGCTACATCATCATCGGCGCGCTCGCGGGCTGGATCGCAGGCAAGATCGTCAAGGGCGGCGGCTCCGGCATCCTGATGAATATCGTCATCGGGATCATCGGTGCCCTTGTCGGCGGCTTCCTGCTCAGCTTCTTCGTGGATACCGCGGGCGGGGGCTGGTGGTTCACGCTGTTCACCGCCATTCTCGGATCCGTGATCCTGCTAGCGATCGTCGGCGCGGTGCGCAAGACCTAACCCCTCACGCCCAAGCCCCTCACAGCGCGGCCAGCACACCGCGGAGGGCGGCGACCAGGCTGCCGCTGCCCGCGCGATACAGCGGGCCCCGCCCGTCGGACAGCAGTATCCGCAGGCGGGCCACCCCGCGCACGCGCGCAGGGTGGGGTGATTCCAGTCGGTCCAGGATGTCCGAGATGACGTCCGCGGCACGGCGCACCTCAGCGGTCTGCATGGGTACGCGGGCGGAGAGTTGAGGCTGGCCGACGAGCGCATCGTGCATGACCATGTGCAGCGCGGCACGCAGTTGTTCGCGCTCGCGCGCAGACGCCAGGCGGGCACCGTGCACGGCGATCGGGCTGCCGGGCGTTGCGGTCACGCCGGCCTCCAGTTCGCGGTCGAGGCGATCGGCGAGGAGCGTGGCGCGCATCCGTGCCCACCAGGTCGGCCGAGTGCCCGGCGAACTCAGAACGCGTCGAGCGGGCGAACCGGCGCGAAAATCGTCTCGAATTGTCCGATCGGCCATGATGACCTCCTGAATGGTCGTGACCTTCGTTCAGGCTATACCGGTCATCGGTGACCAGTCAAGGCGTTTTACCGGTCATGGGGGTTACACTCGATGTGTGACGACCATGACCGGTGACTGGCTCGGTGACCAGGAGGCGAAACCCGCGCCCGGGCCGCTGCGTCGTGTGCAGGCCCTGATCAACACCGTCGACCGGGAGTCCGGGATCGACCGACTGGCGGCGGTCGCTGACGCCGCTCCGTGGTTAGTCGACAACGGCCTGCTGGCGGCCGACGGTGCCGCGCTCGACGCGGCCGATGTCGAACTCGTCGTCACCGTCCGGGAGGCGCTGCGCGCCATGGTCGTGCGCAACACGGGCGCCCAAGATCCCGACCCCGCGGCCATCGCGCCGTTGCGCGATATTGCCGCGGATGTCGCGTTCCGGGCTGATCTCGATGACGCGGGTCTGGTCACGCTGGCGCCGGTGGGCCATACGGTCCGCGACAGGCTTGGTGCGCTGCTGCTGATCGTGTCCGACGCGCAACGCGACGGCACGTGGTCGCACCTCAAGGCCTGCGCGAACGACGACTGCCAGTGGGCGTTCTATGACCGCTCGCGTAACCACGGAGGCACGTGGTGTGACATGGCGACCTGTGGAAACAAGCTCAAGAATCGGGACTTTCGTGCCCGCCGACGCGGCACGTGAACGTCAGGTCGACAGATGCCAGACCGTGGCGGCGGCCAGTGCGCCGAGACCGTTCAGTGACCAGTGCAGGGCGATCGGGGCGATCAGGCTTCCGCTGCGCCCGCGCAGCCAGGTGAAGACGAAGCCCGCAGCGCCCGTGGCGACGACGGCGAGCACAACACCCGCGATCAGTCCGCCGATGCCGCCGCCGAACAGGCGAGTAAAACCGACGTTGCTACTGGTCAATCCCATCGAGGTGGCGATGTGCCACATGCCGAACAACAGCGACCCCGCCGCGGCGACGCCGCGGAAACCCCACGCGCGGTTCATGGCGCCGTGCAGCACTCCGCGAAATGCGAGTTCCTCGGGGATCACCGTCTGGAGCGGGATGATGATCATGGACGCGACCAGGGCGCCCGAGATCGTGGCGTAGTGGTCATTCATGAACATCGGGCGGGTCCACGGCAGCGCCGCGCCGATCGCGATGACGGTCCCGACTAGCGCGACGGCGGCCAGTGCGTAGGCCGCACCCGACTTCCAGTGCTCACGACCCAGCCCCAGCTCGGCCCAACCCAGGCCGCGGGAACGGACCAGCGCGACGAGGAGGACGGCCGCCACGGGCACGGTGACGATATTGGCCCACGGGGTGGTGAAGTGGGCGATGAGATTGGTCAGAGCCAGCACGACCACGACGACGCCGATGTCGACGTAGATGCGGTAATGGTGCAGCGCGGAGAGGTGCCCGATGCTGGGGTGGGGTGGCGCGGCCACGGCGCTGGTCTCGGACATGTCCGAATAATTGTATGCGCGATCGGCGAAAACCCAGGTCAATGTGGGCAGATCCACTCCGGGGCGACCCGCGGCCGCTGACCGCGGATCTCTGGACGATACTGTTGCCCATGCTTGACACGTGTCAGCTTTTGGCCTCGTTGCGGGTTTTGGACGTTGGCGGGGCTGCATCGGACGGGGTGGGCCGGCTGCTCGCTGACCTCGGCGCCGACGTGCTGAAGATCGAGCCGGGCGGCGGCTCAGTCGCCCGCCAGGCGTTGCCGTCCGTCGACGGGGTGAGCGTGCCGTTCGCCCTGGACAACGCCAACAAGCGATGCGCGGTGCTCGACGGTGCAGACGCCGCGGACCGCGCCCGCTTCTTCGAGCTGGCAGCGGGCGCCGACGTCGTCGTGGACGGCGGCCGGCCCGGCGGGGCGGAGGCGTTCGGGACCACCTGCGCCGACCTCGCCGACCGTTTCGATCATCTCGTCACACTGCTGGTGACCGATTTCGGTGCGACAGGCCCGTACTCGTCCTGGGTGGCGACCGACGCCGTGCTCTACGCGATGTCGACAGCGTTATCGCGGTCGGGACCCACCATGGGTCGGCCAGTGCTGCCACCGCCGGGCATCGCGTCGGCGACGGCGGCGGTGCAGGCCACGTGGGCGGTTCTTGTCGCCTATCGGAACCGGGTGCGATACGGCCGTGGCGACTACATCGACTTCTCCAGATTCGAGGCGGTGGTGCAGTCCCTGGACCCGCCGTTCGGGTCCGAGGGTCAAGCCGCGGTAGGGCACAAGGCCTCCCACCAGCTGTGGCGTGGACGGCCCCGGAATCAACAGATCTATCCGACGCTGCCATGCCGTGACGGCCATGTCCGGCTCTGCCTGCTGTCGGCGCGTCAGTGGCGCGGTATGCGGGCGTGGCTCGGTGAGCCCGAACAGTTCTCGGATCCGAAGTTCGAGACGATCGCTGCCCGATACTCCGCGTCCAAGGATCTCAACGCACTGATCGCCGCCGCCTTCGCGGACCAGACGATGGATGACCTCGTCGCCGAGGGGCAGGCCCGCGGGGTACCGATCGCGGCTGTGCTCACTCCCGCAGATGCGTTGCGGTCCGAGCACTTCCGTGCAGTCGGGGCGCTGACCACCATGAGCCTGACCACCTCGGGATCCGCGCTGAGCGTGCCGACGGGCCCGTTCGTCGTCGACGGCGTACACGCCGGGCTACGCTGGCCCGCACCGCAGGTGGCAACACATTCCGCCGAGTGGAGTTCGGCACGACCCGATCCCGCCGATGCCGGGCCGGCCGACGGTACGGCTCGGCCGTTCGACGGACTGCGGATCCTCGATCTCGGGGTGATCGTCGCCGGTGGCGAACTGGGTCGCCTGTTCGCCGACCTCGGAGCCGATGTGATCAAGGTGGAGAGCGCCGCCTATCCCGACGGGTTGCGCCAGACGCCGGCGGGTCAGCCGATGAGCCGCTCCTGGGCGTTGACCCACCGCAACGAGCGCAGCATTGGCCTGGATCTCCGCCATCGCGACGGTGCGGCGATCTTCCGTCGCCTGCTCGCGACCAGCGACGCACTGTTCGCCAACTTCAAGCCGGGAACACTTGCCTCGCTTGGTTTCTCGCATGAGGAGCTGCGCGCGCTGAATCCTCGACTCGTGGTGGCCGAGAGCAGCGCGTTTGGCGAGGGCGGGCCGTGGAGCACTCGTATGGGGTACGGACCGCTGGTGCGGGCGACGACCGGCGTCAGTGGGCTCTGGACCGATCCGCACGCCGGCGACACCGAGACCACCACGACCGGCTTCTCCACGACCGGTTTCTACGATGCCACCACCATCTTTCCCGATCACGTCGCCGCCAAGATCACCGCGATCGCCGCTCTGGCCGCACTGATCGCGCGGGAGTCGCGGGAGTCGGAGCCGACGGCCGCGCGTGTCCACATCCCGCAGGCCGAGGTCGCGGTCAACCAACTCGCCGCCGCCTACGTCACGGACGACGCCCGTGGGCGGGGCCTGGCGCTGTCGGCCGACGATGCACTCCATGCGGTGCTGCCGTGTGCGGGTGACGACGAATGGTGCGCGGTGTCGGTCACGTCCACCGCGGTGCGCGGCGTCCTGGCGACGGTGCTCGGTGTCGACGAGTTGCCCCCCGATGACGCCGGACTGCGTGAGGCGCTGTCGGTTTGGACGTCGGCACGCGATAAGGCTGAGGTCACCCGCGTGCTGCAGGCGGCGGGGGTGCCTGCCGGACCGATGTACAGGGCGCCCGACGTGCTCGCCGATCCGCAGTTGCGCGGTCGTGCCCTCTACACCGAGATGGTTCATCCGCTCTTCGACGTGCCGATGCCGACCGAGACGAATCCCGCTCCGTTTCGGCGGATTCCCGACGCGGATCTGCGTCCGGCGCCATTGCCGGGTGAACAGACCCGGCAGATCTGTCGCGATGTGCTCGGCATGGCCGATGACGAGATCGACGGTCTCATCGCCACCGAGGTGTTGTTCAGTTCGGTTGAGATGGCCGACTCGAGGAGCACATCGTGACGAGCGGCTCAGCGGTAACCGAATCCGAGAAAGGCCAATAGTTGTCCATCGATCCACGCACACCGGTGCTCGTCGGCTACGGCCAGGTCAACCAACATGACTCCGATCCAGCGATAGAACCCGTCGACCTGATGGAGCGGGCCGCCCGAGCCGCGGCCGACCCCCGGGTACTCGAGGCGGTGGACTCGGTGCGCATCGTCAACCTGCTGTCCTGGAGATACAGGAACCCCGGACTACTTCTGGCGCAGCGCATCCGCGCCACGAACGCGGACAGCCGGTACACCAGCATCGGGGGCAACGTGCCGCAGTCCCTGGTCAACCAGGCGTGCCTGGACATACAGGCCGGCCGCCTCGACACCGTGCTGATCGCCGGCGGAGAGACGTGGCGCACCCGCACCCGAGTGCGCGCGGCGGGCGGCAAACTGGACTGGACCAAGCAGGACGAGTCGGTACCCGTGCCACCCGGCGCGGACGACGAGTTCCAGATGGCCGGGGACGTCGAGATCCGCATCAAACTGGATCGCCCTGCCTACGTGTACCCGATGTTCGAGCAGGCGGTCCGTATCGACGCGGGGGAGTCGCCGCAGGCGCACCGCCGTCGCATCGGCGAGCTCTGGGCCCGATTCAGCGCCGTGGCCAAGGCCAACCCCCATGCCTGGAGCAGGGATTCGCTGACCGCCGAGGAGATCTGGCAGGCCGGCCCAGGCAACCGCATGGTCAGCTGGCCATACACCAAGTTGATGAACTCGAACAACATGGTCGACCAGGGCGCGGCCTTGATCCTGACGTCGGTGGAGAAGGCCACCCACCTCCAGATCCCCAGGGAACGTTGGATCTTCCCGTATGCGGGCACCGATGCCCACGACACCTACCTGATCGGCGAGCGGGCCGAGTTTCACCGGTCGCCGGCGATCCGGATCGCGGGTCGTCGCGCACTGGAACTGGCCGGAACGGGCATCGACGACATCGCACTGGTCGACGTGTACTCGTGCTTCCCGTCCGCCGTTCAGGTGGCCGCTCGTGAGCTGGGGCTGTCGCTGGATGACGCCGACCGGCCGCTCACCGTGACCGGTGGGCTGACCTTCGCGGGCGGGCCGTGGAACAACTACGTGTCACATTCGATAGCGACCATGGCCGAGCGGCTGGCCGCCGCACCCGATCAGATCGGGCTGATCACAGCCAACGGCGGCTATCTCACGAAGCACAGCTTCGGTGTCTACAGTGCGCAGCCGCCGACGGGCGAGTTCCGTTGGGAGGACGTGCAGTCCGCCGTCGACGCCGAGCCCACTCGCGTGGCCGAGGGCGACTGGTCCGGTACCGGGACCGTCGAGACGTGGACGACTCCGTTCACGCGTGACGGGGTCCCGGAGAAGGCCTTTGTCGCGGTTCGCACACCCGATGACACCCGGGCGCTCGCCGTCCTGACCGATCCGTCGGACGCCGAGGCGAGCACGCGTGAGGACATCGCGGGCGCCAAGGTCGCGGTGGCCGCCGACGGCACAGCGTCGCTGCACTGACGGGTCACACCAGGTCCGGCAACGGCACCTTGGTGTCGGCGAGACGGCCCGCGTCGACGGGCGTACGGGAGCGCACCAGCGACTTGATGTCGTCGAGGCCCTCCCAGACGTTGACGTTCATGCCCGCCAGCACCCGATCGTCAGCGTCGAGCCAGAAGACGGTGAACTCGCCACCGTCGACCTCACCGCGAAACACCGTGCGCTGGTAGTCGGGTGCGTGTCCCACGTACTCCATGCCCAGGTCGTACTGGTCGGTGAAGAAGTAGGGCAGTTCGTCATACGAGCCGGGGTTACCGAGCATGCCCGCGGCCGCGACCGCGGGCTGCTTGAGGGCATTGGCCCAGTGCTCGGTGCGGATCCGGGTCCCCAAGAGGGGGTGTTCGGCGGCCGCGATGTCACCGACCGCGTAGACATCGGCGTCGCTGGTCTTCAGGGAGGCGTCGACCAGTACGCCACCATCGCCGGTCGTGAGCCCCGCGTCCTGCGCGAGTTCGACATTGGGTTTGGCGCCAACGGCGACCAGCACGGCGTCAGCACGAACCGTCGAACCGTCGCCGAGCCGAAGACCCGTGGCGCGCCCGTCCTCGGTGGTGATCTCCTCCACCTGGGTCTTGAGCCTCAGGTCGACGCCGTGGTCGCGGTGAAGTCGGGCGAACACCTCCGCCGCCTCGCGTCCCAGCGCGCCGAGCAGGGGCAGCTCGGCGGTCTCGACGACGACGACCTCGGCGCCCCGTCCGCGGGCGCCGGCCGCCACCTCCAGCCCGATCCACCCGGCGCCGACGATGGCGAGCGTCGCGCCGGCCTTGAGGGTCTCCAACAGTGCTGAGGCGTCATCGATTGTGCGCAGGTAGTGCACGCCGTCGGCGTCGGCACCGGGGATGGGCGGGCGTCGCGAACTGGATCCCGTCGCCAGCAGCAGCTTGTCGTAGTTCTCTTGGCCACCGCCTGCGAGGCCGACCGAGTGCCCAGCGAGGTCGATCGAGGTGATCTGCGTGCCGAGCCGCAGCTCCACCTGGTGCTCGGCGTACCAGTCGGCGGTCTGCACGGTGAACTCGTCGAGCGTCTTCTTGCCCGCCAGGTAGTCCTTGGACAGTGGCGGCCGTTCGTAGGGCAGGCGGTCCTCCGCACCGAACAGCACGATGCGGCCTTCGAAGCCCTTCTCGCGCAGCGCTTCCGCGGCCTTGGCGCCTGCCAGGCCGCCGCCGACGATGATGTGAGTCGATGGGGTCGCCATGAGGTGTGCTCCTATTCGCCGTGCGAGGGTGCGAACCGTTCGCGCAGCCTCGAGTCCAGGGAGACCCGGACGAGCGCCGCGGCGAGTTCGGCACTGCTGCGTGGCGCAAGGTCGCCGAGCTCATCGGGGGATGCGGGCAGGCCGACGGCAGCGGCGGCGGCGAGCGCCCTGCTGTCGAAGAAGGGTCGTGCCCACGTCCAGACGGCCTGAACCTCCCGCATGAACACGGCCGCTCCGGTGGGCCCGATGCCGTTGAACCGTTGGAGTTCGGCCATCGCACGGTCGCGGTCCTGTCCACAGCGAACAGCCAGGTTGCGCAGATCGCCGTCGAACTCGTCACGGACACGAACGGCCATGTCGTACAGGCGGGTTGCCGAACTCTCGTCGTATCGTGCATATCCTGCGCGGCCGAATGCGGCGAGCATCGTGGCGCGGTCGGCCTCGATGACCGCCTGCGGGGTCCGCAGCCCGGACTTGAACAGGTGGTGGGCGGCCGCCGCTGCGGTGTCCGCGCCGATGGGCTTGCTGACGAGCATCGCCAGAGTCAGAAGCTGGAACAGCGGCTTCGGCTTGTCCCGCAGCCGAATGCCGCTCTGCTCGGCGTATGTCTCACCTGCCATGGAGACGAGCCGACGCACGATGTCCTTCGTGGCTCCCATCTCGGGTCGCATACCCGGTGTCGGGGAGGACAAACCCTCGTCACTTCCCCGGCAGGCTCTTGGCGTAGTCGACACCGCGTTTCACCCAGGACTGCAGCTGCCGTTTGGTGTTGATGCCGTCGGCCGAGACACGCAGCCAGCCTCGGGTCTCCCGGCCCGCCATCACCATCGGTTCGACGTGTTCGCGGTCCAGCAGGGCATTGGTCTGATCGGGCGGTACCCGAACCATCAGGCCGCCGTGCCCGCTGGCGGCGACCGCCATGTTGCCGTTGACCATGAACGCCAGCCCACCGAACATGGCCTTCTCGACGTGCTTCTCCGATCCGAGTAGTTCCCGGATGCGGTGCGCCAGATCTTGGTCGTAGGCCATGTCAGTCGATCTTAGGTTCCCATCCGAGTCTGGGCCCGAGCTTCTCGGCCAGATCGGTGATGATCTGGCGGTAGTCGTCCTCGCCGAAGGTGAACGGCAGGGCGAAGGCCACCTCGTTGGCCCGCTGGAAGCCGGCATGGGCGTACAGCTGGTCGGCGAGTTCATCTGAGGTGCCGACGTAGTCGGGGGAGAACAGCATGCCGCGGGCGCCTTGCGGTGACTTGGTGCGCTCGAAGCGGCTGGCCGCGTACTCGCGATAGCGACGGACCTGATCGTCGGTCGCCGAGTCGGTGGGAATCACGACGAGACCCTGTGACACCCTGGCCCTTTCGGGATGTGGGTGCCTGGCTGCGAAAGCGCTTCGGAACGCGTCGATGTGCTCGCCCTGAATGGTGGCGAAGTCGCGTGACTCGGTGCCCTCGATGCTGACCACCGAACTCGTCAGATAGTTGATGCCCTGTTCGGCGGCCCAGATGGCCGAGTCGCGCCCGCCGCCGTACCAGACCCGATCGGCCAGGCCAGGGGAGTGCGGCTGGATGCGGTTCGTGAACTGCTCGATCCCGACGGTGCCCTCGAAGTCGCTGACCGGCTCGCCGCGCAGGCCCCGCAGCAGCCGAACCACGCGTTCCTTGGAGAAGTCCTCGACATCGTGGGTGTCGGGATACAGGGTGTGCCGGTAGTTCTCGTAGTGCATCGGCGTGCCCACCGAGACACCGGGGTTGATCCGGCCGCCGGAGAGGATGTCCACGGTGGCCAGGTCCTCGGCCAGCCGGAACGGGTTCTCCAATCCCAGCGGAATGACCGCGGTGCCCAATTCGATGCGTGACGTGCGCTGACTGGCGGCCGCCATGATGGCGACCGGAGACGAGATGCCCGGTTGCAGATGCCTGCAGCGCAGCCAGACGCTGTCATAACCGATCGCCTCGGCGCGGACGATGACGTCCAGTGTCTCGGTCATTCCGGGTCCCGGATCGGCGGCGTCGAACCGGCCGATCGTCAGGAAACCGAGCTTGCTCAGCGGTTCTCCGCGTCGGGGCATCTACTGGTCACCTCTCTCTGCCGAGCAGACACAAACTCGCATGAATCCTCTCGGAACATGCGAGTTTGTGTCTGCTCGCGCTATTGAGTTGTCAGGCGGCGGCGGTCGTGGCCTCGGCGGCCGGTTCCAGCGCCAGCGCCACGATGTCGGCGACATCGGTCATCGGCTTGACCTCGAGCGCATCGAGCACCTCGGCTGGCACGTCGTCCAGGTCTGGCTCGTTGCGCTGCGGAATGAAAACCGTTGACAGCCCGGCCCGTTGCGCGGCAAGCAGCTTCTGCTTGACCCCGCCGATGGGCAGCACCCGACCGTTCAGCGTGACCTCACCGGTCATGCCGACATCAGCGCGGACCTGACGCCCGGTCGCCATGGACACCAGCGCGGTGACCATCGTGACACCGGCCGACGGCCCATCCTTGGGCACCGCACCCGCGGGCACGTGCACGTGGATCTGCCGATCGAGGGCCTTGGGATCGACGCCCAACTGCTCGGCGTGGGCGCGGACGTAGGACAGCGCGATCTGCGCGGACTCCTTCATCACATCGCCCAGCTGACCGGTCAGCTTCAGACCCGGCTCACCGTCGTTGGCGTTCACCTCGATGAACAGCACGTCGCCACCGAGGCCCGTGACGGCCAGGCCCGTGGCCACGCCCGGCACCGCCGTGCGCTCCTCGGACTCCGGTGTGAAGCGCGGACGGCCCAGGTAGGCAACCAGATCCGGCTCGTCGATGGTCAACGGCGCGTCGAGGGCTTCAACTCCATCTGCTCCTCGCGTCCGCGCCGCCAACTTCGTGGTCGCCTTGCGCAGCGCCTTGGCCAGCAGTCGTTCGAACTGGCGGACACCGGGTTCCCGGGTGTAGTCGGCCGCGATCTTACGAAGCGCAGCGTCGGTCACCGTCACCTCCTCGGGGGTCAGCGCCGCCTTGTCGGCCTGCCTCGGCAGCAGGTAGTCCCGGGCGATGGCGACCTTGTCGTCCTCGGTGTAACCGTCGATCGTCACCAGCTCCATCCGGTCCAGCAGCGCCGACGGGATGTTCTCGATGACGTTGGCGGTGGCCAGGAACACGACATCGGACAGGTCCAGGTCGAGGTCCAGGTAGTGGTCGCGGAACGTGTGGTTCTGCGCCGGGTCCAACACCTCGAGCAGCGCCGCGCTGGGATCGCCACGGTAGTCCGAGCCCACCTTGTCGATCTCGTCCAGCAGGACGACGGGGTTCATGGATCCCGCCTCGCCGATGGCCCGCACGATGCGGCCCGGCAGCGCGCCGACGTAGGTGCGTCGATGCCCGCGGATCTCGGCCTCGTCGCGCACGCCACCCAGCGCCACGCGGACGAACTTGCGGCCCAGCGCCCGTGCGACGGACTCACCCAACGATGTCTTGCCGACACCGGGAGGGCCAGCCAGCACCATGACGGCGCCGGAGCCACGACCGCCGACGACGGCCATCCCGCGCTGGGCGCGGCGTGCACGCACGGCGAGGTACTCGACGATGCGGTCCTTGACGTCGTCGAGTCCGTGGTGGTCGGCGTCGAGGATCTCCCGCGCGGACTTGAGGTCCGTCGAGTCCTCCGTCGTCACGTCCCACGGCAGGTCCAGCACGGTGTCGAGCCAGGTGCGGATCCAGCCGCCCTCGGGGCTCTGCTCGCTGGAGCGTTCCAGCTTGCCGACCTCCCGCAGCGCGGCCTCGCGGACCTTCTCGGGCAGCACTGCCGCCTCGATCCGGGCGCGATAGTCATCGGACCCGTCCGGCTCACCCTCACCGAGTTCCTTGCGGATCGCGGCCAGCTGCTGACGGAGCAGGAACTCCTTCTGCGTCTTCTCCATGCCGGAGCGGACGTCCTCGGCGATCTTGTCGTTGACCTCGGTCTCGGCCAGGTGATCGGTGGTGACCTCGATCAGCATCCGCAACCGCTGGGCCGCATCCTCGGTCTCCAGCAGGTCGCGCTTCTGGACGTCGGTCAGGTACGACGCGTATCCGGCCGTATCGGCCAGCGCAGACGGATCGGTGATCTTGTTGACCACGTCGACGATCTGCCAGGCCTCACGGCGCTGCAGCATCGCCAGCAGCAGCTTCTTGTACTCGGCCGCCAGCGCCTTGGTCTCCTCGCCGGCCTCGGCCTCGGTCACTTCCTCCACCTCGACCCAGAGTGCCGCGCCCGGTCCGGTGGTCCCGGATCCGATGTGCGCACGACCCTCGCCGCGGACGACGGCGGCAGCTCCACCACCGGCGACGCGTCCGACCTGCACGATCGAGGCGATGACGCCGTAGGTGGGGTAGCGGTCGTCGAGCCGCGGTGCGATGAGCAGCTTTCCGCTCTCGCTCGCTTGCGCGGCGTCCACGGCAGCGCGGGCGGTGTCGTCGAGCTCGATCGGGACGACCATGCCTGGCAGCACGATCGGCTCACTGACGAACAACACCGGCACAGAAATCGGTTCTGGCATCTGTCCTCCAAAGTTCAGCCTGATGCGCTCAACCTTGACGTGGTCAACTTTGTTCCCGCCGTCCGCTGTGAGCAGAACGTGCGGTCGCGGCGTTAGCAGCAGTGGGTGGCTGTGCGTTGCCCGAGCGAGTCACCGGTTGCGAGTCGATGAAAGTCTCAGACAGGCGCTGGCGGAACCAACGGTGCGCGGGGTCGGCGTCGTTCCGGGGATGCCAGGCCATACCGAGTTCGACAGTCGGCAGTACAAGTGGAATCGGGAAAGCCCTGAGTCCGAAGTCGGGCGTGATGGAGGCTGCCCAGACCGGGGCGGTGAGTGCGACCAGGTTGGTGGATCGTGCGAGCAGCATCGCGCTGGTATGGCTGGGGACCACGACCGCGACGCGACGGCTCAGACTCAACCGGCCCAGCGCGTCGTCGATGGGCCCGCGTCGCTTCCCCAGTCGCGAGATACCGATGTGAGAGGCGGCGGCGAAACGTTCGACGTCTATCGGGGCGTCAAATATCGGGTTGGTCTCGCGGGCCACGCCGAGCATGGAGATCGCAGTGAGGCTACGACGACGGGTTTCGGAATCCAGATGTGACAGGACGCCGAGTTCGACGTCGATGGTGCCGTCACGCAGCGCCGCAGACCCTTCCAGCGCCTCCGGTAGGAAAACGACATTGACTCCAGGGGCCTCTCGCTGGAGGCTGTCCAGAAGCGGCACCGCCACGCTCGTAAGGAACAGTTCGGATACCTGCACGGTGAACGTTCTCTCAATCGCACCGGGATCGAATTCCCTTCCCTGTCGCAGGATTTGATCTGCCTGACCTAGCAGTGTGTGCAGCGGGTCCCGGATCTCGGCGGCGCGCGGTGTGAGTACCAAACCCTGCCCGGCCCGAACCAGGAGTGGGTCACCGCTTAGGCGTCGCATCCTGGACAGCGATCGGCTGATCGCTGGCGACGAGGTGCCCAACTTCTGCGCAGCGGCGGAGACACTGCTCTCCTGCAACAACGCATCGAGAACCCGCAACAAATTCAAATCCACCGTCGGATCACCTCCAGAGATACTTACCCCAGATGATAAGTAATCGATAGCAAGTCTTGCATTGATGGTTAATGTAAAGCGGTCCAGGCTAGTGGTGAATCCGATAGATCTCATTCACCTAGGAGCATCATGACTTTCTCGCCTGTTCGCGAGGGCCGCAGCGGCGACGTGCTGGCCGTCGTCAGCCAGAGTGGCCCGACGGTTTCGTTCTTCGACGCCGCCTCCGACACCATCCTCGACGCCGTGGAGCTTCTCGCCGAACCCCATGAGCTGTGCTTCGATCCCAAGCAGCGGTTGCTGTGGTGCACGAATACCTACGTCTCCGGCTACTACCACGCCAACGCCGGGCGTCGTACCCAGCTCACGGTCATCGACCCCGATGCTCGTCGTGTCGTCGACACGGTTGATCTCGCGCCTGAACATGGGCCACACGGGTTGGCTCTCGACTCGACGCGGGGCCGCTTGTACGTCAGCGTCGAAGGGTCAGACGATCGCCAGGGAGGCGTCGTCGTCATCGACACAGCGACACGAAAGATACTGGGGCGCATCGATACCGGTGCACCCGGCCCGCACTGGTTCGTCATCGATCCAAAAGGCGAGAAAGGCTATGCCAGCAACAAGGAGGCCCCATTCGTTTCTATCGTCGATCTGGCGGCGGGAACGTTCACCTCGGTGGAGGTGCCGGGCAGCGAGGGGCTGGCGGTGTCGACCGACGGCAGCGAACTCTATGTCGCGGCACCGTATGGGTCATTCTCACCGGGGCCGACCGAACAACGTCCGCTCAACGGCATACGAATTATCGACACTAAGGCCGCCGTGATTCTCGATATGTTGCCTACCGAGAACGTGGTCTTTCCGGTGTGTCTGACCAGCACCGGCGTGTTGTTGGCCGGTGAGCTGCGCATGTCGGCCGACGATTCGTCCGCTCTGGGCAGTCACGCTCCTGGCCGACTCATCGCATTTTCCACTGCGACGCGCGAGCGGGTCGCAGCCGTGGAGCTGACTGGCAGGTTCCCCCTAACGATCACCGCGTCCCCGGACGGTCGGCTCGGCTACGTCGCCGCCGTCACGTCGTCGACGGTCGACATCGTCGACTTGCAGACCTGGGAGGTGCTCAACAGCCTCACCGTCGCCAAACGCGGGGAACCCGGAGCGCATGGGCTGGCCTACATTCCGCGGCTGAGCTGACCACGGGATCAGCCAGCCTCGGCGACCCGATGAAGCAACTACCAGACACGGAGCACACACAATGACAGTCAGTGACATCGCTGCTCGACTGGACACGGCACGCCACGAACGCCTGGCCATCGCGCCATTCAGCGATGCCGATCCCGGATTCGAACTCGAGCTGGGCTATCGCGTCCAACACCACCGTCGTCTAGGCCGCCCGCTCGCAGGCTGGAAGCTGGGGTTGACCGCACAAGTCAAACAGCGCCAAGTCGGCGTCGAGACCCCGCTGTACGGATTTCTCGACGCCGCAGATCGCCTGAGCATGGGCCAACCGCTACCCATCGACACGCTGATCGCACCGCGAGCCGAACCAGAGATCGTCTTCATCCTGGGCGACGACCTCGCCGGACCGCACATCACTTCTGCCGACGTCCTCACCGCAACCGCAGCGGTGGCGGCCGGTATTGAAATCCTCGATTCGCGCTACCGGGACTACCGCTTCCGGGCGGCCGACCTAGCCGCCGACAACGTATCGGCCGGACGCTACCTGGTCGGACCACAACACCCACCACGCGGACTGAAACTCGATCTACTCGGTGCCGTCCTGACGAAGAATGGCGACATCGTCGCCACCGCGGCCGGTGCCGCTGTCATGGGCCATCCCGCCGCCGCGGTCGCCTGGCTGGTCCGCCGGCTGCACGATGACGGCGAAGAGGGGCTGCGCCGCGGTCAGGTCATCTTTTCCGGCGGACTGACCGCCGCTGTTCCCGTCGCCGCGGGCGACACCATCACCGTCGACATAGGTCACCTCGGCCGCATCACACAGATCTGCACCTAGCGCCGACAACGTCAGGAGACCACCCGTGCCCATCATCGACGTGACACTCATCGAAGGACGCCCGCCGCACGTATTGCGCGAGTTCGCGGACACCATCACCCGAGCGGCCCATGAGCTCCTCGAAGCGCCCGTCGAGTCGGTGCGCGTCATCGTCCGCCAGGTACCGCCGAGCATGTTCTTCGTCGGCGGCAAAGACCGCAGCGTTGTCGAGGGCCCTGCACCGCGCCTCGGCTCATCCTGAGGGGACGGCGTCGTTAGGCTCGCGAGTAGTCAGGGTCGCGGCGGGGTTGAACACGAGCGAGGTGTCCGGCTTCGCACTCGATGAGTACGTCGGACTACTCCCGAGTGACCCGCGTAGCTATGCGCACGTCATTCGCACGCAGGTCACCGAACCGCTAGGGCTCGATCCGGACAGGGTGCGGGTACCGGCGGGGGTCGGCGACGACCTCGATGCGGTGTGCCGCGACTACGAGGAGGCCATTGCCAAGGCAGGGGGGATCGACCTGCAGATCTTGGGGATTGGGCGCAACGGCCACCTTGGCTTCAACGAGCCGACCTCATCGTTCGCATCGCGCACCAGGGTCACGTCACTGGCGAGGAAGACGAGGCAGGACAACGCACGCTTCTTCGACACCCCCGACGACGTACCGCTCGACTGTGTGACACAGGGATTGGGCACCATCATGGATGCGCGTCGTACGTTGTTGATTGCGACAGGTGCGGCGAAGGCGGACGCGATGGCGCGCGCCGTGGAGGGCCCTGTCTCCGCATTCTGCCCGGCCTCGATCCTGCAGCATCACCGCGACGCGGTCATCGTCGTTGACGAGGAGGCCGCCGCCGGGCTCACGCTCGCCGAGGACTACCGCGACGTGCATGACCGTGAACGGCGGCTTGCACCCCGGCGAGTATCACTCTCGGCGCTATGACACTTTGACGTCACCGCGCAGCGCGTATCGCTATGGGGCGGCACGGTTGTGGTGTGGCTCGTAAGCGGACCGGCCCGAAGGTGCTCGGCACAAGAAAGGGAGCCTGCCGCTCGGGGGGTTCGCGGCAGGCTCCCTGGTCTTGCAGGTGTCAGGCTCGGGCTATGCGGCGCCCTGTGCTCCCAGCACCCGCTGGATATCGGGCTTCATCATCTGAAGCTGCTGACCCCAGTAGCCCCAGCTGTGGGTGCCATTGGGCGGGAAGTTGAACACGCCGTTGGTGCCACCCGCAGCGATGTAGTTGTCGCGGAAGGTGAGGTTGGTCCGCAGCGTGAACCCTTCGAGGAACTGCGCAGCCATGAGGTTGGCGCCAGCCGTGCCGGTGTCCAGATCCGACGGCGTACCGGTGCCGCAGTAGATCCAGACGCGCGTGTTGTTGGCGACCAGCTGCCCAACGTTGATCATCGGGTCATTGCGCTTCCACGCCGGGTCACTTGCTGGGCCCCACATGCTCTCGGCGTTGTAGCCGCCTGCATCGTTCATCGCCAGACCGATCAGCATCGGCCACCAACCCTCGGAGGGATTGAGGAAGCCCGAAAGCGAAGCGGCGTAGATGAACTTCTGCGGGTAGTAGATCGAGTAGGTCAGCGCGGTGCCGCCTGCCATCGAGAGGCCGACGACGGCGTTGCCGTTCTGCGCCACGCCCCGGTTGGCCTCAAGGAACGCGGGGAGCTCCTGGGTCAGGAACGTCTCCCACTTGTAGGTGTAGTCCTGGCCGTTGCCCTGCGACGGCCGGTACCAGTCGGTGTAGAAGCTGGACTGACCACCGACGGGCATCACCGTCGAGAGACCGGACTCGTAGTACCACTCGAACGCCGGGGTGTTGATGTCCCAGCCGTTGAAGTCGTCCTGTGCGCGCAGACCGTCCAACAGGTAGACGGCATGCGGGCCGCCACCCTGGAACTGCACCCGGATATTGCGGTTCATCGACGGGGAGAACACGTCGAGGTACTCCACCGGGAGCCCCGGCCGCGAGAATGCTCCTGCCGTTGCCGAACCCCCCGCGAAGCCAATCAGTGCGGGTAGCACAGCTGCTGTGACTGCGAGCACCGCCAGCCGTCGCAACCACGCTCCACGAATCTTTCTGACGTACTTCATAACGGTCACCGACCTGCCTCTCCTTCTGTCGCATAAGGCAATCGCCGTTGCCTTGTGAGCGTCAGTGAATCACGTCGATGTAATCCGTTCCGGGTGCCAACACCGAGAAATGACATCGCGGTTGGCTAACGATTCCGACTCGGCGCCGAGACCCCAGGAGCGGATCTAGCGTGTGACCTGTGTGAATGAAGTGATTGTTGTGACTAGGGCTGGCCGGGCGACGCGCCGCGTGTCACGCGGTGCAGCTGAGTGACGTGGCGTGGCTCCAACTCGTCCAACGAGGTCACGCCAAGAAGCCGCATTGTCCTGCTGACCTGCGAGGACAGAATCTCGATGGCACGGTCCACACCAGCCTCGCCGCCGGCCATCAAGCCGTACAGGTAGGCGCGCCCAACCAGCGTGAAGCGGGCGCCGAGCGCAATGGCCGCGACGATATCGGCCCCAGACATCACTCCGGTGTCCAGCAAAACCTCACAGGAGCTGCCGACCTCCCGCGCGACGCTCGGCAGCAGATGAAACGGCACCGGTGCGCGGTCGAGCTGACGCCCACCGTGATTCGACAGCACGATACCGTCGACGCCGAGGTCGACCACCGCTCTCGCGTCGTCGAGAGTCTGAATGCCCTTGACCACCAATCGATTCGGCCACTGGTCCTTTATCCAGGCGAGATCCTCGAACGTCATCGTGGGATCGAAAGCGCTGTCCAGGTACTCCGCAACGGTTCCCGGCAGCCGGTCCAGCGAGGCGAACGACAGGGGTTCGGTGGTCAGCAGGTCGATCCACCACCGCGGGTGCGGTATCGCATCGGCCACCGTGCGCAACGTCAACGTCGGGGGTATCGACATACCGTTTCGTGTATCGCGCAGCCGTGCGCCGGCGACCGGAACATCGACCGTGACGAGCAGCGTGTCGTACCCCGCGGCTGCGGCACGCTCGACAAGGGCCATCGAGCGGTCCCTGTCCTTCCACATGTACAGCTGAAACCAGTTGCGGCCATCTGGATTCGCGGCCGCGACGTCCTCGATCGATGCCGTCCCCAACGTGGACAGTGAGAACGGGATACCCGCTCGGGCCGCCGCGTGGGCACCCGCGATCTCCCCCTCAGTGTGCATCAACCGAGTGAACCCCGTCGGTGCGATGCCGAACGGCAGTGCGACGCGACCGCCCAATACGTCACGGCTGGTGTCGATTTCGGCGACGTTGCGCAGGATCGTCGGATGAAACTCGATATCGCTGAACGCCTGTCTGGCACGGGCCAGCGACAGCTCGTCCTCGGCGGCGCCGTCGGTATAGTCGAACGCCGCTCTGGGCGTGCGCCGTTGGGCGATCTGGCGAAGGTCGGCGATCGTGAGCGCCGCCGCCAACCATCTGGCTGTCGCATCCAGACGTGGCTTGCGGAACCCGATCAGCGGGGTCAGGTCACGTGGTCGTGGGATTCGCCGTTTCACGCCGACCACTCACTCCGCCGCGGCCGCCAGCGCACGCTGCACCTCTTGCTGGCGTTCCTCGATGGTGCGTCCGATCTCCTGCAGGAGAAGGGGTTTGCCCAGTACCAATTGCTCCATGTGCTCACGTTCGACCTGAAGCACCGTGACCTCGTCGACGGCGAACGCAGACGACGCCACGGGCTCGCGTGTCAACGCGGTCGACCCGATGAAGTCGCCTTCGTCCACGATGCGCACCGGGACGAACCCGCCGTCCTCGGTCGTGGCGATCAGCCGCACGCGGCCGTTGACGATGAAGGACATGTGGGTCGGCACCTGACCGCGGACCTGAAGACTCTCCTCGGCGCCATACCGGGTGATGCGCGCGTGGGGGAGCAGCTCCTGCTGATCGGTGTGGCTGAGCCGCAGGGTCGGAGCGATCACCCGTAACGACTTCTCCAACCGCTCCGGCGTCGCGAAGTCGTCGGATACGCCGTCCAGACTCAGTTCTGCGCGTCGTGATGCGTACCAGACCCACCGCAGGAACGTCGCTCGGGCGGCGCCGCCGTCGGCTGGGGAGTGCACCGGAATCGACGTCTTGTACTGGCCGGCACCGGCCACCGAACTAGATGGTGAGGCTCCCGGACGCAGCTGAGGCAGCCCTGAAGCCACCCGGACCAGCAGTCGGCACACATCGTCGGGGGGATCGTTCTGGTCGAACTCGGTGACCACCGAGATGGAGTGCTCGCCGGGCGGCCTGCTCAGGTTGGCGAACGAAGCGCCGGCCAACACGGAGTTAGGGATGATCTGCAGGCCGCTGCCGGTGTCGATGTGGGTGGCACGCCAGTTGACCTCCACCACGCGGCCACGTGCCGACGGTGTGTCGACCCAGTCGCCGATTTGGAACGGCTGCTCGAAGAGCAGCAGTAGGCCCGAGATGATCTGGCCTACGGAGTTCTGCAGCGTCAAGCCGAGGACGATCGACGTGATGCCGAGCGCGGTGAAGAGTCCGCCAACGTTGGCGCCCCAGATGTAGGAGAAGATGATCGCGAGCCCGATTGCGATGACAAGGAACCGTGCCACATCGAGGAAGATCGACGGAATCCGTTTGCGCCAGGACCCCTCCGGTGCGCCCTGGAACAGTGTGGCGTTGAGCCCGGACAGCACCAGCACGAGCACCACGAAGCCCAGCACCGTGGAGACGATGCGCACCGGGGTGGCTTCGGCCGACACCTCGGTCGCCTTCACGAGGAGCGTCAGCAGCGCCGCGAGCGGCAGGATGTAGTTGCGTACCAAACCGACGGGTTTGGCCAGCGCGCTGCCGCGGCGGGTGAGTGCCGCGCGCACTTCGGTGAGCAGTACCAACGCGATCGGCAGGCCGATCGCCACACCCAAAGCCCAGTAGAACCAGGAGGCATCCACGACGCTGGTCACTGGTGGCGCTCCGTGAGTCGCCAGATCCGTTGGGTCTCACCGGCGACGGTGACCTCACCCGCAGCTGCGAAGCTGCGGCTGTCGCGCATCGCGTCGTAGACATCCGATGTGACATACACGCCGGGCTGAGCCGCTCCACTCTGCACCTGATAGGCGAGATCGACTGCCGCGCCCCACATGTCGTAGGCAAGGCTGGACCGACCGACCAGCCCACTGCTCACGGTGCCGGTGTCGATACCGGCGCGCAGCTTCAATCCATGGCCCGACTCACCGTTGAACCGGTCGACGATCCGCTGCATCTCGATGGCGAAGTCGACCGTGCGCCGCACATTGTCGATGCGTGGCACGTTGAGCCCGCAGCTCGCCAGGTAGCCGTTGTGCAACGTCCGGACCCGTTCGATGCCAAGGGTCTCCGCGGCGGAGTCGAACTGGCGAACGAGCCGGTTCACGATGGCCAGGGACTCGTCAGACGTCAGGTCTGCCGACAGCTCGTCGAGTCCGACGATGTCGGCGAAGAGCACCGTTACGTCCTGGTGGTCCTGCGAGATGGTCTCCTCACCATCGCGATACCGCGCGACGACATTCTCGGGCATCAACGACAGCAGCAGCCGGTCGTTCTCGCGGCGTTGCTCGTTGAGCAGATCCTCCTTGATCGCGAGATTGCGGCTCATATCGTTGAAAGCGTGAGTCAGGTCGCCGAACTCGTCGCGGGACGTCACCGGAACCGTTGCCCCGTAGTCACCTGAGCTGATCTGCTGCGCGCCGCTCTCGAGACGGCGGATCGGACGCACGAACAACCGCGCGAGCAGCATCGACGCGATGCACACCGCGAAGATCATGGCCACGGTGGACAACACCAGCTTGCGGGTGAACGCCGAGACCGGCGCGAACGCCTCCGCGGTGTCGATCTTGGCGATGACGTTCCAGCGCAGTCCGGGAATGTCGGCGGGTGCATAGGCTTGCAGGGTCTCGTGGCCGAGGTAGTCCTCGGCGATCAACGTGCCGCGTTGCCCCCGCTGCGCCAGTTGGGTCGCTTCGGTGGGCACCGGCTGAACCAGCGTGGTGCCGCCTCTGTTGATCGCTTCCTCGGCGATGTCGGGTGCGGTGCCCGCATCGACCACGTCGCGCTTGTAGGCCTCGGGATCCTCGATGAACAACCGGGAGTCAGATCTCATCAGATCATCGGGCCCGACGATGAACGTCTCACCAGTCTTGCCCATGCCCGACTCCTCCCAGCGCCGGTCCATCGTCATCAGACGATTGATCTTCGAGATCGGAAACTGCAGAGCCAGTACGCCCTCGACATTGCCCTGTGGACCGACGGGTGAGGTGAACCATGCCGTCGGCTCGTCGGCCGGTGGATAGTCGCCGAAGTCGGTGATGCTGACGTGGTCGACGATGTTCGAGTCGAGCGCGTCCCGGTATGCCGCGGTGAGGTTGCCGCCCTTGAACGGACCGGTGTAGACATTCGTGCCGAGATCCACCGCCTTGTAGGCGCTGTAGACGACATTGCCCCGGGTGTCGAGCAGTAGCGCGTCCTCGAATTCGAACCGCGTGACGATCTCGCGGAAGAAGTCGTTGAACTGGGCGTTGGCGGCAGACCACGCGCTGCCGTCGCGGGCGTCGTCGAAGTTGATGGCGTCCTCCCAGTCCGAGAACGGTGCGGTGTAGAGGGCCTGGAGGTAGCGCTGCGCGTTCGAGGTCGGCACCAGTGCGTCGACGTCCAACTCGTCGCCGGTCTCGACCTTCTTGTCCTTCACGAACTGGTTGGTGTAGTAGTCGACGAGCGACTGCTGCTGTGCCGGATTGATGGGGGCCGCACCGAGTTGGTCGAATCCCCTCGTGAACGCCTCGATGGCCTGAGTCGCGGTGGAGCCGCGTGAGTAGACCACCAGCGAGTCCTTCAGGTCCTGAATAGATGCCTTCAGTTGCCGACTCTGGGCTTGCCGGGTCTCGGTCAAGTTGTCGAAGACCGCAGCACGCAAGGAATTACGGCCCGACTGGTAGCCGATGGCCCCCACGACGGCGGCCGACAGGACGCTCGTCACCAGGAGCATGACGAGGAGCTTGGACTGAATGCTCACCCTCGACAACAGCCGGCGACGACTCCGCTTCGCGGTGGTGGTCGAGTCGGGTGTCTCGATCTGGTGGACATCGTCGTTCGAGGTTGTCATCGATTGCAAACACTAGCTCGCAAGATCCCCTGATCTGGCCTAAGTCGGCGAGAACCCGCGAACATCGTCAATACTGTGATGTCGCATCAGGGGGCCAGGATCGCCCACCCGTGCGGTTCGACGTCGAGCGACTCGACGATGTCCTCGGGAGGTGCGCCGGAGCCGGCGAGGATGCGGGCACTGCCAAGGCCGATCTCCGACAGCGACATCTGCAGGGGTGCGTCGTCGAGGTTCAATGCCACCACCAGCGATTCGGCCGCCGAACTCGTCCGGTACACGTATCGGCTGTTGGTCAGCGACAGGGCCGTTGTTCGCGCCTTGTGCAACCACGGATGTCTGCGGCGCAGGCCGATGAGGTGCTGGTGCAAGCGGAAGGCGTCCTCGCCCAGGTGCTCTGCGTCCTGCGGGCGTGCGGGGAACTCCGGGCGTACGGCGTCGTCACCGCCGAACCGCTCCTCCTTGACACCGCGGTAGCCCCACTCGTCGCCCGCGTAGATGCTCGGTGTGCCACCGGTGGTGAGAAGTACGACCAGGGCGTGTGCGGCGTGGCGCGGGTCCTCGACCTGGCTGGCGATGCGGGTGACGTCGTGGTTGCCGATGAACGTCATGGGAACGAAGGTGTCGAGGAACTCGGCGTGCCGACGCAGGGCGTGGTCGAGTTCGTGGAAGTTGGCGTCGTTCAGGCTGCTCCAGATCGCCTTCCACAGCTCGTACTGCGTGACCGAGTCGAACGTCGCCGCCGAGACGGTACCGGCGTAGTCACCGTGAATGACCTCGCCCACGAACCAGGCGTCACCGAACTCCGCGCGAACCCGCGGCAGCACGCGCGCCCAGAATGCATCGGGCACCGCATAGGCCGCATCCAGTCGCCAGCCGTCGGCGCCGCGGCGCAACCAGTGCGACATGACGTCGACGACGTAGTCGGTGACCTCCGGGTTGTCGTGATTGAGCGTGATCAGACCATCGTGACCCTCGAAGGTGACGAAGTCGTTGCGCCGCTTGCGGAACCACGCGCCGTCCCCGCCGCTGACGGCATCCTGGTAGCGGGTGAAGTCGGTGCCGACATGGTTGAACACGCCGTCGAGCAGGATCCGCAGGCCGCGTCGGTGCGCCTCGGTGACGAGGTAGTCGAAGTCGGCGTCATCGCCGAGGCGGGGGTCGATCCGGTAGTGGTCGGTGGTGTCATAGCCGTGCGTGCGCGAGGCGAAGATCGGGCCAAGCGCGATACCGGAGGCTCCCAGCTCCAGGGCATGGTCGTACCAGTCGACGACGCGGCGTAGCCGGTGCTCGTCGGGCGTTGGCGGCTGATCAGCGGGGAAGGCGCCGACGAAGCCCAGTGGATAGACCTGCCACCAGATCGCGTGCTCGACCCACCCCGGCCCCGTAGCGGATGAGCGCTCGCGCGAAGACCCTGTCATCGCGCGAACTTCGCCGCATACAGGGACTTCATCTCCGCGGCGTACTCGGCGACCGGGCCTTCGGCGACCACGCCTGGGGCCACCGCCGAAATCGGCAGCGGTGCAACGGGGGACGGATCCGATCCCCACTCGGCGAGCCACTGGGTGAGCTGCGCCGAGCCGGTCGCGTAGACGATGCGTCCGAGGCCCACCCAGGCGTGCGCGGCCGAGCACATCGGGCAGTGTTCACCTGAGGTGTAGACGGTCGCGCTCGCCCGCTGTGTCGGGGTCAGGTGGCTTGCCGCCCAGCGGGCGATCTCGAACTCGGGGTGGCGGGTGGCGTCACCGCCCTGCACCCGGTTGTGATCCTCGAAGAGGATTCGCCCCTCGGCGTCCACCAGAATCGAGCCGAACGGTTCGTCGCCCGCCTCAAGGGCGATGCGGGCGAGATCGACACAGCGTCGCAGCCGCTTGAGATCGTCATCGCCGATGGCCACAGCGGGTGAGTCTACGCGGGCACTCGGGCCGGCGAGGGCTCAGCAGCAGCCGTCGGCGACTTCCAGCCGGCAGGCGCACGAGGCCCGGATCGGCGTGTCGGCGCGAGCGGCCGCCACCTCAAGCTGCCGTTCGATGATGATCGCCTCGTCGTCGCGGCCCAGCCGTCGCAGGCATTCGTGGTAGCCGTGCAGGCTCCACACGTTGCCCGGGTGCTGACAGCACCGCGCCAGCGTCGGATCCAGCCCGAGATCCTCGGCGTAGACGCGGGCGGCCTCCTCGACGTGCCCCTGCTCGAGAAGCAGCGCGCCGAGGGCATGTCTCGTTGGGGTCATCCAGCCCCACGGTTCGTCGTACGGGAGGTGGTCGTCGAGCGCTGTGGCCCGGCGCAATGACGCGAACGCCGCATCGAAATCGCCTTCCCGGTAGGCGATCTCACCGTCCAGCATGGCCGCGGCGACCGCCAGGATGTCCCGGCTGGTGTTGTTGAACAGGTAACGGCTGTCCGGGACACGCGCATAGGCGGCGGCGAAGGCCTCCCGTTCGGCCCACGCCTTGGCCATGTCCCCCTTGGCGGCGTGGGCGACGCCGCGGCCGTACCGGACGATCGCGGTGGTGGTGCAGTACAGGGCCTCGTCGAGGGGGAGGGGTTCGGCGATCAGCTCGTCCCACTTGCCGAACCGAACCAGAACGTGAATCCGCAATCCCACGAATGCCTCCAGCCAGTCGGCCATCGGCGGTGACTCGACGGCCAGCAGCTCAGGCGTCAGCTGTGCCGCGAGTTCGTCGGCGGCCTGCAGGGCGAGCCGGAACTGACCCTCGAACATCGCCGAGTAGACCACGAAGTGAAGATCGTGTGCGCGGTACAGCGAGTAGAAGTTCAGCGGCCCCTCCCGTTCGACGAACCGCCGATCCGCTTTCACTGCAATCTGATTCGCGATGATCGAGCTGCGATAGTCGCCGCACAGCACGTCGATGTGGCTCGGCATGTGCTGCAGATGACCCGCGTCGGGGACCAGACCGCGCAGCAGGTCGGCGGCGGGTAGCGCGTGCTCCGGGTGCGCCGACATCTCCATCGCGTGCAGGTAGAGATGCAGGATGCCGGGATGTTCGCGACCTGCCGGGGTGGCAAGCGCAGCGTCCAGGATCCGTACCGCCTCGACCACCCGGGAACCCGGGGCGGGATCGCCGGTCCCGGTGTCCCACAACGCCCATGCGGTGACGTTGAGCAGTGCGTCGGCCGCTAGCGTCTGGACGTCGATGTCGTCGGGATGGGCCGCAGCCAGCGTCACCATGGCCTCGGCGTAGCCGGCGTGCCCCGCGGTGAGCGCGGCGGCGTCGGCGGGATCAGCGGTGGGGAAGCGGGCCGACAGCGCCTCGATCAGCTCGAGTTCGAGCGCTGTGGCCCGGCCCCTGCTGGCCTGATCCAGCTCGTCGCGTGCCCGGGCCAACGAGTCGGCCAGGTCGACGGGGTCGAAGGCCTCCCAGGCCTTGTTGTAGTTCGGGCCGACCGCATACGCGATGCCCCAGCGCGCAATGGCCAGGCCGGGGTCCAGCGCCAGGGCACGCTCGAAACACCGGATCGACTCCTCGTGGTTGAACGCGTACGCCCAGACCATGCCGCGGTCGAACCACACCTGCGCCTCGGGTGAGGTGGTGTCAACCGGTCGGTGATGCGACCCGAGGTCGTAGTACGGCTCCATCTCGATCGGTGCTGCTGTGATCGTCATGAGTCGCACGATAATTCAGCGCTGACCGCAGCGCGCCCGATCGGACTACGGCGGAACCGCCGGCGAGCAGGCATCCGACGGCTGCCCAGCAAAGGAGCGTGACCAGCGGTGTCATCGCGCCGTTGCCGCCGAAGTACTGGACGCTGCGCAACAGTGCGACTCCGGAGCCCTGCGGCACGACGGCGTTGAGCGCGGTGTAGAAGCCCGACAGCAGCGGCTTGCCGACGGGGCCCGCTGCCGCTGCGTTGCCGACGATCACCAGGAACATCGTCAGCACGGCGGATGCAACCGTCCCGAATGCGGCTGCGACACCGGTGACGGCGCCGCCGACGGCCATGGCGTAGAGGAACAGTGCACCGAACACCGACCAGGTGTGCCCGGTGAGCGCGCCGAGTACGACGTCGGTGTAGAGCGTGACACCCCCGGCGAGCAACGCCGCGAACGCGACGAGGCTGAGTGTGCGCCACACCAGCGTTGACGGCGCGTGCACACCGCCCATCATGCGGCCGAGCAGCGTGGCACCCACCGACGCGCCGATCGACAGGAAGATGACGGCGTAGAACACAACTGTGCCCTGCGGGTCGGCGGTCGTGCTGGGAGCGACGTCGGTGACGCTCGCGGTGAGACCGGCCTTCTGGGCGATGCCCCGACCGACGGTCTCCGCGGCGTTGGCGACGCTGCGACCGCCTCCGCCCGCGACGTAGACGTCCATGTGCCCGTCCGGGTTCACCACGAATGCCGCATCCGCCGTGCGCTCGTAGACCGCGTCGCGTGCGGCAGTCGCATCGGTCACCGGCGTGACCTCGAGGGTGTCCTGAGCCCGGATGCCGTCGACGACCTGCTGTGGGGCGGCCACCGCGACGGACAGATGGTGCAGCGTCGGCTTGGCGAAAGCGCCTGAGTAGCTGGCGATCATGGCGATGACGACGGCCGCCAGCGCCGCCATGACCAACGCCACGTTGCGGACGTCGGTACGCGACGGAGATGTCCCGGTCGCCGTTTCGGCGGCAGGGCGCGGGGGAGTGCGGTGCTTGCCCACGATGGACCTTTCGTCAGTTCATGGTGGCGGCGCGAGTGAGCAGTGCGTCGACGGTGTCGAGCGCAGCGGTCACCCTGCCGCGGAGATCGGTGGTGTGCTCGGAGCCCGGAGACTCCTCCATCCAGGACCGCAGAACCTCCTGGAAGCCGCCGACGAGGAATCGACTGACCGCCTCCGGCGAGAGACCCGGAATGGAGCCGACGACGGGCATGCCCTGGCGGGCCAGCTCCTCGCAGGCGGGCAGGAGTTCGGCGCGGAATGCCGCCACCACCCGTTGTGTCACCGCGCTGGGCACGACGTTGTGATACATCGCGCGGTGTTCGGCGGCCAGGTCGAAGATCCGCAGGATCCGTGACCGAGGCTCGCCGTCGATATCGGCGGTCGCGGCCGCGAAGGTCACGGTGAACGCCGAGGCGACCGCATCGTCGCGGTCGGTGAAGTGCTGGTAGAAGACCTGCCTGCTGACCCCGGCACGCGCCACCAGATCGGCGACGGTGATCTGGTCGACGGGTCGTTCATGGGCCAATACGAACGCCGCGTCCCGCAACAGGGTGCGGACGCGTTCAGCGCGGGGGTCCACGCTGTGCGTTCGTGCGGCCATGGGATGAGCGTAGGCAAGTTCGTAGACATCTGTCCACGAACTAGCGGATGATCTCGGCCACCGGTCGCGCCACGCTGTGACGCAGCACTCACCGCTCACCGCACACGAGAGAAGGCGAGGGAACTTCGTCGCGGTCTCGCTTCGTTGCGGGCTGGTGATCACCGTGCGAGCAACCCTGCCGGACCTGCCGACTCAAGCGAATCGACTCATTGATCTCGGGGTGCACCGCCTCATGGGATGGTCGGCGGACCGGCTGCGCGCCGCTGCCAAACCCGTTGGGGGACGGGCGCCGCTACTCGTCGTACACCCCGATCTGGTGCCAGCCTCGGCCCTCGCGCCGCTGGTGCGCCACGACGATAAGCCTGGGTTCGTGGTCGCCGACATGACCGATGTCGACGAGTTCACCTCGGTGGCGCCGCTACCTGATTCGCCGCTGTATCTGGTCGACGATCTCGATCGGGGCGATGACATGGCCAACTGGAGCCCGGACGAGGCGGCACCCGCCATCGCCTCGGCAGGCCGGACCGCCCTCACGCTGACCGAGGGCCTGCACTGGCTGCTGCAGCGCCCCGATGTCCTTGAGCGCGGGCACTGCTACATGACCATCGGCTCACGCAAGCGCAAGCCCACCGGCGCACTCGACACCCGAACGCCGGCGATCTGGATCAGCAACGGCACCGGTCGCGACGGCGCCGTCCGGCGTCATGCGCCGAAGGTGGGGTGGTGCTGGGCGGGTAACCGGCACACCTGGCTGGGATTCGCCTCGGCATCCAGCCGCATGCCGGTCGCGCAGCCGTGATTCGACACCACTGCTAGAACGTGTTCTAGTGCAGCCATGGTTGAGTTCACCGTTGACAACCTCAGTGCGGCAGAGGTCGAACGCCTCCGCGGTATCTATGGACCACTGGCCGAGTCGGTCCGCGAGCTCATCGACGCCACCATTCGCACCGAGGTCGACGCCGATACCGTCGCGACCGCGAAGGCCGAGATCGAGGCGGCCACCGCCAGGCTGCGCGACCGCCAGATCGACGGCCCCTACGGTGTGCGGATTTCGGAGAATGGCCTGATGCCCTGGGGGAACCCGGTGATCGGGCTGCGTAATCCGATCGCGCCGCCGCTGGTGATTCACCGCGCATCCGACGGTTCGGTGTTCTGCGACTTCCACCTGGGCGGCCCCTACGAGGGCCCGCCCGGGCATGTCCACGGCGGGATCTCGGCACTGGTCCTCGACCACCTGCTGGGTGAGGCGGCCAGCGACGGGGCATCGCCGCGCCTCACCGGCACCATCTCGATGCGCTACCTCCGCACCACCCCACTCGGCGATCTGCACGCCGAGGCGAGAATCGTTCGCACAGAGGGCATCAAGACCTACGCAGTCGGCCAGCTCTCGGACGCCGACGGCGTCACCGTGGAGGCCGAGGGGCTTTTCATCACGCCGAAGTGGGCCCGCTGACCGCTGTCCCCGCGCGATCAGGGCGCGCTGGGCGTACTCGCCGCGATCACCACCAGTTGATCGGTCACGGTCTCGATCTCGGCCGCCAGAATCCGTGCCCACGCATCATCGGCGGCCGCTAGCTCGGCACGCGCACGATCGGTGGCCACCGTCAGCGCGGCGACATCGACCGTCCACGTCGAACCCGCGGTCTGCGGGTCGCCGCGCAGGGCAGCGACATACTCGTCCACGGTGTTGATCAGGTCGTGACTGAACTCGGCGGGACGATGCGGGGGCAGGCTCTCCTCGAGCGCTGCGCACGCCGCAGTCACGGCGTTGAGCCCGGCGCGATACTCACGCAGCCACCTGCGCAGGTGCCGCTCGTCCATGGCGCCGACGGCCGCCGCAGCCTCGAACGCAGCCCTGGCCCGGTATGCGCGCTCCCACGCCGCCGCAACGACGGCATCGGACCCATCGTGCACCGATGCCCCGATCACCGTTGCCGCGTAATCGATCTCGGCCTTGAGTAGTTCGCTGGCCCGCTGCTGCAGCCGGACGGCGGCCTGATCCGGCAGCACCACGTGCGCGAGCACCGCCAGCATGCCGCCGATCAATGTCGCGGCGACGCGGTCGCTGACCGAGGCAAGCCCGTCCACCCCGGCGATGTCGATGAGGAACACGATGGCGGCGGCCAGTGCCGCGCTCACCGCCAGATAGCCGATTGCCGATACCAGGTAGGCGACGCCGAGCAGGGCCACCGCAAGCGTGGCTGCGGCCATCCCGGTCGGATGCAACATCAGGGCGATGACCGTGGCGACCACGACGCCGATCACGTTGCCGCCGACGCGTCCCACACAGCGCGTGTAGGTGTGCGCGGTCTCGGGGCGCAGCACCATCACCACGGTCAGCGGGATCCAATAACCATGCGCCACCTCCGCGAAACGCGCGATCGCGACGCCGCAACCGGCGGCCACCGCGAGGCGTACGGCGTGCCGCAGTACCGGTGACTCCTTGGTGAGCTGTCCCCGGGCCATGGCGATCGTGTTGGCGAGCACCCCGAAGAAGTGCGAGCGCGGCAACTGCGCCAGCTCGTTGGGTCGCGGCCCGAACTCGTTGAATCGAAGTGTCGCGGCCTCGCGCAGTTGGTCGGAGAGTCGTTCCACGAGTATCGGTTCAGACTCACCCGTCTCGGCGGCCACTGACTCAAACCTAGTGATGGCGTCCTCGGCAGAGCCGATCTGCTTGGGCCGCGCGACGGCGTCCAACACCTCACCGGCGGCCGTCAGGATCCGAGTTCGGGCGTCGCCATCCGTCGTCCGTCGAGCGATCGCTGTCATGGTCGCCGCGATCCGTTCGGGCAACCGGTACCAGGCGCGGTACGCAACCGGGTGGTGGCTGGCCTGCCTGTCGGTGAGGGCGAACGCATCGCGCAAACCCTGCAGTGGTTCCTCGGTGAACTGGGCTGTGGGGTCCTCGGCGAGGCGGCGAGCGTCGACCGCCAGGGACACATACGCGCGAGTCAGCGCCTCGCGCTGGATCCGCCATCGCCGTCTCGGCCAGATCGCGATGAGCGCGGCCTGCGCCACGCCCCCCGCCACGGCGAGAGCGGCGGTGCCTCCCATTGCCGTCCAGGACGGTGTGATCGGCGGCGAGATGACCAGAAGGCCGCTCGCCGCAGCCGCGATCAGCCCCGGGTTCGAGCCTGCGGCCCACGTCATGCCGGCCCAGAAGCACCACACGGCGACGACGACCGCGAACAGCACCGAGTGCGCCGATGTCGCTGCACCAAGCAGCACCGCGACGCCCAACGCGAGCGAGACGCCGATGACCATCGGGATCCTGCCGCGTGGGCTGTCCCGAAGCGCGGTCGCACCGGCGATCGCAGCCGCGCCGGCGGCGGCCGTTGCCCCGGCGGCACCCACTGTGGACAGACCGACTGCGGCCACCACGAGGACACCCAGCAGACTGCGGATCACCGCGCCGGGGTCCGTCAGGTACTGCCTCCGGGCCAGGCCCTTGATCACGAGACCATTTCTACTCCACCGAGACGCTGCGATCCGGGTGCCACGTCTGGGTAGGTTCAACGAGTGGAAAAGTTGATGGTCACACTTCGCCGTTCGGTGGCCGATGAGTCGTGGTGCACGAGATTGCGTTCGCAGGTCGGGGAGGAGCTGCTGTCCCTCGGTCTGCCGGGTGTCGCGGTGAATGTGCGCGACGGCGCGGTGCGGGATTCGTTGATGACGCTGACGACGCTCGACCCGCCCGTCGTCGCGGTCGTGAGCCTGTGGACGCAGCAGTACTACGGCGAGGCGTCCCGAACGGCGCTGTCCCTGCTCGAGCGCGAGTGCGAGCTCAGTGCCGCCTATCTGGTGACTGAGTCGGTGCCAATGCCTCCTCCGGACGTCATCGGAGCGCGGACCGAGGGGCTGGCCAATGTGGCGCTGTTGCGACGTCCGGAGCACCTCGACCCGCAAACCTGGCTCACCCGTTGGCATGTCGATCACACCCCGGTCGCGATCGCGACGCAGTCCACCTTCGGCTACACCCAGAACACCGTCGTGCGGGCGCTCACTCCCGGTGCGCCGCTCGTCTCCGCCATCGTGGAGGAGAACTTTCCGATCGAGGCCACCAGGGATCTGCACGCGTTCTTCGGCGCGGCCGACGACGCCGATCTCGGTGACCGGATGAACCGGATGGTGGCGAGCACGTCGGCGTTCGGGGCCAACGAGCAGGTCGACTGCGTGCCCACCAGCCGCTACCTCCTGCGCAGCCCCTTCGCCCCAGAGGTCGTTACATGACAACGCTTTCCGACGCCGTCGCGCTCGCAGCCGCCGACCAGGGTCTTGCCGTCGTGGCGACGCTGCGGGCTGACCAGACCATCCAGTCCTCACTCATCAACGCAGGGGTCCTGACTCATCCCACGACGGGCCAGCCCAGCCTGGCGTTCGTCACCTACGGCCGGGTCAAGCTCGCCAATCTGCGGTCGCGACCGCAGCTTGCCGTGACGTTCCGCGACGGCTGGCGTTGGGCGACCGTCGAGGGCACCGCCGAACTCGCCGGCCCCGACGACCCGAGACCGTGGTTGACCGACGACGGTCTGCGCGTGCTGCTGCGCGACGTCTTCACCGCCGCGGGCGGCACGCACGACGACTGGAACGAGTACGACAGGGTGATGGCCGAACAGCGACGCACCGTCGTCTTGATCGCACCCACGCGGGTCTACAGCAATGGTTGACCCTTACGCTTCAGACGTGCTCGTGCAGACCGGTGACGCCAACGGCGTCCGCACCCTGACCCTGAATCGGCCCGAGGCGCTCAACGCCTTCAACGAGGCGCTCTACGACGCGACCACCATCGCGTTGCTGGCGGCCGACGAGGATCCGTCGGTCGCGGTGATCCTGTTGACCGGCGCCGGCCGGGCGTTCTCCGCAGGCAACGACCTGCTCGAGATGCAGGCGCGAATCACCGACCCGGACTTCCAGCAGGGCGAGCATGGGTTTCCGGGGCTGATCAGGACGCTCACGGCGCTGCGCAAGCCGCTGATCCTGGCGGTCAATGGTCTCGGCGTCGGTATCGGGGCGACGATCCTCGGCTACGCGGACCTCGTCTTCATGTCCTCGACCGCACGCCTCAAGTGCCCGTTCACCAGCCTCGGCGTGGCACCGGAGGCGGCGTCGTCATATCTGCTGCCGCAGCTGATCGGCAGGCAGAACGCGGCCTGGATGTTGATGTCCTCGGAATGGGTGCACGCGGAGGAGGCCCTGCGGATGGGGCTCGCGTGGAAGGTGTGCGAGCCCGACGATCTACTGGGCGAGGCGGGCAGGCACGCGGAAGTCCTTGCCTCCCGGTCGATTCCCAGCCTCATGGCGGTGAAGCAGACGATCGTTGACCCCACTCGCGCCGAGATCACCGCAGCAGCGGCACGCGAGTACGCGTTGTTCGAGGTCTTGCTCGGCGCATCCGCCAACGTCGATGCGCTATCGGAGTTCTCCGGCCGGCGCAAGGGCTCGGACTGACCTACCCGACTGCGCGGCGGGAGCAGGCCAACGCGGCCTGCCTGGGACAGCCCTGCACCTGAACTGCATCAATGATGGCGCGGACGGTACGGCGGCAGCGCCCGCAGTCGGAACCCGCACCGCACGCCTCGGCGATCTGCTTGGAGGTGCACGCGCCGGATGCGGCGAGGTCGGCGACCACCTGACTGGTCACACCGTTACAGAGGCAGACGAACATCAGAGCACCCGCCCCGGTACGGCAATCACGCGAGTGCGGCTTTCGGCGCGTAACGCAGAAATGCGATCGCTGCGGGGCTCGCCCCCGAATGGCTGACCGTTGGTTCAACCCGGTGAATTGAGGTCGAGACAATTAGCCGGGAATGGGACGGGGCGGGATTGTGGCCGGCACGGTAATTCGTCGATTCACGAACGCCTTCGGGTCGACGAGTCGCAGCCGAAATGAGCGATTGAATACGCTGATCGCTCATCACTTCCGCCTCGTAATCGAAGGCGCTCAGCCGTACGGCGGAGCCCCGCTGCCAGTATGTTAGTGCAGTCTAACCTTACTAAGGGCAGCCAGTCCATCATAGGTGGCCAGATAAGGTTCGCCTCACCAAAGACATGGGTAAACGGGGGACCGGACACGCCGAGGGGTGCCAAGTTTCGATCGCCGACGACGGCCTCCTGGACTAAGTTGGGGAGTGTTCGACAGCCACGAACAACCCATGACACGCGGTCGGCCAGTCCGCTGCCCAAGGAGCGATCATGCAAGGCGATCCAGAAATTCTGAAACTGCTCAATGAGCAATTGACGAGCGAACTCACCGCCATCAATCAATACTTTCTGCATTCCAAGATGCAGGACAATTGGGGCTTCACCGAATTAGCGAGTCATACCCGCGCGGAATCATTCGATGAAATGCGTCACGCCGAGGCGATTACCGATCGAATTCTGCTTCTCGATGGGCTGCCGAACTACCAGCGGCTCTTCTCGCTGCGGGTCGGGCAGACGCTCCGCGAGCAGTTCGAGGCCGACCTGGCGATCGAGTACGAGGTCCTTGAGCGCCTCAAGCCCGCGATCACGCTGTGCCGCTCCAAGGAAGACCCCACCACTGCGAACCTCTTCGAGTCGATTGTCGCCGACGAGGAGAGTCACGTCGATTACCTCGAGACCCAGCTAGAGCTGATGGACAAGCTCGGTGTGGAGCTGTACTCGGCGCAGTGCGTCTCACGTCCGCCGAAGTAGCGCTGTAACTTTTGTAGCCTATCTAACGATATCGTGGTGGGCGCTCTGAGCGCCAGCAACGACGTTCGAGAGGCTTTCATGACGAGTTCCGCACCGAGTGCGGTCGCGGACCCCGAGTCCGCGGCCGCGCTCCTCAGTCCGCAGCGACGCAACCTCATATTCGTCGCGGTCCTGCTCGGCATGCTGCTCGCGGCACTGGACCAGACGATCGTCGCCACCGCACTTCCGACCGTAGTCGCCGATCTCGGCGGCGCCGGCCATCAAGCGTGGGTGGTGACCAGCTACCTGCTCGCCTCGACCATCGCCACCGTCGTCGTCGGAAAGCTCGGCGACTTGTTCGGTCGCAAGATCGTCTTCGAGGTCTCGGTGGTGTGCTTCCTGGTCGGCTCGGTGCTGTGCGGACTGGCCGGGTCGATGTCGATGCTCGTCGCCGCGCGTGCGCTGCAGGGTATCGGCGGCGGCGCCATCATGGTGACCGCGATGGCGGTGATCGGCGAGGTCATCCCGCTACGCGATCGTGGTCGCTACCAGGGTGCACTCGGCGCGGTTTTCGGCGTCACCACCGTGATCGGCCCGCTGCTCGGCGGGTTCTTCACCGACCATCTGACCTGGCGCTGGGCCTTCTGGATCAACGTTCCGGTGGCGATCGTCGTCCTCATTGTCGGCGCGCTGGCGATTCCGTCGCTGGCGAAGGCCGCCAAGCCGGTGATCGACTACGCGGGCATCGTCCTCATCGGGATCGCCGCCTCGGGGCTCACGTTGGCCACCAGCTGGGGTGGCGGTGAGTACGCCTGGACCTCTCCGGTGATCATCGGCCTGTTCGCCGGCTCCATCGTCGCGCTGGCCGTCTTCGTCCGGGTTGAGATGCGCACACCCGAGCCGATCCTGCCCATCCGCCTGTTCGGCAGCCCGGTCTTCACGGTCTGCTGCATTCTCGCGTTCATCGTCGGTTTCGCGATGCTCGGTGCGCTGACCTTCCTGCCGACCTTCATGCAGTTCGTCGACGGGGTATCGGCGACCGAGTCGGGTCTGCGCACCCTGCCGATGGTGGTCGGGATGCTGCTGACATCGATCGGCAGCGGCAACATCGTCGGTCGGACCGGCAGGTACAAGGTGTTCCCGGTGGCGGGAACGGCCATCATGGCGGTGGCATTCGTGCTGCTGTCCCAGATGAACGCGACGACGCCGGCCTGGCAGCAGTCGCTGTACCTGTTCGCGCTTGGCACCGGTATCGGCCTGTGCATGCAGGTGCTCGTGCTGGTGGTGCAGAGTACGTCAACCTTCACCGATCTTGGTGTCGCGACGTCGGGTGTCACGTTCTTCCGCACCATCGGAAGCTCTTTCGGCGCAGCGATATTCGGCTCCCTGTTCGCCAACTTCCTGGCGAGCCGGATCGGCCCGGCACTGGTCGCGGGCGGCGCGCCACAGGCCGCGGCGGAGTCGCCGAAGGCGCTGCACGCGCTCCCGCCGGAGATGGCTGCGCCCATCGTCGAGGCCTACGCCAACGCGCTGGGCACGGTGTTCCTGTGCGCGGCGCCGGTGGCCGTCGTCGGATTCATCGTCTCGCTGTTCCTCAAGGAGATCCCGCTGCGGGAGATGGAGGCCGCGGCGGCGACTGACCTCGGTGAGGGCTTCGGCATGCCAGGCGCCGACTCGCCGGAGAAGATCCTCGAAGTCGCGGTCGGGCGGATGTTCCGCGACTCGCCCGAGATCCGTCTGCGCAGCCTGGCCCGTGAGCCCGGATGCGAACTCGACGTCGCACAACTGTGGGCCCTGCTGCAGATCTATCGACAGAACCAGGTCTTCGGATCGGCGACCCTGAGCGATATCGCCGAACGGCTCCGGGTGCCCCTCGAGGTCATCGAGCCCACGTTCGAGGGCGTCATCCACGATGGGCTGGCGCTCGGTACGGGTGGCAAGTTGTGGCTCACGCAGGCTGGCGCGAAACACGTGGAGGCGTTGTCGGCGGGAATCGTCGGACGCATCGTCGACAAACTCGCCCAGTCGCCGACCTTCGAGGGCATACCGGATCGCGACGCGGTGGACGCCGCACTGGAGCACATCGCCCATCGCATGCTGCTACAACGCGACTGGACCGACGACCGCAGAGAGTTGACCACGGCGCGCTGAGGAGAAATAACTAGAACGTGTTCCAGAAATAGGCCATCGGGCGTACTCTTTCGCCATGAGCCGAATCGGAGACTTCGCCGACGACGACGCAGTGGCATGGGTGACGCGCTCACCTGACATCGGTACCGCGATGGCCGGTTACACACACGCTGTCTACAACCAGAATCGGTTGCCCATGCGGGTGCGTGAGCTCGCGCGCATGGTCATCGCGCTGAACAACGAATGCGTCGTCTGCCAGAACACCCGGGACTCCGAGGGCATCGCCGCGGGTGTCGACGAGGATCTGTACGACAACGCCGGAGTGTGGCGAACCTGGCCCGGGTACAGCGACGCCGAGCGCGTCGCCGCCGAGTTCGCCGAGCGCTTCGCCTCTGATCACACCGGTCTGCGCGACGATGAGGACTTCTGGGACCGCGCTCACCAGCACTTCAGCGACGAACTGATCACCGATCTGGCCCTGTCGTGCGCGATGTGGCTGGGCATGGGCCGGATGCTGCGCACGCTGGATATCGGTCAGAGCTGCAAGATCACGCTGTAGCTCAACCGGCGGCGGTGCAGAATGGCTGCCATGGCGGCCATCGCGCAGCTTGCAGCCGACGGAGTCCTCGCGCTGGTAGGGACGGTGGTCAACCCCGCCGGCCTGATCCACGCAAAGACAGTGCCGTTGGCCCGATCGGCGGCATTCGTGCAGCCCGGGCTCGGCGCGAGCCCCGTGTGGCACGTGTTCGCGATAGACCAGCTCGGCGTGGTCACCGGTGACGCCATCGGCGTGGTCGGCGATCTGCGGGTCCGCATCGATCCCGATGCCGTGCGCGTGCTCGGCAACGGATTGGCCTGGGCGCCAGGGAATTTCTTCCACCAGGACGGCTCACCAGATCCGCTGTGCAGCCGTGGCGCCCTGCACCGTGTCCAGCAGCGACTCACCGCGGCCGGGTTCGAAGCGCTCGTCGGCCACGAGATCGAATTCGTCCTGGTTGGGCCCGACGGTGCCCGGCTGCCGTCCACGATGTGGGCGCAGTACGGCCTGGCCGGGGTGCTGGAACACGAGGGTTTCGTCCGCGATGTGATCGAGGCGGCCGCCGCGTCTGGCATTGTGCTCGAACAACTCCATCCCGAGTACGGCGTCAATCAGTTCGAGATCTCGCTGGCGCCGCTCGCGCCCGTCGCGGCCGCCGACCAACTGGTGGCGATGCGTATCGTGATCGGACGAGTGGCCCGTAAGTACGGTGTGCGAGCCAGCCTCTCTCCGGTTCCGTTCGCCGGCAGCGTCGGATCCGGTGCTCACCAACATCTCTCGCTCACCACAGACGGCGTGCCCATCTTCTCGGGAGGTGCTGGGCCAAGGGGTATGACGCCGGCCGGTGCATCGGCAATCGCCGGGCTGCTGGCGGGTCTGCCCGCCGCCCAGGGCGTGCTGAGTGGCTCGATCCTGTCCGGCCTCCGGATGCGGCCAGGCCTCTGGTCGGGGGCACACGTCTGCTGGGGCACCGAGAACCGGGAAGCCGCCATGCGGTTCGTCGCCGGTGGTGATGCGAATCCCCATGGCGCCAACGTTGAGGTGAAGGCCGTCGACCCGTCGGCGAATCCGTACTTCGCCACGGCAGCCATCCTCGGGCTCGCCCTCGACGGTATTGCGCGCAATCTCTCGCTGCCGCCCGAGGTCACCGTCAACCCGTCGCTGCTGAGCGCGGCGGAGCGGGAAGCCGTTGGCATGACGGCGCTCCCTAGTGATCAGATCGAGGTGATCGACGCACTCGCCGGATCCGAGCTCGTCCGAGGCATTCTCGGGAGCTCCGCGGTTGACGCGATCGTCGCGGTGCGGCGGTATGAGCACGACACATACGCCGACCTCACCGACGACGAGCTGGCGGCCAGATTCCGGATGTCCTGGAGTGTGTAGATGATTCGTTCATCTGATCACGTGCTGGCAGACCACATCGAATCCCTGCGGTTGATCGACCATCATGTGCACGGCTTCTGGCTGGAACCCGGCGACCGCAGCCGATTCGAGAGCGGCCTCAGCGAGGGCAACGCCAATCCCACCGCCGGCTGCGGGTCCGCGTTCGACACGCAGCTCGGATTCGCGCTGCGCGCCCACTGCGCCCCTCTGCTGGGGCTGGCGCGCCACGTCGATGCGGACACCTACTGGGACCATCGCCGCGGGTACGACGACCTCGAGTTGGCGCGCGTGTTCCTGGGCGCGGCGGGGGTGTCGGATTGGCTTGTCGACACCGGACTCTCGGTGGGCCCCGCGGAACCCGTGCTGGTGTCGGAGGTCTCGGGTGGGCGCGCACACGAAGTGCTGCGGCTCGAGACGCTCGCGCAGGACGCCGCCCACATGAGCGGTGACTACGCCGCGGTGTTCGAGGAACTGCTGCACACGCGCGGCGTGGCGGCGATCGCGACGAAGTCGATCCTGGCCTACCGCGGCGGGTTCGTCGGAGACCTGTCGGATCCGTCGGCGGCCAGCGTGCGCGAGGCCGCCGCACGCTGGCGCGACGAGGGTGGCGCCCGCCTCACCGACCGGGTGCTACTGCGTTTTGGCCTGCATCAAGCCCTACGGCTGGGCAAGCCACTGCAGTTTCACGTCGGGTTCGGGGACCGGGACTGCGATCTGGCGCACGCGAATCCGCTTCACCTACGCGACTTCCTGTGCGCAGCGGGCGACACCCCGGTCATGCTGCTGCACTGCTATCCGTTCGAACGCGAGGCGGGCTATCTGGCTCAGGCGTTCAACAACGTGTACCTCGACGGCGGCCTGTCGATCAATTTCCTCGGAGCGCGGGCCAGGGACTTCATCGGCCGCCTGCTCGAGCTGGCCCCGTTCCACAAGATTCTGTACTCGTCGGACGGATACGGCCCGCCGGAACTGCACTATCTCGGTGCACGCCTGTGGCGCAACGGCATCCGGGACGTGGTCACGGAGTTCGTGCGGGCCGACGAGTGGTCACTGGGCGATGCCATGCGGGTGGTTGAGTTGATCGCGTCCACAAACGCTCGACGGGTCTACGGCCTGGACTGAGCCGACCTCGTGGATCGCCCGAACCGTGACGCGGGCACCGCGGTGCGGTACCAGGATCACCGCCTTGACGCGCTGCCGCTCGCCGGCCGCCGCCGTCGTCGCGAACTCCACTCGACGAAGCACCTCGCGCAACACGATCCGCAGTTCGGCCAGCGCGAAGGTCGCACCGAGGCAGCGGCGGTTGCCGCCACCGAACGGTAGCCACGTGGTCGGACCGAGCGTGGCGCCCAGCATGCGGTCGGGATCGAAGCGCTCCGGATCGGGATACAACTCGGCGTTGGCGTGGACGAGCCCGATACCCGGGGCCACCATCACCCCTGCGGGCAAACGATATCCGGCGATGACCGTCGGTGCCTGCAGCACCCGGCCGACGTCGAAGACCACCGGCCGGATTCGGAGGACCTCTCTGCCCACGGCGTCGAGGTACTCGTCGCCCGCGGGATCTCCTGCCGCGCTGGCGTGTGCCGCCCGCACCGCCCTTGCCAGGACATCGGGGTGACGGGTGAGCCGCTCCAGCGTCCACGACAACGCGGTGGCGGTGGTGTCGTGCCCCGCCACCAACAGCGTCATGAGCTGATCGCGCAGTTCCTGGTCGGTCAACGCCCCCGAACGGATCATCACGGCCAGGGCATCGGTGCGCTCGCCGAGGTGGGGATCGGCCCGCCGGTCGGCGATCTCGGCGTACAACAGGCGATCGGCCTCGGCGATATGCCCGCGCACCGCTCGCCAGGGTCGGCGCCGCTGCAACTTCGGGTTGGCGACCGCCAACGTCTGCCAGGCGCTCAACGTGAGCAGTTTGGGCATGACGGCGCGTAACTCGGCCAGCCGCACTGGATCGCTCGCGCCGATGACCGTTCGCAGAATCACCTCGAGCGTGAGCCGTGACATGTGCGGTGCCACCGCGAACTCGGCACCGATCGGCCAGGATGTGATGTTCTCGGTCGCGAGTTCGGCCATCACCCCTGCTTGGCGTGCCACGGCGTCACGGTGAAACGGCGCCATCACGAGCTTGCGCCGTTCGCGGTGCACATCGTCGTCGACGACGAGCACGGAGCTGGATCCGAGCAGCCCGGCCAGCATCGAGTTCGCCTCGCCTGCATGGAAGATGCGCGGATCTCCTGCGAAGACCGTCTTGAGGTCGGCTGGATCATCGACGTAGACCAGCGTTCCGATCCCGGCGATCCGCAGCGTGAAAACCTTGCCGTAACGACGTCGGCATCCCGCGACGAACCGCGGCCAGAACCTCAGCATGAGTCCGGCCTGCACCAGCCTGGGCAGGGGTGGCCCTGGCGGCAGCGGCGAAGCGCTCATACCGCCAGCATATGCTCCCGGTTAGACCTCACCGGTTGCGTCGTACACCCAGGACATGTCGGCATTCGCGAAGTCCTCAAGCCATGTCGGGGGAGCATGGTTGGCCAGGGCGCCCATATCCCAGTAGTCCTTCCACACCGTGATCTTGTCGTTCTCGACCCGGTGCACGGTGACGAACTTCAGGACCGCGGATTCACCTGTGCTCCAATGCCATTCCTCATGATGCTCGTACATCGCATCGTGACCGTTGTCGACGAGCAGGCCGTCGAAGTTCTCGTAGGACGCAAGCGGCTCGAGGCCGATCTTGAGCCGCTTGACGATGTCATCGGGTCCCTTGGCGGCCGCCGCGGGCCCCACCGGCACGTCGAGATAGATGCAGTCGTCGGAGAGGAAGCCCTTGAGGCTCTCCCAGTCCCGCGCCGACAGCGCCTTCCACATTCCAAGAACTGTATCCTCAACTGACACTGGCGAACTCGTCTTTCTGCTTGGGGAGTGCGGGGGAGTTGTGGGCGGCGCGCAGGAAGCGGCCCGTGCGCTGCTTGCCAACTAGATCGGTGGCCTGACCGGCGACGAAAACGGCTCGCCCACCGACGAACACCGCCGTGACGGTCTCATCGTTGCGGTTGACCATTCGGGACAGGCCGCCGTACTGGTCGACGGAATCCTCCGCGTAGCCGTCGAGGGAGTGGTCGAGGCGCTCGGGGTCGATGATGGCGATATCGGCGCGGTCGCCGACGCGCAGGTGCCCCGCGTCCAGGCGGTACCAGTCGGCGAGTTCGCCGGTGAGCCTGTGCACCGCGGCCTCGACGGTCATGAACGGCGTGCCCGCCCGCTGCGCGTCGTGGACGTGCCGCAGCAGCCGCAGACCCATGTTGTAGAAGGCCATGTTCCGCAGGTGGGCGCCGGCGTCGGAGAAGCCCATCTGGATACCGGGGTCGCGCGCCAGCTTCTTGAGCACCTTGGGCCGGTGATTGGAGATCGTGGTGCGCCACCGCAGATCCGTGCCGTGCTCGAGGACCAGATCGAGGAACGCGTCGACCGGATGCAGTCCGCGCGCGTCGGCGACCTCGCCGAAGGTCTTGCCGACCACCGACGCGTCGGGGCAGGCCACGATGTCGGCGTCGTAGAAGTCGCGCTGCCAGACCCGCACGCCGAGCTTGTTCTCGTAGTCCTTGCGGAACTGACGCCGGTAGGCCTCGTCGCGCATCAATTCGTTGCGTTCCACCTCCTCGGCCAGATGCAGCGCGGCGGCACCCGCGCCGAACTCCTCGAACACCACCAGGTCGATACCGTCGGCGTAGACCTCGAACGGCACGGGCAGGTGCTGCCACCGGAAGTTGCCGCCGAACAGGTTCACCGCACGCGCCAGCGGGCCCATCATGAGGATCGCGTAGGGGTTGGACTTCACGTCGGCCGCCGACAACAGGCTCGTCTTGAGCGGATTGCGGAGGATGCCGAGCGACTGCGCCACCTGAGACGCCAGGTTGAGCGGGTTGGAGATGTCCGGCCCGGACTGCATGACCCGGCCCGCCCGCCGCAGCAGCGACTTCAGCCTGCGCAGCTCGCGGGGCTTGGCGTAGGTGGACGGCAGCGTGCGCGAACGGCAGACTTCGCCGTCGATCTTGTCGAACAGCAGTTGCATCGACGACATACCGACGAAGCCCGCCCGGAGAGCCTCGCCGAGCATCTCCTCCATGCGCGCCAGTTCCTGCCGGGTTGGCCGATCGTCCTTGCGGGTGGCCCGGTCCAGGCCCATCACTGCGGTTCGCATGTCGGAGTGGCCGATGAATGCGGCGAGGTTCGGGCCCAGCGGGCGCGCCTCGAGTGCCTCGATGTACTCGTCACAGGTGGTCCACGTCTTGTTGCCGTCGACCGCGCCGATGACGTGCTCGCGCGGAATGGCCTCCACCCGGCCGAACAGATCGCCTGCCTCGGTGCCGTCGACGTGAATGGTCGACAGCGAGCACGAACCGAGCATCACGGTGGTGACGCCGTGTCGCAGCGACTCGGCCAGAGCGGGACCGTTGAGCACCTCGACGTCGTAGTGGGTGTGGATGTCGAGCATCCCGGGCAGCACCCACTTGCCGGTCGCGTCGAACACCTGCAGGCAGCCCGTCGAGTCGAGTTCATCGGTGGTGATCGCCACGACGTGACCGTCGCGGATACCGAGATTGCGCACCGCTGACGCGGCGCCGGTTCCATCGAACCAGCGGCCGTTGCGGATGATCGTGTCGTAGGTCACCCCGTCATAGAACCGTCCCCGGCCAGCGGTGTCAACGAAATCGTGAACAGATTCTGAAATTTGTCTACTGGACGGCCCAGGCGTCGGGCATACGCCCGTCGGTATCGGTGAAGCGATACTCGCGCGCCAGTTCTGCCGAGCTCACCGACCGCAGGTTCCAGCGGGCACGGTCGGGGTCCGCGGCGATCGCGGCGACACCGCGGCCCAGGTATCGAGGCGTCTCCGATTCCGCGAAGGCCGGCGGTGCGACCGAGTGGCCGTCGGTGCGCTCCGGGTCCATCGCCGCCTGCCAGTCGCTCTCGGTGACGCCATAGTTGTCCAGCATCATCTCCGACCGCAGCCACCCCGGGGTCACCGAGACCGCCGTCGCCCCGTACGGCGCCAGGTCGTGCCCCTGGCTGAACGCCAGCCGGTTCGCGGCGACCTTCGCCAGGTCGTAGAACGCCGAGATGCGGTAGTGATTCGCGTTGAACTCCGCCGTACCGTCGGTCACCTCGACCAGCAGACCGCCGGGTCGCGACACCAGCAGCGGCAGCAGGCAGTGGGAGGTGATCAGGTGGGTGTCGATGCCCAGGCGCAGGATGCGCAGTCCGTCGGCGAGGTCGTGCTCCCACAGCGGCCGGTTCCACGATGACGGCGACCCCTTGAGTACCTCCGCGCCCCATATGGAGTTGACCAGTACGTCGATGGCGCCGTAGTCCGTGCGCACCCGGTCGGCCAGCGCGCGCACCTGGTCGGGCTCGAGATGATCGACGGCGATCGCGATGCCGACACCGCCGAGGTCGGTGACCAACTGGGCGGTCTCCTCGATGGTCTCGGGCCGGTCGTAGTCCGACCGCAGCAGGCCCGACACACTGCTGCGCCCGGTGCAGATCACCGTCGCTCCGGCCTCACCGAGAGCAGCGGCGATACCCCGGCCTGCGCCACGGGTGGCGCCTGCGACCACGGCGACGCGGCCCCGGAGGTCTGGTGGAACGCGCTGCGACATCCACCCAGTATTGGTGGTGTGGCGCTTCGCCAGCGGCACTTCGGCATACGCGGGCATACTCGCGATGGTGACCCCGCTGCAGCGGTACATCGCCGAGGAGATCGCCACCGATCACGTTGACGGCCTGCTGTCCAGGCGGGAGGCGCTGCGGCGCCTCGCGCTGATCGGTGTCGGCACCGCCGCGGCCACCGCGCTGATCACCGCGTGCGGGCAGCCACGCGAGCAGGCCACAGCCCCGACCAGTGACACCGCCACGAGCCCGACGACCGCGCCCGGCGGTGCTTCGCCACCCGGTGCGGACACCGCGGTCGCAGGTGAACCCATCACCTGGGCCGGACCTCAGGGTGACCTGCAGGGTGTCTGGGCAGCGGCACAGAATCCCCGGGGCGGCGTGCTCATCATCCACGAGAACAAGGGCCTCACCGACTGGGCACGGTCGATCGCAGGGCGGCTGGCGGGGATCGGGTACTCGGCCCTGGCCATCGACCTGCTGTCGGCCCGGGGTGGGACCGCCACCTTCACCGACCCCGCCGAGGCGACCGCGGCGCTGAGCACGATCCCGCCCGCGGAGTTCGTGGCCAATCTGAAGTCCGGTGTCGCCGAGGTGGCCCGGCGGGCGCCGGGCGTCAAACTCGCCGCGGTCGGCTTCTGTATGGGCGGTGGCCTGGTCTGGCAGCTGCTCGCATCCGGTGAGCCCCGGCTCTCGGCGGCTGTCCCGTTCTACGGCCCGCTGCCCGATGGCGCTGACTTCAGCGGCTCCCGCGATGTCGCGGTGCTGGGCTTCTACGGCGAGAAGGACGCCCGGGTCAACGCGACGAGGGACGCGGCGGAGCAGGCGCTCACCAGGGCCGGTCTGGCGCACGAGCTGGTCATGGAGCCGGGCGCCGACCACGCGTTCTTCAACGACACGGGGCCGCGGTACGACCCGGCGGCGGCCGCTGATGCGTGGCAGCGTCTGCAGGATTGGTTCACCCGGTACGTCGGCTAGTCCCGTCCATCGACGACGAACGGGTCCTGCGGTGACCTAGGATTCGAGGATGGTTCGACGGGCTGACGTGACGTTGGCGAGCGTGCTCGGGGCGGTTTTGGCCACGGCGTTCGCAATGGTGACCGCGTCCGCACCCGCCACGGCCGAGCCGGAATCACCGCCCTGCTCGTTCGCGCTGACCCCGCCGCGTGTGGTGGATGTGTCGGGCACCCCGATGGTGACGGCGTCGGTGAACCCGGCCGGTTGCTCGGTCGCGGCCGAGCCGACGTCCTCGGTCGCCTGTGTGCAGTTGGAGGGCAGTTCCGCGGTACAGCAGTGCGCCTCCACCGCGGGGCCCGGCACCGCGCAGGTCTACTACGGTCCGTACCGGCCCGGTGCCACCTATGTGTCGACGGGTCGCGGCTGCGCGTCGACGGGCAACCCACCCCGATCGCTGTGCCAGACCGCGGGCCCGCTGACCGCCACGCTGTAACCCCTGCGGCGTTTCGATCACGGTGACTCCAGATATGGTCGCGGCTATCCACTGAGCCCTATCGTCCCTCTAGTCGCCGGCACTCGGCGCCATGAAGGGCGGGTACTAGCATGTCCGAAACCATTTCTGCAACAGATGATTTGGGCATACCCGAGAGACCGGACCGCAAGCTGCGCGGCCGCCTCGGCGTCGCCTCCATAGTCTTCATGGTGGTCGCAGCGGCCGCACCGCTTGGGGTGATCGGTGGTGTCGTGCCGCTGGGCATCGCCTCGGGTAACGGCACCGGCTTCCCGGCGACCTTCATCGTGGCCACCGCCGTATTCCTGTTGTTCGCCGTCGGTTTCACCGCGATGACGCCCTTCGTCGAGGAGGCCGGGGCGTTCTTCTCCTATGTGCGCACGTCACTGGGTGCTCCGACCGGTATCGGCATAGCCTTTGTCGCGATCGTCACCTACGTCGCCCTTGAGGCCGGCGTCTATGGCCTGTTGGGCCTCGCGGGATCGAGCGTCGTCGAGTTGTTCGGTGGCCCCGCGGTGCCGTGGTGGTCGGTCGCGTTGGTCACCTTCGCGGTGACGACCTACCTCGGCTACCGCAGCATCGAACTGTCGAGCAAGGTGCTCGGCATCCTGCTGACCGCCGAGATCGCGATCGTTGCCGTCCTCGATCTGGTGATCGTCGTCCAGGGTGGCGACAGCGGATTGTCCACCGGCATAGTCGATCCCCAGGCCATCCTGTCCGGATCGCTGGGCATCGGCCTGCTCTTCGCCATCATCAGCTACGTCGGCTTCGAGGCGACCGCGGTGTTCCGCGACGAGGTACGCGACCCCGAGCGCACCATCCCGCGTGCGACGTATGTGTCACTGGTGCTGATCGGCGTCTTCTACGCCATCACGAGTTGGGCGTTCATCTCGGGCTGGGGTGACGAGGAGGCCGTCCGCAGGGCCACCGACGAGGGCGCGACATTCCTCGGCGACACCGCCCAGCGCTACCTCGGCGTTGTGGGCGCAGACCTCGTCACGGTGCTGTACTTCACCAGCCTGTTCGCGTGCATCCTCGCGTTCCACAACGTCGCGTCGCGGTACGTCTTCGCGCTGTCGGCGCGCGACGTCCTGCCGGCGAGGCTGAGTCGGCCGCATCACCGGCACGGCTCGCCGCACCGGGCGTCACTGTGGATCTCCGGCGTCGTCGCGGTCGGCATCCTGGCCGCGGTGGTGTTCGGACTCGACCCCGCGGCGCAGTTCTACACCTGGTTCGCCGGTGTGACCACGGTCGGCGTCATCATCCTGATGGTCACGACCAGCGTCGCGGTGCTGGTGTTCTTCGCCCGTGATCGAAAGGGCCACTCCCAGTGGCGCGTTCGCATCGCGCCGGCGCTGGGTCTGATCGGCCTCGTCGCCGCCCTCGGACTGATCCTGGCCAACCTCAGCGATCTGGTCGGTGGATCCAGCGTGCTCGCGTGGATCATCGTGGGCCTGCTCGCCGTCGCATTCGTCGCGGGCTTCGTCATCGGTGCCCGGGTCCCGGACAACTCAGACCAGGCCGCCTGATGACACAGATCATCGACGGACGATCCGCGGCGACGGCCCCCGAACTCGAATTGCTGCGGGGGATCGAGGACGGTTCTCTGGGCGAGATCGAAGTGGCGTGGAGTGACGCGTTCGGTCACGCCGCGGGCAAGCGAATCCCGGCGCGGGGATTCCTCGAGCGTGCCAGGAGCAGCGGGTTCGCGTTCTGCGAGGCCGCGCTGGGCTGGAACACCGACGGCACGGTCATCGACTCGCTGCGGCTGACCAACTGGGACAGCGGTTATCCCGACGTGCTGGCAGTGCCCGATCTCGCGACGTTCCGGCCGCTGCCGTGGCGTCCCGGCGTCGGCCACGTCGTGTCCGATGTCGTGCGGCACGACCGGCAACCCTCACCGCTGGATCCGCGCGGCGTGCTCAAACGGGTGCTGGCCCGACTACTGGCGCTGGGCTACACCGCCAAGGTCGGGGTGGAACTCGAGTTCTACCTGCTGAATCCGGACGGGTCGCCGTTCCAGGAGGACATTCACGCCTACTCGCTGGAGAACGCCAATGCCCTCGACCCGATCCTGACCGACCTGCACGAGACCCTGGGCGCATTCACCAGGCTCGAGGGCATCCAGACCGAGTACGGGCCGGGTCAGGTCGAGACCAATCTGATCTACACCGATGCGCTGGAGGCCGCCGACGACAGTGCGCGGCTGAAGTACGCCGCCAAGGAGGTGGCGCGCAGGCACGGCAAGATCGCCAGCTTCATGCCCAAACCCTTCTCCGAGCATTCGGGAAGTTCTGCACACCTGCACATCTCGCTGTGGCGGGACGGTCAGCCCGCGTTCGCGTCCGACGATGGCAACGAGAACGACGTCGCCCTGCACGCGATCGCCGGCCTGCTCGAACATCTGCCGTCAATAACCCTGTTCGGTGCACACTCGGTGAACGCCTACCGCCGGTTCGTGCCCGACTCGTTTGCGCCCGCCACCGTCACCTGGAGTCGCGACAACCGCAGCGCCGCAGTGCGGTCACTGATCGAGTCGACACCCGAGGGCAATCGCATCGAGCTGCGGACGGGCGGCTCGGATGCCAACCCCTACTGGCTGACCGCGTCGGCACTCGCAGCTGTGGTCGCCGGGCTTGAGGCGGCCAGGAGGCCACCGTTGGCCGAGGGCGGAAACCTGTACGGCAGTGGGACTCCGCTGCCTGAATCTCTGGGTGTGGCCGTCGCCCTGGCCACCCGGGACGACACAATCGCCGACATCCTGGGCGTCGCGTCGGTACATGACTTCGCGGCGATCGCCAGCAGTGAGTGGATCGAGTACAACGGCCACGTCAGCGACTGGGAACGTCAGCGCTACCTAACGCGATCGTGAGGCGGGCGAACGAATCATTCCCGCTTTCGGTGAGGAGAGACCGACCATGACACTCGACTCCGTCGCGGCGCGGCCCGCGTTCTCCGACGAACCGCTGCGCGGCACGACCGCCGACCGCCTGGCCCGCTTGCCAGAGATCGTCGCGGAGTTGCGTCGTGCGGATGCCATCGCCGAGCGGGAACGCGTCCTGCAGTACGGCGCCGTCGAGCGAATCCGCCGCGCAGGCCTGCTCGATCTGCGGGTTCCCGGACGGTACGGCGGTCCCGGAGGACGAGTTCGCGACGTGCTCTACACCGTGATTCAGATTGCGAGAGGCAGCTCGAATGTCGCGCAGTCGCTGCGCGCGCACTATGGCTTCGCCGAGCGTCTGCTGAGCAACCGGGCAACCGAACACGAACGGGTGCAGTGGTTTCCGGTCATCAATGCGGGAACCGTGTTCGGCAACGCGATCACCGACCTCAACGGCAAGGCGCCATCGAGTGCGGACACGACGCTCATCGCCGACGCGGCGGGCGTGCTGCGCCTCAATGGCCACAAGTTCTACTCCACCGGAACGCTCTTCGCCGACGTCATCGCGGTGTCCGCCATTGACTCCGGTGGCCGCGACCTGCAGGCGGTCGTGCCGACGGACCGCGTCGGCGTCGAGTTGTTCGATGACTGGGACGGTTTCGGTCAGCGCCTCACCGCCAGCGGCGGAACCCGATTCGACGATGTTGCGGTGCACCCCGACGAGGTCACCACGATCTCGGACGGTGCGCACCTGGGCCACAGCACCGGCTTCCTGCAGCTGTATCTGGCTGCCGTGGCGGCGGGCATCGCGCACGCGACCGCTGACGACGCGGTGGCCTACGTCCGTGAGCGGGCGCGACCGGCGGCGCACTCGGTGGCCGCGACGGCGGCACAGGATCCGTTCGTGCTGGAGGCCGTCGGCGAGATCGCCGCCAACGCCGCGGCGGCGGAGGCTCTGGTGCTCGTGGCGGCCGACGCGATCGACGACCTCACCGACGCCGGACGCCAGGACGATGCCGCTGCTCTGGCCGACCTGGCGGTCGTCATCGCGAAGGCACAACTGATCGCGGAGCGCCTGACGTTGTCGGGCGCGCAACGGTTGTTCGACACCGGCGGCGCATCGGCCACCGCGCGGACACTCAATCTGGACCGGCACTGGCGCAATGCGCGCACCCTGGCCAGCCACAACCCGCTCGCCTACAAGTCGCACGCGACGGGGGACTACCTGGTCAATGGCACCTGGCCGCCGGCCAACGGCTACTTCTGAGCTCTGGCCCAGCTGAACACCGCCGAGACCGCGGGGAGATCGCGGTTTCGGACCAAACCGCGATCTCCCCGCAGTCTCGGCGCGCGGTGAGCGTGGCGGCGGACCCGGAGTTTGAGGATCGGCGCCGACGGGCATCCGCTCAATCAGCGCGTACGTCAATTCAGCTGACGTACTACCGATTGAAGGAGTCGTCATGACGACCACCGGCTGGATCATCATTGCCGTCGTCGCCGTACTGGCTGTTCTGGCCGTCGCGTTCATCGCGCGTGCGGCGACCCAGCGGAGAAGGCGCGTGCAGGCCGACCGAATCCGCGCGGAGGTGAGTGAGGGCGACGAGCGTTTACAGCGGCGTGAGGCCATCACCGCCGAGACCGAGGCCAAGGCACGCGCGGCGCAGGCCGAATCCGAGGCCAAGGCTGCCGAGGCCGCGCGACTGCAGGAGCGTGCCGCAAGTCACCGCGTCGAGGTCGACTCCGCCCGTGAGCAGCTCGATGAACGCCGTGAACGTGCCGATGCGCTGGATCCGCGGACGACCACATCCGAGGAGACGGCCACATCCGAGGAGACTGCCCCGGCCGACGTTCGGCCCGAGGATCGGGTGGAGCACACCTCCCACCGCCAACCTCGGCGCTCCGTTCGGTAGGCCCCGAGGCGAGACCCGTTGCGGCGCAGGCCCTGGCTAGCTCCGCGGGGTCCAGGCCACGGGTAGTCGTTTGATGCCGTGGATGAAGGCCGACTGCAGACGGTCGGGTTCCTCGGTGGCAACCAGGTCCGGGATCTGCCGGTGTAGTTCCTCGAAGGCGACGGTGATCTCGCGGCGGGCCAGGTTCGCGCCCAGGCAGAAGTGAGCTCCGCCGCCGCCGAAGCCGACATGCGGGTTCGGGTGCCGCCGCAGGTCGAATGTCCACGGATCGGCGAACTTTGACTCGTCGCGGTTGGCCGATCCGTACCACAGCGTGACCTTGTCACCGGCACTGAGATCGACTCCGCCGAGTTCGAGATCGCGCGTGACGGTTCGGCGCATGTAGCTCACCGGTGACGCCCAGCGCACGATCTCCTCGACGGCGGTCGGCGCCATGCCCTCGTAGTCCTGCCACCACGCGTCGCGCTGATCGGTGAACCTGCTCAACGCCAGTACCCCGTGGCTGATCGCATTGCGGGTGGTCTCATTGCCCGCCACGACCAACAGGATGAAGAAGGATGCGACCTCGCTGGAGGTGAGTCGCTCACCGTCCAGTTCGGCCTGCACCAGGGCGGTGGTCAGGTCGTCGCCGGCGTTGCTTCGGCGGTCGTCGGCCAGTGCCGAGGCGTAGGCTCCGATATCCATCGCGACGCCGAAGAACTCGTCGAAGTCGGACGTGATGTCAGGGTCGCCGAATCCCAGAATGACGTTGGTCCAGTGGAAGATCCGCTGATGGTCCGACTCGGGGATCCCCATCATGTCGCAGATGATCTGCAGGGGCAGTGGGCCGGCGAGTTCGGTGACGAGTTCGGCGTTGCCGTCGGGATGGTCGGCCAGCATCTTCGCGACCAGGCGTCGGGCTCGGTCCCGCACCGAGTCCTCGATGAGGGTGAGCACCCTCGGGGTGAAGGCACTGCGGACGATGTTGCGCAACCGGGTGTGGCGTGGGTCGTCCATCGCGATCATGGATCCGAAGTACTCGGCGAGTTCCGGGGTCTGATCGCCGATGGTGATGCCGAGCGCCGAGCTGAACAACTCGGGGTGCCTGCTGGCGTGGAACACGTCGTCATACCGCGTGACGGCCCAGTGGCCGCGGCCCGGCTCGAAACCATCCTGGACGAACTCGGGGTGAGCCGACACTGGCGCCTCGCGGCGCAGTGTGGCGAAGGCACCGTCGCGAATATCGTCATCGAGGGCCCAGAAGTCCCACGACCCGAGGTTGATATCGGAGAGCGGCACGTCGGGCGGCACCGCTCCATTGACCCTCTGCACGACACCCATATCGCATCACCTCATCGTCGAGAACATGCTCCCGCCGAGATTAGACCCGCCCGGCGTTACCGGCTCGCGGACTGGCCGAGGTGGCCGAGTGTCGGTGCACCGGCCAAAACATGGTGGCCGTCAATTTTGTCCCGCAGTTAGGTTACCCTTGGATAAATTAAGTTAGGCTAGGCAAAGTTAAGAAAGGATGTGCCGGGCCCGGTGTGCGGCTGCCCGGACAAAACGCCGATGACCGCTCCCGTGTGGATGGCGCTGCCTCCAGAGGTGCACTCGACGCTGCTCAGTGGGGGGCCAGGTGCTGGACCGCTCCTTGCAGCCGCCGGCGCATGGAGCTCATTGAGCGCCCAGTACGCCGCGGCGGCCGCTGAACTCAGCGCACTGGTGGGCACCGTGCTCGGCGGATCCTGGACAGGGCCCAGCGCTGACCGGTATTTCGCGGCACACACGCCCTACCTGACCTGGCTCACTCAGGCGAGCGCCAACAGCGCCGGCGTGGCACTCCAGATCGAGGCGGCGGCCGCGTCCTACTCCGCAGCCTTGGCGACCATGCCCACCCTCGCCGAGCTGGCCGCCAACCACACCACTCGCGGCGTGCTGGTGGCGACCAACTTCCTGGGCATCAACACGATCCCGATCGCGCTCAACGAGGCCGACTACGCCCGGATGTGGGTGCAGGCCGCCACGACCATGAGCGTCTACCAGGCCATCACCGGGGTAGCGCTGGCATCAGCGCCGCAGACCGCACCGTCGCCTCTGCTGCTCGCACCCGGTGTCGGCGAGGCGGGCACCGCTTCGGCGACGGCGATGCAGTCGAGGGCGCAGGTGAGCGCCGCGGAATCGGCTTCGGCGCTGGCCTTCGCGGATCCGATCGAGGAGCTGCTGTCAGGCTCCGAGCACTTCCTCAGCATGTACCGGGCGCTCAAACAGTTGGTGACCAATCCGATCGGCACCATCTATCAGATCATCGTCGACTTCGCGACGAGCCCGTCGACCGCGATGGTCACCTGGCTACCGCTGATGTACGTCTTCGCCTACGCGGCGACCTTCGCCGTGATGGGCACGCCGATCTACGCCGCGGTCGCGGGCGCTGCGGCCGGGGTGGCCCTCCCGCTGGCTCTTGGGTTGGCCGGGATGGCCCAGGCCTACAACATTCCGATCGATGAACCCGCGCCGGTCGTTGCCAGCCCCGCCGACCAGCCGAGTGCGGTTGCGATGCCAGGTACACCGGCGAGTGCGGCGAGTGCCGCCGCGCCTGCAGCGCCTGCGCCCACGGCCAGCGCAGCAGCACCGGCACCGGCGCCGACACCCGTGCCCGCTGGCGCCGAGGGTGTGGGGTACGCGATCCGCGGCGATGGGCCCGGCTTCGGCTTTGGCCCGCCGATGCACAACAGCGCGGGAGCGGTGGCGCACGCCCCGAACAGAGCGGCCGCCGCGGTCGGCGCGGCCGCGTTGGCCTCTAGCCGAGCGAAGTCGAAGGCGCGCAAGCGGCGCGGCGCTGCCGCCAAGGAACGCGGCTATCGCTACGAGTTCATGACCATCGACGATGACATCCCGACGCCGTCCGGTGAGGCAAAGCCGGCAGCCACCACCGCATCGGGTCAGGGCGCGGGGAGCCTTGGAGTCACCAGCGCCGCCGGGCAGCTCACCGGCACCGCCACGAAGTCCATGGCCACCGCCCCCGGCGGACTGACCACGCTGGCCGGTGACCCATTCGGCAACAGCACGACACTTCCGATGCTGCCCGGAAGCTGGGGCGTCGGCGACGAGGGCGAGGAGTCTTCGGGCGGCCGGGCCGACTAGTCCCCGGGCCGCGACTCATGGCCCTCACGGCCGTGGGTGCGCCTGCGCTCCTTCATATCGGCCTCGTACGCGTGGCGCAGGCCCTGCTGTAGTTCGTCGCGCACGGCGCGTTCGTGACGGCGGAACTCCGACCAGTACCCGTCGTCGAACTCCTCCATGATCTGGAACGTCCAGCGTCCGTGCAGCACGTTGAGCCCGACGAGTTCCGTCTCGATGCGGTCGGCGATCGCGCCGTGTCCTGCTGCCCGGAGCTCGTCGCAAGCGTTCCCGAGTACCAGGTCGGCATGGCCGATGAGCTGGTGAAACGAATACAGATGGCCACGCGCGCGCTCGACGTACTCCAGCGCCTCCGACACCTTCCCGACCGCCGCGATGGTGTCGTCGTCGACGCCCGGGGGACGTCGCTGCGGACCGTACGCATCATCGCGCTCGCTCATTCAAGATCAGTACCCCGCCCGGGGGCACATCAACCGCGGTGGGCCATTCCTCCGATACCCTGCGTCGCAGTGCCGCGCCGTGATAGCACCTTGGGGTGCGGAACTCACATGCGGGACAACCCTTTACGACGTCTGACGAGGAGATCGCCGATGCACTGCTCGACGTCAGCATTCCGACGCTGATCCTGTCGCTGGTGCACATGTCGGGGAATCCGGAGCTGATCCGGGGCGCGCTCAAGCCCGCAGGCCTGTTCCTCAACGAGGTACAGGGATACATGTCCGAGCAGGACAAGGCCGCCGCGCGTGACCTCGCCGTCGGGGTGATCGCGGACTACCGCGACCGCGGCTGCCCCGAACCCGAGCCGGTGGGCGCCGAGCTGCTCAAGGAGATGATGGAGTGGCTGGTCTGCGAGCCCGTACCCGATGAGTACGTGCCGATGCTGCTCGAGGAGATGGAGCTCGACGGTGTCGATCAGCGGGCCACCCGCGTCGACGACCCGGCATCTGCGGATGCCTCAGCGCGCGCCGAGTTCCCTGTCGTCGTGATCGGCTGCGGCGAGTCCGGGTTGCTGGCCGGCATCCGCCTCAAGGAGGCCGGCATCCCGTTCACCATCCTCGAGCGCAACGCGGGCGTGGGCGGAACCTGGTATCAGAACACCTACCCGGGTGCCCGCGTCGACGTGGGAAACCACTTCTACTGCTACAGCTTCGAACCGACCGACCGGTGGACGCACTACTTCGCCGAGCAACCCGAACTTCAGGCGTACTTCGAGGACGTCGCGGCGCGGTACGGCATCGGCCCGCACATCAGGTTCGACACGGAAGTGACGGGTGCGACATGGGATGACGCAGCAGCGTCCTGGACCCTGTCGGTGCGCGACGGCGATGGCAACCCGTCCACCCTGTCCGCGCGGGCGCTCATCAGCGCCGTGGGCCAGCTGAACCGGCCCAAGACCCCCGATATCGTCGGCCAGACCGACTTCACCGGTCCCGCCTTCCACTCCGCGGAGTGGGATCACTCGGTGGACCTGCGCGGTAAGCGCGTCGCGATGATCGGCGCCGGGGCCAGCGGATTCCAGATCGCACCGGCCATAGCCGAGGAGACCGAACACCTCACGGTGTTCCAGCGCACGGCGCAGTGGATGTTCCCCAATCCGAACTACCACGTCGAGGTGGGCCCGGGCGTGCAGTGGGCATTGCGGCATCTGCCCTTCTACGGCCGCTGGTACCGGTTCCTGCTGTTCTGGCCCGGCTGTGACAAGGGGCTGGACGCCGCGCGGGTCGATCCGGACTACCCCGACCCGCAGCGTGCGGTCAGTGAGATCAGCGAGATCACCCGACTGGTCTTCACCGAGTGGATCACCAGCCAGCTCGGGGACGACGCTGACCTGGCCGCCAAGGTGGTGCCGGACTATCCGGCCACCGGCAAGCGCACGCTGCAGGACAACGGCAGCTGGTTGCGCACCCTGACGCGTGAGGACGTCGATCTGGTACGAACGCCGATTGCGCGCATCGAGGCCGACGCCGTGGTCACCGAGGACGGGACGCGCCACCCCGCCGATGTCATCGTCTACGCCACGGGCTTCCATGCCAACAAGGTGATGTGGCCGATGTCCATCGTCGGGCGCGACGGTGATGACCTCTGTACGCGGTGGGGCGAACGTCCCGTCGCCTATCTGGGCATCACGGTGCCCGGTTACCCGAACCTGTTCTGCATGTACGGCCCGGGCACCAACCTGGCCAGCGGCGGCAGCCTGATATTCCACTCCGAGTGCCAGATGCGTTACATCACCGCGTGTTTGGAACACCTGATCACCAGTGGCCACCGGTCGATGGAACCCCGGCAGGAACGCTGCGACGACTGGGTTCGGCGCAGCCAGGACGAGATGAGCAGGATGGTGTGGTCGCAGCCGTCCATCACTCACTCGTTCTACAAGAACAGCTTCGGCGAGGTGTACACACTCAGCCCGTGGCGGCTAGTGGACTACTGGACCTGGACGCGCGATGTCGACCCCGGTGACTTCGTGCTCCGCTGAAGAACGGGTCGGGCATGATCACTGGAACTTGGTCATGATCGCCACCCCGATGATGGCACTGGCTGCCAGTAGCAAACGATCATCAGTGGGGTGCTGCCATCGAATCAGCAACCACACCAGCAACATCCATTGCATGGGCTCCAGGCCGCAGGGGGTCAACCAGTAGCTTGCGAACGACGTCTACAACGCGGTGACCTGCGCAGCGGCGACGAAAAGCTGTGCGCGGCGGTCACATCCGATCTCCGTGACCGCGTCGACGTCAGATTGCACGGGAAGTCTTCTCGTGATACTCGCCGTCGATGGTCACGGGTAGGAGTGACGAGAATGAAGATGCGCAGGATCGCTGAGCTGACGGCGACCGCCGTGATCGCGAGCGGACTGGCAATGGGCTCGGCCGTTGGGGCAGCGCCCGTGACGTCCGCCGCGCCGGCGGCTCCGGTACCGCTGAAGCCAGGACACGGGGGAGACGACTGGTGCCGGCCGTGGTGTGACAACGGCAATGGCAACGGCAACGGCCGCGGCGGTGGGCCCAAGTGGGACAACGGCTGGGACAAGGGCCCGTGGTGGGCTAACAACAAGCACGAGTGGTGGGACGACCGCAACGGAGCACCGCCGTGGGGCTGGGGACCACCGCCGCCCTACCACTGGAACGGTGGCCCCCTGCCGCAGTCCATCGACTACTACGGCTATCGGGCCAATCCGGTGTGGAACGACGGCAACCGGCAGTGGGGAGTCTGGGTGCTGGGGCAGTGGATACCGATCTTCGGCGTCGGAGTGAACTAGACCGCGGGATCGTCGGCTTCGACGACGGCCTTGATCCGTTGCAACGTGGTGCGCATGTCGCGCTCGTTGCGTCGTCGTCGAAGCTGGCCGCCGAACACGCCGAGCAGCGAGGTGAAAAGCCCCTCGGTCATGCGGAATGACTCGGTGACATCGGTGCCGCCGTCCACCTTCTCGAACCGGTAGTGCCAGTTGTTCACCGGCCGGTCGCCGACGAGCACCTCGAAGCCGAACTCGCGGCCGGGATCACAGGCTGTCACTCTGCAGGTCGTCCAGTAGACGGGACCGATCTCATTGCGCCGGACGTGACCGCGGAACTTCGCGCCCAGCGCCGGGCCGGTCGCACCGTCGAGCCACTCGGCTTCGAAGGTCTCCGGCGAGAACCTGCCGGTGTTCCGGACGTCGGAGACAAGCTCCCAGATGGTCTGCGCGGGTGCCGACATCGGCACCGTCACGGATGCATGCATGAGCCCATTGTCGGACAGGGCAACGCGACCCGAGTGGATATGACGTTAACGTGGGCACGTGATGAAGATCCGCTTCGGAGTCGGATTGGCCGGCGACACCGCACCCGAGGCCCTGCCCGCACTCGTCGATCGCCTCGAAGCACTCGGCATCGATTCACTGTGGTTCTCGGAGTTGGTGTACTCCAAAGCGGTTGACCCGTTCATCGGCATGGCGTTCGCCTTGTCCAGAACCGCGCGACTCAAGGTCGGCACGTCGGTCGTCGTGCTACCGGGCCGCCATCCGGTCCTGGTCGCCAAACAGTTGGCCTCGTTGGCCGCGCTCGCACCCAAGCGGGTCCTGCCGGTGTTCGGGCTGCGTTCGGCACTACCTGCCGAGCGCGCGGCCTTCGTCGTGCCGGAGGGACGGCGTGCGGCGGTCTTCGATGAGTCGTTGCGGTTGTTGAGGGCCGCTCTGGAAACCGACGGTACGAGCTTCTCGGGGGAGTTCTTCGATGTGCCGACGGTCGCGGTCCAACCCCGGCCTGCCGCGGGCCTCGACATCTGGCTTGGCGGCTCGGCGCCCGCGGGCTTCCAGCGCATCGGACGTCTCGCGGACGGCTGGCTCGGCAGCTTCCTCACGCCGGACGAGGCGCAGCGCGGACGGGTGCTGATCGAGGAGGCGGCTGATGAAGCGGGGCGGTCGATAGAACCCGACCACTTCGGCATCAACCTGGCGGTCAGCGAGGCCGGACTCAGCGGTGACCTCATCACAGCGGTACGCAGACGCAGACCCGACGTCGACCCCGCCGAACTGGTTGCCGACGGGTGGCCCGCGCTGCACCGCCTCATCGACGGCTACCTGAAGGCAGGCCTGACCAAATTCGTCGTCCGCCCTGCCGACGGCGCCTCGATCGATGGGTTCATCGACCGGTTCGCCGCCGAACTGCTGCCCCGGGAGAACTGAAACCCGCACATCAGCCACCTCCTGACCGTGGCCTGCGGCTTAGCCATGTTCGCACCGCGCCGCCGTGTAGCGGACGGGCAATCCGTGAACTTCATGATCACACTCCGTGCGGGGCGGGCAGACCCCCGGCACTTCGGCAACGACGCAGATCAGCGGCAAAGGTCTCACAGCAAACTCGGAGCCCTGTCCTCATCTCGAACGCAGGCGTAGCTTCTCTCAGTGATTACGGCATGGTGACGTGGGGTAGAGAAGTGAATGTCCAATTCGCTGAGCCCGCGAAAACTCGGGTACTGTAAATAAGCTGCGCTGATGTACGGGGGAGGCTCTCCAGCCGAGTGGAGCCACAGACGCAGCCCAAGCACATAGAGCCAGAAGGCTAGGATTTGCAAGAGACGATGACCGACACAAAAGGCCTGAAGCCAAAGTTCGAAGACGTGCAGGCGCATTACGACCTGTCTGACGACTTCTTCCGGCTGTTCCTCGATTCGACGCAGACGTACAGCTGTGCGTACTTCGAACGCGACGATATGACGCTCGAAGAGGCGCAGCTCGCCAAGATCGACCTCTCACTGGGCAAGCTGGGACTCGAGCCGGGCATGACGCTGCTCGACATCGGCTGCGGCTGGGGCGCCACCCTGAAGCGCGCCATCGAGAAGTATGACGTCAACGTTGTCGGCTTGACGCTGAGCAAGAACCAGCAGGCCCACGTGCAGGACGTGCTCGATCAGTCGGACAGTCCACGCACCAAGCGCGTACTCCTGGAGGGCTGGGAGCAGTTCCACGAGCCCGTCGACCGCATTGTGTCGATCGGGGCCTTCGAGCACTTCGGTCGCGAGCGCTATGACGACTTCTTCAAGATGGCCTACGCCGCACTGCCCAGCGGCGGCGTGATGATGCTGCACACCATCATCAAGCCCAGCGATGCGGAGTTCACCGAACGCGGGCTGCCTCTGACCATGACGAAGCTCAAATTCTTCAAATTCATCATGGATGAGATCTTCCCGGGCGGTGAGCTGCCCCACGCCTCCAAGGTCGAGGAGCACGCGACCAAGGTCGGCTTCGAACTCACCCGGGTACAACCACTCCGGTTGCACTACGCCCGCACGTTGGGCATCTGGGCTGCGGCGCTTCAGGCCCGGCGCGACGAGGCCATCGCCATCCAGTCCGAAGAGGTCTACGACCGGTACATGAAGTACCTCACCGGCTGTGAGGAACTCTTCACCGAGGGCTACACCGACATCTGCCAGTTCACGCTGCGCAAGGACTGACCAGCGCCTTCAGCAGGCAACGGGGTGTGACTCGCAATACGGCGTGGTCCCGGGGAACCGGTAGCGGTGCGAGGCGACCCACCGGTAGACAGCTTCCTGCACCCAGCCCACCCCGGGCAATCGGTAGACCCGCAGCGGAAGTCGGGTGCCCCATGCGGCGGCCAGCGCAGCGTTGATCGCCTCGGCCCCGGCGTACACCGCACCCGTCGAGTCGCGCCACCAAGAGGACTCGTACATCCGTTCCTCGGAAACGCCCAGCAGTTCGGCTGTGCCCGCCTGCTGGAACGGGCAGATTTCGAGATCGCCCGTCCGGTTCATCCGGACAATTCGGTTCACGGCGCGCGTGCACATGCCACATACGCCGTCGAAGTACAGCGTTCCAGTCATGGCCTCATTGTGCGCCTGGGTGCATCAGGATTGTGCACCTGGGCGGGCAGGAGGGCCCGCTGTGCCGCCTGCCGCGTCCCGGCGGCGCGCCGCCATACCCGCGAGTGCCTCGAACACCACGCGGTGCGCGGCGTTGACCGTGAGTTCGGCATGGTCGTAGGCGGGGCTGACCTCGACGACGTCGACGCCGGCGACATCGTGCTCGTAGCAGAGCTGGCGCACCATACGCAGCAGGTCGGCACTGGTGATGCCGCCGGGCTCGGGCGTGCCGGTGCCCGGGGCGTGCGCCGGGTCGAGGACGTCGATGTCCACCGACACATAGAGTTTGTCGGCCTTGGCGAGTGCCTCGCCGACCGCGTCGGCCATGACGGCCTTGAATCCGCGCTCCCAGATCTCCTGCATGGTGTGCCACACCATGCCTTGTTCGAGCATCCACTCGAAGGTGTCCTGCGGCGGCCAGTACCCGCGCAGGCCGACCTGCACGAAGTGCGTGCCGGGCACGGCACCCGACTCGATGAGGCGCCGCATGGGCGTGCCGTGGCTGGCGAGGTTGCCGTCGATGATGTCGGCGGTGTCGGCGTGTGCGTCGAAGTGGACGATGCCCACGTTGCCGTAACCGTGCACGTCGGCAACCGCGGTGGCCGAGGGCCACGTGATGGAGTGGTCGCCGCCGAGGACGACGGGCACGATGCCACGCGAGGCTACGGCGTGCACCCTCTCCCGAATGTTGTTGTGGGACACCTCGGTAAGGCCGTGAGGGCAGAAGGCGTCACCGAAGTCGACGACCTCGAGCCAGTCGAATATCTCCAGCCCCAGATCGAGGTGATAGGTCCCCGGCTCATACGCCGTGGCACGGATCGCCCTCGGGCCGAACCGGGCACCCGGCCGGTTGGTCGTCGCCACGTCGAAGGGTGCACCCACGATGGCCACGTCGGGACGCCAGGAGTCGAGTTGCGCGGTCTCGGTGAGGAATGGCCGGTGCCCGAAGGTGGCCAGCCCCGAATGCGGCAGGTCGAGCTGTTCGGCCATGCCGGGCGGCAGGTCGCGTTGCGGCCCGTCGTCGTGCCTGTGGCTCATTAACCGAAGGTACCGCCTGAGGTCAGCCGTTGGGCCGCAACGGAAATCAATGCGTCACGCAGAAGGTCCGGTATCTCTCGCTTGGTCCAGTCCTGTGTGGACACCACGACGTAGACGTTGCGCCCGCGGACGGCGATTCGCTCGGCCGAATCACCTGCGCCGCACCGCCACACCTCGAAACCCAACGTGAAACTCGTCGTCCCGACGGCCTCGCACACCACGCATACACGCACGGTGTCGCGCCAGCGGACCGGCGCGAGGTAGTCGATCTCGGCGTGTACCACCTGCACGTCGAAACCGGCGGACGCCAGCTCGGGAAATGACACGCCGAGGTGGTCAAAGAACGCGGTCGACGCCTCGTCGAACCAGGTGAGGTAGTGGCCGTTGAACACCACCCCCTGCTGGTCGATCTCGGCGTAGCGGGGGACGACCGGAAGAGAGAACGGTTGACTCACGCCAGTCACCATGCCCCGTCGGGGCGATCCCGGCAATGGACGACGCGGCTACGCTTCTTCCGGTGCAACTCGTCACGCTGGAAGACATCGGCGCCGCCGCGGAACGGATCAGGGGTTCGGTACTGCGCACACCGCTGGTGCCCGCGCCGTGGGCCGACCCGGACCGGCCGCTGTGGATCAAACCCGAGAACCTGCAGTCAATCGGAGCGTTCAAGGTCAGGGGCGCGTTCAACGCCATCGGGTCACTCGATGCGCAGACCCGGGCCAGGGGAGTCGTCGCGTACTCCAGCGGTAATCACGCCCAGGCGGTCGCCTACGCCGCGGCGGCGTACGCCATCCCGGCTCACATCGTCATGCCGGAGGAGACCCCGAACGTGAAGGTGGCTGCCACCCGCGGGCACGGCGCCGAGGTCGTGTTGTGCGCGGCAGGGCAACGCGAGAGAGTCGCCGAGGAGGTCGTCGCCAAGACAGGCGGCGTCCTGATACCTCCCTTCGACCACCCGGACGTCATCGCGGGGCAGGGCACCATCGGGCTGGAGATCGCGCAGGACCTGCCCGACGTCGAAACCGTGCTCGTCCCCGTCAGCGGCGGTGGCCTGGCCTCCGGTGTCGGCACGGCGATCAGGGCATTGTGTCCGCAGGCCAGGGTGATCGGCGTCGAGCCCGAACTGGCCGCCGACGCCGCCGAGGGGCTGCGTGTCGGCCACCGCGTCGACTGGTCGATCGACGACCGCAACCGGACGATCGCCGACGGTCTGCGGTCGCAGCCCTCCGCGCTGACGTTCGCTCACCTGCAGCGGGTGCTCGACGACGTGATCACGGTGTCGGAGAGCGACATCAGGGCCGCTGTCCGCGAACTGGCCGAGCGCGCGCATCTGGTCAGCGAGCCCAGCGGGGCCGTCACGCTGGCGGCGTATCGCGCAACCGCGACCCCGCCAGGTCGTACGGTGGCGATTCTCTCCGGTGGCAATATCGAGCCCGCCATGCTGGCCGCGATCCTGGCCGGCTGAGCCGCCTAGTGCACGCCCTCCATCAGCCTGCTCACCCATCCAGACAGCGCTAACACCACGAGTCCCACGGCAATCGCGACGGCGCCCAGGATGCCGAAGTACGCGAACTCGCGCGATGGGTCGTAGTAGCCGGCGAACACACCTGACAGCGCCGTGCCCAACCCGACCGAGAAGAAGTAGAGCGCCATCATCTGGGCCCGGAAGGCCTGCGGCGCGAGCTGGGTGGTCACGGCGAGACCGATCGGGGAGATCATCAGCTCCGACACCGCGAACACGCCCAGAATGGCGAAGACCAGCAGCGCAGGCACCGCACGCCCGGTGGAGCCTGCCATCGGCAGGAACAACAGGAACGCCGCACCCATCCCGATGACGCCGTAGGCGAACTTGCGCGGCGTGGTGGGAGCCCGGTTTCCCAGCCGCGTCCACATCACCGCGAACAGCGGTGACAGCAGAATGATCCACACCGGTTCGATCGAGCCGACCCAACTCGATGGCGCCGTCCAGCCGAAGATCGACCAGTTCATCCGCTCGTCGGAGTACACCGCGAGGACGGTGAAGATCTGCTGGAACAGCGACCAGAACACGGCGTTGGCGATGAACAGCGGGATGAACGCCCGCACGCGGGTGCGCTCTATCGGTGCGACCTTCGGGCTCGACAGCATGACCGTGAAGTAGGCGATGGCCGCCACCACGATCACCCCCGTCGTCACCTGAGACAGGTTCGCCAGCGTCACCAGCCCGGTGGCGATCACCGCGGCGATCACGACGAGACCCGCCACCGCGACACCGAGGTACATCGCGATCCTGTTGTGCGGTAGTGGATTCGGCACGTCCCGACCGTGCTCGCCCAGGTTGCGCCGGAACACGACGTACTGCACCAGCCCCAACGCCATGCCGATCGCGGCCGCACCGAATCCGTAGTGGAAGCCGACGTGCGTCTGCAGAAGCCCTGTGATCAGGGGCCCGACGAAGGCGCCGAGGTTGATGCCCAGATAGAAGAGGGTGAATCCGCCATCCGCTCGGGCATCACCCCGGTCGTAGAGCGTGCCAAGCAGCGATGACGCGTTGGCCTTCAGCGCCCCGGAGCCCAGCGCGACCAGGGCGAGGCCGATCCCGACACCGGAGAGCCCGGGCAGGACGGCCAGCGCGATGTGGCCGACCATGACCACCACCCCGCCGTAGAACACGGTGCGTTCCATCCCCAGCAGGCGGTCGGCGACCCACCCCCCGAGCACCGTGGACAGGTACACCAGCCCGCCGTAGGCGCCGACGATCCCCGTGCCGGTGCTCTGCGGTAACCCGAGTCCGCCGTCGGTGACCGAGTAGTAGAGGTAGTAACCGAGGATCGTGAGCATGCCGTAGAAGGAGAAGCGCTCCCACAACTCGACCCCGAACAGGTTGACCAGGCCTATCGGGTGCCCGAATACGGTGCGTTGCGCTGGTTGCTCGGTGTGACTGCCCGCTGTCATGGGCGCTAGGTTGCCACGTCGGGCCGTTGGCCCGGTAGTGTCGCCGCAAAGGGTGAGCGATATCCGTGTTCGGCGTGCGCCTCCGTTGCCGTGCGCCGGTGTGGTCCGGGCTGGAACCCTGCCGACTCAAGGTTCCGTCCGGTGTCAGCCACCTCGATGTTCGTAAAGGGTGTGCAAGTGGACGCGGTACTCGGGTTGTCGATGACTCCCACGACCGTCGGACTGGTCCTCGTGGAAGGGCAGGATGCCGACGGCGCCACGGTGGACCGAAATGCGTTCGACGTGCGCCACGGGGCCATCCGGACCTCCGCGCAGGCCGCCGACGCCGTGCGACACACCGAGGCGCTGGCCGCTGCCCGCGGACTCCGGCTGCACTCGATCGGCGTGACCTGGAGCGAGGACAGCGATCCCGAGGCGGCACTGCTGTTGAGGTCACTGTCGGAAGCCGGGTACGACACCGTCGTACCCGTCCGGATGCCGGAGGCCACCGAAGCGCTGGCGCGCGGTATGGCGTCGGTAATCGGCTACGAGACCACCGCGGTGTGTGTCATCGAACCCCATACCGCGATGACGCTGATCGTGCACGGCGGCGACGGCGCGGTACAGACCGCCTTCAACCACGCCATCGACTCGGACGTGGACCTGATCAACTGGCTGAGCACCGTGTTCGCCCGCGCGGACTGGCAGCCCGATGCGCTCGTCATCGTCGGATCGGCTGGCGGATTCGCGTCGATCCTGCCCGATCTCGAACTCGCGCTCTCGGTTCCCGTCTTCGCACCCGAGGAAGCGGAGTTGGCGCTGGCCAGGGGCGCGGCGCTGGCCTCGGCCCAAACTCTCAAGAGCCCAGCCGATCTCGACAATGGGTTCAAGGCCTTCGGTGCAGTCGGCGCCCGGGGCGGGCAACGCACAACATTGGCACGTCGCCTGGTCCAGGTCGGACCCGCGGCGATGTTGGTGGCAGGCGTCGTGACGTTCGTGGTGTCGGTGTCACTGGCGGTCAGCCTGCAACTCTCCCCACGCACCGATGCCGTGAACGCCGCCGCGAGCGAGCCGCGGGCCAGGGTGAGTGCTCCGGAAGCCCCGGCCTCCGCACGCCTGAAGCCGCCGACTCGGCTGCCATCGGCTCCGGCCGCGCCGCCGCCGCTGCCCGAGGCCCCTGTCGTTCCGGAGGCGCCGCCCGTGGACGTCGCCCCGCCGGAGGCCCCGTACGTTCCCGAAGCGCCGATCGGCGACGTTCCCGCCGCCACACCCGAGTACCCCGAGGTCGTCGCACCGCCCGCGATCGCGCCGGCGCCCGTGATCGCCCAGGTCCCGGCGATGCCACCGCCCGTCGTTGCGCCCTACCCGACGAAGAAGCCGGGCATCCTGACCCGCATCCGCGACAAGCTCCGGATCGGTGACGACAACCCGCCACCTCCGCCTGCCCTGCCGCCGTCGTACACCGTGATGCCCGGCGGGTAGCCGGAGCGCCCGTTGGCACCACCATCGCAGGCCCGGGAGGGCCTTCGCCTCACGCTCCGACTGACCATCGTGCTCGCGGTCGCGCTGGCACTCGTCCTGGTCGAGACGTCGTCGCGGTCAGGTGTGTCGTGGCGCCTGATCACCTTCACCTATCAGGCCAACATCCTTGCCGCGGCCTACTACGCGTGGACGCTGTGCTCGCCGAGGGCGGACGCCCGCTCCGGCCTGCGGGGCGCGGTCGTGCTCTACGTCGTCGCCGCGGGGGTGGTGTGGAATCTGTTCCTCACCGGACACAGCATGGGCTACACGCCCGCCAATTTCCTTCTGCACGTGGCGGTTCCGGTGCTGGCCGTGATCGACTGGCTGGTGGTCGGCCGGGGGCAGAATTCGGTGCGGTGGTGGCAACCGGTCGCGTGGCTGTCCTACCCGGCGGCCTACGGTGCGCTCGCGTTTCTGGTCCTCAACAACGCCGGCAGGCGAGCGCCGTACTACTTCCTGGATCCGGGAAGTGTCGGTGTGGCGTCCGTATTGGTGAACGTCGGCCTTCTCGCCGCGGGCTTCCTCGGTCTGGGCTATTTGCTCGTTGGTCTGGCGCGCGCAACCTCGGCTAACGCTTGATCCTCGGATTGCGATCTAGCATGTAGTTACCGACCAGACATCGGAGGATGAACTTGCGTACAGCGCTATCGCGTGTGCTGGCAGTGGCGGGGACCGCAACCCTGCTACTCGGAGCCTCGACGGGTATCGGTGTCTCGGCGGTGCCGCAGCCGACCCCCGTAGCGAACATCTCACCGGGCCCCGGTGATGTCGTCGGCGTCGCTGCCGCGGTGACTGTCACCTTCGCGGGGCCGGTGGCCAACCGCGCCGCGGTCGAGCGCAGCATCGGGTTCTCCTCGACGGACACGCCCACGGGCACCTTCTCGTGGCTCGACAACAACGTCCTGCAGTGGACCCCCAAGGAGTTCTGGCCCGCCCACTCGGAGATCGCGGTGTCCGTCGGTGGCGCCAAGACCAGCTTCGAGACAGGTGCGGCGGTGGTCGGCGTGGCCGATATCGACGCGCACACGTTCACCGTGAGCATCGATGATCAGGTCGTCCGCGAGATGCCGGCATCGATGGGCAAGCCCAAGTTCCCGACGCCGACGGGGACCTTCTCCGCGTTGGGGAAGGAGAGCGTGGTCGTAATGGACTCACGCACCATCGGCATCCCGCTGAGCGACCCGGAGGGTTACAAGCTCACGGTCTACAACGCGGTCCGCGTGACATGGGGTGGCGTCTACGTGCATGGTGCGCCGTGGTCCACGGGCGCGCAGGGCAACTCCAACGTGAGCCACGGGTGCATCAACCTGAGCTCTGACAACGCCGCGTGGTACTTCGACAACGTCAGCATCGGGGATCCGATTATCGTCCGCGCGTAGCCTCGTGCAGGTTCTTCACCGTCGGTGAGGCCGCCACGGTCGATGGATCCGGGTAGGTGCCCAGCATCCGATCGGCCGTGCCCGCGGTGGTGACGGTGAACCAGTAGTGCTCGTTCTTGAAGTGATGGTGGCGGTGGTTGCGCCACACCGCGCGGTAGGCCGCGGTCTTGGGCTTGTAGTCGCTGTGGATCAGGTAGTGGCACCACTCGTAGACGATGCCGAGCGTTGCGAGGGACACCAGGAAGGTCAACCCCAGGCCGGGCCGGGGAAAGGCCAACAGGGCGATCGCGACCGCTGCGGGCAGGACCCACAACAGCGCGGGCCACGGGATGAAGATCAGCGGCACGTCGCGGGGGTCCACGTGGTGCTCGCGATGCTTGCGGGCCAGCAGGGAGTCGACGGTTATCCTGCCGAGACTCCTTGGCCGCCAATGCAGTACGAAGACGTGCACCATCCATTCGAAGAACGGGAACATCGCGAGCATCGCCAGGGGGACCAGCGCGTCGGTGGGCTGCCAGTCGCCGACGGTGGCGCGTGCGGCGACCGCGACGAGCCAGGTGGCGCCGATCATCCACGGCGAGGGGTGTCGCCAGAACTCGGCGAACGCGTCCGCCAGCGTGAAGCCTCGCCGTCCGCTCGTCATTGGCCATCCTCCAATGTGGTGATCGCGCCGAGCATGGCCAGGGTGGCCGGCTCGAGCAGGGCGCGCGCGGCACGCTCGGCAGTGTCGGGATCGCCCGCGCGGATCGCGTCGGCCACCAGGCGGTAGTTCTCCGGGCGTCCGACCTCCTCGGCCATCAACGCCGCGAGCGCGGGAAGTGCGGGCTCGTAGGTGGCTCGCAGGGTGTTGTACATCAACCGGAAGGCGATCGAGTCCGCGCCGTCGACGATGTGATCCCAGAAGGCAAGGGCGTGACGCTGCCGCGCGATCGGATCCTGTTCGGCGTCCAGCGCGGCGATGGTCGCGTCCAGGATGTCGGGCAGTTCGGGCGGTCGGCGGCGTGCCGCGAGCTCGGCGACCTTCGGTCCGTTGTGCAGGCGGGTCTCCAGGATGCTGCGAACCACCGCGACGTCGACCTCGCCGGCGCGCACCAGCAGTCGAGGGAGCAGGTCCAGTCCGGCGTGGCGCCGAAAGTCGCGGACCGTGGTGGCGTCGCCCTGCCGAATCTCGACGAGGCCTGCGGCGGTGAGTCGCTTGAGTGCCTCCCGGATCGCCGGCCGCGAGACCCCGAGCACCTCGGCGAGCCGGCGTTCACTGGGCAATGCCTCGCCGGGCTGCATGTCACCGCTGAGGACCTCGCTGACGATCTGCTCGAAGACGTCCTCGGGCACCGATCGACGGTTGACGGGTTGCAGCGCCATGTCGACAGGCTGCCACCCGCGCGGTCAGAGGTCAAGTGGTCTTACCAGTTGCTGGCTCGCAGCGGCTAGGAGGGGATGCCGGTGTACTCGGGGTTCGGCGGCACCGCCAACGCCACCCCAATGCGGTTGGTCGCACCGATGAACGCGGCGATCGAGATGCCCTCCAGGATCTGGTGATCGTCGATACCGAGATCACGCAGGTGGTCCAGGTCGGCGTCGCGGATCGACTGCGGATGGTTGTTGACTGCAACGGCCAGGTCGCCGAGTGCTCGCTCGCGATCGGTGAGTTCGTCGACCTGGTGGTGATCGATCGCGACGCGCTGGCCAAACGACCAGTCACCGGCCAGCTTGCCGAGTTTGTTGGCGTGGTTGGTGTGGCAGTAGGCGCACCGGTTCTCGCCCGACACCACCGTCGCGATCACCTCGCGTTCCCGCGTGGACAGCCCACCGCGACCATCGGTTCCGAGCAGGGGGAGCAGGTAGCCGTTGAGCCGCTCGAGGTCAGCCTCGTTGAGTGACAACGCGCGAAACCAGTTGGAGGTCAACCCCTCTTCGCGCTGCTGGCGGGAGAAGAAGCCGCGCACACCGGGGGTGGTCAGCTCGTCGAGATCGGGCACGCGCAACCGCGACGCCCGAACGGGCGATGGTGAGGTGGCGTTGGCGGCGGGTGCGTCGGCGGTGGCGGTCATGTCTCGAGAATGCGGCGGGTCGGGCTGAGCGACAACATTTGCGCCCCAGCAGACTAAAACCGTTGCGCGCCTATCGCAGTGCCGCGGCGGTCTGCTCGTCGGCGGGTAGGAACGCCTCGATGCTGAGTTCGGCGGCGGTCAGATCCAGGGCGGTGCCGAACGTCGTGACCGTGCTCATGAAGGTCAGCACCGCGCCGTCGGGCCGCTCGATCACCAACGGCACGACGACGCCACCCAGATCGCGGGTCTCCTCCGATCCGCCCGGGTAGGCCTCGATCTCGGTGAGCAGGCCACGCAGCTCCTCGGAGCCACTGGCCGCCACCTCTCGGCGCAGCCTGCCGATGACGTGGTGGCGCCACTGCCCGAGATTTCGGATGTGGGGTGCCAGTCCATCTGGGTGCAACGAGATGCGGAGCGCGTTGGGAGCTTCCAGTAGGTGCCCGGCAACGCCACGCATCAGCATCGACACCCCAGCATTCGCCGCAACGATGTGCCAACCGCGGTCGACCGCGAGGCACGGGTACGGGTCGTAGGCCCGCAGTACCCGATCGACACCTTCGCGCACGGCGGCCATATCGGGATCGTCCAGCGAGCGTTCGGTGAACTCCGGTGCGAGGCCGGCTGCCAGCAGCAGGTGATTCTGTTCGCGATGGGGGACGTCCAGGGCCTCAGCCAGCCTCAGCACCATGGCGCGGCTGGGCGCCGATCTCCCGGTCTCGATGAAGCTCACATGCCGCGACGACACGTCGGCCTGCAGGGCGAGATCGAGCTGGCTGAGCCGCCGCCGCTGCCGCCACTCACGGACGAGGGTGCCGAACTGGACGGGGGAGGCGGTGGTCATTCCGTCAGTGTGGCGCAGGAGCCCCGGCGACATCCATTACCTCTGCGGTAATTGCCACCCTTACCTGGGCGCCGCAGGCTGGACGTGTCCGCATCAACGGCAGGAGCAGATGATGGAGTCCCACCGGCAGCAGACCGTCCCGCAGATTCCGCGCTGGCTGCGGTTCGTGCTGAAGTCCGACCGCGCGGGGTCGTCGTGGTACATCGGCCTCGGATTCTTCTTCGCGCCCGCACTGGCCATCGTGTCGCCGTGGCCGGGCGTGACGACGGCGCTGTGGGTCGTGATCGCGCTCGCCGGACTGTGGCTTGGGCTGTTGGGCCTGGCGATGGCGACCGGACTGGCCATGGTGCTGCGGACGGGCGCCGATATCCCGGAGGACTACTGGCGTTCGATATTCGACTACCCCGGTGGTGTCAAGCCCGGTGGTGTCAAGCCCGTTGCGGCGAAGCCTGTTGCGCCACAGGGTCTTTAGAACCCTGGCCGCCGGTGTAGTCGACCTGCCAGTGCTTGATCCCGTTGAGCCAGCCCGACCGGAGCCGCTCGGGCTTGGCCAGCGGGGTCAGGTCGGGCATCTCGTCGGCGATGGCGTTGAACATCAGGTCGATGGTCATCCGGGCCAGATTCGCACCGATGCAGTAGTGGGCGCCCGTGCCGCCGAAACCGACGTGCGGGTTCGGGTCCCGCGTGATGTCGAAGGTGTACGGGTCGTCGAAGACGTCTTCGTCGAAGTTGGCCGAGCGGTAGAACATCACGACCCGCTGGCCCTTCTTGATCGGCACGCCATCCAGCTCGGTGTCCTCGAGCGCCGTGCGTTGGAACGACGTCACCGGGGTCGCCCACCGAACGATCTCATCGGCCGTCGTGGCGGGTCGCTCGCGCTTGAAGAGCTCCCACTGGTCGGGGAAGTCGGTGAAGGCCATCATGCCCTGGGTGATCGAGTTGCGGGTGGTCTCGTTGCCCGCGACCGCCAGCAGGATGACGAAGAAGCCCAGTTCGTCGTCGGAGAGTTTGTGCCCGTCGACGTCGGCCTGCACGAGTTTCGTGACGAGATCCTCGCCGGGCGCGTCGGCGCGCTCGGCCGCAAGCTGCATGCCGTAGGTGATGAGTTCGACCGAGGCGGAGATCGCGTCGTTGTTGGCGAACTCGGGATCCATGTCGCCGACCATCTGGTTCGACCAGTGGAAGAGCTTCATCCGGTCCTCCTGCGGCACCCCCATCAGGCTGGCGATGGCCTGCAGCGGAAGCTCGCAGGAGACCTGCTCGACGAAGTCGCCGTAACCCTGCGCCGCGGCCGTCTCGACGATGGCCTTGGCGCGCTCCCGCAGGTCGTCGCGCAGCCGCTCGATCGCGCGTGGGGTGAACGCCCGCGAGATGATCTTGCGCAGATGGGTGTGGTGCGGCGCGTCCATGTTGAGCAGCACGAACTTGCCGGTGTCGATTTGCTGCTGCACGGTGCCGTCCTGGTACCGCGGAAGGGCCGTCTTCTCCAGGCTGGAGAAGACGTCGCTTCGGCGCGACACTTCTTTGACGTCCTTGTGCTTGGTCACCACCCAGAATCCGCCGTCACCGAATCCGCCGACACCGTCGGGCTGCTCGTTCCACCAGATGGGCGCAACCTTGCGCATCTCGGCAAGTTCCTCGACCGGCAGTCGCTCGGCGTAGATGTCGGGATCAGTGAAGTCGAAACCGGCTGGCAAGTTCGGGGTGGCCATTGCAAAACGCTCCTCACACGACGTGATCTAGTGGCGTAACTCATTGCTACACCACAGATGACAGGTACCGAGGAGGGTTCGGGAAACTCGCAAGTGAAACGTGTTCTCCTCACCCCGCGGTGCGGGTTGAGATGCGCGGCCGGTGGACTGCTGTAACGATTGGCCGGTGAAAACGGAAGAACGCGTCAACTACCGTCGGTAACATCTGTCCCAGCCGCAACTCCCGGGAGGCCACCGTGATGGGCGTCAACATGCCAAGTTTTGTGACCGCAGCCGTAGGCGGAGCAGCGTGCGCGCTGATGGCGCTCGCTGGCTCCGGTATGGCGAGCGCCGATCCGATTCCGCCGATGCCGCCGCCCGCGCCCGCCGGCGAGGCCCCACCCGCAGCGCAGGCACCACTGCCGGCAGAGGCGGCGCCTCTGTCGACCGCGGCGGGTGAGAGTCCGGCGGCGGCGGGAATTCCGGCGGCGGGGGAGATCCCGAAGCCCGAGGGCGTCCCACACCTGGCCAGTCCCGATGCTCTGCCGCCGGGCTCGACGATGGATCCGTCCGCGCAGGGCAACGAGCGTCCCAATGTGAGCTACCTGAAGGATCTCTGGCATGCCGTGCAGAGCCAGGAGATCAGCGGTAAGGAGGCCCTGATCATGGGCCTGGCGCAGCGCGGAATGAACACGCCGTACCCGGAGCAGGCCGCAGGCCCGAACGTTCCCCTCAGCCCGGTGAACCCGGCGGCCCCGCTTGATCCGCAGGCCGCGCCGACCCCGCCCGGTGCACCGCTCCCGCCGCCGGCTCCGGCCCCGCTGTCTCCTGCGCCGGCTCCCTGACGGTGATCAGTGCGTGAGGACCGCCTCGGCGACGGCCTCGATCCTGGCCGGCACGTGCTTGTGCCATGGCGTCCCGGCATAGGCGTCCCGCCAACCCGTTGACGTCAAGGCGTTCGGCGCCACGCCCGGGGTGTGCGAGTGCCCGTCTGCGTCGACGTGGTCCACGCCGTAGCCGTTGGGCAGCGACACGTGACCCGGCAACATCACGTCGGTCACCTCGACGGTGGCCACTGCTGAACCCCCCGCGGTGGTGACTCGGGCCCGACCCCCGTCGACCAGGCCCAACATGGCGGCGTCGGTGCTGCTGATCCGTAGCGCACCGTCGGTGTCGCGCTTGCGCCAGGACGGGTCTCGCAGGATGTCGTTGGCGGTGTAGGCGCGGCGCTCGCCGGCCGAGAGCACCATCGGGAACTCGCCCGTGGTCAGGACCGATGCCGCGGTACGAAGCGCCGCGACCTCGGCCAACATATCGGGCATCTCGAGCGCGATACGGCGATCGGCGTGCGTGATCAACGCGAAGTCGTCCTCATACTCGTGCTCGGTGAACATCACGCCGGAACGACTGTTCAGAATGGCCTCGAACAGCGCGTTGCCGTCGGCATGCCCGGCACGCTGCACCGCGGCGGGATACGTCATCGCCGCCTTCTGGGCTAGCCCCCACAGCGCCGCGGCCCCGGACAGTCCGTCGGGAAGGCTCGGCCCCAACGTCTCGTAGAGCACGAACGGCAGCACCCGACCCAGTGCCGGGTTGCCACTGACCGCGACGAGGAAGGCCTCGGTGTACGCCTCCAGACCGCGTTGGGCAGCGGCGCGTAGCGGTCGGAGTTCCTCGTCGCTCACGACACCGAGTGCACGGACCAGCCGGGCCCAGATCTCCGGCTCGGCCAGGGTTCCGGGTAGCGGATCCATCAGGGGGTGCCGGAGGTGGAAGGCGTTGTGCGGGAACTCGAGATTGAAGAACGTCGCCTCGGGCTTCTCGAACTGGCTCGCCGCGGGAAGGACGTAGTCGGCGAGGCGCGCCGTCTCGGTCATCGCGACATCGATGACCACCAGTAGCTCCAGCGATTGCAGCGCTTCACGCACGGCCGCCGAATCGGCCACCGAGTGGGCCGGATTGCTGCTCTCGACGATCATCGCGCGGAACCGGTCCGGGTGGTCGGTGAGGATCTCCTGCGGCACCACATTGCTCGGGACCAGTCCCGCGATGATGGGCGCTCCCGTGACGGGCGTTCGTCCGACACCTCCGCTGCTGAACAGCGGCGCGAACGACGAGTGAAGATGCTGTCCACCGCGTTTGGCGAAGTTTCCGGTGAGGATCCACAGCATCTTGTTGAGGTAGGAGCACACCGTGCTGTTGGGCGCCTGCTGAATGCCCAGATCCTCGAACACCGACACGCTGGCGGCGGCGGCGATCCGGCGGGCGGCGGCCCGGATCAACTCCTCGTCGACACCGCACTCCTGCGCGTAGTCCGCGATGGGCACCTCACGCAGCACAGCGCGCACGGCATCCGAGCCCGTCACGTGCGCGTCCAGGAACGCCTCATCACAGAGGTCCTCGGTCACCAGCACCGCGGCGAGGGCGGCAAGACACCACGCGTCGGTGCCGGGCCGCACGCGCAGGTGGAAGTCCGCCAGCTTCGCCGTGTCGGTGATGACCGGGTCGATGACGATCATCGACCGCCGCGGGTCCTTCGCGATCTCGTTGAGCACCACCCGTGCGCGCGGGAAGCTCTGTGACATCCAGGGGTTCTTGCCGACGAAGACTGACACCTCGGCATGCTCGAACTCACCGCGCGTGTGCCCACCGTAGAGGTGGGAGTCGACGAGGAACTCGCCAGTCTTCTCCTGGGCCAACGCATTCGAGCGGTAGCGGGAGCCGATCGCCTTGAGGAACGCGCCGCTGTACGCGCCGCCGAGGTGGTTGCCCTGACCGCCGCCGCCGTAATAGAAGATCTTGTCGCCACCGTGCTCATCGCGGATTCTGCTGAACCCCTCGGCGATCTCGGCGATCGCCGTGTCCCAGTCGATCTCCTCATAGGTGCCGTCATCGCGACGACGCAGCGGCGACGTCAGTCGGTTGCGGTTGTTCTGGTAGTGGTCGAGCCGCAACGCCTTGTTGCAGGTGTAACCCTGCGACGCGGGATGGTCCTTGTCACCGCGAATCTTGGCGATGGAGCGGTCCTCAATCTGAACGACGATGCCGCAGTTGCACTCACACAGGATGCACGCGGTCGACTGCCAGTCAGTGGTCATTGTCGGGACTCCTTGGACTCTGCCGCCACCGTGGCGCGCAGGTGCCGGTGGACAATTTCGAGGGGTTTGGTGTCACGAGTGGAGCGGGCGACGACGATCGCGCCCTCGATCGATGACATGAACAGCATCGCGAGTTCCTCGGCGCGGTCCGCCGCGACACCGTCGTGTGTCAGCCGGTCGGCGATCAGGCCCGTCCACCGGGTGAACGCGGCTGCGGCGCGTTCGATGACCTCGGGGTTGTCGGCTTCCACCGCGACGGCGACGACGGGGCAGCCGGCCCGGTAACCGGACTCCACCAGCTGCGTCCGGAACCCGTCAATGATGTGGTCGATCGCCTCGAGACTGTTTGCGGCACTGGCGATTCGGTTCGACGTGAAGTCTGCGGCGTAGTCGACGGCCTCGCACAGCAGCTGCGTCCGGCCACCGGGGAAGTAGTGGTAGGCCGACCCGCGGGGCGCGCCGCTGTGTTCGAGAACATCGGCGATCGCCGTGGAGTGGGCGCCGCGTTCGCGGATCAGCAGCGCGGTCGAGATGACCATCCGTTCGCGAGGCGTGACCACGTCGAGAATCCCTTCACCGGTGGACTATGTATGTCACCTTACATAATCGACACTGGGATCACACCGAGAGCGACGAAATGGCTGCGTGAACCTAGGTTCACGCAGCCATTTCGTAGGTTTCGACTACAGGCCGGACGGCCGTTAGCTCAAGCGCCGGCTGCCTCGTTGAGGTCGTTCAGCGTGGTCGTCGCCTCGAGGTACTCCTGTACCCATCGCTCGATGACGGCAGAGGTCTTCTCGACCTTATGGAACTGACCGACGACCTGGCCGACAGGGTTGAACGCGACGTCGACCGTCTCGTCGGGATACTTGTGCGTCGCGGAGACCGCAAGCCCGGACACCATGAACTGAAGCGGCATACCGAGCGGCTTGGGGTTGTCCGGGTTCTCCCAGGCGTCGGTCCAGTCATTGCGCAGCATGCGGGCCGGCTTGCCGGTGAACGAGCGGCTGCGCACGGTGTCGCGGCTACCGGCCTTGATGTACGCCGCCTGCTGCGCCTGGGTGTTCTCGGCCTCCTCGACCATGAGCCACTGCGAACCCGTCCACGCGCCCTGGGCGCCGAGTGCCAACGCCGCGGCAATCTGCTGTCCGCTGCCGATTCCACCCGCGGCGAGCACCGGAATGGGGGCGACCTCCTTGACCACCTGGGGCCACAGCACGATCGAGCCGACCTCGCCTGCGTGCCCGCCGGCCTCGCCACCTTGGGCGATGATGATGTCGACGCCCGCGTCGGCGTGCTTGCGCGCCTGGCTCGGCGACCCGCACAGCGCGGCGACCTTCCGGCCCTCGGCGTGGATGTGCTCGATCATGTCGACGGGGGGCGTGCCGAGCGCGTTGGCGATCAGCGTCATCTTGGGGTGCTTGAGGGCGATCTCGACCTGCGGGGTGGCCGTCGCCTCGGTCCAGCCGAGCAGGCGCAACGTGCTCTCGTTGTCCTCCGCGGTGAGCGGGACACCGTGATCGAGGAGGATCTTCTTGGCGAAGTCGAGGTGCTCCTGGGGCACCATGTCCGCAAGCATCTTGCCCAACTCGTCGGCGGACAGGTTCGAGTCCATGCCCTCGTACTTGTTGGGCACGACGATATCGACGCCGTAGTTGTGGTCACCAATGTGCTCGTCGATCCAGTTCAGTTCGATCTCGAGCTGCTCGGGGGTGAAGCCGACCGCGCCGAGCACGCCGAAGCCGCCGGCCTTGCTGACGGCTACCACGACGTCACGGCAGTGCGTGAAGGCAAAAATCGGAAACTCGATGCCGAGTTGATCGCAGAGGGAAGTGTGCATGCCAGCTCCTAGGTGGGGCGTCAGCGGGGGAAAAGTGAAACGTGTTCTAGTTTAGTAGACCACGCGCGACTCGGGAACAGATGACGCCGTCCCGCCGGCGAGTGTCGATGCTCGACACCGGCAGGTAAGCCCACTACCGTTTTTTCGATCGTCGCTAGCCAGATGATCGTGTCGCCGAAGGAATGCAGGCCGTGATGCATTGGCTCAACCACTCGCTCGTTGTCTCCTCGGACTACCGCATCCCCGACCCCGATCGGGTGGCGCCGCTTCTCGAACGACGGCAGGACATGCTCGCCGAACTGGGCGCGCACCACGTGCTGGTGTACACGTCGACCAGCGACCCGGAGCGGGTGATGGTGATCATGGCGATCCACACGCGTGACACCGTGCTCGAACTGCTGCGGTCGCGGGTGTTCTTCGACTGGTTCGACGCCGTCGGAGTCCAGGACATCCCCGCACTGTTCGCGGGTGAGGTGGTCGACAGCGTCGACCTGGTCGGCGAGACCAACCCCTCCGCGCCGGAGACCATGGTGTCGGTTGTCACGCCCATCGAGGACATCACCGCGCTGATCGCGCACATTCACGCCACGCTCGATGACCTGCGGGCGGCCGGGGTGCGAAATCTCCTGGTGTTCAGCGCCTTTGACAACCCTCACGAAGCCATGATGGTGTTCCGGATCGACGACGAGAGCCATGCCCGGCACTGGCTGCGCGACACCGACCTGTCCTCGGAGTGGCTGGGCAAGGCCGGCATCGGGGCTTACCCACCGGTATTCGTCGGCAGGTTGCGCCGGGTATTGCAGATCGCCGAGCGGGACTCAACGGGCGGATCCTGATGTATGTGTGCCTGTGCGCGGGCATCACGAACCAAGCCGTCGCCGAGGCCGTGTGCGCAGGCGCTCGTACCTCCAAGGACATAGCCGACGCGTGCGGCGCCGGTTCGGAGTGCGGCAGGTGCCGGCGCACCGTGCGCGCGATCATCGATGCCCAAACAGCCGCCGACCGCCCCGCTCAGTGAGGTTCAGTACCGGCCAACCATGCTTCGCTGCCTCGGCGGCCAGGCCGGGCCGCGGATTGACCGGTCGGGGCAGGCCCACCTCACGCATCAGCGTGATCTCCTCATCACCGTCGGCATAGAAGTAGCTGCGCTGCAGGGTCACGTCGTTGTCCGCGCAGAAGTGGCGCACCGCCGACGCCTTACGCGCACCCCACACGATGGGCGCCACGATCCCACCGGTCAGCAGACCCCGGTCGTCGACGTCGAAGTGGTTGCAGATGACGTGCTCGATGCCCAGGTAGCGGGCGACGGGCTCGACGTGCATGGTGAGCGCCGACGAACTGAGTGCCACGGTGTGACCGCGCTCCTGGTGGGCCGCAACGATGTCGCGCATCACGTCGAAGACCCGCTCCTCGATGTGATTTCGGAACAGGTACTCGCCGAGGTCCGCGAGCTCGTCGGCCGACTCTCCGCGCAGATAGCCCGCCGCACGGACGAGGAGTCGTTCGAACTCCATCCGTCCCAGCCGGTACCGCACGGCCGCCTCGATCACGCCGAGCACCTCGCCGATCCGGGCCTGACGTCTGCGGATGCGGTGCCCGGCGTGCGCGGTCGCGGTGAATCCGGACACCAACGTGCCGTCGAGGTCGAAGAACGCGCCGACCCTGGTATCTGATGGGCTCGCCGCGATCTGCGACAGCTGCGTTTGCGGGGTCATCACCTCCATTTGAGCATCGAGGCCCGACGTTCGCCGCCGCGACCGTGGCCGATCGGTGTCGTTTGGCAGCCGATCAACGCATTTGCGCCTCCATCGGCTAGGTTCGAGACCGGCAGTTTTTGTTCTTGCCAGGTTCAGCCTGAAGCCTCGCGAGCATGAAAGTGGTGCCGATATCGCAGCCAGCGGTGCGGCCGAAAAGGAAAGTTGGGCATTGGACGAACAACGCGAAGCAGCGGCCGCGGAAGCGACCTCCTCGTCGGCATCGACGTGTGAGGTCAGCGAGCGGCGTGTTGGTGAGGTGGCCGTGATCGCCCCCTCAGGTGTGGTCGACATGCTGACCGCCCCGCAACTCGAGGCGGCGATCCGTGCAGCCGTGGCGACGAAGCCGACGGCACTGGTCGTGGACCTGACCGCGGTCGAGTTCCTGGCCTCAGCAGGTATGGGTGTAATTGTCGCGACTCATGACGAGGTCGGTTCGACCACCAACTTCTGTGTCGTCGCCGAGGGTCCGGCCACCAGCCGACCCCTCAAACTGGTGGGTATCGCGGATATTGTGCCGCTGTACGCCACGCTCGATGAGGCACTCGCCGCCCTGCAGTCATAAATCCAGCTGCGCGACACGCTTACAGCGCACGCCGATCGGGTAGGCAACCGCTGCCATGATCTATTCAATGCCCATCACCGACGTCGCAGACGCTGAGCGCTTCGAGCGGATCGGCGTCATCGCGGACGCACGTGCAGCAACTCAGACGCGACGTGCGTTCGCCTCCTGGCTGGGACACTTCTTCGAGCTCGATGCCGCGCGGTTCAACGATCTCGTCCTGGCCGTCTACGAGGCGCTCGCCAACAGTGCCGAGTTCGCCTACGTGGGCACAGACGGCACGGGCACCATGGACATCCAGGCACGCTACGACCCGGCGAAGTTCACGATGGTCGTCACCGTGTCGGACCACGGCACGTGGCGCAGTACGCAATCACCGCGAAGTCTCAGTCGCGGTCGCGGCCTTCCGCTGATCGCGGCACTATCGGACCACGCGTCGGTCGATACCACCGACGAGGGCACGCGCGTCCACATGGAGTGGAGCAAGGTGGGCCTCCGGGCCGCCAGCTAGGCGCCCGAGTAGACACCCCTGCCCGTGACCAGCGGGAGATCCAGGGTGGTGCGGATACCAGGCGCGGCCGCGATGACGTCCGGAATCGCGTTCACGATCCGTCCCGCAGCAGCAAGGATCGCCGCGTAGTTGTGGTCGCCGTTGCGACTGGTGGGGCAGACGTCCACCACGTACGACGGTTCACCGACGATCTCGACGCGGTAGGAGCCACCCTCCTGAGCCGGCTGGGCCCAGTCGGGGCGGAGGTCACCGCGCAGGCGGGTGACGTGCTCCACCACGATCACCGGCTCACCCTTGACCAGCCCCTCGATCTGAAAGCGCAGCGCCGCGACCGTGCCCTTGGCGATCCGCCCCACGGCGACGTCGAGGTCCTCGGGTGCGGGCTCCTGTTCCACAGAGTCCCGAATCTCGTCGACCTCGACGCCGAGGCCCGCTGCGAGCGCCCGGATGGCCGTGCCCCAGGCGATGCTGAGCACACCAGGGGAGAACAGCATCGGGAAGTCACCGATCTGGTTGCCGAAGCCCATGACGTCGAACATCACCGTCGCACCGTCGTAGGTGGCGTAGTCGGCGATCTCCATGGTTCGGATCTGCTGGATGCTCTGGCACGTGCCTGCCAGCGCGAAGGGCACCAGGTCGGTCATGAAGCCGGGGTCGACGCCGGTGATGAACACGCTCGAATCGCCTTGGCGTGCAGACTCCTCGACGCGCTCGATGTACTTGTCCGGGATGACCTGCCACGGGTACTGGAGGACCCCGGGAGCCGAGCCGACGACGTCGATACCCGCCTCGAGAAAACACCTGATGTCGGCCATGGCCGCGGGCAGGCGGACATCGCCCATGGCGCAGTACACGACGCAGTCGGGTTTGGCCGCCACGATGACGTCGAGGTCGTTGACGGCGCGTACACCGGTGGAGATCTCCAGGCCCGCGAGATCGCCCGCGTCCCTGCCCACCTTCGCCTCGGACGACACCCAGACGCCGGTCAGCTCGAAGCGGGAATCAGTCACCAATTGCCGTAACGCGAGGCTGCCACAATTGCCGGTGCCGATGAGTGCGACGCGGATCGCCATACCGTTGCCTCCTCCTAGGGATGAAACGCAGTATGCGTGCTGAGCCACTGAATTGGAACAGGTTCTAGTCTCGATTCCGTACGGTAGCCTGACGCCCCATGGGACGGGTAGACGGAAAAGTCGTACTGATCAGCGGTGGCGCACGCGGTATGGGCGAGGCTCACGCCCGGATGCTGGTGGCCGAGGGAGCAAAGGTCGTCATTGGCGACATCCTCGACGAGCCGGGCCAGGCGCTGGCCGACGATCTCGGTGACGCCGCCCGCTATGTCCACCTCGACGTCACCGACGCCGAGCAGTGGGACGCCGCGGTCAAGGTTGCCGTGGACGCGTTCGGTGGTCTGACCTCGCTGGTCAACAACGCCGGAATCGTCGCGTTGGGCAAGATCGGCAAGTTCGACATGGCCAAGTGGCAGAAGGTGATCGACGTCAACCTCACCGGCACGATGCTCGGCATGCAGGCCGTCGTCGAGCAGCTCAAGGCGGCTGGCAGCGGTTCGATCATCAATGTGTCCTCGATCGAGGGTCTGCGCGGCGCGCCTATGGTGCATCCCTACGTGGCGTCCAAGTGGGCCGTGCGCGGCCTGAGCAAGTCCGCGGCGATCGAGCTCGGACCGGACAACATCCGGGTGAACTCGATCCACCCCGGCTTCATCCGGACGCCGATGACCAAGCACTTTCCCGACGATATGGTCACCGCGCCGCTGCGCCGCCCCGGCCGCTCAGAGGAGGTCGCCACGTTCGTGGTGTTCCTGGTCAGTGACGAGTCGTCGTTCTCCACCGGCGCCGAGTTCGTGATGGACGGCGGGCTCGTCACCGACGTGCCGCACCGCGATCTCCTCTAGCCAACCCCGCTAACGCGCTGCCCCGACGGCGGTGATCGCGTTCACCACCGTCGTCGGCGCGTCCAGCGCGACGAAGGTGCGTGCGCCCGGCACCTCGACCATTGTCACGTTCGGGAAGAGCGCCGCGAGCCGCCGGCCGAGCTCGGGTGTGAAGCTGCGGTCCGCTTGACCCCAGACCACGCTCACGGGCTTGTCGAACCGGTGCAGACGGGTGGCGACGTCGGTGAGATCCGTTGCGCGGACGCCTCGTAACAGGGTGGCGAGGTTCTGCGCGATGCGACGGTCGGAGACGCACGGCCTGATCCAGGCCGCGGTGAGGTCATCGTTGCGCTCCAGCAGTAGGCCGTAGCCCAGCGGTGAGTGGCGAAGCGCCGGAATCCGCATGGGGCCTGCCAGCGCCTTGATCGACCGAGGCCCGCGCATCGTCGCGAAGACGACGTTGAACGGGAACGGCGGGAACTTGTCGAATGCGTCGCAGTTGGTCAGGACCAATCGTCCGATGCGGTCCGGGTGAGCGTCGATCAGCAACTGGCAGAGCCCGCCACCGGTGTCGTTGCCAACCAGTGTGACGTCATCGAGGTCCAGCGCGACGATGAAGTCGTGCACCAGTTCGGCGACTGCCGCGGGAGTGCGTAGTACCTCGTCGTCGACCGGGACCGTGTGCGAGCCGAGCGGCAGATCGGGCAGGATGCAGCGATATCCGTTGCGCGCCAGATCTTCTGCCACCCCGGCCCACAGCCGGTGGTCGACGAGGATGCCGTGCACGAACACGACCGGCGGATGAGGGGAGTCGGACGGGCCCAACACGCGGTACTCGATTGTCGCGCCCTGCACTGTCACTTGCGACATCTCAGCTACCCTTCTCTCAAACTTACGAACACTTCGTATGAAAGTTACGTGCACACTGTATGAAAGTCAACGGTCAGCGGACTGCCGCCTCGGCACCGCGTCGCACGCAGGCGCAGCGCACCGCCGCGACGCGGGCCCTGCTACTGGCGGCTGGACGCGAGCTCTTCGCCACGCAGGGCTACGCCGCGGTCTCCACGCAGGCCATCGTCGATGCCGCGGGCGTGACGCGCGGGGCGCTGTATCACCAGTTCGGGGACAAGACAGGCTTGTTCACCGAGGTCTACGAGCAGGCTGAACAGGACATCGTCGCTGCCATCTTGGCCAGGATCGCCGCCGCGGGCCCCACCGACCAACTCGAGGCCATGCGCGTGGGGGCGCGACTGTTCCTGGAGGAGTGCTCGGCACCTGGTGTGCAACGCATCGTGCTGATCGATGCGCCGTCGGTGCTCGGCTGGCAGCGGTGGCGCGAGGTGGGGGAGAAGTACGGCCTGGGTGTGATCGAGGCGATGCTGGCCCAGGCCATCTCCGACGGGGTCATCCCCGAACAGCCATTGCGCCCCACCGCACACGTGCTGCTAGGCGCGCTGGACGAGGCGGCGCTGTTCGTCGCGCGGGCCGATGACGCCGATGCGGCGCTGCGCCAGATGTACTCGGTCTGTGACCGGATGATCAGCGGGATCGCAGGCACCTGACGCGCAGCCGCGCACCCCTGGGCAGAATGGGAGCCCAACCCCGCGCATCGCGCGATCCACCCATGCCCGACCAGAGGGAGACGCGCCATCGCGACCCAGATGCGCCGCACCATCGTGCTGGGCGTCGTCATCTCTCTGCTGCTGTTGGTCGTCTGCGCCGGCGACATCCCACGCTTCTCCGGCCCGGAGTCGGCCTCGGCGCAGATCGAACTCGCCGACGGGTGGCGTCTCGCCTCGGCACGCGACGTCGCCGCGGACGGCGCGGAAGTGTCCCGGCCGGACTACCAGGACTCGGCGTGGCACCAGGTACCCAGCATGCCCGCGACGGTGCTGGCGGCGCTGCAGGACGACGGCACCTACCCCAACCTGTACTACGGCAAGAACCTGCTCGAGGACGTCCCGCAGGACCTCTATCTGCAGGACTGGTGGTACCGCACCACATTCGAGGCGCCGGCGGGCCACAGCACCTACCAGCTGAGTTTCCCCGGCATCAACTACCGCGCCCAGATCTGGCTCAACGGTCACCTCGTGGCCGACGACGACCAGGTGGTGGGCATGTATGTCGAGCACGACCTCGACGTGACGCCATGGATCGAGCCGGGGCGGCCGAACACGCTGGCCGTCAAGGTGACACCGGAGCGCGCCATCCAGGACGTCGACGGCGTGGAGCTCGCCGACAGCTGGTTCGACTGGATCAACTGGAACTATCTGGGATATCAGGGGTCCGACAAGAATCCGGCGAACGGTAACTCCTTCGTCGCCGATCGGAATGCCGGCATCTGGAAACCGGTCTACCTGAGGATGTCTGGGCCCGTGGCCATTGCGGACGCCACGGTCAACACGGAACTGCCGCTGCCGGCCACCGACTCGGCCCGGCTGCATGTGTTCGCCCGGCTGCAGAACTTCTCCACCGAACGTGTGCGCGGCGTGCTGCGGGCCACCATCACCCGGCCGGGTCGCGACACGGTCCGGGTGGAAAAGCCGGTGACTCTCGGGCCCGGCGACGATCGCGAAGTCGGCTTCAGCCCAGACGAGTTCGATGATCTGACGTTGTCAAACCCCGACCTGTGGTGGCCATACACGATGGGTGAGCCCAACCTGTATGACTTGCGCCTGGAGTTTCGTCAGTACAACCGCTCGGTGGACGAGTCGACCCTGCGCTTCGGCGTCCGCACCGTGTCGCAGTTCCGCGACGCCCAAGACCAGTTTCCCGAGCTGGGCCGCGGCGGCAACTTCTACCTCCAGGTCAATGGGCGCGACTTCCTGGTTCGCGGTGCGACCTACACACCTGACCTGCTCTTCGAGCACAATCCCGACCGCGAGGACGCCATCCTGGGCTACACCCGCGACCTGGGTCTCAACATGCTTCGACTCGAGTCGAAGATCCCCACCGAACGCTTCGTGCAGACCGCCGACGAGCTCGGCATCCCGCTGATGGTGGGTTGGATGTGCTGCAACCAGTGGGAGAAGTGGCCACAGTGGGATGCCGAGGATCTCGCGGTCGCCAAGGACAGTCTTCGATCACAGGTTGCGATGTTGCGATCGCATGCCTCGGCATTCGTGTGGGCCAACGCGAGCGACGGACGCCCGCCGCCGCCGGTGATGGACGCCTACCACGGAATTCTGCGAGATCTGCACTGGCAGAACGCCGTCGTTGACAGCGTGTCGTCCTACACCACAGATGAAACGGGTGAACGGCTGTGGGACGGGATCCACATGGCCGGGCCGTACACGTGGCGGCCGCCGACGTACTGGTTCAGCGGCCGGTACCGCGCGGCCCGCGGCGCCTCGGCAGAACAGGGCGACAACGAGCACATTCCGCCATTGGCGAGCCTCAAGAAGTTCATCCCGCCGGACAAGCTGTGGCCCATCAACGACTACTGGTACTTCCACGCCGGCTCCAACCCGGGTAACGCCGCGCTGCGCAGCATCCAGCGGGCGATCAACCGACGCTACGGCTACTCCAGCGGCGCGGAGGAGTTCACTCGCAAAGCCCAACTCGCGCACTATGAGTCGACACGAGCCCAGTTCGAGTCGTTCGCTGCCCTCGGCTGGGCGGACCACAAGATGACGCTCTACTGGATGCTCAACAACCACTGGCCGTCGTTCTTCGGCAACGTCTTCGACTACTACCTGCGCCCCGGCGGCGCGTACTACGGCGCGAAGAAGGGACTGCGACCGCTCTCGGTGGTCTTCGACTCCTACGCCACCGGCGACCACGACGTCGCCAACGTCACCGCGGTGAATCAGAGCCCCAGCACGGCAACGGATCTACGTGTCCGCGTGCGTGCCTACGACCTGCAGGGCAGGGTCCGAGACGATCGCACCAGTGGGCCTCTCACAGTGCCATCGGGTGGCACCGCACCGGCAATGACGTTGCCCCGGCTGGCGCGCGACTCGCAGGTCTACTTCGTCCGCTGCCAACTGCTCGATGACGCGGGCAACGTCATCACCGAGAACGTCTACTGGCAGTCGCAACGCAACGACGATGTCGGAGACCCGAACGAGGACTTCGCCTTCGAGCTGCGCCAGGAGAGCTGGGCCGATATGACCCCGCTCAACCACATGGCCCGCGTACGGCTCGGCGTGACCGCTCAACGCAGCGCCAACGGCGCGGGGCAGAACACCGTGACGATCCGTCTGACCAACCCCACCACCAAGGTCGCGTTCTTCCAGCGCGCGGAGGTCACCGCCACACGCGACGGTGATGAGATCCTCCCGATTGAGTACAGCGATAACTACGTCTCGGTCTTTCCCGGCGAGACCGTCGAGCTGAGGGCCGTCGTGCCGAGCCCGCAGGTGACGGCGAACTGGGTGCGGGTGTCGGGCTACAACTCGGCTCCGGTGCTGGTGCCGGTCGCCTAGCGCGCTTGGCGTCGAACCCCGGGACGTAATCGATCCGCCCCGATCTCGCCGTCGGCCTGCAGGTCGTCGATCAGTTTCTCGGCATAACCGACCAGTCCGACGGTGTCGATATCGTGGGGTGTCCCTGGTTGATCGATGGCCGCGGTTGCGCGTCGCAGCAATGCGAGTGCGCCCTTGCGGTTTCCCCGCTGCACGTGGGTGATCGCCACCGCCAGCTGGGCGAGTCCCTGCCACAGCTCGCGGTCGGCGGGATCGGCCTGCTTCCACATGGCCTCGAAGACCTCGTGCGCGTGGAATGCCTGCCCGCGATCGAGGTAGTCCTGGGCTGCGGTGAGGGCTTCCAGTGGTGTGAAGACGGCGTCCTCTGGGACACGGGGGACGCCTTGCACCCCTCGCGGTAGCGGTCGGCCCAGTTCGTCTCGGGCCCGCGCGTTGCGCGCACGGCCCGACTCATCGCGGTCCCGAGCCATCACACCAGTCTGCACCCGGGCCCGCGCCCCCGCGATTTCGGCGCGCTAACCGTCGGTAGGCGAACGGAGGCGCGCCGAAGTCGCATCGCGGCGACGGACCGCCACCGCCCGCAGCACCGACACCGCGATGGGCAGCGCTGACAGCACCGCGATGGCCAACACGACGAGCTCCAGGTGGGTGCTGACGAACCCGACGCCGCCGAGATGGAACCCGACCAGTGTCAGGCCAACGCCCCAGGCCGTGGCGCCGATGACGTCGTAGACCAGGAAGACGCGATAGCGCATACCCGACGCGCCGGCGATCACCGGGGTGAACGTCCGGACCACACCGATGAAGTGCCCGATCGCGATGGTCTTGCGACCGTGTCGGTCGAAGAACGCATGCGAGGTGGCCAGGTAGCGCTTCTTGAAGAACCGCGCGTCCTCCTTCTTGAACAGCGCGGGCCCCAACCGTCTGCCGATGAAGTAGCCGACCTGTCCGCCCACGATGGCGGCCGCGGCGGCACTGGCGCCCAGCTGCCAGACACTTACCGGCGCGTTCGGTTGCGCGGCAAGCAGACCCGCGGTGAACAGCAACGTGTCACCGGGCAGGAACGGGATGAACAGGCCGGTCTCGAGGAACACAATGATCACCACGCCGGGGAGCAGCGCCGCCGCGAAGGGGCCGCCGTGGCCCAACCAGTACATCGGGTCCATCAGCTCGGGCAGGGCCAGGACCGCGCTCGTCACGGCCGCCGAACCTAGCGCTGCCACATTGCGGGACGCTGAACACAACACGTCGACACCACTTGCCACGCATGTGCGGCCATGGTCGTAGTGTCTGTACCCGTGAGCGCCCGTGCGGGAATCGTCGTCACCGGAACCGAAGTGCTGACCGGGAGGGTCCAGGACCGCAACGGCCCATGGGTCGCCGACCGACTACTGGAACTGGGTGTCGAGCTCGCGCACATCACCATCTGCGGGGACCGTCCGGCCGATATCGAGGCCCAGCTTCGGTTCCTGGCCGCAGAGGGCGTCGATCTGATCGTCACCAGCGGTGGGCTCGGTCCGACGGCCGATGACATGACGGTGGCAACGGTCGCCCGTTTCTGTGGTCGCGAACTCGTCCTCGACAGCGCACTCGAGGAACAGATCGCCGGCATCCTCCGACGGCTCATGGGGCGTCGCGAGGGCGTCGACTTCGACGCGGTGATGGCGGCCAACCGCAAGCAGGCGATGGTGCCCGAGGGAGCACAGATCCTCGACCCGGTCGGCACCGCACCGGGTGTCGTGGTGCCCGGCAAGCCGACGGTGGTGGTGCTGCCCGGGCCGCCGCGTGAACTTCAGCCGATGTGGGCCGCCGCGATTGCCACACCTGCGGTTACCGATGCGATCGCGGGCCGCACCGAGTATCGACAGGACACCATCCGCATGTTCGGGCTGCCCGAGTCGGGCCTCGCCGAGACGCTGCGCATCGGTGAGACCGAGATCGCCGACTTCGACCGGCTGGAGATCACGACGTGTCTGCGTCGCGGCGAACTCGAGATCGTCACACGGTATGAGCCCAGCGCCCACGACGTCTATGCGCGCATGCTGGGGCTGCTGCAGAAGCACCACGCCAGGGAGATCTACTCCACTGATGGCGCATTGGTCGACGACCAGGTCGCCGCGCTGCTTTCCGGCCGCACGATCGCGACGGCGGAGTCGTGCACCGCGGGCATGCTCGCGGCCCGATTGACCGACCGCGCCGGCTCCTCGGACTACGTCGCAGGCGGTGTGGTGTCGTACTCGAACGCCGCCAAGTCCGATCTACTCGGGGTCGATCCCGATCTCATCACCACCCACGGTGCGGTGTCCGAGCCCGTCGCCGAGGCCATGGCCGCGGGTGCGCTGCAACGGTTCAAAGCCGACACGGCCGTGGCGATCACAGGCATCGCCGGTCCGGGTGGGGGAAGCGCCGAGAAGCCGGTGGGCACCGTCTGCTTCAGTGTGCGGGTCGGCGACGGTGCGCCGACGACGCGCACGTTGGTGCTGCCGGGTAACCGATCCGACATCCGGGAACGGTCCACCACCGTCGCGATGCACATGCTGCGGCGAGCACTGCGTCACGACCCGGACTGATGCGGTGTCGTTCTCGCTCACCAACGCCGAACTCGACGCAGTGCTGGATCAGTTCCCCGCACTCGCGGGTAAGACGCGGGTGCTCGAGGACCTGTCGGGGGGCCTGACGAATCGCAACGTCAAGATCACCACGCCCATGGGGATTTTCGTCGCGCGCTGCTGTGACTCCTCGACGAACCTGCTCGGCATCGACCGTGATAACGAGTACGCCAACACTCTTGCCGCCGAACAGGCCGGCGTCGGGGCGCCCGTGATCGACTACCGGCCCGACCTCGGCATCCTACTGATCGGGTTCGTTCCCGGGGCGACGCTGACCAACGACGACTTCGCCAGGCCCGGCGTCATCGCCAAGGTCGCCGCCGGTTGCCGCGCACTGCACGCCGGACCACGGTTCCGCGACGACTTCGACATGTTTGTGCGGCAATCGCAGTATCTGAAGGTCGTGCAGGACAACGGCTTCCGACTGCCGAATGATTACCTGAGCTTTGCTGAACAGTTCGAGACCATCCGCGTCGCCCTTGACGGTGACGACACCACAGTCCCGTGCAACAACGACCTGTTGGCGGCCAACTTCGTCGAAGACGGTGACCAGGTCTGGGTTATCGACTACGAGTACTCGGGCAACAACGACCCGTGCTTCGAATTGGGCAACATCTGGCGCGAATGCCGGCTGTCCCTCGACCAGCTCGACGAACTGGTGGACGAGTACTTCGGGCGCAGGGCTCGTCACGAAATGGCCCGTGTCCGCTTACAGGGCACCGTCTCCCAATACGGCTGGACACTGTGGGGTTGCATCCAGAATGGCTCCAGCGCGCTGGACTTCGACTTCTGGGGCTGGGCGATGGAGCGCTTCGAACTGGCCATGCAGGAGTTCCGCGGGCCCGATTTCAACCGACTGCTCGCCGACGTGCGGGCATCGGACTGAGAGGACGATATGGCAGCCCTTCCCGACCGCGCGCGAGTGGTGATCGTCGGAGGCGGCGTGATCGGCGCGAGCGTCGCGTATCACCTGACCAAGTACGGCCACGCCGACGTCGTGCTGCTCGAGCAGGGCCAGTTGTCGTCGGGCACCACGTGGCACGCCGCGGGTCTGGTCGGGCAATTGCGCGCGTCCGAGAGCGGCACCCGGCTGGTCCAGTACTCGACGCAGCTGTACCGCGAACTCGAGGCCGAGACCGGTCTGACCGCCGGCTACCGGCAGTGCGGCGGCGTGACGGTGGCGCGCACCGAGGACAGGATGATCCAGCTGCGCCGCACCGCAGCCAATGCCGCAGCATTCGACCTGGAGTGTGACCTGCTGTCGCCCGAGGAGGCGCTCGAGCACTATCCCGTCATGCGGATCGACGACCTGGTCGGCGCCATCTGGCTGCCCGCCGACGGCAAGGCCAACCCGACCGACCTGACGGTGGCGCTGGCCAAGGGCGCACGACTGCGTGGGGCGCGAATCCTGGAGCACATCAGGGTGATCGACGTGCTGACCGCCGATGGCAGGGTCACCGGCGTGCGCACCGACTCAGGGGACATCGAAGCGGAGATCGTGGTGAACTGCGCCGGACAGTGGGCCAAGCAGGTCGGCGCCATGGCCGGGGTCAACGTGCCGCTGCACTCCGCCGAGCACTTCTACGTCGTCACCGAGACCATCGCGGGCGTGCACCCGAACATGCCCATCCTGCGCGACCCCGACGGCTACACCTACTTCAAGGAGGAGGTCGGCGGACTGGTCATCGGCGGGTTCGAGCCGGAGGCCAAACCGTGGGTGAGCCCTGACGCTATCCCTTACCCGTTCGAATTCCAGCTGCTGGAGGAGGACTGGGACCACTTTCAGATCCTCATGGACAACGCACTGCTGCGAATTCCGGTGTTGGAGGAGACCGGACTCAAGAAGCTCTACAACGGACCGGAGAGCTTCACCCCGGACAATCAGTTCATTCTCGGTGAGGCGCCGGAGTGCGCTAACTATTTCGTGGCCGCGGGTTTCAACTCGGTGGGTATCGCCTCGGCGGGCGGTGCGGGCCGGGCGTTGGCCGAGTGGATCGTCAATGGCGCTCCCACCAGTGACCTCACGAGCGTCGACATCCGACGGTTCGCGCCGTTCAACGGTAACAACCGGTGGCTACACGACCGGGTGGCCGAGGTGTTGGGCCTGCATTACGAAATCCCCTGGCCCAACCGGGAGATGACCACTGCGCGTCCCTTCCGCCGGTCACCCGTCCACCATCTACTGGCAGACGCGAACGCGAACTTCGGCAGCAGGATGGGCTGGGAGCGCGCCAACTTCTTCGCCCCGCAGGGCCACGATCCCGTCATCGAGTACTCGTGGGGCAAGCAGAACTGGCTGCCGTGGTCGGCCGCTGAGCAGATCAGCACGCGGACCGCGGTCACCGTGTTCGACCAGACGTCGTTCTCGAAGTACCTGCTCGTTGGACCCGACGCCGAGGCGGCGCTGCAGTGGCTGTGCACAGCGGATATGGCCGTCGACGTCGGCAGGACGGTCTACACCGGAATGCTCAACACGCGCGGCACCTACGAGTCCGATGTCACCGTCACCCGGACCGCGCACGACGAGTACCTCATTGTCAGCAGTGCGGCGACCACCGAGCGGGACAAGGACCACATCCGCAGGAACCTGCCCGACGGCGCCCTGGCACAACTGGTCGACGCCACCTCGGCGCTGGCGGTGTTCGGCGTCATGGGACCGGCCTCGCGGGATCTGCTGTCGACGCTCACCGACACTGACCTTGCCGACGAGTCCTTCCCGTTCGGTACTAGCCGGTCGATCACCCTGGGTCACGCCAGCGTTCGCGCCACCCGCATCACCTATGTGGGTGAACTCGGTTGGGAACTCTACGTTCCCACCGAGTTCGCGGTCGGGGTGTATGAGTCGCTGATGTCCGCAGGCGCCGAGTTCGGGGTGACGCGCGGTGGCTACTACGCCATCGAATCGCTGCGGCTGGAAAAGGGGTATCGCGCCTTCGGCCGGGAGCTGACGCCCAACGACAACCCCGTAGAGGCGGGCCTGCTGTTCACGTGCAAACTCGACACCGACATCGACTTCCTGGGCCGTACCGCGGTGGAGAGAGCCAGGTCCGACGGCCCACGCCGAAAGCTTGTCGGTTTCACGGTCGGCTCGCCGGAGGCGATGTTGTGGGGTGGCGAACTGGTGCTGCGCGACGGCGTCGTCGCCGGGCAGGTGTCCTCGGCGGCATGGGGTGAGACGGCGGGTGCGTGCGTCGGGATGGCCTACCTCCGCTCGCCGGACGGTGCGCGGGTCGACGCGCAGTGGATCCGCGCCGGCGACTACCAGGTCAACGTCGGCGGGACGACGTATCCAATCACGGTGTCGCTCAAACCGATCTATGACCCCGCCAACTCGCGGATTCGCTGACAGTCGCCCGCGTCGGTATGAGCCTCAGCCGCCGACTGCGGCGACGTAGCCAACCATGCCCGGGACGAGGGATGTCACGGCCTCACTTCTCGACGTCGAGCGCGTCCCACAGATTCATCAGATCGCCCAGGATCACCTCGGCGACGCCCAGCCCACCGAGGTGGCTCTCACCGGGAAGGGTGTAGAGCTCGGCGTCAGGTAGCAGCGAGACGACGTGCTGGCCGTGCGCGAACGGCACGATGTGGTCGGCGTCGCCGTGCCACCAGTGCACGGGGACCTTGATATCGGCGAGCCGGAAGCCCCAGTCCTTGGCGAAGACGGCGACGTCGGCGAACGGCGCGGCCAGTTGCTTGCGGCTGCCGTTGAGCAGATCGTCGAGGAACATCGCGCCGAACTCCGGCCGGACCAGTAGACGCCGGTCGCCTTCGGGGGACACCAACGCATACGCGTGCAGTGCCAGAGGGGCGACGGGACGCATCATCTGGACCAGGCCGACCGCCGCCAGGCGCAGCGGCAACCCGATGATCGGAAGCGCAGGCGCCACGCGTGAACCGAACCCCATCAGCCCGCCGCCGATAGCCTCGGGACCGACCGTGGGGGCGACGCCGCCGAGGACACCGGCCAAGAGGACTCGGTCGGGCATCGCCGCTGCGCAGGCCAGGGTGTATGGCCCGCCGCCGGAGAGTCCGATCACCGCCATCTTGCCGATCCCGAGCACGTCGGCGATGGTCCGGAGGTCCTCGGCGAAGGCGAGTACGTTGCGGTACTGGTGCGGTGTCGATGAGCCGATACCGGGCCGGTCAACACCGATGAGCCGAATGTTGCGCTGTTCGGCGTAGGCGCGGGCCTCGACGGGGATCTGCCGGCGCGCGCCCGGTGTGCCGTGCAGCCAGAACACGGCGCGGCCCTGAGGGTCGCCGAACTCGGCAAACCCGAGTTGACGATCGCCCCCGACCGCGACGTTGCCCTCCAGCTTGGGGCGTTCGATAGGCATGACCATGGCTGAAGTCTCGCACGCCGCCTGGGCGCGCCTGCAGGCCTTCGCAGGGTCAGACCGGCAAATCTGCCGCGACCGTCAACGCCCTGACCACCGCGTGCCTTCCGAGGTCGACTTTGAAGCCGTTCTGGCTGAGTGGTCGGGCGCCCTCCAGAGCGAGCCGGGCCGCATTCCGGAAGACCTCCCGACCTGGCGGTCTGCCGACGAGCGCGGCCTCGGCGGCACCGGTCCGCCATGGCATGGCGGCCACCCCGCCAAGGGCCAGCGCGGCCGACCGGATCACACCGTCAGTGACCTCGAGACCCACCGCGACCGAGACCAGGGCGAACGCATAGCTGTGTCGATCACGAACCTTCAGGTACCAGCTGTGGTCGGCATACCTCGAGGGCGGGAGCTCGACCCCGACGATAAGTTCTGCTGGCGCCAGGGTGTTGTCGCGGTCGGGATCTGGGCCAGGCAGGGTGAAGAACCGCCGCACCGGAATGTCCCGCACACCCCCGGCGCCACGGACGTGCACCGTGGCGTCGAGGATCGCTAGCGCCACAGCCATGTCCGAGGGGTGCACGGCGACACAGGATCCGTCCGCTCCGAACAGTGCGTGTTCGCGGTTGAAGCCGTCCCGCGCCGCGCAGCCCGTCCCGGGTGACCGCTTGTCACAGGATGGGAATCCCGGGTCCATGAAGTAGGGGCACCGCGTCCGCTGCATCAGGTTTCCGCCGACCGTGGCCATATTGCGCAGTTGTGTGGTCGCACCGGACAGGATCGCCTGCGACAACACTGGATAGCGGGTCCGGATCAGCGGGTGGTTGGCGACCGCGGTGTTGGTGGCGCCGGCGCCGATCAGGACACCGCCGCCAGATGTGGCGGTGATTGCCGTCAACCCGAGCCGGCCGATGTCGATCAGCACGTCGGGGGTCTCGACGCCGGTCTTCATTAGATCCAGCAGATTGGTGCCGCCCGCGTAGTACCGACCGCCGGTCGCGATCGCGGTGCGGATCGCATCGTCGACGCTTTCAGCGTGACCGAACGCGAACGGCTTCACAGCGCGCCTGCCACATCGGCGATCGCGGCGACGATGTTGGCCTGGGCTCCGCACCGACAGATGTTGCCCGCCATACGTTCTCTGATCTCGTCACGAGTCAGCGCGACCTCGCCCCGCAGCGCTGCGCACCTCCCGCGCTCGAACGATGCCGTGGACAGGTCGCCGCGAGCATGTTCGCGCAGCAGTGCCTGCGCTGAGGTCACCTGACCCGAAGTGCAGTAGCCGCACTGGAATCCGTCGTGCTCGATGAATGCCTTCTGGATGGGGGACAGGTTGCAGTTGTCGGGGTCGGCTGCTGCCTCGATGGTGTGGACATTGCGTCCGGTTATCGACATCGCCAGGGTGAGGCAGCTGAGCACCCGCTCACCGTCGACGGTGACCGTGCAGGCGCCGCACAGTCCGTGATCGCAGCCCTTCTTGGTGCCGGTCAGGTGCAGTCGTTCGCGAAGTAGGTCCAACAGGGTCTGCCTGACGTCAACCGCGATTCGGCGCGGAACGTCATTGACGACGAGTTCGACTGTGGTGCAAGTCAACTGCTCCGTACTCATCAGAACACTCCCGTATCGAAGGGGGCCATCAGGTCTTCCACCGTGATGGGAAGGTCACGCAGCCGCCGCCCAGTGGCGTGATGTATCGCGTTCGCGATCGCAGCGGGCACACCGCACGTGCCGATCTCACCGATGCCGCGCACCCCGATGGGGTCGAGTGCGAGATCGGGAACGTCGACGAAGCCGATGTCGAAATCGGGCACGTCGGCATGCGTCGGCAGGTAGTACTCGCCGATGGGTTGTGCAGTGTGTGGGTCGTAGGGCAGCTGTTCCATGAGCGCCATGCCCAGGCCGAAGAGGATGCCGCCCATTACCTGGTTGCGCGCCAGCTTGGGGTTGAGCACGCGCCCGCAGTCCAGCACCGCGACCCAGCGCGTCACGGTCGCACGGCCGATGTCCTCGTCGACCTCGACCTCGCAGAAGTGGGCGCCGAACGACTGTGACACCGGGCCGTCTGCGGTGGGCCCGGCACTGTCGACGGTGAAGGTCAGCCGCTCCAGCAGGGCCGTCCCACCCTCGCGGATCAGTTCGATGACGGACGGAGTGTCGACGCCGGTGCGATCACCGAACCACTCGTCGAGCCGGAGTCGCCACTGTGTACCCGCCGCGTGGACGGCGGATCCCACGGTGGCGGTGGTCTGCGAGGCGCCGCTGTAGGGTGCATGCGGAAACAGCGAGTCTCCCGAGTCGAAGGCCACAGCAGCCAGTGGAAGGCCTGCGGCGTCGGCGGCGACCTGACACATCACGGTGCGAACCCCGGTGCCCACCTCATGGGTCGCCGATGCGAACCGGACGATCCCGTCGGCGGTCGTTGTGACGCGGCAGGCCGCTGGCATACGTCTACCGGGATAGGTGGCAGTGGCCATGCCCCAACCGATCTGAACACCGTTCCGTCGCAGACAGCGCGGTTCCATCGGCCGGTTGTGCCAGCCGAACCGCTCGACACCCTGCTGGTAACACTCGCGCAGGTGCTTTCCCGACCACGTCCGCCCGCTGGCCTGGTCCAGGTCCGGGTCATTGCGCAGCCGCAGTGCGACGGGATCCAGGCCGGTCGCGTATGCCAGTTCGTCCATGGCGACTTCGAGCGCGAACAAACCGGGGGCCTCGCCGGGCCCGCGCATGAAACATGGTGTGGGGGAGTTGATCCGCGCCACAGTGTGCGATACAGCCAGGCGCGGCGACTGGTAGAGGAATCGTGACGAGAGGCCGACGGGTTCGCAGAAGTGTGCGACGGTCGACGTCTCGGTCAGGGTGTGGTGTTCGGTGCTGACGATGGCACCACCGTGCTCGGCCACCAGGGACAGGCGCTGCTCGGTCCTGGGCCTGTGCCCGGTCGAGGTGAACATCTGGCCGCGCGTGAGCACCAGTTTGACCGGCTGTCCGACCTCCCGGGCCGCGATGGCACACAGCGCCGTGTGCATCCACAGGAAGCTCTTGGACCCGAAGGCGCCGCCCACCAGGGGAGCCAGGACTCTGATGTTGTGCTCGGGCACGTCCAGGTATGCGGCAAGCGCCGTCCGCTCGCCGGTGATCCACCGGGTGGTGTCGTGCACGGTCAGCATGTCGCCGTCCCAGTGCGCCGTCGTCGCGGCCAGCTCGATCGGGTAGTGGGCGTTGACCGGGGTGGAGAACCGCGCCGAGACCCTAATGCCGTCCGCCGGTTCGCGATCGGGGCCGCGGTGGTCCTGAAGCCTCTCGTCGGTGAGCTTGACGAAGTGGTCCGGCCGGTAGACGCCGTGCCTGACCCACCCGTTTCCGTCGTCGGGGACAATCGGTTGGGAGAGCACCTGGTTCGCCGACATCTGAGCGGGCAGGGTCTCGTAGTTGACATTCATCAGTGAGGCCCCGTACGTGGCGTTCTCGAGCGTGTCCGCGACGACGACGGCGATGTGCTGTCCGACGTGCTGCACGGTGAGGTCGGACAGCGGCGGCCGGCGCTCGAGCGGCAGGTCATCACTCATCTCCCGCGGCGGCGGCTTCAGCGGCGGGCAGTTGAGCGGGGTGATGACCCGCAGGACACCAGGTGCCGCCGAGGCGAGTCTGGTCGCGGCACGAAGGGACTCCGCGAGCACCCGACCGTGCGGGATCGTGGACTGCACCAGAACCGCATGTGCGACGTTCGGCACCACCACGTCAGCGGTGTAGATCGCTGCGCCGGTGACCTTGTCGCGGCCCTCGACCCGGCTGACCGGGCGGCCGACCGCCGTCACGCCGACACGCCGAGGTTTGCGTCTGCGACCAATTCGTAGCGCAGCTGCCCGATGAAGTCACGAAAGACAGCGTGGCCCACCATCTCCGCGCTAGCCAACCGCCCGTCGGGCACCGGGAACGTGGCCGTCCACACCACCAGGGAACGACCGGTCGCGATCACGTCGAACACCTCGATCGCCGCCGTGTAGTCAAGCGTCTCGCCGGTCAGACCCGGGCTGACCGGCCAGGGACGGTCGCGTTCGGACAACTCAGACAGCGACGCGACGATGGTCGGCATTCCTCCCGACGGGATGTCCAGTTCCCTTCGCCAGCACATGGTTGGCATTGGTCTCTCCCCTCCTTCGCCAGTGGTTTCAGTGCTCGCCGACGCCATGTGCGTCAACCGGATTGCTGCGCCCGACGATCAGCGGGTCAGCTGGTGTGAAGGGGAAGTCGGGCAGGTCGTCTATATGGGTGTTGAATGCGGCTGCCAGGACCTCGCGGGAGTAGGCGCTGGCCGACGCCCGGTAGCCGATGTCGGCCGGGAACGGCTGATCGAAGAAGATCAGGAAGTGCCAGGGGTCGGACTCGACGTTCTCGATGTGGTGCGGGTAGGCCCGCGGAATGAAGTACATGTCACCGGTGGTGAGCTTCCAGGTGTCCAGCGTGCCATCGGGATTCATGACGGTCATCCGTGCATCGCCCTGCCGCACGTAGCCCATCTCGGCGGTCACGGGGTGCCAGTGCGGCTCGCGCATGCCATCGTCGGTGACGCGCAGCGAGTACATCGAGATGTCCTTGAGCACAGGCCAGAACTGGTCTCGGGCGAAACGCGCGTTACCGCTGACGTAGTTCAGTCCTGGGGCCTGGGCCTCGATATCGAACTTGTGCGGATCGTTGAAGTACGCGCCGGCCGGGATCTGCGGATCACCGATGCGGGCGGCCAGTTTGTGGTCGGTGGTGCTGCGGCGGATCTTGGCGAAGTCGGCGGCGGGCAAGTCATACGTGTTCCCCAGCACCGCGTCGGTGAAGGCGCCGAATGTGGCACCGAGACCGAAGTCCTCTGGGCGCTCGTTGCGGAAGGCGATGATGAACTCCGCAACGTCGTCGCCGATGTTCTCGATGTGATGCAGGGACCCGGACGCGGCGTGGAACATCTGTCCGGCGGTGATGATGAAGGTGGAGAACCGACTGCCGTCGTCGAGGATTGACACCAGCGCTGTGCCGGACACGCAATAGGTGAGTTCATTGGCGTTGGCGTGCCAGTGCGGTGTGCGCATCGTGCCGGGGTTCAGCAGCACGCGCTTGATCGACAGGCCCTTCAGGATCGGCAGGTCGTCGGCGGTCACGCGTCGCATCGATCCCAGCTCTGACTCTTCGACGACCGTGCCGTCGAGCAGGGAGATTGAGTGCGTATTGCGTGCGAGCGAGAGGGTCATGTCGTGCTCCTCGGTGGGGGTCGAAGGACCGTCGATGATCTGGTGTGGATGACACTTCTCTCTCGCCGGCGATGTGTCGACGGGGCTGCCCGCCATGCTCATGGAGGTTTTCCCTCCATTCGGCCTACCGGCTAGCAGGTATCACCCCGTTTCCGATGAGAGACTCACGTGATGAGTGCCGTACGCGTGGTCGTCGCCGATGACGACGTCCTGCTTCGAGAGGGCGTGACGAGTCTTCTGCAGCGGTCGGGTTTCGATGTGGTGGGCCAGGCCGGCGACGGGGCTCAACTCCTCGACCTGGTCCGCGAGACCCAGCCCGGATTGGTCGTAGTCGATATCAGGATGCCGCCGACGCACAGCACTGAGGGCCTCGACGCGGCGCGGACGATCCGCGAGCAGTGGCCGGACATCGCGATTCTGGTGCTGTCGGCTCACGTCGACATCGAGCATGCGATGGAACTGCTAGCCGGTGGTCACTCGATCGGTTACCTGCTGAAGACGCGCGTCACCGACGTCGCCGACTTCGTCGACACAGTCGGCCGGATCGCCAACGGCGCATCGGTGGTGGATCCGGCGCTGGTGGCCGAGCTGGTGTCGGCGCGGCGTAGAGATGACCCCCTGGCCGCACTGAGCACCCGGGAACGCGAGGTCCTCGTGCTCATGGCGGAGGGGTTGTCCAACGCCGGGATCGGCAGGCGGATCTGGGTGACCGAGGGAACGGTCGAGAAGCACGTCCGCAGCATTCTGACCAAACTCGACCTACCGGAGACGGGCAATGACCATCGGCGCGTGCGCGCCGTGATCATGTACCTCGACTCGCTCTGAGGTAGCTACCCGCGCGTGGCCACCAGGTCGCGAATGGCACCGGGAGAGAGCGCGAACTTGGGCAGGAAGCCAAGCGCCGGGCTCGCCGCGATCATGTCAAGGAAATCCTGCTCGGAATGAGTCGAGATGAGGATCACCGCCGGCGCTGGCGTGGTGGCCGCGCACAACTGGACGACGAGATCGAATCCGCTCTCCACGCCGAGGTCGACGTCGACCAGTGTGACATCGGGGCGCACTTGCCGGAATCGGGTCAGGGCGTCGGCTCCGTTACTCGCCACACCGACGACCTCGATCCCCGCACGCTCGAGCATGCTGCTCGCGGCATCGCGGAAGTTGGCGCTGTCATCGACGATCAGGCAGCGCACGTTTGACGTCCCGGAAACCACATGGAACGAGTCTCGCAGCTGGTTGATCCGACGTCATTGCGGCTAGCTGGAACTCCCGCTGGAGCCGACCCACTAGCATCCCGTTGGATGACAGAGCGACCGGTATCCGCCAACAGCCGGCGCTCGTTTCGCAGTCGGCTGCTTGCCCTCGTATTGAGTCCCACCGCGCGCCCCCTGGGCTGGGGCATTCTCGTCGCGGCCGGTTTCATCGTGGCTGAGGTGATTCTGGTCCTCCAACTCAAGCGGGTGGCGCCGGAGAACGCTTTCGGCGCGGTGTTCCTGCTCGGCGTGCTGGTGGTCTCGGCGGGGTGGAACTTCGGGCTGGCATTGGCGACGTCGCTGGCGAGTGCGGCGGTCTATGCGTACTTCCACCTGGAGGGCAGCGACAGTCTGGCGCCCGCGCTGTTCATCTTCCTGCCGCTGGCGCTGTTGGTGAACGTCCTGGCGGGCCAGGCCCGGCTGCGCGCGGCCGAGTCCGAGGAGCGTCGCCGCGAAGCCGATGCCCTCGCCCGACAGCAGACGGCACTGCGCCGGGTGGCCACACTGGTCGCCGGAGGTGCCGACCCATCGGCCGTGTATCCGGTTGCGGTGAACGAACTAGCCCGCGGACTCGGCGTCGAACACGTCACCCTGACTCGGTTCGAGCCGGGGGACCAGTGTGTGGTCCTCGCGGCGCACGACGAACCGGAAAAACTGACGCTCTCGGTCGGAGAACGGCTTTCACTCGATGGCGACAGCGTCACGGACCGGGTGCTCCGAACCGGGGAACCGGCGCGGATCGACGACTACACCGACGTCGAGGGTTCCATCGCCATCAGGCTTAGGGGACTTGGGCTGCGTTCCGGGGTCGGCTGCCCCGTCAACGTCAACGGCGAGCCGAGGTGCGCCCTTATCGTCGGGTCCGCCCGCCCGGATGCGCTTCCGGCCGAAACCGAGGACCGCATCAGTGATTTCGCCGATCTGGTGGGTACCGCCATCAACAACGCGGAGACGCGAGCCGAACTGCAGGCGTCGCGAGCGCGCATCGTCGCTGCCGCCGATCAGGCTCGCAGGGGCATTGAACGCGACCTCCACGACGGCGCGCAGCAGCGCATCGTCTCGCTCGGTCTCGGACTACGCGCGTTGGAGGCCTCGGTCCCCGACGATCAGGTCACAGTGCGCAAGCAGATCGACAACCTGGTGAACGGCATGGCCGACCTGTACACCGAGTTGCAGGACCTCTCCCGTGGGATTCACCCCGCCATCCTGTCGAAGGGTGGGTTGGGCCCGGCGGTCAAGACCTTGGCGCGCCGGTCAGCTGTGCCCGTCCGGCTCAACCTCGCGGTGGACCGAAGGCTGCCCGAATCCATCGAGGTGGCGGGCTATTACGTGATCGCGGAGGCCCTCACCAATGTCGCGAAGCACGCCGAAGCCACCGAGGTGACGGTGCGTGCCGGGTTCGACGGCGACGATCTGCGTCTCGAGGTGTCCGACGACGGTGTCGGGGGCGCCACCTCCGGCGGGGGGAGTGGCCTCATCGGGCTCAAGGACCGGGTGGAGGCGGTGTCCGGGCACCTCGACGTTGTCAGTGTCGCGGGTTCGGGAACCACCGTGACCGCGCGAATCCCGGTTCCGGCCAACCAAATCGACGGCGCTGCGGGTTAGTCGCCGACACACCATTGACATGCAGCCGTTTGGCTGCATAAGGTGGATATGCAGCCAAACGGCTGCATATAAGAAAGCGAACAACGCGGATGGACGAGGTATTCAAGGCGTTGGCGGACCCCAACCGGCGCCGTCTGCTGGACAGCCTCAACGTCCGCGGCGGTCAGAGCCTGCGGGAGTTGTGCACTGGCCTGGCGATGGCCCGGCAATCGGTGAGCAAGCATCTGGCGGTGCTGGAAGGCGCCAACCTGGTCACGACGACGTGGCGGGGCCGGGAGAAGCTGCACTACCTCAACGCCGAGCCGATCAACGCCATCGCCGACCGGTGGATCAACCAATACGACCAGCCACGGGTAAAGGTACTGGCCGACCTGAAGACGGCATTGGAGACAGAGAAGATGAGCGACACTGCGGAATTCGTGTACACGACCTACATCAAGACCACGCCCGAGAGACTCTGGCAGGCGATCACCGACCCCGTGTTCTCGCGTAACTACATGGGCCACGCGATCGAGTCGGACTGGACGAAGGGTTCCACCTACGCCTGGGTCGAGGAGGGAGTGCGGATCGAGCATCCCGAACAGGTGATCCTCGAGTCAGACCCCTACCGCCGACTGGCATTCACCTTCCACACCTTCATTCCCGAGATCCGTGAGATCGCACCGAGTCTGACGGAGGCGACCATCGCCGAACTCGCTGCCGAGCGGCGCTCGAGGGTGTCCTTCGACCTCGAACAGGAGGGTGACCAGGTGAAGCTCACAGTGATTCACGACGATTTCGGTCCAGACAGCATGGTGCGGGGCCTGATCTCGCAGGGTTGGCCGCGCAAGCTCGCCGGCCTCAAGTCGGGGCTGGAGGAGCGGTGAGGCCGGCGATCGTCTCGCCACAGGAGTGGGACGCCGCGCGCCAGGACCTGCTGGTTAGGGAGAAGGAAATGACCAGGGCGCGTGACGCGTTGGCTGCTCAACGCCGCCGAATGCCCTGGGTTCGGGTGGAGAAGCCCTACGCGTTCGACGGGCCGGACGGCCGGGTGGGCCTACTGGACCTGTTCGAAGGTCGACGACAGTTGATCGTCTACCGAGCATTCTTCGAACCGGGAGTGTTCGGCTGGCCGGAGCACGCCTGTCGGGGCTGTTCCATGGTCGCCGACCACGTCGGGAACCTCGGCCATCTGAACGCGCGCGACACGACGCTGGTCTACGCATCACGGGCGCCCCAAGCGGATATCGCAGCGCTCAAGGACCGAATGGGTTGGCACATGCCGTGGTTCACCCTCACCGACGACTTCGACACGGACTTCGGGGTCAAGGACTTTCACGGCCACAACGCCTTCATTCGCGATGGCGAGGACGTGTTCCGGACGTATTTCGTGGACAACCGTGGTGACGAGGCCATGGGTAGCACGTGGAGCTATCTCGACATCACCGCACTCGGTCGCCAGGAGAACTGGGAGGACTCACCCGAGGGTTATCCGCAGACACCGCCGTACGAGTGGTTGAACTGGCACGACGAGTACGACACGGACATGCCTGTGGCGCAGGGGTGGCTGGCACAGATCAACGCGCACGTCGACTAGGCGAGCCATCCCGGAGGGCGTCGATCGATCCACGGCGACGCCTGCTCGAGTTGGCGGGCGAGCTGAAGCAGGATCGTCTCGTCGGGCGCCATCAACTGCACGCCGATCGGCAGGCCTGTCGCGCTCATTCCGAGCGGCAGCGAGATGGCGGCCCAACCGGTGACGTTGGCGAGCGCGGTCCAGCCCGTCGTGGCGAACTCCACGTCGAAGAACTTCCTGGTGGTCCCGCGCGGCTGATCGAGGAGCCCATACGGCGGCACCAAGGTGAGCAACGTTGGCACCAGCAGCACGTCATGCCCAGACATGCCCGCGGCGAAGCGCCGGGTCTGGTCATGCACGGCCTCAATGGCCCTCGCGTACGCCACACCGCTGGTCTCGAAGCCCTCGCGCACCATCACCCACGTGCTGGCCTCGAACTCGTCCTCGCGGGGTTCGCGACCGAGGTGCTCGGTGGCGAGGGCATGCAGTTCGGCATTGCTGACGGTGTGCAGCACCGCAATCGCGTCGGCCACCACGTCAGGATCGATCGTCGGTGCACCGGGCGCGATGTGGTGCCCAAGATCGCCAAGCGTCGCGGCTACCGACTCGACCGCGGCGATGACCTCCGGATGGGTCGACGATCCCGGGAACGGCGATTCGGTGGTGGTCAGAATTCGCTGTGGCGCAGGAGTTTCCGACATCGCCTGCAGGAACGGTGACCGCGGCAGGGGTGCGGTGTAGGGATCGCCAGGGGCAGACCCGGTCACGACATCCAACAACGCGGCACTGTCGCGCACCGTACGCGTCAGCGCATGTTCGTTGACGAGCCCCTCGAGCCCGTGGCCGCCGCCCGGCGCGAACGATGTTCGGCCCCGGCGCGGTTTGAGTCCGACCAGCCCGCAGCAGGAGGCGGGTACGCGGATCGAGCCGGTGCCGTCGCCACCGGAGGCGGCGGGCACAACACCAGCGGCGACCGCTGCCGCCGATCCGCCGCTGGACCCGCCGGGGCTGACGTCCGGTGACCACGGGTTGACCGTCGGGCCGAACAGAGAGGGTTCGGTGGTGCAGTGGTTTCCCCACTCCGGCGTGTTGGTCTTGCCGAACACGACCAGGCCAGCGTCCAGGTAGCGGTCCACGATCCACGCGGACTCGCCTGCCACGTGGGACCGCAACGCGCGCGAGCCCATCGCCTCGGGGGCGCCGGCAAGTGACGCCCCGAGATCCTTGAGCAGGAAAGGCACCCCGGCCACCGGCCCCGCGTCCCCGCGCCGAAGCACCCCGGACTCGTCGAGCGCGGTCGCCTGTGCGCGGCCCCGCTCGAACAGGTCGGTGATGACGGCATTGAGGGGGCGGGTCGCCTCGACGCGCAGGATCGCCGCGTCGAGCAGATCCGCCGCCCTCAACTCACCGGCCGCGACGAGCGAGGCCTGGCCGATCGCATCGATGGCCGACAATTCAACGGCCGAGTTCTGATCCATTGCCCCAGATCCTGGGGCCTGACCCGGCCAACGGCAAGTCGATGCCGGTGGCCGGCGTCAGTTAGGCGGGCCGATCCGGTGTCTCCGTCGAGGTCTCGGCGTCGGGGGCCGGGGACACCTCGGATGCACCGTTCTTCTTGTCGATCACTCGCGTCTTGTAGAGGCTGGCGACGGTGGTGATCACCAGGGTCACGATGATGACGCCCAGGCTGGCCAGCGTCGGGATCTCGGGGACCGGCACGTGCTCGCCGCCGTTGATGAACGGCAGCTCGTTCTCGTGCAACGCGTGCAGGATCAGCTTCACGCCGATGAAGAACAGGATGAAGGCGAGCCCCTGCGACAGGTAGACCAGCCGCTTGAGCAGATCGCCCAGCAGGAAGTACAGCTGGCGCAGACCCATCAATGCGAACACGTTCGCGGTGAACACGATGTAGGGCTCCTGGGTGAGCCCGTAGATGGCGGGAATCGAGTCCAGCGCGAACAGCAGGTCGGTGGTGCCCAATGCCACGATCACCAGGAACATGGGCGTCATCAGACGCTTGCCGTCCTGCTTGATCCACATCTTGAGGCCGTCCCACTTGTCGGTGAGAGTCAGATGCTTGCGGGCGAACCGCACCACACTGTTCTCGGCGTCGTCATCGTGTTCGGTGTCGCGGGCCAGCTTGATCGCGGTGTACACCAGGAACGCGCCGAAGGCGTAGAAGATCCAGGAGAACTGGTTGATCGCGACCGCGCCCAGTGCGATGAAGATGCCGCGGAAGATCAGCGCCAGGATGATGCCGATCAGCAGCGCCTGCTGCTGGAACTTCCTGGGCACGTTGAAGCTCGCCATGATGATCAGGAAGATGAACAGGTTGTCCACTGAGAGGCTGTACTCGGTGAGCCAGCCGGCGAAGAACTCCACGCCGAACTGGCTGCCGTGGAAGTACCAGACCCATATCCCGAACAGCACCGCGAGACCGACATAGAACGTCAGCGCTATCGCGCACTCACGGAACGTGGGTTCGTGAGGCCTGCGAGCGATGAAGATGATGTCGAACAGCAGCACTGCGAGCGTCACGCCAAGCGTGACGATCCATTCGATCTGGGTAACGTTCAAGAGCTTCCTCCGGTCGTCAAACACGGCTGAGGTCTCTGCCGCCGCAGAATGCGGCCCACGGCACCGGCTGTCCAAAGGTGGACAACGTGATGACGACACCGCGGCGAAGGAATACTCCCCTCAGCGATCAGTCTGTCAGAGGAACTCGGTGGTGGTGAAATTCGGGCAGCATTGGCTACTGCTCCGATGGCTCCGACCTGGAGGGTTTCGGGTTGCCGCGACTTGCCGCAGACGTGAGCCCCAGCGCGATGAACACGTCGAGCGCCGTGATGAACAGGCCTGCCCAGTACATCCACTTGATGGTCGGATCTGGCTGGGTGGCGAAGTAGACGATCAGGAAGATCGGACCGACGATGCCGCACACGAAGACGAACGCCTGTACGCGTAGGTAGCGCCAGAACGTCTCCACGCGATCTCCCGTCGTCGGCGTCAGCTGATTGGTCCCCATATATTGCCTGCGTGTCCGGGTTCGGGGGCGACAACAGTGGCTAGGCTCCGAACGGCACGCCCCCATGACCCGCGATATCAAAGAGGTGACCGTGAACCTTGACCTGCTGACACCGACCGTAGAGATCGGACTCGTCACGACCGACCTCGACCCAATGGTCGCGTTCTACGAGGACTTCCTCGGCCTCGAGTTGCAGGGTGAGATTGAGTTCGCCGACGGACGGCAACGGCGATATGCATTGGGGGCGAGCGTGATCAAGCTGGTCACCTACAACACCGCCCCTGCCCAGCCGGTGGTCCCCGGCGGCGGTAAGGCCCAGGCCGGGATGCGCTACCTCACCATCGGGGTGACCAACCTGCGCGAGACGGCCGCAAAGATCGAGGCGGCGGGCTATCAGGTCGTGGAACCGCCCACCGAGTTCGAACCGGTGCCGGGGATGGGCTGGATGTTCATCGCCGATCCCGACGGCAACTCGATCGAACTGTTCGGGACGCTCTGAGTCGCGTCCGATGCCGGGGGACCGGCGCTCGGACCAATTAGCATGGCGCTCTGACATTCTCGGCGGTTGATCACCGAGTTATCCACAGTCGCGGATTCATCCACAGATCCCGATTTCGGTTCTGGCACGTGTCCCACACCCCGACTACATTCGAAACTGTGTTCGATGAATTCGTGTCAGCCGCAACCCGGGCCTCTGGTGGTGAGGCTGTGGCGGCGTGGGCACGGGTCGAGTCCGCGGCCTGCGCGCGGCGCCTGAGCGCGATGGTGGCAATGCTCGATGTCCGCCAGTCCGCCGATGACTCCGCCTCGCGGGAACAGTGGTACCTGGACAACTGGGGAGCGGTCTGCGCCGAGATCGGCGCCGCCCAACAGATCAGCTCCGCGGCGGCATCGAATCAACTGCTGGTCGCGACCTCGCTGCGTGACCGGCTGCCGAGGGTCGCGGCGGCCTTCTCCCAGGGCCAGCTGTCCTACCGGCTGGTGTCCACCGCGGTGTGGCGTACCGCCCTGATCAAGGACGCCGACGCCCTGCGTGCCGTCGATGCCGATCTGGCCCACGCGCTGACCGACTCGCCGCCGATGTCTCAGGAGAGGACGGTCGACGCGATCGACGTGTTCGTCGACCGACACGACCCGCATGCCTTGCGCCGCACGCAGACACGGGCGCGCTCCCGCGGTGTTGATATCGACGTCGATGACGCCTCCGGTATCGCGACACTGTGGGGCGAGCTGTTCGCCCACGATGCCAAGGCGCTGGACCGGCGTCTCGGCGGGCTGGCCGACACCGTGTGCGGGCGAGACCCCCGCACACGCGATCAGCGCCGCGCCGACGCCCTCGGTGCGCTGGCCGCCGGAGCGGATCGACTGACCTGCCTGTGCGAGGACCCCGACTGCGCCGCCGCCGCACCGGCCCGCAGTTCTGCGGTGGTCTACGTCATCACCCGCGACGACACCCTCACCGACCAGAGCGACGTGACAGCGAGCCAAGACCCCACGCTCGACGGCGAGCAGCCGCGCATGTTCGACAAACCCGTGCGCGAACTGACCCTGGCTGAGGCGCTCACCGACACCGACCCCGGCGAGCTGGCGGCCACCGCACCCGGAGTGATGATCGACGGGCCTGTTCTGGCCGGCCCAATCATCCGCCGTCTCGCCCTGACCGCCGCGATCAAACACGTTCTGCACCCCGGGACCGCACCACCGGAACCCCGTTACGTGCCGTCGATGGCGTTGGCGGATTTCGTGCGCTGCCGCGACCTGACGTGCCGGTTCCCGGGCTGCGACGAACCGGCCACTGCCTGCGACCTCGACCACACGATTCCGTACCCCGTCGGGCCCACGTGTGCGTCGAACCTGAAGTGTCTGTGCCGAAAACACCACCTGCTCAAAACCTTCTGGAGTGGTCAGGGCGGCTGGCGCGACCGCCAAGACCCCGACGGCACCGTCATCTGGACCGCACCCGACGGACAGACCTACCGCACCTGCCCGGGCAGCAGCTTGCTGTTCCCCGAACTGTGCGCACCGACCGCACCCGTCGCCGCCAGCATCACGCGCACGACGACGCACGCACCGAGCCCCAATGACGGGCTCACCATGCCACGACGCACCACCACCCGAGCGCAGGCCCGTACACACCGCATCACCGAGGAACGTCGGCTCAACGAAACCGACCCGCAGCGTCAGCCCGTCAGCACGGCACCGCCCTTCTGACTGGCCCGCAACCAGCGTGTTTACGCCAAAAGCAGAGGGGTATTCTGGTTGCACGGGTCGTGAGGTTGGTCTGCCGTCCACCACAGCAACGACATACCGGCTTCCTTGTATCGCGCGTCAATACCCTGCCTCATCTCGGAGGCAGCGGCGACGGGCAGGAAGGAGACCGCAGATGAATCTGAAGAAGGCTGCGGCGACAGCAATGATCGCTGGTGCCCTTGGGGCTGCGTCCCTCGGACTCGAACCGGCTTCAGCACAGGCTGATCCCGGTTGGGGTCCGGACATTCCGTGGATTCCGGGGCCGGGCGATTGGGTCGATTGGAATCCGGGAGTCAATTGGGGCTCGCCCGGACAGGTCAAGAAGTGGTGCCCCTGGCAGTCCCCGCCCGGTCACTGGATCGGCGGTCCGCACGGGATTCCGTGCACCTAGACGCGAGTCTGCCTGCGACGCTTCACTAGCCAGTGACCACGACGGTTAGCGCGTTACCGCTGCGTTCCACCTGCATGCCTGCGCGTCTGGCCACCGCCGCCACCTTCGCCGCATCGTCGGGCTCGGACTTGGAGCTGACGAGCGCACGCGCCAACCGACCCTTGTGAGCCTTGTTGAAGTGGCTCACCACGACGCGGCTTCCGTCGGGGCGTTCCGACACCACGTCGACTGTGACCGCACCGGGCACCCGCGCCAGCGCCGCGTACGCACCGGAGCGCAGATCGACGATCAGTTCATCGAGCGCCAGCGCCGCGAGTACGGGCTCCAGGACAGGTTTCCATCGGGCCGCCAACGAGGGCCGACCGGGCAACTTCGACCCGGCCGACAGCCGGTAGGCGGGCACCGAGTCGTCGGCGCGCAGCAACCCGAACAGCGCAGAGCCCACCGCCAGTCGCGCCCGCGCCCTCGATGCCGTTGCCCCACTGAGGGATTCGACATCCAGGGCGTCGTAGAGAACGCCGGTGTAGCGATTGATCGCGGGCATGGTGCCCGCGGTGAGCAGGGCGGCGTTGCGGTCGATCTCGGCATCTTGGGCCGCCGAGATACCCAGGGCCTTTCGGCAGGTCGGCCGATCGGCCGCCAGGGCGACAAGTTCGCCCGTCAACTCCGACCGCAGCGGGCCCAACTCTGGCGAGCCCAACGTGTCGAGGCGAAGTGGCGGCCCATCGCCGCCGTCACGTTTGGTCTCCGAAGGCGGCAGCAGGACGATCACGGGCGTTGAGGTTAACGGAGTGGGGATCAGCCATGCGCAAGCAGCAGTGGCACGCGCTGCTCGGCGGACGTCAGCGATCCGTGGTGGCCGATGAGCGCGGACTCGATGGGTTCCACGGTGCGGCGCACCATCGCCGCCGAATCCCGGGCGGCCGCCACCACGTCACCGATCCGCACGCGAGTCTCATCGGAGACGCGTGCGCCGAACCACCCGGCCGCGATCGCCTCGTCCCGCGACACCACCCACGCCCGATCCGCGAGAGTCTCCTGCCACGCGGCGAGGACCGCGTCCGCGGCTCCGGCGGCGGTGTAGACGTGACGGGCACGGGCCTCACCCCCGATCTCGGCGACACCGTCGAGCAGCAGGGGAGAGGCGTCGAGGTCGACGACGCCGGCCGCGTCGACCTCGACCATGCCGTGATCGGCGACCACGGCCAGCAGACCGCCGGGCGGCAGGGTCTCCACCACTGACTCGACCAGGCGATCGACCTGCCGCAGCTGCGCGCGCCACGCATCAGACCCCGGGCCGTACAGGTGACCCAGCAGATCGAGGTCGGCGTGATAGCCGTAGCAGAAGCCGCCATCGGCGACGACGGCGCGCACATTGGCGGCGAGGTCACCGATCGCATGAACGCCGACGTAGCGGCCGCCGCGCAGGACCGCGCGGGTCAGCCCGGAGTCGGCGAACTTCGCCGCGGAGATCACGCTGACGGCGAAGCCGGCCGACGCGGCCCGCTCAAATGTGGTCGGAAGCGGTTGTACCTGTTCGGGTTCGACCGTCGCTCGCAGGTCGTCTCCCCAGGGGTGGGGCCGCCAGCTCAGAGCGTTGACGACACCGGTTCCGGGCAGCAGGAAGCTGTATCCGACCATGCCGTGCTCACCGGACCTGCAGCCGGTGCCGACTGCGGCCAGGCCCGCCGCGGTGGTGGACGGAAACCCGACGCTGATCGTCTGTCCCCGAAGTCCGGCCAGCACAGGTGCGTCGCCGGCGTGGGCGTCCAGCAGCTCGGCGCCGAGCCCGTCGATCAGCAGCACGCAGGCGCCGGAGACGTCACCCGGGAGTGCGATCGGGCTGGCGAACCCGGCCGCGCCCATCGCGGTGAGAACCGCGGGGACCACATCACTGAGGTGCGCGAGATCCGGATCGGGCGACGGCAGCGTCATGACCGGTCCCTGGCGTGCACCGTCACCGCGTAGTCGCCCCCGGTGAATGGGTCACGGTTCCAGGTGGACCACCGGGCCACTGGCTGCAGACCCGCGGCCTCGGCGAGCTCGTCGTAGCGCTGCAGCGACAACCGGTCCGGCAGGATCTGAAAGCCAGCGACCAGAATGCCGCCCTCAACCAACCGCCCCGCGGCCGCCGCGAGGACGGCCCCCTCTGAGCCCGGGTCGACGAAGATCATCACATTGCCGGCGAGGACAACCAGGTCGAAGCGCTCGTCGGTGACGGCCGCCAGATCGGCGAGATCGGCCTGAAGCCAGGCGAGTTCGGGGGCCTTGTCGCGGGCGGTCGACAGCATGGCTGGGTCGACGTCGACACCGGTGACGCGGTACCCGCGGGCGGCCAGCTCGATCGCCACCCGACCCGTCCCGCAGCCCGCGTCGAGCACGCGCGTGCCGCCCGCCTCGTGCAACAGAGCGTCGACGAGGTCAGCCTCACCGTGGATGCTGCGGCCCTGTGCGGCCAGCGCTCGCCAGCGAGCGTCGTAGTCGTCGCCCCGCGGCGCGTCCGAGTTCTGCCATCGGGTGGTCATCGCGCCATCCTCGCACCCTCTATGATTTCGGCGCGCAAACCGTCGCTGAGCGAACGAAAGCGCGCCGAAATCCCAGCTCAGCCGGCGAGGATCGCGTCCCCGTTTATCGACACGGCCTTACGCTCCAGCGGCTTGACCGCCGGACCATTCACGACAGCACCCTCGAGATCGAACCGGCTGCCGTGGCACGGGCAGACGATGATCGCGTCGATCACCTCCGACACTTTGCATCCGCGGTGCGGGCAGACCGACGAGAAGCCGTTGAAAACGCCTGCGGTCGGTTGGGTGAGCACGTACTCGTCGACGATGATCCCGGACCCGACGGGCACATCGGACGTCTTCGCAAGCGGGGCCCCGGCGGCCGGTGCGCCCTCGCCTCCCACTGTGGACGAACCCGTTGACGACTCGGCGGACTTGTCCTCGGCAGTAGCGCAGCCGGCGAGTGCGGTCGCGGCCAGGCCGAGGCCCGTCCCGACGATCACGGTGCGGCGAGGTTGTCGAATCTCGTCCAGCGGCATGGCTGCCTCTTTCGTCGTTTGGCTGTGAGCCGATTGTGTACCCGTGCGCGCGGGGCGGCGCCATGTTGAAGAATTATGATTTCGCTGTACTGGTGCATGTCTTTTCGGCTGGGCAGGCCCTCACCCCCAAGTGGCGTTTGCTGGCGAGCGCCGGTGGCGCGGAGGTTTGCCACACACAGGAATCGCACAGTGTCGCGCTCACCCAAACGGCTCCGACACGCTGCTACCCTGCGATGGCTGCCGGTTGCCTGGTCACCCCCGAGGGGTGGACCGCCCGGTGGCGCGACGCAAGGGCGCGAACGAACAAGTGCGAAGTGATACGGAAAGAGTGTTGTGCGCAGCGGTGAGATCAAGGCTCTGACAGGCCTGCGGATCGTCGCCGCGGTATGGGTGGTGCTCTTTCACTTTCGGCCGCTGCTCGGGGAGGCCGCACCGGATTTCGCCGCTGCACTGGCTCCCGTGCTCGACGCCGGCGCACAAGGCGTCGACCTCTTCTTCATCCTCAGTGGATTCGTGCTGACCTGGACCTACCTGGACAGGATGGGCCGTACCTGGTCCATGCGGGCCACACTGCGGTTCCTGTGGTTGCGGCTGGCTCGGGTGTGGCCGATTTACCTCGTCACACTGCATCTCGCCGCCCTGTGGATCATCTTCACGCTCAATGTCGGTCACGTGCCGTCGGAGAACGTCGACACGCTGACGGCGACGAGTTACATTCGCCAACTGTTCCTGGTCCAGCTGTGGTACCAGCCGTTCTTCGACGGGACGAGCTGGAACGGCCCTGCCTGGTCGATCAGTGCCGAGTGGCTCGCCTACTTGTTGTTCGCAGGCATCGCCCTGGTGGTGTTCCGGATGGCACGGGCGACGCGGGCGCGCGGCCTACTGCTGCTGGCCTTCGCTGCGTCCCTGCCACCGGTGATGCTGCTGCTGGCCTCCGGCGAGTTCTACACGCCATGGAGCTGGTTGCCGCGCATCGTCATGCAGTTCACCGCGGGCGCGCTGGCATGTGCCGCTGTCCGCAAGCTAGAACCCACCGATCGCACCCGCCAGGCCGCTGGCTACGCGTCAATCGTGCTGATCGTCGCGATCGTCGGCGCGCTGTACTACTACAGCACCCACCCGGTGGCGACGGTCCGGGATGCGGGCGGCCTCATCGACGTGCTGTTCCTGCCGCTGGTGGTGGCCCTGTCCATAGGGGCGGGCAGCCTGCCGCGGCTGCTGTCCACGCGGGTGCTGGTCTACCTCGGCCAGATCTCGTTCGCCCTCTACATGGTGCACGAACTCATCCACACGGCCTGGACCTGGGCGGCCAAGCAGTTCGAGATCACTCTCACCGGTGGCGCCGGCAAGCTCATCGTCGTGGGGCTGATCGCGGCGGCCCTGGCGTTCTCGAGCCTGATGTACCACCTGGTCGAAGAACCCGCGCGACGGTGGATGCGCCGGATGGTCGACGTCAGGGAAGTCGCCGCGGGCACCCGCGACGATGAGGGGAAGGGCCCGTCGGGCGGCGGCAGGCTGCATCCGGTCGACACCGCGCACGACACACGATCCGAGGCCTTCTCGGCCCGCGCTGGATGAACTGGAGGATAGCTGTGGGTCGTGTCGCCGCTGCCGTTGTGGCGCTCGTCGTCATCGCCGGTGCGTTGCTCGCGCCGAGTTCGACGGCGCCGCACCCCGTGCTGCTCACTCGGGAGTCTCCGCTCTACAGCGTGGCGGTGGTGGGTGACTCCTACACCACCGGGAGCACCGAGGGCGGCAATGGAGCGCAAGGCTGGACAGCGCTGACCTGGCAGAAGCTCGCACGCGGGGGTCAGGATGTGGATCCTAACGTCGCCGCCGAGGGTCGCGCGGGATACGTCGTGCGCGGCTACAACGGCAACGTGTTCGGCGACCTGACACCGCGCGCCGTCACGGCCAACGACGTACTCGTCGTGTTCTTCGGGTCGCGAAACGACCAGGGGGCCGACCCGTTGGCGCTTGCCGGGATGACGCAGGATGCCTTCGCGCAGGCTCACCGCATCGCTCCGCGGGCGAACCTTCTGGTGATCGGACCACCGTGGCCCACCGCAGACGTGCCCCAGGCAGTGCTTCAGATTCGCGATGTCCTGCGCTTCACGGCGAGCATGGCCGGCGCGACCTTCATCGACCCGATCGCCGAGCAGTGGTTCGTGGGCCGACCCGACCTCATCGGCGCCGACGGCGTACACCCCACCGACGCCGGACACGCCTACATGGCGGAGAGGATCGCGCCCCTCATCAGCGCGCAGTTGCCGCGCCGGGTGTGAATCGGAACCGCGGGTGTCAGCCCTGCACGGCCTTGGCGATGGCCACGCATCGGGTCAACAATGCGGGATCTGGTTGTACGGCCGTCAGACCAACCATCGCCTCGCGTACGGCACGCACCACCACCCAGTCCCGCGCCCGCTCGTCGGCCAGACCTGCGGCGTCCACCACGGCGAAGAATCGTCGGCGGATGCCGCCGCGGGTATCACCGGCGAGTTCGTCCCACCGGTTCCAGAGCATCGGCGCGACCTCGAAGTGCGGGTCGCCGTTGATCGGCCTGGGACTTATCGACAGCCACGGCTCACGATCGGCGGCCAGGACGTTCCCATAGTGGAGGTCGCCGTGAACGAGCGTGGCACTGGTTGCACTGTCCGAGGAGAAGTCCCGTCCGTGCGCAATGGACTGCTCGACCAACCGGCGAGGTATGGGCGCACTGCGCGGGAGCGCGCCGAGGTCCTCGGTCCAGCTCGCGACCATGTCGGCGAGGTCGGGCAGCTGCGGCATCGCGGGCACATGGAGCCGCCCGTATAGCGACGCGACAACCTCGCATGCCTCGATGTCCCAGAGATCGTCGAGGTTCCGGTTGTGCAGCCGCTCCAGCAGCACCGCTCGCCGGTGCGGATCGGCCCGCATCAACAACACCGCACCATTGCCGCCCCAGCGGCGTAGCGCCAGGTGCTCCAGCGTGGGAATGGTTGCGGGAAGGGCGATCTTGAGCACGGCGGGTACGCGGTCCGACGTGTGGACGGGCACCGTCACCGAACCATGTCCATGGGCTACCGGGCCGTCGACCACCAGATCCCACGCCTCGAGGGTGTCGCTCACCAGCCTGGGTAGGTCGATCACCGCGTCATCGTCGCACCCCGCACAGGCACGGCGGGAATGGCTGTCAGCCCTGGCACGTTGCGATGGGCATGCCCGAACCCTTTGACCCTCGTGACCTGCTGGCCGAGAGTGGCCTGGGGGTCCTGGCCACCATCAAGGCCGACGGGATGCCGCAGCTGTCGCCGGTGACGCCGTTTTACGACCGCGACGCCGACGTCGTCTATGTGTCGATGACCGAAGGGCGTGCCAAGACGGTCAACCTCCGCCGCGATCCGCGGGCCGCGCTCGAGGTCACGAGCCGTGACGGTTGGTCGTGGGCCACCGCAGAGGGCACGGTGACACTCACCGGGCCCGGCACCGACCCGCATGGTCCCGAGGTTGGGGCGTTGGTGGACTACTACCGGGCCGCGGCCGGTGAGCATCCCGACTGGGACGAGTACCGATCGGTCATGGTGTCGGACCGCAGAGTCCTGATGAGACTGGCCGTCACCCGCGTGTACGGCGAACGGATCCGCTGACCCGCACCGCGCTCGCACCCCAGGATGAGTCAGCGGGGCTGCCGAGGTATCGGTGCGACGCTCAGCGGCGCACGGGTGACGGGTGTGCGGGTGACGCCGATCTCGGGTTTCCCGTCGGGCCGCGATGGTCTGGACCGCGGCCACTGTCCACTTCGGTTGGCTGGCGGATTGAGTTTCTCAGCCGTCGGACGCGGCGGCGGGGGAGGCGGCGGAGCGACCTCGATGGGCTCGCCCCGGCTCGTCGGGGCCCGTGGGCTGGCGGGAGCGGGCTCGCCGGTCGGCGACACCGCGGGGGAGTCATCGCCATTGCTGCCCGGACTCCGGAGCACGCCGATGACGCCCCACGAAGCGACTGCGAGAATCAGAGCCACCGCCAGCACCGGGAACAGTCGCTTGGTCTGATACCAAGGTCGATTCCGGTAGCCCCCCGCCAACGCGCTGATACCTGATAGCACTGTGACATTCGGGTCACCGACTCTTGCCGAGCCGAATCCGGGTGGGTAGTCCCGGTCATCGGGCGGGTGGTCGTGGGAATCGTCATGATCGCCGTCGAGGAGCGGGCGTGGTGTCATCAACGCCTCATCGGCGGCTCGTTGGATGACTCTGCGTTCCGTCATCCAACCCGTCATCGGCTCAGAGTAACCGGCTGCCGCTGTGGCGATGGCAGTCGCTGCTCGCCCATGGGCACTCGCTAAGTTGACGTTGATGAGGACGCTGATCGACTTCGCCGCGGCACCCGTGTTCGCGCTCCCCGTGACCGACGGTTCCGGGACCGTGTTCGAGGGCGTGCTGCTTGAGGGACCACAGGGTTGGGGTGAGTTCAGTCCGCCCGACGACTGCGCCGTCGGCGATCTGCATCGGTGGCTGACGGCGGCGACGGAGCCCGGCACCGTGGGTTGGCCCGACGCGGTGCGCGGCAGGGTTCCCGTTGCCATCGGTGTGCCGGCGGTCGATCCATCTCGCGCACGCCAGCTGGTGGCCGAATCCGGTTGCCGCAGTGCAGACGTCGCGGTGGGGGCGGGTGCGATTGCCGACGACATCGCCAGGCTCGAGGCCGTCCGCGACGGTCTAGGCCGGGACGGCGCCATCCGGTTGAACGCCGGCGGCGCATGGGATGTCGATGCGGCGGTCTCGGCCATTGCAGTCCTGGCCAAGGCAGCTGGCGGCATCGAATACGTCGAGCAGCCGTGTCGCAGCCTGGACGAGTTGGCCGCGGTCCGCCGACGCGTGGCCGTTTCCGTTGCTGTTCCCGCATCGCGTCTGCTCGCTGACACGGCACCCGCGGCACCAGCCGACGCCGCCGACGTGGCGGTGCTGGCCTGTGCTCCGCTGGGCGGTGTGCGGCGCGCGCTGCGCCAAGCCGAGCGGCTCGAGCTGCCCTGCGTAGTGACGTCCGCGGTCGAGACCAGCGTCGGACTGGCTGCGGGGCTGGCACTGGCCGGCGCTCTGGCCGAATTGCCGTTCGCCTACGGGTTCGCCACCGCGGCGCGACTCGGTGGCGATGTGGTCTCATCCGGCCGGACGCTGGTCGCCGTCGATGGCCATCTACCGGTTGCGCCGATGCCACCGGCCCCCGACGCCGACGCCCTGGCGCGCTACGCCCTCACCGATCCGACAAGGATCGCGTGGTGGCGCGAACGCGTGCGCGCTGCGCTCCTGTAGGACCTCAGCTGCAGTCGGTGCAGATCTGCTGGTTGCCCGACTCCATCGCGAGACGGTTGCGGTGGTGGACCAGGAAGCAACGCGAGCACGTGAACTCATCGGCCTGCTTGGGCACGACCCGAACCGTCAGCTCCTCACCGGACAGGTCCGCACCGGGCAGATCGAACATGTCGTCGTCGCCCTCGTCGACGTCGATCACCGCGGTGGCGGCGTCGGTCCGACGGCCCGCCAGCGCCTCCAACGATTCGTCGGCGGTGTCTTCGGTCTCGGTCTTACGTGGTGCGTCGTAATCGGTGGCCAAGGGAACGTCCTCTCGAGTGTGGAACCGGCGCCATCAGAACGTTGCGGATGGTGCCGAATGTTCCCGGGACACCTCGACTGAAACTTGACGAAGTGCGACTGGCCGTCGAACCCTACAGGTTGTGCGCGATGCCGCGCCCACGGGCATTCGACGGACCGCCGTCGCGCCGTTCAGACGGGCCAAATCTCGCGGCGGTAAGCGGCGTCGAAGAACATCCACTCGTAGCGCGACGTCGTCGCGAAGTGGGCCCGCGCAACCTCTTCCTCGGCGGGACTCAACATCGATCCGATCCGATCGGTGAGAGCAAGGACCTCGGCGACGGTCGCCGCGAACTCCTCCCCGCCGTAGCTGTCTATCCAGCGTTGGTAGCGACTGTCCGTCGAACCGCTCTGGGCGAGCGCGGCGCCGACCCTGGCATAGATCCAGTAGCACGGCAGGACTGCGGCCAGTCCCTCGGCGAAGCTGCCACCGTAGGCCGTGGCGAGCAAATAGCTGGTATATGCCCTGGTGGTGGGCGTGACCGGCGCCGCGCTCACTGCCGCTGAATCCAGTCCGATCTCGGGTAGCAGCGAGCCGTGCAGCTCAAGTTCCACGTCGAACACCTCGGCTGCGTGCCGCGCGAACATCGCCGTGTCGGCCAGGGTGGGGGCCTTAGCGCCGACGATGGCCAGGGCACGCGCGTAGTCCCGCAGGTAGTGCACGTCCTGGGCGACGTACTGGGCAAATGCGTCAATGTCGAGAGTGCCGTCACGCAGGCCTGTCACGAAAGGGTGCTCGAGGATTGCGGTGAAGGTCTGGTCGATCTCGTTCCAGAGCCGGGTCGACCATGCCTCATTTGTCGATTCGATCACGTGCAGCATCCTCGCACCCCGTTCGTCACAACGGGGACGCTGCCGAAAGCTCAACGCGTAAAACGTGATTGGGCTCACCATGAGATGGTCACCGTTCGGTCACGGTACGGGCAAGTTCCCACCGCCATGGGCCTTATTGACACAGGGGAGTGGCACAATTTGGGGTGCAAGTGACTGATGTGAAGGTTGTGACCTCATATTGAGGCCCGATGGCACACCAGCCCGACGGCACAGTGCAGTGCCAACCGCAGATGAACGACCGCAGAAGTGGGATTGAAGAATGAGACGCATCTACGCCATCGCGCTCGGCCTGGCCGTACTCCTCGCGACGCCCGGGCTGGCCCACGCGGACAACTACGCGACGCCGGCGCAGCGCCAGCAGGCGATCGACATGGTGATCAAGCGCGCCGTTTCGCAGCAGGGCGTCCCCTTCACCTACGGCGGTGGCGACATCAACGGACCGAGCCTTCCCCCCGTCCGCGAGGAGCCGCCCGCGACGGGCCTCACCGCGAACAACCCCGATCCACTGTTCCCCAGCCTCCTCACACCTGCGGCACCGGCGGCGCCCGTCGCACCGAAGGTCGCGGGATTCGACGCCTCCGGCCTGATCGTCTACGCCTTCGGTGGCGTGGGCATCAAGATGCCGCGCTCCTCGGGGGAGCAGTACAAGGTTGGCCGCAAGATCCTGCCGTCGCAGGCGCTGCCGGGTGACCTGATCTTCTACGGGCCCGAGGGCACGCAGAGCGTGACGATGTTCATCGGCAACGGACAGATGGTCGGGGTCACCGACACGGCCGTCACCGTGTCACCGGTCCGCACCAACGAGATGGCGCCCTACCTGAGCCGCATCATCGAGTGGTGACGCCAGTCCCAGGACCGTGCGACCGACGTTCGGCACCCTGACCGACCGCTGTGGCATCCGACTTGGCAGACTGTCGGCATGGCACAGATCACCTTGCGCGGAAACCCCATCAACACTGTCGGAGAACTGCCCACCGTCGGATCGCCGGCACCTGGCTTCGCCCTGACCGGAACTGACCTCGGCGAGATCAGCAGCGAGCAGTACAGCGGAAAGTCGGTCGTGCTGAACATCTTCCCGTCGGTGGACACGCCGGTGTGCGCCACCAGCGTCCGCACCTTCAACGAGCGCGTCGCCGGGAGTGGCGTTGCCGTGGTGTGCGTCTCGAACGATCTGCCGTTCGCGCAGAAGCGATTCTGCGGCGCGGAGGGCATCGAGAACGTCACGACGGCATCGGCGTTCCGCGGCAGCTTCGGCGAGGACTACGGCATGACGATCGCCGATGGCCCGATGGCGGGTCTACTGGGCCGGGCCGTCGTTGTCATCGGCGCGGACGGCAATGTGGCCTACGCCGAGCTCGTCCCCGAGATCGGCCAGGAGCCCAACTACGACGCGGCCATCGCGGCGGCGGGCTGACCCCATCTTCTCGAGAACGCCCCTCGGCCCGTCTTCACGGCGTCGAGGGGCGTTCTGCATTCTGAGGGCACCCGATTGGGTAGGTTCACGATGTGCCCGCTCTGATGAATCACCAAGTGCTGCTTCGCCGTCGACCCACCGGGGCGGTCGCACCCGGGGACACTGAGATCGTCGCGTCACCGGCTCCCGAGCCGGCCGAGGGCGAGGCGCTGCTGCGGACCACCTACGTGGGGATCGACGCCGCGGTACGGACCTGGCTGAACGATCAGCCGGGCTACCTGCCGCCGGTGGGACTCGGCGAGGTCATCCGTGCAGCCGGAATCGGCGAGGTCGTGGCGTCCCGGTGCGACGCCTACGCAGTCGGCGACATCGTCACGACCCTGACCGGATTCCAGGAGTACGTCATCATCCGCGATGACTTGTTCAGCACGCCGATGCCCGGGCTGACCGACCAGCTGGCGATCATGTCGGTGTACGGCCCGACCGGCGCCACGGCGTACTTCGGGATGGTCGACATCGGCAAGCCCAAGGAAGGCGAGACCGTCGTCGTCTCGGCCGCCGCGGGCGCCACCGGGTCAATCGCCGGACAGATCGCCAAGATTCACGGCGCCCGTGTGGTCGGCATCGCCGGTGGGCCACAGAAGTGCCGGGCCGTCGTCGAGGACTTCGGCTTCGACGCGTGTATCGACTACCGCGAGGACGGCCTGGCCGCCAGCCTCAAACAGCACTGCCCGCGCGGGGTCGATGTCTACTTCGACAACGTCGGCGGACCGATCCTCGATGCGGTGCTTGGCCGCCTCGCACCGCGGGCGCGTGTCGTCCTGTGCGGGGTCATCTCGAGCTATCTCACCGGCGAGCATCCCGGACCGTCGAACTACGTGAACCTGCTGGCGCGAACCGCGTCGATGCAGGGCTTCAATGCCCTCGATCAGTGGGGCCGCTTCGACGAGGCCTTCGCCGCGCTACGTCAGTGGGAGCAGGACGGCCTACTGCAGCATCGGCAGACCATCTTCGATGGTGTCGAGTCATGCGTCGACGCACTCAACGGACTCTTCACCGGGGCCAATATCGGCAAGATGCTTGTCGCTGTCGGCGAGCCGACGATTGGCTGAGGTCGGCGAGCCGACGATTGGCTGAGGTCGGCGAGCCGACGATTGGCTGAGGTCGGCGAGCCGACGATTAGTTGAAGTCGGCGAGCCGCTACAGCGCGAAGTGGTCCTCGATGGTGCCCAGCCATATCTGCGCCGCGTCGATGGCGACCTTCTCGCTGATGAACGCGTGCTGCGTACCGGTGTAGATGTCGCGGAACGCCCGCTCCAACCGGCTGCCCTCGCGGATGGACGTGGTGCCTGCGGCGAGATGGGCCCACTCGGCGCACGCGCGGGCAACGTCCGTCGCATACACCGCGGCGGCCCGCATGTCGGCACGACCCTGCGGGGTGAGCTCGGCACCGGCCTGCACGCCGGACTCGGCGCGACCATAGGTGTCGAGGACGAGCAATCGCGCCGCGCGCCAACTCATCACGTGATAGGCGAGGCTCTTCTGGAATGTCGGTCGGCTCGCGAGCGCCGCCATATCCGACATTCGGTACTTGGTGGCGGCGAGTTCCTGAACATCGTCGAGCATGCTCTTGGCGACACCCAGCGCCCACGCCGCGTGACCGGCGCCAGTCACGGCCATCATGCCCATCCGACCCACCGCTGAGGTACCGCGTAGGGGTTCGCGGGTGAACAGCTGAAACGTCCGGTACGCCGGCACGAACAGGTCCGCCACGTTGTAGTCGTAGGAGCCTGTGCCCTTGAGTCCTTGGACGTGCCAGCCGTCGGTGAAGGTGACCTCATCACGCGGCAGGACGGCGATCATCATCTCGGGGATGCCATCGGCGATCCAGCGCATCTCGCCGTCTTCCATCGGCAGGAAGCCGGCCGCCACATACGCCGAATGCGCCGTGCCGGAGCCGAAGTTCCACGCCCCGGTCAAGCGGTAGCCTCCGCCTGATGTCCCCGCCGGGGCGGCTCCGGCATCGACAACCACACCTTGGCCGTTCGGGGCGAACTGGCCGCCGATGGTCACCCGATTGCCATTGCGGGTGAACACCTCCTCGAAACCCGCGTCGGGCAGATAGGTCGCCGCGGCCAGCGACGACGGCATGTTCGCAATTCCTGTCCAGCCGAATGACCCGTCCTGCCAAGCCATCTCGATCCACGCCTCGATCATCTGAGCGAAGGAGGGTTCCGTGCCACCAGCGACCGCCGGGTTGAACGATGTCATCAGGCCGCTCGACCACATCGCATCGACGATCGGCGCAGAGAGTGTGCGCAGACGTTCCGATGCGGCGGCCTCCGCGGCCACGACATCGCGCATCGACCTCGCGAGGTCGACTGGATAGATCTGCGGCGGCGTGGCCGTCGCGGTGGATGCGTCGGTCGTCACGTCCACATCAGAACCCGCGCGAGTGTCGGGTGTCAACGACTAACTAGACACAAAATCAATTCTGTTCACGGATTCGGCAGCGCCATATCCCAGAACGCCACCTCGTACGACAGGACCTCAGCGATGAGGTCGTCGTGACCATCCGGCGTGGCCAGAGCGCCGAGCGCCTCGACGTAGGCGGCGAATTCCGGGGTCGTCCAGTGATCGGTGAACTCGGAGAACGGCGATTTCGGGGACGCCGCAACGGTCCAGGCGAGCAGGTACACCCGCTCCAGAACCCACAGCGCGGTGATCGCCGCGTCGAAGGGTGCGTTGTCCAGCCGCACGAGCAGGTCCCGGTAGGCGAGCGTGGCGGGAAGCACCGGTTGGTCGGTGTCGATGCCGCGCCGCGCGGATTGGACGTCGAACCAGTCCAGCTCCTCGACCAGGGCAACGCACCCGCCGGCGAGCGTCGACTGGGCGGATCGTGGTGCCCGGCCGAGCAATCGCGCCTGGAAGCGCAGGAGGTCCGCGACGAACACCGCATCCTGGGCCAGCCAGCGGTCAAACGCCGAGTCCGTGATCGTGCCCTCGCGCACGGCGTCGAGGAACACATGGTTGGTTGCGGCAGTCCAAAGGGGTTCGAGCACGCAGGCGACGATAGCCGCGTGCGCCGATCACTTGGCCGGCACGCCTACTTGCGGGCCAGGAGCCAGGCTTCTCCGTCGCCCTCGCCTGCGGCGATCGGCTCGAGGACGCCAAACGCCGCGCTCAACTCGCCGGCCTTGACCCGGAATGGGCCGGGGGAGGCGCCCACCTCACTGAGCGCGCTGATTGCCAGCACTCCACCGGGAGCGAGCCTCGCGACGATGTCGCCGTCCAGTCGGGAGTCGCGAAACCTGTGACACAGCACGACGTCCGCGGGCGGACCGGCGGGCAGACCGGCATCGAGGTCGACGGCCACGAAACGGCAGCGTTGCATCACACCGCTGGCCAACGCCAATTCACCGGCCTGGGCCATCGCCACGGGGGAGACGTCGAAGCCCGACACCGTCATACCGCGTCGGGCGAGCCACACCGCGGCCGTTCCGCGACCACATGCGAGATCGAGAGCGTGTCCCGCGGTCGGGAACACGTCGGCGAACGGCTCGAACACCGGGGGCAGTGACACGTCGTCGAGTGGCACCGGTCCACGATCCTCGTACCGCTCGTCCCAGCGCTGACGATCTTGATCGGACACGTGCGTCAGCGTAAACCGCGGCGGGCCAACCCCTATCCTGGGTCGAGTGGACGAACGAGAGCTGCGGGTAGGGGATGCGGATCGCGAGCGTGTGATCGAGATGCTGCACCGCGCCGTCGGCGAGGGCATGATCACCCTGGACGAGTTCAGCTCCCGCATGGACGCTGCACTGGCCGCGCGGACGAGGGGCGAGTTGAGCGAGGTCGTGGCCGACCTACCTGGTTCGCAAGCCGCCACCGACCCCCGCCACCTCTCGTTGCCCTCGGCGACCGCGGCACTTCCAATCAAGGTGACCATGTCCTCGATTCACCGATCGGGGAACTGGCGAGTGCCCGAGCGTCTCACGCTCAAGACGCGGTTCTCCGACGTGAAACTCGATCTCACTCAGGCCGATGTCCGTACCCCGGTCATCACCGTCGACGTCGACGACATGTGCAGCAGCACCGAGATCGTGGTGCCCGACGACTTCACGGTGGACATCAACGACCTGAGGTGTCTTGGCAGCAGCGCCCATTCCCGCGCCAACACCGCACCGCCCGCCGGCCGCGTGCATGTCGTCCTGCGCGGCAATGTCAGGTTCGGCTCCCTGACCGTGAAGCACCCGTTCGGCAGTCGGCTGCGCAGACTGTGGGGGTGACGCGAACCGCGTTACGACCTCACTGACGTCAGGACGCCGTCGACGACGAGTTCGCGCAGTGCCCTCCGATTGAACTTGCCGCTCTGCAGGGTCGGGATCTGCTCACTGGCCGCGATGGCCCATCGCGTGGGCACCTTGTATGTCGAGAGCTGCTCGCGCGCACGTGCCACGAGGGATGCCACGTCGAGTTCCGCGTCAGCAGGCACGATCACGGCGCAGACCTCCTCGCCGCGGACCGGATCCTCGATGCCCACGACGATGCACTGCGTCACGTCGGCGAAGTCGGCGATCACCGCCTCGACCTCCAACGGTGACACGTTCGCCCCGCCCGCCTTGATGAGTTCACTTGTGCGCCCGACGTAGAACAGGCGCGGGTCACCGTCGTTGCGGTAGACCAGGTCGCCGGTGTGATACCAGCCGTCCTCGTCGAAGGTCTCCCACCGCTCCCGCTTGTTGTAGCCGGCCATCACACCGACTCCACGGATGCGAAGCTCACCGACGACGCCCGAATCCACCGGTGTTCCGTCATCACCGACGATCGCGATGTCGGTATGAGCGAAGCCGCCTGCGGTCTCGGACATGGTGCGGTGCACGGGATATCCGTCCGGGACGTCGGTCATGGCGATGTCCAACGGGCCCTCCCGCAGCAGCGGCGCACTGCTCAGATCGCGACTGCCGAATGTCGAATGCTCACGCAGTCGCTGGGTGAACGCCGGCCAACCCACGACCCCGGTGACCCGCTCCCTCTCGATCATGTCCAGTGCGGTCGCGGCATCGAGCCACGGCAGGACCACGACCGTGGTGGGCTCGTGCAGCGCGCCCGTCACCGCGAGGAGTCCGCCGACCCAGAAGAAGGGCATCGCACACAGCACCCGGGTGGCGCCGTCCCATCCGGTGACGACGCGAATCGCGGCGGGCCACGTCGCCGTCTGCCTGACCAGGGTCCCGTGGGTGTGGATGACGCCCTTCGGATCCGCCGTGGATCCGGAGGTGTGCACCATGACCGCGAGATCAGCAGCGGAGACCTCTGCCTCGACCGCGGCGAGCATCGCGGGAGGCACGGAGGCGGTGGCCTCCTCGTCGTACCGGGTGGCCCAGCGCCGGTCAGTGTCGCCGGTGATCACGATGCGACGCAGGTAGGGCGCAGTGCCCAGGACCAGAGCTCCGGTCTGCTGATCAACGAGCCCGGGCAGGGCTGCCTCGAGCCGCTCGGCGACATCGACCTTGAGCACGCGGTCAGGCGCCACGAGCAGCCCGATGTCGGCGAGCCTGACCACCTTGGCGATCTCGGCGGGTGTGTACATAGTGCTCAGCGGCACGGCCAGCGCCCCTATCCGCGATGCGGCAAGCCACCAGATCACCCAGTCGACACCGTTCGCGAAGAACAGTCCCACCCTGGTGCCCTTGCCGACGCCCTCGCGCAGCAGCCACCGCGCGGCCACGGCCGAACGCTGTTCGGCCTCTTGGTAGGTGAGCCGTTCATCGGGGGTTATCAGGTACGTGTGCCCGCCGAACTCACGTGCACTGTGTTCGAGGAGCGCGGGGATGGTGGTCGGTGGAGTGGTTGTCGTTGGCGACGGGGTCACTACCGCAGCACCACCCACACGGCGGCGTAGTGGCAGACCGCGGCCACTGCGGTGAACGCGTGGAAGAACTCGTGATAGCCGAACGTCTGTGGCCAGGGGTTTGGCCACCGAAAGCCGTAGAACACGGCGCCAACGTTATAGAGCACGCCACCGGCCACCAGCAATACCACCGCCACCAGGCCGCCGCCGTCCCTGAGCGTCCCCGCGAACCCGATCGCCGCCCACCCCAGCAGTAGGTAGAGGGGGACACCGACCCACCGCGGCGCGGATGGCCAGAGCATCTTCAGCGCGACACCGGCCGCAGCGCCGGTCCACACCAGGATCAGCAGGTCGGTGCCGGTGTGGTGCGGCATGGCCAACAGCGCGAACGGGGTGTAGCTGCCCGCGATGAAGACGAAGATCAGCGAGTGATCGAGGCGCATCATCCATTTCTCGGTGATCGGGGAGACCCAATCCACGCGGTGATAGATGGCGCTGACACTGAACATGGCGATGATGGCCACGGCATAGATGAGCGTCGCCCACCCGGCCCGCGATGAGACATTGACGGCCGCGACCGCGACCAGCGCCGCACCCGCAACGACGGCCATCACGGCGACCACCAGATGGATCCAGCCACGGGCCCGAGGCTTGTCGAGGAGGTTCGTGATGGTGTCGGCCAGGATCTGCGGGAGATCCTCACCCGCCGCGGGGCGTTCGGAGGTCACGGTCGTCGTATCGCTGCTCTGCGAGTGCTCAAGACGGCCTCCGCTCCTCGCGTATGACCTGGTGGTTGGTATCGCGATAGCCGTCCAAACACTACCGTCGCACGCCCCCGATAGGCGGTCGATATGGCAGTTTGCGAGTCACATGCGCCCCATGGGCCCCAAGGGGAGCGTTCGTTCGGCGGTGGATGCGTCGGAACAGTGCGCGACACGCCGGTAGCGCATGCGCGACGTGTGATGCCTGCCGCACCGAAACGGACACCCGGACATGAGGAGGTGAAAGGTCCCGCTGCGCTGTCCGAGTGCCGTGTTCGAGCACCTGTCGGGGGACCACGTTGCAGGCTCAGCGGCCGCTCCGCGACGGACCATGCCGAAACCCATATTCGGCTAACTGTTGGGACAGCGACGAAAAGCCGGTAGAGTAAGTCCACATCGACGGTATTTCGTCGCACGACTGATCTAGTCGTGACGTCGTCGGTTTGAGGATTGACCGGTTTGCGGTCGGGCAGGAGCGCCGCACTGTGACGGTCTACGCCCACTCACTTCGTACAAATCCCATGACCCGACCTCGGTTTGGTGACCGCACCTAGTCCCAAACCGTCCACAGACCTGGATGCACATCAGTTGCATTCATTGCTAGAAGAAGAAGGAAGTAAGAGCATGGCAGAAGGAACCGTCAAGTGGTTTAACAGCGAGAAGGGCTTCGGCTTCATCTCGCCTGACGGCGGCGCGGCAGATGTGTTCGTTCACTACTCCGAGATCCAGTCGGGCGGATTCCGCACGCTGGAGGAGAATCAGCGTGTGAAGTTCGACATCACGCAGGGTGCGAAGGGTCCCCAGGCGGTCGGCGTCACCGCCCTCTAGACCTTCCCTCCGGACAACCCCCGAGCTGATCGGTATGCGCGCTGCAACCCAGTGCCATTCCTGATCAGTCCGGGGGTTTCCTGCTTTTCAACCCCCTGTACGGCGGCGCGCTCGTCATCGAACGATGCCGTCCTGCAGGGTGGTTCGTGCGCTCATCGTGAAGTGAGGCACGCAATCCGTTGGACGACAGTCCAATTCGGATTCGGGCAGATCTAGGTCAGCCCATCGATGGGTAGCCTTGCCGCGTCTGCCTCCAGTTCGGCGAATGTCATCTGCAAGAGCGTGACGGAGTCGTTGACCGCGCCGACGTCCGTATCCTCAAGCCAGACACCCACGGTGCGTGCAGTGGCCGACAGCTCGAGCAGCCCCGCGTAGACGGTGGCCACCTCGTCCACTGCCGCGGTGAGCCCGTCGAGCAGCGTCGCGCGTCGCGTCCTCAGCCGGCCGACTGTGTTCCTGATCGACTCGGCCGCGTGCTCGCCGTGACCAGAGACCTTGCACGCGGCCGATATCGTCTCGTCCAACGCGTCCACTGCCGCTGCCACCGCCAGCAACAGCGCCCTTTCCTCGCACAATTCACAGATTCAGGGCTGAACTACCTCACGTCAGCCGCAAGTGTTGGGTGGCGAATGTCGCTGCCTGGTCGGCCATTCCATTGACCGCGTACAGGGTGTGCAGGGCACTGTCACCGCCGTTCGGCGAGCAGATCGGGTCCGCGGGTATACAGAGGTCGAGCGCCTTGCCCGCGTACTCGCTTCCGATCGTGATGGGCGGTGCAGACCGGTCGATCATGTTCATGAACCCGGTCGACGGTTTTCCGAAGAGCGTGACGGCGGCGACGTGACCGGCCACGGAGTCCGGCATCGGGCCAGTGATCCCGGGTGGCAACTTGTAGTCGGCAGGCACCGAATCGGTGGTGATGTAGGCGATGACGGCGGCGCCCTGGGAGTAGCCGCTCAGCACCATCTTCGTGTCGGGGCACTTCGCCGCCACATCTTGCACCTTGTTGGTGGCATCGATGACACCGTCGGCGGCTCGGGCGAAGTCGAGAGAAGCGGGGTAGTTGACGGGGTACACGTCAACGGACTTGTCGGGCAGCTTCCCGCGCAGTGCGTCCACGAACGCCTGCCCGGTGAGTCCGACACCGGGCGGCTCGAAGGTGCCGCGCGCGTACACGACCTGGACGTCGGGGCATGGCTCGGCTGCCGCCTCAGGGGCGTAGACGAACGGGTGAACCACCGCTGTTATGACCGCCACGACTGCGACGAGCAGGAGAGGGATCCCGCGTTGTGCGCGTTTGATGCGGGACGGGTGGCGATCCGCCGACGTGTGTCCAGATGTGCCGTTGCCCATGTTCGGCTCCTCGACGTCCAGAGAGGGCTTGTTTAGCGCCCCTTAGTAGTTCGGGGCGTGGATTTCCCGGATCAGCCTCATCGAAACATTTCGTCGGGCGATTTTTCCTCACATGCCGGACGTCCGTCGAGGGTTCCTGGCGGAGTCAAACAACCGAGGGGGTCATGGAGTTTGCCCGTGTGCGAGGGACGATCGATGAGAAGGGAGGACGAAACTCCTTCCACCTTCAACATATAGCGCACTGGGGGGCTTGCGGCAAGACCCGGGTGGTGCCGCAGAATCGCTGGCCGAACCCAGAGACGCATGTAAGTGAGGGCCACGAAATGAGTGTGATGTCGACGAGCGCCTTCGACCTTCCCGGTCGCCTCACCGCCAAGGCAGACCCGACACTGATCGCCGACGATGATCGGCACTTTGCGGCCATCGCGCAGTGCCTCGAGAAGTCCATCGCGGACGTGACCGCCCGCCTCGATGCCCTGCACAGGTCGCCCGGCGGCGTGGATCGGGCGGCGATGGAGCGCGACATGGAGATTCACCGGTTGGCGGCGCATCTGCGCTACCTGCGCCGCTTCGGTCTGGACGTATGTCTCGGGCACATGATCGGGTCGGATGACGTCGCGCCCGTGTACATCGGCCGACTCGGCCTCATCGACGGTGCGGGTCGACAGCTGCTGATCGATTGGCGCACACCCGCGGCCGAGCCGTTCTTCGGTGCGACCCACGCGAACCCGATGGGTCTGACACGTCGCCGCAGATATCGCTGGAGCTCCGGATCGGCGAACACGGCGCGGGTCAGCGACTATTGGGACGAGGCGTTCACCCCCGACGGTCTGAAGGACAACGCCTCACTAGACGACCAGTCGGCGTTCATCGCAAGCCTGGGCAGCAACAGGTCGGCGAAGATGCGCGACGTGCTCGGCACCATCGCGGCCGACCAGGACGCCATCATCCGCGCGGCATCACCCGGAGCCCTCGTTGTCGACGGTGGTCCAGGTACCGGCAAGACCGTCGTCGCCCTGCACCGCACCGCCTATGTCCTGTACTCCGACCACCGTCTCGATCAGCATCGAGGCGGGGTGTTGTTCGTCGGTCCGCATCAGCCCTACCTGGCCTACGTCGGCGATGTGCTGCCCAACTTGGGTGAGGAGGGCGTGCTGACCTGCACCGTGGGTGACCTTGTCCCCGAGGGAGCCGCGGCAGGGGTCGAGACCGACCCGCAGGTGGCCCGGCTCAAGTCATCGGTGGACATGGTGCGGGCGATCGAAACAGCCGTCAGGTTCTATGAGGAGCCGCCCAGCACGGGGATGACGGTCACGACCGACTGGGCCGATATCTGGCTGAGCGCCGACGACTGGGCCGAGGCGTTCGACGCACCCGAGCCCGGGACGCCGCACAACATCGCGCGGGAGGCGATCTGGGAGGTGCTGCTCACGATCCTGCTCGACAAGTGCGACGGTGACGCGCCAACCGCTGCACTCCGCAACGCCCTGCTGCAGAACGAGGAGCTGCGGTCAAAGCTGAACAACTCGTGGACGCTGATCGAGGCCGCAGATCTCGTCGCAGACCTGTGGTCGGTGCCCGCCTACCTGCGCAAGTGCGCGCCGTGGCTTCGTCCCGACGACGTTCGGAAGCTGCAGCGCGCGGACGCCCGGCGTTGGACGGTGTCCGATCTGCCGCTGCTGGACGCAGCGCGGCAACGGCTCGGCGACCCCGCCGCCGCACGTCGTCGGCGCGCGTATGCGGCGGCCGTCGCCGTCGAACGCAGGCAGATGGACAGGGTCGTCGACGAGCTTCTGCAGGCCGACGACGATGAGGGCATGATCGCCCAATTGCGCCAGCAGGGTATCCGTGACGCGCTGGTCGACGAGGCTGCCCTGCCCGACGCGGACACCGATCCGCTTGCCGGCCCATTCGCACACGTCGTCGTGGACGAGGCTCAGGAACTGACCGACGCCGAGTGGCAGATGCTGATGCTGCGCTGCCCAACCAGAAGCTTCACCATCGCCGGCGACCGCGCGCAGGCCCGGCACGGGTTCACCGAGTCCTGGCGGGAACGGCTCGAGCGGATCGGCCTCGAGCGGATCAACGTGGCGTCTCTGCGTATCAACTACCGAACCCCGGCCGAGGTCATGGCCGAAGCCGAGCCGATCATCCGGGCGGTCCTCCCAGACGCCAACGTGCCGATCTCCGCCCGCAGCGGCGGTATCCCCGTCGAACACCGATCAGTGTCGGAGCTCACCGCCGTCCTCGACGACTGGCTCGCCTCGCATGACGACGGAACCGCCTGTGTCATCGGTGATCCGACGTTCGAGCCGACATCCCGGGTGCAGTCCCTGCCGCCCGAGCTGGTGAAGGGGCTCGAGTTCGATCTCGTCATCCTCGTCGATCCCGAGGCGTTCGGCAGCGGTGTCGAAGGCGGGGTCGACCGCTATGTGGCGATGACCCGTGCGACCCAGCGACTCGTGATCCTCACGCCCACCTGACACGCCCGGATGGCGGGTGGGTCAGCCGACCGACTCCCGGAACGCAACGCCCTTCTGCGCGGCGCCGACCGTGTCCTCGATGTCAAGGACCGGATAGAGCTGGTACTCGACATATGGGCCGAACTGGCTGGTGGTCTCCGCGATCTCCGCCGGATCGTCGGTCTCGACTACGGCGAATGTTCCGCCACCGTCGAGTCTGCCGAGGAACTGATGGAACGTCGTGCCCTTGGGCGGTGACCACTTGGAGTACAGCTCAAGCATGCGCTTGACGGCTGCGTCGTTCTCGGACGCCGAACCGCCCATCCTGAAGTTCATCGCAACGACATATTTCATTTCGCTTCCTCCTCCACTTCGGCGCAGAGCCCCCCGCGGAGCGCGGTGTCCGCGCATCAAGATCGAATCATCCTCTTGTGGTGAGGTTTCAACGAACAAAACTTCGCGCCCGCAGGACGAGTGGTTGTCGTTGAAACGATCGCAGGAGACAGAATTGGTTGCTGCCGATTACTGGCGCTATGCCAAATTCGTGCCGGTGCGAGGGGCGACCCAGGGCTGCTCGTTTCTGTCGCGCCGTTGAGCTTCGTCGGCGCGGTCCTTGTCCCACTGTTCAGCGAAGCTCAGGCCGGGGCGACCGCGGACTAGTCGGTTCATCACGCGGCTGAGCCCCGCCGGGGCTGCGACGGGCTCCCACTGCGGCAGGGCACTGCTCAGTGCAAACAAGGTCTTGAGGACGACGAAGGCTCCGAACAGCGCCGACGGCGCACCGGTCAGGACGATGCCGAGGAAGCCGACGAGAAGGACGAGATGAACGAGCACTATGCGACTGGTGCCTCGATTGGCGAGCTGCTCGATGTCGAGGAAGGACCGTTGCCGAAGGCTGAACAGATCCACGACGAAGTCGATGGCGAGGAGAATCAGCACGCTGAGGCAGCCGGATCCCACACTGTGCCAGTCGATGTCAACGATCGGCTGTGCTCCGCCGCGGTTGAGCACCAGCACCATGGCGCCGAGAACCGCGCCATGGGCAATACAGAAGGCGGTGGTGGTGATGACGAAGCCCTTGACGAAGGACGGGTAGGAGTTACGTCGATCCGTACTCGGCGCCGCGTACCTGAAGTGTCCGCGGCGAGGATTCCAGTACTGGTGAACGAGGATCCGAGCGGCGATGAACAGGCACACCGCGGCGGTTTCGAACCAGTAGACGACCAGCGTTGTGCCGGCCGACCAATCCCTCACGAACCAGCCGGCCGCCGGTACGGCGATGACGGCCAGCCACGTCACGAGGTGAATGATCCGAGTCACGGCGGCGTGGCCAACCCGGACCTACCCTGCGCCTCGATCGCGCCGCCGAGCCACCTGCGTAGATACCGTCGCAGATCGTCCTGGGAGCGAGTCGGGTCGTTCGGCGCCACCACGAACGAGAGCATGGTGCGCAAGGTGAACTCAACCAGTTCGCGCAGGCTGACCTCGTCGTAGCCGTGAGCCTGCCAGTCGACGTCGAACCTGTTGATCATGCGCATACCGAATGCGCGCGCTTCGTCGGAGGCGAGATTCTCAACGAAATTCTGAGTGAAGGTTCCCGTAATCAGAATGCCGAAACCTGGTGTATTCCTGATAGTTTCGAGCGAGTAGATCGTTCCCTCGGTCATCGCCACGGCCGGGTCTGCAATCCCGCGGACATGCTCCTCAAGTCGATCGAGAAAGCCGTCCACCAACGAGACCGCTGCCGCGTGCATCAATGCCTCAGCAGTCGGAAAATACCGATAGACGGTCTGGCGGATGACGCCCAGCGAGGATGCGACGTCGGCGATGGTGATGGCGGAACCGGTTTCGGCGATCAGCGCAACCGCAGCGGAGACGACACGTTCCGCGGCCTCGTCGTCGCTACTGGGCGGATGCCCACCCCACCCACGCCTGCGTGCCATGTCCGTTCCTCGGCCGACGCTGTCTAAGTGAACATTCCGGCGCCACGCCGGCAGCGACGAGACCATAGCACGACACCCCCGCTGGCCTGGGAAAAGGCGGCCCGACGCGTGTCTTGACGCCGCACCGAGGCATACCTATCATACGACCACACGGTAAAGCGTATGGTCGTATGTTCAAAGGAAACGCGCTGCGGGGGATCAGCCGAGCGCCCAAGTCACGAGGTGCCAGCTGATGACAGATCTTCAAGTACGCAAGATGCGCTTCGGCTTCGCCGATTACGACGTGCCGTTCCTGTGGAACGAGGCCAATCCCGCGTTCTCGTGCATGGCCAACGCGGTCTCTTTCCTGGCCGTCGCATTCGAGAAGATGATCGGCGCGATGATCCCCGAGGCGATGCCGCTGATCACCGATCCGGCGGTCGCCGAGGAGGCCGATGCCTTCGTGCGGCAAGAGGGACAGCACTCGATGGCTCATCGTCAACACGTGAAGGGGCTGATCAAAAGCCATCCGGCGCTGAAGGAAACGCTCGATGAGGTCATCGCGGCATTCGACGACCTGACGGCGAACACGTCGCTGGCCTACCGCCTGGCGTACACCGCCGACCTCGAGGCGACGTTCACGCCGGTGTTCAAGCTGATGCTCGACAACGACGACACGCTGTTCGCGCCCGGCGACGATCGGGTGGCGTCCCTGTTTCTGTGGCACTTCGTCGAGGAGGTCGAGCATCGAAGCTCCGCGCTCATCATCTACGACCACGTGGTGGCCGACCCGATCTATCGAGTCCGGGTAGCCCCGTCGATCTTCAAACACGTGATGGCCGTCGTGCGCATGGCCGCAGAGGGATTCAACAAGCACGTCGCGGTGGAGGAACGCCGAGTCGACGCACTGTCGACCTTCGTCACCCACCGGTACAAACAAGAGATCCGTCGGCGGCTCCCGTTCGGCACCAAGACCGACAACGGCCCCGTGCAGAACGCGTTCGCGCATCTGCCTGCCGGCCAGCAGCTGCGGGCACTGGCAGGCATCGTGCGCAGCCAGATGCCGAACCACAAACCCGCACACGAAAAGCTGCCGGCGCTGGCTGGGGAGTGGTTCGATCGCTACGACGCCGGCTACGACGTGACGAACTGGTACACCGCCGGAGCTAAGAGGGAAGCCGATGTCTGATCTGTGCGCACCGACGTTCGAGCAACTCGCGAGAGCACTTGGATTCTCCTGCGAGGAAGCCGGCGGCCTGGTCGAGTTCCGCAACCCGCTGGCCCTGGAGAACTGGACACTGCCAGTTCTCGAACTGACGGTCATCGTGGGAGCGATCCTCACCCTGGTCTACGCCATCAGCCGATACCGACGCCACGGTGACGCGACCAATCTCGCACTGTGGTTCGGCGCGATCGCCTATCTCCTGATCATCGAACCGCCGCTGTACTTCCCGGCGGCATTCGGCATCGACGAGCATGTCGACACGATGTTCGCCCACAACGTCTTCAGCGTCGACTTCCTCTGGGGGAGACTGCCTCTCTACATCATCGCGATCTATCCGATGATGGCGACGGTCGCCTTCGAGATCGTCAGGGTCCTCGGGGTGTTCCGGCGCTACGGGACGTTCATCGGGGCAGTGTGTGTGGGGTTCGTGCACCACGCCTTCTACGAGATCTTCGATCACCTGGGCCCTCAACTGCGTTGGTGGGAGTGGTCGGTCGACAATCCGATGAATCAGCCGATGTTCGACGCCGTGCCACTGCCCAGCGTTGTCGTGTTCGCCGCGCTGTGGCCGATGTCGTTGGCCCTGTGCGTCCAGTTCTTCGTGGGCCGACACGTCGACCGCGGTGCGCGCTTCACCGGTGTGCAGGTGCTGTGGCGGACCGTCGTCGTGGGCGTGCTTGCCTCGCTTGGAACCGCGATCCTGCCGCTGCCGGCGACGCTCATTGGTGCGCTCACCAGCACCACTCTGATGGGCATCGTGTATGCCGCCGAACTCGTGGCGATCACCTGTGTCGCGGTTCCGGTGATGGTCAGCCAGTGGCGGCGGCTACGGACCAGTGCCGTCACAGCGGAGCGCCATACGAGCCCACTCGTAATCCGTTACAGCGTTGCCTATCTCGCGGTCATGGTGGTTCTGTGGTTGGCCTCGCTGCCGGCCTACTTCGGCGCGGTGGATGGCATCACCGCGAACGGTGATCCCATCGGGAATCTCTGGTACGTCGCGGCGTGCTTCCTCGTGGCAGGCGGCTGCGCAGCGGCGGCTGCCACAGCGACACCTGGCACGTACAGACCATCGGACTTGCCCGGCCAGTTCGCTGCATCAGGGGACGCACCGTGACGTTTCAGCCCTGACCTGCGCGCCACTTGTCCAGAAGCCGACGATCCCGTTTGGTGGGCCGACCCGCGCCCCGATCTCGGGCCGCCACCGGAACCGAGGATGTCGGTGGCGGCGCGGGCGTTCGATCCAGATAGCACGTCACGGCATCGGCCGCACCGACACGCTTCTGAATAACCCGTACCACCTCGACGATCCGCGTCGTGTCGCCAACCCGGGCGCGTACCTGGTCGCCGGGCACCACCATCGTCGCAGGCTTTGCCGGTCGATCGTTGACCCGCACATGCCCGCCGCGACACGCTTCGGCGGCGTCCGGCCGCGTCTTCGTCAGCCGGACCGCCCACAACCACCGATCCACACGGGACGATTCCATGACGTCCATGATGGACTGCCACGACTCCACTGTGGAAGCGGAGTCAGGCGTACCCCAGCGCGGCATCCTCGGTCCTGATCCGAACCCTCAGCACCAGGGCATTCGCGATGCTGAACACGATGGCGGTCACCCACGCCGAGTGCACCAGGGGCAGTGCTACCACCTCCGCCGCGACCGCGGTGTAGTTCGGGTGATGCGCCCATCGGTAGGGGCCGCTCCGTACCAGGGGAGCTCCCGGGACGACGATAACCCGCGGGTTCCAGTGCCTGCCGAGGACCGACACACACCACCATCGGACCACGGTGCTGGCGGCCACCACCGCGACCATGGTCCAGCCCAGCACGGGAATGAACGGCCGGTGCAGGAACGCGACCTCTGCCATGCACGACAGGAGCAGAGCCACGTGCATGCCCACCATCACCGGGTAGTGCCCGCGCCCGAACTCCTTGCCGCCGTGGGCGAACGACCATGTGGCGTTGCGCTGCGCGAACCCCAGCTCGACAAGGCGTTCGGCGCCGATCAACGCAATGAACAGGTAGTACATCGTCGTTCCCCTACCAGCCCAGGAGGAGCAGTTCGAAGCTGAAGCCGGGGCCCATCGCCAGCATCAGGCCGATCGACCCCGCAGGTGGAGGATCGGCCAGGGTTCGATTGAGCACGTCAAGGACCGAGGCGGAGGAGATGTTGCCGTTGTCCCGCATCGACTCCCAGCTGTGCCGGAACTCCGCCGTGGACACGTCGAGTGCCTGTCCGACCGCCTCGAGGACCTTGGGACCCCCGGGGTGACAGATCCACGCCGACACGTCGCGGGTGGTGAGGCCGTGATCGGCGAGGAAGTCGGTGACCTCGTCGCCCAGGTAGTCCTCCGCCATTCGCGGCACGTCCCGCGACATCACCAGTCCGAATCCGCGGGCGGTGACGTTCCAACCCATCACGTCGACGGTGCCGGGGATGATCCTGCTGCGTGTCGCGAGTACACGTGGCTCATCAATCATGTTCGGGCCGTGTGGAACTCGATCCGCACCACTGGCGACGACTGCGGCGGCGCCGTCACCGAAGAGGCACACCCCGATCAGTGCCGGTATTGAGGTGTCGTCACGTTGCAACGTCAACGAACACAGTTCCACCGACAGGAGCACTGCGACATGGTCGGGGAACCCGCGAAGGTAGTCGTGAACTCGCGCCAGTCCCGCGGCACCAGCGACGCAGCCCAACCCGAAGAGCGGCACGCGTTTGACGTCGGGCCGCAATCCCAGTCGCGAGAAGATCCGGGCGTCGATCGTCGGCACGGCAACACCCGTGCTCGACACCGTCACGATGACGTCGACGTCGGAGGGCTCGAGCTTGGCAGCGTCCAGAGCCGAGCGCACAGCCTGCTCACCGAGGTCGGTGGCCACCTCGAGGTAGGTGGAGTTCGCCTCGGTGAACCCGGTCAGGGTGGGGTAGCGATCGAGAGTCATTGCGAGACTGCGATGCTCGACGCCGCTGGTACGTGCAAAGCGCGCGAACCCCGGCTCGATGATCGACGTGAGCTCGCCGACCACCTGTTCTTGGGAGTATCGGTGCGGTGTCAGGGCCACCCCCGTGCCCGAGATGCGGGGAGCACCCGTGCGATGTTCGGGGATGGTGCGCGTGAATGGTGAATCTGTTGTATTGGTCATGCACATTGAACGGGGTAAAGCTCGCGTTTAGTTCAGCCATTTCGCGATTCGTGAGATAGCCCACCCGTTCATTTAGAATTCATTAATGCGCGCTATAAGCGCAGTTCATGATGGGTTTTCTGAGAAATTCTTATATGCACAGTGGAAATCTAACAGCGCATTCCAAGAATGGGTGCGAAGCTGGCTGATCAATGTCGATTGACTGCCAATTCGCTGAGTCAGCGGTGCCACGCCAATCCCAGCAGCGATCCGGTCTGCGGAGTGAGTGGGGCAGCGAGCAGCACCGGCGCCTGCGCCATGAACCGCGGGGTTCGGCCGCGATGCTCATCGGCGGCGTGCACCGTGAACGGATGCACGACATACATCTCGCCGGGAACGCCGGTGGCCGGTATGACATCGCGGCCGGCGCTGGCGGCGTCCACCAACGGCCCGCACTCGTGCGCGTCGATCAGATCCTCGCCCAACACGGCGGCGACGTCTCGATGAGAGCCGACCCGGATCCGCGTCGGTGCGTCATCGGGGCCCACCTCGGACAGAATCGTCAGCAGCAACAGCGTGTGAGGGCGGCCGCTGACCGCCCATGTGCCATCTGACCGCGGGGTGTTGTTGTCGATGTGCCAACCGCGGTCGTCGTCTGTGGGCCGCACCGGGAACCGCACAGGGACGTTGCCAAGCGCACCCCGCGGCTGCCACCCGCCGGGCCCCCACACCACATCGAGGGCATCAGAGAGCCTGCGGCTCCGCGCCAGCACGCCGAAGGGGCCTCCACCGGTCAGGTCGGCGGTCCACGCCACCGGCTTGGTCCACGATTCAGGATCGTCGGGAGACAACCCAATCTGGGCCCACAGCAGGTCGCGTGCCGCGTCGGCGATCTCCCGGGGTGCCGCCTCGTCGAGCTTGAGGACGCCGTTCTCCGCGAACCCCGCTGCATCAAGCATGGTGACAGCGTTGCGCATGGGGTGCTCGGCGGTCCAACGGTTTTCGCAGCGCCTCGCCGAGCCATTCCAGCGCTGTGCCGTGAGTGCGGCTGCCAAGATGGTGATGTGGCGACCGGCCGCCCCGACGTTCCGCAAGGCAGCCCTCAAGAGGGATTGAACGACCGATGAGTTTTCCGCACTCCTGGTGTCTACATGGAGAAGCACGGTGCCGGATGGCACGACACGAATGCCTCAGGAGGAACTCGCCATGGTCATCGTCGCAGGACACGTCACTGTCGAGCCCCAGCAGCGCGCGTCCTACCTCGCGGGCTGCGTGAACGTCGTCGACCAGGCTCGGGGGAGGGCCGGCTGCCTCGACTTCACCATCACCGCCGACCTGATCGACCCTGGCCGCGTCAACATCTACGAGCGCTGGGAGTCGCGAGAGGCCGTCGAGGACTTCCGCGGCAGCGGCCCGAGCGATGACCAGAGTGCGGCGATGCTCTCGGCGTCGGTTGCCGAGTACGACATCGCCGGTGTGCGGTCCTTGAGCGAGGACGGCCCCGCGCGATGAGTTTGGCCGACCCCAGTGGTCCAATCATTGTCTGTTCACAACCCAGGAGGAACCCGTAGTGCAACTGCTCAGAGTCCAGAACTTCACCGTGTCGCGGGACGGCTTCGGCGCTGGTGAGAACCAGAGCTTCGAGCGTCCGTTCGGTCACGCCGACCCCGGCGCGTTGATGTCATGGGCTGGCGCGACGGCGGGCTGGCCCAACCGCACAGATCCTGGTGGGAGTCGCGGACTCGACGACTACTTCACGCGGGACTTCGCCCACAACATCGGCGCCGAGATCATGGGCCGCAACAAGTTCAGTCCGCACCGCGGCGCCTGGCTGGACCACGAGTGGCAGGGCTGGTGGGGTGACGAGCCGCCGTTTCACACGCCGGTCTTCGTTGTCACACACCATGAGCGCCCGTCGTTCACGCTGTCGGACACCACGTTCCACTTCGTGAATGACGATCCGGCCGCAGTCCTCGAGCGGGCGCGGGAGGCGGCGCATGGCAAGGACGTCAGGCTCGGCGGCGGGGCGACCATCATCCGGGAGTTCCTCGACGCTGACCTCGTCGACACCCTCCACGTCGCGGTAGCCGACGTGGAACTCGGGTCCGGAGTGCGGCTGTGGGAGTCGCCCGACGAGCTGAACGACCGGTTCCACCACGACGTCGTACCGAGTCCGAGCGGCGTGACGCACCACCTGTTCTGGCGGCGATAACCCGGGAATCGGTGCGCGTCACACCCCGGCGGGCACCCTGGCGACGGCCGCGGTAGCGCTCATCTCCTGTCGCAGCGCGGTGAAATCGCTGATCGTCTTCGTCGAGACAGTGGCCACCGGGCGTGCATTGCGTCCGGTGGCCTCGGTCTTGGACACCATCACCACGCCGTCGATGTAGGGCTGGATGGTGGTGGCGTTCTGCACCGTGGCCACGATGACGAGCTGGAAGCCAAACTTGCGGAACGCCTGCAGCGCCTGCTGCGCGAACTGCGGATCGGACTTCGAAAACGCCTCATCGAGCATCAGCTGTGCGAAAACAGGCTTGTTGTCGCCGCTTTCGGGGTTGGCCAGGTTGAAGCTCAAGGCACCCGCAAGGCAGAACGCCATCAGCTTCTCCTGCTCGCCACCGGAATTGTCACCGGCATTGCTGTGCGTGCGAATCAGCTCCTCGGTGCTGACATCCCATTCCGCGCAGTCGAAGGTGAACCGGTTACGGACATCGAGCGCATCTCTGGTCCATGCCTTGTCCTCCGGTGCCACCGAGGCCAGCCGATTGCGCAGCCGCAGGATGTCTGCGTACTGATCCAGAATCGCCTGCTTGTCGCCCAGGCCAACCTCGGCGATACGGCGTGAGATGGCCTTGACGATATCGGTCAGCTCGGCCACCGCGGTCAGGTTGCGCGGAGTCGCCCGCAACGTCAGCCTGGTGCCGCGGTTGAACTCGACGGCGCCCAAACCTGTGTTGACGCGGTCGATCTGGTCGCTGATGCGCCGGGTCTCCTGTTCGGCCACCCTGTGCAGCGTCAGAATCGCATCGGGTGCCTGCTCGGTGACCAGGCGCATCATCCGCTCGTAGGCCTCGGGTAGCTCGCGCTCGTCGATGTGCCGGCACAGCGCGACGTAGTCGTGCACGCGCTCGTCGAAGACGTCGCTGTCGTTGGGAATCGCGTCAGGGAACGCCGTGTCGAATGTGTTGAGGATGCGGGCGAGCTCGTCGTAGGAACGCCTGCGGCTCTCGCGCAACTGCTCACGTTCGCGGCGGATCGCGGTGAACACGGCATCGCGATGCGGCTCGGGATTGAGCAGCTCCAACGTCACCGGAACGTCTCCGGCATAGCGGTTCAGCAGCTCGGTCAGCGGCTCGGACACGAATGCCGGTGTCAGCCGTTCCTGGAGCTCGAGCAGTTGGGTCCGTCGGCCGTCGAGGTCGTCGCGGCGGGTCTGGATCGCCCCGCGTCGCGTCATCAGTGTCTGGATCTCCTCCCAGCACTGATCGGCGCGGGCATTGAGTGCCTCGATGTCGGGATGGTCGGCCAGCAGCAGCTCGTACTGCTCGCGCAACCTCTCGGCGTGCCCGTCCGCGGACTCGGTGTCGATGTGGTTCCACTGTGGGAACTGCTCGCAGATGGCCTTGCAGGCCGCAGCCCGGTCTCGCCACTGCTGACGCTCGGTGGCGATATCGTCGGCAGAGCGTCGGGCAGCCTGATAGGCCTCCTCGGCGTTGGCGAGATCGACAGTCAGCGCATCGATCTTGGCGGCGACATCACCTTGGAAGATGTACTCGGACTGCTTCAGTGGGCGCCGATCGTCCTTGATCGCCAACCGGTCGGAGTCCTTGTACAGGCCGGTGTCGGTGACAGCGCGGCGGAACCGGGGGAACAGGTCGGGGCTGTCGACGCAGATGTGGTCGCCTGCGGCGGCGATGACGTCGGCGGCCTCGGCGGCGCACACATGGGTCGGGTCGACGACGAACAGCTTGCCGGCCAACGTGTTCGGCTCAGCCTCTCGACCGCTTGCCGAGGCGCGGACATGGTGCAGCTGAAGTCGTCCGTGCATGTTGGTCTCGTTGACGAACCGCAGGACCGCCGCGTAGTGCCGGTCGGGCACCAGCAGCCGCAGGCCCACACCGCGAAGCACCTTCTCAACCGCCATGCGCCAGCGGCTCTGCTCGGGCCGCAGGTCCATGAGCTCGGCGATATAGGGCAGCTCGCTCGGATCGACGCCCACTGCGGCGCAGATGTGTTCACGCATCGTGATGGCGAACTCGGGCAGCGCTGAGCCCACGTGCTCGACGCGCTTCAGCTCCTTGGTGGCGTCATCGCGGACCATGCGGGCCGACTTCTGCGCGTACTCGGCATCGGTGGATGCCTCGCGGCCGCGGTCGAGTTTGGCCAGCAGCTCGGTGACCTGGGTGGTGAGTTCCTCACGCAGGTTCCAGAACTCGTCCGCAGTGTCTGGAGTGTCCAGCCCCTGCGCCATGAGCAGCGATTCGTATGCAGCGTGCCGACGCGACACCTCCTCGGCTTGAGCCTCGGCACCGGCCACCTGCGACTGCAGCGGCCCGATACTCGCGCTCGATCCGCTGATCTGCGCGTTGAGCGAGTCACCCTCGGCCTTCGCGAGATTGAGCTGACGGGTGACGTCCTCGTACTCGTTGCCGAGCTGGTCGATCGTGGAGTCCAGCGAGTCGATCTGCGCCGGGCACTGTGCAAGGCGGATGTGGTCGGTGTAGGCACGGACCATCGGCTGATCCACCAGATCGATGATGCCCAGATCCGAGGACTCCGAGCCGTAGCGCTGCTGAATCTTCTCGATGTCACCGAGGATCTTGCGCTTGCGCTGCGCGACGGCCAGCAGTTCGCGCGCCTCCACCAGCGGGTCGATCTGTTTGAGTGCCTCGGGCAGTCGAGTCAGACTACTGGGCTCGTCGAGCATGAACTCCCGGACGAACTGCTCCAGGCCGCCAACGCTCTTCAGCGACTTGGCCTTTCCGAGCAGCTGCTGGGCGGCGTCTGAGGCGCGGATGCCGATCGTCGCGTACAGCTGGGCGAGGTACTGCGACTCGACCTTGGTGGAGAACCGCCAGTCGTCGTCCTTGAAGACACTGCCATCGAAACGGCCTGCGGCCCATCGGTTGCAGATGCCCTCGATGTCGCGGTCCCCGTCCGCCAGGACGAACCTGCTCGAGGAGTCCGAACGTGATTCTCCGGTGAGCCATTTGAGCACCAGGCCGGTGATCGTGCGGCCGGTGTTGCTGGTGTAGGTGACGGCGACCGCCGCCCACGCGGTCCCGTCGCCGCGCAGGTACATGACCTTGCTGGCGCCGGCGTCGCTGCGCTGTCCCCACGCGCCGCGGACGTACTTGTCGACGGTACGACGGCCCGCGCTGGAACCGGCCGCCGAGTTGTCGCCGGAGGCGTTGAAGTTGCGCCGGTTGAACGGCAGGAATCCGAGCGAGATTGCATCCAAGAGTGAGGATTTACCGCTGCCGGAGGCGCCGGCGATCAGGGCCCCACCCTCGCTGAACGGAATGGAGTGATAGCCGTCGAACACACCCCAGTTGATGACCTGCAGGCGCGACAGGTGGAACTGTTCAGCCATCTTGCTCTGCCTCCTCCTGCTCCTGCGGAGCCCCACCGGTGAGCAGCAGCTCGAACTGCCGTTGCAACTCGGTGATGACCGACGCCGTCATGATGGCGTTGATCACCGGGCTGACGGTGTAGCTGTCCTCGTCGTCGCGGCTCTTGCGCAGAATCTCCAGTGAGGTCAGCCGGGCGATCGCCGCGTCGATGCGCGAGGTGAACGTGACAACGTCGCGGTCGGTGTCATTGAGGACTCCGGTGAACAAGCCGTGGACTTCGTCGCGGCTGATGAGCACGGCCTGGTCGCCGGAGGCACGCATCATCTGCGCCAGATGCAGCGCCAGGATCGAGTCGTATGTGCCGAGCGGTTCGCGGCGCAGAAGCTTGACGCCCCTGGCTGATTCGTAACGGGCCTGTTCGACGAACGCGACGTCAGCACCCTCCACGATGCGCAACAGAAGGTCCAGTTCGGAGAGCCGCACGGTCAGTGCCGCCCGGTACTCCAGCACCCACGTGTAGAGATCGCGCTCGGATTCCGCGCTGATGTAGCGCCGCGTCAGAAGGTGTTGCAGCGCCCAGCACGCGCGGTCGGGGAGTTCGCTGACATCGCCGTCGAACCGGGGCCGCCGCTGGTGCGGATTGCGGCCGGTCTGGTCGACCTGGGGCAGTGAGGAGAAGTCGATGTCGGCGTCGGCGGTCGGCTGGGGGGATTTCACGCACTGGCTCCCAGGAGGCTCGAGATCGGTTCGGTGAACATCAGTTGTGGAAGCTCCATCTCACGGTCGCGCCCGTCCAGGGATTGAAAACGGATCGTGACCGACTCGGATGCCTGCGCCGCGTTGTCGGGGTGGACGGCCTGTTTGAGCGCCCAGGACCACAGCACGATGACGTGACCCAGGTACGCCCCCTGTCCGTCGGCGGAGAGCATCTGCACCGCCTCCGGCAGGGAGAGCTGGGTGCCCGCAGTGATCGCGGTGTTGATCATCTCCGACATTGCGGATGCGTCGACCTGAGTGGTCAGCGCGGCGAAGCTGGACAGGTCGACGTCGCCGTCGGCGGCGTGGGCGGGTTTTGGGTTCGACAGGTCGCCGATCCGGAAGCTCAGAGCGCCGACCGAGCTGATGGCGTGCCGGGCCAGCGGGAGTTCGATGTCCAGCCGCGAGTCGGTCAACGATGTCTTCAGCAGGGCGCGAGCGGTGCCGATGGCCTCGTTGAGCTGTCGGGCCACCCCGCGGCTCTGTTCCAGGGTGCCGAACGCGGTGAAGCGTTTGACGCGCTGGGCACAGCGCTGCTGGATACGCTCCACCTCGTCGATCTGATGACCGACCAGTTCGAAGAACCCGGCCATGATCTTGCGCAGCGCCGGGTCGAGTGCCGGTAGCGCCTCGGCGACCGCGGCCACATCGGCCTCGAACTCGGCGCGCTGATCGGGGTCGTTGATCATGCGCAGGAAGGCGCGGTGCGAGTCGCGTCCCTGGGAGTCCCACGCGGCCTGGTAGTCGGCGTACATCTGGCGCTGCCGGTCGCGGTACTCGACGTTGGTGTCGATTGGCTCATCGAGCGCGGCGGTGGCCTGCTCGATCATCGTGCCGTACTGGCCGATGTCGGTGATCAGCCGTTCCATCTGCAGGGCGATGGCGCGGGCCTCGTCGTAGGAGTCGGTCAGATCGGGTTCTGGACGTGAGAGATCGTCGTCATCGAGGTCATCCTGGGCTCTGTCCAGCGCATCGAGTTCGGCGTGCAGCGCCGCGATCTCGGCCTCGATACCAGCACGGATGCGATCCGGGTCATTGCCCACGCGTAGGGCTATCTGCTTGAGCCGTGACGCGATGCCGTTGATGGAGCCGCCGGTCGCGATGGTGTCCTGTCGCCGCATGCCACGCAGGAAGTCCAGCGCCCGGCGTGCGTCCTGTGTCAGATAGCAGAGGTTGCGCTCGACGCCGGCCCGCTGGTCGGCGACTCGGTGCAACCAGCCCTGGCTGGCCCATGACTTGATCAGCGCCAGGCCGGACTGCTCGCCGCCGGGGCGACCCAACTCGTCGAGATCACGCTCGAGCCGGACCACCAGCTCGGTCTCGGCGATGACGCCACCGCTGAGGTGGCGCTCCATCAGAGTGGCGTAAACGCCCAGGTTGAGCGTGGCCAGCAGGCGGATCGCGGGGGAGCCCTGAATGTCACGGTTGAGGTCGAGGAGGTCGACGGCCGACGTCGTCGTGTTGTCGTCCACCAAACCCCCTGTCTTGATCCTCGGACCGTCCAACATAGGCGACGGCCGCGCCATCGCAGGCGCGGGGATCGCGTGTCGGGACCGCTCGTGTGAGCCACTCGATCACCCACGCCCCAGGTGACGCCTGCGCCTCACTGGTCACCTCGTGAATAGGGATGCAGCGGCCACCACAGCCGCGGATGATGTCAAGAATTGCTTGACAGATTGGCATATGTCAATTGAACATTGACATATGCCTGGTTCGTTCACTGCGACTGGTCAGCAGCTTCACCGCCAGCTCGGCCAGATTCTCGCCGCCCCGGTTCTGCGTGGCGAGGACGATCCGCTCGAGTTCGTGCGTGCGGCGCACGAGGTTCAGGAACGGGCCGAGGTGTTGATGGCAACGGCCGTGGAGGATGCGCGAGAGGCGGGCCGAACGTGGCAGGAGATCGGCGAGGTACTCGGTGTATCGCGTCAGGCCGCTTTCCAGCGTTACGGCAGGCCGATTGATCCGCGAACCGGAGGACTCATGAATACCAGCGCACTTCCTGAGGCCGACGAGCTGGCCACGAAGGTCATCGCTGATCTTGCACATGCCCGGTGGGCTGATGTCAGCGCTCGCTTCGATGCCACGATGCGTGACCGGCTCACGGAGGAAGGGCTTGCCGAGGCGTGGGCTCACATTGTGGGGTTGGCTGGGGCATACGAGGACCACGGAGACACTGACGCCGTGCGCGCCGGCGACTTCACCACTACCAACACGCCACTGAGCTTCGAGGCTGGCGATTTCGTCGCTCGCATCACCTTCCGTGACGATCGAACGATAGCCGGCCTGTACATTCTTGACCCCGATGTGGCCGGCGGCGGCGGTGGTGGTTCGGCGGCCAGGTGAATCAGTAAGCCGGCCAAGCGAATCTGGCGTATCCGTGTCGCTAGTCGTTAGCAGTCGTACGCTGGCGACATGGTGAGCGAGGCCACGCAGCTCGGTGTTGAAGAATTCACCCGCTGGTTCAGGGAGACTGGCGACTACGAGTTGCGCCAGATCCTCCACTGGAAGTGGGATCCCATCGGTGTGTCGGGCGCATTTCCCTATGCCGCTGACGAATACGACTCTTACTGCCCTCAGATTGTCGCCGTGCTCAGCACGGGTGCATCCACGAACGAGATCGCTGAACTACTCGCCAGCATCGAGCACGAACGAATGGGTCTCGGCGAGGGCTCGCTCGATCGGCTAAACGCCTTGGGCGCAGTAATCCTCACTTGGTTTGTGTCCTCCCAGATCCGATGGACCGAATTTGGGCCGCTTCGCCGATGAACACGGCGGTACGGCCTCACCTCAGAGCGTGATGAACCGACGTTGGACGGAGGTGCGATGGTGACAGTTGCCGAATCGTTGTTGCCCTTGGTTCGTGCGGCCGTGGGCCCAGAGGTTCCAATCGAGATCAGGGGCTGGGATGGAAGCCGGACCGGGCCGTCGAACACAGAGTGGACAATCAAGTTCAACAACCGCAGGGGTCTGAGGCGCCTGCTGTGGGCCCCCAACGAACTCGGCTTCGCCCGCGCCTACGTGGCCGGCGATATCGAAATCGAGGGGGACCTGCTCGCGGGCATGGAAGTCCTAGAGCAGCTGTCGAACCCGACACGCGGTCCGGGTGTGCACATCGATAACGAGACCAAGAAGGCCGTGATGAAGGCGGCGCTGCGGCTTGGAATCATTGGCCCGCCACCTAGACCGCCGGATGAGGAAGCGAGAACCGCCCGCGGACACCGGCACGACAAGTCTCGAGACGAGGCAGCGGTGAGTCACCACTACGACGTCGGCAATGACTTCTACCGCCTCGTACTGGGCGAGTCGATGACGTACTCATGTGGGTACTGGGCGCAACCAGAGGAGGGCCTGACCGCGGCACAGTTCGCCAAATGCGATCTGGTGGCCCGCAAGCTTGGCCTGACCCCCGGCATGCGGGTGCTCGACGTCGGCTGCGGGTGGGGAACTTTCGCCCTGCACGCGGCTCGCAACTACGGCGTGCGTGTCGTCGGCGTCACCCTGTCGCGTGAGCAGGCGGACTATGCAGCCAAACGGATGGTCGACGGGGGTGTGGGCGAGTTGGTCGAAATCCGCGTCCAGGACTACCGCGACGTCTCCGACGGACCCTTTGACGCAGTCTCGAGTATCGGAATGGCAGAACATGTCGGTGCGGCCTTGCTGCCCGTGTATGCCACCCACCTGTATGAGCTCTTACGTGCCCAGGGTCGATTGCTCAATCACGCCATCTCCCACAGACCGAGCAAGCCGGCCGCGTTTTCCAAGACCTCATTCATCGATCGCTACGTCTTTCCCGATGGGGAGATTGAACCGATGGCAACAGTGATCGATGCACTCGAAGGAGCCGGCTTCGAGGTGCGCGACGTCGAGTCGCTGCGCGAGCACTACGCATTGACACTGCGAGCGTGGGTGGGGAATCTCGAGGACAACTGGGACGAGGCGGTGACGCGCAGCAGCGCGGGGCGCGCGAGGATATGGCGGCTCTACATGGCCGGGTCGGCGCTTGGATTCACCGCCAACCGGCTCGGGATCAATCAGATACTGGCTGTCAAATGCGATGAACATGGTCGCAGCGGCGTTCCGGCCACTCGCGCAGGTCTACTGCGGTCGCGAGCCTCCAACCCGTAAGTCGCTGCTACGGGGGACTCCAGTGGCTCGCTGGCTCAGTGCAGATGCCCCTACGGCACAGACTCCGTTTCCCCCGAGCCTTCCTTCTGGCGAATCATGTTGGGATGCACCAACTTCAACCAGGTGTACGGATGCTCAGGTGATGTCGTGCTCCCCAGGATGAACGTTCGGTCGGTACGGCGGGCGCGGGCAATCGTGGCCAGCCAGGATGCGACGGTACTGATGCGGTTCTCAATGCCGGTCAGGAAGGCGATGTGGATGAATCCCCAGGCCAGCCAGCCGACAAAACCGGCAAGTTTGACGGGACCTACCTGCAACAGCGCGTGGCCTCGGCTGATGTAGGCCGCCGACCCAAGGTCGCGGTAGCGGTACGGTCGACGGGCCTTGCCTGCGAGGTCGCGACGCACGCAGGCGGCGACGTGGATACCACCCTGCATCGCGTTCTCGGCAACGCCCGGCAAGTGGTCGCGGCCGACGAGGTCGCCGACGATGAAGACCTCCGGATGGCCGGCCACGGAGAGGTCGGGTTCCACCGCGATCCGCCCGGCGCGGTCGGAGGATGCACCCATGACCTCTGCTACGCGCCGCGCGAAGGGCACGGCCTCGACACCGGCAGTCCAGAGGATGGTTCGCGCCGCGTACTCGTCGGAAGGGCCGCCGGCCTTTGGTGTGACGGTGATTCCGTCACGACGAACGTCGGTGACATGCACACCCAGGTGCAGTTCAACACCTAGCTTCTGCAGTATTCGGGTGGCCTTTTGAGTGAGGTCCGGGGTGAAGCTGTCGAGAACACGGTCGCCGCCATCGAACAGCATTACGCGCGCATCCTCGGGCTGGATGCTGTGGAATTCCTTGGCCAGGGCGCGAGTGGCCATTTCTCGAATCTGCCCTGCCAACTCCACACCGGTGGGTCCGCCGCCCGCGATTGCGAAGGTGAGCCAAGCGTCTCGTTCGGGCCCCGGGGGCAGCGTTTCGGCCATCTCAAACGCACCGAACAGCCGCCGACGAACGCTCAGTGCGTCGTCCAGGGTTTTCATCCCCGGTGCCCACTGGGCGAACTCCTCGTGTCCGAAATATGCCTGCCTCATCCCGACAGCGACGATCAACACGTCGTAGTCGATCGTGAAGGTGGTGTCATCTGGGCGGCGAGCAGTGACCCGACGCGCGTCCGCGTCGAGGTCGAACGCTTCGCCGAGCAGTGTGGTGACGTTCCGGTGTCGCGCGAGTTCCTCCCGCAGCGAACGGCTGATCTGACCAATACTCAGTGTCCCGGTGGCACATTGATAGAGCAGCGGCTGGAACACGTGGCACGCGGCACGGTCAAGCAGCGTGACCTCGACGTCGACGTCACCGAGCCTGCGGGCACAGAACAGTCCACCGAAACCGCCACCGATGATCAGGACCTTCGGCCGACCGTTGCTCGTCATCATCCCCAGGTTAGCCGCTCGACGACCGAGGGCTGACGTTCGGCGCGGCGATTTGCCGAGACCACCTCCCGCTGCGATCATTTGACAGCCTCAGAGCCATCGAGTTCGATTATCGCGCCGAGGTTTTCGGCGATCTCCTCGACGAGGAGCCGTCCGGGGCCGTCGTAGAGTGACGAGGCGCCGGGCCCGAAGAGCGGCCAGCTGCCGCGCCCAGAGGCGTAGCGCGGGTCCCCGAAGAGCACGATGACCTCCACGCGTTCGGTTTCGGCGAGCTCGGTCTGTCGGGAGTGCCAGATGAGCCCAGCCAGGGCCCGTCCGCGCGGGGTCTTGTTGAGCGCCGCGCCGGCCAGTCGACGCGTGCACGGGTAGTGCTCGGCCGGGCTGGACACCACCTGCGGACGGGACAGACCCAGCCGCTCGAGTTCGGGGTCGCGTAGATCGCCGAGGATGGCAGCGGCCGGTACTCGCAAGTGGGCCAACAGTTTCCCGCGTAGGTCACGCTCGTAGATGATGCGCCCGCCGAGCTGGTGGACGTCGTGGAAGATGGTCTCGAGCAGCGCGGCCGCCGGGGTCGCCGCGAGATACATGCTGGGCAGGCGGTCTGCGGTGGCGGGGTCGTCGATGGGGGAGAAGCGGGCATCCCCGTATCCGGGATTGTGTTCGTCGTAACCCCAGGTGGCGTCGTACACCCGATAGAGCGGAGAGCCCGCGGGCAGGGTCGTGGTTCGCAGCCGAGGCAGTGCTGGTGCGACGGGGCACCCATCGGGATCGGGGCAGTCGAGATCTGCTGGCGGGACTGTCATCCGCCGCGTTATGCGGCTGCGGTGGACGCGAATCTGCGCGCGGCTCGGAGCACCCGGGCCGGTGCTCGGCGGGCGAGCTCCTCGGGGATCTCACCGGACAGCAGAGCGGCGGGGCTGGTCAGCCAGGTCCACAGTGGCCATCCGGCGACACCCGCACCGGCCAGCGCCTCGAGCACGGGTTGCAGTTCGGGGCGGGGCTGGCCCACCTCGTCGAGCTGAAACGCCGGGATCAGGGTGCGGCCGTTGTGCGTCACCGTGAACACCTCGTGGTTGTCGCGACGGCGGGTCAGCCAGGTTCGGGTGCTGGAGGTTTTCGCGTCACCGCGCAACGCCCTCAGGGTTTCATGGGTGAACACCGGCGTCGCCAACAGCCCGTCACGGTGGGTGGCCAGCCGTTGGGCTTGGGCCAGGGTGGCTGGTGGCGTCAGCGTGACATTGCGTGACATCAGGGCGCGAAGGAGATCGGTGCGCGTTGCCGCAACGTGGTCGGCCTGCAGGACGCGGACTCTGCCAATGAGCTCGAGCCCCTCCTCGACATCGCGGCGGCTCACTCCGCGCACCTCGAGGTGGTCGGCCCGTTCGGCGACCTCGTAGGCGGATTCTGCAGCGCTCATGTAGCAAGTGTAGCGCTGACATCACCCACGCTGCAATCGCTGCGCGGCCTTCCGCGGAAGGGCATCACCCCTGGTGAACTAGGTGGTCCAGTCCCGAGCGATCTGCTCCCCGACCTGCTCCAGCAGAGGCGCGGCCTGTTGCATACAGACCTCCACATCCGGTTCCAGATCGGTGAGCGCGTAACTCGTGCTCACGCCGACCTCACGCAGCTGGTCTGCGGTCAGAGTGCAGTGCCCGGCGACAGCTATCACTGCGACGCCAGCGCGGCACGCGCGCCTCGCAATGCCAATCGGGCCCTTCCCGTGCAGACTTTGAGTGTCGAGAGCTCCTTCTCCGACAATCACGCAGTCCGCTTCAGCGAGTTGGTCGTCGAAGCCGGTGAGATCGAGAACCAGGTCGATTCCGGACTCCAGCCGTGCCCCAATGGTCGCGAGACCGAAGCCCAGCCCGCCGGCTGCGCCCATTCCGGGCTGTCCACTTCGGTCCGTACCGGTTGTGTCTGCCACGAGTGCCGCCCACCTATCGAGCGAGTTCTCCAGCATGCGGACGTCGGCTGCGCAGGCTCCCTTCTGCGGTCCGTACACGGCCGCGGCGCCCGTAGGTCCGAGCAACGGGTTGTCGACATCGCAGGCAACCACTACCTCGACATCGCGGATCGCTTCGACAGCCCCGTCCAGGTGGAGCTCGGCGACGTCTCGGACGGCTGCCCCGCCAGGTTCGACGGCTCGCCCGTGCCCATCCAAGACAAGCGCCCCCAATGCTTGCAGTGCGCCAACTCCGCCGTCGGAACTGGCTGAGCCCCCGACGCCGATCACGACCCGCCGCGCGCCCTTTCCAATCGCGTCCAGTAGTAGTTCTCCGACTGCGTATGACGAGGCTGCGAGCGCGGTGCTGGACGACGGAGCACCGGGGAGGCGCGCAAGACCGATGCCCTCGGCGATTTCGATCACGGCCTCATCGCGCCGAATCGCATAGCGGGCCTCAGCCAATCGCCCTCCGAGCAGGGTCCGCACAGGGCACGTGACAGCCGTGAAGCCCTGCGCGAGTAGGACATCAACGGTGCCCTCGCCACCGTCAGCGATGGGGTGTCGAACCACATCTTTCGTGGGTAAGGTCCGCCGCAGCCCACGGGATATCGCTGCGGCGACCTCATCGGCAGGAAGCGATCCCTTGAACTTGTCGGGCGCGACCAGAATCCGGGTCATCGTGCGTGTGTCGCGTGAAGGTCAGAAGGACACGGCATGGGCGCCCTTGAGTCCGAGTCGCTCGCGAGCCTCCGCGGGTGTCGCGGGAGTGCGGTCGAAATGTGTCGCCAGCGAGACCGCCTTGGTCACCAGATCTGCGTTTGAGGTGGCCTGCCGGGTGCGAGTGACGCGTAGGTTGTCCTCCAGCCCGACACGCACATTGCCGCCGAGCATCAGCGCCATGGCAACCAGGTTGAACTCACCCGGGTAGCCGACGCCGGCCGCCGACCAGGTGAACTGTCCCTGGCCGAACAGTCGCTCGGCAGTGCGCAGCATGTGGATCAGTTGGTCAGGCTCGGCGGCGTTGGCACCGAGCACACCAAGCACAAACTGAAGGTTGAACGGTGCCTGCAGCACGCCATCCTTGATCAGCTGGCGCAAATTGAAGAGCTGTCCGACGTCGTAGATCTCGATTTCAGGTCGCGTTTCGGACTCTGACATCAAACGACCCATGTAGGTCATGTCGGCGAAGGTGTTCTTGAAGATGTAGTCCCTTGTGCCGTCGACGTAGTCACGTTCCCAGTCCTCCAACGGCAGCCCCCGCTGGGCTACGGGGAAGATGCCGAAATTGAAACTGCCGGCGTTGAAGGTAGCCATCTCTGGCCGGAAGCCGAGTACCGAACCACGCTGCTCAATGGTCATCCCACGGCCGCCTCCGGTAGTGGGTTGCAGCACGGCATCGGTCCGTTCCCGAAGTTCCGAGAGTAGGGTTGCGAAGAGTTCGAGATCGGTTACCGGTTTGCCAGTTGCCTCTTCGCGCACATGTAGGTGCAGGACGGACGCGCCGGCCTCGGCCGCCCGCACACCCTCCTCGACGATCTGGGCGACTGTGATCGGAATGGCGGGGCTTTGCCCGGGGACGGTCATGCCCCCGGTCAGTGCGCAGGTGATGATCACCTTGTCATCCATGTAGTGGGCTCTCCTTGCTGGGATCGTGGGACATCAGTGACAGGGCCGTCTGCGACTCGGAGCATGCGACGGATCGGACTTGCATCCTCTTGCGCAGCCCGCGGAGGGCAACGGGGAGGGCGACACTCAACGCCAGTAGGAGGACGGCGCCGAGCAGGAGCAGGGAAGCCAGTGCGTTCACCTCGGGGGTGATGCCGAACCGGACCTGGGTGTAGATGTAGATCGGCAGCGTGTTGTCGTTGCCGATGAGGAACATCGTGATTATGAACTCATCCATTGCCAACGTGAAGGCGAACAGCGCTCCGGACAGGATCGCCGACGCTAACAACGGCAGCGTCACGTGGCGGAGTGTACGAAGCCGAGAGGCCCCAAGGTCACTCGCCGCCAATTCCAACGCGGGGTCGATACCGTCCAACTGGGCAGCCACGATCAGCACCACGAACGGGGTGGTGAACACCGTCTGGCCCACCATCGCGGTGGTGGGGGACAGTTGCATGCCGAATACCTGCGTGAACAGGATCAGCAGACTGACCCCGATGATCAGACCCGGGATCATCAGCGGAAGCGTGTATCCGAGCCTGAGCCAACTCGTATAGCGGAACTTTATGCGAGACAACGGAAATGCCGCCGCGGTGCCGATCACTACGGCGAGCACGGTGACCTGCGCGGAGATCTGCAGGCTCGTCAGCAGCGCGTCCTGGATCTGGCTATTGGCGAAGACGTCCTCATACCACCGCAAGGTGAACCCGGTGATCGGGAAGGTGCCGAACTGGTTTGCGTTGAAGCTGAACAGCACCAGCACGCAGAGCGGTAGAAACATGAAGAGAAACACGCCAGCGGCGAAGAGGTACTGCAGAATTCGGGATGCCCGGTCAGCAGTGGAGACGGCCTCGTAGCTATCGGCCATTGACGATGCTCCCGACGTTGAGGTAACGGCGAGCGGGGATTAGTAGCGCCGCCACCACCGCCATGATCAGGATCCCGAGCGCGGCCCCCCGGGTGTACTGCGAACTTTGGAAGAAGTTCACGATGGTGTTGCCGATCATTGCGCCCTCAGTCCCGCCAACGATCTGCGGTGCGAGGTACTCACCGAGAATGGGGATGAACACGAAGATCACGGCGGTGACGATTCCGGTTCGCATCTGGGGGAGCAGCACCAGGCGTATCGCGCGTAGTGGTCTGGCACCCAGATCCTGCGCTGCCTTGAGCTGGTTCCAGTCGAACCGTTCGAGTGCGGTGAACATGGTCAAGATCGCGAACGGCAGGTACAGATACACCAGCACGGCGATCACAGCCGGGCTGTTGTAGAGCAGTCGCACCGGGTCGTCGGTGAGACCGACGCTCTGCAGCGTCTGGTTGATCAGCCCGCGATCACCCAGAATCGCCAACCACGCATAAACCCTTAGTAGATAGCTTGTTCCGAAGGGCAGGATCACGAGCACCAACAGTGGTCGCCGCCAGGAGGGGCGCACATGGCGGGAGAGCCAGAAGACGAACGGGAACGCTATCGCGATTGCCAACGCGGTGCTCACCAGCGCCACAACCAGGGTGCGGATCGCGACTTTGAGATACACCCCGGTGGTGAGCAGGTATTGGTAGTTGTCGAGCGTCCAGTCATGGACGACGCGATAGTCGACCACCGTCCAGACGCTGTAAAGCACGACGAGGACAAGCGGAGCGCCGAGAAAGAGGCCGAATAGTAGTGCCGACGGCACGAATCCCAACCACTGCCAGGAGCGCCGTTTCTCCGGACTCATGCCCCGAAGACCTCGTTGAAGGTATCGGTGTAGGCCTGGTCATTGGCGGACGGGCCCCACAACTTCATCTCCAGGACCTTGTCCGGCTGATTGAACAGCGACAGGTCGGCGAGCTCCTTCTTGCCCTGGTTGACCAGCAGTTTGTAGGCAGCCTCGTTGAGGTAGGGGTTACCGTTCTTCAAGAAGAGCTCCGCGTCGTTCTCCGGCGTCTTCATGGCGTTCAGGAAGGCATCGAACCGTTGGAGGTCGCCCGTCTTGCGCACCGACATCTCGCCATCGATCCACCCCGTGGTCCCCTCGTTGGGCACGACACCCTTGACGACGGGGCCGCCTGCATCCTTGACTCGAAATTCGGTGCCCAACCACTGAATCCCGATCCACGCGGACTCGTCGGCCAGTGCTCGGATCACGTCGGAGTCCTGGGCGGCGAGCTTGAGGATGTTCGGTTTGAGTTGCTGAAGATAGCTCTTGGCCTCGGCCAGTTCTGCCGCGCTCATATTCGTCGGGTCCTTCGCTCCAACTGCCACGCCGGCGTTGGCCAGGACCGAGGACGGAGCGTTCGGCACCACGATCTTGCCTCGGTACTCCGGCTTGAGCAGCGCGTGCCAGGAGTCCGGTGCCTGCGTCACGTACTTCGGGTTGTAGAACACGATCGACATCGACCAGGCATTCGGGTAGGCCATGTAGCCGTCGGAGGTTGTCCAGAAGTCGTACTCCCGGGCAACCGGGTACAGGTCACGGGCGGCCTCGACCGCGGTGATGTCGAACGGGTCGATGAGACCGTCCTTGTGGTACTTCGCGGCCCAGAGTCCGTCGGCCGAGGCGCTTTGGAAGTCGGAGCCCGCGCTGCTCACCTTCTGGTATCCAATGGCGTTGTCTTCGAAGAGCACTGGGTTGAGTGTGTAACCGAGGCGGTCACTGGCAGACCGGACCTGTGCGGACTCAAAGTGATTGGGCCAGGTCAACCAGTTGAACTGACCGCTACCGCTCGAGCCGGACGCGCATCCGGCGAGTGCGGAGCTGGCTGCGACCGTGAGGCCGGCAGCGACGCTGAGGCCGAGGAAGTCGCGGCGACCGAGACTGTGCAAAGACTTGGACATGGTTCTCTCCTAATGGGTTTCAGTGTTGATTCGGATCGAGGACCACGGCCCGCATGGGGTCCCATTCGACGAAATACGTACCGCTGTGTTCCGGCCCGAGCAACTGTTCGGACGGAGTCCCCGACAGCCTCGCCGTGAGCGTGATGTCAGTACCTTGCACCTGAAGGTCAGCGCGCACGGACTGTCCGAGGAAGTGCGTCTCCAGGAGCTGCACCGGGAGCCGGCCTTGTCCCGGTTCGGCATGCAGTGCAATGAATTCCGGCCTGACCATCACCTGATGGCTGCCGTCAGGGAGATCCCTGGGCACCAGTTGGTCGGGAACGCGGACGGAGGAGGCAAGGGTGACGGCTCCAGATCGGCGGTGCAGATCGAAGATGTTGGACTCACCCACAAACTCGGCGACGAACCGGTTACGGGGCCGCAGGTACACCTCGGTCGGAGGCGCGAGTTGCTCGATTCGGCCCTCCGACATGATCGCCACGCGGTCCGACATCACCATGGCCTCGTCCTGATCGTGGGTCACGAAGACGAAAGTGATCCCGAGCTCCCTGTGGAGCTGCTTGAGTTCGAGCTGCAGGCGCTTACGCAGGTTGAGATCGAGGGCGCCGAACGGTTCGTCGAGGGCGAGGACCGAGGGTCGACGCACCAACGCGCGGGCTAGTGCGACGCGCTGTTGCTGTCCACCGGAGAGGGCTGTCGGCAGGCGCGCACCCTTGTCGGCGAGTCCCACCATGTCCAACGCCTCGGCGACCCTGGTACCGATCTCAGGCTTCGCAACCCCGGCCATCTTCAGGCCGAAGGCGACGTTGGCCGCGACGGTCATGTGCGGGAAGAGCGCGTAGGACTGGAACACGGTGTTCACGTCGCGGCGGTTGGGTGGCAGCTGATCGACGCGCTTGTCGGCGATGTGCACGGTGCCTTCGGTCGGGCGGATGAAGCCACCGATGAGGCTCAGCAGCGTCGTCTTCCCGCAGCCCGAAGGCCCCAAGAGACAGAGAAACTCGCCCTCCCGTATCTCCAGGTCAGTCGGCTGGAGTGCGACGTGCTCGCGGTAGCGCTTGGAGACACCCCGTAGCGAGACAGTGGACGAGAGCGTGTTGGCCGTTGGCATGGGCGGGTCATCTCTCCTGAGTGGCAATGGATTCGACGGGAAACTACCGACGTCTGAAAGCGCTACCGAAAGCGCTTTTTCGAACCTAAGCAGGTGGCTGAATCGGTGTCAATAGCAGCCGAAGAGCGAGTTCTGAACGACGTTTCGCTTGGATTTTGATCAATTGACAGTGCTCCAGGTCACGTTCTATCGTGGCTGAAAGCGTTACCGGCATCGCTCAAGGAGGCAATTGTGCAGGATAGGTACCGGCAGATGACCCAGGGGTCCGCTGCACTGCGCGAACGATTCCTGGCCTCGCTGCCTGGTGGGGAGACGCGTTCGGTGGCGTTCTACGAGCCCTACCCGGTCGTGCTCGAGTCCGGTTCCGGCGCGTGCGTGCGTGACGTTGACGGCAACGCTTACGTGGACGTCCTGAACAACTACACGTCTCTGATTCATGGCCACGCTCACCCGCAGATCACCGACGCCCTGGTGCGCGCCGCCCGGACTGGGACGGTGCATCCCGCACCCCATGTGTCTCAGGCCGAATTGGCCGAGCACCTGATCGAACGGCTTCCGGGCGTACATCGGATCCGCTTCACCAACTCCGGCTCGGAGGCCGCGATCCTGGCTGCCCGATTGGCACGACACGTGACGGGTCGTCGGAAGTTGGTTCTCGCAGAGGGTGGTTACCACGGAACCGGGACCTTCTTCGCCGATGCTCACCCGGACGTTGTACGGGTGCCCTACAACGATTCATCCGCGCTTGAACACGCCGTCGACGAGACCGTCGCTGGCGTCATCCTCGAACCGTTTCTCGGCAGTGCCGGTGTCGTACCCGCAGAACCCGAGTTCCTGGTGGCCGCTCAAACGGCAGCCTCCCGCGAAGGCGCGCTATTCGTGCTCGACGAGATCCAAGGCCTCCGCAATGCCCACGAGGGTGTCCACGGATTCCTCGGCCTCCAGCCAGATCTGGTGCTGATGGGCAAGATCATCGGTGGCGGCTTGCCGATCGGCGCGGTGGGCGGCCGTGCCGATCTACTGGACACTCTGTCCTCGGGCGCCGGAGAACGGCTGGCGCACTCGGGCACCTTCAACGGCAACGTCGTGGCAATGGAGGCCGGTGTCTTGGCGATGTCGCTTCTTGACCGTGACGCAATCACCGAACTCAACCAGCGGGCCGCTCGAGTCGCCAGCGCGATTGAGATGGCGGCCAGCCGAGACGAACTTCCACTGACAGTCACCCGCGCGGGTTCGATCATGCACGTGCACTTCCTCGCCGCGGCCCCGCGCAACGCTGCGGACGCCTCGAACGGACGCCACCCTCACAACCAGGCCTTGCACCTCGCGCTCCTGATTCGCGGCGTCTACACCGCTCCGCGCGGGATGCTCAACCTCTCCACTGCGCTAACCGAGGAACAAGTGAGCCTCGTCTGTGAGGGTTACGACGCCGCGCTGGCCGAGGTGGCTTCGTTAGCGGAGGTCCAGCGATGACACGGACCGTCTACGTGACAGGGGCCGCATCCGGTATCGGACTCGCAACTGCACGCCGTTTCGCCTCAGAGGGAGCTTCGCTGGCGCTCGCCGATCTCAATCCCGATCGCCTCGACCACGCGCAGCGCAGCCTGTCCGAGGAGTTCGGCGTACCCGTCTTCACGCACGCAGGTGACCTGGGAGAGGACGAGACGGCGTCGCGCTTCGTCGAGGATGCCACCGCTGCCATAGGACCGGCGGGGGTGTTGGTCAACAGTGTCGGGATCGCTCGAATGGGCAGCATCCTGGAGACCACCCTCGAGGAGTGGGACCTGGTGTTTCGTACCAATGTGCGGTCGGTGTTCCTCGCCTGCAAGGCGGCTCTGCCGGCGATGGTCCAGTCCGGCGGCGGTGCCATCGTTAACATCGCGTCCGAGGCCGGCATGGTCGGCTTCGTGGACTACGCCGCGTACTCCGCGTCGAAGGCAGCGGTCGTCAACCTCACTCGATCGATGGCGATTGACCACGCGGCCGCCGGAATCCGCGTCAATGCCGTGTGTCCCGGCTCGATCGAGACCCCGCTGCTTCGGGAGTTCTTCGAAGCCACCGAGGACCCTGATGAGGCGCGCCGTATGGACGAGAAGGTGCACCCCCTCGGCATCGGGCAACCCGAGGACATCGCCGCTGCCGTCTACTACCTCGCCTCCGATGACGCCAGTTACGTCACCGGACATGCTCTGCTCGTCGACGGCGGCTACACCGCTCAATGAGCGCCCGTTACTAAGCCAGAAATACATCGATCAACGAGGAGGGGGCCATGGGCACTTGGAAGGCCTGGGCGCTACGCACTGGAAACAGCCGCGCCGAGCAGTCAATGCTCACCTACCTCGATGGCGCTGGTCAAGAAGTAGTGATCCCGCACATCATGATCCTGCTCCAGGGGGAGTCGACGGTGCTCATCGACACTGGGTTCGGCTCACCCACCGAGATCGTATCCAACTATCCACAAGACCTGTGGCGCAGTGAATCTGAACAGCCGACCTCACTCCTGGCCGAGCTGGGAGTAGCTCCGGGGGATGTGGATTTGGTTGTGCACACCCATCTGCACTACGACCATGTCGGCAACAATCACCTCTTCCCGCGCGCCACCAAACTGGCCCAAGCCGCCGAACTCGACTTCTTCGCGAACCCCACAGTGCCCCTCATGCGCAGGGAGTATTTCACTCCGTGCTGTGGGTTCCCCGCCCAGTTCGAGGTGGACGACGTGACGCCGGTCGATGGGGACCAGACGTTGTTGCCTGGACTCGAGTTGCTCGCATTACCGGGTCACACACCCGGATCGCAGGGCGTGTTGTTCGAGACATCAGGCGGCCCAATGTGCTTCGCTGGTGATCTTGTGATGGTGGCCGAGAACATGAACGAGATGACCCCGGTGGGACTGCACACGGACCTGGTTGCCGCCGAGCGTTCCCGACGCAGGTTGGAGTCCCTCGGCGCTCCGGTGATCCCGTCACACGACATGCGGCTCTTTGCCGCGGGCGACATCCAGGCGTTGGTCCGGTGACTCGACCAGACGGCAACAGGGCCCCGACCATCAATGACGTCGCCGCGCGCGCAGGGGTCTCGATCTCAACGGTATCGCGCGTGATGCGGCACGGCGGCGACGTCAGTGAGGCAACCCGCGAGCGCGTTCAGCGGGTTGTGGACGAACTCGGTTACCGGCCGTCGGCGATCGCCCGTGCACTGGTGTCAGGGGAGACCCGGGTGTTGGCACTTCTGGTCAGTGACCTGAGCAACCCCTTCTACCCTCAGCTCGCCAAGGCCGCCGAGCGCGAGGCCAGCGAAGCCGGTTACTCGCTGATCATCTGCAATACGGATGATGACGACGAGCACGCCTTCCGCTCGCTGGAGCGGTTGCTGATGCAGGGGCTGGACGGGGTGATCTACGCCTCCGGCTGCGGCAACGAGGAACGCCTGCTCAGTCTCCTCGGCGACCGTCGGCGAGTCGTCTTCGCGAACCGGCGACCCACCGTCGAGTCATGCAGCTACGTCGTCTCTGACAACTACCACGGTTCAATGGAATTGACCCGTCACCTCTTGAGTCTCGGCCACCGGCACATCGGGTTTGTGAGCGGCCCGCAGTTCGCCACCAATGCCGCCGAACGGCTTGCCGGCTTTCACGCCGCGCTGCGAGATCACCCGGACGCCACCGCGCTTGTCTCGGTTGGGCCGTTCTCCAAGAAGACCGGTCTCGAGGCTGTTGGGGGTTGGCTCGACCAGGGTTTCCCGCTGACTGCGGCGATCGGGGTCAACGACAACGTTGCCCTGGGCGCGTTGGAGGCGATCCTCGACCGAGGACTGCGGGTGCCCGAGGACATAGCGGTGGCCGGGTTCGACAACTCCGACCTCGCCTCGTCGGCAATACTTCGGCTCACGACCGTCGCGCAGGACATTCAGCAAATGGGTCGGACCGCCGTGCAGGTATTGCTGGGGCAACTCGGCTCCAACGACTCATTCGAGCCGCAACACCACGTACTGGACGCCACCTTGCTGCCGCGGCGCACTACCGATCACACGGTGCCCCCGCGTTGACCGTGTTGGTCACGTGGTGCCCTTGTCAGTTGCGTCGTTCGATTGCGCGCTACCAAGCTGATGTCAATTTGGCAGTCTCTGCGGTGACCACGCCGCGTGCGCCCCAGGCGCATGCGCGAAGCGTGAAACCCCCGCCCGATGGCGCCAAGCGGTCGTGGAGCCGGGACCGGAGCGCGGCTCGCTGCGATTCCGTCAACGTGGCGGTGTATGCCCCCGCAGGTCCCTGCCCGCCCAGGAATCCCCGCCAGTAGTCGTCGAATGAGGTGAACGTCGTCTCGATCACCAACTGCGTCTCCTCGACGCTCTCGAGCCGATGCACACGCCACAACGCGGCCAGTTCACCACACCGCGACAGCGGCATCCGACGTTCGTCGGGGGCGTCTGGATCCAGTGCGACGGCCTCGTCCCAGAACGCCCTGAGCATCTCCATACTGTCGCCATAGTCCCAAACTGCCGCAGCGACAACACCTCCCGTCCGAGTCACGCGAATCATCTCATCCAAGGCACGGCCGGGATCGGGGACGAAGTTGAGCGAGAGCAGCGCGAGTGCGCGGTCGAATGTGCCGTCGGAAAACGGCAGCGCCTGCGCGTCGGCGAGTTCGAACCGCACGTTCGCACCGTCGGCGCGCTCTTGCGCGTACTCGATGTACTGCTGCGCGGGGTCGACGCCGGTCACCCGGGAGTCAGGTATTGCTGCGGCCGCGAATGTCAACGCGCCGGTTCCCGAGCCGACGTCGAGTACCGCCTGACCCATGCCGACCTCTGCGAAGTCGATCAGCAGTGGCGCCAGACGGCGACTCCACCGGCCCATGAATCGTTCATAGGCGTCGCTGTCGAAGAACATGCCGTGGCCAGAGTATCGCCGACCTGCTTCTCGGCGCCATCGCTCAGCGGCCGCGTTACGGACTTGACTCGGCAATGGCGCGCCGTACTCCGGGGACGATCTCGTGCATCCAGCGATGGACCGCCGACTCGGGCTGTCTGAGGGGCAGGTAGATCAGACCTGCTGCGCCGTAATCGAATACCGCTGATGTCAATTCCTCGATCCACTGCTCAGCGGAGCCACCAATCCAGCGGTCGTCGGAGCCCGATCCCACGGCGTGGAGGGACCAACTCCGCGGTGTGTGCACCCAGATGCGCGACCAGTACTTGAAGTACCCCGGAATCTCCCGCGCCGCATACGCGATGGCCCCCACCGACCGCGAGATCGTGCGCGTGAGCGAGGGAATGCTGGCACTCCTGCTCGCAGGCGGCGTGACCCCGCAGGTCGCCGCCTGGGCCATCGACGCGCTCCTGCTGTACGTGGCCGCCTACTGCCTGGAGATGTCCATCATGGAGCAGCGCAGGGTCCACGACGACGCGGAGTGGGTCCTCGACACCGACGAGCTCCGACGTCGACTGACCGCACTGCCCGCCGAGGCCTTCCCTCACACTGTCCGTTACGCAACCGAACTCACCGCTGGCCAGGGTCATGACCGCTTCGACTTCACCCTCGACCTGATGATCGACGGCCTCGCCAACCGCTAGGCCGGTGTATCAGGGAAAGCGCTCAGGACGCCACCTCGCGCAGTCGTCGGTTGCGGGCGTCGAGATCTGCTCGGGTGGCAGGGATTAGGAGATCGCCGCCGGAACTGGCACTGGCTTGGGCGTGGGCAAACCCGAGTGAGCCTTGTGTGCCCGACGATGGCTCACACGGCGAAAGTTGAGACGACGCGGATCCCCGACTCCGTCACCTGATCGCGCGCCGCGGACGGGAGAGGGCCGCGAGGCCATTGCGATGCGCGGTGGTGGCGATGGTCCGCCACCACGGACGGGCCGGGTCGGGGTCGCGCCCGGCCGCGATCCGGTGGATCTGGTCGGTGTGCCATTGCACGTCGAGCAGCGCGTCGGCCGCGTGCAGGTCGATCACACGGCCGAGCAGCGAACGCGCCGACACGCGCGGAGTCCCCGCCGCGGCGTAGTGGCCGGCGTCGCTGAGCAGCCGGTGGGCCGCCTCGGGGTCGATGCACAGCGGGCGGCCCATGCCGATCACATCGCACGCGCCATCTGCCAGCGCTTGATCCATGGCACTTCGTGAACGGAATCCGCCGGTGACGGCGAGCGGCACCGTGCCGGCGTGCACGCGAACCCGCTCGGCGTAGGAGAGGAAGTAGGCCTCCCGGTCGCGTGTGCTCTGCCGTGCGACGGAGCCCATCATCGCGGGCTGCTCGAACGTGCCGCCACTGATCTCGACGAGGTCGATCCGCTCACCGGCGAGGCGAGCGACCACTTGTTCGGACTCGTCCTCGGTGAAGCCCCCGCGTTGGAAATCGGCCGAGTTGAGCTTGATCCCCACGGCGAACCCGTCGCCGACGGCGGCACGCACGGCGCGCAGCACCTCCACGGGGAAACGCATCCGGCGGTCCAGGTCGCCACCCCAGTCGTCGTCGCGCAGATTGGCCAGCGGTGAGAGGAACTGTGAGATGAGGTAGCCGTGGGCGCCGTGCACCTGGACACCGTCGAAGCCGGCGTCCTTGACGATCGCCGCAGCCGTCGCGAAGCGTTCGACGATCGCCTCAATCTCGCCCGCCGTCAGCGCGCGTGGACGCGGTGCACCCGGCACGTCGAGCCCAACCGCACTTGGCGCGACCGGGCGCGTGCGTCCGGCGAGCGGATTGGCCTGGCGCCCTGGGTGATTGAGTTGCACCCAGATACGCTTGCCGCCACGTTGGCCCGCCCGGGCCCAGCGGTTCAGGCGGTCACGATCGCGGTCATCCTCGATGGCGACGTTGCGCGGCTCGGCCATGTGCCGGCGATCCACGGTCACGTTGCCGGTGATGATCAGTCCGCAGCCGCCACGCCCCCAGCGGTCGTAGAGCTGTTCGAGCGCCTGCGTCGGTGCGTGCTCGCGATCGCTGAGCTGCTCGCTGAGCCCCGCCTTCATCAGCCGGTTTGCCAGTGTCTGCCCGCAGGCTAACTCCAGCGGCTGACCGACCATACCCGAGTGTTGCACAAACCCTCAGTTTTTGTAGTTGCGTTCAGTTATCCTTCTGAAATGACGCTCGTAGCGGCGATTCAACTCGAGGCGGTACTCGGCGACGTTCCCGGCAATCTCGCGGCGAGCGAACGGCTCGCCGACGAGGCAGGCCGTGCGGGAGCGCGGATCATCGCGCTACCCGAGTTCTTCTCGACCGGGATCGGCTTCGATGACGCGTTGAGGGACGCCGCGCTGCCGCCTGATGGCGCGGCCACCGCGTTGCTCACCACGCTCGCCCGTCGACATCAGGCACTGGTGGGTGGCTCATTTCTGTGCCGCGACCCTGATGGACAGGTGCGCAACGCCTACATCGCGGCCGGACCTGACGGCGTGGTCGGGCGCCACGACAAGGATCTGCCGACCATGTGGGAGAACGCCTTCTACATCGGCGGGCAGGACGACGGAGTCTTTCGCAGTGGCGACTACCAGGTCGGCGCCGCCGTGTGCTGGGAGTTGATGCGCACCGCCACCGTTCGGCGTCTACGGTCGCGCGTCGATCTGATGATGACCGGATCGGGGTGGTGGTCGGTTCCGCAGTGGCATCCTCACGCCGTGTTCGATCGGTGGGAACACCGCAACGCCGCGACGGCCCGAACCGCTGCGGCCTCATTCGCGAAATATGTGGGGGCACCAGTCCTTCACGCCGCGCACGCCGGCGACTTGACGTGCGCGATGCCGTGGTTGCCCGTCCAGTACCGAGGCCATTTCGAGGGTTCGACCCTGATCACCGACGCACACGGCACGATCCTCGCCGAGCGTCGAGCAGACGAGGGCGAGGGCATCGTCCTCGGCGAGGTCGAGATCGGCCGTCGCCCTCCCTCACTCGAGCCTCCCGAACGCTACTGGCTGCATTCGCGCGGTGCCCTGGCGAGTGCGACCTGGCACTATCAACGCCTGCATGGCAGGCGCTGGTATCGGCGCCATGTGGCAGGCGCGTGAGTTCGGTCCGTATGCGCCGAAACGGATCTCACGCCTGCAGGGCATCCCGCAATAGGCTGCGCCCCACCTCGAGGCAGTGCTCGAGTTCTGCGGAGCTGATGACGAGATCGTCCTGACGCAGCGCCAGCGCGATCACACCGTTCCAGGCTCCCCAGAGAAATCGCATGGTGGCGGGCACGTCGACGTCGCGGATCTGCCCGTCCGCACGTGCCTCGGCGAGGTCAGCCTCGATGCGGCCGACGATTGCCTTGACGCGAGGTGCGATTCGATGCTCGGCGTCCTTGAGCGTCTCGCCGCTCGAGGGCTCCAGCACGCGCAGGACCACGAGCCTGAACTTGTCGGGATGGTCGAGGAAGAAGCGTAGGTAGCAGTCGCCGGATTGCAGCACGCGATCGAACGGCCCACGGTCCCGATCGATCCGAGCCATGTACTCCTCGTTGACGTCGAGCGCACGCTCGACGAGCGCGAGATACAACCCGTCCTTCGACTCGAAGTGAAAGTAGACGGTCCCGACCGAAACATCGGCCTCGGCGGCGATCTCGTCAACGGTGGTTCTCACCAGCCCCTTGACGGCGAAGAGCCGTTCCGCGGCGTCCATGATCGGACCGGTCGTGCGCATCCGTCGACGCTGCGCCCGGGTGTCGACCGTACTTTCAGCCATACCGAACGCTACATCGGCGAGCACCGCGTCTACCGCAGCAGATCTGTGCGCCCTAAAAATGTCGGATGCGCCGCGCCACGTGCGGACCCTAGGATTCTGAGCCGTGGATCTCGACGGAGGGTGGGACTGCAGAGCGAGGTTGGTCGACGGACGCTGGATCGAGCGCACGCCCAGGCGGCCCGAGGTCGCGAATCAGCTTCGCCGGGAGGCGGCGTTGATGCCGTGGCTGGCGCCACGTTTGCCGCTTCGAGTGCCCGAACCCAAAGTAGTCAGCAACGCGCCGCTGGTCCTGCGCCACGAACTCGTTCCCGGTGTGCCAATGACAGTTCTAGACGCGACGGCGGGCCGGACCCTTGGAATGTTCCTGCGCGCACTACACGGGTGTCCGGTGACAGAGGCGATCGAGCGCGGCCTCCCCACCGCCGCAGACACCATCGCAGAGCGTGGCGACACGGTGAACCGCTTTCGGGCTGAGGTCGTGCCGTTGTTGCCGAAGGCACGGGCCGCGTCGGCACTGGCGTTGCTCGACAATGTCCTGAGCTACCCCGCCGACACGATCGTGCACGGAGACCTCGGGCCAGAACACGTCCTCACGACGGGAGATGGCCCCACGGGCGTGATCGACTTCGGGGACCTCGGATGCGACGACGCGGCGCTCGACCTCGCCTGGGCACTGCACGGCACCCCAGCGGCGTTCGCCGAGGCACTGGCGTCGACCTACGGCGTGACCGGCGAACAGCGCGATCGTGCGCTTTCCTGGCACCAGATCGGCCCATGGTATGAGGTCACCCACGGATTGGATACCGACGACCGTGATTCGATCCGTCTCGGGCTGATCGGCGTCCTCGACAGGATCACGCCGTGACCGTTCATGTACAACGAAGTGATGTGGCCTCGCAGAGTGTTCGTGGGATTGACGGCCGCGGCGATCGGCGGGGCGGCGCTGATCGTAGCGGCGGCGGTGTTGTTGGTGCCGAAGGATGCGGCGGTCGCGCCGGTTCCAGTCGTCGGACCGGTTCCAGTCGTCACGCCGGCAGTCATCGACGCCATCCCACACGATCCCGCCGCCTATAGCGAGGGGCTCGACTTCGATGGAGGCGCCCTGTACGAGGCCACAGGGGAGGAGACGAAATCTCAACTGCGCGAGGTTGATCCGGCGACCGGTCGGGTGCTTCGATCCGTCGATCTACCCCCGACGTACTTCGGCGAGGGCATTGCCGTTGTCGGTGACCGCATTTGGCAGTTGACCTATCAGAACAATGTGGCGATCGAATGGGACAAGGCCACATTCACTCCGATTCGCGAAGTTCCCATCGATGTCGGCGGGTGGGGGCTGTGCTTCGACGGTGATCGGCTCATCAGCAGCGACGGCACCGGCCGGTTGTCGTTTCACGATGTCAACACCTTCGCCGTGACCGGCGGGATCACCGTGACGCGCGACGGCCAGCCTGTCAGCGGGCTCAACGAGCTCGACTGTGTGGACGGCCGCGTCTGGGCTGCAGCGTGGCCCAACGACCAGTTCCTTCGCGTGGACCCCGCGACCGGCGTGGTTGACCTGGTGGTGGACACGTCCGGCCTGTGGAACCCGAGTGAACGCACGGCTCGCCAGGTAGTCAGCGGCATCGCCCACATCACCGGCCAGGAGTTCCTGATCAGCGGTAAGGAATGGCCGCAGAGTTACAAGGTGCGTATCGACGCCGCCTGACGGGTTGGGCGGACGCGAGCAGAAGGAGTGCCATCATGATCCTGTCGAAGGTCAGGGACCCTCGCCTGGTGACGGTGCGCCGTGGCGGGACCCTGACTGATTCAGATCACCATCTGCTGGCGCTGTGGGACTGCTGAGTGAGTTCAGGCTCCCGGCTCGGACCCCGAACTCAGCTGGTTGCGTCGAGGATCTTGATCGCGAAGATGAGGGTGTCACCCGGCTCGATTCCGGCGGCGGGCTGACCGTCGGGGTAACCGTCGGCAGAGACCACCGCGACACCGACCGTGGACCCGACCGTCTGTCCTGCGATGGCCTTCTGGAAGCCCGGCACGACTCCGTTCAGTGGGAACTCAACCGGCTCGCCGCGCTGGTAGCTGCTGTCGAACACAGATCCGTCACGGCCGTTCACGCCCATGTAGCAGACCGAAACCGTGGCAGTGTCGGCGACGACTGGACCGTCACCGGCCTGCAGCGTGTGCACCTGGGTCTCGGTCACGCTGAAGGGTGCAGTGACCTTGACGTTCGGCGCTGCCGTATCCGTGGATCCGCTGACTGCAACGCTGCCAGTGGCTCCCGGCAGCGTCCACTCGGGCGCGGCGCCGTCCGCCGGTGCTGCCGTTGGGCAGGTGCTGGCCTCGGTTGCCGTCTCCGTGATGCTTGGCGGCGTGAACACGTCGGAGACGGGCGACGAGCTTGCCGATGAGGTATCCGTATCGGAGCCGCACGCGGCGAGCGCCATGACGAGCGACGCGGCACAGGCCGCGATCGCAACGGAGGAGGACACGCGAGAGGAGTTCACGGTTGCCACGCTACAGCCGCGGTACGCGGTCCTTGCCGCGGGACGGCTCGTTGATCGGGTTGGTTCAGGACCGACCGGAGAGAGCCGCGGTGAAAGGGCCGAAGTCTGAGCCGGCCCTTCCACCAGGCGGTCAGTAGTCCCAGTTGGCCGGTATGAAGCGAAAGGCGTCGCCGGCGGCCGCCACGTGGCACACCGACGGGAACGGCAGGTGGGTGGCCACTAGCGCCTCGCCGCTGGCCGCAAGCTCCTGCAGCAGGCGGATCCGGACTCGGGTGGATTCCTCGGGGTCGTGTTCGAATCCGTTTTGCCACTCGGGGTTGTCGAATCCGACCTGGAACACGGCGTCACCGGCGAACGTCAGTGCCTCGCCGCCGGACTCGATGCGAACGATGCTGTGACCGGGAGTGTGACCGCCGGTGCGGCGAAGCAACACACCGGGTGCCACCTCGTGCTCGCTCTCGAACGGCCGCAGCTGGCTGCGGTACACGTCGAGGAACTGCGTGGCAGTCCGCCGAAGCACGTCCGGAATCGGTCCGGGCATGACGGTCCGGGAGAAGTCAGGCGCTTCCCAGAACTCGGCCTCGGCCGCCGCCAGGTGCACCCGCAGGTCCGGGCGCAACTGATTCCTGAGCCCGTCGACCAGTAGCCCACCGATATGGTCCATGTGCAGGTGCGTGAGCACCACGTCGGTCACCGAGGACGGATCGATCCCGGCGGCGACGAGGCGCATCGCCAGCTGCCCGGCCCGCGGGAAATCCGGGAACTCTGTGCCCAGCCCGGAATCGATGAGGATGGTCTTGCCACCGCTGCGCACCACGGCCACATTCAACGGCCAGTCCAGCACCTCCTGCGGCAGGTACATGTCCGTGAGCCAGGCTGACAGGTCGGCAGGAGCGACGTTGGTGGCCAACGTGCCGGTGGTTATCGGTAGCACCCCGTCGCTGATCACCATGACGTCGATATCGCCGACTCGCAGCGCGTAGCGCGACGGAACCAACTCGTCGGGCGTGACGATGTGTGAGGTGGTGTCCAAGCTCATGTTCTTCTCCTCCTGAGCGCCTTAACCAAAGGCGTTGCGAAAATTGGACGGTTTGGGCTCCGTCTACAGGTAGGACCGATCAATGGCGCGTTTTGTGACACTGCGGGGGGAGTCGATCTGTTCGCGGAGGATGTCGCCGTGACCTGCATGCCTTGCGAACTCCTGGATCATGGCGAGGAGGGTCCACCGCATGCTGACCGTTCCCTCGCGTGGATTGACCTTGATGTCGTCGAGGTCGAAGCGGGAGGCGATCGCACGCGACCGTTGACTGGCACGCTCGAACTCGGCGATAACGTCTGCCAGCGACTCGTCGGCCGTGACGACGAAGGTGCCCTCGTCGCGGCGCGAGTATCCATCGCATTCGGATTCGTCGAGTCCCGCCCAGAATCGTTGAAACCAGATCCTTTCCGCGGCAGCGGCGTGCTTGATCAAGGAGATCGGTGTCGTCAGCGACGCAACGAGTCGCCGGCGGGCGTCGGCGTTAGACAAACCGCGCACGGTCTCGATGAGAGCTTCGCGGTTGCCGTCGAGCATGTTCTCGATGACGGCCCGCTCGGTGCCGGTGGTTGTGCGGTTGGTACTCATCAGTTTTCACTCCACTCTGTTGTGCGCCGTGGGCGCTGTTTGACTGCGTGGGTCGTGGTGAATGGCACGAGGCGACGGTGCCGCGATCGATCGCGAGAGGGCGACGACATGTCGGGCATCAGGGAACTACCGGGATGGGGAGATGCGATTCGCGGGCCGCGCTGAGCGCGACCTGGCGGGATGGCGTCCGCAGTGCAGCTCAGGCCTTCAAGACGCTCGCCTGGGCCCAATATATCGCAGAGTTTCAATCACCGGGCGTCGCGCTGGTAACTGCGCAATCAGCGGCGGTGTGCGAGCAGATGGACTCCGGGGAAGCGGTGGACGGTGTCGGGGCGGTTGACGATCCGCCAGTCCTCAACGAAGCCGCTGTCAGCGAGGACGCGGCTCAACTCGTCGGGGTGCCAGCGCCAAGCCGGGGCTACGGCGTGGTCGAACGGTGTTGCGGGGCCTGGCATGTCGGATGACTGAGAAGCGATCAGTACCGGTGTTTCGGGGCGAAGTCGATCTGCCCACAGCCCAAGGATGGTGTTTAGTTCATCAGGCGGGACGTGTATCAGACTGAACCGGGCGAGGACCGCCGATATGGGTTCGGTTACATCTGTCAGAGTTGCGTCGGTTTCGATGAAGGTCAGGTGCGGGTAGGTGGTGCGGGCGATGGCGAGCATCGCCGGACTGGGGTCACATCCAATGACATTGAGTCCGCGACGAGTGAGGTCGGCGGTGACGTGTCCGATGCCGCACCCCACATCGACAACGACACCCGCGGTGTGGATCTTCTCCACGAAGGCGGCAACGGCGTGCTGTTCGATGGGCGACTGATAGGGGCCGGGGAACATCGCGGCGTAGCGCTCGGCGAGCACGTCATATCCCGGTTGTGTCATGGTTCAGCGGCTCGCCCGCACGATGCGGCTTGCACGAAGTGCGCGGGGCGGGTCCTCATCGAAACCTGGGGATTCATCGAGATACCTACCGATGATGTCTCGGGCCGTGTGGTCCTCGACCGCGGTGAAGCCGAGGGCGCGTAACTGCCCGGCGATGTCGTCAGGTGTGAAGTAGCTGAAGAAGGGCTCGCCGGCGCTGGCGAGGCGTTCAGCTCGGGCCCGCAGGTGCGCGCGATCCTCGTCGGTGTCCGCAGGCTGCAGGTAGTCAAAGACGACCTCGACGGGTTCGGCCTGTCCGGCGATGTACTCGAGGGTGCTGTGGGCGGCGCTCGGAGTCAGATAGAAGACGACGCCGAGCCACACGAATATCGCCGGTTCCGTGCGCGTGAACGAGGTGGATTCCAATTCTGCTGCCAGCACTTGTGTTTCGAAGTCGACCGGCACGAGTGTCAGCGTCTCTGGGTGATCAATCCCGGCCGTGGCGAGGCGTTCGCGCTTCCACGCCTGGGTGGCAGGGTGATCGACCTCGAAGACGCGCAGTTCCGGGTGCGGGTTGCGGTAGGCGAACGTGTCCAGTCCGGCGCCGAGGATCACGAGCTGCCGCACACCGGTGGCCACCGCCGCGGCCACGGCGTCCTCGGCGAAGCGGGCGCGCGCCGCGAAGAAGAGCCGCCGGGGCCGATCGATTGCCGTGGCACCTGGGTGATCGGTTGTGCGCGTGCTCAAGTCGGCCAGCTCATCGGCAGTCACGCCGAGCATGCGCATTGCCAGGGGATCGGCGAAGATCGGCGGCCGGTCGGCGTACTGGTGATAGGCACGGGCATAGGCAGTAGCGAGCGCTGTCCGACTGGGTTCGGCGTTCTCCATACTACTGAGAGACGTTCGATACCCACGCGGCGCGGGCTGGGCCTGGCCCCTCGTTCCAAAAGCGGTGAGGTCGAGAGGATTCGAAGGTAATCGTGTCACCGATTCCCAGCACGTATGTGTCGAACTCCACCTGAACGTGGAGCCGTCCCTCGAGGATCAGACCGAACTCGAGACCCTCATGGCGGATGAACGCATCGTTGTTCGGGGATCTGGTGCTTGGGGCATAGACGATTTCACGAAAGTCGATCGGGGTGGCAGTCGACGGTGTGAGTAGTTCCCAGCGCACGCCAGGGCTGGCTTCGATCACCTGGCGCTCGTCGGCCCTGAGCACGTACCTGGCTTCGCCCTCGGTTCGTGGCGCTGTCAGCGGGGCGTCCGACTGCGGTGTTGAGGGCTCCGGTCGGTCACCGTCGCTGAACAGTGAGTCCATCGAAACCTGCAGTTCGGACGTTATTGCGTACAGCAGGCTGAGCGATGGGGCGACGATGTCGCGTTCGACTTGCGAGAGATGGCCGGCGGACACGTTCAGACGCCGGGACAGCTCACGCAAGGACATCTGGCGCGCCTGCCGGGCCTCGCGCAGACGGGCCCCCCACGGAGGATTCAGACCGTTGTCTGTCGCGCGGACCTGCGATTCTGTCACGAAGCCGAGTGTATGTGACTGGCGCGAGTCGCGGTTCGATACGAGGCTGGCGTGTTCTCTGCCAGAGAACTATCGACGCTCCCTCGCCGCGGACAGGATCGCGGCGAGTTCCAGCAGCGCACGGCCATCGCCGCAACCGACGAGCTGGGTCGACAGCGGCAGCCCCTCCCTGTCGGTGTCGGCGGGGAAGGTGACGGTTGCCAACCCGAGCGCCTGCCAGGGCCTGCTCATGACGGGATTACCCGTGGCGGCGAGCCCCTGGGGGGCGGCACCCTGGGCGGCCGGGGCGAGGATCGCCGCCTCCGGGTCGTCAAGCAGACCGTGTAGCTCGGTCCTGATGACGCCTACCCGCCGCAGCGATGCCCGATAGGCCTCGTCGTCGACTGCGGCTCCGGTGTCCAGTAAGTCGAGCAGTGCCGGGCTCAGCCTGTCCCGAGGCATGGTGGCCGCTGTGCTGTGCCGGGCCGCCTCGAAGGCCATGATGCGGCCGTGCGCCGCTACTAGGTCGATTGCCGTCGCGTCGTAGTCAAGGAGTTCGACGACCAACCCGATATCTCCGGCGCGCTCAGCGATGCGGTCAACCGCATCGAGCATGTCGGCCGCCACCTCGAACTGGGGCCCTGGGCGCCAGACCAACAGCTTTGAAATCGGCCGGACCGGAGTGTCTTTCAAGGCCGGCGGCAGGACTGCGTCGAGAACGGCGGCAAGGCCGAGTGCATCGCTGCCGAGAAATCCCGGTGCGTCGAGAGATTCGGCCAGTCCCGCGATTCCGGCGGTTGCCAGCACGCCGTGCGGAACAACGACAGAGAAGACGCCACAGTACGCCGCGGGACGTGTCACCGAGGCCGCGGTCTGCGTCCCAATGGCCAGCGGCACCATACCGGCGGCCACGGCGGCCGCCGAGCCCGAACTCGACCCGCCGGGCGTGTGGGTGAGACGCCGCGGATTGCTGGTGGGCCCGGGGGTGAAATAGGCGAATTCGGTGGTGACCGTCTTGCCCAGGATCACCGCGCCGGCCTCCCGCAATGCGCGGACCACGACGGCGTCGGACGTGGCGATGTTGTCGGCGGTTGCCGATGACCCGCAGCGAGTCGGAAGGCCGCGCACATCAACGATGTCCTTGACCCCGACAGGAAGACCATGAAGAGGTCCACGTCGACCCGCGGGAAGGCGGTCGAGCGCATCGGCCTGCGATCGCGCACCGGCTGCGTCGAGGACCACCCAGGCGTGCACATCGCCGTCGACGAGTGCGGCCCGCGCGATAGCGGCTTCGACGCATTGCCGAGCGGACACCTCACCCGCTCTCAACTCGGCGAGCGTGGACAGCAGGGCGTACTCCGCCGAGACGTCGGAGTACGCGGAGGTCGGCATTGTTTCCTCGATCGTCGTGGGGCCAGGACATGTGTTCTGTAACAGAAAACAGCACTGGCGGACGAGAGTCAACGCGCCAGCCCGCCAAGCCACTGCGTGCGGTGCATGGCCGCGCCGCCAAACCCACATCTACACATGTCAAGACAGGTTCTGTGAACGCCCGTAGAGGGGTCGCCGTGCGGCCAATGTCTCGTGAAATCGCACAAGTCCCGCATCTTTGTCTTGACCACATCTGTTCGCCGGGTGTAAACATGTGGTCGTTGTCACAGAACACATTGTGATCCGGGGTCACGCGCGCCCGGTGCCGTTTGGAGCTCGCCGAGCTTCGGCTGCAGATCCATGGTCGACTGAAAGAAGAATGATGAGGGCAATCGCGTCAAACCCGGCTCAGCCACAGGAGTGTGCTGAGACGGGATTACCGCTGCTGGCCAGCGGAAAGGTTGACACTCGGAGGAATCGACATGGTGACCATGGCGACTCCGTGTCAGCCGACACTCGCCGCAAGGTCGTCCTCGCTGCGTTGGCCGGAAACTTCGTCGAGTGGTACGAGTTCGCCGCCTACGGTGTGGTGGCGGCATTCGTGGCTCGGGAGTTCTTCTCTCCCGATGACCCGGTGGCCGCTCTACTCGGCGTCTACGCCGTCTTCGGGCTCGCCTTCGTCGCGCGCCCGATCGGCGGAATCATCATCTCCCGGTTCGGCGACACTCTGGGCCGCAAGGCCGTCATGTCGTTCTGCATCGTGGCGATGTCGCTGACGACCTTCGGTATCGGTGTGTTGCCGAGCTACGCCGCGATAGGCATTGCCGCCCCACTGCTGCTGCTGACCCTGCGCCTGCTCCAGGGCGCGGCCGCCGGCGGCGAGTGGTCGTCTGCAGTGTCCTTTGTGTTCGAGCACTCGCCGTCGACCAAACGCGCACGCTGGATCTCCTACCTCGCCGCGTCGACCTACCCGGGACTGCTCGGCGGTGTCGGCTTTGGCTCGATCCTCGCCCTCACTCTGGGACAGGACGCCTTCCAGTCCTGGGGATGGCGCATCCTCTTCCTGGCGGCACTGCCGCTGGGCGCTGTCGGCCTCTACATCCGCAGCCGAGTCGACGAGTCCCCGGCCTTCCTGGCTGTGCAGCGCGAGAAGGAACAGCTCGCGGAGAAATCCTCGCCACTGCGAGAGGCATTCGGGCAGTACCACCGGACGATGTTGACCTTGTTCGTCATCACCATCACCTACATCACCGGCGTCTACACCAACGCTGCGCTGTATGTCACGTTCCTGATTCATCATGGCTACTCACCCAGCCAAGCGTTGAACGCCAACCTTGTTGGGTTGGCGCTGATGACAGGCGGTGTCCTGGTGTTCGGTCCGGTCTCTGACCGGATCGGCCGCAAGCCCACCCTCATCATCGGCCACCTCCTGCTGGGCGCCACCATCTTCCCGATGTTCTGGCTTCCGACGCAGTTCGGAACGATGTGGGCGGCCATGCTGGGCAGCGGATTGTTCTCGTTGGCCATCGCATTCATCGGCGCACCCGTCCTCACCTCGCTGCCCGAGCTGTTCCCGGCGCGGGTGCGCGCGACCGCCGGTGCCCTTCCCTACAACCTGGCGACCATCCTGGCGGGCTTTGCTCCCTATATCGCCATCTGGCTCAACGACCGATTCCACACCGCGATGGCGTACCCGGTCTATGTCGCCATCCTCACCGTCGTCGGGCTCACGGGCACTGTGATCCTCTACCGCGATCCGAGCCGGTACTCGCGCGAGGAACTCAAGGAACTTCGGGCACAACACCTTCGCCAGACCCAACGTAAAAGCGGCTAGCCGGCGCTGCTGTTGTCAACGAATGCGCCAAATGGGGAGCACCACACCCCGTTTGGCGCATTCGTCGTTGACGTGTCGATGTCGTCGGTGTCGCCGGTAGGGGAGCGACACTGCGACACCGCCCGTGACACGGAAACGCCCCGGCATGTCAGACATGCCGGGGCGCGACCACAAATCCTCCGAAGGGGCTCGGGACGTCAGGTCACGACTCCAGAGGCAGCGGCGTCTGAGAGAACCGCCGAGGAGAACAGCTCGGCTGGTACTTCGAACACGCCGCCGCCGATACGTCCCCGCGCGCCGGTGGACTCGATCATGCCGAGAAGCACATAGGGCTGCACACCAGTTCTCACCACTGATGCCGCGGTCAAACCTGATCGCACCGGAATGGCGTCGCCGAATGCCGCCGCATGCAACGTCGACGCCCTGGTGACTGCACCGTGCGGCAGGTTGTCCTTCAATGCAGCCGCACGTTCGGGGACGACATCGATTGCCATGCCGCCATAACCGGCGAATTCAACTACAGCACTGTCTCCCAATGCCCCGGTGGGCACGAAGCCCTCCTGCCCGGCATCGGGTGTTCCAACGGGAGGTGTGGCACGCACCGTGTGCCACACACCGGGGCGGGCAGCTAGTTGGACACCGAAGTGGTGCCCGTTGCCTGCGGCGCGCGTGACGAAACTCGAGCCCGACACACCCTCAGCGGCGGCGAGACGTAGAGCGGATGCCGCCATCCAAAGGTTCAGGGCGAATGCCGGCGACTCGTCGAGAAACTGCGCGCTTGCGTCGTCGAGGGCACACCGAACCTTGGCGGCCTCACCGACTGCCCGTGAACCGGCCGCGGTCGCGGCGTGGCAGTCGTCGCCGCGGGAGAGGGAGTCCTCCATCATCGGCAGCAACTCAAGTGGTTGGTCACAGATTCGGGCGAGGCGTTCGGATAAGTGACCGTTGAGCCACCTGTGGTGGTCAAACAACTGATCGTCGACAATTCCGACCCGGGTCATGTGCTTCATGCCCTCGTTGATCACGGCGTATTTCACCGCGACCGGATTGTTTCGGTCACTGATCCGGTGCAGGGCCATCGAAGGTGCACATACCCCCGACAACGGTATGACGATGTCGTGGTCCTGGGCGGCTTCAAAAGAGACGTCCCCAGAGCTCAGGAGCTGTTCGGCGTCGCTGGAACTGGTCGCCCAGCCCTCGTACATCACACCGAATACGAGGGAGTTCCGTACGGGTTGCGGTACGTCTGCCCAACTCGAGAAGGGCGGTCCGGCGTGCAGAACCACACGACGGTCACCGAGCAGCTCGCGTGCGCGCACCTGGCCATCCCAGATCGGCACGACCGCAGCGACCCGCCGGCCGGCTTCGATATCGGCAGCCTCTGACGTCATTCCCGAACCCAGGTCTCAGACAACGCCAGCGCTGCGCTCTGGGCGATGCCACCGAAGAACGCCCGTTCGACGGTCGTCCCGGACAGTGCCCTGCCGTCAACGCTCACCGATGCCGAGTCGGCCGGCCGGAACACACTGAACATCTCGTGCTTTCCGGTGCCCGACTCGTGGGGCGGCTGGTCGACGGCGAATGCGCGTCCGATGTTCTCCCAACGCATCTCGGCGGAGCGACCCCCGACGCGGCACGCCTCGACCCATGAGGTGTCGCCGTTGACCTCTTGGTAGAACTCCGCGCCCTCGATGAGTTCGATGTCACCCATCACCTTGGACGGACGGAACAACGCGAACTTGCTAGCGAAGTCGTCGATTAGGAAACGAGCCAGGGGAGCGTTGTCAGTGAAGGCGACGCGCACTGCAGTTTCGCTGCTGTCACCGTATGGATCGTCGACGACCAGGATGAGATGGCCTCGGCCGTGGATCGAGGCCGTGATGCGGAAGAAGAGCGACAGCGAGGACCAGTCGGCCTCGGGATCGGTCTTGAGGTAGACGAACGGGTTATCGCCGGTCCAGTCCACTTGGCCGGGGCGAACGGTTTCGGTCAACGTATTCCTCTTTCAGTTTCGAATTGTCGGTATTAGGATTGACGCGATCAGCGAACAACGTTGGCGTGGTGCTGATCGCGCATCTCGATGAAGTTCGTCGTCGGTTCCCAGCCGAGAAGGTCACGTGCCTTCTGGTTACTGAAGATCGACGCACGCGGGTTGGACCGGAACATTCGCGGGTTGTGGATCTCGGGTAGGTCGCCGATGCGGTCGCGGTACCACTCGAGCGTCGGTTCGGGCCGTGACGTGTCATCGGCGCTGAGGAAGAACGTGCCGTACTTCAACCCCTCCGACTCCACCGCCGCGCGGAAGGCAGTGGCGACATCGTGTGCCGCGACGTAGTAGAACAGCCAGTGCCGCTGCGGGTCCTCGACGAATTCTAGGTATTCGCCAAAGGTTTCGGGCAGCACGACCGCGAGCGGACGAAGGCACAGCACATCCATGTTCGTGCCGGTGGCGAAGCTGCGCCCCATCGTCTCGATGATCTGTTTGCTGACGCTGTAGGCCTGCACAGGTCGAAGCTCGTGTTGTTCATCGACCTGAAGGGTCTGCGGGGTCCAGTCGGGCCGCATCTCAGAGAGTCCGCACGCCGAGATACTGGAGCACAACGCGACCTTCTGCAGGTTGTTCTCCGCAGCTGCCTGCAGCACGTGCCAGCTGCCCAAGGTGTTGACTCGGATGTATTCCTCCGGCGCAGCGTTCCAGTCGTAGTCCAACGCAGCCAGATGCACGACCGCGTCGGCCCCCTTGAGAACACGTCGCACCGAGTCCAGATCCATGACGTCGGCCTGCACGAACTCCACGTCAGCCTCACCGGCGGCGAGATCGGCAACGGTGACGTCGAACCCTGAGGCCAGTTCTGCGACCACACTTCGGCCGACCCGGCCCGACCCTCCGGTCACCACTACTTTCTTGATTGTCATTGAAGTACCTTCACGTGTTTGTTAGATGTCAAGGACGATTCGCGCGGACTTCGCCCGTGACACGCAGATCATCATGGTCTCGTTGGATTCGCGTTCCTCATCGGTGAGTACCGCGTCGCGATGCTCGGGTTCTCCATCGAGCACGCTCGTTTCGCAGGTTCCGCAAACACCTGTCGCGCAGGAGAAGTCGACGTTGAAACCCTTCTCGCGCAGCACTGACAGAATGCTGCAGCCCGCCTTGATCTCGTAGGCGTCACCGGTGCTGTCGACGACGACCTCAAACGCCGTGTCCACTGTCTCGGTGATGGGGGCTGCGAATCGCTCCAGCTGCAGATCCCACGCCGAGGTCTTGGCGTGGAGTTCTGTGAGCGTGGCGAGCAGCGGCTCCGGGCCACACGCGTAAACCTGTGTCCCGACCGGGAACTGCGCTGTCAGCTGCGCCAGGTCGAGGATCCCGTTGTCCTCACTGTGGTGGAGACGAACCTGCTGGGGTTGCTCGCCGAGGGCGCAGAGCTCCTCGCTGAGTGCCATCGTCGAGGAGTTGCGGCCGAGATAGAGTGCCTGCCAGTTCATGTTGTGCTGGCTGGCCTGCCTCACCATCGGAAGCATGGGGGTGATCCCGATACCCCCGGCGATGAAGAACACCGGCTTGGTGACGTCGGGCCGGAACTCGAACAGGTTGCGCGGTCGGCTCACCGTGACGACGCTTCCGGGTCCCAGACGGCGATGGACGGCTTCTGACCCACCACGCCCGTCGACGCAACGCAGGACGGCGATCTGGTAGCAATGACTATCAGTCGGGTCCCCGCACAGTGAGTAGTTCCGCACATATCGCTCGCCGTCGTCGACGACGGTGATGTCGATGTGCGCACCCGGCTCCCATTCCGGGAGCGCCGATCCGTCGGGTGACTCGAACGTGACACCGATGACGCGCTCGGCGAGGTCGGTTCGATCGACGACGGTGAGAGTGAGATCGTCCACGTGGGCGGTTGATTCAGCCTGGCTGGTCAAGACCGCTGTCATACCCGGCGGCCCTGCTCTGTGGTGTACTTCTGAATCAGCCACCGGTTGAGGCGGACAAGGACCTCCTCGCTGGGCGCGTAGCGTCCGCGCGGTGCGAAGCGCGACGCCATACCGCGCTGGCACCCGTTCCAGGCCTGTTCGTCCTCGCGCATGACCTGTGCCAGATCCTCGAGTTCCTGCTTCCACTCCGCTTCGAAGTTCGGCAGGTCCAGGGTGCTGCGCGGGTACATCCACGTTGCGGCGAACCGTGTCTTGTTGTGCGCGTCGGGTAGCCACAGGAAGTACTTCACCTTGTCGGGCATCGCGATGATCAGCATGTTGGGCGCGACTGTGACGTAGACCAGCCGCGAGCGCTGCAGGCTGTTCAGACCCGGCAGGTAGGGCTGCAGGACTCTGCCCGTCTTGGTCGGCGATGCGCCTTCCTCAACGCTGATCAGCTCGTAGGCAACCACACCGTTGGGTTCGTCGTTGAAGTCGGTCTGGAAGTCGATGCGCTCACTGGATGTGGGATACATCGGCACCCAGGACTGGGAATGGAGGTGAGCGCAGTGGTAGCACTCGTCGCCTAGCAGCTTCCAGTTGAAGTCGTACTCGTCGAACGTCAAAGGTCCGGCCGGTTCCAGCTCGCCAATGTTCCAGGGCGCCAATTGTTCAGCCAGACGTCCCAGCCGCTGTGATACCGGCGGCAGGGTGTCATCGAAGGTGACGAAGACGAAGCCGAGCCACTCATCGACACGTACCTCGGGCAGTTTGATCTCGGACTTGTCGAAGTAGTCCGCGTCGTTCAGATCGGGAGCCGACTGCAGGCAACCGTCGAGCCCGTACACCCAGGAGTGATAGGGGCAGCGGAACCTGCGGGTGTTCCCGGACCCCTCCACCAACGGCATCGCCCGGTGCTGACAGACGTTGGCGTAGGCATGGACCTGGCCGTCGCGCCCGCGCAGGATGATGATGGGGTCTTTGCCGATTGCGGTGGTGAAGTAGTCACCGGTCTTGGGGATGTCACTGACCCGGCCGACACACACCCATTCGTGGGCGAAGATGGCCTCCATCTCGAAGTCGAAGAACTCGGGGGAGGTGTACACCTCCGGGGGGAGCGAAAGTGCATGGGCCGTATCGGTATTCGAGGCAGCGAACTTCTCGATATCAACGGGCAAGGCGGTCATCAAAGGTCCTGTCGTTTCTCGTCGAGGTTGGTGGTCTACTTGGACAGCGCGGCGAGAAATGCTCGCAGCCAGGCGCCGAGGTCGTTGGGTACTTGAGCGGTCACGAGGTGGTTGTCTACGACCACGCCCGAGTCGACCCAGTTCACTCCCGCGTTCTCCATGTCGACGCGGATGGCGGGCACGCTGGTCGCTCGCCGGCCGGACAGCACTCCCGCCGAGATTCCGACCCACCCGCCGTGGCAGATGAAGCCGAGCGGTTTGGCCGCCGTGTCAACTGCCCTGACGAGGTCGAGCACACTGTCATGGCGGCGCAACAGGTCGGGTGCGAAGCCGCCCGGAACCAGAAGCCCGTCCAGTTCAGCGGCGTCGATGTCCTTGACGTCAGCATCCACCGGCAGCGGCCCGAAACCGTTCTTGCCCTTCACCGGTGTTGCACCTGGTGAGGCGAGGACCACGGTGTGTCCATCCTCAGCCAGCCGGTGAATCGGGTACAACACCTCCGACTCCTCGAAGTAGTCGGCGACAAGAACAGCTATCCGCGATGCCACGACGCATCCTCCATTTGTTCGGAACGAATGAACACCGGCCCAAGTGTTCTCTACAACAGAACACTTGTCAACGGGGTGTCAGACCCGACGAGGGAGGCCGTTCGCAGCCCCGAGGCCTGGTTTCTCCTGGTGGGGCGGTGCGACGTCAGTTCGGCGGGCTCGATCTAGTCGTAGATGACGGCAAAAGACGCTTGTGTTACCCGTCGGGGCTGTTGACATCGATATCAACACGGTTGCCGGCTCAGACAAACTCGTGCTCAGCTGCTGCGTCGGGCGCACAATTGTGGTGTCCGTCCGAAACCTGGGGAGCCGCGATGAGCGAGCAACTGTACGACTTCTTCGGCGAGATCCTCCAGCGGTACTTCAGATCCGCCATCGACGCCTATCCGCAAATGGGTGGAGTCCTCGTGAAAAGGTTGTTCACGCTGACTGACGAAATCCCGGATCATTTGACAGAGACCCGGCGCGCAGCAGTGACGTGGGGCAAAGCAGAGAACCCGAACGCCAGGATCACCTCGGAAGCCATCGTCATCACCCAACACGGACTGATATACGCCGCCGGATTGAACGAGTCACACCGGGCGCTGTACTACCTGGCCACGCCACCCGCGTTGTTCGATGCGTTCGTCGATCAGGTGGACACCGCCGATCCGCGTGAGGACGCGGTAGTCGCAGTGGACAGCCGGTTCGGCCGTGACCTCACATCAGCGCATCCGATGGACGCCGCGCTGCGTCGGATACTCGATGAGCACTTGGCGCTGCGGGTGGATCTACCTCGGCTTGGGGTGTACGCCTGAGACGGTCGGGAAAAGCGCTGTGACATAACGAGTCTGACGAACGCGGCGATGCCGGTCAGTAGCCGGACATAGTTCGCGTGCTCTACTTGATATGTGGCCTTGCGCGCCGGAACCGATTCCGCCTGTCGACGCCGTGCGATGCGCCGCTGCACGACGCTGATCGTCACGACCGTGCTCGCCCTCGTGGCCTGCACAGATTCGCCGACGCCACCGACAGCACCGACGACATCGACAGCACCGACGTCGACCCAGGCGCCGTCCGCCGTGCCATCCCCGGCAGCGCTGCCGCGCCCGCCAGCGCAGCCGCGGCTGGCACCCAGTCCCGAACAGCTCGCCGACGACCTGGTCGCCGACGAGCAGGCGCTTCGTGACCCTGCCTCATCGGAAGCCGTGCTGGCGGAAGCGGCTCGCGGCCAGCAGGCGGCGTACCGCGTCCTCGGCAGGCATCCGGAGTGGGACACCGTTGCCCGCGCACGGATCCCGGCGGCACTTCTCGACGTCTACGACCGCAACATCGACGCGCGCCGGCAGTTGACCGTGTTGGGCGCGAGTGACATCAAGGACACCCTGCCCGCCTGGCGCATCGACCCACCGGCACCGGCCGATGAGTTGATGGGTTACTACCGGCAAGCAGAGGCGGCCACGGGCGTCGGCTGGAACTACCTGGCCGCGATCCATCTGATCGAAACCGGGCTCGGCCGAATTGCTGGCACGAGCTCGGCCGGCGCCCAGGGTCCCATGCAGTTCCTACCCTCGACGTTCGCCGAGTACGGCGACGGTGGCGATATCCACTCGCTGCACGACAGCATCATGGCCGCAGGTCGCCACCTCGCTGCCAACGGATTCGCCGCTGACCGCGATGGTGCGATCTTCCGCTACAACAACTCGAACAAGTACGTACAGGGAGTCAACGACTACGCAGCCGTGCTCGCGGCCGACCCCGCCGCATTCGCCGGCTATCACCGGTGGGACATCTACTACCGCACGGCAGCCGGTGACGTCCTACTGCCCGTCGGGTATGCCGCGACGACACCGATTCCCGTCCACGACTACCTGGCGGACTACCCGCAATAGAGCTGCCCGGGCATGGCCCGAGGACCGCACGTCAGCCGCCCTCGGCCTGCAGGCCGGCGATGAACGTGGCGACAAGGCGGCCCAGGGTCGACTCAAAGTCGGTGACCATCGGATTGCTGCTGGTGGAGTCGGGAGTCGCCCAGGCCCAGGCGGTCCCGGTGAATGCGTGGATGGCGGCCGTCAGCGCGCTGAGCTGGTCATCGGTCAGCGGGAGCGATGGCTGCAGCGCCGCGCCGAGTCGCTGCTGGGCATCCGTCGCCTGCGATGCGAGAACGCGCTGCTCGTCGGGGCCAAGCCGACCGAGGAGCACTGGCGACACGGCGATCAGATCACACAGCACCGGCCGTGCCGCGAGCGTGCGGGCCACTGCCGTGGCCGCCCTGACGTCCGGAAGCTCGCGGTCCAGCGCGTCGATCCACTGCAGGTGCTCGTCGTACATCACCCGTAGCAACAACGCCTCGCGAGAGCCCACGTACCGCAGGATGCCCGACTTCGCCAGGCCGGCTGCCGCCGCGATATCGCCCAACGTCAGCGTCGCTGCGCGGGACCGCTGTAGAAGATCACGGGTCACTGCAGCCAGTTGGGTCAGGCGTTCCTCCCGCTGCGCCTCGGTGCGCGCACGGGCGAAGGGAAGCGGTGCACTCGGTCCTGGCATTCCACGATAATAGAACACTGTTCTGTTATTGTGCCGGTCATGCCTCGTGAGTACGAATGTGTCATCCGACGCCATAGCACGGCGTCCCCAGCAGTCTTGTTCTCCATCGTTTCCGACGGAGCCAACTGGTCGGACTGGGCCTCACCGCTGATCAGCTATTCGGCGTGGGACTCATTGGGACCAGCGGGCGACGGGGGAGTCGGCGCGATTCGTGCTGTGGGCGCGAAGGGACGGCAGACCCGCGAGATGACAACCGCCCACGAACCCGGAATCCGGCACGGCTACACGATCCTGGCCGACGGCCCAATCCAGAACTATCAGGCCGACGTGACGCTAACCGAAGACGCCGACGGGACTCTCGTGACGTGGCGCGGCGGGTACCAGACCCGTTCGCGGGTAATCGGTGTGGGGTACTGGCTCGTCCTGCGGTTCGTCCTGGGAACGTTGTCGCGCAAACTCGTCGCCGCAGCAGAACGCCGGGAACCGTGAAGAACTCGGCCTGTCGAGGATGAGAGCGAGCACCGCAACCGGCTACGCACCGTTGCGGTGTTCCATCGTGAACTGACGGATAGCAGCATTCACCGCGTCAGGAACCTCGACCTGCAAGGCATGTGAGGTGTTGGGCCACAGGTGATACCGCCATGTCGGCACCACCGACTGCATCCGCCGAAGCCCTTTTGTTGAGTCGTGAACAGTGTTGCCGGCCAAAAGAACTTGGACCGGGAGACGTACCGAACGCAGCAGACGATCACTAGGGAAATACGCTGGCGGCATTCGCAGGGGTGACCCGCTATCCACCACGCCGCGGCACGTCCAGCCCGCACGGAACGCGGGCGCGACAAGAACCCGGACGGTGCCGAACTTCGTTGGAACATCGTGCACGACATCCGGCCGGGGACTTAATGCGCGCAAGTCCTCATACGCCGCCAGGTAGTGCCGTCGTGCGGTCGCACTCCTGAACCCACCGTCAGCCGAGCCCAACAAGGAAGCCCCTCCGGTCGTCGCGCCAGTGCACCACCGATGTCACGCCAACTGTCGCACTTTTGGTGGCGGTTTCGATGCGTTACCTCGCCGACTCGCGTCCTGGGGCTTGCCACACCAGGTAGATGAGCGGCCGGCCGCGATCGTCGATGGTCTCGTGGTGGTGTTGGAAGCCAAGTTTGTCCAAGACCCGTAGTGACGGCTCGTTCCATGCCCCCACGGTTGACCAGATTCGGCTGCGGCCTGTCGTGAGTGCCGCATCCATCACAGCGTGTGCGGCCTCGGTTGCGTAACCGCAGCCGTGGAATCGATTCAGCAGTTCGCAAGCGATCTCCGGCTCATCAAGGCTGCATCGACCGACGATCAGCCCGCAGTACCCCAAGGGTTCATCGTCGGCCCTGCGGCGGATCGTGAACAGTCCGATACCGCTGTCGTGGAACATTTTTCGCTGCTCGGCCAGTCGAAGTCGGACATTCTGCACTGATTCAGTCGTCCCACCCTCATGCTCACCAAGCAGTTCGTGATTCCAGACGGCGTCGCACTCGTCACGCAACTGCAGGCGAAGGCGCTGGGTGTGCATCGACGTTGCCATCGGGGTGTACCGCATCATCGGGGCTCCTGCAGTCGGGGACCAGCGGCCGATCAACCCGCCGCGGCGTGCCGCGCCGTTATCAGGCGCGCGATCTCGCCGTACTTGTCGAGACGCTCGGTCTCGCTGCCCGCGTTGTACAACACGATACGAGTGGCGATTCCGTCGTACTTGGCGATCAATGCGTCCGCCAAGCCATCCCACGTCGATTCGGTGGCAAAGGTGGCGATGTGATCGTCCGTGATTTGCGATGCCATACCTGTGAAGTCACCTGCCTTCTGCTTCTCTCGCAGACGGGCCGTCGTCCCCTCGAAGCCGGCCTCGTCCCAGATGAACGCATAGTTCGGTGTGCTTCCGTAGAAGCTCATGCTGGCCCGCACGAGTTCGCGCTCGTTGGCGCGTTCCTCATCGCTGTCGCCGACGATCGTCATGACGGGAACGATCTTCGCGATATCGGAGGGGGAGCGGCCCGACTTGGCCGCACCTGCGGCGACGTTGGGCAGCACATGGCGGGCGATGTAGCCGGGCTCGCCGATCGGATGAATGTGCACGCCGTCGGCAACCTCACCTGCCATCCGCAGCATCCATGGATTCACCGCTGCGACATCGACTTTGGGATCGGGTGCGTCGATGGGCCCGGGACTCCACTGGGGAGTGATGAAGTCGAGGTCGTAGAACTCGCCGTGATGGTCGAGTTTGCCGGTCCGGAAGGCGGCGAAACATGCCTTCACCGCCAGCACGTAGTCACGCAGCCGCGGACCAGGATGTTCGAAGGGCATCCCGTAGCGCCGGACGACATGAGTGCGGACCTGGGTGCCGAGGCCGAGCCGAAACCTGCCGCCGGTTGCCTCCTGCAACTCCCAGGCCGACGCCGCCGTGACGAACGGGCTGCGCGGAAAGGCGACGGCAACACCGGTCGAGAACTCGAGGCCGGGGGCGGACTGCGAGGCCACCGCCGCGTTGAGATAGGCGGTTCGGCCCGTCTCGGTGAGCAGGAGACCGGAGAACCCCGAAGCCTGAATGCGCCGGGCGAAGCCGCCGATCTGGCTCAACCGCTGCGGCATGGTCATCACGTCGACGTACACGGAGGGAGATTACGTCACCCCATGACGGAATCGGCGGCATCGGCCAGGTGAACTCGACGCCCCGAAACCGGGCACGATCAGTCGCGGCGCTTACTCGCTCTTGGTGTGGTGCGCGATCGCCGTCTCCACCGATGCGGACCTGGACCGCGCCCACTTATCCGCCTCTTCCTGTTCCCCGGACGTGACGACGACCGCGTCCGGGCCGGGTACGACTGTCGCCACATGGCCGGTGGCGAACCATCGCACCACGTATGGCGGCGAGCCGTCCGCCGAACGCACCTCGGTGATCTCACCGCGCTGATCCGGTCGTTCCACTGTCGTGCCCTTGATCACCAACCAGTCGCCTACCTTGGCCTTCATCGCCCAATCCCTTCCCGCGCTTCCGTCTTCCATCGTGCGCGCGCCCGAGGTTCCTGGGAAGGGCAATCCGCTGGTTGATTGGTTTACCGTTGGCGAGGTGGACAATGACCTGATCGTGCGCCCCTACCGACCGACTGATGTAGATGCGGTGGTCAGTGTGTGGGCACGCGCTGCTCGGGAGGCTCACCCGTTCGTGGTCGGGGAGGGTGAGGGTGAACGCGAGCAAAAGATGCGCGACGTTTACCTCGTGGAAGCTCAGAATTGGGTCGTCGAGTCTGTCGCTAGCGGCACTATCGTCGGCCTGCTCGGCATGCTGGGCAGTGAGATCGGTGGTTTGTTCATCGCGCCCGAGGCGCAGCGGCGTGGGGTCGGTCGGGCGCTTGTCGAGCATGCCGGTGCGCTCCACGGCACGGTGACACTGGAGGTGTACCGGCGCAACCAGCGCGCCCGCCGTTTCTACGCCCGGATGGGATTCGAGGAGATCGGGCACCGGACGGAAGAAGAATCCGGGCACGAATTGATCGCACTGCGTCGAGGAGCCGTCGCTTCCTGACAGATTGTGGCCACGCAGCGAGTCAGGAGCCGAAGAGTTCTGCCAGATCACGGATGAACCCCACGCACGGCTCGGCGGGCTCGCGTGAGGCGGGCGGGGCCTAGAATATAATTAGTCGCCATACTATATGGTGGCTTCAGAATGACACTGAAACAGAAGTATCAAGCCCTGCTACAAGAAGCGCAGCGTCGGCAGCTGCCCGACGTGGAAGGCATCCGGCTGTGCTTTCAGACACTTTCGCTAGCCTCGGCCATTGACCGTGATTGCGCGGCGCTGCTGGCGCCGCATGGCCTATCCGAAGGACGCTTCGTACTGCTGTTCCTGCTCGATGCCGCCAGCGAGGGACTGGCCCCAAACGTGCTGGCCGAACAGGCGGGCGTCACCCGCGCCACGGTGACGGGTCTGCTCGACGGTCTGGAACGTGAAGCCCTGATTGAGCGCCAAGCCGATGCCAGCGATCGCCGCGCACTGAGCATCCGGCTGACCCGCAGGGGCAAGCGGGTGGCGAAGGAGGTCTTTGACCAGCACGGCCGCTGGATCGCGGGTCTGTTCGGCAACCTCTCCGCGCCCGAACGCACACAACTTGCCGCGCTGCTGGACAAGGTGGCAGCAAACCTGAGCACCAACCAGGCGAAAGCCGTATGAGTCTCCCAGGCACGCGCAAGGGCGCAACCCGCGCCGCCGACATCCCGCCCGACGTACTGGAAGCCCTGTCATTTGGCGAACTGCAAAGCGCCACGCTGGCTGAGGGACTGGCGCTCGACCAGGCGCGGCTGCTGCGCAGGGTCTTTCCCGCCCTGTCGCCGCGGGCGTTGGAGGCAGCCGAAACCGCCTGCCAACTCGGCATCCTCAAGCGGATGGCGGGCATCGGTGCCGTGCTGTTGGATGACCTCGGCGCCGCCGGGATAGACCGATGCCGGGAGCACGGAGCGGACACCGTGCGCGGCTGGGCCTGCTTCATGATCGGTGCGCAACCCGGACTGGATCTGCCGGCCCGATTGGCCGCCATCCGACCACTGGCCGACGACGCGCATTTCGGCGTGCGCGAATGGGCCTGGATGGCGGTGCGCCCACATCTGGCACAGGAACTCGATGTGTCCATCGGCCATCTCACGGCCTGGACGGCATCGCCGTCAGAACGCCTGCGCCGCTTCGCCAGCGAAGCACTGCGCCCGCGCGGCGTGTGGTGCGCACACATCGCCGCACTCAAACGACAACCGGAACAGGCGTTGCCCATCCTCTTGCCGCTGCGCGCCGACCCGTCCGTCTATGTCCAGGACTCGGTGGCCAACTGGCTCAACGACGCTGCCAAAGATCAGGCTGACTGGGTACGCGGCCTTTGTGCGCAATGGCTTCAAGACGAACCAACTGACGCGACGCGCCGCATCTGCCAACGCGCCTTGCGCAATCTGAAATGAAGGAGAAAACCAACATGTCGCACTATCTGGTCGAGCTGTACTCTCCCAATGACGCCTGGAAAGCGCTGCCTGCCGAACAACGCCAGCAGTTCCTGAGCGGTATCCAGGCGGCGATGGGCGCGCTATCCAGCGTGGGCGTAGAAGTTCTCGCAATGAGCGATGTGGACACCAGCATCGATCAAGCCAGCGCGCACCGCTTCCTGAGCATCTGGCGCTTTCCTGACCAACAAGCCAGGGAGGCGCTGCTGGCAGGTATCAAGGCCAGCGGCTGGTACAACTATTTCGACCACGTGAATGCCGCCAGTAACGCAGGTAGCTTCACCAGCCATTTGGCCGCGCTTGCGGCCGAATGTTGATGGCCCAGCTGCGCGGAACTGCCTGTGTCGCATGTCCTTGTTCTTGTGACGGTTCATGTTGGCTGCGGGGAAGCGATCGGCGGTCAACGCGGGGCGCCGTACAGATCCTCGATCTCGCGCGTCAGCTGTCCGGGAATTCGCTTGACGTCCTCAAGTCTCTCCCCGACCCAACGACGTGCTGCACCGGGGACTGATTCCACCGATCGTGCTGTCTGCTTGCCTTTCAGGCTCGCCATCGGGCCGATATTGCCCTTGATCAATTGATACAGGTCGTTCGTCGCCGGGCTGGGCGAAAGAGATTGAGCGAGCACTGGATTCCACACCAGCGGGTTAGTCGAGAAGGTCGTGATCGGTTTGAAAGTCCCGCCCACTAGCCGGGCCATGTCGGGGATGTAGTCGAGCGCCACCTCCGCGCGCGTCGTCCCTCCTGTCGAGAGCACGTCCTGCACCGCGTCACGGGACGCCTTGCTCGCTAACTCGCCCATCGCGATAGTCTCTGGACTGCCGCCGAGGCGTGCGTCGCCGACGGTCCGCCACACCTGGCCAAGCGCATTCCGTACCTCGAGGCCGTTGCGGTTGTAGTAGTCGTGGACGGTCTTGAGCAGAAGGCTCGACGCCTTGCCCGCAAGAATTGCACGGATCGCCGGGACGATCACCGATGCAGCCTCTGGACTCGCTCCATCGGCGAGGGCACAGGCCCAACATGCCGCCGTGATGCGGGATTCGTTTCGGCTGAAGAAGTCCTGGCAGATGGTCCGGCCAGTGCTTCCCGAGATGAGATGCCCGGCCGCGAAGGCGTCGGTTAGGAAGTGGTCGGCGAACGCCGAAGAAAGCCACGCCTGGGCTTCGTATTGATCGGCCGTCGACGCCGCCGACGCGGCGCTCGACAGTCCTGCCAGAGTGGGTGTCGCGGCGGGATCGGCACGGCCGGGTACCACGGAGGTGGCGCCCGCAGCCGTGGGGGCCAGTCCGGGCGCTGTCGCCGCCTCGGCGGGGGCGGTGCCAGTTCGCGCGCTCGGGTGAATGCCCGGGGCGCTCGCGGTTGGGGTAGCGCGGGGATTGCGGCTCTGCCAGGCCTGGCGTGCGAGGTCCAGTGCGAGTTGATGTTTCGGGATCCAATTGAGGGCGATGTTCTCCGGCGAGAAGTGCGCGGCGTTGGCGGCGGCGAGATCGAAGAAGCTCGCCTGGGCTTCCGGGGCGCCGCTTTCCACGTGTTCGCCCTCACGAACTTCGCCGTGCGGGCCGGACGCGACGTCCGTGTCGCCAGCGAGCGTCGGTATCGGAGTCCCGGTCCGGTCGTGACCCGTGGTGGCAAGCTCGTATGCCGAGTTGATCAAATTCGCGTCCGCGTCCTTCGGCCTGCCAATCCCGCCTGCCTTCGCCAGGTAGCTCTCACGATCCATGGTGCTGAGGATGGCCTCAAGCTCGGAGCGCGGCGCCCTGAGTAGTGCCTCGGGCGAGCGGTAGAAGTCCCCGCTCAGCGCAACGATCTGCCCGTAGGTGACCTCGACTCCGTTCGGAAGCCGTATCCGTCGGTTCTCACCACCTAACGCGTCCCCGAGCCGGCGATGCTCCCAGGCCTCATAGGTGTGCCCCTTGCCGGGTGCAAGGGACGCTCGCGTGCGAGCTACTTGCCCGCGAACCGCCGCCTCCGCCGCCTCGTCGGCATCCAGCTCGGCTGCAAGCTGCGGACTCGGCGCGCCGGACCTCCGCTGCTGGGTCACGTGCGCGAGTTCATGCGCGATTAGACGATCCCCCTTTTCAGTCCCCGGCGCGAAGCGTCCAGGAGCGAGGTACACGTGGTCTCCCTCGGTCAGGGCATGAACACGTCCGCCCGCACGGGAACTCTCGGGGTGCAGCCTGACCGCCGACAGATCCGTCGCGAAGAGGCGGCTCCACCGCGCATCGTGCCCGAGTGCGTCGGGTGGAATGGCCGGCATCTGAGACGGCCGCCAGCTGCCTGCCGCCGGAACTGATTCCGCAGCGTAGGCATCTGCTTCATGGTCACGCGGGGCGTGGACCTCGTTGAACAGAGCCTTCGGTTGCATCGCCCTTGTCAGCGGCGGAACGGCGAACTGGGCTGGCTCTCGGAGCCATTCGGCCGGTCTGGGCGGGAATCGAATAATTGGAACCTTGTTGAAAGTCCACGGCGCGACTGGAGTCTTCCGGGCTGTCAGGCTCTGCGGGTTAGCCTCTCGCTCATATTCGCCGTCGGAGTAGTTCCCGTTTGGGGTCAGAGTTCGCGCGGCTGACAGCTGGGTTGCCTGATCGATGACGGACCGTTGGAGCACGCGCTCCCGGTCGACCGTGCTGCCTCCAGATGGTCGCGCCCCACGGGTCAAACGTTGTTGCGCCGGTGTGCTCGTCGGACCTTTGGCTGCGGTGATTTGTGGTTTCTCGACCTTCGGGGCAAACATAGCGTCTCCCTGAGCTTTCTCTACTGTCGGACGGCTAGTCAGGTGTTGAAAAGCTCCGCCAGGTCAAGGATCAGATCGTCGATCGCCTTGCCGTGATCGGTGGCAGTCGTTGCGATCGTCTTCACGTGACCCCGTTGCGCGTCGACTATGGCCTGCAGTTCTTCCGGGCCGTCCCCACGCGCGGCTCGGCGGGCTCGCGTAACCTCCGGATTGCTCTCTGCCATTGCGGCTTTCGCGGCATCGGCTGCCGCAGCGACGTGCCCACGGGTCGATTCCAGCGCCTGGCGCAATAACGCGTGCGACTGGTACCCGATGCGCGGGTCCTCTGGGTCCTTGGGCGGTTTTGCCGACACGGTGGTTCCTCCTCGGTGTGTGATGGCGATCAGGGTGTCGCGACGTTCATGGCGTCCCAGGGGGGCGCTAGCGGTGCGCCGTTGATGCGAAGCTCGCCGTTCGTGACATTCGTCGAGATCGCGACCTTGGCCGGGTCGGCGTCGATCGCAACCGCAGACGCCTCCGGTCGAGTCTCGATGTAGTTCGCGGACACCACGGCGGAGTCGGCACCGATGCGTACCGCGTCTACGCGCTCGTGGGGGACGAACACGATTCGATTGTCGTTTACCAGCGCATTCCCGCCCACGATGACCCGCACCATGGGGCGGAGTCCGGCACCGTCGACCGTGTTGCCGTGCACCGCCCCGAACTCGCGACCCAACTGCAGGTGCACGATTCTGTCGTCGCCGTACCACCAGGTGCCGACGCCCGTGACGATGATCAGTCGCCCGAACTTGAGGTCCACCAGGTGGTAGTCCTCTACGCGCTCCGTGTGCCGCAATGTCACCAGCCCCCCAATCGACACGCCGGTGTAGCGGCCCCGCGGCGACTGCTGGCGAACCCGATTCTCGCTGACGTCGGTCCGGTCGAACGGCGCTCGCACCGCGATACCGAACGACAACCCTTCGGGAGCACCGACGTCGTTGATGGTGTTGAGGGCGACCTGGGAGTTGCGGGCACCTTCGATCCACACGCCTGCCACTATCTGCGCGAATATCGACCGCACCCCAAACACCTGGTTGGCGCGGACGTCGGCTTCCTGCGCCGGCCCGATGGCGATGGCGGCGAGCACTCGCCGTTCCGCGGCTGGGGCGTGCCGCTGTTCGCGGGCCTCGTAGCCGACGCCGCGAATGACGTTGTCGTTCACCGATACCGCCCCGCCACGTACGGCTGCGACGGCGATGCCGTCGAGGGAGACTCGGCCGACGCGGTTGCCGTGGATCATGGCGGTCCCGACGGCGGCCAGCACCATGATTCCGTATCCGAGGAACTCCTCCACCTCGTTTCCCCCGATGCGCACCGACTCGATGCGTCCGCCGAAGCCGAGGCCGTCGGTTACGAGGATCGCGGCAGGCAGGCCGAGGCCACCGCGCATAACGCCGACATCGGTCACGATTCCGAAGGGCCCTGCCTTGTACACGACGCTCGCCGGTGCGCACGGGTTCGGGCGGAGAGGGTCGTCAGGTTCGTCGGGAACACGGGGGTCGGGAATGCCGAGCCGATTGAGCTGGGTGTTGAGGCCGAATATCTCGTTGTCGGCGATCCGGACGGGGTTCAGGCCGTCGATGATGCCGTAGAAACCGGCGGCGACGATGTTCGATCTGACGACCGTCGCACCGGCAGGCGAGGTGCCCAAGTGAGTAATCCCGGCGATCACCGCCGCGACGATGTTGTCGGCAACTACGTTGTCCCCGACGTGAATTGCCGTGCCGACGAAGGCGACGCCCGCGCGGAGGCCAACGAGAACGTTGTCCTCAATCCTGGAGTGCGCGAGTAGCAGACGTCCCGGTGTGCGATCGTCGGCGACGAATGCGCGTTCGTCGCGTGGTGCGATGGCAGCGAGGGGGGCATTGCCGATTGCCGTTGCGCCCAGGATCTGGCAGTCACGTACGCGTAGCCCCGCGATGATGCCGAGCAACGTCAGTGCGGGCAGCCGCGCGCGCGTTGGCTGCACAATCAAAGAGCAGCGCTGCACAGCGAAGCCAATCGTGTTGCGCACTGCGATCGCAACGTTGCCGCCGAGCCCAGCGAGCAGCCCGCCCGTAGCGACGGGTGCGGCGAGGATGGGTGCGGCAGCGACCGGCGCAGCAACCGCGGGCCCCGCCGGCCTACCGGGCACCGCTGGCCCACCGGGCTCCGCCGGCTTACCGGGCTCCTGCCGATCGATGAACCGGCCGTCGTTGCCGAGCACCGTCAACTCCTCGATCGTGACCTCCCTGGCACGATCGACGAAGAACGCCGGCATGGGCCCCGGTGTGAGCACGATGGTCGTCCACCCCTTGCCACGTACCCGCACCGCGTTCGTCCGCGACATGTCAACGGTCTCGCGCAGCACGTAGACACCGGGTTGCAGACAGACCACACCGCCCCGGTCACGCACCTTGTCGACGGCGGCCTGGATGGTCAGCGCACCGCTGTTGTGGCTGATGGCCGTGACGCAGACATCGCAGGCACAGTCGTCGCAGTCGCAGTCGCCCGAACCTGGCCACGGCACCCGGCAGTCGCTCAGCAGGGTGTTGTTCGCGAAGTCGACGAAGCCGAGACGCGCGATGTGGTGGTGGGGTGCGCGCGGCGGCACGTGATCGAGCACCTCGACCGACGCGTCGGCGACACGCGCTCGAAACGCCCAGCGCTCGTTGGCGCGGAACAGTCCGCCGGCAATATCGGGGTCAAGGCTGAACTCGATCTGCACGCCGTCTTCGAGCACTATCGGCCCAGCGGCGACCGGCATGACGTGATCGGCCGTGACTAACGCGCCGGACTGATCCCATCGCCGGATGCGGGCACCGTGGGTCACGTCGAACGCCCCGCCCAGCGGCGCCGCCAAGGTGACCACCCCGCGCGCGTCATCGACGTTGGCGACGACTGCCATCTCGCCCGGCAGACCGTCGAGTTCATGGACGTCATCGGTGACCTCGACGAAATCGCCAATGGTGAACCGCAGCACCGCATCACGCCCCGGACGCACGACGCTGACGTCGGCGCCGGCAATCGCCGTCACCGGTGACGCCAGCGAGGCGTTGTCGCGGCTCCACTTGAACGTCGCCACGCCGACCGGTCCCGGCTCGTGAATCTCCACGCAGTACAGGCGGTTGCTGCGGCCGCGAAAGCCTCCTATCGGCGGCACATCGCACGGGTCCAAGGCCGCCGGGACCCCGACCGCTGCAGTGGTGAGCCGCGATGCACTCGGCCGGATGATGTTGTCCCAGCCCGGGATCGCAAGGTCGGGGGTGTCGCATTGCAGGCCGGGCGTATCGGCTTCGTGCACCTTCACCTGCCAGACGACCTGCCGCCGCACAGCGGTGTCGATGCCGTAGAGGGCGGGGTCGAGCAGTGTCGGATCCTCGGCCCACGTACGCTCGCGATGCCACACATCGAGGTACACCAGATGGGTGCCGGTGGTGGGCAGCGCAGGCGGTACGGGCAGGTAGGGCTGCGGGCTGTACGGCAGGGGGTCGGTGCCCCTCAGCTCCTCGAGGTGCGGGTTGAAGTGCAGCGTCGGCGCCGGGATGCCGACGCCGTGGTTATCGACCTGGATGCCGTCGACGTACGCGCGGCCGGACCCGAAAGACAGCACACCCCCTGCGATTTCGAGCAGGAACGCGTCGGGGGTCTCGGCGGGGACGACAGCTCGACCGAGGGTGTCGAGCGCGGTGGCGCGCAGTCGGCGATCAAGCAGGTCGACGAACTCGTTGAGGTTCGCGTCGAGGCGGACGCGGCCCTGCTGCTCGAACACGCCGACGAAGTCGTTCGTCGGCCGGAAACTGTAACTGCTGTGGTCACCGGCCATGCTGGGCCCCCCTGTCAGGTCACGTAGGTCAGCGCCGGATCCAGCCCGAACGGCAGGTACTCGGCGAGGCGGATGCGTAGGTTCGATTCCCGCTGGGCCTGTTTGACGTGGCAGAGAGCCCCCATCTCGCTGCCGTCCTCGGCGCCTTCGGTGATCTCGGCCGGGCACGACGATGCGAGCTGGCCGTACTCGGGCCGCCCATACCGGCGGGTGGTCAGCGACGGGGCGAGCACCGCGACGACGGCGGCGCGCGCGTTCGCGGCGATCGCCTGCTGCTGGGCGAGGGTGAGCAGCGGGTTGACGGCGAGTGCGTTGGCCACGGTCGCGTCGGCCGCTTGGCGCGCGGTGAGTTCGGGCTGGCAGCGGAACCGTCGCGGGCTGACCGAATCGAGCGGGAGATAGCTGAACCGCACGCAGCCATGCTGGGTCTGCTGCACCTCGACGTGACCGGTGAGTATGCACTCCGACGCGTCAAGGCTGACGACGTGCACTGCGCCGATCACCGTCGAGCGCTCGGCCCGGAGCGGGGGCCCGAGATCGGTTGCGGCCCCGCCCGTCCCGACGACCGCTGGCCCCGCCAACGCTCCACCGACGTCGAGGCCGTCGACGATCGAATCGAGGATCGTGACGTGGTCGATGGACGACGGCAGGCTGATCGGCCCGAGGATAGAGAAGGCGACCTCGACGCGCAGCTGAGTGAGGTCCGCCCCACCCGAGGCGACGATCGAGGGACGGGTGGTGTCCGGCTCGCCGTTCTCGCGCAGCCGCCGGCCCGGGATCAGCGTCGAGTGCCACAATCGCAGGCGGTTGATCGGTCCGATCACGTCGAGGTGCCCCTCGACGAGAACGCCGCTCAGTGTCAGTGTCGACAGGTAGTCCCGGGTGGCCGCGGGCACCGTGGCGTCGATGCGCGTCCCGGTGTTCGGAGTGCGCAATAGCGGGCGTTCACCGTCGGCGGCCTCGATGACCAGCCAGCTGTCGTTCTTCATGGTTATTGTGCCGGGCAGCGCGTAGCTGCCACTGTCGTCGATCACGATCACGGTGGGGTGTCGGCCGCCGGCGACCCATTGCGCGATCGCGGTCGTGAGTGCCGAAACCTGTGGCGGGAGTGGCTTGACACTCGTGGGCCGCGGCCGGGTGCCGACGTGGATGCGCTGAACCGGTGCGCCCGTCGGGGGAGCATCCGGGACGATCCAGGCGCGCCGGTCATACCCACCGCCGCCGAAACCTGCTGCCTGCCCGACGAACGACGACACGGTGACCGTAGGGGGCGCGGCAGGGTTGGGCAACAGGCCTGTGCCAAGTAGGAGACGACCGTTCACGACGTCGAGCGCGACGACCCTGCCTGCAGGCTGCTGCGCGGTGGCGAAGTCGTCGACCCGAACGCAGCGGATACGTGGGGCACATGCGGCGCCGACACCGGCCGGGTTCGCACATGGGCGGACCGCGACGCCGTCGAGGTAGACCGTGATCGAGGTCTGCGGGGCGGGCGGCAGGCCGACGCCCGGTAGATCGCGGAAGTTCCCGTAGAAGTCGGTCGCCAGGGCGCGCACGGGTGGGCGCGCCACGTAGGAGTCCATGTCGAGGGCGAATCGGCCGCGCCGGATCGGCTGCGGCACCTGCAACTCGGTCACCAGACCGTTGGCGTCGCCCTCGCGCTGCCAGCGGCTGAACAATGGTGCCGGATTGCCGAGCGGGCTGAAGCTCCATCCGAACGGGCAGACCGCGGACCGTTTGGCGGGGACGAAGACTAGCGGGCTGGCCTGAATCCGCCAGGCGAAGAACGCGACGTTCTTCGGCGCGTAGGGCGGGGCGACGGGGTCGAGTGCCCGCCGGTCGACCACTGCCTCGGAGTCGGTGCTGGTCACCGGCACCAGTGCGCCCTCGGCGACCACGGCGCCGCGGCTTCCGCCCAACGTGGGCTCACGGACGTCCACACACCGCACCGCATCGCTGAACGGACCGATGGCGCGCTCGCAACGCTCGGGACTGCGCACGTCGAGCAGGGCGGCCTGTGAGCGCAGGTGTTCGACGAACAGCGGCCAGTCGAGCAACTCAAAGCACTCCACGATGTGCACCGGCCAGCCCGTGACGTTGCGTGCAAGTTCCTCCAGCATCGCCGGGGTGCCCTTGCGCCGGCGGTAGTAGATGGTTCGGGCGACGTCGGCGCGCACCCGGGCGGCGATCGGGGAGCGCAGGTCATGGGGTGCGAGATCGGCGAACAACCCGGTGGCGGTGCGGGCCGCGTCAGCGCGGGCGCCGTCGAAGAGTGCGTCGTTGCCGACCAGTTCACCGATGTAGGGCACGGCCCAGTCGGCCGCCGTCTCGATGAAGAGGTCGTCGAAGCGCTGCCAGAGATCGTCCTCGACGTCGTTGAGTACGCGTGAGGCGATCTGCAGTAGCGGTTGCAACACATGCTGGGCCTCGAGATCGCCCGAACGAAGATGCGCGGGAAGGAGATTCCACAGCCGGTCCAGACGCGGGTCGGTCGTCATGCCCTTCCTCCGTCGACGATGCGCACGTCGCCGGGTTGCGCGATGACAGCCAGCTCGGCCGGCAGCACGACGCCGCGGGTCACGTCGGGACGTGCACGAAACAGTCGCAGCCGGGGCTGCACGCGAACCGGCGTGCCGTCGGGCGCGATCTGCACACCCCGGCGGCTCATCTCGGCGGGATCGAATGCCGCCGACGGCGCGAACATCAGATCGTCGAGATCGACGCCGATCACCCCGGGCACGGCCGCGCAGCCCGCGATGAGGTCACTGGCGGCGACAGCCCGCCCTAGCCCGGATCGGTTGGGGTCCAGCCGGTTCCGCACAACGCCGTCCACGGCGGTCAATACGGCGGCGGGCTTCTCGACCCGCGCATCGATCACGACCGACGCGCTGACGGTGACCGGAACCTTGATGGAGTCGGCGATGCGCAGCACGTGGCTGGTGTCGCGTGCGGAGTCCAGTGAGCGGGCCAGAGTGGTCAGCACGTCGGCGCCGAGCGGGTCACCGAGGGGAGCGGTCACGGTGATGTGAATCATCCGGTCGAGTCCGTTCCACAGCCAGATCGCCTGCGCCTCGGTGACCAGGCCAGTGCCGACCAGCAGATCGGCGAGGTCGCGCAGCGACACTCCACGTCCGAGTGCACGCACACTGGCTGGCGCGTTCCTGCGGGCCTGGTCGGCGGGCTCGGGGTCGGCGCCGCCCTCGGACGGTAACGGGTTGGTGACCGAGCGGACCCCAGCCGGTTTGGCGAGGAGGGCGTTCAGCCTTCCCGCGCCGACGCGTCCGGCGAGGCCGGATCCGACTCGATAGGTCGCCTGGACGTTGCCGACGCCCGTCGACGCGCGCGCGGCCACGTCGGCGCCGTCACCGAAGCAGATCTCGGTGGCGCCGTCGGGCCGCGTCGCCGTGGTCAACACCGGATCGTGGGCGTTGTGCCCGTAGAGCCCCGCCACTTCGGTGCGCGCCACGCCGTCGACGTACACGCGCAGGGTGGAGGCGAGACCACCAGGAACCTCGGCGGGCAGATGGGTGACCGGCTGCTTGGCGAGGGCCATTCGTTGGAAGGCGATCGTGCCGTCACCGTTGCCCACCGTCTCGACGGTCGAGGCCCCGTGACTCGCGCGCAGCACGTTCATCGCCAGCCAGGCTTCGGTCGCGGCGGGCCATCCCGGGGCCGTGTCGGGCGTGCCCGCCGTCGACACCAGATCGAGCCGCAGCATGGCGAAACCGTTGGCGTCGAACACCGGTAGGTCGGGCTGACGTTGCAGCCGCAGCACCTGCGGGGTCGGGGCGCCGGGAGCATCGGCGTCGAACCACGACAGGATCGCGGCCCGTCCGGCGGCGAGTTCGGCGACGTCCAGCGCCTCACCGGACACCCACGCATCGCGCTCGATTCGTCGACCCAACTCGACCCCGACGGTGCCGTTGGGCAGCTCGGCGCGGAACACCGGCAGATAGGCGCTACCGGCGAAGGTTGTCTCGGCTTCACTGCCCCACCAGGCGAGTTCGGGTCCGGCCAGGACGTGCAGTCGGACCGTGCGCAGGTCGTAGGCCGGCAGGGGCGGCGTCACGCTGATCGTCGGCGCCGAATCGGTGAGCGGTCCCACGGTGGTGGCGGCACGGCCGGTCGCCGTGACTCTGACGAGCACCGGCGGTCCCGAGGTTTCGACCAGAAGGTGGGTACCGGCAGCGATGTCGTCGATGGGGGCGTCGACGGGAATCGTGGTGGCTCCCGCGCCCAGCAGAAAGTTGGTCACCGCGGTGGTCCAGCGCACCCCGCCGGGGGCGGTGGAGTCGGTCACCATGACGTTGTAGTTGACGGGGGCGTGCGCGCCGAACGCACCGAGGCTGCGGGTGGTGCGCCACGACCGGGGACTGGCGCCGGCAGTGCCGGCGATCGGGGTAGTCCAGGAGATGCGGATGCGATCGACGTCAATGGTCGCGGCTGCGACGGACTTTCGCTCCAACTGCCCCGCGGCGGCGCCAAACAGCAGGACGGTGTCGTTGGCGTGCAGGGCCGTCGTGAGCGCGGCGACGCCGCGGGCCAGGATGGCGTGCGCGCTGCCTGCGGCGAACGCAGGCAGCGGTGCTGCGTGCAGAGCGACGCGCATCCGGTTGAAGCGGGCATCGAGCTGGGCGGCATCGAGCGTCTCGTAGGTCGGCGGTGCAACGGTCGGTGCGTTGGGGTCGGCGCTGGCCTGTACCGGTAGACCCGCGGGTGCGGTGGCCGACTTGGTTGCCTCCATTGTGAACTCGAGCCAGGTCATCGCCGCCACACCAGGTCGCGGTCGGTAGCCGACGAGCCGGGTCAGTCGTTCGACGGAACGCCGGTCGGTGGCGGTGCCGAGGTAGGCGTCGTTGGCGGCGCGATCGCTGTAGAAGGTGAGCACGTCGGCCAGCGCCGCAGTGAGTTCCAGCACCGCGACGGCGTGATCGCTGGATGCGCGGGTGGACAGGTGTCGCAACTCGGTTCTGGCTCCGAGCTCATCGAGCATGAGCTCGCGAAGGGACGCGAACGTGCCGATGCGGGTGTCGATCGCTGGCAGTCGGGGCCGGTTGTCGGGACGCTTGACGTGCGAGCGCTGTTCGCACGCACCGCACGTGCACCGACCGCCGGTGCCGTCGCAACACAGGGGAGCGTTCATGCCTTGCCTCCGTGTGCGGTGATCGCGAGGACACCGTGCTCGGTGAAGTCGGGATTGTTGTCGCAGCGTGCGATTTCGGATGGCCCGAGCTCGATCACCGCGCGGTCCAGTTCGCCGTTGTCGGGCTGACCTAGGCGCCGAAAGCGGGTGACCGTGACGGTGTCGACGCCGGGTGCCGAGGCGACCGCGGCGTAGATCGCCGAGAGGCGTACGGGGGCACCGAAGACTGTCCGGCTCTGATGGAAGAACCCCGGTTGACCGTCGGCCGTGCAGCCGCTTCCCATCCGCCTGCGGACGTCGGCGACCACGTCGGCGCGGAACTGACCCGGTAGCACGCACAGATCGATGGCGATGTCGAGTGGAACGAACTCTGGTGCACGCAGCTCGATGTCGTAATCGGTGAGCCGGAAGCGGTTCAGCTGCGTGCGGACCTCGAGTTGGAGCGCCGGGCTGAGTGCGCTGCGTCCGTCGCTGAGGTCGACCAGATCCTCCGAACTCGCCGGATCGACGCTGGCGAAGACGGTCAACCAACTACCGGTCCAGCGAAAGCGCGCCACGGCGCTCTGCACCGAGGGCAGGCGCAGCAGCGCGTCCGCGTAGTCGGTTTCGGTGACTGCCCTGCGCTGGTCGACGGCGAAAGCCACCGGCGCAGCGTGCCGGGCGTGCTCCACCGCCTCGGGATCGACACCGGCGGTGGCTGGTAGGGGGTTGCGGACGGCGGTGATCGTCGGCAGGACGCCGCCGGAAGGCTGCACGCTGTAGTGCACGAGGGTGTCGCTGCCGACGAGTCCGCCAAGTCCGTTTCCGATCCGGTACACGGCCTTGTAGCTCGCCGGATTGGCGGGGTCGGGGCTGGTCGCCGACGCGCCGTAGGTGCCGTCGCCGAAGCGCACGATCGCGCCGGCGTCGCTGCGCCCGCCGCTGCGGGTGGCGTCGGTGTCCCCGGCGACCGATCCGCTGGGCTCGGCGACCAGTGCGAGGTCGAACGGCGTCGAGTCGAGCAGATCGGGGACCGCGACGTAGACGTCGGTACCGGCGGAGGTCTTGACGACGACGTTCACAGCGGGCACCGCGTCGTGCGCAGTGCCGGACAGGTCGGTGCGTTCGGTGGTGGGAAGTCCGCTCGCGTCGGTTGCGGTGTCTGCCGCCGGCATCGCCTGGGTCAGCGGCCCCCGGGGCAATCGGACCGTCACCGGGATGCGATCGGGCACGATCGGCATGACGTCCTCGCGCACGGTCCGGCCGTGGTCGGCGAGTGCGATGTTGCCGCGTCCCACGGTGATCGACCGCAGCCGGCGGCCGTCCTCGGTGCGCGTGCTCAGGCACAGGGGGAACGGCAGGGCGTCCTGGCGTCGCCACCGCACACGAAGCAGGGGCAGCACCGGTCCGGTAGTCCACCGCTTCAGCTCCCATTGTGCGACACCGGAAACCGGGTCGACCTTCTTGGCGATCGCATTGGAGTACAGCTCGTCGGTCGTGGGTAGCGGCGAGCCCTCGATGCGCACCAATGTCCGCTTGGTCGAGTCGGCATCGACGGGCAGGCCGAGCCCGTCGATGCCCCGGGCGTGCTCGAACACGACGAAGTCGCCGTCGGCCAGGACCGGAGTACGGGCGACGCCGCCGGCGCCGACGCTGTCAACGCTGTAGAGGTATGCCTCGGTGGTGCCACCAGCGAGCACGCACTCGTCGTTGCCCCAGGTGTGGATTTGGATCTCGTTGTTGCGTGGCGAGCACTCGACCGGGTGGCAGGTCTCGAACACGATGACGTCGCTCAGAGCCGGGGTGTGCTCGAATGTGTCGGCGGCGGTCGGATCGGTCCACTGTGCGGCGATGCGCGGGCCTGGCGGCGGCGTGCCAGGGGTCAGCGGCGCACCGACGCGGGTGAGCACCGAGGTCCGCATGGGCAGGACTCCGGTGCTGCTCACGGTGAACGCGATTGGTGCCCAGGCATTGCGGCCCTCGTGCAGCTGGTAGTCGACGAGTCGGGTGTGGCGACGGATGGAGCGGCGTTGTCGCGCGGTGTCGAGATAGGCCTCGGTCGCGATGGCGTCCTGGAAGTACGCGAGTCGGTCACCCTCGTAGGCGAGTGCCTCAACCAGCGTGTAGGCCAGGTCGGCGACGTTGCCGTCGGTGAACGAGGGGTGGCGGGTGGCCGCCACGTCCAGCAGCATTCGACGCAGACTGGTGAAGTCCTTGGCCAGATAGTCGATCAGAGGTTCGTCGAGAAGCTCAGGGGGACAGTCGTCCTCGGTGCGGCAGTCGACGTCCGTCGGGCACGGCGCGACGAATGACACCAGCACCTGGGACAGCGGGGGATCGAGATCGGGGTGGGTGAGCGTGAGCACGTAGGGGGAGTGGTCGCCGGCCTTGTCGGTGACGAGCCGGATGCGATCGGGCGCCAGCCGGGTCGCGGTGAGGACATGGATGCCGGTGACCCGGACGCCGCCGGTGAACGCCGCGAGACTGGGCGTTGCGGGAAGGCCGTACGCCGTGACCGGCACTGGACGCAGGAACGTGATGGTGACGATCCGGTGGTCGCTGGGATCGATTTCGACGTACTCGATGCCGTTCCGAGTGGGGTTGGGGTGCGCCAGCAGGTCGCTGCGCCGCTGCTGCAGGTCCGCACAGTCGAGGTCGCCGGCGATGAGGGTGTTGATGGTGCCCATTCAGCCCACCTGCCCGTAGCGGCCGCGGAAGGTCTCCCGGCGCTGGCCGCCGTCGCTGCGGCGTTGATAGACGATGGTGACGCGCAGTTCGGCGTCGACCGCCTCGACGGCGACGTCGATGACGAGGATCTCCAGCTCCAGCCACTTCTGCAGCGCACCCTGCACCAGTGCCTTGGTGGCGCTGGCGAGCACCTCGTGGTTGGGCAGAAACACCATGGTCTTTAGGGCGCAACCGAAGTCGGGACGATTCGGCCGTTCGAACGGCTCGGTGAAGAGCACCGCGCGAATGAGGTCGCGGACGTGTTCGTCGCTGGTGGCGAGGGTGGTCCTGCCGCTTCCGTCGATCCGCATCGGCTCGTCGAGGTAGCGTGCCGCGGGCGGAACCGTCAGGTCGGCCCGCGCCCCACCCGCGAGAGCGCCGGTGACGATCGTGACACCGGGATCGGTCATGACGTCACGTCGATCTCGACGTGCGTGTTCGGGGGCAGCGGCACGTCGGCCGTCACCCGCAGGGCAGCGGCGTTGGCGCGCAGGTGTTCCGTCACGCCCTGGGCGATGGCGACGAAGATACGGCGGCGGTCGCGGTCGCTTTCTGTGTTGGTGGTGCGGTCGAAGATGCGCTTGCCGTCGGCTGCCAGCGAGTTCCAGTAGGCATCTTCGATTGCGGCGGCCATGGACGCGGCGAACGCGTTGGGATCGGTGGATGAGGGGAGAGCACCCGGCTTCAGCTTGGCCATTTCACTGCACCAGGTTCTGTATCGAGATCAGGGCCGGAGTGGGCGGTACGGCAGGGGGCACCGGCGGCGCCGGTGTCACGGGCAGGATGCCGGCCGCCAACTCTCCCGGGTGCACATGAGAGTTGAACGTGGTGACCAGTTGCGCCAAGTAGGCCATAAGTTGGTCGCCGAACACCGCGGGATGGGTAGCGCCGCCGCCGTGCTTGATCAGGGGCGCGTCGAGGACGACCTGCGCGAGCGCCTTGATCTCGATTGTGCCCTCCAGCACCTTGATCGACATGATGTTCACGCCTGCGATGTCGGAGAGCACGATCGACTGTCCGGTGTCGTCGAGCGCGGCGTGCAGACCGGTTTCGGTGCGCAGCACCTTGGTGAACGGATCCGGCAGTGCGGCACCAGGTCCCGGCGGTGTCTCACCGGTCGCCCACCAGCAGCCCACCCACACCGGACGGGAGACGTCCCCCGCCTCGAACTCGATCCACACCCCGGCGCCCAGCGGCGGGATCGCGTAGAAGCCCGAGGTGGTGCCGCCGTACGGCGTGCACGGCTCGGCCCATGTGGTGTGTTCGGTGCCCAGCACCTCGGGGACCACGGCCTGGACCCGTCCTCGCTTGGTCGGGTCCTGGTTGTCGGTGACCAGACCGCGGTACTTGCCGTAGAACCTGTCGAGTTGACGGTCGAGCAGGTGTTGCACTTGTTGGTCGGTCATCACGCTCCTCGTCTGGTCGGTGCCGCGACTAAATCGCGACGAACTCGGTTCCGGTCATGGTCACGGCGTTTCGGCGGGCGGTGAATCGCTGCTCGAAGTGACCGTCGACCACGGAGACTCGGCATCTGGTCGTCTGGTAGAGCCCGTTGAACAGGCGACCGATGCCGCGCACCGCGATCAACGCACCGGGCTGCAGGACACCCACCGACTCGTCGGTGGTGCCCTCCACGGTGACCGCGAAGCTGGCGCGGTCGACGGTTGCCTGTGCCGACGGCTGCAACTCCGCGACGGTGGCGCCGCCGGTCTCGGCGAGGCGAATCATGGGCATGGACCCGGCGACACCCGCGCCCGCCACGGCCCGCAGCGTCGCGGGCTCGATGCCCATCGGCACCAGCTTCGACATCGGCGCGACACCGACACCCGGCGCCTTGGTCGCGGTGTCGAGACCGAGTGCCATCGCCAGCGTGGGCCGCGCCATGTCGTAACGGACCTCAAGGTCGCGCACGTTGGTCAGTGATCCCATGTTCACGTTGATCACCGCCGACGCGACACCGGCGGTCGTGGGCGGCCCGAAGTAGCCGGTGTCCAGGCCGGTTATCGGTTCGGGTTGCACGTAGCAGTCGAAGCCGTTGCGCCGGGCCAGACGGCGCAGGAAGCGAATGTCGGTGCCGCGCTGCACCGTCGACCCCATCGGCTCCACGACGCGCGGTGCTGTCATCGTCACCTTCGGCACCACCGCGTACTGGCCGAACAACGCCGCTGCGATCGCTCCGTCGGGCAGGCCGGTCCACGCCTTCGCCTTCTCCTCGAGGTTCATCACAGCGGTGATGTCGATACCGCGAATCTCCAGGACGCTCTTTCCGCCCTCGGCGAAGCGTGCCCGCTGCGCGGTGGCGAAGCCGTTGAGCACCGCCAGAGGCAGTGGCACGCCGCCGGTGCCGATGCGGATTCCGATCGGCATCATCGGCTTGAACGGGTCGATCAGCAATGTGCTCCAGTCGCCGCCCTCGGTGGGTGCGAGCCCGAACGTCAACGAGAACGCGCCTGCGACGTCGAGCGCCGTTTCGACGACGACCTCCTGCAGCGCATCGATCATCACCCCGGGAGCGGGCACCTTGCCCAGGGTGAGCATCGTCGACACGCCGCCGGTCATCGTTGCCCCTGCCTGCCGTCGAGGGGGATGAGCAGCCGCCGTCCCACGGTCGCGGTGATCTCGTCGGGGTGCACGACGCCATTGGCGTCGGCGAGCTGCCAGTACAGGGTGGGATCGCCGAGGTACTGCCAGGCGATGCGGTCCTGGCGTTCGTCGCCGCCGACGACGTGCACCACGTCCTCGGCGCGCGGCGTCACCGCCGGTGGCACCTCGCGGGCCGACACATAGGCGCGCTGCCGGCCCTGGCTGTCGACGATAACGGCAACCGGCAGACCGGCGTACCGCGATGTCTGGTCGAACATGCGATCGTCTCCTTATCGGGTCGTCGGGCCGCTCAGAACGGCAGCAGTGCGGTGATGTCGGCGGCGCTCTGCACCGTCCCGATGCGTGAAAGACCTTCCTTGGCAACCTGAGTGACGGTGGCCAGAGTGGCGAACGGTTCGTCCATCTCCTCGGACTTGAGGACCGTCAGCCCGACTTCGACCTTCGCGTTGATCGGGTTCAGCCGATGATCGAACTGTTGCTCGGTCACCGTCACCGAGGTCACCCGGACAGGCAGCAGCCGGGTGGTTCCCCACACGAACAACACGGTCGGGGTGATGACGGAAACCTGCATGGCGATGCCGGCCATCGCGAGACCCTTGTTGAGCAGTAGGACCGACGACGCCGGATACATCAACAACTCCAGTTTCGCGATCGCCGGGTGCAGGCCGACCGCGGTGGTGACAGCATCCGCCTTCTCCAGGAGGTCGGCCGCATCGAGGTCGATCGACACCGTCAGGCTCTCCGTCGGCGGGCCGCTCTGGGCGGTTTGCCGTCCGCCGCCCTTCTCACCTGCGGTCTGGTTGTCCGTCGGAGGCACGAACCTTCGTTGCAGCGACTCGGTATTGAACTGGAACACGATGATGTCCGTCGGTACCGGGATTCGAGTCTGGAAGACGACGAACGCGCCCTTCATCAGCGTCATGACTCGGCTCCCAGCACGATGCCCGCCAGGACGGCGGCGATGTCCTCCGGCGAGACGCTCGCCGAGTCGACGTACACGCTGCGCATGTCAAGTCTCGATTCGAGCTGAGGGTTCCCCTCGGAGGCGGAGAGCAGTCGTGTGAGTTCGGCAACCACCGCGGACGCGAATGCGTCGCCGTCTCCTTGATTCGGCAGCGCGAGGTTGTCGATGACGACGCGAACATCGTGCGGCGCGTTCATCCCGCCCTCCGCGGCTTGGTGTTCGAGACTGGTTGCGCGGTCCAACCGTCCAGTTCGGCCGCTCCGAAGGTGCGATGCAGCTTGGCGTACTCCGACTGCGCCGCACCGAGGAGGTTGTGCATCGTGATCGAGGTACCCGCGTCGGCGGCCAACACCGCGGCACCGAGGGCGATGTTGGCGATGCTGCCTCCGCTCACCGAGAGCCGTGCGAGTGCCTCGATGTCGAGGTTGGCCGTCGGCGCGGCGGCGGGGAACGCGTGTGACCACATCTGTTCGCGGGCAGCGACGTCCGGGAACGGGAACGCGATGGACGCGCGGAGGCGCCGTGTGAATGCGGGATCGAGGTTGTCGGGCAGATTGGTCGTCAGGATGGCCAGTCCGCGGTAACTCTCCAGGCGTTGCAGTAGATATGCGACCTCGATATTGGCGAACCGGTCGTTGGCGTTCTTGACCTCTGAGCGCTTCCCGAAGATGGCATCGGCCTCGTCGAAGACGAGAATCGCAGCGCCCGCATCCGCAGCATCGAAGATGCGGGCGAGATTCTTCTCGGTCTCACCGATGTACTTCGACACCGTCTGCGCGAGGTCGACGCGATACAGGTCAAGGTCGAGCTCTCCTGCGACGACCCGCGCGGCCAGTGTCTTGCCAACTCCGCTGGGGCCGTGGAACATCGCGGTGACGCCGGGGCCACAGGCGCCGCTGCTCGCAAATCCCCACTGGTCCTGCACGAGATGGGCGTGACGCACGTGCGCGATGAGCTCGCGCAGCATCACCTTCTGCGCCGTGGGCAGGATGAGGCTGTCCCACTCGGCCGTTGTCGAGACGCGGGTCGCGAGCTCGTCGAGATCGGGCCGCGCCTGGCGACGGGCCGCACGCCACAGGATCCGCGTCGGCTCAGCGCCGTTGTCATTCCAGGTGCTGCGAACCTCGGCGGCCGCGCTCTGAATCTGTGCCTCGCCGAGGACGAATCGGTGAGCCACCACCTCGGTGGCCCCGTTGCACTGCGCGGCGAGCGTACTGCCGAGTTCGCGCCGCCACACGTCGGTGCGCTCGGCGACGGTCTCGGTGGGGAGTTCGACGTGCACGATCGCCCGACCCGGCAGGTCGTGGACCGCCGGGAGACTGCGCGTGGCGATGAGCAACGGCACCTGACAGCGTCGCCCGATGTTCCACGCCGCCGGCTCGGCCGCGCCATCGGCCATCGTCAGGATCGCCGCGATCGGGCCGAGCGCGGCCTCACGTTCGAGAAGCGCGGCAACCTCGGCCTGCTCGCGAGGCCCGGTCGGGAGGTTGGCCGCACGGAACGCCAGGGCCTGAAATCCCGCCTGACGCGCCGCATCCACCGCGATTCCGGTGGCGTCGGCACCGCTGACCAGCACGACGGGGACCGGGCCCTCGCCGTCCCACCCACGCCACACGTCGAGTACCCGCTCAACGGCGGCCAGCCGACGCGGTGACCCCGCCGTCGCATCGACCGGGTTCGCGGGGTCGGCGAGCGCGTCGAGCAGAGGATCGAGCGTGTACACCCCGAGGATGCCGAGCAGCGTTCGCTCGTCAATGCGGGCCCATCCGTCGAGGATGCGTTCCGAGGTCAGCTCGACGAGGTGCCACCGGCGCAGCGGCGCGGTCGGTGCCAGCGCGCTCCACTGCACGTCGGGTATCCGGTCCGCGAGTTGGGCGAGTGTCGCCGCACCGTGGCAGCAGCCGTCGAGACCGAGTTCCGCCGCGATCGACGCATCGATGGCCAGCCCGGCCAACAGGAGCAGCAGGTCGCTGTCCGCCGCGGACAGCGCGCACGTGTTGGTCAACCGGTCGAGCGCGGACTCGGGCATGGCGGGCACCGGCGCCGATTCCCGTCCGAGGAGCCGGGAGAGCAGATCGCCCACCCGATCCCGGACGTATGCGCTGTCGGCGTTCATCACACCACCTGACTCGGGGTGTCGATCAGGCCGCCGGGAATCGACGACGTCGGAACGGACTCGACACCGTCGATCCGGGCGCGCACCACGTAGGTACCCGCCGCCACACCGGCCAACGGCGCATCGATCCGGTTCGGGGTCGCCCGCAGGGCGGGCAACGCGATTGTTGTTGCCGCATCCGAGAGCAGCACCTCGAGAGCCTGGTGAACGCCGATCGTTGGCGTGAGGTTCACCCTGATCCTCCCGGCGACCTTCGCGGTGCCCGTGACCTTCGGGCGCACAATCATCGGCACGACACCGGACACGGCACCGAGCACGGGGGGCACACCCGGCAGATCATGGAGGACCCGCACGCCACGCGCACCCGCGAGTGTGGTGGCGGGCACGACGAATCGAATCCGTTCGTCGTCCAACCCGGTGACCGACGCGGGCGGCACGTCGACGCCGTCGATCTCGACCCGCAGCTTTGGCGCGTCGAGGCGAAGCCCGCGGATCAAGACCGGCTGCCCGGCGAGGATCGGTGCGGTGGGCCCACCGGTCTCAGCTTCGATGCGCACGATCAGCGGCTGTCGTGACGGTACGACGGTGAGCCCGCGTTCGAGAACCGGGAGCGGTGCCGAGACGCGAATCTTAGGTTGGACGAACACCACTGACGCCTCGACCAGAACGGCCGGTGCGAAGGTCCCGTCCGGCATCATCGACCACACCCGGTTCATGTCCTCGTCCTCCATGGCCAGGACGGTGAACTTGACGAGCTCGGGTTGGGTGTCGAGATCGGTGTCGGCGAGGAAGGCCTGGGGGAGCGCGGCCTTGATGGTCAAGATCTCGGCGCGCGTGAGCGTTGCATTCGTGTGCAGGTGGGTGACGACGATGCCGAGTAGTTGCTCGGCTTCGAGTTCCTGCGTCGCCCCGAACGTCGTCACGATGTAACGCAGCATGAGCCCGAGCAGCGGCTTCTCCGTGAGCATTCCGGTGCCGCCTCGGGTGGGCAGGTCGCAGTTGCGCCACTGCGGATGCGGGGATGTCCGGTACAACGTGATGTCGGCTCCTGCGGTCGCCGCCGCGTGCGCGCCGCCGGGTCGTTGCACGAACGCATTAGCGCCCTGGACGCCCGTCGGGAAGGCCAACGCCGCCTCGGCGAACGCACTCTCGAGCCGGTGCCGCAGCATTGCGGTCACCGACGCGATGGCGAGCGCGTTACTCATCCCCAGCTTCCCGAGCGGTCACTCCAGGAGCGGGCCGCACTGTCACGCGCGAACGGGTCGCGCGCCGTCTCCGATGTCCGAACAGGCGCGCTCCGAGTCGGATTCGACGTCTCGCGCTCGGGCGTGATCTCGACGCGACCGATACGAACGTCGATGGTTCGCGGGGTGGATGACGCCGCAGCCGGTGGCGAGGGCAGGACTGCCAGCCGCGGGGCGGACACGACGGTGGGCGGCGGTGGGGGTTGAGGCGTCGGGTGCGCGATCGCAGCGGCCGACCGCGTGGTCCTGGTCGGCGCGGCGGCGGAGGCGTCGGCTCGGTTCTCCGACACTCGGTCCGGTGCTGGGTCAATCTGAGATGCCGAGGGAGGAACCACTTGTGGCGCCGCGCCCGCAGATAGCGTGTCAGCCGGGAGCCCGTCCTCACCGGTGACCGCGGCCTTGCGGACGGTTGGCGACGTTGGTGTCGAACCGCGTAGCGGCTCCGGCGCGGCGACCGGGTGAGGCGCACCGGTCGCGTCGGCCGGTCCCCAGATGCGTAGTGCGGGTGTAGCGGCCGGTCGTGACGACGGTCCTGAGGAGGTGCCGTGCGTCGGCGTCGCGGGGGTGGGGCTCGACGTGAGAGCGGTTGGTGCAATTGATGCTTCGGTGGCAACGTCGCCCGTCGGCTCGCCGTCATCGACCGCGCGCGCCGGCAGGGTGAACGTCAGGTTGTCGGGTGTGCGTGCGCGCCCGATTTGGCCGGGACCGCCTACGGCAGCTGACGCCGACGACCGCCGGGCCAGCGATGAGAGCACGCTGCCCATGTCAGTGGCTGACCGACGTCGCGAGCGCGTCGCCGAGTACCCGCAGGTACCGCCGGCGACGGATGATGGGCAGCGCCATGATGTCGCGTTCACGCCAGTGATAGGTGGACGCCATCAGGTGGACGCTCAGGTCGAGTTCGGCGATCGAGGCGGTCATCTCCTGCCGAAGCAACTCGCCGGCGTCGATCGACGACGTGAACGCGAGATCGCACTCGGGGCACCTCAGCACGAGCTCGTGCTCGGCGTGCGGGTCGAGCGCTTCGAGTGCGGTCTCGACCGCCGCGAGCTCGTCGGTTGTGAGGGTCGCGCCGTCGTCGTCGCGTCCTGTGCACCGCGCGGCGAGTCTGCGCACGGCCTCATCTGGGTCGTCCAGCGCGAGTGCGGCGACCGCGTGCAGGTCATCACCCGTCACCGGGCGGACACCAGTGCCGTCGACATCTCGATCGGTCGAGGACACGACGGGGCCATGCAACAGGTCCGAGACGGTCAGAGCAGCATCCATGATCGCGCCGCACGTCACGTCGGGGCAGGTGACGAGCAGATCGAGGCGGTCGCCGTAGGCCGCCCGGCGCAGCGCGAGCAGGACCGTCTCGCGGTCACCTGCCGTGAGCGCGCGTACGTGGTCTCTGCTGGCCGGCAACTCGCCACCGTCGGTGCGGAGGGTCAGAATGCATGAGGCGAGCAGACGGGTCGCGAACTCGACCGTGAGCCCGTCCGCGTCGTCGCGGGCCGCGAGTTCGTCGTTGCCGGCGAGGTCCCGGAACTCGGCGCCGCGGATCTGCCTACCCTCGATGCGGGTTCGACCGGACAGGCTGACGTCGCTCAACTCAGGTTCCGAACTCGGCGGGCTCGGGCACATCCAGATCGCGCTCCCAACCTTCGTGCTCGAGCTTGAGATGCTCGAGCGCCACGGCGTTCGCGTTCGCGTCGAGGTCGGGCATCGCCTGGTACTCGCTGACCCACGCGCGGCGCACGTTGTACGCGATGACCACCTGACCGGCCTCGTTGAAGAGTTCGATGCGCAGGTCCTTGCGGAAGTTCTTCAGCGACACCTCCGCGCCGAGGCCGCCGCTCAGGTTCCAGACCCGGTTGGCCCATGCCTCGAACTCGGGGTCGTGGGTGACACCGCGTTCGAGGGTGATGGCCTCATACTTGGTGCGGCCGGGTGATTTTCGGCTTGTCGACGGCTGTCCGCCCTCGCGGTGCTCGACGAGTTCGCTCGTTCGCCTCAGGGCGGTCACCTTGCTGATACCGGCGACGTACTTGCCGTCCCACTTCACCTTGAACTTGAAGTTCTTGTACGGGTCGAAGCGGGTCGGGTTGACGGTGAACTGGGCCACGGCTCACACCTCCACTTGCGGCGGGATCTGCTGGATCGAGATGATGAGGAACTCGGCGGGCTTCAGTGGTGCGAAGCCGACGGTGAGGTTGACGATGCCGCGTTCCTGATCGAGCGGCGTCGTGGTGGTGCTGTCGCAGTGCACGAAGTAGGCCTCCTGCTTCGTGCGGCCTTGGAACGCCCCCTTCTGGAACAGGTCGTTCATGAACGCACCGACCGAGAGCCGGATCTGGGCCCACAGCGGTTCGTCGTTCGGCTCGTGGATCACCCACAGCGTCGATCGGTACAACGTCTCCTCGAGGAACAGCGCGAGCCGCCGGACGGGGATGTACTTCCACTGGTTGGGCGCCGAGTCGACGCCCACCAGGGTGCGCCCACCCCAGTTGACGTGGCCGTAGAGGTCGAACGTGCGCAGGCAGTTGATGCCGACCGGGTTGAGGATCCCGTTCTCGGCGTCGGTGAGCTTGGTCTCCAGCCGGGTGATGCCACGCACCAGCGCCTCGGTGCCCGCCGGGGCCTTCCACACGCCGCGGTTGGCGTCGGTGCGTGCGCAGATCCCGGCGATCGCGCCCGATGCGCCGATGCTGCGGTCGAGATAGTCGCGCAGCGGGTCGCCGATGGTCAGGCGGGGATAGAACAGCGCGACATTCGGGTCCCGCACGACGGAGTGCTTGGTCATGAACGCTTTGATGGCGGTCGGGCTGGTCGCGGTATCGGGTGCGTCGAGAAGCAGCATCGCGCGGCGCCGCTGGCAGTACAGAGTGAATGCCGCGACGGCAGCATCGAACTGCGCCTCGGTTAGCCTGCTAGGTGCCGGAGGGGGTTCAACCAGCGATATCCGCGGCACGCACAGCAGGTTGATCGTGTCGGCCAGATTAAGCGCGTACATCCCGGTGGCCGGGCTGACGGCCTCCTGCCCGACGAGGTCCTGCACGCGGGGGAGATCACCGTCAACGCCGGCGATGCCCGCGATCTGGGCGCGCGAGGCCCCTTCGCCTAGTTGGTAGGCGGCGATGTTCTCGTTCTCCGACGGGGACAGCTTCAGTGCCGCAGGCATTGCCAGCGGACCCGAGAACGAGAACCGCGCATCGGTCGTTGCTCCGGTACCTGCCAGGACCTGCAAGCGGTCACCAGAAACTGTGATCTGCACGGTCGCCTGGGTGAACTCGACTCTGGCGGGATCGAAATCGCCCTTCGGGATCGCACCGCGCAGTGCGCCCTGGAGTCGCGCCGCGAGATCGTCGATACTGGCGAAATCTTCTGCACCCAAGTCCAATTCACGTTCATCTGGCCCGCCCGCGACCTCTAGCTCGACGTCCATGACGTGATTGGCTGGCAGCGCGGTGAGCGCAGGCACGACTCTGCTCATGGTTCCTGATGGTGACGGGAGGGTTGTCGCCGTGCCCTGGCTCACGCCGCTGACCATTGCGCCGTAGTTGTCGAGTACCGTGTCGACGTAGTTTGTGTCAGCCGCCGTCTTGCTGAGCTCGTTGTAGCGCTCCTCGCGCAACACGGTCTGTCGACCTTCGGCGATGAGTACCTCCCGCACCACGAGGTTGAACGTCTTCGTGGTGGAACCGGGCTCGATGATGGCCCGTATGAAGTTGCCCCGCTCGCCTGGCTCGCGTGCTGTGAGGGTAAGCACCTTTGCGCCACCGGTGTTCCCAGAGCGCACGCCGATGGTGGCGGCGATGTCGGGCGTCACCGCGTTGGTAACCCGCACCACCCACGCCGTCGACCCGCCGTTGGCGAAGAACTGGTCGAGCGCGTAGCTCGCCTCGCTGCGGATGTGCAGGCCTCCGAAGGTGCGCTCGACGTCCGCCCAGGAGTTGACCTGTATCGCCTCGTTAAGCGGACCTCTGGGAAACCAGTCGATGAACGCCGCGACCGAGGTGGCGACGCCGGTGATCGCGCGGAACTGGCTCGGCAGTTCCTGGATGTAGACACCGGGGTAGGTAGGAGCTATGGGCATATGCCCTCCTCGGGAGAGACGGGGTGTCGCAACGAGATCGACACAACACCTCCCGCGCCCGCGTTCTGGCCGGGGTAGAGAAGTGCGTGTCGGGAATCTTGCCGACCAGCAGTCAGCGGTGCGTCAACGCATCGTTGCTTTGCGCGTCACGTGTGCGTGTGACGAGTTCGTTGAGCGCGATAGAGGGGATGAGACGAAGGCTCTCCCACAACAGATCGCGGTACAAACCGAACTGGCGCTTGGCTTCACAGACGTTGCCCTCGGCGAGATGGGCGGCGATCAAGGCGTGCTGGGCACTCTCGCGAAGCGGCTCGGCCGCGACGGCGGCCTGCCCCGCGTCGATGGCTTCGGCGTGCCGCCCCCACGCGGAGAGGCGCCGGCACAGTGACTCAAGTGCGTGAATACGCAACTGCCGCAGACGTTCCTGTTCGAACCGGATCCACTCCTCGTCGAAATCGGGGAGTAGGTCGCCGATCAAACCGCGGGTGCTGACATCGGCAGGTGTGAGCACTTCATCGGGATCGATCAGACGGCGGGCTTGTGCCAAGAGTTGTGCCAGGTCGACCGTTGTCGTCTCGTCCAACGAGAGGTAGTTGCGGTCGGCGCGGACCAGGTTGCCGCACTCCTGCCGAATCTTCCACAGCGCGGTGCGCAGGTTAGCCGCCGCCCGCGCCTGGGTCGTGTCCTGCCACAGCGACGCGGCGACCGTCAGCCGCAATTGTGGTCGCTCGCGTACGACGAGGAAGCCGACCAAACGCTGTGCGTTTAATGGGAGCGCGACCAATTCGCGCTCGCGTCGCACCTCGAACCCCCCGAGAACACATACTTGCATTGCCATAACAGTCGCAGTTGCATGCTTCGATCGCGTCGCCACTATCGCCCCCTCGTGCGCCCCCACGTGGTACCTAATCTCCAGTGTGATGAGCGGTTCGTCAACACATCGTCAACGCCGGGTATCAGGAACGATGCACGTGATCACGGTCCGCTGACTGTCGTGTGACAGCTGATTGATCTGTCGTGGCCATTCTCGATCCGTGCCCAGCAAAGATTCGACGTCGGAAACGCTCGTCGTGGTGATTCGCGCTTGGTACGAGAGAGATGCGTTACGGGCGCGCATCATCGTCGGCAGCGACCACATCAACGGCAATCGGCTCGTCTCCGGACGAGACGAGTACGCGACGTCGGTCGAGGAGGTCTGTGCCGCGGTGAAGCGGGCCATCGAGCGTTTGGAGCGGTTGCCATGATGGTTGTCTCGCGGGCTCGTCTTAGCGGATGGCTCTTGAGCGTGGGGCAGCCATCTCAAGTACTACGACACCCGGGACATCTTCGCATCCGATGCGGGGCGATCTTGTCCTCAAATTCAGGTCATCCACACGAACCCGATGAGCCGAGAATCACTCGATGAATTCCGAAGGAATGAATGTGGAACTCATTTCCGACTTGAGACCGCGGAGTAAAGTCTGGGAACAGCCGCTCCAGTCGGGGGTGTAAGCGTGTTTGCTATGAAGGCGAGCGAAATGCCCGGCGCAGAATGTGTTTCAGAACCCGCGATACAACGGCGACACGCCGGCTTACGCGAGGAGGCGCTTCTGCATGTTGCCGGTCGCGAAACTGCTGGTGCGTTGCCACGTGGGTTGGATAATCAGGCCGAGCAGTGGACCGGAGTGATCCGACGATGCGCAGCATCGGGAGGTTCCTGCCCATGTTGTCCTGACAGCATCGACCAGCCTGAGCGGGTCCGCAGGTCCGCCAACGGCGGAGCCATAGGACATCAGAATATGGCTGGACTCGTCTCCGATGCTTCACGCTCACCCGGCGCCGCCCTGCCGTCGGCCGTCCGCACCACAATGGCGATGAAATTCGAGGCATCTGGGGCGACGCGGCATGTTTCGTCAGTAAACAGCGCGGCAGGTCAGAATCTTGTAAGTGAGCGCGACGACCCCAGCGAACGACAGGCTGACCAAATCGCGCAGCTCGTGACTGGGTCGTACCCAGATCACGGCACGAAGCGGCCGGACGCACCTATTTTTCAGAACGTCATCATCCACACCGACGCCTCGAGCGCCGTAGCGGCGCGCTCTCTGGGCGCCAGCGCGTTCACCATTGGGTCCCACATCTACTTCGACACGGGACGTTTTAATCCAGGCAACCGCGAAGGTGATCGGCTGCTGGCCCACGAACTGACCCACGTGCTACAAGATTCGGAAGGCCGTGTTGCGGCAGGGACTGTATTGCGATACGAACCCGCGCCCGTGCCGGTGCGACCTCCAATTCGGGTTCCGGTACGCCCGCAGGTGAGACCGACTGCGCCACCTCCGACTCGGCCTCCCGGCGGAACTTCAGTCGAGCCTCAGTCCGAGTCGCCTCGAGAGGAAATGACCGAACCGCAGGCCGGGGCGCCGGATCCTGGTTCTTGGGAGTGGCTCGAACGGACGCTGCAACAGCTGGGGGAGGAAGCAAACCAGGCGACGGTTCAGTTCTATCTGGAACTTCCGCAGGCGACGACCGATCGTGGCGGGAAGGCGGCCGACCAGTTCCTCGAGAAGCGACCAAGAACCCACGCCGACATCGCGACGACGGGCGTTGGCGGCAAGATGCGCTATTACTACACCCCAACGGTATTCCACATGCTCGATGCGCTTGAGGACGACATCGCGAAGGCGGGTTCGGGCGACGACGTGCTGGAAATCTACCTGCACTACTTCCCCGAGAGTATCGCCAGACTTTCGCCGCCGACCGGGGCGCAGATCAGCGGTGTGCGCTACCGGCCATGGCCGTCCAGGGTCGGCGGCGGGATAGGCCTACATCCAGAGATTGCCGACCGCGACGGATCGGCGCGCACAGCCGTGTTCTTGAATGCGGCGCGAAAGCGGACCGATGCCGATACTGCACTCGACATGTCGTTCAGAGCGATCATCAAGGGGCTTAACCAATTTGAGGCTCGGCAAGAGGCGTTCGAAGAGGAGCGCTGGCGGCGACGGAAGGGTCCATGCCGCGAGCGTGAGATCAACCGCGGGGGCGGAGACCCAGACCACAACGCCTACGCAACCTTCGTCAGCGGCTCGGACAAGGACTTCGAGGTGACGGCGCCTGCCGATCTCGATCCCGATAGACCACAAACGGGTATCGAAGTGCCGCACAGGATGGCGTACGACGGCCGGGACACGAAGAATGCCAACATCGTGTGGGAGGTGAAGACACGACATGAATGGGCATCGTCGCCAGCCATCGGGGGCGCGATCTTCAGCCCGTACATTCAAGAGCGAATTGTGCGAGCGGAAGAACAGCTCGCGCGGGGGCGGGCAGTCGCACGACGCTGCGGGTACGAGTATCGCTGGGCATTCGAGAACGCCGATGCCGCCGACTTCGCCAGGAAAAAGTGGGGGCACCTTATTAGGGTGGAACACCGGTCGCGCCCGTGAGTCGAACGTATGCATGCCTATCAGCGGCAGCCAGGATGACCGACACGCCCAGTGCGTAGGTCTTATTGGCAACTCCGCCGTACTCGATTCGACTGTATTGGTAGTTGAAGTGAGATGTACGTTGAGATGGCTGATTCATCCGACGAATGCCACTACGCGTAGCCCCGCATATTCGATTGCTGCATATTCACTGAAACCCAAGTTGCCGCCGACCGCCTTAGCAGGGCGCTGAGGCGGGTGATCTCGCCTTGCTTGACTAGTGGTGCGGGGCCCAGCGTGTGACGAGGGGAGTGGCACTGACCCCTTCAGGATTGCGGCAGTGCTCTGATGCATCGTTTAGAGGTACCCGTCACTCACACTTGACCCACGAATGCACGTAGTGCCTGCACGGCGGTGTCGGGTCCGGTGATGGTGATTTCGCCCTGTGTTCGACGCCCCGACAGCCATCGGACCAGGTCCGGGGGAGCACCGCCGACTATCACCTCTGAGCCCGACTTGGGCCCGACCGACCACCGGTGGTTGCCGTCGCTGGTACCGACCGCCACCCGGACACTCGCGGGCAGTTGCTTGAGCTGATAGCGCAGCAGGAGGGGAACGACCGCCGCGAGTGTTGCTGGCACGGCGTGGGCTCCTTTGGTGAAGCCGATGAGATCGTCGTGATGGGTCCAGTACTCGAACAAGGTCAGTGGCGCCACCCGCGGCCGTAGTAACAGTCGCGGCATGGGCCGACGCAGTCGGTCGATCAGTGCCGTAAAGCCGTGGCGCCGCTCCAGGCGCAGGGCGGTGTCGACCATCTTCGGTGTGCCCCTCACCGAAACACCATGTGCCACCAGGGATCGAGCGATGAAGGTCGTGACACCACCGTTGCGCTCCTCACCCGCCAGGTGGGCCGCAAGGTCCAGTGCAGTCCACTCGCCGCACGCGGTACGGGCCGACGGACCCACGTCGATCAACGACTCCGTGAGTGCGCCCCGTTCGGCCTGGGCGTCCTCCGCAATCGTCATGCCCAACATTGTCACTGCATGGCCGAAGGTGATCGTCATGTTTCAAGGATTCGATGGATAGCGCGGGTAGCGGCGCGTCTCGGCCGGAATGCCGCTCCACTTCCTAGGGTGCTAGTCGTGCGTTTTGGTTTGACCTCTCTGATCGATCCCCACTTGTGGACTCTTGCCGATGAGTCACGCGCCTTCTACGCGAGGCGTGCGGCTGGCCGAGGTCCGAACAGCTGGGAGGAGCTTCGCGAATTCCGAGCCAACGCGGTGCCTTCCACCGAGTCGGACCTGTCGACGGTTTCCGAGCTGGCGCACGCCGATGGGAGAAGCGTGCCGGTGAGGATTCACCTGCCGGAAGCCAAGGCCGTGAAGGGTGTCCTTCTCGAGATCCATGGTGGCGGGTTCTACATGGGATCAGCCGCAGGCAGTGATTCATCGAACCGGGATCTCGCAGACTCCCTTGGGATCGCGGTCGTGAGCGTGGACTACCGGCTCGCCCCTGAGCATCCATGGCCATCCGCACCCGACGACTGCGAGACCGCAGCCCTCTGGCTCGTCGACAACGCCGAACGTCGCTTTGGTACCACGACGTTCGCGGTCACCGGTTTCTCCGCGGGTGCGACGCTGGCGATGGTCACGCTTCTGCGTCTACGCGATCGGGGACTCACCGCGTTCGGTTCCGCTGTCCTGCAATTCGGAACCTACGACCTCGCGGCGCAGACACCAGCCGGACGTCGGATCGCCGAAGAGTACTTTCTCGACGCCTATGCGGGCACCGCGCCAGACCGGACGAACCCCGACGTCTCACCGATCTACGCCGACCTCACGAGCCTGCCCCCGATACTCACCGTCGTCGGCACCGACGACATCCTCTTGGAAGACAACCTGGCCATGGCCACGCGATTGTCGGCAGCCGGGGTCGACATCGATTTGCGCGTCTACCCTGAAGCTCCCCATGGATTCACGGGCCACCCGACTCCGATGGCGCAGGCCGCTCATCGACACATCAACACTTGGCTCACTGCTCGCCTCGACGCAGGTGCATCTGGCGGGGGAGCGAAAATGAGCTGAACCCTAAACGGCCGCTTATCTTCTCGTTGACACAGCATGTGGTCAGGTGCAGCGCGGCAGACCCTAGCGGTCAGCCCCTGTTGTACGTCCCCGAAGTAGAAGCCGATCCATCCGCCCCATGAGGCCGAGGCCGTGCGACTTGTTCGAGCGAGTGGCGCCGGGCTCAGCTGTACTGCGCTACAAGCGCGCTGCCGATCGAGGCGAGGTGGTCGCGCACGCCCTGCGGGCCGATGACCTCGAGCCATTCGATGAGTCCGGCAAGTTCGCCTGCGAGGGCGTACTCGTTGTGGCCGCGGATCACGATCTCGATCCGGCCGTCGGGCGTGGAACCACCAACTTCGAGGCGGCCCCCGAACATCGCCCGGAGCAGGCCGAGTCCGTCGGGAGCGCACATGGCCTGGGCCTCGAGGGGGGTGCGCTTTCGGTCGACCTCGTCGGCGATCTCGCGCCAGCTCTCGGCAAGGTCGAACCCCTCGGGTCGTTGAACGGGATCGTCGGTCAACTCGACCGACAAGACACGATCGATCCGGAAGGTCCGTCGACCGGCCTCCGTATTGGAGACCAGGTACCACGTCGGGCCCTTGGCGACGATGCCCAGCGGGTGGGCGGTCCGTTCGGTCTCGGAGCCTTTGCGGTCGATGTAACCGAGCCGTACCTGGACGCCGCGGATCACCGCCTCCTGAACTTCGTCGAGAAGCCGGGGTGGTCGGGGCTCGACCTGGCTGGATCCCCAGTGTCGTGGGTCTACGACGACTGATGTCGCGGCGGCCTCGGCCTGCTCCCGGAAGGGCTCGGGCAGGGCGCGTACGAGCTTGCGCAGAGCGGTCTTCACGCCCGGGGTTGCCGTCGAGGCGGGTCCGGCTACCAGAAACAGGGCGCGAGCCTCGCTCGCAGTCAGCCCTGAGAGATCGGTGCGAGCGCCGCCCACGAGGCGCCACCCGCCCCCTCGGCCCTGCATGGAGTACACGGGCACCCCGGCGACGCTCAACGCTTCGAGGTCGCGGCGGGCGGTGCGCTCGGACACCTCCAACTCCAGGGCGACCTCCGATGCGGTGACCTGCTCGCGGCGTTGCAGCAGGAGGAGGATGGCCACCAGCCGGTCGGCTCGCATGTGACCACACTTTCACATCAAACTGGCCACTAGGTGACCGGTTTAGGTCGGCACAATGGCGCCATGATCACACCTGCCAGTTCCGCCAGCGACGACCTCAAGGATCCCCGCCCAATCCTCGACCGTGCCATCGCCACCGGTGGGGTCGTCATTGCCGGCGTCCGGCCAGAGCGACTCGCCGACCCGACGCCATGCACAGACATGGACGTGCGAGCGCTGCTCGCTCATCTCATCGGCGTGCTTGGCCGCGTTGCCGCGCTCGGCAACGGCGAGGATCCCTTCGCAGTCACCGAGACTCCGGTCCCCGACGATCGCTGGCCCAATGCGTGGCGGGAGGCAGCGAGACGAGCCGCGGATGCCTGGGGCGATGACACCTTGCTCCAACGACCCATGGCACTGCCGTGGATCCAAGGCAGCGGCGCCGAGGTCCTGGCGTCCTACTTCTCCGAGCTGACCGTCCACACGTGGGACCTTGCGGTCGCGACCGATCAGCGGCCCGACTGGGACGACACGGTGATCGCCGCAGCGCTGCAGGCGGCACACAAGATCCTGCCGGCCGAGAACCGCCGAGTGCTTTACGAGGAGATCTCGGCCGCGATGGGCCTCGACGAGGTCGGCGTCCCGTTCGCCGAGGCCGTCCCGATCCCCGACGACGCGCCCGCCATCGACCGTCTCGTCGCCTGGAACGGGCGGGATCCGCTCCGCTGATCCTGACGGTACGGACAGACGCGGCTCGACGCCGTGCCTGTCCCGCGGGACCGGCTGGGAGAAACGTCAGCTGTCGGGCAACGCGGGGGTGTGCGGATGCCCCCGTTCCAGACGAACCGGCGTGTCCGCGGGTATCCCCCCGAGGTCGGGCCGGTCTGTAATATGATTAAGTCTCCTAAGTTTCTGGATACAGCCTCAACGCAGGAGTCATGCTCATGAACTTGGTCACGAAGATCCTGCCGGCCGTCGCGGTTGCAGGCGGGCTAACTGCGGCCGTTCTCGGCATAGGCGCTCCTCTGGCCGGGGCTGAGCCGCCTCCGCCACCACCAGCGCCAGCGCAGGGCGAGGTGCCGCCGGACTGGGCCCCGCGGAAACCCGCCGATTTCTTCGTCGGACAGCCCGTGGTGTGGAACTCCGCCTGGGGCGGCCGCTGGGGCGTCTGGGTCAACGGCGGCTTCCTCACGCTGACGTCGAACCCCGTCACCAATGGTGGCTAACCTCCGGTCTAGCGGGCCTGCGTCATCCGCTGACCGGTAGGCGCGCGCCGAGGTTGTGGGGGATGGGTTCCGACGTCAGATCGGCGCAGCACGGCGTCGATTTGTGTTCTGGTTGTACCGGATTGTCCCGACTGCGTGGACCCGATATGACACACCGCAAGCTGGGCACCATCGACGGCCGCACCCGCTAAACACCTTTACGGTGTTCGATCGCGAACTGACGGATACAAGCGTTCACCTCATCGGGGATCTCAGCCGGCAACGCATGTGAGGTGGTGGGCCACAGGTGATACCGCCATGTCTGGCACCACCGACTGCATCCGCTGGAGCCCCTTTGTTGAGTCGTGAACAGTGTTGCTCGCCAAAAGAACTTGGACCGGGAGATGCACCGAACGCAGCAGGCGATCGCTGGTGAAACGCAACGGTGGCGTTCGCAGGGGTGGCGCGAAGGCAGCGAATCCGGCCACAAACAGTCCGGTGAGCATATCGATGGAACTACCCGGCGCGGGGTGACCCGCAATCCACGCCGCGGCGCGTCCAGCTCGCGCCGAACGCGGGCGGCACAACAGGTGCGCAAGATTTCGCCAGAACCTGGCAGAGGTTCGAGCCACGGTGCTGGCCGGATCAACCAGTGTCACCGTCGCCAACCGGTGGGGCGCCCGCGCCGCCGTATGGGTGGCGAGCCAACCACCATACGAATGCCCCACCAGATGCACACCTCGTAGCCCTAGTCCCTCCAAAACCGCATCAATGCAGCGCGCGGAGTCCGCTGCGGTGAACATCGGTCTCGACTGAACACTTGCTCCAGGCTGACCCAACATGTCCATCGAGTAGACGGTGAAATCTTGTGCCAGGCCGTTGACTTGGTCCCACCACATGGCTGAGGTCAGGAAGAATCCGTGTATCAGCACGACGGGCACACCACGGTCTGGCCCGTGCTGATACACCCGAACGCTGCCGAACATCGTGGGAACATCGTGCACGACGTCCGGCGGCGGACTCAACGCCCGTAACTCGTCATAGGCCGCCAGGTAGTGCCGTCGCGCGGTCGGACTCCTGAATCCACCGTTAGCCGAACCCAACAAGGAGACTCCTCCCCGATAGCCGAGGCCGCTCATCGACACATCAACACTTGGCTCACTGCGCGGCTAGACACAGGTGCATTAGTCAGGGGAGCGCAACTGAACTGAACCCTCAACGCCCGCTTATCTCCTCATTGACACAGCGCCAACCAGCGGAGGAGCTGCAACCCTCAACGGCGGTCGAAACGTTCCCCGAGCGGGTTGGAGGACAGGGCGCCGAAGACGATACTGATCACGGATCCGACGTAGGGCAACACGGTTAGCAGGGACATCCACCCTGACAGGTTGGCGTCGTGGAGCCTGCGGACCAAGAGTGCCCAGCCTGGAACCGCGGACGCCAGGAGGATTACTAGCAGGATTACGAGGGACGCAGTCTCGAGTCTGCTTTCATCTCCGGCGGCGACGACGAACGCCACCCAGAGAAGGAAAACCAATGCGAATGCCAGTACGGCCCACCAGTACTCACTGCGCGAAGCGCGCCCGGAGAAGCGAGCGTAGCTGCGGAAGAACCGCGATACTGCCTGACCGAACGTCGCTCCGTACAAGGGCAACGTGAGATCGCGTGGATCGGTCGCACCAACAGTTTCGGACGGCCACTCGGGCTGCGTGTCGAACGGGGTTCCCTCGCCTCGAGTCATTGGTTCCTCTACTGAATTATTCGGTTGTGCGGGGACCGTGCGGATTTCGCGGTCCCACGCGTTGACGGCTGAGTCAACGGGGACGCTAGCACCGCTTTTGCCAAGCTATGCACGCAATATGAAATGTCATCTCAGCGTCTGATGCGCGCAGATGCACGGACCCTGAGTGTCGGCTCGGGTCTCGACTGCAGTGGGGAATCGCTTTCAGTTCGGCGCGATCCGCGTCGGTGGGTGGCCCAGCACCGGACGACCCTGACTGCCGCCGAACCCGGCGCCCAGGTCGGTTGGCGGCGGGCACGCCGGTTCCTCTGCCGTCAACGGAATTGGGCTTATGCTCATTGCCGCCAGCAGTTCTGCCATCGTCGCCGGCCGCCTTACCCGAGAATGGGGTCACGCCTCTTATCGCAACTTTGGCCGCGCGCCATCGACCTTCGCACCGGGGACATGCCTAGCTGGGCCGCACCATTCACAGTCCAGATCGTCGTGGGAGCTGGTCATCGTCATGGTGTTATCGAAGAGGCCCGATTTTCTCGGTACTGAAGAGCGCATCTGGTTTTGGGCGCGACGCTGATCGCAGCCGCAGTAGCGGCGACCATCGGTCAGCTCTGTACTACGGTGCGATCGGCTTCGCGGCGGCAACAGTGACCATCTTCGCGGTGTCTCTCGCCACTTGGATATCGGTAACCCACATCCACTTGATGGTCTACCTCATCGCACTCATCCTCGCTGACCTCGTGGCCGCAATCATTCTGGCGAGGTGTACTGGCACGTTGCGCCAGACAGGGCGGGGCATGCTCGTCGGGCTATTCGCGGGCAATAACTGTTACGTCGAGCGATGGAGAGCGGAGCAACCAAACGCGCTGTCGTGCAACAGGGTCGAGCAGAGGGAGGTTCAACCGGCAGGCCGGTAGACGTTCGGTCTCGCGGCAATGCCGTCCAGCAGAAGGTCAAGAGCCGATTCACACGCGCTTCGCGTCATCGACTCGTCGAGCAGACGGCTGGTGGCCGCAATGTTCGGGTACATCTCGGCCGGCAACTGTGCATAGGTGTCGCGCCACGTGTCGTCGTCGTGCTGCTGACGTTCAGCGGGCAGAGCTTCGAAGGCGGCATCGAGCGCCGCGAACCCCAGCATCTGGCCGATGAACGCGTGATACACGTCGACGGCTTCCCTCTCATGGAACCCGGCTGATCGCAGGATTCCCAAAACCGTCTCGATGGCCTGGATCTCGTGGGCGCTCCCGGTCACCCGGCTCGCGGCCAGGACCCCGGCCTGCGGCTGCTCAAGGTAGACACGGTGCACGCGCAGCCCCAGTTCGCGCATGTCTTCTCGCCAGCGACCGGTTGGCGCCCAACCCTCGACAACACGGCGCAGGAGGGCTGGGAACTCCGAGAGATCGATAGTGGCGGTTGAGAGTGGAATGCACTTGAGGTCGCCAAATGGATCCCCAAACGCTTACCGCGCCCTAATCTGGACTTGAGCGGACCGAAGGACCACGTCAGCAACAGGGTGTTTGGTTCACCCCGCGCTTGCTCGTGAATCTCAGCCCGCGATGGGGGAGTCATGGCGAAGAAGGCAGCGACGAGGCAACCGCGCGAAACGACCAGTGTCGTGCCGCCAAGCAGCAAGATCGTCCGATGGTCGCCCGTCGGACACATGCTGCGCGACCTGATCGCCGAGCCCGGCACCGAGGTCGATGCCATTGATCACGGTGAGCTGAACCGGTTCGCGCGGTTCGTCGGGGGCCTCACGAGCCCGCTGGTGATGCTCGATGACCTGGCGGTCGCGGCCGCCGCAGCGGATACCGGAGATGTGCACGCACAGCAGCGGCTGGCGTTCATGCTGCGGACCGTCGTGAACGCGGCTGCCCTCCCAGAGGTTTCCCGATTCGATCCAACCTCGGGCGGGTGCTGCGCGCCGTGTCACGACTCGCGATCGGTGGAAATGGAGCGCGGCCGAGTGCTCACCGATGCCGATGCGCTGACCGCGGACTCGGATGGATATGTCGATCCCTCGGCGTATGCGGCGATCGACGAGACGGCCGCGACTGCGTTGCTGGTGCGGGTCGCGCGGCTCGCGGTGGCCGGCGCTCTGGGATCGGATCTCGATCCCGGTACTGCGATGGACGCCGTCATGTCTGTCGCGCTGGGTGCGTCGTTCGCGGCGGCGCTCGTCGACGCGCATCGCACAGGCGGCGGCCCGGCGGCGGCCGAGCTGCTAGGCCGGATCGGGGTCTCGGCGGTGCGGTCGTGGATCGCGCCGCCGCCGGTGCAGACGTTCATGGGGGGCCAGATGCCGGGGATGCCCGAGCTGCCTGGCGTGCCGAGCCTTCCTGGCGTGCCGGGCATCCCGGGTATGCCGAAAGGCCCGGGCTCCGGCTCGGTCATCGAGGACTGGCTCGCGTCCCTCCTCAACAGGTTCAAGAAGCCCCCGAAGTGGGACCCCGACGGCTGGGGGCCCTGGTATCCGTGGTGGTGGGACCACCCGAACTACATCGACCCCGATGTCGAGAAGTTCATGAGATGCACCGCCACGGTGCGAGGCCTCCTGCGTGCCCTGGACAAACTGCGGACGGCCGCCCCGGAGGCAGGGGCGGTGTGGAGCACTGGGATCTCCGGCGTCTCGATCGCGGGGCCGTGTGCGGGAAACGACATCACCATCCGCGGCAAGGGATTCGGCGCGACACAGCCCACCAACACGGTGCTGCTGCTGCCCACCCTCGACGGATGTCGCGTCGTCGCACCGACGTCGTGGTCCGATACGAAGATCACCGCCGTCCTCCCGGACCGCGTCGCGTCTGGCCCCGTCGGCTTCGGCGACAAGGCCCACATCGACGCATACAACGCGTGGGCCGGACAGATGAACGATCTGATCCGCAAGCTCAATGCGCTGCCGTGCGATCCCGGCGAACGTGACATCGTCGCGCCCTTCGGGACGTGCCCACCATCGTCGGCGATCAACACCATCACCGCCGGCGTCGCGGAGATCGTGTCGTTCACCGCGAACAACCAAACGACCACGGTGCTTGGGGACGGCGAGCACCTCACGCTGCGCTGGACGGTACGCAACGCCCCGAACGTGACCATCACCCGCGACACCGCGGGCGCGCCGCTGCTGTCGGGATCGACCACGCTCACTACGCCGCAACTGTTGGGCAGCCACACATTCGGCGCCGTCTCCCACTCCAAACCTGCCGAATGGCGCTACACACTGCGGGCGTCGGGAGCGTGCGGCGGGCGGGTGACACGCACGGTGCGGGTGTACGCCACGAAAGATCCGCAACTGCGAATCGAAACGATCCAGGTGACGCAGTCACTGCAGACAGCGGCGAACGACATCGCACTCATCGAGCACAAGCCCACCGTGGTTCGTGCGCTCATCCGCCACGGACTGGCCGGGTGGGGCGGCGACATCGTCCCGAACGTGCAAGGGCGCATCCGCATGCTTCGCGGTGGCGCGTGGTCGAAGTGGATCGACGCCGCACCGGCAGTGAGCCCCATGCAGGCGACACCGGGCACCGCGATCACGGTCACAAGCTCGCCGTCGTTCAATGTGACGGACGAGGCGCTGAACTTCATGCTCCCGGGGGACTGGGCCGCCGGGACCGCTCGGTATCAGGTCGAGGCGTGGGTCAGCGGATACGGCGCGGTCGGCGCGTATGCCGGGGTGTCGCAGACGGCGACGAAGTACTCGCCGAGCGCCACCTACATGCGTCGGCGCACACTGCAGTTCCGCTATGTGAGGGTGAACTGGAACGGTGCGGGCGCCCCGTCGGCAGCGGTGTGCGAGAACACTATTCGGGGTGCCATTCCGCTCTTCCCAACGCCGACAGCCGGGATCGTGCCGCTGCCGGGAGTCGGCATCGAGAACCGCTTTTCGCTCACCGACGACGAGATATGGGTGGCTGGCGCGCGCCGCGGCATGCTCGACGACTTCGACGATCTGCATAACTGCGGCATCGGGGAGGAGTTGACGGAATGGCTCGGATCGGACTGTCCCGACGATGACGGAGCGATCTGGGTGCTCATCCCCGGCGACTGGAGGCGCGGCGAAGCCTACGACGTCCCGAGCAATGTCTGCTACACCCCTCTTAACGACGGACCGTATGCGGCCCATGAGATTTCGCACTGCCTCAATCAGGAGCACGTCCGGCTCGCCCAACCCGGCGACGACCCACCCACCGGAGGCGACGCCCCGTCCCAATGGCCGGACAAGGCCATGCACACCGACGTGCCCTTCGACACGGCAGGGACGTTGGGCAGCCCGACCGGCGGCTCCCTCCCGCGCGCGCTGGCCGTCACACCGGGCCCCGGCGTCGCCGACGTCATGACCTATTTCGGCACCCCGAACAACACATGGCCGATCCCCGCACGCTGGAAGCGGCTGTGGAACGAGATCGGAGGCTGAGTGATGAGGATGCGGGAACTCTCCGACCAGCGCGAATTTCTGCTCGTGCGTGGACGTTTGATGCGTGATTACACATTCGTGCCGCGCCGCTGCGGATCGACGACCAGCATCCACCGGTGGCCAGAGGGCGTGCAGCCCGACCATGGCGACGTGTTCGCCGAGACTGTCGATGCCGAGGGCCGGGTGCTGCGCACTGAGATGCCGCGCATCAAAAGTGAGGCGGTGTGCAGTCCGATGCTCACCTGGCGGGTACGTGTTTACATTCCTCTTGACGATGAGGCCGCCGAGGTTCGTCTTCGCCGAGGCGACGTTGTGCTGTGGACGCGGCGCATCGGTGAAGCCCCCAATGTTGAAGTGGAGGTCGTCGCGCGACCCACACGTGGAAAACGCGCGGCACCGGGTGAGACGTTTCCCGGGGGCCGGCCCGCGGTGCTGGCGCTGCATCGAACGCGTGCGGTGGACAGTTCGACTGCGTACGTGAAGGTGATCTACCGCTGGGCCGAGGACCGATTCACCGGCGTGTATCTAGGCCCGGCCCGCGCGAAGATATCCATTCCAGCCGATCGGCTCCCGGGTGGCAGGCGATGCGAGTTCTTCGTCGCGTACTCCGACGGTGTGCGATCGGCGGTTGCGCGCACCGATCCGATCGCGGTCGAGCCGATCGGCCCTGTCATCACCGTTGTGCATCCGGCTGAGGGGGCGAGGTTCACCGTCGGCACGCCGGTGGAGCTGGAGTGCGTCGTACAGGATCCGGAGCATCCGGCGGAGCCGGCCCGTGAACCCGAACGCACGCAGTGGTGGGTTGATGGTGAGGCGGTCGGGTCCGGGACACGGCATTCGGCGGGATTGCTCGCCGAGGGCGAGCACCGCGTTGAGGTGCGGCATCGGCGAAGCGATCGCAGAGAGGTCGTGGTTCGGCGGACCGTCATGATCTCGCCGGCACGTGTGGCGCCGGCCAGCGAGCGGCCGGATCGCGATCCATTCGCCGACTGACGTCAGCGATCTCGGCAGCCACAACACGGAGAGTCGCCTACCGTGTCACTCTGTAGAGCCTCGTGCGCGCCATAGCTTTGCTCGTGGTCACCCGTTGTCCCGCCATATGAGCACCTGCTTGAGAGACGTGAGGTCGTAACCGTTGTCGGCGGTGAGTTCGGTCTGGAACAAGGTGACTCCTGCCTCGCGGAAGGCATCGGCGCTGTCGGCGTTCTCCCAGAGCGTCGAGCGTTCGATGTCGGCGCCGTTGCGGCCGAACGTCGCTGCCAGCTCGTCGACGCGGTCGCTGGACCTGCGGAAGGCGTCGAGGTCCTGGAACGCGTGCCAGATGTCGGCGTGCCGGGCAACGGCGGGCAGCGAGCGCTTGGGCCCCGTGCCGCCGATGAGGATCGGTAGCTTGCGCACGGGCGGCGGAATCAGTGCAGCGAGCCGGTTCTCGATGCGGATCAGGCTGTCGTCGAACAGATCGAAGCGCGAGCCGAAGGTCCCGAAGTCGTAACCGTATGTGGTGTAGTCCTTTTCGTACCACCCAGCGCCGAGGCCCAGGATGAGCCGACCGCCACTGATGTGGTCCACGGTGCGCGCCATGTCAGCGAGCAGGTCCGCGTTGCGGTAGCCGACGCCGGTGACGAGGAGCCCGATCTCGGCGTGTGAGGTGATCTCGCCCCACGACGCGAGCGCGGTCCAACCCTCAAAGTTGGCGACGTCGGGCTGCTCGTCGAACATGACGGGCTTGCCGTCGACGATCGCCTCCATGGCCGGGCGATGGAAGTGGTCGTAGCCGAAGATCACGTCGACGCCGAGGTCGTCGGCGGCCAGGACGGTGTCGCGCCATGTGCGGTAATCAGGGGTGCCGCCGGGCTGAATCTGCACGGCGACGCGGACGGGACGGGTCATGGATGCTCCTGAGTCGGGGAAGGATCGACTCTTGAGCCAAGTTCACCGGCGCGGAGTTTATTCCGGGTCGGCGGGGGACCACTCGGTATTGAACGTCCTCATCCCAGGATTGCCCGCGCTGCGCGTTCGGCGATCAGCATGACCGGCGCGTTGGTGTTCCCGGACGTAATGGTGGGCATCGCCGAAGCATCAGCCACTCGAAGGCCGGCGACGCGGTACACGCGACAATCGGTGTCGAGCACCGTAGCGGCCGACCGCGGCAGACCGCGCGCGTCAAAGGCTCCCATCGCGCAGGTGCCCACCGGATGAAAGATGGTTGTACCGAGTTCCCGGGCCGCCTGCTGCAGGTCGTCGTCGCTCACCAGTTGCGGGCCGGGAAGCAGTTCTTCTGGGCGGTAGCGGGCCAGGGACGGCGCCGCCATGATCTGCCGGGTCATCCGCAGGCCCCGCACGGCGGCTTGGCGATCGGCGTCCGTGGACAGGTAGTTACAGGAGATCTTCGGGTAGGTCAGCGGATCGGCACTGGTTATCCGCACATGACCCCGCGAGCTGGGTCGCAGATTGCAGACTGAGGGAGTGATCGCTCCGAAAGGATGGAGCGGTTCGCCGAACTTGGCCAAAGACAATGGCTGCACATGCCACTCCAAATCGGGACTGGCCAGCGCGGGATCGCTCTTGGCGAAAGCGCCCAGCGTGGAGGGCGGCATGGTCATGGGTCCTGAGCGCAGCAACAGGTACTGAAGTCCCATGCCGCCACGGGTGATCCAATTCCGGTACAGCGTGTTGACGGTTCGGGCGCCCCGCACCCGGTAGACCGTCCGGAGCTGCAGGTGGTCCTGGAGGTTTTCACCCACTCCCGGCAGATCGACGGCCACCGGCACCTGATGCTGGGTGAGCAGCCCGGCCGGGCCGAGGCCCGATGCCTGCATGAGATGCGGGGACCCGATCGCGCCGGCGCTCAGGATCACCTCGCGGCGGGCCTGGACGTCGATGATCTGGCCGTCCTTGAGCAGCCGCACACCGGTGGCGCGGCGCTGGGCTGTCGTCCAGGCACCGCGGCGCTGATCTTCGTGGACCTGGTCGTCCATCAGCAGCTGTAAGGCCTGGGTCTGGGTGTAGATGGTGAGATTTGGTCGGTGGGCGACGGGATGCAGGAAAGCATCGGCCATCGACCAGCGACGGCCGCGCCGTTGGTTGACATGGAAGTATGCACTGCCGGCGTTGTCACCTCGGTTGAACTCGGCGATCGGGGCAATGCCCACCTGGGCAGCGGCGGCCTGCCAGGCGTCCAAGATCTTCCAGCGCACCCGCGGCCGCTCGACGGGGATCTCGCCGCCGGCGCCGTGCCAGTCGTCGGCTCCGCCGAAGTAGTCTTCCAACTCCTTGTAAATCGCCAGCGTCTCGCCGGAGCTGTTCGGGCCACCCCAACACCAGCGCTCGTCACCGGTGGCCTGCGCCCATAGGTCGTAATCGCTGGCCTGTCCTCGCATATGGATCATGGCGTTGATCGACGAGCTGCCGCCGATCACGCGGCCGCGCGCGTAGTGGATGCTGCGGCCGGCCAGACCTGGGTCGGCCTCGGTCGTGAAGCACCAGTCGGTGCGGGGGTTGGCGATTGTGTACAGGTAGCCCACCGGCACCTTGATCCAGAACCAGTTGTCCTTGCCGCCGGCCTCAATCAAGAGCACACGGTGATCGGGGTTGGCGCTGAGCCGGTTGGCGAGCAGGCAGCCCGCACTGCCTGCACCCACGATGACGAAGTCGAACTCGGCCACAGGGCTGGGTTCCGGCACCGTTCCTCCTTCTCTGTCGGATGCGTGTCCTAGTGTGCGCGATAGCGGACCGGTACAAGCGCATTCCGTGTGTGCCGGCGGGACCGGCTTCGGTGACCAAGCCCGCATCCGCACCAACCCGGCCGCCCGGACAGACAACGGTCCCTGAACGAGTTCTGACACTCGAGTACCGCCCCTGACCTGTGCCGACGTCCCGTTTTCGGAACTCCTTTCAACTGCGACCCATCCAACCCGGGCGCGCTTCCGAATGCCTTCCGTAGTGACGCGCTGGGTCGTCCCCGCGCCGACGCGGAAGAGGAGCAAGCATGAAGAGCGCTTCACCAGGGCCAGGTTGATGACGGCCGCCGACGCTACGCGCTCGGTACCGGCACCCTCGCGCACGGCGGGCCGCCGGGTGGTCGACCACATCGTCAACCACTTGGCGGCCGCTGGGGTGAGCCATGTCTTCGGTGTGGACGGCGCGAACATCGAAGACCTCTACGATGCGGCCTACTTCTGCCGCGACATCACGGCGGTGCTGGCCAAGCATGAGTTCTCGGCGGCGACTATGGCCGACGGATACAGTCGTGCCACTGCGGAGCTGGGCGTGGTCGCCGCGACTTCGGGTGGCGGCGCACTGAACCTGGTCGCCGGGCTGGGGGAGTCGTACGCCAGTCGAGTCCCAGTGCTCGCCCTGGTCGGTCAGTCGCCGACCACACTGGATGGGCGCGGCGCCTTTCAGGACACCAGCGGCCGCAATGGCTCGCTCAACGCGGAGGTCCTGTTCTCAGCCGTGTCGGTGTACTGCCGGCGAATCGTCGAGCCCGATGACATTCTGACGGCGTTGCCCGAGGCGGTGGCGGCGGCCCGTGCCGGCGGTCCGGCGGTGTTGTTGCTGCCCAAGGATGTTCAGCAGGCCACGGTCCAGACCAACTTCGTGTTGACCGTGAACGGACGCCAGCGCTGCGCCGAAGATCCCCAGCCGATCCTGCGGACGCTGCATGAGGCTTCGGGGCCGGTGACGATCATCGCCGGTGAGCAGGTGGCCCGTGACGACGCCCTTGACGAGCTTGAGCGACTTCGCTCGGCGCTGCACGCCCGGGTCGCGACGGCGCCCGACGCCAAGGATGTCAGCCGCGCACCGGGGGCGTCAGCGTCGCTGGGCGTCACCGGGGTGATGGGCCATCCCGGGGTGGCCGACGAAGTCCGCAGTGCAGCGGTGTGCCTGCTGGTGGGCACCCGCTTGTCGGTCACCGCCCGCGCCGGTCTGGACGAGGCGCTGCGCCAGACCTGCACGCTTTCGCTCGGGTCCGCCCCGCCGTACGTGCCGTCTATTCACGTGCACACCAACGATCTTCACGCGTCGCTGGCCGAGCTGACCCGCAGGATCATGAGCCGCCCGCGACAGGCGCTGCCCGCCGTCGATGCGACGTTCCCCGCAGAGTTGAGTCCGCCCGCCCATCGTGGACCGGGCATCCGGTACCGCGAGGCGATCACCGTGCTCGACGCGCTGCTACCCGACGACGCAGACATAGTGGTCGACGCAGGCAACTCCGGTGCGGCGGCGATCCACCATCTGCCCGCCCGGCGCACGGGCCGGTTCGTCGTGGCGCTCGGGATGGGTGGCATGGGCTACAGTTTCGGCGCCGCCATCGGTATCGCGTTCGCGCGGCGTCGTCGCACCGTCGTGGTGGCCGGCGACGGATCCTTCTTCATGCACGGCCTCGAGCTGCACACCGCCATCCAACACCGGCTGCCGGTCACGCTGGTGCTCTTCAACAACAACGCCCACGCCATGTGTGTGACGCGCGAAAAGCTGTACTACAACGATATATACAGCTACAACCGGTTTGCGCCCAGCAATCTCGGCGCGGGGCTGGCCGCGATGTTCCCCGGTCTGCCTGCCGTCGACGTCACAGACCCCGACACGCTGGCACCGGCGCTGCGCAGGGCGCTGGATGCCGACGGCCCGTCGGCCGTCAGCATCGAGTGCTCAGCCGACGAAATCCCGCCTTTCGCACCGTTTCTCGATCACGATGCTGTTTCACCCCACTACCAGGAGGACTGAAGATGTCGTTGCCCGCACTTGAGGACATCGTCGCCCACCGGCTCGACCGAGACGACACGACCGGCCCGATCGAGGGCGTGGTCCGCATCGAAACCTCCCCACGGGAAAAGGCGACGCCGACCATCATGGAGATGATGCGGTCGGTGTATCCGCACGACGAGGTGTTCGGCCCGTACTGCACCGTCAACGAGTATGTCGACTGCCCTCCCGACGAGCTCTACGAGTATCTCGCCGACACCCGCAGCCTGGAGGAGTGGACCTACAGCCTGCGCGGGTTCACCCACACTGAGGAGGACGGGCTGTGGTTGGCCTACGATCGGCTGGGCTCGGAGACCGAAATCTACACCCGCACAGTGGCTCAGCCCGAGGCGCGCACCGTCGACTATCACTGCGCCTGGGACCAGGGCAAGCACCTTTGGATGATCTACCTGATGCGCGTGGTCGACGCGCAGGTGGTCCTCGACAAGCCCGGCTCGGTGGTGCTGTGGACCAACTGTCACCACCCGTTCTATGACCACAACCCGTACCCCGAAGCCGCGCCGTCAGAGCGGCCGGTGTGGGTGGGTGACTTCTGGGACATGTTCGGCGCCGGCCACCGCCTCGAGCTGCTGAACCTGAAGGCAATTGCCGAATACCGCCACCACAACGGGCTGCCCGTCAAGCCCGACTGGATGAAATGAGCACCGCTATGACTGTCAGCCTGATCGACATCTCCACCTATCTGCCCGGGGAGCCGGTGCCTGCCGAGCATTACGCGCAGTACGCCGAATCCGATGAGCTGCGCGACAATCTGATGTTCCGCGCCCCGAGATTCCGCCATCACGTCGCCCCGGACGAGACCTCCGTCGACATGGTCGAGCGCGCCGCCGCCGGGCTGCTGGACCGCCACGGTCCCGACGTCCTGGCCGACGTGGACGTGCTGATCACCCACACCCAGATGCCCGACATCCCGTTCTACGGCGGCGGCGGTGCGATGGCCCACCGGCTGGGCATGAACCCCAGCTGGGTGATTGACCTGCACAACGGTGGCTGCGCGGCATTCGTGCTGGGCCTGAAGATGGCGGCCACTCTGATTGAGAGCGGGCAGGGCCGTACCGCGTTGATCGCGGTGGCGCAGAACGCCGCGGGACAGATCTTCGACCAACCCACTGTGCGCCGCAAGGCCCAGGCCGCGGTGCCCGGCGACGGCGCCGCGGTCGGCCTGGTGACCCTCTCGGACGAGTCGCCGATTCTGGACGTGGAGTGCCGCACCTACGGCGAGTACGCGGGCGAGATGACCATCGCCGTGGACCCGCCGCGCAAGTGGTGGCAGCCCGGCACGGGTGAGGGCTACATCGGCTTCACCGAGAGCAAGATCACCAAGGTGCTGGCCCGCGGCAACCGTCAGGTACCCGAAGTCGCCTACGCGGTATGTGACCGAATCGGATTGAAGCCCAAGGACATCGACCTGCTGGTCACCAACCAGCCCAACCGGGCGTTCCTGCGCAACTGGCGCGACGCCCTGGAACTGCCCCAGGAGAGGCATCGCGACACCTTCGACGAATGCGGCAACCTGTTCGCCGCCGGTATTCCGGTCAACCTGGACCGCGCGATCACCGATGGACAGGTAAAGAAGGGCGACGTGGTGATGATGGCGGCCTTCGCCCACGCCGGTGACTTCGCCGGTGCCGCCGCGCTGAGGTGGGGCGGCCGATGACCGGCGCCTTGTCCTCCGGGCACTCACCCTGCGGTCTCCCGCTGCGGCCTCCAGACGCCGAAGATCCGCTGGCGTTGTCGTTGAACGAGAGCCCGTTCGCTCCGCTGCCGACGGTTCGCGCCGCCATGGTCCGGGCCGTGGACTCGGTCAACCGGTATCCGGAATTCCTGCCGGAACGGTTGCGTCGGCTCATCGCCGGGCACCTCGGTTTCGAGGACGAACAGATCATCGTCGGTGCCGGCGCCACCGGCGTCATCATGCACGTGCTCCAGGTGCTCACCCGTCCCGGCGACCGGATCGTCATGGCGGCACCCACGTTTGACGGCTATCCGATCTTCGCGCAGATAGCCCGACTGCAGTCCGTCACCGTGCCGTTGGACGAACAGGGACATCACGACCTCGACACCATGGCCGACGCCGCCGCCGACGCACAAGTGGTGGTGGTGTGCCGACCGCACAACCCCACCGGCACGGTGGCGCGAGCCGAGGACCTTGTCCGCTTCCTGCAGCGCATCGGTGCCAGCACCACGGTGCTGCTCGACGAGGCCTACATCGAGTTCGTGTCGCCACGACACCGCATCCACCCTGAGTTCCTGCTGCGACGCTTCCCAAATGTCGTTGTGGTTCGCACTTTCTCGAAGGCCTACGGGCTAGCCGGCATCAGGACCGGGTACGGCATCTGCCCACCGGACATGGGCCGCGCACTGTGGTCGATGCAGATGCCGTTCGGCGCCACTGTCCCCAGCCTGGCCGCGGTCACGGCATCGTTCGAGGCCGAGGGGCAGCTGCGTCGCCGGATCGAACGGATCACCGCAGAACGCGACCATCTGCGCTCCCGACTCCGGGAGATGGGTGTCTGCAGCACCGACAGCCACGCCAACTTCGTCTACCTGCCTGCGAAAGGGCAATTTTGGCCCGAGGTGTTCGACGGCACCGGCCCGAGAGTGCGCACCTATTCAGGCGGCAGCGCGCGAATCACCGTCGGAAATCGGCAGTCCACCCAAGCGGTGCTGACGACGATCGCCGCGAAGCGGCCGTCGGATGCAGCATGACATCTACGCTGGACAGGCCGTCGAGTCCACGGTTCCGGTTCATCCACAAGATCGGCGCGTGGTATGACGCCGAGGCCTACTTCCGGCGACGGGCCAAGAGCGGCAGGGCGTTTGAGATGCCCATCCCGGGTTTCGGCGATGTGCTTTTCGCGGCGAAACCCGCCCACATTCGCGAATTCCTGAAGATTCCGGTGTCCGCGTTCACACCCCCCACGCCGAACCCGGTCGAGCCGGTCGTCGGCGACGGCTCGATCATTCTGCTCGACGGAGTCCGGCACAAGCACGAGCGGGCGCGCTTCCTGCTCGTGCTGCACCATGAGCGGGTTCGGCGCTACACCGGGGTGATGGTCGAGGCGGCGTTGGACGAGATCGCGAAGTGGCAACCCGGCATGACCATCGACACCCGCGACGCGGCGCAGTCGATCACGCTGCAGATCATCGTTCAGGCGGTCTTCGGCATCGACGACCGGAATCTCCGCGATCGTTACGTCACCGTCGTCAAAGCGATGATGCGCGACTACGTCGCCCCGTTCATGTTTTTCCCCGCGTTGCGTCGGGCGCCGTTCGGCCTCGGGCCGTGGCAACGGTTCTCGGCCCGTCGCGTGGAGCTGGATGCCATGCTGTCGGAACAGGTTTCGCAGCGCATACGGACCGGAGCCGACGGCCGCGACGACGTACTGAGCGTCCTCATGTCCGACGACGACGGGGCCGGGCGCAGCGACGACGACGTGCGCCAACAACTGCGGACCCTACTGGTCTCCGGTCATGAGACGTCGGCCACCACCCTGGCGTGGGCGCTGTACCACGTCCACGCCGACGAGAAGGTCCGGCAGAAGCTGTTCGCCGAACTTGCCGACGACCCGACGCCGGAGCAGCTGCCAAAGCTGCCGTACCTGGCCGCGGTGATTGCCGAGACCCTGCGGCTGCATCCGACGGTGTCGATCGTCGTGCGGCAGCTCACGTGTCCGGTGACCACGTGGCAGACCGAACGGGCTCCGGGAGACGTGATCGGTGTGGCATTGCCCGCCCTGCACGCCGATCCGCAGGTCTGGCCGGACCCGAGCGCGTTCGACCCCGAGCGCTTCCTGGACCGCAGACCATCGCCGACAGAGTACTCACCGTTCGGATACGGGCACCGGCGCTGCCCCGGGGCGTCGTTCGCGGCCCAAGAGTTGGCGACCGCGCTCGGCACCATCCTGACCCACGTCGAGCTGCGGATTCCCACGGGCCGACGGCGGGCCAGGCTGCCCAGGTCGATCCCGCGGGGCGTGGCCGCCGTCCCCAGCCGACCGATCAGGCTCGAAGTCGTCCGTAAGCTCCAAGGAGGTAACTCATGAAGTTCAAGCAGCGCGTTCCACTGCTCCGAATGTCGTTCTGGCGGATGGCCTTGTCCCAGGGCAACATCGCGACCGTCGGGCAGGTGGGTGATGGTCGAGAAGCCGCCGTGGTTCAGTACGTCCTGGACAACGCCCGGGAGGGCGACATCCACAGCGTGCTCGACACCATCGACCGGTTCGCCTACACCGAGTCGTTCCTGATCAACGTCGGTGACGAGAAGGGCAGGCTGCTCGACGCCGCGGTGCGGCGCGCGAATCCGAAACTGGCGCTGGAGTTGGGAACCTACTGCGGTTACGGCGCTTTGCGCATCGCCGCGGCCGCGCCGACCGCCCACGTGTACTCGGTCGAAATGGCCGAGGCGAACGCGGTCAACGCCCTTCGGATCTGGGAGCACGCGGGCGCGGCGGACCAGATCACCTGCGTGGTGGGCACCATCGGTGACGGCGGGAAGACGGTCGACGCCCTGGCCGCCGAGCACGGCTTCGGCGCCGGTTGCGTCGACTTCCTGTTCCTCGACCACGACAAGAACGCCTATCTGAGCGATCTGCAGACTATCCGGGCACGCGGGTGGCTGCACGGCGGGTCCATCGTCGTCGCGGACAATGTCCGTATTCCCGGGTCACCGGAGTACCGTGCCTACATGCGTCAGCATCAGGGCCGCGACTGGCAGACCGTCGAGCACAAGACGCACGGGGAGTACGGAACGGTCATCCCCGATCTGGTGCTCGAATCCGAGTACCTCGCCTAATAAAGGGACGCGCCGCGTAGTACTGACAACCCGCCACATTCGGTTCCGCCGTTTCTCGTTGCCGGGGTAGGTCGGTGGATCGTCGCGGTGTCACAGCGCGTCGTACACCGCGGCGATGAGCCGATAGGCACGGCGATCGCCGGCCAGCCAGTCGCGGCGCAGATTGGGCACGAAGGCGAAAGCGACCTTGTGTTCGAGATCTGCCAGTCCCACCGAGCCACCGGCCCCCGGGTGACCGAAAACAGTCCGTTGCGCAGGTTCGGGCACCACGAAGTTCTGCGACGGCAGCATGTAGCCGAGGCCGAATGCGCTTTCCAACCGCAGCACCCGGTCGCGGCCGCGTACGCGTTCTGTGATCGCTTCCCGCAGAGGACCCGGGGCGACCAGGGTTCCGCCGATCAGGTCGCCATAGAATTTGGCCAGATCACGAGCGGTGGTGACTAGACCAGCCCCGGGCCAGCCGGCTGCTAATACTTCTGGATCATTATAGGATGCAATGGGATTCGACGATGACCGGATGAACAGCGATTCTGGATCGGCGATCGCGGCCACCATCTCGGCGACTGTGTCGTCCGGTATCGGCGGCGCGTTCTCGGCGCTCCAGACACGCTGCTCGGGCGGTGGCGAACTGATCCGGGCAGCCTCGCGCACCGCCGCACCGGAAGCGCCGATGAGCAGCCGATCACCCAAGTGACGCCGGGTGAACTCGCCGACTGTCATGCCGCTGTGGCGGCGCACGAATTCGCCGACCAGCCATCCGAAAGTCAAAGCGTGATAACCATGTTCGGTCCCGGGCTGCCAGAGCGGGCATTGGCGCGCCAACAGGTCGGCCATCGCCGCGGGATCCGCCGCTTGGGCCACCGAAACCGGGCGCTCCAAGACGGGCAACCCGGCCCGGTGAGCCATCAGGTCGCTCAGTGTGGTCTCGTGCTTGTCGTGTTGCGCGAACTCCGGCCACCAGGCGCTCACCGGTTCGTCGACACTGCGGCCGCCTTGCTGGGCGACCATGAGGGCTGCGGTCGCCGTCACACCCTTGGTGCAGGAAAAGGTCGGGCAAGCGGTGTCGCGCGTCCATGGACGTCCGGTCCGTCTGTCGGCGATGCCTCCCCACAGATCCACCACCGCACGACCGTTGACGAATACCGCCACCGCGGCGCCGAGGTCGTCACCGTTGGCTAAACCTGCTTCAAAGACGGCTTTCACTTCCGCAAACGCGGGGTCAGCATGCCCCGCCGCTGAACTGGACATACACCGAATTAGAACACGTTCTAGTATTGGTCGAGTGCAGATTCCGGAGATACGGCGAATGAGTTTCTTACGCAGGGCTTTCCGGTTCAAAGCATGGATCTGCTCAGGCTGAAGGTTACCGCTCCTTCGCCCCGATCAGGGCTTCCGAGATCACGCCGGTCGCCTTCTTCAGTGCGGGAACAGCTCGAGCGATGAATTGCTCACTGACATGAGCCGAGGGCCCGGAGATGCCGATTGCCATCGGCGTCGGAGCGCCGGCCACCGCCATCGCGACGGAGCGAACACCGATCTCGAACTCCTCGTTGTCGATCGCATAGCCGTCGACGCGCACGCGTTCGACGTTCGCGAACACCGCAGAAAGGGTCGACGCACTGTTCTCGGTCGGTGCCGGAAATCCAGACTGCGTGACCAGTTTCAGAATGCGTGCATCATCCAACTCGCCCAAGACCGCCTTGCCCACACCGGTTGTGTGCAGACCGACGCGCTTGCCGACCTCACTGTCCGTCCGCATCAGCTTCGGAGGCAGAACCTGTCCGGTGTAGATCACCATGTCACCGTCGAGCACTGCGAGACTTGCCGTCTCCGACAGTTCGTCGACCAACGACTGCAGCACCGGGGCGGCGACCGCGCCCAGCTGGCGGTTCGCCACTTCACCGAGCCGAATCAATCTCGGCCCCAGTGCGTAGCGGCGATTGGGCAGTTGGCGCACGTAGCCGATTCCGACCAGTGTGCGCAGGAAACGGTGAATGGTCGGCGGCGGCAAGGGCGACTCCGCCGACAACTCGGTCAGCGAGCACTCTCCTCCAGCACGCCCGATCAACTCCATCAACTCGAACGCGCGCTCCACCGACTGCACGCCGCCTGTCTTCTCCGCCATTCAGTCCACTCCCGGCCGACGATTGTCGTTCCATCCAACATGCGCACGATCATTTCCGCAATATGGAATAAGTGTTTCGAAAAAGAAACGCACATCGTGCACCGATTACACTCGCGTTAAACTCCACAATGTGGAATTCTGTTCTTACGGGAACTTCCAGACAGGGGAGGCACATCTGTGACACGACGCCTCGACGATGGGGTGCTGGCCGACGTCGACCGCCGCCTCTCGGCCGCCGACGCACAATTGGTCAACCGATACCCCGGCGACGACGGCCGTCGGCAGCCGGTCCACACCGTCTACATTCCGGGTAACCGGTACTCGGCGACGATGCCCGCTGACTGGGGATCGACCGCCCTAGCAGCCGCGAAGCACGTGGGCGGGCTCGACGCGGTGGCCGTACTCGTCGGTGCGAGCAGCGGAACCGACTGTGCGCCGGAGACTCTGGCAGCCCTCGTCGAGGACAAGCTGACCACCGAGCCGATCGAAGACCTCCGCATCGACTTCGAGGACGGCTACGGCACCTTCGACGACGCGACCGAGGATGCCGATGTCGCACAGGCGATCGCCGCACTGCGGATCGCGCTCGACGCGGGCACCTCGACGCCGTTCGTCGGCACCCGCTTCAAGTGCTTCGAAGCAGGCACCCGTGCGCGCGGACTGCGCACGCTCGACATGTTCGTCAGTGGACTCGCCGACTCCGGCGGCCTGCCCGACGGCCTCACCCTCACCCTCCCCAAGGTGACGTCCGTCGACCAGGTTGAGGCGATGGTCGTCGTCGCGAGCGCGCTCGAGCGTGCGAACGGACTGCCGGCCGGCCGCATCCGCTTCGAAGTGCAGGTCGAAACACCGCAGGCGATCCTCGGCGCCGATGGCCGGGCACCCGTTGCCCAGTTCATCCACGCCGGCCAGGGCCGCGTCAGCTCGCTGCACTATGGGACCTACGACTACTCGGCGTCCCTCGGTATCGCCGCCGCATATCAGTCGATGGAGCATCCGGCGGCAGACCACGCCAAGAACGTCATGCAGCTAGCCGTGGCAGGCACCGGTGTTCACCTGTCCGATGGCTCGACCAACATCCTGCCGGTCGGCGACCCCGACAACGTCGCCATGGCCTGGAAGCTGCACGCGCGCCTCGTCCGGCGCCACCTGGAACGCGGCATCTACCAGGGCTGGGACATGCACCCCGCCCAACTTGTCACCCGCTACCTGGCGACCTACGCGTTCTACCGTGGCGCCTTCGCGGCGGCCGCGACACGCCTGCGCAACTATGTCCATCGGCTCGACTCGGCCGTCATGGACGAGCCGGCCACCGCCCGCGCGCTCGCCAACGTGATCCATCGTGGCCGCGTGTGCGGCGCCCTCACCGTCGATGAGATCGAGACCGCCACCGATCTCTCCATGTCCACCGTGCGCGACATCGCGCTCGGCCGCCCAACCAGGAGCCACCAGTGACCACTGCGTCGTACTACACGCCCCGCGGCGGCCTGCCACCGCAGACCGATCTGCTGACCGACCGCGCCATCGTCACCGAGGCCTACACGGTGATCCCGCGCGGCGTCCTCTCGGACATCGTCACCTCGGTGTTCCCGGAGTGGACCGATACACGCGCATGGATCGTCAACCGACCGGTTGCCGGTGGTGCGACGACGTATTACGAGGCGATCGTCGAGGTCAAGCCGGGCGGCGGGGCGCAGCGACCCGAGCCGCAGCCCGAGGTGCAGAGCTTCCTGTTCGTCACCTCCGGTGCGCTCACGGTCGACGCGGCAGGTCAGTCGCAGACACTCACCGAGGGAGGCTTCGCCTACCTTCCGGCAGGTACCGACTGGTCGGCCCACAACAACGGCGACGCCGACGCGACGTTCGTCTGGATCCGCAAACGCTATGAGGCCATCGAGGGCCACCCGGTATCGGTCAAGTTCGGCAACGAGCAGGACATCGCACCCTCAGCCATGCCGGGGACCGACGGCAAATGGCGCACGACACGCATGCTCGACCCGCAGGACCTCGGGTACGACATGCACGTCAACGTCGTCACCTTCGAACCCGGTGCGACCATTCCGTTCGCCGAGACCCACGTCATGGAGCACGGCCTGCTGATGCTGGAAGGCAAGGCGGTCTATCACCTCAACGGAGACTGGGTGGAAGTTCAGGAAGGCGACTTCCTGTCGCTGCGCGCCTTCTGCCCGCAGGCGTGCTACGCCGGCGGGCCGTCCAACTTCCGATACCTGCTGTACAAGGACGTGAACCGACAGATCATGCTCTGATGCACGACGAGACCCGGGCGCCTCAGGGAGCCGCCCGGGTCTCGTCTATGTCGTTGGCCTACAGCTGAAAAGGCCAGCCGATGACCTTCTTCTCGCGCGGAGTCGCATAGGTACGCACCTTCGACGTGGACAGACCCATCCGCACAAGACCTTCGGCGATGGTCACCGCCGAGCGGACTCCGTCGACGATCGGGACGCCCGTCGCGGCCGTCACCTTCTCTTCGAGTTCGGCCATGCCGCCGCAGCCGAGACAGATCACTTCGGCGTGATCGTTCTCGACTGCCTCACGCGCCTGGCGGACGATCGCCTCGACGGCCCGATCCGGATCCGACTCGAGTTCGAGCACACCGAGGCCGGACGCCCGCACCGACGCGCATCGTGCGTCGAGGCCGGCGAGCTTGAGACGGTCTTCGATCAGGGGGACGGTGCGGTCGAGCGTGGTGACGACCGAGTACTTGTGTCCGAGATACATCGCTGTCGACGCGGCCGCCTCGGTGATGTCGACCACCGGGACGTCTAGCAACTCCTGCAAACCTTCCCGACCATGCTCGCCGTAGCCGGCCTGAATCACCGCGTCGAACGGCTCGGGGTAGGACGTGACCGCATCCATGACAGCGATGGCGGCAAGATAACTCTCGAAGTTTCCTTCACACGAGTCCGCACCGAAACGCGGTGTGATCCCGACGATCTCGGTACCCGGCGACGCGACACCGCGCGCCGACTCGGCGATCGCCTCGGTCATCGAGACCGTCGTGTTGACGTTGGCTACGAGGATTCTCATGGCGGTCCCTACTAGTGCGTGCTGGCCACGGCGATGGGCTCGCCGGAGACATCGTTGAACGGTCCACGGCGGTCTGCAACCGCCAGGTACACGATCGCACCGAGTCCGGCGCCGATGAACCAGGAGAACTCCGAGACGATCGCGAACACCGGGACGAACGCCAGCAGCAGGGCCACCACCGCCGTGATCACCAGGGCGATCACGGCCCGCACGTTCACGCCTTTGGCGTAGTGGTATTCGCCGTCTGCATCGATCGTGAACAGGGCCAGGACGTTGATCTTGCAACGACGCACCAGCCAGTAGTCGGCCATGATGATGCCGAACAGCGGACCGAGTATCGCGCCGAGTCCGCCCAGGAAGTAGTTGATGACGGCAGGGGAGTTGTACAGGTTCCACGGCAGGATCACCAGGCCGATGACGGCCGAGATGAATGCTGCGCGACGGAAGTTCAGGTGCTTGGGGAACAGGTTGTTGAGTGCGTAGATCGGGGCGACGAAGTTGGCCATCAGGTTCACGGCGATGGTCAGGATCAGCAACGCGAGTGCCGCGAGCACCAGTAGCAGGGTGTTCGGCACTTCCTGGACGATGTCGGCGGGAGCTTCGATGATGCGTCCGTCGATGCGGAACTGGGCGCCGGCCAGCGTGATGACGATGGCGCCGAACACCAGCATGTTGAGCGGAATGCCCCAGAAGTTGCCTCGCACGATCGCCCGTTTCGACGTCGCGTTGCGAGTGAAATCGCAGAAGTTCAGGACGAACGTGCCGTAGATCGCGACCCACAGACTGGCGCCACCGATGATCTTCAGCCACATGTCGACGCCGGTCAGCGAATCGGGCGTCGTCCACGCGATGGTCCAGTCGGCATTGTTGAGCATCCAGATCGCGAGCGCGATCATCGTGAACAGAATGACCGGGCCGGCGAACGCCTCGTACTTGCGGATCATCTCCATGCCGTAGCTGACGATGATCACCTGGACGACCCACAGCGCGACGAACGAGATCCAGCCGAGCGTCGACAACCCCAGGACGCTGTTCGTGTCGAGAGTCGCCGCCGATGGCGCGAGCGCGATGATCATGATGCGCAGCACCACGGACGCCAGGTAGGTCTGGATGCCGAACCAGGCGATCGCGACCGCGCCGCGGATGAGAGCGGGAATCTGTGCGCCGCGGATGCCGAATGCGATGCGGCTCATCACCGGGAACGGGACGCCGGTCTTCTCACCCATGAACCCGGACAGGTTGAGCAGCAGGAAGAGGAAGATGCCGCCGAGTCCGAGCGCCAGGAGGATCTGCCACCCGCCGAGGCCGAGGGCGAACAGTCCGATGGCGAACGAATAGTTGCCCAGGCTGTGCACGTCGTTGGCCCACAGGGTGAAGATGTTGTACGCACTCCACCGTCGACCTTCGCGCTTGGTGGGCGCGAGATCGGGGTTGTACAGATGCGGACTCACGTCGGCGAACGGGGTTGCATCGGTACGGTTGGAGTCGCCAATTAGCCCGGTGGACTCTGTGGTCATCGATACGCCTGTCACGGTCGGAGCGACGACGCTCAACGCCGCCGCAAACATTCCACTGTGCGGAAGTTATATTCCACGGATTCAGTAAGTAAGTCGCATCCACACACCGGCTGTCAAGCTTTTGGCGCGATTGACTGTGTCAACGCTCACATCTAGAGTCGGCCACGGTATGGAGTTGCATTTCCACGATGAGGAATTATGTTCGTAGCAATGGAGAGCCGCCGATGATCGCCGACGCAGGGGAGCGGTCCAACCAGCCCGAATTCGACCTGGTGGTCCGTGGCGAGCGCACGCTGACGACAGCGGGAATCGTTGCCCGGGAGATCGGTATCCGCGACGGTCGCGTCGTCGCGATCGAGCCGCTGGGCAGCGCCCTCGTCGGCGCGGAGATCGTCGAACTCACCGACGAGCAGGTGATGATCCCAGGCTTGGTCGATACGCACGTGCACGTCAACGAGCCGGGCCGCACCGAGTGGGAGGGGTTCGACTCCGCTACCCGCGCAGCGGCGGCGGGCGGTGTGACCACGCTGATCGACATGCCGCTGAACTCGATTCCGCCGACGGTCAATGTCGAAGCACTCAACGCCAAGCGTGCGGCGGCATCGGGCAAGACACACATCGACGTCGGTTTCTGGGGCGGCGCGATCCCCGGCAACACCGACGATCTGCGCGGCCTGCACGACGACGGCGTGTTCGGCTTCAAGTGCTTCCTACTGCACTCTGGCGTCGACGAGTTCCCGCATCTCGACGCGGACGAGATGGAGAAGGACATGGCCGTGCTCGCCGGCTTCGACTCCATGATGATCGTGCACGCCGAGGACTCCCGCGCCATCGACCGAGCACCCTCGGCCGAGGGCAACCAATACGAACGCTTCCTCGCGTCACGGCCGCGCGGCGCCGAGAACGTGGCGATCGCGGAGGTTATCGAACGCGCTCGGTGGACCGGCGTCCGTGCTCACATTCTGCACCTTTCGTCGTCGGACGCACTGCCGATGCTCGCCACCGCGAAACGCGACGGCGTCAAGATCACCGTCGAGACCTGTCCGCACTACTTGACCCTGCTGGCCGAGGAGATCCCGAACGGCGCGACCGCATTCAAGTGTTGTCCGCCGATCCGTGAGGCATCGAATCGGGAACTTCTGTGGCAGGGCCTGCTCGATGGCACGATCGACTGCATCGTCTCTGACCACTCACCGTCGACGATCGACCTGAAGGACGTCGAGAACGGTGACTTCGGCGTTGCATGGGGCGGCGTCGCGTCGCTTCAGCTCGGCCTGTCGTTGATCTGGACCGAGGCCAAGCGTCGCGGTATAGAACTCACGCAGGTGCTCGAGTGGATGGCGGCCAAACCCGCAGCCCTCGCCGGATTAAACAACAAGGGCAAGATCGCGCTCGGCTACGACGCCGATTTCGCGATCTTCGAGCCCGACTCTGCGCAGGTCGTCGACGTGCACAAGCTGCACCACAAGAACCCGATCAGCCCATACGACGGACGTGCACTCGCCGGTGTCGTGACGAGTACCTGGTTGCGCGGCAAGAAGATCGACTTCCAGACCGCGCAGGGGCGGATGCTGCGCCGCGGCGGTGTGTAGCAGACCGGCCTCTATTGAGAATCTCGCCACGGAAGCGGAACAACGACCTACCGGATGCGCTCAAGGGCTTGCGGGCATACTCATCATCGGTAGCGAAACCCGTTAAACCACTTGGGAATACAGCACAATCATGGCGGCATGGGGATCTTTGACCTAGGGTCGTGCAGTGAAGCGGCCTAGAGCTGACCCAGGGGCCGGCAGACATTAGACAGGGCGTTCCAGTACTCACCGGGCGCACAGTCTCCCGCCGGACGCGGCGTCTGGCAGGTGTTCGTGATCGGATCCCAGAACTGGCCGTTGATGCAGTTTAGGGGCTCTGCGGAACCGATCCCGGCCCCGAACAGCGACAAGGCGGCAATCGGAGCGGCGGCAAGAATGGCGATGGTCGAACGGCCAACAAGATTTCGCATAGGTCGATCTTGCCCGACGACGTGCGTCCTCAAACCCCGTTAGTGCGAAACCATTCATCGGCACAGGTTGGGCCGATGTGGCTGGTATGCATCACCGGCAGTGGGCGAGGCGATGAAGGCCGGGGAACGGCTCTCGTCCAGCCTCGGGGAGCAGTGGAAGAGTGGTCGGGGCTAAGCATCGACCGACGTCATGGGTGCCGTTGACGGCAGGCGTTCCCGCCGGTTGCCCGTGCTTGTCCGGTTCGGCGTCCGGCGAGGGCGCGGTATCCGCCGAGATCTCGGGCTGGGCGAGGACGTCGCCGCGGTGTACGACTCGGACCTGACCTGACCTGACCTGACCTGACCTGACCTGACCTGGAGCCATCATCGGATGCTGATCCGCCGGGCGCAAGGTCTTCGACCTCGCCACCGCAGACATCCGTCTCGCGTGACCTGCTGCGTGTCAGTCCGGCAGCCAGTGCAGCTCGTGCGCGAGGGTTTTGGCGACGGCACGGGTGCGGCGGTGTAGTGGTGATTGCACGCGCGGGAGGACCAGGTGGATGGTCAAGGTGGGTGCGCCCTGCAGCGGTCGCCACGTGAGATCGGCCGGTTGTGTCGTGACCGCGGCTTCACCGGCCGGAGCGAGGGTGAGCCCGTCGCGTAGGTCGCGCTGAGACATGTCGAAAGAGACTGCGGGCGTGTGGAATCGGGGGCGTGGTCGGATGTCTCGGAACAATGCGGACAGCTCATCGTGGATCACGGGGTTGGCCGCACGGTCCGGGAGTCGCAGCGGATACGCGGCCGCGTCGACGATCCCGATCTCCGAGTGTTCGGCCAGCGGATGATGCTGCGCCAACTGGACCCCGACGCGCAAACGCCGCAGCAGGAACCGGCGCACGCCACGACCCGGCTGTTCACCGCGGGTGATCCCCGCATCGATGCGGCCGTCGGCGACCGCGGGGGAGATCTCCGGTGTCGCCATCGGGACCGCGCCGACCTCGAGACCCGGGCTGCTACGAATGAGCCTGTCCACCAGGGCCGGTACCGTCTCGGCCCCGGCGCTGAGGCTGTATCCGATGCGCAGCGTGCCCAGTTCACCAGCCCCAGCGCTCCGGGCGGTGTCCCATGCCCGGTCCAGCGCCGCCAGCGCGGGCGGCGCGGACTCTGCCAAAGCCGCACCGGCCGTGGTCAATACGACGCTCCGCGTGTTGCGAACCAGCAGGCTCGTACCGAGTTCCGCCTCCAATCGACGCATCCGGGCACTGAGTGCGGGCTGCGCGATACCGATCCGTGCGGCCGCGCGGGTGAAGTTCAACTCCTGCGCCAGCACCAGAAAGTACCGCAAGCTCACCGTGTCCGGCGCCACATGCCCTCCCTGCGGATTGATAACGATACGTTCTAAGTCTATCGCGCCCCGGTCTTTCCCTCGCCCACACACCAACCCCTAACCTGCGCATATGACGATTCAACCGACCGCGGTAGATGCAGGAGGCACTCATGCATAAGACACTGGTCCTATATCCCGAGCCCACCGACCCTGACCACTTCCGCGACTACTACGTGAACAACCACCTTCCGCTGGTCATGAATTGGCCCGGCCTGCTTGCGTGGCGCTACAGCTTCGACGTGGCGGCTACCAAGGGAGAAGCGCCGTATTTCGCGGTCTTTGAAGCCGACTTCGCTGACGCCGCCGCATTGGCTGCGGCACGGGCGTCGCCGCAAGGCCAGCGGCTGGCCGCCGATGTCGTCAACTACGCCACCGGCGGTGTGGTCGTCATCGACTATCCGGTGCAGGACGGCACCAGCTGAGGCAGGACGGCACGCTCCGAGACGACTTCGAAGCCATGCCATGTTGGCGTCGAAGCGCTTTGGCCAAATCACTCCAACATGGCGGGTGAGGGCCGCTCAGAGCACCCGTGATTCATCAGATGAAGACCGAGTACTTTAGTCAACGACAAGCGGCAGCTTCTTGTCCAGAGGGCGGGCACCCGTCTCATTTTTTACAAGCGGTCAAACTGATGTACGGCCCGAACGGCGCAAAGTACCGTAAATCGTCAAGGGAACAGGGCGGCGCGGCTACTGCTGTCTGTCCGGGGGCGAGGAACATCGTGCGATGGAAATGATCAAGTACTTGACATTTTGTGCGGCCGCCATCGCGTTGGTAACCGCCTGCGGAGGGGGCGTCTCGCACGACGTCGCGCCTACTGGCCAAGCGGTCGCGCCCGTTGCCCCGAGTGAATCCGCATCCCGGTGCTCGTCGACGACGGCGGATGTCTTGAAGTCGGCCGCGCAACGCGATTACGGGGACGTCTACAAGGTGCTGTGCTCCGGCGATTGGGCAAAGGTCCTGATTGACACGAGGGCCGTCACCAATGCGAATCCCCCCAGCATCGTGCTATTCCACGACGACGGCGGCGGTTGGCGCGTAGTGCAATACGGCAGCGGGTTCGATTGCACCAACGAGGGCGTACCACCGTCGACCGCCGCCGAACTCGAATGCTAGTCCTGGGCTGCGGTGGAGTTTTTCGATGGGGTGGCGCTGAGCCTGCGTGTCGCCAAGATCGCCGGCCGTTGACATCCGGCCACACCCTGGCGCTTTGACCAAATTGCCCCGGCGTGACGGGTGAGGGTCACTCGGACACTCCATGATTCATCACATGAAAACGGCAACGTTAAGTTGACATAATGTGGCTTATCGGCATTTCTCTGACCAGGGATTGCGTCGATCGTCAGAGTCATCCTGCCGCCGAGGCCGAGATCCCGCATCGAGTCGACCACCCTGCCCACGGTGCCAATCGGCTGTCCTTGCCGCCGACGATACGGAACTTGCGGAGCTGCGGTCGGCGGACCCAAGGCCATCCGCATCCTGCACGAGAAAGCAAGACGCCACCAAGGGCACCAACCGCCTTGCCGCACCACGCCTACACCAACCGCACTCTCGCCATCAATACGTCACTGTGACGAATTACTCTGTGGCGCAGGGGTATTGGCATACCGCGTTGCCATGGACGTCAGGACCATGATCGCGGAAACGTGGACCGCACGGACTATCAGAACCACATGCGGGACTCGATGAGCCGACGGCGCACACCCGTTGGGAATCCGAGGATGCAAATTCGCGTCTTCGGCGGCGATGGCTTCACCGCGCCTCAGCTACGACATATCTCCCCCATTCGGCGGCACCGTCGACGAAACGGAGCCCCTGGCGCTGCACGTCGTTGGACCGAAGTCCATCCGCATCCTGCATGAGAACGACGACACCTTCAGCGACCCCAGCCGCCCCGCCTGGCCACACTTCCACCGTCCACACACGCGCCCACAATACGTCACTGTGACGTATTGTGTTGTGGCACAGGAACATTGATTTACCACGCCGAACACTTCGCCTGTCGGCATAGGCAGAACGATATGTCGGAAGTGCCCGACATGTCCGGTGTTTCCGCACTACCTCTCACCTCGTTGATTGGATACAGATCTTGACACCTTCCCGTCACGGCACTCGGTGGCCAATTGGTCGGCGAGCGCGGTCACCACACGACAAGTCCCAGGATGTCGCAAAGGCTCGACATCCCAGCGGCTGTCGAGTACACCAATGACATGCCTCATCCGACCAACGACGTCTGGGAAGCACTATCCACCGCGCGATCCATCCGTCGGTTCACCGACGAGCCCGTCGACGACGAGACACTCGAACGCTGCCTCGAGGCAGCCACGTGGGCGCCAAACGGTGCCAATGCACAACTCTGGCGGTTCATCGTCCTCGACGCGCCTGAGCAGCGCAGCGCCGTCGCCGCAGCAGCCGGGATGGCGCTCGACACCATCGAGAAGATCTATGGGATGAACAGGCCCGCCGACAACGATCAAGGTCGCGCAGCGCGTAACAACCGCTCCACCTACGAATTGCACGATCGCGCCGGCGAATACACCTCGGTCCTGTTCACCGCGTTCAAGACTGGGTTCGCCTCCGAGTACCTACAGGCGGGGTCCATCTACCCGGCGATGCAGAACTTCCACCTCGCGGCGCGTGCCCAGGGACTCGGGGCTTGCTTCACGAGTTGGGCGTCCTATGACGGCGAGCAGGTGCTCCGCGAGGCGGTTGGCATTCCCGACGAATGGTTCCTCGCGGGACATGTCGTCGTCGGCTGGCCCCGTGGACGTCACGGTCCGGTTCGTCGGCGGCCCATCACAGATGTGGTGTTCCGTAATCGATGGGACCCCGACCGAGCCGACATCGTCCACGGCGGAGGCGCCCGCCCTCGACGCAGCTGATTGGAGGGACCGCGCCTAAACCGAGAGGCTTGGGTTCTCACTGTCTTCATCGGCGCGATCGGCCCATCCAGGTGAGGCGATGCCCAGCAGCGCCTCGGCGTGCGCGAGCAGATCCGCCTCGACTTCCTCGGCAGTCAACAGACCGGTCATCGCGTGTATGGCGAGGCCGTCTTCGAGGGCCACCATGGCTGTGGCGATCTTGGCGGGAGGAAGCAGTGGCGAGAAGTCGCCGCTGGCAATCCCCGCCTCGACGATTCTCTGGTACAGCTCGGCCTGGCCGCTGAAGAAGCGCCGGCTCCAACTCGCAGCGGTGGGTTCGTCCACGATCACCGGAGCGACTTCGTAGAGAATCCGTGCCGCTTCACGACGCTTTCCCGGATAGGGGGTGCCCAATGCGATGCACCGGCTGAGCATCGACAGCGGGAGCGTCTCTTTCGCGACGAGCCGCTCTCTCTCGTCGAGGAACTGCTTGGTCGCGGACCGATACACCTCGGCGAGAATGTCGTTGGCATCCGAGTAGTAGTACAGCAACAACGCCGACGACATGTCTGCGGCTTCAGCGATGCGTTTGAGGTTGATCCCGGCGGCACCGTGTTTGTGGACCGCCGCTGTGGCGGCGGCCACGATCTCTTCGCGTCGCTTCTTCTGGTTACTCGGGCGAGCCATGCCGCGACCTTCCCTGTGACTACTGACAGGCAGTCTATCGCAGCGGCGTCGGCATCGAATCAGCCTGCTTCTGAGGTGATCTCCGGCGGCGGACGCGAGAAGCCACGTGTGAGGACGATGAGGTAGACCAGACCGGCGACCAGCCAGCCAGCCCCGAGCGTGACCGCGTGGGTGTCCAGGCTGATCAGGAAGTAGACGGTGATGGCGATGGCGGCACCCGCGAGCAGGACGCGCGCCCAACGAGCGGGTCCACTCGCCTTGTCTCGGAGCAGGAGCACCAACACGCCCAGGTTCACCGCGGTGAACGCGGTGAACGCACCGAAGTTGATGAACGACGTCGATGTGGTCAGCGTCATCTGGGTGGCAAAAAGTCCGACGGCACCGATCAGCGCGATGTTCAGAACCGGAGTTCCGAGTTTGGGATGGCGGTATCCGAAGAACTTCTTCGGCAGAACTCCGTCACGTCCCATAGTGAGCAGCAATCGCGAGCCACCCGCCTGCGCGGCAATCGACGACGCGAACCCTCCGATCACGAGCGCCGCGACGATCGTCGCCGACAGAAGATTCCCGCCGGCTTGCGCCGCGATGTCGAACGCAGCCGAATCCACATCGTTGACGACGGTCAGCGGGAGAACCAGCTCGGCGGCGAAACTGACCACGGTGAAGATCAGTCCCATTGCCAGTGTCGCGATGACGATCGCGCGTGGGATCAAGCGTCGCGGGTCCCTTGCCTCGCCGGTCAGAGTCGTGATCGCGTCGAAACCGAGGAACGAGTAGCAGGCGATCGCCGCGCCCGCCGCAACTCCCGCCAGTGAGCTGTCCATGTTCCAGAAGGGACTGAGAACCGACGCTCCGCCATCGCTCGCAGCGGTTCTCAGGGACAGTGCGACGAAGCAGATCAGAACCAGGGCAACGAAACTCAGGAGGAGAAAGTTCGCCTTGTCCGCCACCCGAATGCCCAGCACATTGACGACCGAGACGATGAGCACCTGCGCCACGATCCAGACCCAGAACGGCACCGCCTCGAACTGCGCGCTGAGAAACGAACCACTGATGAGGAAGATGACCATCGGCAGGAAGAAGTAGTCGAGGATCAAGACCCAGCCCGCCATGAACCCTGTGTGGGCCCCCAGCGTCTTGCGGACGTAGCTGTATGCGGAACCGGAGAGCGCGAACCTAGCCGACATCGTGGCGTAGCTGATCGCAGTCAGGAGCATCGCCACCGTGGCAAGCATGTAGCTTCCCGACGAGGTACCAGAACTGACTTCCGAGATGATTCCGAACGTGGCAAGCACGACCGCCGGAGCCATGTAGGCGATTCCGAACAACACAAGAGATGACAGTCCCAATTGGGATTGCGTTGGCTTCACCGCGGCTTGGCTACTGGTCAATGACATGATGCTCCTTTGCATCTGGGGACTCGAACAAGGCTGCTCGCTCAGGACTGGCGAGGTTGGATGCGCCCACCGCGGTACATCGGAAGGCTGGTGGTCGTGGTGTCGAGTTGGGACCAGACTCGGTTGAGGCCGGCCGTTCCATCGCGCTGCACCCGCGACGACTCCGAGAGATCGAGTACGTCGCTGAGGGTTTCCGTCGACGCATCGACGCTGCGAACCCGAAGCCGCCCTTCGGCGTCGTAGGCGATGCTCTGCCCGCGTCCACCCGGTGCCGGAGCGTTCGCAGAAAGGACCGCAACCTGGTTCGCGATCGCCGTTGCCTGCAGGAGAATGAGTTCCTGTGCGCGATCTGAGGTCGTGGTGCGGGCGACATTGATGATGGCGTCCGCCCCCAGCCAGGCCAGTTGTCGACCGTGTTCGGGAAACCAGATGTCGTAGCAGATCGACAGCCCGACTGTTCCGTACTCGCCGAGACGGAACACGGTGAATTCGCCACCGGGCGAGGTTCTTTCATACGGCTGCCAGGGGAATACCTTGCGATATGTCGCGACTCTGTGTCCGTCCGGTGAGTAGGCCGAGACGGTATTGGCGACCGTGCCGTCCTCTGCGCACTCGAACACACTGCCCGGAATCAACCAGATCTGGTGCTCTCGTGCGAGCTGTTCGAGCGCCCGGTCCCGCGGCCCGCCAGCGCTCTCGATGTACGGCTCGGCCTCTGCGAGCGGTGAGTTCGGAACTCCCCCACAGAGATGCATCTCGGGGAACACGACAAGTCTCGCCGCGGGGTAGTCCGCGCACAGTTGGCGCACCTCGTCCCGAAAAGCCTCGAGGCTTGCGGCGGGTGGGTGCTGGGCAAGGCAGTAGTAAAGCGGTCGAGTACTCAGCGCACTCCCCTCTCCAAAAGTTGTTTGAATACTATTCAAACAACTGCGTCCTGCGCAACCGTTGACGCGTAGCCGGCAGAGTTGCGCCACCGTTGTGTCTGATGTGGCGCATTGAGACACGCCCTCACCGCTCACGGAAGGGTGCGATTTCCACACCGGCATCCACGCTGGAACAGGGATGCTCAGGTACGACGGTGATCAGATCCAGCAGGTCTGTCTGGCGGATAACCCGCTTGCCGACTGCCGCAACAGAATCGAGGACATCACCGGACGAAACGTCTCAATCCGACGGGACTAGCGCACTTGCGCTCGCGATGCAGCCATATGCCTCGATGAGCTCCACGAACGGGTCGACGAGATTGCGCCGACCAATGCGCCCACGGTCTGCTGCAGGCCTGTCGGACTTGGCCTCACGTCAGGTGCCGGGCGAAGAAGCGGGCCGCGTCGTCGCCCGCGAACTGCGGGACGCCGGTGTGCCCGCCCATGTTGGCGTGCAGCGTCTTCTCCTCGGAGCCGAAGGCGTCGAACAGGTCCAGTGCCAGCTGCCGGTCGTTTCCCTCGTCGTCCCACTGCAGCAGGACGTGCAGCGGAATCGTCACCTGGCGGGCCTCGTCGAACATGGAGCGGGGCACGAAACTCCCGGCGAACAGGCCGGCGGCCGCGATGCGCGGTTCGACCACCACCAGCCGGATGCCGATGGCGGTCACCCCGCCCGAGTATCCGATCGGACCGCTGACCTCGGGCAGTGACAGGAGCGCGTCGATGGTCGACTGCCATTCCGGGACCGCCTTCTCGACCAGGGGGATGACAAGCCGCGCGACGATCTCGTCGACCGGCTCCCCCACCGCCAGCGCCCGATGCAGATCAGAGCGGGCCCGCTCGGCGTCGGCCGATCGGGGGCGGTCACCGCTCCCGGGGAGCTCGATGGTGGCTGCGGCCATGCCGTTCGCCGACAATTGGCGGGCCCGGCTCGCAAGCCGCGGGTACATCCTGCGCAGTCCGCCGGGGTGGCCGAGCAGGACCAGCGGCGATGGCGAGGACGCTGGCGTCCACAGGATGCCTGGGACACCGCCGAGGGTGAACTCGCGTTCGAGGCTGCCGTCCTCGCTGCGTTGCTCAGAAGTGAAGTGCATGGTCGTGCCTTTCGGGAGAGCTCGTTGAACGGCGCTCCCGGACGACCTATCGCCCGACCGTGTCCCCGAGGAGGAGCACCCACGTCGATACGTTCACGGGTACCACCTCCTCGTTCGCTTGCACGGTCACGGGAAAGTAGCAGCGGTCGTCATTGTCTGCCAACCGGTTTTTGCGACAAGGAGCAGACTGGATTACCAGACCGAACACCTGGTCGTCACCGGATTCAACCGATGGGTCCGCAACCCGATGTACTCCGCCCCCACGACCGGTTCTGGCCCGACGGACCATCGGTCCACCTACGCTGATCAGTGTTGCCTCGGCAACGAGCCGATCGGTGCGTGGGGGTGAACAACCGGCCGCGCATGACCTTCTCCTGGGGAGGCAGAAGTGATCTCTGGTCAGCCGACCGTCCACCGCCTGGTCGTGGCGATTGTCCTAACCCTGGCGGGTCTGTCCGCGGTGGCCCCGACTGGCACCGCAGAACCGTGCCCGGACATCGGCGTTGCGTTCGCGAGAGGCACCGGAGAGCAGCCCGGACTAGGAGCCGTAGGTCAGCGATTCATCGACTCCCTTCGGGCGCAGGCATTCCCTCGCACCGTCGGCGGGTACGGAGTCAACTATCCCGCCAGCAGCAATTTCGCCGACGGTCAGGCGTTCACGATGAACGTCGTCGATGGCGTACGAGATGAAGCCAACCACGTGCAGGGCGTGACGTCGGTGTGCCCGCAGACCCGGATGGTCCTCGGCGGGTACTCGCAGGGAGCCGTCGTCACGGCCTTCGTCACATCAGGCCTGCCCGCTGGGGTGGGCGCCGGGCCTGCGCCCTCGATATCGGCCGACGCTGCCGAACACGTTGATGCTGTTGTGCTTTTCGGGACACCGGCGGGTCAATCGCTGGTGAAGTATGGCGCACCGGCAGTCGATGTCGGACCGATGTACACCGCAAAGTCTCTTGAATTCTGCGCCCCCGGTGACAATGTCTGCTCGGGTGGTTCAGTGCCCGGCGTCAACGGCGCGCACGGGCAGTACGCGGTCAACGGGATGGTTGATCAGGCCGCAGCGTTTGCGGTCAGCCGACTGGCCCAACCTCCGGCGCCGATGTACTGAGCGCCGGTGGCTGGGCCGGGTCGCGTCGCCTATGCAGCGCGTGCTGCGACGTCCGCCAGTTGGGGCAGCACCTGGTCGCGCCAGCCGGGGCCCATCCGAGTGAACGCGTCTGCCATTCGCTTGTCACCGAGGTCGAACCCGGAATGCTCCAGGAACACCCGTGTTCCGGCGCCCTCGGCTTCCAGTCGCCAGGTCAGCGTCCAGTTCTCGGTGAACGTGTACACCAGCAGGGTGGGCGCCTCGGCTGTGAGGATCTCGCACGGCACCGAACCCCAGCCAGGCATGCCGAGATGGAACCGGTGGCCCGGTGTGGCCGAGATATCGCCCGGCGCCCACCATTTCGCCAGCAGCGCCGGTTCGGTCAAGGTACGCCACACCTTCTGCGTTGGCGCGGCGACGAACTGGTCGACGACGATCGCGGTGGTGTCGGTGCCTGTCATTGGTCCTCCTCGGCGGTGTCGGCGAGGTCACGAAGGCGTGGAACTATCCGACATGTCGACCGTTTCCGACACGTTGGGTCGTTCCGCCCGTCCTGACGAGGGCAGCGCACGTGCGAGCGAAGGCAGCGAAAGCGAAGCGATGCGTACCCGTAACGGGCCGCAGCACAGCGAATCCGCCACTTGACTCCGACCACCGGCAATCCCCTGGCCATCGCTTTCGCTGTGACCTACCGGGTTGCGGCGAAATGCCGCGCAACGCCACTCGGCCGGCTCATCCAGATCGCACCCTCGACATTCGGAGCGTGGCTACAGGTGCGACGGCGCCTGTCGGAGTGCATACCGAACGGAACACGACGCGATGACCACTTTCTTGCTGGTACCCCGTGCTGCCGCCGTCCCAACAACGCTATCCGCGGCTACTCATCCGCGAGCTTCTTGACACCTCAGAGTCGGTTGGATAGATTTGGTCCGACCGTTTAACAACCATTTATAAATACGGTTGGCCCATCGGCAGCGGACTGCTGACGGGCTTCGCCGGACCAACCAGAGTCTGATGTCCGGTAAGTGGGTTGTGATCACGGTTGCCCGTCTACAGGAGAGTGATTTCCCGATGACCCAACGCAGTTCCGACCAGGCTCCGCGTCCCGTCGAGGTGATCGCCCTCAACGCTTTTTCACCGGCTGACCAGACTGACCTCGACGACGAGACGAGGAGCCTGGTCGAGAGACGTCAACGCGTCATGGGTTCTGCCTACCGGCTGTCCTACGAGATGCCGTTTCAGCCAGTTCGTGCGCTGGGTACGAAGATCATCGACGTTCACGGCGACGAGTATCTGGACGCCTACAACAATGTGGCGAGCGTGGGGCACAATCACCCGCGGGTCGTTGATGCCGTCACGCGTCAACTGCGGATGATCAACACCAACACGCGTTACCTACAACGCGACATCATCGAGTACGCCGAGCAGTTGGTGTCAGTTCACGACGACGCGCTCGAGAACGTCATGTTCACCTGCACCGGATCTGAAGCGAATGACCTCGCTGTGCGTATGGCACGCCAGACCACAGGCGGGACCGGCGTCATTGTGACGGATTACGCCTACCACGGGTGCACCCGCGACGTGGCGTCCTGGTCGCCCTCGTCAGGTCCGGGCACGGTTCTCGCGCCCGACGTTCGTCTGGTGCCGGCACCCGACACGTTTCGACAACCCAGTCAGAGCATTGCGGAGTGGTTCGCAAATCACCTCCAAGCCGCGATCGACGATCTACAGCGGCACGGCGTCAAACTCGCAGCGTTCGTCGTGGACAGTCTCTTCTCGTCGGACGGCATCTATCCCGACACTGGAGTTCTCGCTGCGGCGATCGATATCGTGCACGCGGCCGGGGGCCTGTTCATCAGTGACGAGGTCCAACCGGGGTTTGGCCGCACCGGTGCGGCGATGTGGGGATATCAGCGAAGCAATATCACGCCCGACATCATCACCATGGGCAAGCCAATGGGTAACGGCATGCCGATCGCCGGTGTCGTCGCCAAAAGGTCAGTCGTTGACGCCTTCGGGCAGAACGTGGCCTATTTCAACACTTTTGGTGGCGAGAACGCGCCAGTAGCCGCGGCACACGCTGTCCTCGACATCATCCGCGACGAGGATCTCATCGCCAACGCCCACAACAAGGGCACACAGCTCCTTGATGGCATGCGCGAGATCCTGGCTCGGAACAACGTGCCTGCCGACGTCCGAGGCGCCGGAATGTACCTCGGCGTCGAGTTCGTCGGCAGCCTGGACACCAAGGTCCCCGACGCTCAGACGACAGCCACGTTCGTCAACGAACTCCGCAAACGCAAGGTTCTGACCAGTTCGGCCGGGCAGTTCGGCAACGTGATCAAGGTCAGGCCTCCCCTCGTCTTCGACCAGTCCGACGTTGACCGATTCCTTGGCGAATTCGATCAAGTCGCCCGGCATCTCGTCCCCACAGCACGGGTACGAGGGCCCGTGATGCGGCGGCAGAACTCGTCGCCGGGTGTCGCATCCAGCGGTAGCACTTTCCCGCGCGAGGAGCTCCGTCGCATGGTGATGGAAGAACTGTGTGAGCTGATCGGTCCGACCAACGGGTCTCCATAGGCGCAGTCGGCCCTCTGAGGCGCAAGCCGGGTTGCACCAAGCGCCGCGGGTGAACGACAAGCGGCCGGACCCGGAAACCGGGGAGCGACAACATCCCGCGTGGCGTCTCGATGAGTTTCATTCTCCGGTGCAGTCTGATCGGTATGGGCAAACTCATCTATGGCTTCAATGTGTCGGTGGACGGGTACATCGCCGACGCACAAGGCAACATCGACTGGTCCGATCCCAGCGAAGAACTGCACCAGTACTGGAACGACTTCGAGCGGGAGACCGCACTGTCGTTCTACGGGCGGCGGCTCTACGAACTGATGTCCGCCTACTGGCCGACCGCCGACAAGGCCCCGGACGCCACCCCAATGATCGTTGATTACGCCCGCGTCTGGCGCGACATGCCCAAGGTCGTGTTCTCGCGAACCCTGGAGTCCGTCGACTGGAACTCCCGCCTGGAACGTGGCGACCCGGTCGAGGTGGTGACGAAGCTGAAAGCCGAAACCGACGGCAGCCTGGAGGTAGCCGGTGCGACACTGGCCGCACCGATCGTGCAGGCCGGACTGGTGGACGAATACCGGATCGTGCTCGCGCCCACCGCCGTGGGCGGCGGCACACCGTTCTTCCCGACCCTGCCGTCATGGATCTCACTGCGACTGTTGGAGAACCGCACCTTCCCCTGCGGCACGGTCCTGCTGCGCTACGAGGCGAAACGCGACTGATCGGACATGCCTGTCGGAGTGCACAACTGAATGGAGCGTTACTAGATGACGACCTTCCTGCTGGTCCCCGGCGGCGGTTCCGACCCCTCGTACTGGCGGTTCCTCGTGGCCGAGTTGGCCGATCGTGGGCACCGCGGCATCGCCGTTGACCTGCCCTGCGAGGACGATTCGGCCGATCTCAATGACTACGCCGACGCCGTCGCCAGCCAGCACCACAGCGATGGCGCGCGGCCGATCGTCGTCGCGCATTCCTTTGGCGGGTTCACCGGAGCGCTCGCCTGCACGCGGGTCAATGCGTCTGCACTGATCTACGTCTCGGCGATGCTCCCCCGCCCCGGCGAACGTCCGAGCGACTGGTGGAGCGCCACCGGGTGCGACGACGCACAACGTGCTGCCGCCGCTGCGGGCGGATACGACCCCGACGACATGGACGCACTGTTCTACAACGGTGTCGACGCCGCGGTGATTGCCGAAGAGGTCGAACGCGCTCAGTCAGACACGCCGTCGTTGAAACCGTGGCCCGCGGCAGCACTCCCCCAGCTCCCGACGAGCTTCGTGCTCTTCCGTGACGACCGTTTCTTCCCGGAGGAGTTCATGCGCGGGGTCGTCGCCGACCGGCTCGGGATCGAACCCGTGACGACCCCCGGCGGGCACATGGCCATGCTGTCGCATCCGGCCGAGCTTGCCGACCGACTCGTCGCCGCGGCCGAAGCGCATGGAGACGGGTGACCGTGCGGCTTCACCGGGGCGTGTTGCCTCTCGACCAGGCGTCCATCGTCACCGCTGGAAGCGGAAACCGGGACTGGCATAGCAGTATCAAGCGCCAGGTCGACGTGATCGAGGAGAAGATCAGAGGGCTAGGTGATCGCGGGGTTGTCCTAGTCGGCCGAACCCTCAAAGTTCCGTGCCGTGGTGGCATCGCCATCCAGGCCCCACGACACCACTCGTCGCGGGGTGATCCGAATGATGTCACCCGATAGCCCGCCCTCGGTGGTGCCCTCCCCCGGCAGCACCGTCCCCACACCCCGTATCTCAATGCCGTGGGCCTTCGGCGGCTTCACGGAGATCACGTTGTCGACGATTAACGCCACCCGCGGGTTGCGAATGACGTTGCGCCACTTCTGGGTGGTCGCCAGGGCGTGCCCGACGATGTCGATGGTCGCGCCGTCTGGGCCGAGGTGAACCCCGACCGGTCGAATCTGCGGGTCACCCGCCGGCCCGATCGTGCACAGCCGTCCGATGGGCTGCTCGCGCAGGTAGGCCAGTTCAGCGGGCGTGAACGTCATGATGATCTCCTCATCTCGTCTGATTGCTCCTGATCGCGCAGTCTTGTGAAAATTCGTTCAATACAGCGCAGTTCGTCCTCCTCGAGGTGATCGAGGAACAACTCCTTCACCGATTCCGCGTGGTGGGGCATCGCCTGCTGGAGCGTCTCCACACCGGTGGCGGTGAGCACAGCCCGGTAGCCACGACCGTCCTCGGGGGCCGGCTCGCGGACGACGAGTCCGCGTTTGGCCATCGAGTCGATCTGATAGGTGATCCGACTACGGGAGAACACCATGCGGTCGGCGAGTTCACTCATGCGCAGCCGGTGCTGCGGGGCGCTGGAAAGCACCATCAGGAGGTGATAGTCGATCAGGGACAGTCCCGCGCTGGCACGAAGGCGCTCGTCAAGCCTGGTCTCCAGTCGCAGGCTGCCCTCAATGAACGGACCCCAGGCCCGCTCCTCGGCTGCAGACAGTCTCCCGGCCATCCGGCTCACCCCCTTCTCGGATAACTGATTCAAATCTGAATCCTATCCCATTCTGGAGTTCACTGCATACCTAATCCCACTGGGAATAGCTGATTGCCCGCGCCGTGTTGATATAGTTTGAAATTGAACTACACCCGGGTGACCGCCCGGTGGAAGCGTCGGCGAAAGGAAACGCGCAATGACACACAACATCGACTGGGACCTCGCATACCGCCAGGAGCAGGAACCGGCCTGGAACATCGGCGAGCCCCAGCCCGAGTACCGCGCGTTGATCGATCAGGACGGCACCGTCCGCGGCGAGGTCCTCGACGCGGGATGCGGGTACGCCGAGCTGGGCTTGGAGCTGGCGGCACGCGGCCACACGGTGACCGGAATCGACCTGACGCCCACGGCGGTGGCGGCAGCCACCGCGACCGCGCAGGCGCGTGGTCTGACCAACGCGATGTTCATCGAAGCCGACATCACCTCGTTCACGGGGTTCGACGGCCGCTTCTCCACCATCTTCGACAGCGGGCTCCTGCATGCGCTGCCCGCCGAGCTGCGCGACGGTTACCTGCGTTCCGTGTACCGCGCGGCCGCGCCGGGCGCGTCGTTCTACATCCTGGCCTTCGGCGCTGGCGCGTTCGGTGACCACGACGGACCCGGGCCCACCCAGTTCACTGAAGATGTGCTGCGCGAGGAGATTTCGCAGCACTGGCAGATCGACGAGATTCGGCCCGCCAAGCTCTATGCCACCAGCGCACAGCTGTCAGGCGGATCCGCGGCACCGCGTACCGGGGCCGACGAGCAGGCGCACACGTCACTTCCGGCCTTCCTGGTAATCGCGCACAAGGAGTGACTTCGCACAACGCGCCGCGTCAGGTGCCCACATAGGCCGCCAGATGCTCGCCCGTGAGCGTCGAGCCATCGGCGATGAGGTCGGCGGGTGTTCCCTCGAACACGATGCGGCCTCCGTCGTGCCCGGCGCCCGGGCCGAGGTCGATGATCCAGTCGGCGTGCGCCATCACCGCCTGGTGGTGCTCGATGACGATCACCGACTTGCCGGAGTCGACGAGCCGGTCGAGTAGGCCGAGGAGGTGCTCGACGTCGGCGAGATGCAGGCCCGACGTCGGCTCGTCAAGGATGTAGACCTCACCGCTGTCCCCCATGTGGCTGGCCAGCTTGAGCCGTTGCCGCTCACCACCGGACAGCGTGGTGAGCGGCTGGCCGAGCGTGAGGTAGCTCAGCCCGACGTCGTCGAGGCGGGCGAGGATCTTGTGCGCGGCGGGCACTTTCGCGTCGCCGTCGGCGAAGAACTCCACCGCCTCGGCCACCGGCATCGCGAGAACCTCGCTGATATCACGTCCACCGAGCTGGTACTCCAGCACCGAGGAGTCGAACCGTTTGCCCTCGCACTCCTCACAGGGGTTGGCGACGCCAGCCATGATCGCGAGATCCAGGTAGATGACGCCTGCACCCTTGCAGACTGGGCAGGCGCCCTCGGAGTTCGCGCTGAAGAGAGCGGGCTTGACGCCGTTGGCCTTCGCGAACGCCTTGCGGATCGGTTCAAGTAACCCCGTGTACGTCGCCGGATTGCTGCGCCGCGATCCGCGGATCGGTGACTGATCGATCGCCACCACCGCGTCTTTTCCGGCCACCGACCCGTGAATCAGTGAACTCTTTCCCGAACCCGCCACCCCGGTGACGACCACCAGCACGCCGAGCGGGATGTCGACGTCCACGTCCTGCAGGTTGTGGGTGTTCGCGCCCCGTACCTGCAACATCTCCGACGATCTCCGCACCGTCTCCTTCAGTGCGGCGCGATCGTCGAGATGGCGCCCGGTGAGGGTGTCGCTCTTCCGCAGTTGTTCGACGGTGCCCTCGAACACCACCTGCCCACCGGCCGTGCCGGCACCCGGACCCAGGTCGACGACGTGATCGGCGATGGCGATGGCCTCGGGCTTGTGCTCGACGACCAGCACGGTGTTGCCCTTGTCGCGCAACCGCAGCAGCAGGTCGTTCATCCGCGCGATGTCGTGTGGATGCAGGCCGATCGTCGGCTCGTCGAACACGTAGGTCACATCGGTCAGCGATGACCCGAGATGACGAATCATCTTGACCCGCTGCGACTCTCCGCCCGACAGCGTGCCCGCCGGCCGGTCGAGGGACAGGTAGCCCAGGCCGATGTCGACGAATGAGTCGAGCGTGTGGCGCAACGCCTTGAGCAAGGGCCCGACCGAGGCCTCGTCCAACTCCGTGACCCACTGCGCAAGATCGCTGATCTGCATGGCGCTGGCGTCGGCGATGTTGATCTTGTTGATCTTCGACGAACGGGCCGCCTCCGACAGCCGGGTGCCGCCGCATTCTGGGCAGGTCGTGAACGTCACCGCGCGCTCGACGAACGTGCGGATGTGCGGTTGCATCGCGTCGACATCCTTGGACAGGAACGACTTCTGGATCTGCGGGATCAGGCCGGCGTATGTCAGGTTGATACCGTCGACCTTGATCTTGGTCGGCTCCTTGTACAGGAGCGCATCCAGTTCCTTCTTGGTGAACTTGCGGATCGGCTTGTCCGGGTCAAAGAAGCCGCAGCCGTTGTAGATTCGGCCATACCACCCCTCCATGCTGTAGCCCGGAATCGTGAGTGCACCCTCGTTGAGTGACTTGGCGTCGTCGTACAGCGCGGACAGATCGATGTCGTTGACCGACCCGCGGCCCTCACACCGCGGACACATGCCACCGGTGAGGCTGAACTCACGCCGCTCCTTGACTGTCCTGCCACCTCGTTCGATCGTGACCGCGCCCGCACCGCTGATCGACGCGACATTGAACGAGAACGCCTGGGGCGAACCGATATGCGGGGTGCCGAGCCTGCTGAAGAGGATCCGCAGCATGGCGCCGGTATCGGTGGCGGTGCCGACCGTGGACCGAGGATCTGCACCCATGCGTTGCTGGTCGACGATGATCGCCGTCGTCAACCCCTCGAGAACGTCGACATCGGGACGCGCCAACGTCGGCATGAATCCCTGAACGAATGCACTGTAGGTCTCATTGATCAGACGCTGCGACTCCGCGGCGATCGTACTGAACACCAGTGAGCTCTTCCCCGACCCGGAGACGCCGGTGAACACCGTCAGCCGCCGTTTCGGAAGCTCGAGGTCGACGTCCTTGAGGTTGTTCTCGCGGGCTCCAGTCACGCGAATCAGGTCGTGGCTGTCCGCATTCGGCGGGGTCTGTTGCCTCTTGGCCGCGCTCATCGTGTTGTTCCTCCTGGAGTCAGCACACCGATGACCCCACGCTAGGTGACGCCCCCGACAGCCAGATCACAGTGCACCGCGCCACTGGATATCATCTCTCGAGAGCGTGACAAATAGTGCTGTCACGACAATTTTCTGGGTTTCCCAAGAGCGGACGCGGGGGTGCTGATGGCGGCCAATCGGCCCAGGCAGCCACTGCACGGGCGTGCCCGCGAGTGCGCGGTGCTCCGCGACCTGCTGACCGGCGTCAAGGCCGGCAGCGGCCAGGTGCTATTGCTCCGCGGCGAGGCGGGCGTTGGCAAGACCGCATTGCTCGAGTACGCCGTGGAGCAGTCGGCGGGCTTCCGGATCGCCCGGGTGGCTGGTGTGGAGTCCGACATGGAGCTGGCATTCGCCGGCCTGCAGCAACTGTGTGCACCGCTGATGGACCACATCGATGGAATCCCGGAGCCGCAGCGAGAGGCGCTCGCGGTGGCGTTCGGCCGTGGCGTCGGTCCTACCCCGGAGCGGTTCCTGGTCGGGTTGGCGTTACTGAGTCTGATGGCGGTCGCCGCCAGTCGCCAGCCGCTGCTGTTCGTGATCGATGATGTCCAGTGGCTCGACGAGGTGTCGGTGCAGACGCTCGGGTTCGTCGCGCGGCGGCTCCTGGCTGAGCCGATCGCCCTGGTGTTCGCGGTACGCGACAGCGGTGCCGACGTCCTGACTGGTCTGCCCGAGTTGCTGATCGACGGTCTGTCCGACAGCGACGCTCGGAAGCTGCTGGACTCGGTGGTGATGGGACGCCTCGACGAGCGAGTGCGCGACCGAATCGTCGCCGAGACGCGAGGGATTCCGCTGGCCGTGCTGGAGGTTCCTCGTAACGTCTCGGCCTCGGAACTGGCAGGCGGGTTCGGGACCACCGGCACACGCCCGTCGGCGGGACAGATCGAGGAGAGCTTCATCCGGCGCATCCGGTCGCTGCCCGCGGCCACTCAACTGTTGGTACTCGCCGCGGCAGCCGAGCCGTTGGGTGATGCGGCCCTCTTTCTCCGCGCGGCCGAGCAACTGGGTATTCCCGTCGACGCCCTGGCGCCAGCCGAGGCCGCGGGAGTGATTGAGTTCGGTCCCCGCATGCGCTTTCACCACCCGCTGGTGCGTTCAGCCGCCTACCGCGCGGCCGATGTTGCCGACCGCCGCGCCATACATCACGCACTGGCCCAGGCCACTGATCCTGAACTGGACCCCGACCGTCGAGCATGGCACTCCGCCAACGCAGCGGCAGGCCCCGACGACGCCGTGGCAGCCGACCTGGAGATCTCGGCCGGCCGGGCTCAGGTCAGGGGCGGCGTCGCTGCGGCGGCCGCCTTCTTGGAGCGCGCGGCCGTACTGACCGCGGATCCGGCGCTACGTGGTTCCCGCGCAATCGCGGCCGCACAGGCCAAACGCGACGCGGCCGCATCAGAGGCGGCCTACGACCTCCTTGCCATGGCAGAACTCGGGCCCCTGACCGACCATCAGCGAGGACAGGTGGCGCGGTTGCGCGCCCAGATCGCCTTCGTCCGGAGCCGCGGAAGCGGCGGCACGGGGTCGCAACTCAGCGACGCCGTATCGCAACTGGTCGCTGCCGCCAGGCAGCTGGAGACCCTCGACGGCGACCTCGCCAGGGAGACCTATGTCGAGGCGCTCGCCGCTGCCATGTACTCCGCCCGATGCGGGCACCCGGCTGCGCTCGCAGAGGTCGCCGAAGCGGCCCTGGCCGCGGTACAACGAGTCGCGCAGCTGCAACGGCCGATCGACTTCCTGTTGAGCGGTATGGCAAGTCGGATCACCGGCGGTGCGAACGCCGGCGCCGACCACCTGCGCACCGCGTTGGAACTCTGGTACACCCACGCCGAACAGAACGATGGGCAGGCGCTGGGTTGGATCGCGCTGGCCTTCCCCATCGCTCAGGAGACCGCCGCGGATGAACTGTGGGACGACGAGATCACGCATCGGCTGGCCACGGCCATGGTGGGCTACGCACGTGAGGCCGGCGCACTGGCGGTACTGCCGCCCGCGCTCACCTATCGGGCTGGGGTTCACGTTCTGGCAGGTGAGTTCGCAACGGCGGCAACGCTCCTCGAGGAGGCTGACTCGATAAGCGTGGCAACCGGCAACACGCCGGTGCGCTACCACTCACTGATGATCGCCGCGTGGCGAGGTGCCCCGGATGACGCGCTTCGGTTAATCGAGGCAGCCTCCGCGGACGGAGCCGAAAGGGGTGAGGGCCGGTTGCTCGGCGTGGTCGATTACGCGACGGCCGCACTGTTCAACGGTCTCGGTCGGTACGACGAGGCCCTCGCCGCCGCCCGAAAGGCTTGTGAACACGAAGATCTCGGGTTCTACAGCTGGTGCCTCTTCGAGCTCATCGAGGCTGCCTCCCGCACCGGCCAGCAGGACACCTCCACGCAGGCGCTGCGCCTGTTCAAGGAGCGCGCAGGTGCGAGCGGAACGGACTGGGGTCTTGGCGCGCTGGCCAATGCACAGGCGCTTCTGGCCGATAACGAAGCCGCGGACGCCCTGTTCACCGAGGCCATTGAGCGCTTCGAGCGCACCCGCGTCGTGCTGCATCTGGCTCGTGCCCGGTTGAACTACGGTGAGTGGCTGCGCCGCGTGAACCGACGTCTCGACGCTCGTCAGCAGCTCAACAGCGCCTATGAGGAGTTCACCCGAATGGGTGCGCAGGGCTACGCCGAACGCACTCGCCGAGAGCTGATCGCCACTGGTGAGAAGGTGCGCAAACAACAAGTCGGCTCGGGTGACGAGCTGACGGCGCAAGAGGCCCAGATCGCACGCCTGGCGGCAACGGGGTTCACCAATCAGGAGATCGGCGCACAACTCTTCATCAGCACCCACACCGTCGAGTGGCACCTGAGAAAGGTGTTCGTGAAGCTCGGCATCACCTCGCGCAGGCAACTGCGCACCGTTCAGTGGGCGAGCTGAACATCCGCGCAGGCTCACCCTGGCCCGCTTGATCTCGACTACGGACTCTCAAGGGTCCGCCACGCCCACCCAACCGACAGGCTGATCTGGACAACCCAGAACGCCAAACGGAAGGGGTGACGTGCCGTCCGACCTCGGGGATGCCACTGAGATCTTCGCGAACGTCCAGCCGAGGCTGTTCGGCATCGCCTACCGAATGTTGAGCAGTGTCGCCGACGCCGAGGACATCATGCAGGAGGTCTGGATGCGGTGGCAGTCCTGTGATCGCGACATCGTGCGCGACGCCGTGGCATACCTCGTCACGACGACCACGCGGATGTGCATCAACCACATGCAGTCCGCGCGCGCCCGTCGCGAAATCTACGTCGGACCGTGGTTGCCCGACCGCGTCGACACCAGTGCCGATCCCGCACTCGGCGCAGAACGCGATGAAGCACTGCAGGTCGCCGCATTGCTTCTGCTGGAGAGGCTCTCGCCGACCGAGCGAGCCGCCTATGTCCTGCGAGAGGCGTTCGACTACCCCTACGAACTGATCGGGGCGACCATTCAGGTCTCAGAGGTCAATGCCCGCCAATTGGTCAGCCGTGCACGTAGGCACCTGACGGCAGGCCGACGCAAGTCGAGCGGCGGAAGCGACCCGGGCCGCCTCCTGACGGCGTTCGTCACAGCCGCCCACACCGGTGACATGACCCCTCTCGAAACCGTCTTCGCCGTCGAGGCCGCCAGCTAGCGGAACTGGGCACCGACGTTCGCTCACCCCCGTGGGCCCTGTCGCCGCGGTGATGGTTCAGTTGTGCCATGACAGGCTCCGATGCAGCCACCGCGATCGCCGAGTTGCGCACCCTCGCCGAAGCACTGCATGACGTCGATGCGGCAGCCGCCGCCGCGGAGTGGGACGACGACGAGGCACTCGCCCGCCTGGCCGCACGCGCGCAACAGGAACTGGCGGCCGCGGGCCGAAACATCGGTGAGGACATCGCGGTAGCCAGCGCGTCGCCGCTGGCCGCCAACGCCGTCGTCGCCGTCGCGTTGGCGCGGGCCGCGATCTCGGAGGCGGTGCTGGCGGTGGCGCGGGCGCGACACGTCGAACCGCATCATCGGCAGAGGCCAGCGAGCCGCCGCGCTCCGCTGGCTCGGCTTGTCAGATCGATGCGCCACGCCGGCCGCGACGTCGGCGCGGAGATCCGGCACATCATCGCCGACAAGCCGCGGATGATCCTGCTGCGCATCGTCATCACCCTGGCAATCAGCCTGTCGCTGGTGGCGTTCTACCACTTCAGCGGCTGGTCGAGGTACTCCGATCTCGGCAAGCTCACCGTGTATCTGTTCGGTGCGGTCGTGGGCAGTGTGGTCTGCACCAACGCGCTGTGCTTCGAGGCCGAGCGGGTGCGCGGCGCGCTGGTGAGCGGAAATCGCGTGTGGCGCATCCTGATCGCCAAGAACCTAGCGATGGCGGCGATGATCACCGTCGCCAGCCTGCCCGTGGTCGCCGCGCTCACCGTGGCGGCCGACGCCAACCCGTTCGCCCTCATCGACCAGCTGCTCACCATGGTGTTCATCTGGCTCGGAGTCGGCAACGTGCTGTCGGTGGTGTATCCGCTACGGCACGAACCCGTTTCAGCAAGGCTGCACGACGGAACGTGGAAGCCGTATCTTTTCGCGTTCGTGCTGTCCTATGGTGTCGGCCTGGCGGTCAACGTGATGATCTACTGGCGACTGTGGGCCCGCCAGGTCGCTGCAGCTGAGATGGTGGGCGGTGACTGGACCGCGTTCCTGTTGATCCTGGCCAGTGCGCTGAGCATCTGGGTGTTGCTCACGGTCTTCGCGGTGTCGTGCAGCCGCGAGCCCGCCATCCGACGCCTCCTCTCGCGCGAGATGGTCGCCTACCGAAAGACCGTCGCTGGGCCGTCGCCCCAATGACCCACCCGTCGACTCCGCTCGGCTCCCATCCCCCGCCACGACTGCTCACAGCCGCGCTGGGCATGGTGGCGTTGACCGTCGCCGTACTTCAGACAGCCGTGGTTCCGGTCCTCGGCATCATCGCCGAGCAGCTCAACGCCTCGCCCGTCGCCGTCAGCTGGGCGGTGACCGCCAACCTGCTCGCAGCCGCGGCCTCGACTCCCCTCATCGGGCGCCTCGCCGACCTGCACAACAAGAAGCACATCCTGCTTGGCGTTCTGGTCGTCGTCCTGATCGGCTCGGTGCTGGCCGCATCGAACACCTCACTCGCGCTACTGATCGTCGGCCGTGTTCTGCAGGGGGTCTCGTTCTCGCTGTATCCGATCTGCGTGGCCATCCTGCGCGACGAGCTGCCCGAGGGTGCGGTGGTGCGGGCACTCGCCGTGCTGTCGGGCACCCTGGGCTTCGGCGGCGGCGCCGGTCTCGTGGTGACCGGGTTGTTGATGAGCGGCGACGCCGGCTATCACCGAGTGTTCTGGCTGACAACCGGTTTCACCGTCGTCGTGATCATTCTGGCGATGGTCGTGCTCCCGTCCCGACCGAGGACCGCCGAGGGAACGATCGACTGGTTGGGTGCCGCGGGCCTGGCGCTTGGGCTGTCGGCCGGTCTGCTGACCATCACGCAGGGCAACTCATGGGGGTGGACGTCTCCGGCGACCCTCGGCACCGGCGCGCTCGCCGTCGTGACGCTGGTGGCGTGGTGGCAGTGGGAACGCCGGCAGCGTCACCCCCTGGTGTCCACCACCATGCTGACCCGGCGCGCTGTCCTGTTGACCAATCTCGCGACGGTGTTCGTCGGCACGGGCCTGTACTTCGGGTTCCTCGGCCTGACGCAGTTCGTCCAGATCGACCGCGACGCAGCCGGTTACGGCTTCAGCGCGACGGTCCTGCAAGCCAGCGTGGTTTTCCTGCTGCCCGGTGCCATCACCGGGTTCGTCACCGCGACACTCAGCGGTAGGTTCATCGACCGCTTCGGCGCGCGTCCCGTCCTGGTGTGTGGCGCCGTCACGGGCATCGTCGGCTTCCTCTGGCTGGCCATCGCGCACTCGCAGCCGTGGCAGGTCATCGTCGCGGGCGTGTGGGTGAACGCCTACATCAGCCTCGGTTACGGCGCACTTCCCGCCCTGGTGGTCGCGGAGGTCGACAGTAACGAGACCGGGGTCGCCACCGGAGTCAACGCGATCGCCCGGACCGTGGGCAGTTCGATCGCCGCCGCCGTCGTCGCCGTACTTCTCGGGCAGTCGGTGACCGCCACCGGACTACCCGCCGAGGGTGCGTTCGTCGTGATCTTCATCGCGGGTGCAGTGACCGCCGCACTGGCGATGATCCTGATCGCGCTTTCGCGGACCCGGCCGCGGCCGACGCCGTCGATGGACGCGACGATCGAGTCCCGTGCCATGAACCACGAGTGGGGCTGACACCGAGCACACCGGGAGCCCGTGACGGCACGAGTTTGCCCGCGACCACATGCGTAACAGACAATCGGGCGTGACTTCATGGCGCGGCATGGCACTGATCGCCGCCGCGATCGCCGTGGTGCTCACCGGTTCTGTCACCGCACTCGCGCTGAACCGCGACAACCTCTTCGCTCGATCCCCCGCCGGCCCGACCGCGACACCACGGCCCGCGGGCGTGCTTGCCGTCCCCTTCGCAGGCCTGTCCCCTGACGCACCGATGCCCACCAGGGATGCACTCGCCGCGGCGCTAGCTCCCGCGGCGGGCAACCCGGACCTGGGATTGCTGACCGGCCAGATCACCGATGCCCTCACCGGAGAGGAACTCTGGGAGCAGGGCGCAGGCACGCCTCAGACGCCAGGCTCAGTGGCCAAGGTCGTCACGGCGGCAGCCGTGCGGCTGAGCGTCCCGCTCGATCAGCGGCTGGCGACCACCGTCGTCACGGGCGCCACCCCAGGGCAGCTGGTCCTGGTCGGTGGCGGCGACGCGACACTCACGGCGCAACCCCCGGGCGTGCCTGGCTACTACCGGGACGCCCCCCGCCTCGACGACCTCGTCGACCAGATTCGCGCATCCGGTGTCCCGGTGGCAGACGTCGTCGTCGACACGTCACTCTTCCCAGGCCCCACCATGGCGGTTGGCTGGAATCCGATCGACATCGAGGGCGGCAGCATCGCGCCGATCGAGTCGGTGATGCTCGACGGTGGACGTAGGCAGCCGCTGCTGGCCTACTCACCCCGCACGCCCACGCCGGCGCTGGACACCGGCCGGGTCCTGGCCCAACGCCTCGGCCTCGATCCGGCCACCGTGACCATCGGATCGGCACCACCAGACGCCACGACCGTGGCGACGGTGTGGTCTGCTCCGCTCGGCCTTCGGCTGCACCAGATGATGGTGGTGTCCGACGACGTCACCGCCGAGACCATCGGCTTCGAGTTGGCCCGCGCACGCCACCAGCCGTCCACCTTCGACGGAGCCGTCGCCGCCGCCACCGGGGCGCTCATGGACGCCGGCTTCGACACCAGCGGACTGCTACTGAGAGACCTCAGCGGCCTGTCGGTCGACGACCGAATCCCGGCCGGCCTCATCGACGACGTGCTCACCGCGGCGACCGGATCGGGCGAGCACGCCCACGCCCTGCGACCGATGCTCGACGATCTCGCTGTGGGAGGGGGCAGCGGAACCCTGTGGGATCGGTTCGTCAGCCCGTCGCCCGGTTCGGGTTGGGTCCGCGCGAAGACCGGCACGCTGGACTTCGTCAACGCGCTGGCCGGCATCGTCACCGACCGCGACGGCCGTGCGCTGACCTTCACGCTGATGTCGACCGGCACACCCTCAGAGGTCGCCAAGCCCGCACTTGACGCGGTGGCCGTGGCGCTGCGCGAGTGCGGCTGTCGCTGACCACCCGCTACTTCAGCGGAAGACCCGTGATCGCCCGCGCCATCACCAACCGCTGAATCTCACTGGTGCCCTCGAAGATCGTGAAGATCTTGGCGTCGCGGTGCATCCGCTCCACCGGGTAGTCCCTGGTGTAACCGTTGCCGCCGAGGATCTGGATGGCCTCGTCGGTGACGTAGACCGCGGTCTCACTCGCAGCGAGCTTGGCCATCGACCCCTCCGCGTTGACGAAGGGCTTGTTGTTGCGCGCCATCCAGCCGGCCCGCCAGACCAGGAGCCGAGCCGTGTCGATCCGCGTCTTCATGTCGGCGAGCTTGAACGCGATGGCCTGAAAGTCACCGATCTTGCGGCCGAACTGCTCCCGCTGCTGCGCGTACTCCAGCGCGTACTCGTAGGCGGCCCGAGCGACACCGAGGGCCATGGCACCGACGGAGGGCCGGGTTCTCTCGAACGTCTTCATGGCCGCCTGTGCTGCCGAGCCCTTGCCCTCGCGCGAGCGCGCGATGCGCTCGTCGAACTTGTCCTTGCCGCCGATGATCAGGTTCCCGGGCAACCGAACATCGTCGAGCACCACCTCAGCGGTGTGCGACGCGCGGATTCCATGCTTCTTGAACTTCTGTCCCTGCGAGAAACCCTTGGTGCCGGGCGGGATGATGAACGTCGCCTGGCCGCGGGACCCGAGTTCGGGTGCGACCGACGCGACGACGATGTGGACGTTCGCGATACCGCCGTTGGTGGCCCAGGTCTTGGTGCCGTTGAGCACCCACTCGTCGGATGCCTCGTCGTACTTGGCGCGGGTGATGATCGCGGCGACGTCGGAGCCCGCGCCCGGCTCGGACGAGCAGAACGATGCGAGTTTCGGGTCATCGACCGTGCCGAACATCTGCGGGAGCCATTCCCCCATCTGCTCGGGTGTGCCCGACCCCGCTAACGCCGCCGCCGCCAATCCGGTGCCCAGGATGGACAGCCCGATTCCCGCATCGCCCCAGAACATCTCCTCGAACACCGTCAACATACCCAGTCCGGACGGTTCAGCGGTCTGCGTTGCGAAGAGGTCGATCGAGTAGAGGCCGACCTTGGCAGCCTCCTGAATGATCGGCCAGGGGGTCTCCTCGCGTTCGTCCCACTCCGCGGCGGCAGGGCGCACCACGTCGCGGGCGAACTGGTGTACCCAGTCGCGTACCTCGACAACGTCCTCGGGGAGTTCGAGTGAAAACGACATGAGGGCCTGTCCTTTCAGAGGTCCGGGTTCGGCGCGACTGGACATGAGCACAGCGTCGCGATCGAATCCCGACATTCGGTGAACGACTGTACATTTTGCTGCTGGGCAGTCAACCACCGGCTTGATGTCACGTGCTGAACCGGAACACCCACCTCGCGTCGTGGCGGCGCACAGCCGGGATGGTGTGGGAGCGTTACCTCGTGCCGACCGACCAGTCGAGTGACCGCCGTGCCATGTCGGCGACCCGCCTGGGCCTGCGGTACGCGCTCGCGATGACCTTGGCCCAACTCATCACCTCCGTCGAGGTAGCCGCGGTTCTCATCTCGTTGACCAACCAGACATTCGACGCGGCAACGGCCTATTCGACGCCAACCAGTATCTCGCTGCTCGTCGCGCTCATTGTGTTCGGACTCCTGGCCACGGCCTACGGTGGTTATCGCAGCATTGCACCGTCACTGAAGTGGTTCGTCGCCGGTGTCGAACCCGACGCCGATCAACGGGCCAGCGCCATCAACCTCGTTCGACGGCAGTCGGGCATCCTGCTCGGAGTCTGGGCCGTCAGCAGTGTCGTGGTCGTCGCCGCCAATCCCGCCCCGGGCATAGGGTCCACGCTCCTGATCCTCGGTGCCATGCTGTTCGGCGGCACATCGAGCATCAGTTCCAGCGTGCTGTTCACCCAGCGCATCGTGCGGCCCGTCCTGTCCGCAGCATCCAAGGACTTCGTCGGCAGGGAGACAGCTCCGGGGGTGACCGCACGCCTGGTGCTGATGTGGGTGTCGCATGGCGCCCTGCCGAGCCTCGCGATTGCATTGCTGGTCGTCTTCCACGTCAACGGCTGGTTCATCCCGCGCTCGGCCTCCCTGGTGATCCCCGTCGTCGTGCTGTCCACGGTGTCTCTGGCACTGGGGCTGCGGTCCCTCATCCTGGTGTCCCGCTCGATCTCGGACCCCCTCAACGACGTTGTCGCGGCGATGGCCGAAGTCGAACGCGGCGAGATCGGCCGCACGGTCGCGGTCTACGAGCAATCCGAGATCGGGAAACTTCAGAACGGCTTCAATCGCATGGTGGCCGGACTCCTCGAGCGCGACCGCCTCCAAGACCTCTTCAGCCGACATGTCGGACCCGACGTCGCGCGCCGGGCTGTCGAGACCGACGAGGACCAGTCCGGTGAGGTCCGCGACGTCGCCATCCTGTTCATCGATCTCGCCGGGTCCACACAGTTGGCGACCACACTCACCCCGCGGGAGGTGGCCGACGTCCTCAACGACTTCTTCAAGATCGTCGTCGCGGCGGTCGACGCCCACGGCGGCCAGATCAACAAGTTCCAGGGCGACGCCGCGCTCGCCGTGTTCGGCGCACCGACCGCCGCACCCGACGCCGCCACCTCGGCACTGCGCACCGCCCGGTCCCTGGCCGACGATCTACGCCGTCTGCCCGTCGTCGACTACGGCATCGGGGTGTCGGCCGGTTCGGTGTTCGCTGGCAACATCGGTGGTGAGAACCGCTACGAGTACACCGTCATCGGCGACCCCGTGAACGAGGCGGCGCGCCTGGCCGATGCCGCCAAGAACACCTCGCGACGGGCACTCGCCTCCGGTGCCGCGATGCAACGCACCGACGACACCGAACGTCGCAACTGGGAATCCCGCGACCCCATACTCCTGCGCGGACGCCCCGAACCGACGCTCATCTCGGTGCCGCGTGACGACAATGACGGTCATGGCCTCCAACGCTGACGTCTCGCCGTTCCACATCTCCGTGCCCGACGACGTGCTTGCCGACCTTCGGCTCCGGCTGAACAACACCCGGTGGCCCGAGGCGGAACCAGTCGCCGCGGACGCGAGGAGCAAGGAAGATCTGGACTGGAGCCAGGGCATTCCGTTGGCCTACACGCGCGAACTCGCCCAGTACTGGGCCACCGACTACGACTGGCGGACGCGCGAGGCCTCCCTGAACCGCTTCGACCAGTTCACCACCGACATCGACGGTCTCGAGCTGCACTTCATCCACCAGCGCTCGCCGCACGAGGACGCCCTCCCGATCGTCATCACGCACGGCTGGCCCGGCTCCGTTGTGGAGTTCGCCAAGGTCATCGAACCGCTGACCGACCCCACCGCACACGGCGGACGCGCCGAGGACGCCTTCCATGTGGTGTGCCCATCGCTGCCGGGATTCGGTTTCTCCGGCAGGCCGACGGCGACGGGCTGGAACACCGGCCGGATCGCCGCGGCGTGGGAGACGTTGATGACTCGTCTCGGCTACCAGCGCTACGGCGCACAGGGTGGCGACTGGGGTGCCGCGGTGACCACCGAGATCGGCCGCAACGTCGGGCACTGCGTCGGCATCCACACCAACATGCCCATGGGCAGGCCACCAGCCGACCTCGAACATCCGACCGACGAGGAGAAGGCGGCCCTGGCCGCGATGCGGCACTACCGACGGTGGGACTCGGGCTACTTCAAACAACAGTCCACCCGCCCACAGACACTGGGCTACGGTCTGGTCGATTCACCTGCGGCACAACTGGCTTGGATCGTCGAGAAGTTCTGGTCCTGGACCGACTGCGACGGTCATCCGGAGAACGCGCTGAGCCGCGACGAGATGCTCGACAACGTGATGCTCTACTGGGTCACGGGCACCGGCGCGTCATCTGCCCGGCTGTACTGGGAGAGCATGGGCGCCTTCGGGTCTGGTGACAGGGTCGAACTGCCGACCGGTATCGCGTCATTCCCCAGGGAACTCAGCCGTCCACCACGGTCATGGTGCGAGGCGAACTACAACATCACGCACTGGACCACGATGCCGCGGGGCGGACACTTCGCGGCGTTCGAACAGCCCGAGCTGTTCGTCGAGGACGTGCGCCGGTTCTTCGCGACGGTGCGCTGACACCGTCACTCGTACGTCGACCGACCGTCGAGCAGGTGTGCGACCTGTTCGATCAGCATGTCCGCTTCCCGTTCGGCGACGAACTCGTCGCTGGCCGCCACTCTCCCGGCGAAACCGTCAATCAAAAGCAGGATCCACTCGGCGAGTCGTTCGGCGTCCACGTCGACACGGATGCTCTGATCCCGCTGGGCGGCCCGCAACGCGGATTGCAGTGCAGCACGGGCAGCTTCGTCATCATCGCGTAGTGCGCGGGCGATCTCCGGGCGGTGAGTGAGCCCACCGACGACGGAGATGAAACCAGCGGCCCGGGGATCGCGCAGGTCGGACACCGCGTGCTCGACATAGTCCCGCACCACGCGGCGGGGATCGACCGCATCGACCCGCCGCTCGAAGAACTCGCGGGTCTCGGCGGCACCATGTTCGAGGATCGCCACCAGCAGCGCGTCCTTCGTCGGGAAGTAGTGGAAGAACGTGCCCGATCCAATACCGGCGGCACGACAGATGACCGCGGTGGTCGCCCCGGCGTAGCCGTGCTCGGCGAAGGCGGTAAGGGCGGCATCGACGATCTCGAGTCGTCGGGCACGGTGTCGCTGAGGGTCGATTGGGCGGGGCACCGCTTCATCGTAGTTAATGGAGTAGCCACTCTGATAATGTCGCGCCATGCAACCGTCGTCGCGACCGAGCGTGACCACGGGTCGTGTACCGCAGAATTGGCAAGCTGCGGTCGCACTCTTCGTCCTGGCACCCGTGATGGGCGAGGTCGTCGGCGCGTCATTGCGGTTGAGCTACTTTGTTGAGCCGCTTCGCTTCGTGGGCATCGTGTGCTTCTACGGTGCCGGCGTGGTTCTGATCCGCGAGATCGCGCAACGGCTTAACCTGACCGGCTGGGGACTTGTATTGCTCGGCTGCGCATTCGCTGTCATCGAGGAGGGTCTGGCCCTGCAGACCATCTTCAACCCCATCGGCATGGACGGCCAGCCGGTGCACGGAAACGCCTTGGGCGTCAACTGGTTCTGGGCGGTCGTCGTTTCCGGGTACCACGTCGTGTGGAGCGTGGTGATTCCCATCGCGTTGATACATATCGTCTTTCCGCGCAGCCGCCCCTCGCCGTGGCTATATCGGCGCGCTGCCGGTGCGCTCGCCGCTCTCTTCGCCGTCGGCACCGCCACGTTCCTGGCGATCTCGTATATACGCTCCGACTTCAGGCTTTCCTGGGCGCAAGCCGCCACCACCATCATCGTGGCGGCGGGGTTGGTCTGGGCGAGCACGAAGTGCAGGGATCACGGAGAGATCGAGCGGGCAGGGCCTTCGCCGGGCCGCATGCTCGTAGGGCTGTTCGGGTTGGTCGCCGGCGCGTGCTGGTTCGTGTTGTTTCTAGCCGTATTCATCGGTGGGCCAGTCTCGTTCGTGTGGTGGACCGCCGGGGGTTTGTCCTTGGCCGCCGGTGTAGCCCTAGTACTGCGGTACTGGACGCGGCGAACGTGGACACCGCGACATGAACTCGCCCTGTGTTTCGGTGCCAGCATGGCAGCGGCCCTATTCGGGCTGCTCCTGGTCGCGCTTGACGGACACCGCGCGAACACCGCATTCCAGTGTGGCCTCATCGTCGCGCTCAGTGCCGCCTACATCTGGCTGGATCGGCGGCTGAGGTCACCATCCGCGTGACGACACCCCTCACTCCTCCGATCGGTGGGTGTCGTTCTTGCGCACCCGCAGCACGAACGCGGACAGCGACAGTACGAGCACGACACCGCCGAGCACACCGATCTCCACTGCCGCACGCGAGAACTCCGGGCCCTTCGCCAACAGCGAGGCCGCCTCCACCGACAGCACCACAATCTCCTTGATGGCGGCCAGGATTCCCACGATCAGGAACGGCTCGACGACGATCTCGTGCGACCGCAGGCTGACCCGCACGGCGTACAGCAGCTCGACGAAGATGAAGAGCAACAGCAGTCCGTCGAGCAACTCGAGCATCAGCGCGGACGTGGGCGTGTCCCGCACGTGCAGAAGCGTGTTGAACTGCGCGACGAGGAGCGCCCCCGAGCCCAACACCAGGACGACGGCGATAGCCCAGTAGATGGCGTCCTCGGCCCAGCCGAGCACGCGATCGGCGAGGCGTTGGCGTGCCTCCTCGCCGTCGTCAGTCGACTTCGCCATCACCGTGCCTCAGCGGTTCAGCTGCCAGATCCGCGTGGACAGCAGCGTCGCGAAGGCGCACCACAGCGGATACAGACCAAGTGCACCCGCGGGCACACCGCTGACGCTCACCGCGCGACGGGTGAGATCGGCACTGCTGGCAGTCAGTGCCGCCGCGGCGACCGCAGACGCACCGAGCTTGCGGCGGTCGAAGAACAGCCACGACCAGCTGGCGTTGAGAATCAGGTTGAGTGCCAGCAGCGCAGAGTAGGTCCGGGCCTCCTCGCGACGGCCCTGCTCGGTCAGCTCGTCCACCGCTCCAGCCGACACCACCGCGATGTCGGCGTACAGCAGCGGCCAGACGATCGGGAAGGCTTGGCGCGGCGGCTGGAAGCTGGGCTTGCGCAGCTTGGCATACCAGGCGGACTGCGCGGGACGGCTCGCCAGGCCACCGACCACTGCGGTCGCGAGGACCGCCGCGCCCGTCTTGGCGAGAGTCATGGGTCTCATCATCAATTCCCTTCGTCGCGTTGCTAGTACCCCGCAGGTCAGTGGCCCAAACCGCGGGAGCGCTGACGGGACCACCGATAGCCGCCGTAGATAAGCAGTGCGACAAGGAAGTTGACGAAGTAGGCGATGTCCGCGCCGTGCCAGGCGACCGAGACCGGTCCCTGGAACAGCGAGGTGTTCATGAACGGCACCGCCGCGGCATAGGCCACCACGAACGCCACCAGTGCGGCCACGGCGTCAGTGCGATCGGTGGCCTCATCGGCGGGATCGACCGTGTTCCGCCCGCGGCTGCGGATCCGCCAGTCCACGACTATCACCGCGACGAACGCCGGAATCCAGTAACCAATGAGCAACAACACGTTCTGGAACCGCAGCGCCGTGTCGCCGCCGTGCAACCAGAGGATGAGTGCGAACGCCAGCACCGTGACGATCACGGCAGACAGCGGTCGACGGACCCGAACCCCGATCGTCTGCAGGGCGAGCGAGCCGCTGTAGTCATTCATCACCCCTGATCCGACGGCGGCCAAGGCGATGACCGCCAGGACGAGCGCACCGACGACGCCGCCGCCCATCACACTCTGCACGCCCTCCACCGAGTGTTCGGAGACGAGTTCACCTGCGGCGATCCCGATACCCTGCACGAAGGCGTAGGCCGTGAACATCCCCAGGAAGGTGAAGCCGAACACCCGCAGTCGCGATGACTCGGCGGGTAGATACCGGCTGAAGTCCGCGGCGTAACTGGCCCAGGACACCGCCAGGCTGAACGCGATCGTCACCTCCAGGACGAACGCCCCGACCAGATCCGGGCCGGTAACCGTGGCGGGGGTGATCACGTCATGCCCGCCGACGAGCTTGATGGCGAACACCACGAACGTCACGAACAGCACGACGGTCAGCACGGCCTGCAACCGGTGGATGAGTTCGTAACCGAAGAACCCGACGAAGCCCTGCACGCCCAAGACGATGAGGACGGCAACCCAGAACGGGATGCCGAGCAGCGCCGACAACGCCTGGCCACCGAACAGACCGACCAGTGCGTCCCATGCGATCGACGAGATCCACTGCAGTGCCGCGGGTACCGCGACGGTGCCACCGAACGCCATCCGCGCCATCGGCAACTGGCCGGTTCCGGTTCGCGGTCCCCAGGTGGAGAGGTATCCGACGATCAATGAACCCAGCACGGTGCCGATGAGCATCGCGAGCAGACCCAACCAGAAGCCCAGGCCGAGGGCGATGGCCAGTGCACCTGTGAAGACGCCGGTCATGTTGACCTGCGGGGCGAACCACACCGTGAACAAGCGTCCCGGTGTTCCGTATCGGCGGTCGCGAGCGACCGGTGCGATTCCGTGCGTCTCGACGGCGAAGTCGCCCACGCCTGTGGGGCTGCGCCCGCTGAACGGCGCCGCGACCAGCGCGCTCGGCCGCTTGGATGTCTCGGATGCCCCGCCGGCCCCTTGCCTCATGCGCTCATTCGACCACGCGAGGGCCGCCTAACCGCCCCCACGGTGCCCTTTACAGGCACCCCACCGGGGGGCCGGCGCGGAATCTGTGCCTCGGCAACCTTCAGGCTGAGGAAATCCATTGCTCAAATGTAAATTCGTTGCGGAAACGGTTGCGAAGGTCCGCCTCATCGGCGATTGTTTACCCAACAGCGCACGTTGCCGGGCGAGCATCCATCACCCAGAACCACAGGCTTCGTGCGCCGCATGAGGGAGGTTGCCCTGAGCGAGACACACAGCACGGCCGTTGACAGCACGACCGGAGAGCACGGGGACACCCTCGGCTCGGGTCGCCCCGTCATAGAGATCGACCATGTCACCAAACGCTTCGACGACTACGTCGCCGTGGCCGATGCTGACTTCTCCATCGCATCGGGTGAGTTCTTCTCGATGTTGGGTCCGTCTGGCTGCGGCAAGACCACGACACTGAGGATGATCGCCGGGTTCGAGACCCCGACCAGCGGTGCGATCCGCCTTGAGGGCGTTGACGTCTCGCGCGTCCCTCCGCACAAGCGCAACGTCAACACGGTTTTCCAGCACTACGCCCTGTTCCCGCACATGTCTGTGTGGGACAACGTGGCGTACGGCCCGCGGAGCATGAAAAAGGACAAGTCAGAGGTCAAACGCCGGGTCGACGAGATCCTGGAGATCGTCCGCCTCACCGACTTCGCCAAGCGCAAGCCTGGTCAGTTGTCCGGCGGTCAACAGCAGCGGGTCGCGCTGGCCCGCGCACTGGTCAACTACCCCAGTGCACTCCTCCTGGACGAGCCGCTCGGCGCCCTGGACCTCAAACTGCGCCAGGTCATGCAGTTCGAGCTCAAGCGCATCCAGCGCGAGGTCGGCATCACGTTCATCTACGTGACGCATGACCAGGAGGAAGCGCTGACCATGAGTGACCGCATCGCGGTAATGAACGCAGGCAACGTCGAGCAGATCGGCTCCCCCACCGATATCTATGACAGCCCCTCGACGGTTTTCGTCGCGAGTTTCATCGGACAGGCCAACCTGTGGCCCGGGCGGCAGAACCGGATGGATGGTCAACTGGCCGAACTCTCGGTACTCGGCACCACGCTGCTGGCACGTCCTGGAGACACCACGATCGAGGCCGGCGGTCAGGCCACCCTCATGGTGCGCCCGGAGCGGGTGCTGGTCTCGGTCGAGCCGCCGGCTGGCAACCTCGCCAGCGTGCCGGCCACCGTGCGGGACGTGGTCTTCCAGGGACCGGTGATCCGGCTCTCGCTGGCCGCACCGGATGACTCAACGGTGCTCGCGCACGTCGGACCCGAGCAGAAACTGCCCATGCTGCGTCCGGGTGATCAGGTCTACGTCGGTTGGGAACCGGAGGCCTCTCTGGTGCTTCCCGCGGCCGACATACCCACGACCGAGGACCTCGAGGAGATGCTCGACGACTCCTGATCGGCGTGCCTTCCCGATACAGCCTGTCCTCGTTACCTTTTCCGAAACCCCGACCCCTTCCGCAAACCGAAAGGCACCGCAGCCATGGCCCCCGAAAACAACGGAGCAATCGACCCCCGTCTCATGTCTCGGCTCACGGCGAACCGCAGCAGCCGCAGACGTTTCATCGGGGGCGGCGCCGCGGCAGCGGCCGCCGCCATCCTGGGCCCGTCATTCCTCGCCGCCTGCGGTTCGGACAGTTCGACGTCCAGTTCCTCGACAACACAGGACAGTGGCCCGGCCAGTGGAACCCTGCGCGTCTCCAACTGGCCGCTGTACATGGCCGACGGGTTCGTTGCCGCCTTCCAGACCGCCTCGGGTATCACGGTGGATTACAAGGAAGACTTCAACGACAACGAGCAGTGGTTCGCGAAGGTGAAGGAACCGCTGTCACGTAAGCAGGACATCGGCGCCGACCTGGTGGTACCCACCGAGTTCATGGCAGCGCGTGTCCAGGGCCTGGGATGGCTCAACGAGATCAGCGACGCTGGCGTGCCCAATCGCAAGAACCTGCGCAAGGATCTGCTGGATTCCAAGGTCGACCCGGGGCGCAAGTTCACCGCACCGTACATGACTGGCATGGTCGGCCTGGCCTACAACAAGGCGGCAACGGGCCGCGATATCACCAAGATCGAAGACCTGTGGGATCCCGCATTCAAGGGCAAGGTCAGCCTGTTCTCCGATGTGCAGGACGGGCTCGGCATGATCATGCAGTCGCAGGGGAATTCACCGGAGAACCCCACCACTGAAGCCGTGACGAAGGCCGTGGATCTGGTCCGGGAGCAGAAGGACAAGGGGCAGATCCGGCGGTTCACCGGCAACGACTACGCCGATGATCTGGCATCCGGCAATATCGCTGTCGCCCAGGCATATTCGGGCGACGTCGTGCAGTTGCAGGCCGACAATCCCGACCTGCAGTTCATCGTCCCCGAGGCAGGCGGCGACTGGTTCATCGACACGATGGTGATCCCGTACACCACGCAGAACCAGAAGGCCGCTGAGGCCTGGATCAACTACGTCTACGACCGGCCCAACTACGCGAAGCTGGTTGCATTCACCCAGTTCGTCCCGGTGCTGACCGACATCACCGAGGAACTGGCCAAGGTCGACGCCGCGTCCGCCGCGAATCCGCTGATCAACCCGTCGCCGGAGGTGCAGGCCAACCTCAAGTCGTGGGCCGCGCTGACCGACGAGCAGACTCAGGAGTTCAACACCCTGTACGCAGCAGTCACCGGCGGCTGACGCGATGGCAGGAGTCGCGAGCAGCGGCAGGCAACGGAGCAAGATCGCTCCCTACCTGATGATCTTTCCCGCCCTGGTGTACCTCGGCGTCTTCTTCGTGGTCCCGCTGGTCACGCTGGGCCGAACGTCGCTGTCATCCTCCGGTGGGTCGGTATACCTGCCGACACTGACGTTCGACTGGAACTTCGGCAACTACGCCCACGCATTCGCTCAGTACGAGGACCAGATCATCCGGTCGTTCACGTATGCCGCCGTCGCGACGGTGGTGTGTCTGCTGCTGGCCTACCCGCTGGCGTATGTGATCGCCTTCAAGGCGGGCCGGTACAAGAACCTGATTCTTGGGCTGGTGATTCTGCCGTTCTTCGTCACGTTCCTGATCCGCACCATCGCCTGGAAGACGATCCTGGCCGACGAGGGATGGGTGGTGCAGGCGCTCGGCACCGTCGGCCTGCTCCCCGAGGAGGGACGTCTGCTGTCCACCGGATGGGCCGTGATCGGCGGTCTCATCTACAACTGGATCATCTTCATGATCCTGCCGCTGTACGTCAGCCTGGAGAAGATCGACCCGCGACTCCTTGAGGCCTCCCGCGACCTGTACTCGTCGGCCCCACGCAGCTTCGGCAAGGTGATCCTGCCGCTGTCGGTGCCGGGTGTGCTGGCGGGCAGCATGCTGGTCTTCATCCCCGCGGTGGGTGACTTCATCAACGCCGACTATCTGGGCAGTACGCAAACGACCATGATCGGCAACGTCGTGCAGAAACAGTTCCTGGTGGTCAAGGACTATCCAGCGGCCGCCGCGCTGAGCTTCCTGCTGATGGCGCTGATCCTGGTGGGCGTGCTGCTCTACACCAAGGCGCTCGGAACCGAGGACCTGGTATGACGATTCAGGATCGCATCGCCGAAGCCAACAAGAACATTGCCGACGTCAAGCCGAAGCGGGCGCTGACTCAGCGGCTCAACCTCGGTGACAACCTGCTGCGCGTGGTCGCGGGTCTGGTGCTGCTGTACCTGTTCCTGCCGATCTTCGTCATCATCCTGTTCTCGTTCAACAAGCCGGCGGGCAAGTTCAACTACACCTGGCAGGGCTTCACGCTGGACAACTGGGCCGACCCGTTCAAGTACCCGGCACTGACCGAGGCGTTGAAGCTGAGCCTGAACGTCGCAGCCGTCTCGACGGTGGTCGCGTTGGTGCTCGGCACACTCGTCGCGATAGCCCTGGTGCGGCAACGGTTCACCGGAGACCGGGCGATCGACACCTTCCTGATCCTGCCGCTCACCGCTCCCGAGGTTGTGCTCGGCGCGTCGCTGCTGACACTGTTCCTTGATCTCAATGTGGCGGCCGGCTACACCACGATCGTGTTGGCCCACATCGCGTTCCAGATCAGCTTCATCGCGATGACGGTGCGCGCCAGGGTTCGTGGGTTCGACTGGACGCTCGAGGATGCGTCGATGGATCTCGGCGCAGGCCCCACCCGCACCTTCTTCAGGGTTACCCTGCCGTTGATCATCCCGGGAATCGTTGCGGCGGGGATGCTCTCGTTCGCGTTGTCACTCGATGACTTCATCGTCACCTACTTCGTCAGCGGCTCATCGGTGACGTACCCGCTCTACGTCAACGCCGCTGTGAAGGCCGCCGTGCCACCGCAGATCAATGTGCTGGCCACGGCCATCCTGGTGATCAGCCTGATCCTGTTGGCCATCGGAACGCTGTACCGCCGCAAGCGAATCGTCGTCTAAGCGCTACCGCCCGCCGCCGAGACTGCTGGGAGATCGCCCAAACCGTCATTTCGGCGATCTCACCGCAGTCTCGACGGATGGGTGAGAGGCCGCGGCCGCGCGAGTCGACCGTCAGCTACCGACCTCGGCGGGCACGGGCGGGGCGCTTCGGCCACCGGCACGCGCGGCGCCGATACCCGCTGCGACGACCAGACAGATGCCGGCCACACCCCCTGGGCCGGGCACCTGGTGCAGGACCATGAGGCCGACCAGCATGGCGAACGCGGGTTCGACGCTCATCAGGGTGCCGAATGCCGCCGTCGTCAGTCGCCGCAGCGCCATCAGCTCAAGGGTGAACGGGATGACGGGAAGTAGCAGCGCGATACCGATTCCGATGAGCAGAATCTCCGGAGTCATCCGGGAGAACACCGACGGCCCGACGAGGATGCTGGAGAACAGCGCCGCCGTGCCCATCGACACCGCGAGACCATTGGCGCCGTCGACACCGTCACCAACGCGCTGGGTCAGCAGGATGTAGCAGGCCCAACACACACCCGCACCAAGCGCGTACGCCACCCCAACCAGGTCGATGCTGCCGTGCCACGGCTCGGTCAGCAGGACCACGCCGATCGCGGCGATCCCCGGCCAGACGAATCGGTACCTGCCCTTGCCGAGCAGTACCGCGACGCTCAGCGGTCCGAGGAACTCCAGCGCGCTCGCCGTCCCCAGCGGGATGCGATCGACGGCCGCCATGAAGAGCAGTGTGACCCCCGCTGTGACGACGCCGAGCACAACACACATCAGGAATGTCGACCTGGTGAACTTCGACGGCCGCGGACGGACTATGACGAGCAGGATGATGCCCGCCCAGAGCAGGCGCAGCCATGCCGCGCCCTCGACCCCGATGTACTCGATGAGGCCGATGGACAGCGCGAGCCCGACCTGGACGCACAGCATCGATGCCGTCGCCATGAGCGCACCGGTGCGGGCGCGGTTCGCATTCACGACATCGGCCACCAGTGCATTGAACGGGACCGAAAAGCCCCGTGTCCACGTGATTGTCCGGGCCTGGTCACTCCAACCGAATCCGTGGTTCAGCGCGTGCGGTCGGGGAACGGGTCGTTGGAGAAGTCGATCTGTGCGGCGAGGTTGCTGACGGCGGTCACCACGCCGGTCCCGAACGCGCCGTCGCTGTCGTACAGCGTCGCCGATCCGACGCTGATCCCGTCGTCGGTCCAGTGCGAGTCGGCCTGCACGCCGATGCTGCCGTCGCGCGGCAGCCGCGCCAGCGCCACCGTGAGGTCACCGTTGATGTAACCCACCCCGGCCGTGCCGAGGTTGGTGACCAGGCTCGTCCCCTCGGCTGCCATCACCGCGTTGACCAGCGGGGTGTTCTTGCGACCCTCGACCGCGTCGACGGGCCTGTTCACGAATCGCTTGCGCGCGTCGTTCTGGTGATCGGCGATCGACCGGGTCCAGCCGTGCCCGTCGCTGCCGATGTGGACGTACTCGTCGGTGTCGAGCTCGACGGGCCGGGTGAAGTCGACCTCGCCCGACCACTCCTGTCCACGCGGCGGCTCCGAGCGCCGGTACTGGACCAGGATCGCCCGGACCACGGTGACACCGTCCTGGACGAGTTCACACTCGGTATTGCGGACGCGCCGTCCGTCGCGGACGAGCCGTGTCACCGCCGTTGTCGTCACTCCGCGTGCGGCCTTGAAGAGGTCCACGGTGACCCGTGCGGGCATGAAGTCCTCGCTGCCGTATCGCTCGTCGAGGATCGCTGCCGCCAGACCGACGAGTGCGGGACCGTTGAGATGGTCTGCTCCCCAATGGCTCTGGGCGAACGGCGTCGGCTGGAACGAATCATCGGCAAGTTGCACGAAGTGCGCCGGACGAGCGGTCATCTCCGCATCGTCGCACATCGGCACCTGAGCCCCGCCGATCGCCCGGCTCAGGTGCCTACGAAGGGGCGAAACTAACCGAACCCCACCGAGGACGAGTGGGACGGATCGGCCAGACATGTCTCGATGAATTCGGTCATGCTCTCGAACACCGCCCTACTCTCGGGAAGAAAGGGCAATAGCGCGGGAAACGCATGCAGTTGGTGCGGCCAGGACTGGACGGTGCATTGCCTGCCGGCCGCGGTGAGCCCATCACACATCCGTTCCACATCGCAGCGCAGGACTTCGGACTCGGCAACGATGATCAGTGCCGGCGGAAGTGTTTTCAGGTCGGCGTTCAGGGGCGAGAGGTCATCGACGTCCGCTTGCGCAGGATGGATGCACTCGACGATCAATGGCAGTGCCGATGCCACCCCGAATGGATCGCGTCGAAAGTTCTCGTGCGACTTTCGGGCCAAACTGTCCAGCTCAAGGAGCGGAGAGATCCCGATGACGCCGGCGGGCACGGCCAATCCGTTCCGCTGGCCGGCGATCAGTGTGGCAAAGGCGAGGAATCCGCCCGCCGAGTCCCCCGCGACGACAACCCTGGTCGGGGCGACACCCTCTTCGAGTAGCCACCGGTATGCATCCACGCAGTCCTGGATGGACATGTCGATCGCCACTTCCGGATGCTGGCGATAGTCGACGTGCACGACTGGCAGGTTGGTGAGTCGGGCAATTCGTGCCACCACGTGCAGGTGAGAGTCCAGGTTGCCGCAGAAGAATCCGCCACCGTGGAAGTAGAGGACGACACCTTCGCTCATGGGCGCGACGCATCCGGGCGCCCGGACAGTCTCGACTGTGACGGCACCTGTCGTGTGACGATCAAAGCGGAAGCCGCGGAAGGGCCGTACTCGCTGCAGCCGCGAGAGGTTTCGCACCCCTCGGCCGAGGAGCGCCAGACGATCGCTCACCGGCTTGTTGCGCTCGGAAGTCAGGTACCGGCGGATCGGCGGCTCAACCAACACACGGGCGGCGGAATAGCAGATCCGCGCCCTCCGACTCGGCCGTCCTGTCGACAAAGCGCCTGTCGGCAGACCCATCGTGGACCCCTTCTTCGAACAACGAAAAACTATGGAGCTGACTGGCCCAGCAGCGTGACGAGCAGCAGATGGCGAACGACGGCCGGCGACGACCTCGTATGCGTGGCGTCCATGAACCGGCCCAGATCAGTCACGAGTACGAAGCCCGCGTGCACCGCGAAACGCGCCTCATCCGGCGACATGTCAGGCCTGGCAGCAGACACCTGACGTGCCCATGCGTCAATGGTGGCGCGCTGGATGCTTTGCAGCGCAACACGATCCTCGGCGGGCACGTTGAGGCGCTCCGCGTAGTAGACATATGCGAGTTCCGGATTGGCGAAGAAACGCAGCACGAACGCCTCAACCAGTCGGCCGACCGCGTCTCGGGGGCCGTCTGCAGTGGGAAGGATGGTGGCGAGGTCACTCGACACCCGGTCGGCCGCGCGCCGATACGCTGCCCCCAGAATCGCCGCCTTCCCGGGGAAGTATCGGTAGAGGCTCGTCGTTGACACGCCGACCGAGACGGCGATGTCGTCCATCCCGGTGTCCCGGTACCCACGCTCGTTGAACAGCAGTATCGCCGAGTGCAGGATCTGCTCGTACTCCCCCGACTCCGGGCCCACTGTGGCCCGGACCGGGATACGGGGTGTCGACGTCCCTGCCGGCAGGTCGGTGTCGCGTACGTCGCGCGCAATCGTGGCCAGGGTTGCGTGAATCCGGTCGCTCGCCAGTTGGGCGTGATGGTCGGTGATGCTGCCCAGCACGCTGAGCACTGCCGCTGACAGGATCCAGCGTTCCTGCCCTGGCTCCAGTTCGGGACGCAACTTCGACATCGTCTGTTGCAGTCGGCGATTGACCAGTTTGATCTGCTCGTTGAGCACCACCTGATCGCCATCGTCGAGGTACCGGCCCTCCCACCGATACAGGCCACCGCTGGTCCGATTCACGAGGGCGGTGTCGATCAGTGCGCTCACCATGCCGTCCCATACCTGATCGGGTCCCGCGTCGTCGTCGTCGACGATCGCGGTGCAGTCAACCAACTGCTGCCCCAACCCCAGGACCGATGCCGCAAACAGTTCGTACTTGCCGGAGTAGTGCCGATACAGCGAGGCGGCCGTCACGCCGACCCGTCGGGCGATGCCCTCCATGCTCACACCGTGATAGCCGACCTCGCTGAAGGTCTCGGCCGCGACCCGGGCGATCTGCGCCTTTCGGTCCTTCGGTCGCCGACGCCGCTCGGTGCTCACACTTGACGTGGACAGCCTGATGTCAGGCGCATGCGCAGGCGGCACGGTCTACCTCCCACCGAACTCGGGCCGCAGGACCGGGCTCAGCGCAGCGAGCGGAATGTGCGCCACCACGGTGCCGCCGTCCATCGACCACTTCATCACACCGGGAGTGAAGTCGAGTGGGGTGTCGCGTGCCACGGGATAGTCCGGCATGTAGATGACGAGTTCGTCCGGGGTGAGCGCCCATGCCTTGTAGCCGCCCGAGTAGACCTTGTCAGGCGTCCACCGCTCCGCCACGAATGGATAGGTGCGGGGTTGATGCGGGGGCGGCGCCGCATCGAGCGCCTGCTCGACGAACGGCTGTGCCAGCGGCGGAATCGCGGCGAGCGGATCGACGCCGGCCCTCGTCAGATCCGAAAGCTGCAACTGTCTGCCGGCCGACATGTCGAAGGTGAAGGTGCGGTAGGCGTTGTTGAATGCCGGCCCATCAGCGTGATAGGTCTCGTGGAACACCACCGACAACGTGTTTTCACGACGGAAGATCTCGTAGTTGCCCTCGCCGAAACTGTCGGCGACCATGCTCACACCGAGCCGTCTCCAGTTATCGACCAGAGTCCTCAGGTATTGGCGCACAACGGGTCCGACGACGGGGTCATCGACGATCTCGGCGGGAATCGCGACCTTGATGTCACGCACCGCGTCGCTCTGGGAGCGCACCGAGGTCTGGCAGTACTGACCGTTCCACTGGCCACCCAACTCATCGCAGAACGATGGCGCCGACGCCGCGGCAGTGGGGGCACCGACAGTGGCGGCCACGGTGCCGGTGCCGACGCCCGTGACGATGGCGGCCACCACCCCAACGAGCATGCTCATCCGCACGTCAGTCTCCGATCCTCACGGCAGCGCGACTTGGCTTGCCCGCCAACGTCCGTCGACGAACTCCATGGTCATCTTGATCCTGCTGCGGTCGATGCGGGGGTCGGGAACGTTGGTGTTCGACACCGACTGATCGACGAAGAGCAGCACGACCACCTTGTCCTTGGACGCCGACTGGATTGCCGACTCCACGACGACTCCGTGCGCCGCCGCCTTGTTGTCGATGAGCAACTGACGAAGCTGGACACTGGACTGCGAGTACATGTCCTTGAACTCACCGGTCGCACCGTCGAGAACCTGGTTGAAGTTCTCGTCGACCTTGCTCGAGTCGATGCTCGTCAGGATCTGCGCGTACGTGACCGCCGCCTGCTGGGCCTGCTCCCCCGCACGGGTCACCTCCCGCTCCTGCCACAGCATCCAGCCCAGCACACCCGAGACCGCGAGTGCGGCAACGAATATCACGGCGACCACGCCCACGATCACCCGTCGCAGCCACGGCCGTGGCCCGCCTGCTTCCTCCTCGGTGTCGGCGCCTGCGTCCTCGTCGAGATCGACGGACTGCTCGTCAGCCTCGGGTTCCGTCATCTCGTCAGCCGGTTCAGCCAACGCATCGCTCGTCACTGTCATGTTCATCTCCTCGAAACAGCGTGTCGGTGGTTCAGCGGGGTGGCTCGATCGGTAGCACCGGTCCGCCATACGGGGTGGGAATCGTGAACCGGCCCTTCGGGGTCGGGTCGGTCATTCGGCCGAGATCCGCGCCAGGGGGCGGCCCTGCGGTGTCGTCACCGGCCGGCCGCGGCGCGTTCTTGGCGCCGCGCACCAGCACGCCCGGATGATCGTCGCGGCAGTAGGTGTACATGAACGGCTCGGGGTAGTCGGCCGACGCCGGTGGTCGGCGCGGCGTCCCGTAGTCGCACGCGTAGCGCGGGTAGATGTCACCGGTCGCCCACAATCCGTTGTCGTGCATGACGCTGCCAATGGCATCGAGTGCCGAGGTGCGGTAACTGGGGAACAGCGCGTTCAACGCCGGCACCCGCAGGTAGAGCAACTGGGAGGTGGACGTCAGGCTGCCGAGCAGAGCCACCATGGTGTCGGAGTTGTCGGTGAACAGATTGTCGACCGCGGTCAGAGTGCCCGGCGCCTGGTCGGTGAGCCTGCGGTAGCCCTCCCGCATCTTGGTGATGCCGTCAAAGGTCGCGCCGAGATTGTCCGAGGCGACCGAGATTCCGTCACTCTTGTCCGCGGCCATCGTCAGCACAACCCGGCTGGTCCGCAGCACGCTGGTCGTCTCCGGAAGCACCGAATCCAGCGTCGACAACAGAAAGGTGCCACCGTCGATGATGTCGGCCAGCTTCTGCGGTCCCGCCTCGCTCAGGCTCAGCTCCCTCTTGATGAGCTCGATCTTGGACGTGTCGACCTGCGCAAGCGCACCATCGGCGTTGGCGAGGAGTTCGGCCAGGCTGACCGGTACGGTCGCCCTGCCCGCCGCGATGACGGCTCCGTCACTGAGGTAGGGCCCGGCATCGGATTCGGCGGCGAAGTCGACGTACTGCTCGCCCGCCGGCGACAGCCCCGACACTCGCACGTCGCTCGACTCCGGGATCGGCACGGTCGAGGAGACATTCACGACGGCATTGACACCGACAGGCGTGATGTCGAGGCGCTCCACCCGTCCGATCGGCACACCGCGCAGTGTCACGTCCTGATTCGGTAGCAGGCCGGCGGAGTTCGGCAGTTCGATGGTGATGGAGAGGCTCGACGCAAGCGGATTGACCCGCAGCGCACCGAGGAACAGGTATGCGCTCGCGACCACGAGCGTGAGGATCAGCGCACCGGCTGACAGCCAGGAACGCCTGCGATGTCCTGCCCGGACGATCGCGACGATGGTGTCTGCGGCGGCGGCGATCATCGCGGCGCCTCGGGTGGCGGAATGACCTGCACCTGACCCGGATCGGTCGGGCTGGGGATCACCGGGACCTGCGGCACGCCGGGACCCTTTCCGACGACTCTCTCCTGTAGACGCAGCAGTGTGTACTTGATCGAGCCGACCATCTGCTGCCAGTTGTAGCGCTTCGGGCCGTGCAGCCCGGAGTCGCCGGCGAAGCCGATATCCGGTATCGACCCGAGAATCAGTCGGTCGATACTCGCCCGCGTCGCAATCGCGGGGCCCGAAATCGATTTCACCAGGGGCGGCATCAACCTGTTGAGCGCGAACAGGGTGGCGTCTGGAGTCAGCGCGACGTCGTTCCACGCTCCGGCCACCCGGTTGGCGTCGGCGACGACGCTTCGGCCGCTGGTGTCGGTGCCCGCGATTGACGGGAACTTGCTGAGCTGCTCGGTGGTGTCACCAATCTGCATGACGAGATCGGCGATCTGCGTGGTGTGCGCGGCGAGTACCTCGGTGGCCGGGCCTGCCTCCGTCATCAGCTCGCCGAGCATGTCGTTCTTGGCCTCGATCTGATTCACGAGGCCCGACGTCTCGGTCAGCGCGGTCGAGATCTCCTCGGACCGCGCGTTGAGCGTGCCCAGCGTCCGGTTGGTCTTGCGGATCAGATCACCGAACGCTTGACCTTGGTCGCCGGTCGCCTTACCCAGCCCGTTGATGATCCTGGTGAAGTTGCGTACCGCACCGCCATTGACGAGGATCGCCGCCGAGCCCAGCACCGACTCGACGGTCGCTGCCGCCGTTGTCGACTCCAGCCCGATGGTGTCACCCTCGGTCAGCAGCGGAGCCCCCGGATCCGGTGGGCTGGGGGGTTTCAGGGCGACGAACACGTCCCCCAGCGGCGTCGCGGAGCGCAGTTCCGCCGTGCTGCCGCGCGGCAGCTGCACACCGTCCATGATGCGCAACGTCGTCACCGCGGTGTAGTTGCGCGCCACCATCGACTCGAGTTCGCCCACGTCGGCGCCTGCCAGCTTCACCTTGGCGTTGGCGGGAAGGTTGAGCGCATTGCTGAACACCGCGGTCAGGGTGTAGCCGCCCGAACCGACCCCCGGTGCGGGCAGCGGCAGGCTGGCCAGCCCCTCTGTGCCACATCCGGCTGCGGCCAAGCAGACCGAGACCGCCAGTGGGAGTGCCGCTTTCCGGTAGCGCGCCATCACTTCTGACCCATCGCCGCGAGGCCGTCGAGCACGTAGGACAGTCCGAAGTCCGGCCCGAAGTCCGCCAACGTGCCGGTGCTGCAACCAAGTTGTCGCAGCCCCATCATGTTGCAGACCTCCTTCACCGCCTGCGAGTCGAACAGCACCTTGTCGACGAGCACGCGGGCGCGGAATGCTCCGTTGGTCTGATCGATGGCGTTGTAGATGTTGTCGAGCGTCATCGGTGTGACATCGAGGAATTCGGCGAGATCACGCTGATGGTCGACCGTCGTCTTCAGCGCGATGTCGCCGTTGGCGACGATCTGTTTGATCTCGTCGCGATGGGTGTCGAGGATCTCGCCGACCGTGGTGATCACCTCGGTGAGCTTCTTGCCGGTCGTGCCGCTGCCGAGGTTCTCGTCGGCCAGGATCTGACTGAGCGCGCGAACCGTCGACCCGAACTCGCGCAGCGTCGCGTCATTGGAGGCGGCGGCCTCCATCAGCGAGCTGAGGTTAGCCATGATGGTGGTCAACTGGCCCCTGGTTACCGCGCCTCCATTGGCGCTGAGCCGCAGGGCTTTGGACAGTTCACCGAGGGCGTCCTTCATGTCCTGGCCGTTGCCGTCGGCAATCGCGGCGCTGGCGTTGACGAGTTCGGCGATGGGGCCATCGCCCGCACCGTCACCGCGCAGTGAACCCGAGAGCTTGTCGAGAACGTCGAGCACGCGCGCGAACTCGACCGGGGTCCTGGTGCGGTTGAGTCCGATGGTGTCGTGGTTCTGCAGGGTGGGACCACCACGATACGGCGGGGTGAGTTCGATCTGGCGGTCGGTGAGGATCGAGTTCGAGATGGTGACCGCCTGCGCGTCGGCGGGGACCGCAACCCCGTTGTCGACGGTGAACTCGACTTCCACGTATCCACCCTTCGGGGTGATTGTGGTGACCCTGCCGACCGGCATGCCGAGCACGGCGACCGTGTTGCCCTCGTACAGTCCTGCGGCACTGTCGAATTGGGCGGTGACGGTGATGGAGTCGATCGCGTCCTCGACGAAGGTCCATGCGGCGGCCGACACGAGCACGGCCAGCACCAGACTGGCGGCGGCGAGCGCGAACGCCTTGCTCCGGAGGCGCTTCACTTGCAGTCCCGGTAGTACTCGATCATCCCGAACTGCTTGGCGCGACCGCTGATTGCGCACATCCAGGAGTCCACCAGCAGACCGTTGGTCGGGTTGAGATCGACCGCGTTTCCGGTGCCGCTGGCGTTGGCCAGTCCTCGTAACGCCGGCGGGCCGGCCTGCAGCGTGCTGCGCAGGAGGTCGTCGTGCTTGCCGAGCATGTCGGACAGTTCCCGAATGTTGACCAGCAGCTTCTCCAGCTCGGGCCGGTCATCGATGACGATGCCACTGAGGGTTTCGACGAGATTGGTCAGCGCCGCCATCATGGCGTGGAACGATGCGCGTCGGCTGACGAACTCCCCGATCAGGTCGTTTCCTTGGTTTATCAGGCTGCCGATGCTCGACTGTTGGCGGCGCAGCGTGTTGCTGACCAACTCCGTCGTCTGCAGCAGCGAGCCGAGTTGGTCGCGCCGGTCGGCGATGATCGTCGACAGGGTGCGGGTGTTCTCCAGCGCCTGCGGCAATACCGCGGGGAGCCCCTCCAGCTGCTTGCCGAGGATGCCCAGCGTCTCCGCGAACTTGTCGGAGTCGACCTGTTCGAAGGTGGTGGTGACGTCCGCCAATGCCTCCTGCAAGTCGTAGGGCACCTCGGTCTGAGAGATGTCGAACGTGTTGTCGGGCAACGAACCCGGGCCCCCGGGATCCAGCGACAGGTACCGGGATCCCAGGATGGTGGTGACCTTGATCGTCGCTCTCGAGTCCTGCCCCAGCGTGACGTCCTTGCGGACCTTGAGGCCGGCCTCCACGTGATCGCCCGCCAGCCGCATGCTGGTCACCTCGCCGACCGGTATCCCGGCGATCGTGACGGGGTTGCCCGGCTGCAGCGCCGCGGCCTGCAGGAACCGCGCGGTGTAGTGCCGATATCCGACGTCGGCAACCTTGACCGCGAGCATCGCGCCAATGAGGATGGCCACCACCGCGATCGCGCCGAAGCCGAGCCACGCCTTGTTGCGGTTCTCCAGGGGCCGGCGCCTACGCCGCTGGGTGGGGGTTGAATCAGCCTGTGTCGTTGGATCAACCATTGCCCATGTTCCTGCATCTCGGAGTGTTCCACGACTTGTTTCCAGGAGTCGCGGCGTCGACGATGATCGGCACGACATCGTTGAGGCCAGGGAAGAAGCCGGTGAGGTTCAGGTCGCACGTGTAGGCGCTGACGTAGGCACCCTCGTTGGTCATGCGCGCGAAACCCTTCAGCAGCAGTGGCAGATTGGCGCCTGTGAAGGCCAACTGCGGTTCGATGCTGACCATGTGCTCGGCGAAGCCGGGCTCGCGGAGCACGAGTTCGTTGAGATCGGGATGGATATCGTCGGCGATGGTCGAGAGTTGACGCACCACCTTCGAGATCGACCCCATCGATGACACCAACTCGGGGCGTCGCGCGTCGAAGGTGGACACCGCGTCGCGGGTGTGACCGATGACCGCATCGAGGCTGTCATTGTGCCGGGCAAGGTTATCCACGACCACGTTCAGATCGGTGATCACGTTCCCGAGCTGCTCGTCCTTGCCGGCGAAGGTCTCGGTGAGCCGCGACGTCTGGTCGACCAGGGCGACGATCGACGCGTCATCGCCCTGCAGCGACTGGATCACACCCTTCGTGAGATTGTCTGCGTCGCGGGGATTCAGCACGCTGAACAACGGCTCGAAACCGTTGAGCATCGCCCCGACGTCGAACGACGGGTCTGTGCGCTCGACGGGAATGACACTGCCGGCCGGAAGCGGCCCCGGCTCCCCGATGTTGCCAAGCGACAGTCCCAGGTATCGCTGGCCGACGATGTTCTGGTACGTCACCGACGCGACAGTGGAACCAAGGACCTGCTGGTCGTTCTGCACCACGAAAGACACCTTGGCCAGATCGTCCTGCAGTTCGATCTTCTCGACCCGCCCGACGCGCACCCCGGCCATCCGCACGTCATCGCCCTCGCGCAGGCCGAACACGTCGGAGAACACCGCGGCATATGGGACCGTCTGCCCAGCCACGTCGCGGCGCAGCGTGACGTAGACCAACCAGGTCAATGTCACCGCCACCACCATGAAGAGCGAGAGTCCGATCGTTGCTCCGCGGTACTTCATCTGGGACTTCCCGTCGAAGTCGGTTCTGCCACAGCCACCGTCGTCCCGCGTGCGATCGGTCCGAGGAGCAGCTGGGTGGCCGTCGACGCGGACTGGCCGGTGATGATGCCGAGCTGTTGACGTTCCTGCTCACTGCCGACCGGACCGACATTGCCACCCCATGAGGCAGGCGCCACCGGCGCGATTGGTGACAGCGGCACCGGCGGCGGTGGGGTGGGGATCAGCGCGGGGTTGGCCGTCCCCGGAACCGGTGGCGAGGGCAGCATTCCCGGCGGCAGTGGCGGATTCGGATCGGCCAGACTCGGGTTCGGGTTGATGTACGGCGGGCCGACGGCGACGAGGTTGCCGTTGGGTCCCAGGACGGTTCCCGGGGGCGGAGCCAGGTCCTTGGGTGGTTGATAGTTCTGCGGTATAAGGACATCGGGCAACTCGGGGCGCGTCGGCACCAGTGGGGCGGTGTAGCAGCTCGGGCCCTTGAGGCCGGCGTACTGGGGGCAGTCGGCCCGGGTGTAGGTGTAGGTCGGCGTGAACGACAGGTTCACCCTCATGTTGCCGATATCGCGATCGGCTATCCACACCTCGTTGAAGAACTTGTCCACCAGCTGATTCAGCTTGACGAAGGCCGGCACCCAGTGTTGTGACATGTCTGCCAGCTGAGCCACGACCGGGGTGAGGTTTCCGGTGATCTTCACCAGCCGGTCCGTGTGGTTGTTCAACGCGGTGTGCGTCGTACCAATGGTGTGCACGCCGCCATCGATCAGCGCGGTGAGCTGTGCGCGCTGTTCTACCAGGGTCTGCATTGGCTGCACGGCCCCGTGCAGTGCTTCGACCAGTTCGGGCGCGGTCTGCTGCAGCCCGCGGGTGGCGTCGATCAGCGCGGAGACCGTCGTCGGGCCGGGCTCGGTGGCGACGATGGCGTCGAGTTCATCGACCAGCCTGTTCAACTGGGCACCACTCGTCAGCAGTTCGGTACGGCGGTTCTGGGTTGCCGCGTTGACCGCGGCCAGGATTCCCACCGTGTTGTCCTCGCGGCCCCGGCCCGTCGCAGCGAGGATGTCGCGCAGCTTGCTGATAGTGGTCTGAAACAGCACCGTCGGTAGCTCGGTGTCCTCTTTGATCTTCGCCCCGGCACGAATGGCCGGGCCGGGGCCGCGGTCGACCAACTGAACCGAGGACACCGCGAATACGTTGCTGGGCACCACTCGCGCCGTCACCGAGGCTGGGATGGACTCGGCGTAGGTGGGATTGAGGTCGATCTGCACGTAGTTCGGTTCGCCGTGCGCTGCCGGTGTCACGTCGTTCACCATGCCGACGAGCACGCCGTGGTACTTGACGTCCGACCGCTGCGGCAGGCCGTCGCCGACGTTGGTCATGGCCGCGACGACGCGGACGTAGGGGTCGAGCCGTCCGGTGGACTTGACCAACAGGGTTGCCGTGACGACCCCTGCCACCAGCAGCAGTGCGATGCCGCACCCCAGCAGCTGCCGCTCCGAGGCACCCCGCCCATCGGGCTCGAACGAATTTCCCATCTAACCGCCGAACCTCGCTCCGGAGTCGACGGTCCACAGCGCCATGGTGAGCAGCATGTTGACCACGATCACCACGGTGATGCTGGCCCGCATGGCATGTCCGGCAGCAACTCCCACGCCCTCGGGCCCGCCGGAGGCGTAGAAGCCGTAGTAGCACTGCACGGTCGAGGCGATCCACACGAAGATGACGGCCTTGATCAACGAGTAGGCGATGTCCTGGCCGGACAGCATCAGCGTGAAGTAGTGCAGATAGGAGCCCGTCGAACCGCCACTGATGAGGTACACCACGAGCTGCGTCGTCAAGTAGCTCACCGCCAGGCACGCCACGTACAAGGGAACCACCGCAACCACCGAGGCCATAAGGCGTGTGGTCACCAGATACGGAATCGGCCGGACCGCCACGGCGTCCAGGGCGTCGATCTCCTCCGCGATGCGCATCGACCCGAGCTGGGCGGTGAACCGGCAACCGGCCTGCGTCGCGAATGCGAGTGACGCCGCGATCGGCGCCAGCTCGCGAGTGTTCACCAGCGAGGAGATGATGCCCGTGGCCGGTCCCAGCCCGAGCAGATCGAGGAAGTTGTAGCCCTCGATGCCGACGAGTGCGCCCACGGTGATACCGAGAACGACTGCCACGCCTGCGGTTCCACCGCCGACGACTAGGGAACCGTTGCCCCACGCGATATCGGATAGCAGACGGACGAACTCGCTGCGGTACTGGCGCAGCGCAATGGGTACGGCGATGATCGCCCGCACGAAGAACACCATCATGTGACCGAGTCGGATGACCGGCGCAGACGCCTTCTCGTACAGCCGAATCCATGGCGCCAGCAGCGGCGGGCGGAACGTCGATGCGGTCACGTCATAGCCCCACCCTGGGAAACAGCATGATGTAGAGCTGGCTGATTGCCACGTTGACGACCATCAGCACCAGGATCGACTCGACCACGGCCGCGTTCACCGAGTTGGCGACGCCCGTCGGGCCACCCACTGTCGAGAAGCCCTTCTGGCAGGACACGATCGCGACGATGGCACCGAATATGACGGCCTTCACCAACGCCACGACCATGTCGCCAGTCGTCGCGAACGAGGCGAAGGTCGCGACGAAGCTGCCCGGAGCGCCGTTCTGGAAGTACACGTTGAACAGATAGCTCGCCAGGAAGCCGACGAAGCACACGACGCCGGTGAGCGCCACGCCAATCATGATGGCGGCAACGAACCTCGGCACCACCAGGCGCCGGATCACCGATACGCCCATCACTTCCATGGCGTCGATCTCCTCGCGCATCTTGCGCGAGCCCAGGTCCGCGGTGATCGCCGATCCCACCGCCGCGGCCATCAGGATCGCGGCCGTCAGTGAGGCCGCTTGCCGGATCACGGCGAGCCCGCTCGCCGCACCCGCGAGGGAGGTCGCTCCGACCTGGCCGGCCAGCAGGGCGAACTGAATCGACAGCGTGACACCGATCGGCAGGGCCACCAGGATGGTCGGTAGCACCGCGGTGCCCGCCATGAATGCGCCCTGGCGGATGAACTCCTGCCACTGGAACCGCCCGGTCACCAGATCGATGAACAGGTACTGGATGGTGCGCAGGCCGAGGATGAACTGCTCGCCGACGGTCGTGAGTGAGGCCAGCGGATGACGCCTGACGTAGCCGGTGGCCCAGTCCTCGATGGCGTCGACACCGGTGGGCTCACGCAAGACGTCGACCCCTTTCCCGATGGACGGACCCAGCAGGTGCCGGCACCTGTCGGTTGCGCCGGTCGCTAGTGGTGGTCACCGTATGTCGGCCACCTGTCTCCGTCAACGTTTTCGGAGAACTAATGTTTACTTAGTGAATACGGTGAGAATTCCTGCCCGATCGCCTATAGCCGCACATACGGCACTGACGGCTTCCACATATGACACCATCCGCAACCACCCGTTGCGTAATTCGCTTATCAGTACTCGCATTTCAGTGACCATCGGCATTCCGCGTGGATGCGCACAGCGCGAACCGACACTCGAACCAGTCGAGCGGAGGTCGTGTCCGGTGGCGACGATGAACTTCTGTATCGAATCGTCAGAAGTACGATGATTAACTTAGATGGCCCCGCGGACTGCCCGACATGCGGGCGATCGTGCTACTTTGACACACAACCCGCCTCTCTGTGTCAAAGATGGAGAACACCAATGGCGACTCTCCGGTTGATCGACCCGCCAATCCCCCTGGCGGCCAGTGTCAGCCGGCAGTGAGGACCTCCGCGATGCGCCAGGTGCGGACCCGCACCTCCCCAGGGCAGCAGGAGACGGCCATCCTGAAGGCCGCCGCGGAGCAGGTCGCCCTCGTCGGCGTCGGAAAGTTGAGCCTGAATGTGGTCGCGCGACGGGCCGGGGTCAGCCGGAGCACGCTGTATCGCAGGTTCCCCAGCCGCGACGCATTGCTAACCGAACTCGGTCACCGAACGGTCGCGTTCGCCATGTCCAGACTGGCCACCGTCGACGTGGATTCCGGCCCCCGGGAGGCGGCCGTCTCCGGCTTCTGCGAGGGCGTCCGCATCCTGACCACCGAGCCGACCATGCGCCGATTCCTGCAACTCGATGGCGACACCACCATGTCGCCCGGCATGCGCGAAGCGGCCGAGAAGTTCCTCGAGCGTGCCTCGGCGACCATGGCGAAGGCATTGCGTGCCGCGGGTGCCACCATGGCCGATCCGGATCTGCTCGCCGTGGCCGAATTGCACATCCGGCTGGCCACATCCCTGGCTCAGATCAACAGCCATGTTCTCGACACCGGGGATGCCGCTGCCGTGCGGCTATACGCAGAGCGTCATCTGGCCCAACTCGTCTACTGAGACGCCCGGTGCCGTCAGGCCGGTTCGGTTGTCACGCGACGTCAGTCCGCCGAAGTGCTCGTCTGCCGGTGTCGGTCGACCACAGGTGACCGCAGTCGACGCATTGCAGATTGAGCAGGGTGCCCCGATTGCTCAGCAGGTACTGCCAGTGGTCGTCGCAGTTTCGATCGTCGCCGCAGGGCCCGCAGTCACCGCCATGTCTGCAGCTCGGGCATCGCAACCAGGCACGGCGGGCGCGATCGGCAGTCGGATCAATGGGCAGCACGTCGCCCCAACCCCTCCGGCAGCACGCCTGCGATCACCAGATCGTTGTAGATCCGCTGCTGCTCGGCATCGAGACCGGAGTACAGCATGGCGTAGGCCTCATCCTCCTGGGCCAGCACCGCTACGGGGTCCCAGTCCTCGCCGATCGCGGCCAGGACGGCCTGACGTCGGCGAACCTCGTCGAGGGTCAGGTCATATGACCACTCGCCCGCGACGGTATCGACGTCAGCCATGGCACTCCCAGGGGTCGCTCAGTTACAAGAAAGGTAAGGCTTACCTATGGGTCGCTGCGAGGGCAATGACGTACGCCACATTCTGCGGCGGCAGTTGGTCACACCGTGGTCGACGACGTGCGCTCACCCACTCGTCACTGTCCGAGCGTCAACCGCTGCGCGACGTTGTAGCGCTCGACCACCCACGGCGTCGGGTCAGCCTCATAGCTGGCGGTCACACCGAAGGACCACCCGGGCGGGGCGGCGGACTCCGAGAACGCCCAGGCGGCCTGTCGGGCGGCGCCCAATGCGACGTATTCGGCGGGTGTCGGCACGTGAACGGGCATGCCGAGGATCGCGGGAGCGATACGACGGACTGCCTCCGATCGGGCCCCGCCACCCACGAGGATGACCCGCCGCACGTCGACGCCCTGACCCGCGATTCGCTCGACGCAGAACGCGATGGAGCTCAGGAGACCCTCGATCGCCGATCTGGCCACGTTGGCGGGGACCAGGTTGCGGGTCGTCACACCGTGCAGGGCGCCGTGGGCGTCGGGCAGGTTCGGTGACCGCTCCCCGTCGAAGTACGGCACCAGAATCAGCCCCTCGGCTCCGGCCGGCGCCAGAAGCGCCAGCCGATCGAGTTCGTCGAAGTCGACGCCGAGCATCTTCGCGACCGAGGCGAGAACCGGCGCACCGTTGAGCGTGCACACCAGCGGCAGCTGCCGCCCCGTGGCATCGGCGAAGCCCGCGACCAGCCCGCTCGCGTCGTGCGACGCGGCGTCGCTGATCGCACTCACCACACCCGAGGTGCCCAGTGACACCACGCAGTCCCCCGGTTCGGCACCTATCCCCAGCGCCGCAGCGGCATTGTCACCGGCGCCGGCGCCAAGGATCGCGCCCGTGCTCGTCCGTCCGGCGCTGCCGCCCGCCGCCACGACCGCGGGCACCGACGGACGGCGTCCCCGCAGGGCCAGTTCGAGTAGCTCGAGGTCGTATCGCCCGCTTTCGGCGACGAAGTAGCCGGTGCCGCTCGCATCACTGCGGTCGGTGTGGAGGTCATCGATCCGGTCCGATCCCGACAGCCGCCAGGTCAACCAGTCGTGCGGCAGACACACCGCGGCGGTGGCGTCGGCGTGCCCCGGCTCGGCGTCGGCCAGCCAGCGCAACTTCGCCACGGTGATGGCAGCGACAGGCACGACCCCGGTGCGGTCCGCCCACTCCGCTGCTCCCCCGAGTTCGGCGACGAGGTCTGACGCCGCGTCGCTGGACCGGATGTCATTCCACAGCAGCGCCTTCCGCACCACCTGGCCGCCGGCGTCGAGACAGATCATGCCGTGCTGCTGCGCCGCCACCGACACTGCCGCGACGTCGTCCAAGCCCCCGGCGGCCTCGGCCGCCTGCCCCAAGGCCAGCCACCACTCGACGGGGTCCACTTCGGTGCCGCCGGGATGCGGCGCGGAACCCGAGCGCACGGTCACGCCCGTATCCGCGTCACACACCACGACCTTGCAGGACTGGGTCGAGGAGTCGACTCCCGCGACAAGCGTCACGGCGACCTCCTTCGGTATCGATACCTGTTTTGCCTACCGCGAAGCTACCTGGCCATCGGTCCACAACCGCAGGACGACACTGAGTGGTTTGTGGCGCAGGCCAGCAGGGAACACCCCCTTCATGTTGATCCGACGCATCGCTCGACCCATGCTCGCCACCACCTTCATCGCCCGCGGCGTAGATGCGCTCCGCAGCCCGAAACCCGCCGCCGACGCGGCCCGCCCCACCCTCGAGAGCTTGAGCCGGCTGCCCGAACCGGTCGGCCCCAACGTGCCCACCAATGCCGAAACGGTGGCCCGCGTAAACGGTGCTGTGCAGATCGGAGCGGGCCTGCTGCTCGCGACTGGCAAGCTCCCCCGCTTCGCATCCGCCGCACTCGCACTGAGCGTGGTCCCGGGAAGTCTTGGCGGGCATGCCTTCTGGAATGAGACCGACGTCGAGCGCAAGGCCGCCGAGCGGCGCGCGTTCCTCGCGGACATCAGCCTCATCGGTGGATTGATCATCGCGTCGGTCGACACCGAGGGCAGGCCCTCACTCGGCTGGCGGGGCCGGCGGGCAGCACACAAGGTCTCGGAGAACATCTCGGAGACCTTCTCGAACGTCCTGCCGAGCAGTGGATCCGATGCGCTGATCGACAATGAGCTCGTCGACAGGGTTGGCCACAGCCTGCAGTCGGGATTGCACGTCGGCGCGGAGCGGGGCCGCGAACTGGCGCACGTGGCGCGCGAGCGCGGGGCGGAACTCGCCGATGTCGCACAGAAGCGGGGCACGGTCCTGGCCGACGTGGCGCAGAAGCGGGGCGCCGTCCTAGCCGATGTCGCACAGAAGCGAGGCGCGGTCCTGGCCGACGTCGCCTCCAAACGGAGCGCCGAACTCGCCGAGCTCGCGCGGGAACGCGGTCCCGAACTCGCCGAGGTTGCCCGCGAGCGTGGGGCCGAGATCGCCGAGGTTGCCCGCGAGCGTGGCGCAGAATTCGCGGACGTCGCGCGCGAGCAGGTCAAGAGGCAACGTCGCCAGCGCTGAGCGAGCAGGTCGACATTCGCGCACCCAGAGTTTTAAAGGGAGTCACGCTGAGGTAGCCACTGCGGCGTAGATTGACCGCATGACTGCAGGTGGATACGACCCATACACTGCTCCATACGGCGCCTCCGGCCCATCGCACGGCGAGCCGGGTGGTCTTCTGGTCCGGTTCGTCGCGCGGCTCATCGACGGGATCATCGTCGGAATCGTCGGCCTCCTCATCGCGTTCACCACCGACACCATGTCGAACATCCTCGTCACCGGACTGTTCACCGGGCTCCTGACGTTCGGCTACTTCGTGCTCTTCGAGGTGACGCAGGGTTGGACGCCGGGCAAGAAGTTGCTCGGGCTCAGCGTTCACGGACCGGGCGGCCAGCCCAAGCCTGACGCCAAACAGTCCGCGATCCGCAATGCCTTCACGCTGCTGCCCATCGTGCCGTTCGTCGGTGGGCTGCTCGGCGTCATCGCGATCATCGTCATCGCGGTCACAATTAGTGGCAGTCCCACCAAGCAGGGCAAGCACGACGAGTTGGCTGGCGGAACTCAGGTGGTCAAGGGCTGACATCCCGGTGCCACGCGGCGTCAGATCACCAGGTCCAAGAGCAGCACCACTACCAGGCCGCTGACCGACAGGATGGTCTCCATGATCGACCACGTCTTGATGGTCTGCCCCACGGTGAGCCGGAAGTACTGATTCACCAACCAGAATCCGGCGTCGTTCACGTGCGAGAAGAACAGCGACCCGGCGCCGACCGCGAGCACCACCAGCGAGACCTGTCCGGTGCTCATGCCCTCGACCAGGCCGACGATGAGCGATGACGCCGTGATGGTGGCAACCGTCGCCGATCCGGTGGCCAGGCGGATGAGCACGGCGAGCACCCAGGCGAGCACGATGACCGAGATGCTGGCGTCCTCGGCCCACTGCGCGAGCGCGGTGCCAATACCGGTGTCCACCAGTACCTGTTTGAATCCGCCGCCCGCGGCCACGATCAGGATGATGCCGGCAACGGGCGGAAGACCGGACTCGACGCACTTGGTGATCTCGTCGCGGCTCATGCCAGCGCCGCGCCCGAGCGTGAAGATGCCGACGATGACGGCGATCAGCAGGGCGATCAAAGGCGTGCCGAGAGTGTCGAAGATCCGCCGGAACCACTGATTCTCGTCGTCGATGAAGATATCGACGAGCGCCTTGCCGAGCATCAACGCGACGGGCAGCAGCACCGAGAACAGAGTCGCGCGGAACGACGGCCTGCGATCCCCGATGTCCTCGGGCCGGTCCGCGTCGAACGTGTCGGGTGCGCCCACGACGACCCACTTGCCCGCGAGCCTGCCGAACAGCGGACCACCGACGATGATCGTCGGGATCGCAACGAGCACGCCAAGGGCCAGGGTGACGCCGAGATCTGCGTTGAGATAGCCGATGGCGGTGAGCGGCCCGGGATGCGGCGGGACGAAGCCATGCATCGCGGAAAGGCCTGCGAGAGCGGGGATGCCGACCGTGATGAGCGACAGCCCCGACCGGCGGGCGACCAGATAGATGACCGGCATCAAAAGCACCAGGCCGATCTCGAAGAACATCGGTAGTCCGATAATGGCGCCCACCAGAGCCATCGCCCACGGCAGCATGCGCGGTGAGGCTCTGCCGATGATGGTGTCGACGATCTCGTCGGCACCGCCGGAGTCCGCGAGCAACTTGGCGAACATCGCGCCCAACGCGATGAGGATGCCGACCCCGGCGGCTGTGGACCCGAAGCCGTCGGAGAATGACTTGAGCACCGTGGTGACGCCCTCCCCCGCGACCACGCCAACAGTCAGCGCACCGAAGATCAGACCGAGGAACGGATGCAACTTGACCACGGTGATCAGGACAACGATCACGGCGATGCCCGCCAAGAACGACAGGACCAGCCGAGGTACGGATGCCACCGGCTCCGCGAGATCTGCAGCGTCTGCCAAGTAGATGAGTCCGGAATTCATCACTTCTCCAACCCCGTGAGCGAAACATACTCCTGCACAATCGAATCAATGTCCTGATCGACATTGATGGTGACACCGTTCTCATCCACCGTCAGCGGTTCGAGCGTCTCGAACTGGGAGACCAGCAGCGAGTGCGGCATGAAGTGGCCAGGCCTGCTGGCCTGCCTACGGCCAATGACCTCCGGCGTTCCCGCCAGATGCAGGAACTCGACGCCCGCACAGTGCGCCCGGAGTCGGTCGCGATAGGCGTGCTTGAGCGCCGAACAGCTCATCACCCCGCCGTCGGCGTGCTCGGCCAACCAGATGCCGATGGCGTCCAGCCACGGCTGCCGATCATCGTCGTTGAGGGCGTGACCGGCCGTCATCTTGGTGATGTTGACCTCCGGGTGAAAGTCGTCGCCGTCGGCGAACGGCACGCGCAGGCGTTGCGCCAGCGCTGCGCCAACTGTGGACTTCCCCGAGCCGGACACTCCCATCACGACCACCGGTGATCCGATCCCACCCATCACTCACCACCCGCCCATTGGTGCTCCATGTCACATAGATTGCATCAATGATCTGATTATTGCAAGGAGAATTCTAAAAGATATGGTTAATGCCATTGGCCTAGCGCTATGACAGGATGTGTGAGTGGCGGCCCAGGCAAACGTCAGCGCTCTGCACGACAACGTGTTGACGGCGATAGGGGCTGACATCGTGTCGGGTGAATTGCACCCCGGCCAGGTCATCACCCTCGAAGGGGTCAGCGCCAAGAACGGTGTCTCGCGCAGCGTAGCCCGCGAGGCGATCCGGGTCCTCGAGTCCATGGGAATGGTGAACTCGCGGCGGCGCGTTGGCATCACCATTCAATCCGCTGAGCACTGGAATGTGTTCGACCCCAGAGTCATTCGCTGGCGAATCGAGTCTGGGGACCGTGCCGCACAGCTGGTATCACTGTCGGAGTTGCGGCGGGGGTTCGAACCCGCGGCCGCCGCGTTGGCGGCCCGTCGCGCCGACCCGCACCAGTGCCGAATCATGGCGGCTGCGGTGTCGGACATGGTGATGCACGGCCGGTCAGGTGATCTCGCGGCCTATCTGCTGGCCGACAAGGTCTTTCACCAGACCCTGCTGGAGGCCAGCGGTAACGAGATGTTTCGCGCGCTCAACGGCGTCGTGGCCGAGGTGCTTACCGGTCGCACCCACCACGGTTTCATGCCGGAGCGACCGAATCCCGACGCGATCGAACTTCATGACGAGGTCGCGCGAGCCATCCGCCTTCGCGATGAGGCGGGCGCCGAACGGGCCATGCGCGCCATCATCGACGAGGCGGTCAGCAGCGTCAGTCCGTCCGCAGAGTGAAGTTCATCGTCAGCCCGGACACCTCGGTCACCTGAACGGCACGACGAGCCCGCACGCCGCCCGTCTCGACGTCGCAGTACGCGACCGCCTTAACCGCTCCATCGAGGCCCCCCTCGCAGTCCACCGAATCGACCGGCGGACCGCCGTTCTCGATGACCAGGCGGGCGACCGCCCGCTCCAACTGCGCCTGAGACAGGGCAGGCGCCAACTCGTAGTCGACAATCGTCCCCTCCACGCCGGTGACGGTCGCCACCGGCTGGAAGCTGTTGGTCTCACCCATCACCACATCGCAACGGGCGGTCCGGCCAACCTCACCGACAAGGTCCTGCAGGCAGGTGACCGATCCCGGCGGCTGACCAGCTTTGACCAGTCGGTCGGCGATATCAGCCTGCAATGACTCCTTGGAGACAATCAGCGACTCGGCGCCGCCATCGGCATTGCCAATACCAATGCCATCGCCGCTACCGCACCCGCTGGCGAGCAGCGTGACAACCGATGTGATGAGCGGGAGGGCCCTCGCAACCATCCGCATGACCCACCTCCGCCCAAATCCGTCCGGACCATAACAACCCGCTCCGGCCAATGATGCTTGAATCCCCATGTGACCAGATCACCGTTGATTGCCCGCCGACTGTTCGATCGGTTCGAGCCGGTACACGCGATCACCTACTTTGCACCCGAGGCGCGCACCGCGTTCGACGAGGTCGGCTTCCGCGGCTTCTGGATGGGCTACTTCGCCGCACGCTCCGCTCCGCTGGGCGAGATGCCCGCGAGCGTGATCACCGCGGTGTTCTACAACTTCGCGTCCTCACATGTGGCCCGCGCACTGCCCTCGGCATGGACCTTCGCCTCCCCTGCCGACGCCCTTGCAGCCCGCGAGAGTTCCGCCGTTGCCGCGTTGCACCGCTGTGGCGTCATCGACAGCGACGACGTGGCCACCGCCGCAGACCTGTTGGGCAAGGCAGCATCCGGCGCCCCGGTGGACGGTCGCCCGCTGTTCGCCGCGAATCTCGCGCTGCCGTGGCCCGACGAACCGGTGGCCAGGCTCTGGCATGCCGCCACGCTGCTTCGGGAGCAGCGCGGCGACGGCCACGTAGCGGTCCTGTCCGCAGCGGGGATCAACGGTCGGGAGTGCAACGTTCTGCACAGCGTCGCCGACCGGGTCCCCCGCGAATTCATCACGCGCAGCCGCCAATACGATGACGACGAGTGGCGGGAGTGCGCACGACGGCTCGCCGACCGTGGCGTACTCGACGACGCCGGAGCGCTGACGCCGGCGGGCACCGACCTCAAGCGCGATATCGAGGACACCACCGACCGGTTGGCACTGTCAGCCCTCGATGCGCTCGACGACGACGATCTCGAGCTGCTGTTCCGCACGCTCACGCCCATCACCAGAGCGGTGGTGGCTGCCGGCGACATTCCGGCGGCGACTCCGATGGGTCTGCGCCGCGATGATCTCGATGACGACGCAGCGCACCTGAAATAGGTGGTGGCCCAACCCATATCAGTGCGTGGCCGGTGCTCAGCCCTCGATCAGATCGCGCAGCGTCCTCAGATCAGCCTCCACGGCCGCGGCGTCAGCCTCGAACTCCGCATCGGCGACCCCGGGTCTGCGCCGCAGCGTGAACACCACCTCGCACCTCTGCTCATCGCTCCCCGACGGGATCACCCGCATCGGGTTGTACACCGACTCCCCCGACGGCAGAGTGACCTGGTGATCCAGAACGCCGAGGGTGTTCACCGGGGTGAACTGGACGTCGGCGTCGCGCAGTGCCGGATCGGCCAGTCCCGCAGCCCAACGGTGTAGCTCGCGCCGATCCGAGGCGAACGCGTACACCACCTCGGGCGCCGCCTCGACCCAGATCGCGATATGACGTGACGGGCTCGGCCCGCCGGTGGCGATCTCCACTGCTAACCGCCCAGGCAACCAGGGCCCAGTAGCGCCTTCAGGTCTCCCATCAGCGCAGACGACGGCGTGACGCGCAGTGCCTGATCGAGTTCCAGCGTCGTGATCCGATCCCCGCTGATCAGTCGCAGGTGAACCTGCGCCGTTCCTGGATGACGGGCGAGCACCTGTTTCAGTGCACCAACCTTCTCGACGGTGCACTGCCGGGTTGGCAGGGTCACCGCAACCGGTCGGTTCGCCTGGGCGCTGGAGAAGTCCGGCACCACCATCTCGTTGGCGATCAGGGAGACGCGGTCGTCGCGGATGTTCACCTTGCCGCCGATTATCACGACGGCGTCATCGGCGATCTCCGCGCCGAACGTGGAGTACGTGTGCGGGAAGAACATCACCTCGATACCACCGGTGAGGTCCTCCAGTTGCGCTGAAGCCCAGGGCATCCCGTTCTTGTTGACACGTCGGTTCACCGACGCCAGGATGCCGCCGACGCGCACCTGCGTGTCGTTCGCGACATCGCCGTTGAGGATCGCCGGGATCTGGGTGTCCACCTGCGCCGCCAGCAGATGCGCGATGCCGTTGAGCGGATGCCCCGACACGTAGAGGCCGAGCATCTCGCGCTCGAGTGCGAGTTTGTGCTTGTCCTCCCACTCGTCGTCGGGCACCTTGATGGCGAACACGGCGTCAGTGGCGGTGTCCGCGCCTCCGAAGAGGTCGAACTGCCCCATCGCCTCGGCCTTCTTGGTGCCGAGGACCGAGTCCACCGCATCGGTGTGGATGAGGAAGAGACCCTTGCGGGAGTGGCCGAGGGAGTCGAACGCGCCCGCCTTCACCAGCGACTCCGTCACCTTCTTGTTGCAGGCGGCGATATCGACCTTGTTGAGGTAATCCGAGATGTCGGTGAACTTGCCCTTTTCGGTGCGTGTGTTGATCAGAGACGCAACGACATTGGCGCCGACATTGCGCACGGCCCCGAGGCCGAACCGAATGTCCTCCCCAACCGACGCGAAGTTCTGCACCGACTCGTTGACATCGGGTGGCAGCACCGTGATGCCGAGCCTGCGGCAGTCCGCCAGATACACCGCGGCCTTGTCCTTGTCGTCGCCGACCGAGGTGAGCAGGCCCGCCATGTACTCGGCCGGGTAGTTCGCCTTGAGGTAGGCGGTCCAGTACGACACCAATCCGTAGCCGGCGGCGTGCGATTTGTTGAAGGCGTATCCGGCGAACGGAAGAATGGTGTCCCACAACGCCTTCACCGCCGCCGCGGAGAACCCGTTGGTGGTCATGCCCTCGAGGAAGCCCTTGTACTCGGCCTCGAGGACCTCCAGCTTCTTCTTGCCCATGGCCTTGCGCAGCGCATCGGCCTTACCCATCGAGTAGCCGGCGACCTTCTGCGCGATGAACATGATCTGCTCTTGGTAGACGATCAGGCCGTGCGTCTCGGCGAGGATCTCCTTGAGCGGTTCCTCCAACTCCGGGTGGATCGGTTTGACTTCCTGGCGACCGTTCTTGCGGTCGGCGTAGTCGTTGTGGGCGTTCATGCCCATTGGCCCGGGCCGATACAGCGCGAGCACGGCCACGATGTCGTTGAACTCCGTGGGCTGCATGCGCCGCAGCAGATCTCGCATCGGCCCGCCGTCGAGCTGGAACACACCAAGGGTGTCACCGCGCCCCAGCAGCTCGTAGGCAGCGGGGTCGTCCAGCGACAACGCGTCGAGGTCGAGGTCGATACCCCGGTTGGCCTTGATGTTGTCGATCGCGTCACCGATGATCGTCAGGTTCCGCAGTCCGAGGAAGTCCATCTTGAGCAGGCCGATGGCCTCACACGACGGGTAGTCCCAGCCGGTGATGATCGCACCGTCCTGGGGGCGCTTCCACAACGGGATCGCGTCGATGAGCGGCTCGGAACTCATGATCACCGCGCACGCGTGGACGCCCGCATTGCGGACCAGACCCTCGAGGCCACGTGCGGTCTCGTAGATGGTCCGCACGTCGGGATCGGTCTCGATCAGAGACCGAACCTCGGCCGCCTCCTTGTACCGCTCGTGGGCGGGATCGGTGATGCCGGACAGCGGAATGTCCTTGGCCATGATCGGCGGTGGCAGCGCCTTGGTGATCCGATCGGCGATGGCGAACCCGGGCTGCCCGTAGTTGACCCGGGCCGAATCCTTCAGCGCGGCCTTGGTCTTAATGGTGCCGAACGTGATGACCTGGGCGACGCGATCGCTACCCCACTTGTTCGCGGCGTAGCGCAGCATCTCGCCACGGCGACGATCGTCGAAGTCGATATCGATATCGGGTGCCGACGGGCGTTCCGGGTTGAGGAAGCGCTCGAACAGCAGACCGTGCGGAATGGGGTCGATGTTGGTGATCCCCATCGAGTAGGCCACCAGTGACCCGGCGGCCGAACCGCGGCCAGGCCCCACCCTGATGTCGACCGATCGCGCATAGTTGATCAGGTCGGCCACGATCAGGAAGTACGCGGGAAAGCCCTTGTCGCAGATGACCTTGATCTCGTAGTCGGCCCGGTCGGTGTACTCCTGCGGCACGGGGGCGTCGCGGAACCGTCGCCGAAGTCCTGCGGTGACCTCGTGGTGCAGCCATGTCCCCTGATCGTGTCCCTCGGGAACGGGGAACACCGGCATCCGGTCCTTGGGCGCCCACACGTCGGCATAGGACTGCACGCGCTCGGCGATCAGAAGGGTGGAGTCACAGGCGCCGGGTACCTCGGCGTCCCACATCGCCCGCATCTCCGACGCGGGCTTCAGGAAGTAGCCATCTCCATCGAACTTGAACCGGGTCGGATCGGACAGGGTCTTGCCGGTCTGCACGCACAGCAGGGCCTCGTGATTGCGCGAGGCCTCCTTGGTGACGTAGTGGCAATCGTTGGTCGCCAACGGGGGGATGCCGAGCTGCCGCCCGACGTCCAGCAGACCCTCACGGACTCGGCGCTCGATCTCGATGCCGTGGTCCATCAACTCCAAGAAGTAGTTCTCCGGCCCGAAGATGTCGCGCCACTTGGCCGCCGACTCCAGCGCCTCGCGAGTCTGACCGAGCCGGAGCCGGGTCTGCACCTCGCCCGAGGGACACCCGGTCGTGGCGATGATGCCGGAGGCGTTCTCGGCGATGATCTCGGCGTCCATGCGGGACCACTTGCCGAGCTGACCCTCGAACGACGCCAGTGACGACAGCTTGAACAGGTTGCGCAGCCCGACCGCGTTCTCCGCGACCATCGTCATGTGGGTGTAGGCGCCGCTACCCGAGACGTCGTCACCCTTCTGACTGCGGTCGCCCCACTGCACGCGCTTGGTGTCGAACCGTGACGCCGGTGCGATGTAGGCCTCGACGCCGATGATCGGCTTGAGGTCAGCCTCGATGGCCGCGTTGTAGAACTCGCTGGCCCCGAACATGTTGCCGTGGTCGGTCATCCCGATCGCGGGCATGTCCAGCCGCTTCGCCTCGGCGAACATGTGTTTGACCTTCGCCGCACCATCCAGCATCGAGTATTCGGTGTGGTTGTGCAGGTGCACGAACGATGCGCGGTGAGCAGACGAATCGACCATAGGGTGGTCAGTCTATGGCCGACCTCCGACGGCGCTCGGCGTGTCGTGGGTCGTGTCTCCGGATTCATCGGCGCGCTGCGCCGCGCGGCGCGAACCGCTCAGCAATCCATGCGTCAGAGTTTGATCAAGTTGCTTAGTTATCAAGGCCATGTCTGTCTCGCGATCGATGAACCCCGCGTAGAGACCCACCCCCCACAACACCGCGTTGAGCAGGTCGGCGATCGGGCCCGCGTCCGTATCGGGGGGCAACTCACCGCGCGCCGCGGCTTGCTCGACAAGTGCACCGAGGTGGGACCTGAGTCCCGCGCACCGGTCGTATCCCAGCCTGGGGTTGCGGCTGGACTCCAGCCGCGCACTGATCAGGAAGGCGATCTGGGAATGATCGCGGTAGTCCAGGTCCCACATCGTCGAGATCAGAGCTGACAGCGAACCAACCAGCGTGTCATGTGATTCCGCCCTCGCAATGCAGTTGTCGACGGCACTGCCGGCCTCGTCGGCCAGGACGTCGTAGATCTCCTCGCGCGATGCGAAGTAGTAGTGCAGCGTGGGTCTGCTGAGGCCGGCCTCCAACGCGATCGCCTGGAACGTGGCCGCGGGGAAGCCGCGCTCGTTGACCACCCGGCGAGCGGCGTTCAGGATGCGGTTTCGCGTCTCGACGGAGTCGGATCCGACCGGTCGACCACGCCGCCGAGCGGTCGGCAGCGACCCGGCATCGGCTTGCGACATGTCCTGACCTCACACGCGAGGAGGATCGGGGGCCTCGCTCAGCAAACCGTAGGGCATAGCTAAGGGCGGGTCAACATGGACGGTCAGGCAAATGTTCGGCCGTGTCCGAGGCGGCGCCCGTCACCGCCGGGCGCGGTGGCCTTCCCCACAACGTCCCCGCTCCCATGACCGCCAGCGCGGCCCAGACCAGCCCAAAACCGATCCAGCGGCCGACGGGCATCGGCTCGTTTCCGACGAACACTCCCCAGGCCATCTGCAGGGCGGGGTTGAGGTAGAACAACAGTCCGATGGTGACCAGCGGCAGGCGCTGCGCCGCGGCGGCGAACAGCAGCAGCGGCACCGCCGTGATGGGGCCGGCCAACATCAGAAGAACGGCGTGCCAGGTGCCCTGGTTGGCGAAGTGTCCCTGCCCCAACACCTGAAGGACGATCAGGTAGCCACCCGCGAACGGCAGCGCCAGCAGCGCCTCCACCGCGACACTCACCCGAGGGTCGGCCCGAACCACCTTCTTGACAACGCCATACAGCGCGAAGCTGACGGCCAGCGCAACGGCGATGTAGGGGGGATCCCCGGCCTCGACGGTCAGCACCACCACCGCGACCACGGCGAGCGCCAGCGCCGCGGCCTGCCACCTGCTGATGCGCTCGCGGAACAGCAGGATTCCGAGTGCGACGGTGACCAGCGGGTTGATGAAGTATCCGAGAGCCGCATCGACGACATGACCGTGCGTCGCCGCGTAGATGTAGGTCCCCCAGTTGATCGCGATCAGTGCCGAGGCGATCGCCAGTTGCAACCAGGTCCGGGCACTCAGCCGCCACAGGTCGGAAAGCCTGCGTGCGACGACCAGGATGAGCACCAGGACCAGCGCACTCCACACGATGCGGTGCGCAAGCACCTCGAGTGAGCCCGCGGGCAGCAGCAGGGGGAAGTATCCGGGGAACATGCCCCAGCATGTGAAGGCGCCGACACCGAACAGAACGCCGGCCCGACGTCCGGCCGGTGCGGCGTTCTCAGTCACGAATCGTGGTGGCGCAGCACGTCGAGTGCGTGTTGCAGGTCCGCGGGGTACGGGCTGGTGATCTCGATGCGCCGGCCATCGGCCGGATGCGCGAACGCCAACGATCGCGCGTGCAGCCACTGGCGTTCCAGCCCGAGCCGCTTGGCCAGCGTCGGATCGGCACCGTAGGTCAGGTCACCGCAACACGGGTGGTGCAGCGCCGCAAAGTGCACCCGAATCTGGTGTGTGCGACCGGTTTCCAGGTGAACATCGAGCAGGCTAGCCGCGACGAACGCCTCGACGGTGTCGTAATGGGTGATGCTGTGCCTACCGTCCTCGGTGACGGTGAACTTCCAGTCGTGGCCGCGGTGCCGCCCGATCGGCGCATCGATTGTGCCGCTCGACGGGTCGGGGTGCCCCTGGACAAGTGCGTGGTAGCGCTTGTCGACGGTGCGTGCCTTGAACGCGCGTTTGAGCAGGGTGTAGGCGCGTTCCGAGATCGCCACGACCATCACACCAGAGGTGCCGACGTCCAGGCGGTGCACGATGCCCTGACGCTCGTGGACACCTGAGGTGGTGATGCGGTAGCCCGCGGCGGCCAGCCCACCAAGCACCGTGGGACCCGTCCATCCAACCGAGGCGTGCGCGGCGACGCCGGCGGGCTTGTCCACCGCCACGATGTCGTCATCGGAGTACAGGATCGTCATGCCCTCGATATCGACGGGCGGGTTATCCAGTGGCGCGGGAGGTTCGGGCAACGTGACCTCGAGCCACGCGCCTGCGGTGAGGCGGTCGGACTTGCCTGCGGCAGCACCGTCGAGTTCAACGCCGCCATTCTCTGCCAGGCTCGCGGCGGCAGTCCGCGACAGGCCGAGCAGACGGGCCAACCCGGCGTCGACCCGCATGCCCGCCAGCCCGTCCGGGACCGTCATTGAGCGCGTCGTCATCCGGTCGGGTCGGATTCGTCGTCTGCGCCACGGGCGGTCACCGGCTCGGCCTTCTCGTCCGGTGCGGGCTCGGCCTCGTCGTCCGGCCTGCGTCGGCCGACGGTGTCGAAGTCGAACCCGAACAGCGACAACGCGACCAGCAGGATCGCACCACCCACCACCGCTGGATCGGCGACGTTGAAGACCGGCCACCAACCGATCGAGAGGAAATCGACCACGTGCCCGCGCAGCGGCCCCGGCGACCGGAAGAACCTGTCGACCAGGTTGCCCATGGCACCGCCGAGGATCATGCCCAGCCCCACCGCCCACCACGGGGACACCAGGCGCCGACCCATCCAGACGATGCCAATCGCCACGCCGGTGGCAACCAGTGTCAGCACCCACGTGTAGCCGGTCGCCATGGAGAACGCCGCCCCGGAGTTGCGGACCAGCGTCCAGGTGACGGTGTCGCCGATGATCGAAACGGGTTGGCCGGGCGTGAGTAGCCGCACCGCCAGCACCTTGGTCACAACGTCGAGAATCAACACCACGAGGGCCACCGACACCAGCAGACGCAGTCGGCGGCGTGGTGACCGATGCTCGACGGTGTCGTCGGCGGTCACTGGCTCCACCGAGGCCCCTGATTCATCAGTCACTCCCCCATCATTCCAAAGTCGTCATGGTGAACAATCGCGGCATGAGCCGCGTCGTCGTCATTGCCACCGGTGGCACCATCGCCACCAGCACCGATGCCGACGGCGTCGCGCGCCCGACCCTCGGCGGTTCAGACCTCGTGTCGGACGTGTCGACCGGAGCATACGTCGATGTCATCGACCTCATGGCAGTGGACAGTTCGGAGGTCGGCCCACCGGAGTGGGACCGGATCTCCGGGGCGGTGGCAGCCGCCCTCTACGCAGGTGCGGACGGCGTCGTGGTGACGCACGGCACCGACACAATGGAGGAATCCGCGTTGTGGTGCGACATCGTCCACGACGGACCGCAGCCGGTGGTGTTCACCGGAGCAATGCACAGCGCCGACGCGCCTGAGCCCGATGGGCCGGGCAATCTGCGCGACGCCCTGGCCGTGGCAGCCGACCCCGCCGCACGCGGTATCGGCGTGGTGGTGAGTCTGGCCGGCACGGTGTGGCAGCCGTTGGGTCTGACCAAGACCGCCGCTGGATTCACGGGCACCGCACTCGGCTCGGTCACCACACGGGGCGTCGTGTTCGACGGGAGCAAGCGACGCCCAGCACTGACCCCAGGCCCGGGGTCCACTCCTCGCGTCGACGTGGTCGCCGCCTACGCAGGCAGTGACGCCGTGGCGATCGACGCGTACGTGGCCGCCGGGGCTCGCGGCATCGTGCTGGAGGCGATGGGGTCGGGCAATGCCGGCCGGTCCGTCGCAGACGGCGTCCGTCGCGCCAGTGACCGCGGTGTGGCGGTCGCCGTGTCCACGCGGGTGCCCGGCGCGACGGTCTCGACGCGGTATGGCCCCGGTCAAGCCCTCGCCGACGCCGGTGCCGTTCCGGTGCCGACGCTGCGTCCCGCCCAGGCGCGGGTTCTGCTGATGGCGGCACTGGCCACCTCGACGCCGGCCCGCGAGGTGTTCGCTCGGTGGGGCTGACGGCCATCCCCGACTCGATCCGGCGGATGACGCCGTGCTCTGCTACTCGTCGCCTGCGAGGCCGTCGACGTAGTCGGGCCAGTCCAGACTGTCCACAGGATTGGCCCGGCTGATATCGGGCGAGTCCACGGCGAGCGTTCGCGCCGACCCCGCTCCGGTGCCGCGCGTCTCGAAACGCACAGTCATGACACCGTGGCCCGCGCCCTGAACCCAGCCGTGACCGTACGAGCTGTGCACGACGTCATCACCAATCCGCCATGGCTCGGCCTCTGCCGAACTCGGCGTCTCCCGCGCAGGCGGTACGCCGACCGCAGCCTCCAGCGTTTGCTCCAGGTCGGGGAACAAGGACTCCTGCTGCACGTCAGACAGACCCGAGAAGCCAACGCCCAGAAGCCGAATCGGCCCGATCTCCATCGGATCGAGCAACAGCCGCCTGGCCGTGCCGATCAGTGTGGCCTCGTCGGCGGTGGCGTACGGCAGGGTCGCCGACCGGGTCAGCGTGCTCATGTCCGACTTCTTCATCTTGACGACCACCGTCCTCGCGCCGCGTCCGTCGCGCTCGAGCCGGGCGTGGGCGTGCTGGCCGATCGGGCCCGCGGCCTCACGCATCTGATCAAGCGTCGTCAGGTCCTGTGCGAACGTCGACTCCGCGCTGATCTGCTTGGAGCTGGCTCGCTCGGCGACCAGACGGTCGTCGACACCCCGGGCCAACCTGTGCAGGGCAGGCCCGACCGTGCCGCCGAGGATGTCGGCGACCTCGGCCTCCTTGAGAGCCGCCAAGGCGCCGACGGTACCGATGCCCAGTCGGAGCAGACGTTCCTCGGCGACGGGTCCGATTCCCCAGAGCCGACGGACCGGCAGTCCGGCCAGGAGCGCCTCTTCCTCGGTGCGGTCGACGACACGGATGCCGTCCGGTTTGGCCAGGTCCGATGCGATCTTGGCGATCTGCTTCCCCGATCCCGCGCCGACCGAGGCCACCAGACCGGTCTCCTTCCGGATCCGAGCCCTCAGCGCCTCGCAGAACCGCGAGACCTCAGCGGCCCCGGCCCCGGCCAGTTCCACTGGCTCGCCGAATGCCTCATCGAACGACAGCTGTTCGAGAACCGGGACCATCGACCGCACGGTGTCGAGCACCCTGGCGCTGGCCACGCCGTACACCGCCCCGCGAGGGGGCAGCACGACAGCGGTAGCGCCGACCAGCCGGCGCGCCTGATGCATGGGCATAGCCGATCTGGCTCCGAACACCCGAGCCTCATAGCTGGCTCCGGCGACCACACCGCGACCGCCGAGCCCGCCAACGAGCACTGGGCGGCCACGAAGGGTCGGACGCGTCAACTGCTCGACGGATGCGAAGAAGGCATCCATGTCGAAGTGCAGGACCCAGCGCCCATCCATTCCAACGAGCCTAGGGCCCGACCGATCAACGAGGAGACGAGGCCAATCGGGGACTAGCCTGACGACCATGGCTCACGACATACCGATAACCGACGACTCGATCCGTCTGGGCCAGTTCCTCAAACTGTCGTCGCTGATCGACAGCGGTTCGGACGCCAAGGCGGCGATCGCCGAGGGACTCGTCGCGGTCAACGGTGACGTGGAGTTGCGGCGCGGACGTCAACTGCGCCCCGGGGACACGGTGTCAATCGGCGAGACATCGGCTCGAGTCACCCAGGCATGATCGGGTGGCCGGGTCTCGATCGCGGGCGGCTGTTGCGGGCGCTCGGACTTCGGCGGACGACATTCGCACGCAGCTTGTTTCGCGACTTCTCCGGCGTGGTCTCCGACGTACTCCCCTAGACCGCTCGCTCATCGCCTACCGTCATATGCATGGCTATGAATATGTTGCATCGGCTGTGCTGCAGTTCGACGCGGCGGCCAGCAGCGTTGGCGGGCGATCAAGGCCTGACGCTTAACATATGCGCGTGGACAACACGCTCGAGTACATCGACCAGGGTTCGTTCCTCGCTTTGCGGGCGCTCGGCCGGGGGCCGCTCATCCAGTTCACGTGGATCTACGAGCGCCCCGTCGACATCGACGGCCTACGCCGATTCCACACCAATCTCGGATACGGACTGCTCGGTCGACGCATCGAGAGGTCGGCTCTGCCGTTCGGCCGCGATCGCTGGGTCGCCTCTCCGGGACCCGCCGACATCGAGATCTCCACGCAGGACCGCCCGCGCAGCGAGGTGTGGCTGTGGGCCGACGAACGCGTGCGCTTGCCGATCGATCCCCAGGCGGGGCCGTCGTGGCACCTGGGTGTCGCGCCGCTGACCGATGGCGGGACCGCGGTGAGCCTCGTCGTGTCGCACTCCGTCGGTGACGCCAAGGCGATCAACATCGCGATCACCGATGCCGTACAGGGCTTTCGGCGCGACCTGGGTTATCCACCGCCCGGTTCCCGGACTCCCGGACAGGCACTGCGCGAGGACGCCCGGCAGACGCTGCGCAATGTCCCCGACTTGGCCAAGGCCGTCGTCTCGGCGGTGAAGGTGGCCCGCTCGGAGAGCGAAGGCCTGTCGACATCGGTCAAGTCCGGTGGACGGCAGCGGTCACGAGCGGCGACCAGCGAGGTGGTGGCCCCCAACGCCGCCGTGTTCTTCGACGCCGAGCACTGGGACGAACGCGCGAGAAGCCTTGGCGGTACCAGTAACTCACTATTCGCTGCGCTCGGCGCCCGGCTGGGCCACATCCTGGGCCGCACCGACGAGGACGGGCGGGTGCGGCTGTCCCTGCCGGTCAGCGAACGCGGCGCCGACGATGTCCGCGCCAACGCCTTGACCGAGGCCTCAGTCCTCGCCGACCCGTCGAAGGTCACCACTGACCTCAGCGACATCCGCCGCGACGTCAAGGCCGCGCTGACCGCGCTGAGCGAGGCGCCCAACGAACTGCTGGGGCCCCTGGCCCTGGTGCCGTTGACACCGGGGTTTCTGGTCCGCCGCCTCGAGGGAATGGTTCAGCAGGTCGGCAGCCCCGTCGGCTGCTCGAACATCGGCGAACTCGAATCGGAGATCAACCGCCCCGATGGCAGCGATGCCGACTACCTCACGATCCGGATGCTCGAGCCGAAGGTCACCACGGCGGTTCTCGACCGCATGGGTGGCCTGCTGTTCCTGGTGACCGGACGCGCGAACGGTCGGGTCTTCCTCACCGTCGCGAGCTGGGTCGTCGGCGCGGCGAACACCCGGGAGGCCCTTCGCGATTCGGTTCGCCAGGCACTCGCCGACATGGAACTGTCGGGGATCGTCGAGTAGTCGGCCCGGCCGTCACACCCTGGCGATCGCCACCGTCACGCCGTCACCGATGTCCGCGCCATCGACTGGCTCCCCGAACTCGAAACTGGTCGCCAGGATCTCGCCGGCAATGAGTCCGGCGTGCGTACGCGCCCACTCCTGCCGTGCCGGCGGCACCGACATCACGACGCTGATTCGGTCCGACACCTCGAGCCCGGTCGACTTGCGCAGATCCTGGAGCTCGCGGATCCGGTCCTTGGCCCAGCCCTCAGCCTCCAACTCGGGGGTGACCGTGCCGTCCAGCACCACCAGACCCGCACCACCTGGCAGCGCACCAGTGAAGTCAGGTTCGGCGGCAACCAGTTTCGAGCTGTACTCCTCGGGCAGCAGGGTGGCCGGACCCGCCGTCAACGTGCCGTCAGCGTTAACCACTCCCTCACCGGCCTTCACCGCCTTGATGGCGGCCTGCACGTCCTTGCCGATCCGTGGACCCGCGACCTTGGCGTTGACCGTCAACTCGAAACGACCGTAGGCGGCGATATCGTCGGTCAGCTCCACGGCCTTGACATTCAGCTCGTCGGCGATCAGGTCGGCGAATGGCCGCAGCAGCTCCGGGCTCTCCACAGCGACAGTCAGTTTCGGCAACGGCAGGCGTACGCGTAGCTTCTTGGCCTTGCGCAACGACGACCCTACCGAGCACACGTCGCGCACCTGGTCCATCGCGGCGACGAGATCCGGATCGGCAGGCAGGACGCCGGCCTCCGGCCAGTCGGTGAGGTGTACAGATCGCTCACCCGTGAGACCACGCCAGATCACCTCGGTGATCAGGGGAAGCAGCGGCGCCGCCAGCCTCGCGGTCACCTCCAGCACTGTGTGCAGGGTGTCGATGGCGTCAGGATCCTCGTCCCAGAACCTCGAACGCGACCGACGCACATACCAATTCGTCAAGGCCTCGGTGAACTGCCGCAGCTGATCGCACGCGCCGGAGATATCGCATTCGTCCAGCGCCACAGTCAGGTCATCGCGCAGCGCGGCCAGCTTGGCCAGGATGTACCGGTCCAGCACGTTGGTCGAGTCCGTGCGCCAGGTGCCCTTCTTCGGCGCATAGAGAGTCAGGAACGAATACGCGTTCCAGAACGGCAGCAGGACCTGCCGCACACCCTCGCGGATGCCCTGTTCCGTGACGATCAGGTTGCCGCCGCGCAGGATCGGCGAGGCCATCAGGAACCAGCGCATCGCATCGGATCCGTCGCGGTCGAACACCTCGTTGACATCCGGATAGTTGCGCAGCGACTTGCTCATCTTCTGACCGTCGTTGCCCAGCACGATGCCGTGTGAGACACAGGACTTGAACGCCGGCCGGTCGAACAGCGCAGTGGCCAGAACATGCAGCGTGTAGAACCAGCCACGGGTCTGCCCGATGTACTCGACGATGAAGTCGCCGGGGAAGTGCGCGTCGACCAGATTGTCAGGGTCGGCGCCGACGACACCGTCGAACCACTCCACGTTGCCGAACGGATAGTGCACCTGCGCGAACGGCATCGACCCCGAGTCGAACCAGACGTCGAGGACGTCCTCGATGCGACGCATGGTCGACTTCCCGGTCGGGTCATCGGGATTGGGACGAGTCAGCTCATCGATGAACGGCCGGTGCAGGTCGGTCGGGCGAACACCGAAGTCCCGCTCGAGCTCATCGAGGCTGCCGTAGACGTCGATCCGCGGGTACTCGGGGTCGTCGGACTTCCACACCGGGATGGGGCTGCCCCAGTATCGGTTTCGCGAGATCGACCAGTCCCTCGCGCCCGCCAGCCACTTGCCGAACTGACCGTCCTTGACGTGCTCGGGATACCACGTGATCTGTTGGTTGAGTTCGACCATGCGGTCCCGGAACTCGGTGACCTTGATGAACCACGACGACACTGCCCGGTAGATCAGCGGATTGCGGCAGCGCCAGCAGTGTGGGTAGGAGTGCTCGTAGGTCTCATGCCTGACCAGCACGGGGCCGTTGGCCGCGGCCGGGCCGCTGCCGTTCTTGAGATCGCGGATGATCTGCGGGTTGGCGTCGAACACGTGCTGACCCCGGTAGTCGGCAACGGTCGCATCGAACCTGCCCTTGGAGTCCACCGGTGTGGCGGGCACGATCCCGACGGTGTCGGTTGTCGCCTTATCGTCCTCGCCGTACGCGGGCGCCAGGTGAACAATGCCGGTGCCGTCCTCGGTGGTGACGAAGTCACCGCGCAGCACCTGAAAAGCGTTGGGCGAGTCCAGGAAATACGGGAACGGCGGAAGATAGGTCATCCCGATCAACTCCGAGCCCTGATATGTGCCCAGCACTTCGGGCTCGTCGCCGAACTCGCGGGCGTACGACGCCAGTCGCGCCTCGGCGAGCACGTAGCGCTTGCCGTCCACCTGCACCTGGACGTATGCCACCTCAGGATTGACCGCGACGGCCTGATTGGACGGCAGCGTCCACGGCGTGGTCGTCCACACCAGAAAGTAGCTGTCGCGCAACGGACCGTCGGCAATCGCGAAGCCGACAGTGATCGCCGGGTCCTGACGGCTCTGATAGACGTCGTCGTCCATCCGCAACTCGTGGGCCGAGAGCGGCGTCTCGTCGTTCCAGCAGTACGGCAGCACCCGGTTGCCCTCGTAGGCAAGGCCCTTGTCCCACAGTTGTTTGAACGCCCACATCACCGACTCCATGAAGGTCGGGTCCAGCGTCTTGTAGTCGTTGTCGAAGTCGACCCAACGCGCCTGACGGGTGACGTACGCCTGCCATTCGTCGGAGTACTTCATGACCGAGGCACGGCAGGCGTCGTTGAACTTGTCGATGCCGAGCTCTTCGATCTGCGCCTTGTCGGTGATACCCAGTTGGCGCTGCACCTCGAGCTCGGCGGGCAGCCCGTGCGTGTCCCAGCCGAAGCGTCGCTCCACCTTGTAGCCGCGCATCGTGCGGTACCGGGGCACGATGTCCTTGACGTAGCCGGTCAGCAGGTGCCCGTAGTGCGGCAGGCCGTTGGCGAAGGGAGGCCCGTCGTAGAAGACGTACTCCTGCGCGTTTTCTCGCCGCTCGATGCTCGCGCGGAACGTTCCGTCACGATCCCAGAAGTCGAGGACCTCGGTCTCCAGCTCGGGAAATGCCGGTGCACCACCTGCTGGCTTGGGGTAGGCGTTCACCAGTTCGTCGTCTCCTGTGCCAAATGTCGCTGGCGCTCCGGAGAGCCCAGGTTCGTTCAGGCACGGGGACGACGTCGCGCGTCTGCGCGAGCGCCGCGGTACCACCCCGCTTGCGCACTGAATCTAGTCCCCGTCGCTTTCGCTCGCCCCGGGAAAGTGCGCCGCTCGTAATGGACGATGACGGGCCCAACCGTTCGGTTCTACTGCGCCGCTACCCAACCACGACGGTTCTTCCGAAGACTCCCCGGTGATGGCCGGATCGATGCCGTTAGTCGATTCTAGAGTGTCGAGGTTTCCCGACGCTAATGCGCGGCGGCCAGCTCGGTGCCGGCGATGACGGGCGCCGAGGCCTCCGACGTCAGCTCGATGAGGCCGTACGCGAACTGCTCGGACATTTCCTCGACCGTGTAGGCCTCGAACGTGCGGGAGTCATACCACCAGTCGAGGACCAGGACTCTGCCGCGGCGGTGGACACGAAGCTCCAGAGCATGGCCCAGCGCCGCGGGCTCGGCGGGCAGTTCCCCGTCGCCGTCGACGACCAGCAGCACGTCGGCCGACGGCTGGGCGTGCGCGTCCTCGGGAACCATCCGGCGCAGAGTCAGCGCGGAGACCGAGCGGTGGACGGCGGCGAGCATCTCCGACGCCGATGTGACAGCAGGCCCAGTGCACAGCAGCTCGACTGGATAGACGGACGCAGTCCGCTCGGTGTCCCCCGGCAAATCGACCAGGACGACACCGTCGCCAATTGTCCGCACGATGGTGCGGCCCAGCGCCGCGAGGAGGATCTCCTCGGCAGTTAGCCCGATCGCGGCAGCCGCGCCATCGAACTCCCCGGTCAACACCTCGGACAGGGGCGCAGACACGACAACAACGTCGTCGCGTTCCGGCCGACCGTCGGCAATGTAGTCGGTCAGCTGCAAGTTTGCGCACATCATGTGAATCAAGTTACACGGGGAGTCCCAGAAATGGGAGACGTCATTCAAAACTGTGACGCCACTGTCAATAACGAGCAACCAATCCAGTTTCCGGTACGCACTGCCCAATACCGAGAAGCCCGCTATGGTGGATCGATGCCGCGGACTGACGAGAACGGTAGACAGCTCAAAGCCCTGCTCGATTACCTCCTCGACGGCGATGTCGACGCCAAGGCGATCTACGACGCGCTTGGGACCTCAAGCAGCACCTATTACCGACGAATCAAGGAATCGGACTACCCGAACGCCGAGGAACTGCGTCACGTCTGCGACCGATTCGACCTCAGTTACCCCGACCTGCAGGTTCGATTCGGGCTGATGAGCCGCGAAGAGGTCTGGAGCTACCTCGAGTCCTCCCCCGTATCCGTCGCAACGGCCACCGACCCCGCTACCGAACTGCGAACCATTCGTCGCGCCAAGTTATCGGAAATGGCGCCACGTGAAGACGCTCCGCCGCTCTAGGCAGTACCATTTGCTGACGAATCTTTAACTCGGAGGCAACGGCCATGGCGCTGGCAGTGCTCATCGTGATCACGCTTGTCTGCATCGCGTGGAGCTTGTGGATTCGTCGTGTCACTTGGTCGTGCCGATGGGAAGTTGCCGCAACGCTGAACATCGCCCTGCAGGGCGCCACGGTGCTACTGATGTCGCCCTTCGCATCCGAGACAATCGGCGTCTGGCTACATGCCCTGACCGGCAAGTGGAACCTCGAGGACTACATCGGCCACGATCTGTACGTCGTGGCCGCCTCGGCCATCGTCTATAACGCGTTGGGTCGTCTCCAGGACGACCACGCCATGCAACTCGCCTTCAAGCAGTACGTCGAGCGGCCCGCCACACTGTGCATCCCGTTGCTCCTGGCCACGTTCACAATGGGCAACGGCGCACACATCTACGCGGCGGACTTCTTCCAGCTGCACACCGACTTCTGGCTCACCATGTACTGGCTGATCCTCTGCACCACGCTGATCTACCTACTCGGCTACGGCTCACGCGCCCTTCTCATCCTCCGCAAGGATCCGCGGTCGCGAACGATCGCCAACATCTACCTGGTCGCGTCGTTCAGCGGTATCGCGGCGTGCGTCGTGCGAATCACCACCGCATTGATCCCCTCGCTGCAACCCATCGAGAACGGCACCCTGGTGTGGTTCTTCGCATGCATGTGTGGTGCGGGCTTCGCGCTGACGTCGGCGTACTCCTGGCGCACCAAGACCAAGTGGTTCAAGAAGGCTGATCACTGAACACGTGGGTGCCACAGTCACACGCGTCGACCGAGACACACTCACACGTCATCGCCCACTCGATGATCTCCCTGGCCCGCTGCAACGTCGCCATCTGACGGTCGATGTCGATCAACTTGGTCTCGGCCAACGAATGGCTGGCTGGCCGGCCGGGCACGTCGTCGGCCAGGAGTACCCCGATCTCGTCGAGGCTGAAGCCAGCGGCCTTGCACAGCCCGATCACCTCGAGGCGGGTCAGGACGGATTCCGCATAACGCCGCCGACCGCCGACGCGGTCCGGGGCGCGCAGCAGTCCCTCGTCCTCGTAGAACCGCAGTGTCGTGGCGGCCACACCGGAGCGCCGGGCGACCTCACCGATGGACATGCTCATCTCGACATCCTCAATGCAGCTTGACCTCGAGTCAACTCGAAGTCATTGAATGGGAACATGACCCTTCACAAACTCCGCACCGCCCTCGAGACAGTCCGGTACGCACAGTTGCGGACCTACCGCCGCAACGGCGATCCGGTCGACACCCCGATCTGGTTCCAACTCGACGGCGACACCCTCATGTTCCGTACCAAGGTGGGCCCCAAGACGCGTCGCATCGCCGCGAATCCCCGCGTCGAGATCTGGCCGTGCGACTACCGTGGCCGCTACGCGCCGAAGCCCATCACCGTCACCGGCGAGGCATCGATCCTGACCGGCGAGGACGCCGAAGCAGCCAACCGCGCCCTCCATCGACGCTACGGGTGGCAATACAATCTGATGCCACTGATCAAGGTCCCCGGCGTCAAGAGTTCTGACGATGCCCTCCCACTGCGCGTGAAGGCCCGCCGACTCCGTACGCGGACCGTCTGGCCCGACAGCGCGATCGTCGCAGTCAAACTCGACTTCGCGGCACAGGGCGCTGCCAGACCCCACGGTGACGCGATCGGCATCGACTAGGCGCGCAGCACACCTCCGTTGTTGAGGTTCGTCACACCCGGCCGAGCAATTCTGACACCTCGATCCCCCACGGCCAGCTCTGGCTAATTTCGCGGAGTTTCACCTGACCCACGCCGCGGCAGCGAGGAATGCACCGAAGGCCAGTTCATGGCGGTGATCAACGTTGGAAGAAGCGCATTTCGTTCCAAAGGTATCGGGTTTTGGTGAATGACGACGCCCCGGCGCACCCCATCGAAACACGCGTCAATCGTTTCGCTGAAAACGCCACAGCTAACACCCTGCCTCTTAGTCGGTTTCGCTATGATGCGCATCGCGTGCTTTCATTTCTTAAGCTCGATCCAACGCTTTAGTACCCGCCGTAGAGGGGGCAAGTCCATGCTCGACTCGTCGATTCCCGCGATTCTTCGCGAGCGAGCCAGCCTGCAGCCGAACGACATCGCATTCACGTTCATCGACTATGAGCAGGAATGGGAAGGTGTCGAGGAGCAGCTGACCTGGGCCCAGCTCCAGCAGCGGGTGGTTGCCCTGGCGGCCGAGATCCGCGAGCACGCGCAGATCGGCGACCGAGTCGTCATCCTCGCGCCGCAGAACATGTCCTACATCCTTGGATTCCTCGCCTCGTTCGAGGCCAATGTCATCGCCGTGCCACTGTCGACCCCGACCCTGGGCGCGCACGACGAACGGGCCGCAGCCGTGGTGCGCGACGCCCGCCCCACCGTGATCCTCACGACGGCGGATACCGCCGCGGCGGTGGCCCCGTACGCGACGGCTCAGGACGGTCAGTCCGCCCCCACTGTGCTCGAGATCGACCGTCTGGACCTCACCGTGCGCAAGCGGTCGACGTCACGGCGCGAAACCCCGCCTGCCACTGCCTATCTGCAGTACACCTCAGGATCGACCCGCACGCCCGCCGGTGTGATGGTGTCGCAGCGCAACCTGTTCGCGAACTTCGAACAAGAGGTCTCGGCGCTGCTGAGCGAACACGGCAAGGTGGGTCCGCCCGGAACCACCACGGTGTCGTGGCTGCCCTTCTATCACGACATGGGACTGATGCTCGGCATCTGCGCACCCATCCTGGGTGGCTGGCATTCGGTGGTCATGAGCCCCATCGCCTTCCTGCAGCGGCCGGCCCGATGGATGCAGCAGCTAGCCAAGCGTTCGCACACCCTGACCGCCGCGCCGAACTTCGCCCTCGACCTCGCCTCGGCCCGCACCACCGACGACGACATGGCCGGCCTCGACCTCAGTGGGATCTTGGCGATCATGTCGGGAGCGGAACGCGTACAGCCCGTCACGGTGAAGCGGTTCATGCAGCGGTTCGCGAAGTTCAACTTCGCCGGCAAGGTCATCCGCCCCTCCTTCGGCCTCGCCGAGGCGACGCTTTACGTCGCGACGCACGAAGCGGGCGAGCCGCCCACCGTGGTGACCTTCGACACCGAGAAGCTCACCGCCGGAATGGCCAAGCGCAGCACCACTGGGACCTCGCTGATCAGCTATGGCGCACCGCAGTCACCGCAGGTGCTGATCGTCGACCCGGACACCCGGCTCGAGACACCCGCGTCGACTATCGGCGAGATCTGGGTGCTCGGCGACAACGTGTGCGCCGGGTACTGGAACAAGCCCGATGAGACCGCCCACACGTTTGGCGGCGTCCTCGCCGATGCCACCGACGACACGGTGAAGTGGTTGCGCACAGGCGATTTGGGATTCATTGACGACGGTGAGCTGTTCATCATCGGTCGAATCAAGGATCTGCTGATCGTGCGCGGCCGCAACCACTACCCCGACGACATCGAGGCGACCGTGGGCGCCGTCTCCGGTGGCCGGGTGGCCGCCATCTCGGTTGAGGACGACACCACCGAACAACTGGTGGCGATCGTCGAGATGAAGCCCCGCGCGACTCCGGAGGAGACACAGGAGCGGTTGACCACCGTGCGGAGTGAGATCACATCCGCGATCTCACAGGCCCACGGGATCACCGCGGCCGACCTCGTGTTGGTCGCGCGAGGATCGATTCCGATCACCACGAGCGGCAAGATCCGCCGTCAGGCATGCGTGGAGCAGTACCGGCAGGGCGGGTTCGTCCGGATGGACGCGTGACGGCGTGAGTCGTCCAAGCCCCGATCACCAGACTTTGCTCGCATGCCATCACGTGCCGAGTAAATGTCGTCCAACTCTCTGTATCGTGTGACTCCGTGATCGAGCTCATCAACGTCGCCAAGACATTCGGCCAGAGTGTTCCCGCGCTGCGCGACGTGAGCTTCTCGGTTCCCACCGGCTCGGTGTGTGCGTTGCTGGGACACAACGGGGCCGGCAAAACCACCACCGTCAACATCCTGTCGACGTTGATGCCAGCAGGCACACCGGGATCAACTGATCCAATCCGCTGTTCCCGGTGACGCGGACCATCGACTTGCCGACCAGCAGGCCGTAGATGATGAGCAGCCCGGCGGGAAACATCAATGCCTGCAGTGGAACCATCGGGTATCGACGCCACTGAATGAAGAGCCGGCCTGCGAAGATCCAGCTTTCTGCGATGAGCGAATGTTGCTGCTGTGACGTTGACTTCATGATGGCCGTCCCTGAAGACGAACGGCGATTGTGCCGAACAGCAGCAGCAGTCCGATACACCACGCGAGGCTGGTGAGGACATTGCCCGTCTCAACGTGGCCGACGGTGAATCCGCGCAGCGTCTCGGTGATCTGCGAGATCGGCTGGTGGCGCACGAAACCATGCAGCCACTCCGGAAATGCATCGACAGGTGCGAGCCCGGTCGACAACACGACGAGGAGCAACTGCGGGACCAATAGCAGCTGGCTGGCCACCTCGGTCCGCCCGGCCTTGTTACCGGTCGCGTCCGCGCCCAGTGACAGTGCCAAGGTCAGCGTCAGCGCCATCAGGACAAAGGCTGCGGCATAAGCGAATCCGCTGGTCACCCGAAACCCGAACAGATACGCGCCCAGGACCGACGCGGCCACCGCCAACACGCCGCGGATCAGGCAGTAGGCCATGCGGGCCATCAGCGGTGTGTAGGGCGAGATGGGCAACGTGCGCATCCGATAGCTGAGTCCGCTGATCTTGTCCCAGGCCGCCCGATCGGTGGTGGTGAGTGCACCGAACAACATCGCCTGAACGACCATGGCGGGCAGGACGTACTGTGCGTAACTCATCTCGCCGGTGGCGATGACGTCACGCAGCAGGAACGTCAGACCGACGAGCCCGATAATCGGCACCACCACGGCGAAGATGAGATCCAGCCGACCGCGCTGCACCGTGCGGGCAGTCAGGAGCGCAAATGCCGTCACTGCGAGGTGACCGGGGTGGTGAGATGCAGAAACACCTCATCGAGCGATGGGCGGCGCAGCGATATGTCGAGGAGTTCGACGCCGAGTTCATCCATCCGCCGGAACACCTCGGAAAGCGTCGCGACACCTTGCGGAGCGGGTACCGAGACGGAGCTCGTGTCGGCGTCCACCTCGACCTCGTGGAAGTCGGCCAGCGCGGCCGCGATTCGCGGTAGATCCTCGGAATTCAGCGCGGTCATCTGGCAGTAGCTGCTGCCGGTCTGGCGCTTTAGTTCATCGGCGGTGCCGCTCGCCACGATCTGGCCGTGGTTGAGGATGACGATGGAGTCGCTGAGGATATCGGCCTCCTCCAGATACTGGGTCGTCAACAGGACCGTGATGTCCTGAGCCGCCATGGAGGACACCAGATTCCAGACGTCGCGCCGGCTGCGGGGATCAAGTCCGGTGGTGGGCTCATCGAGGAACAGCACCTTTGGCGGCACCACGAGGGACACCGCAATGTCGATGCGCCGCCGCATGCCGCCCGAGTACCCGCTGACTTGCCGGTCGGCAGCATGGGCCATGTCGAATTGCTGGATCAGTTCCTCGGCGCGGCTGCGTGCCGCGCTGACGAGCACGCCGAGTCCACCGTGTAGGCAGGACCGTGTGCGCCGAGGTGATAGGCGATGCGACCCGAGGCCAGGCTGAAATTGCTACCGGTGAAGCCGTACGGGCCCTCGACTGCATTGGCGTCGGCCGCCAACAGCTGGTAGTCGGCGCCGGTCAAGCCCACGAACACGCCGGTGAGGGTGTTGGCGACAGCGGCGGGGTCGATTCCAGCGTGCTCGATGGCCTCCCACGAGGTCTCGAGCAGAAGCCGGTGCTGCGGGTCGAGTGCCGTGGCCTCGCGCTCGCTGATCCCGAAGAAGTCGGCGTCGAACCCGGCGACGTCATCGAGGAATGCGCCCCACTTGGAGACCGAACGTCCCGGAACGCCGGGTTCGGGGTCGAAGTACTCCTCGGCGTCCCAGCGGTCCAGCGGAACCGTGGTCACGGTGTCCTCGCCGCGCAGCAGCGCTCCCCACAGTCCAGCAGGCGAGTCCACGCCGCCAGGCAGTCGGCATCCCATGCCGACCACGGCGATCGGTGTGACCGTCGTACCCGCCACTCTCTCAACCACTAAATTCAACCTCTTCTGCGTACATGAGTGGGAAGGCTCCCCAGCAGGGGTGCGTCGACGTCAAGCGCGTGTTTGCCGCATCTTGGCTCCACTACCCCTTACTTCTCGCCGGCGTTCAAGCAACGGGGACGGAGTGCGATGGTCACGAGCCGCAACGTTGCGGGTTGCCCGGCAAATGTACACAAGCGCATTAGACACCACCAATCTCAGGCCGGAAGATTACACCGATACCCGTCATTTCGTCCTGTCTACCGATTCTGTTCGGTTGACGTGCATGAACGCAAGAAATTAACGGTTGTTATCAATTCTGGCGATATTCAGTACGATTGGTCGGTTTTTTGCCGAGACAATGACCAGCAAACTATTTGAGGACAACTGACAGGATCGCTCGGGGCGTGGTATGTAGCACATAATTTACGCATGCGTCAAGGCGATCTAAGCGTTTGCTGAAAATCTCCTGAGAGAATGAGAAGTGCATGTTAAGTGTAATTTGAGCATTGGTATTCATTAGCCGTGACTCGAGTCACACAGTAACCATCTGACCCAGCAGCACCTGGACCTCGCCAGCTCTAGCAACTATCGCCTCGGTTACGGCAGGGTGCTCGCGATTCGGCTCGGGCAAAACCGCGACAGGTGTCGCATTCGCCGAATTCGACGATGTAGCCAGAATTTGACCAACACGACGAAAACACTTGCGCCACCAGTGGTTAGCGCTGGCAACGCACGTTGTCTGCAGTGGGCGCCTCTGGGCGAAGATCGAGCGTCGCCACCCCGTGGGCACGGCGTCGGCTCAGACGGCGGCGGAGTTGCTGCCAGCGAACGGTGCACCGAACGTCGAGATCGGGGTGAAGCCATGTTTGCGCGCCTGCGCAACCCCATACCGGATCAGTGCAGCGGTCGCCACGAAGCCAGCCTGGTCCGCAACGACCAGCGGAGTCAGTAGCCGGTTGTGGACGAATCCAAAGGAGAGGCCACTCTCCGGGTCGGCCCAACCCAGTGATCCACCCAGGCCGACGTGGCCAAGGCCCGGCATGATGCCACCCACCGGCAGACCGTGATAGCCGAGGTGAAATGACATCGGCATGAGGATGCTGCCATCGAGGTGCAAGCTGCGTGGTCCGACGAGGCCGGCCGCGAGTTCTGCGGACAGAAACCGCCTGCCACCGACCATGCCACCATTGGCGATCGGGGCATACATCCTGGCCAACGCCCTAGCGGTCGCAACGCCGTTGGCTGCGGGCATCTCGGTGTCCAGCATCGGAGTGTCGCCCTGTACCACCGATTTCATGCCTCGGAAGTACAGCGAGCCGAACCCACCGGAGAACGGTAGAGCGGCCAGATGGGGCGCGACGAAGTTGAAGACCGGGTTCTGCAGATGCCGCTGCGGACCGATGATCTGTGCGGGCTGCGTCGCGGCGTCAACCGGCGGGCGGCCCAGATGGAAGCCATCGGAGTTCAGCGGTTCGGCCAATTCGGTGCGGAACAGGTCGCGCATGCCCGAACCCGTCACAGCCCGGGCCAGACCCGACAGCAGCCAGCCGTAGGTGATGGCATGGTAGGCCGGACGACCCCGGAGCAGGCCCATCGGCGCCGCCGCCATCCGTTCCTCCATGAGCACGTGGTCCATCAGATCAACCATCGTGGCCCGGTTCAGCTGTGACAATCCTGCCCGGTGCCGCATGAGCTCACGAACGGTGATCCGTGACTTGCCGTTGGCACCGAACGCCGACCAGTACTCGGCCACCGGCGCGTCGTAGTCGATAAGCCCCCGGTCCGCCAGGCGGTGCACGACCGTCGAGGCCATCCCCTTGGTCGCCGAGAAGACCATCGTCCCGGTGTCGGCGTCCCAGCGTGTCTTGCCGCGGCGGTCCGACCATCCGGTCCAGACGTCGACAACGGGTTCACCGTCGAGATAGATCGCCAGGGCTCCCCCGCCGAGGCGCGGATGAGGGAACAGCTGGGAGAACGCACGCACCGCGCGCGCGAAGTTCGAGTCTGCGGCTCCGTGGACACCGCGCGGAAGCTCGCTGTGGGCACCGTACGAGAGCGCGCCATGGGCATCGCGCGGGAACACGCCATCATCGACACCGTGCGGAAGCGCCGCGCTGCGCATCCCACCTGTTACAGGGGCCACAATTTCGAAATGTACTCGCAGCCCCGGCTAACTAGAAAAAAGGTTATCGATCCGTTAGTCAGTCGGCTTCCGCGGCGTCGAGTATCCGTTGCGCAGCAAGCGCCGGCGTCAGCTCGCCATCGCGGACGCTGCGCTCGATATCTGCCCGGATCGCCTTGACCCCCGGGTGGTGCAGAATCCGGTCCAGCACCGTGTCGCGCACCATCGACCAGGTCCAATCGACCTGCTGGGTCCGTCGCCTCGCCTCGAACTCGCCAGCGTCGCTCAGAACCTGCCGATGCTTGCACACTGTTTCCCACAGCTCATCCAAGCCAGCCCCGTGCAGCGCACTCATCGTGAGAACTGGTGGACGCCAGAGTGTTTCGCGGGGATAGATGAGGCGAATCGCACCCGCCAGTTCGCGGGCGGCGGCCTTCGCCTCCACCTCGTGAGCGCCATCAGCCTTATTGACCACCACCACATCGGCCAGCTCAAGCACGCCCTTCTTGATGCCCTGGAGCTGATCACCGGTACGGGCAAGGGTCAGGAAGACGAAGGTGTCGACCATGTTGGCAACGGTCACCTCGGACTGTCCGACGCCCACCGTCTCGACCAGGATGACGTCATATCCGGCCGCCTCCAGCAAAACAATCGTCTCGCGGGTGGCTCGGGCGACTCCGCCGAGTGTGCCCGACGTCGGAGACGGTCGGATGTAGGCATCGGGGTGAACCGCCAACCGAGCCATCCGGGTCTTATCGCCCAGGATGGAGCCGCCGGTCCTGGTCGACGATGGATCGACGGCGAGCACGGCCACCCGATGGCCCCGCTCGATGAGATGCATGCCTAGCGCCTCGATGGTCGTCGACTTCCCGACCCCGGGTACGCCGGTGATGCCGATGTGCTGGGCGCTACCCGCTTCGGGCATCAGCTCGAGCAGCAACTGCTGAGCCTGGTCGCGGTGGTCGGCGCGGGTTGACTCCACCAACGTGATGGCACGGGCCAGAGCGGCGCGGTCGCCGCCACGGACTGCTGCCGCGAGTTCATCGACTGACGATTGGGGCATTGCGCCGTCAGCCGATGTCGTAGCCCAGCCGCTCGGCCAGCTTCTGCAGCAGACCGATCGCAGCGTCGGCGATCACCGTGCCCGGCGGGAAGATGGCTGCGGCTCCCGCCGCGTACAACTCGTCGAAGTCGCCGGGTGGAATGACACCGCCCACCACGACCATGATGTCGGGCCTGCCGACTCCCGCGAGAGCGTCACGCAGGGCGGGCACCAGCGTCAGGTGCCCCGCGGCCAGCGACGACACCCCGACCACGTGCACGTCATTGTCGGCGGCCTGCCGGGCGACCTCATCCGGCGTGGAGAACAAGGAGCCCACGTCGACGTCGAAACCGATATCGGCGAAGGCCGTCGCGATCACCTTCTGGCCGCGGTCGTGGCCGTCCTGTCCCATCTTGGCGACCAGGATGCGGGGCCTGCGGCCGTCAGCCTCGGCGAACTTCTCCACCAGCTCCGTTGCAGCACTGACGTTGCTAACCTTGCCCACCTCGTCTCGGTAGACGCCCGCGATGGTGCGGATCTCGGCCTGATGCCGACCGTAGACCTTCTCCAGCGCGTCAGAGATCTCGCCGACCGTGGCCTTGGCGCGCGCAGCGTCGATAGCGAGGGCGAGCAGGTTGTTGCCCAGCCCGTCCTCCCCCGCCGGTCCGGATGCGCCTGCGGCACGGGTCAATTCAGCCAGTGCAGCCTGGGTCGCGGCCTCGTCGCGCTCGGCCCGCAGCTGCTGGAGTTTGGCGATCTGCTCGGCGCGCACCCGGCTGTTCTCGACCTTGAGGACCTCGACCTCCTGGTCCTCGTCGACCTGGTACTTGTTGATCCCGATCACCGTCTGGGCGCCCGAGTCGATGCGCGCCTGAGTGCGTGCGGCGGCTTCCTCGATGCGCAGCTTCGGGATGCCCTCACGGATCGCCTGCGCCATACCGCCATGCTCTGCCACCTCGGCGATGTGGGCACGCGCCTTCTCGGCGAGCTGGTGGGTCAGCCACTCGACGTAGTACGAACCGCCCCACGGGTCGATCGGCCGGGTGGTGCCGGACTCCTGCTGCAGCAGCAGCTGGGTGTTGCGCGCGATGCGTGCGGAGAAGTCGGTGGGCAGCGCCAGCGCCTCGTCGAGTGCGTTGGTGTGCAACGACTGCGTGTGGCCCTGGGTGGCCGCCATCGCCTCGATGCAGGTGCGGGCGACGTTGTTGAACGGGTCCTGCGCGGTCAGCGACCAACCCGATGTCTGCGAGTGGGTACGCAACGACAGCGACTTGTCACTCTTGGGATCGAACTGGGCGACGAGCTCGCTCCACAGCAGCCGGCCCGCGCGAAGCTTGGCGACCTCCATGAAGAAGTTCATGCCGATACCCCAGAAGAACGACAGCCGCGGTGCGAACTTGTCGATGTCCAGGCCGGCAGCCAGTCCCGCCTTGATGTACTCGACACCGTCGGCCAGGGTGTAGCCCAGCTCGAGATCGGCTGTCGCACCGGCTTCCTGGATGTGATAGCCGGAGATCGATATCGAGTTGTACTTGGGCATCTTGACGCTCGTGTAGCCGAAGATGTCGGAGATCACGCGCATCGACGGCTCGGGCGGATAGATGTAGGTGTTGCGGACCATGAACTCTTTGAGGATGTCGTTCTGGATGGTGCCCGCCAGCTTCTCCGGCGGCACCCCCTGCTCCTCGGCCGCGGCGACATAGAGCGCCAGAATCGGCAGCACGGCGCCGTTCATGGTCATGGACACCGACACCGCCGACAGATCGATACCGTCGAAGAGCTGCCGCATGTCGAGGATGGAATCGATGGCCACACCGGCCATTCCGACGTCACCCTGCACACGCGGATGATCGGAGTCATACCCGCGGTGGGTGGCCAGATCGAATGCCACCGACAGGCCCTTCTGCCCGGCCGCCAGGTTGCGTCGGTAGAACGCGTTGGACTCGGCCGCGGTGGAGAAGCCGGCGTACTGCCGGATGGTCCACGGCTGGTTGACGTACATCGTCGGGTACGGCCCGCGCACGAAGGGCGGTGCGCCGGGAAAACTGTCCAGCGGATAACCGGCGTCGACCACGGCGTCACGATCGGCGGCGATGTAGACCGGCTTGACGTCGATCCCCTCCGGCGTGACCCAGCTGAGTTGGTCAGCGGTGTAACCGTGCGCGGCCGCTGCGGCGACGACGTGCTCGCCGACGGTGGCCTCGGTGGCGGGAGCGCCCTTCTTATCGCCTCGCAACGGAACCTCGGCGAAGCTCGCGATCCCGTTGTCGGGTGTCACCGCAGTCATATCAGGCCCCCAATCTGGTGAGCAGGGTGGACAACACCGCGATCGCATCAATCCTGGCGGTCAGGTGTTCGTCGGGTCTCGATCCCTCGGCGGCGTCGGCGGTTGCCTTCTGAGGGCCGGCTAGATAGACGTGCGAGACGCCCGCAGCTCGAGCGGCGTCGACGATGTCGGCCGCGTCGGTGCCGTACCGCGCGTCGGTACCGCAGATGACCACGGCAGCCGGGCTACCCGCATCCGCCAGAGCCTGTGCCACATCAGATGCCTCGACAGTGCCGGGATTGACCGTCTCGATACCGCCGGCGGCCAGCAGGTTCGCGGCGAATGTCGTGCGGATGTTGTGCTCGGCAAGCGGGCCGACCGGCAGCAGAAGTGCCTGAGGACGGGCACCGTTGGCTGCCAGGTACGCGTCCGAGCGGTCCCGCAAGGCTTCGAAGCCCGCCGCGTAACGCGACACCACCGATTCCGAATCCTGTTGGGGCAGTGGGGCCTCGGCGAGGTTGGGATATTCGTTGACACCCGTGAGCGCGGCGCGGCGGTGCGCGATGTCATCGGCCCGACGGTCCCGCACCTGCTCGATCTGGTCGACGACGAAGTCGCGGGCATCGGCGAAACCGCCCCGCGCCTCGATGTCCTGGAAGTGCTTCCACGCCGCCTCGGCGAGTTCGGAGGTGAGGTCCTCGACGAACCAGGACCCGCCGGCCGGGTCGAGCACGCGACCAATGTGCGATTCCTCGAGCAGCAGCAGCTGGGTGTTGCGGGCCATACGGCGCGCGAAACTCGGAGCGACGCCGGGCAATCCGTCATCGATCGCGCTGTCGAACGTGCGCACCCACACCGTGTCCGCTCCCCCGACGCCTGCGGCGAACGCGGCCAGCGTGGTGCGCAACATGTTCACCCACGGGTCACGCTGGGCCATCATCGGCATCGACGTGACGGCATGGACCTTCGGGGCGCCCGCGTCGGGAGCGCCAACCACCTCGGCGACACGCGCCCACAGCTGGCGTGCCGCCCGCAACTTGGCGATTGTCATGAACTGGTCGTCGTCGGCGGCAAATCGGAATGCGATCTGGCGCAACGCATCGTCGGTCGCCAGGCCGTGCTCGCCCAACATTCGCAGGTAGCTCACACCTGCGGCAACGGCACCGGCAAGTTCCCAGGACGCACTCGCCCCGAGATTGTGGAACGACGGACCGTCGACAGTGATGGCGCGCGCGCCGCCTTCGAACTCCGCAGCCTTGGCGGCGACGCCGGCGACCTCCGCGATGGTTGGGGTCGATCGACCGGCCAGCGACGCGGTCAGGGGATCCGCGCCGAGATCCACCGACAGCAGCGCGCGGCGCTCCGCAGGCAGAGCAGTCACCAGCGAGAGCAGCGACTCGGCTGCCGCGGTGTACTCGCTTCCGCCGCCACCGACGTCGAGCATCACGGGGACCAGTTCGAGGAAGACGCCCTCGAGCATCCGGTCCAACTCGTCGACGCCGACACCGTCGGCACCGACCTTCAGCACCAGCGCGCTGACACCCTCGGTCAGCGCGGCCAGCACGGCGCCGTTACCGTCGGTGACCGAGACCTGCCCGGCGGCCGGGAACGCCTCGGCGACCTTCCATCCGGACTTCACGTCGCGCAGCGCGTCGCCGCCTCGTACAAAGGGCCACTGACCGGGCAGCGGCTGCTCAGGCAGCGAATCCAGCGCGGTGTAGAGGGGGCGGACCCCGAAGCCGTCGTAAGTGGGCGAGTCAAGGAGTCGCTCGGGCTCATCGCCGAGGTCGGCTGGGTCCTTTCGGCTGCTCTTCGCCAGCACACCCGCCACACCCGCGCGCCAGGCCGCGAGATCGGACTCGATGGTGCTGGAGCTGGAACCAGATCCCTGTACGGACACCGGCACCTCCCTGTCGTCGCAGCTTGTGACTCGTCACCCGGCCATCAGGCTAAATGATGACCATCACGGTCATGACCGCCGGGCGGGCGAGTCTCAGTCCTTCGGTGGCCGCGTCGACGCGAGCACGAGCGCCACGCCACGTACCCTTGGCAGACGTGAAGCCCGTCGTCAGAACGTTGCGCGCGGTACGCGCCGCGATCGTCGCGACGGCGGCTCAGGTCCCGCGCCGCCGGGCAATCACCATCGCGGTCGCAATTGTGATTCTTGTCGCAGTCGCGCTTCTGGTGCCGTTGCCCACTGCGGTACAGCTTCGCGACTGGGCCACCTCGGTCGGCCCGTGGTTCCCCCTGGCATTCCTGGCCGCACACATCGTCATCACCGTGCTCCCCTTTCCGCGAACGGCGTTCACGCTGGCGGCCGGCCTGCTGTTCGGTCCGATCGTGGGCGTGACGATCGCCGTGGTCGCAAGTGCGGTCAGTGCGGTCATCGCCCTGCTGCTGGTGCGCGCGGCCGGATGGCACCTCGACCGGCTTGTCAAGCATCCGAGGGTGGACACCCTCAACGCTCGGCTCGCCGAACGTGGCTGGCCGACCGTGCTATCGATGCGGATGATCCCGGCGGTGCCGTTCTCAGTGCTCAACTACGCCGCGGGCTCGTCTGCGGTGCGGGTGGTGCCTTACACGCTGGCGACGTTCGCCGGGCTGCTCCCGGGCACCGCGGCGGTCGTCATTCTGGGAGACGCACTGACCGGCAATGTCAGCCCGCTGCTGTTTCTGGTGTCGGTGTGCACAGCCAGTCTCGGCATCGCCGGACTGTTCTACGAGTTCCGAACGCACCGCAGAAGCCACAATCGCGAGCCCGAGTCGGACCCTGAGCCGGTCAGTGAACCGGTTATCGCTCCCTGACGTCTACCCCACTGCTCCTCACGTGCGCGCCACCCAACTGCTCCTCACGTGCGCGCTACCCAACTGCTCCTCACGTGCGTGCTACCCAACTGCTCCTCACGTGCGTGCTACCCAACTGCTCCTCACGTGCGCGATGGCCCCTTCACCGTCAACGCTCCGTAGATGGCGAGCAAAGTGGTCGCTGCCGCGGCATTTCGGCCGAAATCCCGCGCCCGGACATGGGCGCCCACCGCAAGCACGAAGTAGACGGTCAGCATGAAGGTGGTCAGCCGGGCAAGCGCCGGATACCGCCACACCGACACCAACCCGACCGCGGACGCGGCCTTGATCACCGCGAAGATCCATCGATTCTGCTTGGGGAATCCAACGTCGTCGAGGCATTCGGTGATTGTCCGGATAGGGATGGCGCAGATCACGGCGTCGCCGGCCTGACCCGCGGCCAGCATTGCGTACGTCCGATTGTCGGTCAGGACGCTCATTGTTCGGGCGAGCCGTGCCGCGGGGCGGGCGCCTGTGCCGGCGCCTGCTGCCCGTAGTCGGTCACCGGCGGCTGCACCTGCTGAGACAGCGGCGGGTACTGCGTCGGCGCGTCGATGGAGGACACCGGGGTGCGGGCCTCGGCCACCGCCTGGGCGACGGCCTGCGCGATCTCCGGATCTGTCTTCGTGTTGAACCACTCCGCCACCTCGGCGGAATCGTCCTCGGGCTTGGGCAGGTCCTCCTCCACCGGCGAGGGCTCATACCGGAAGACGCCGTCCTGGCCGGGCGCGCCCAGCATCTTGGTGAAGCCCTGGAGCGCCGTGCCGAAATCGCTGGGCACCAGCCAGACCTTGTTCGCCTCACCCTTGGCCATCAGCGGCAGTGTCTGCAGGTACTGGTAGGCCAGCATCTCGGGCGTCGGGCGACCGGCCTTGATGGCCGCGAACGTCTTCTCGATCGCCTTGGCCTGACCCTGTGCCTGCAGATAGGACGCGGCACGTTCACCCTGGGCGCGCAGCATCCGGGACTGCCGGTCGGCCTCGGCGGCCAGGATGGCCGCCTGCTTGGCACCCTCGGCCGACAGGATCTGGGCCTGCTTCTGCCCCTCGGCCTGCTTGATCGACGCCTCACGGTTGCCCTCGGCGGTCAGGATCATGGCGCGCTTCTCGCGGTCGGCGCGCATCTGCTTCTCCATCGAGTCCTGGATCGACGGTGGCGGGTCGATGCTGCGCAACTCGACACGTGCGACACGCAGGCCCCAGCGGCCGGTGGCCTCGTCGAGCACGCCACGAAGCTGACCGTTGATCTGGTCGCGGGACGTCAGGGTCTGTTCCAGGGTCATACCGCCGACGACGTTGCGCAGTGTCGTGGTGGTCAGCTGCTCGACGCCGACGATGTAGTTGCTGATCTGGTAGACCGCGGCCTGTGGGTTGGTCACCTGGAAATAGACGACGGTGTCGATGTTTACCGTCAGGTTGTCCTCGGTGATCACGGGCTGAGGCGGGAAGCTCACCACACGCTCGCGGAGATCGACGCGGGCACGGATCTTGTCGATGAATGGCAGCAGCAGCGTGAGCTGACCCGAGACGGTCTTGCTGTAGCGACCGAGCCGCTCGATGACCGCGGCCTCAGCCTGCGGAATCACCTTGACCGACTTGGCCACAACGATGACCGCGAAGATCACCAGGACGGCAACCAGAACTAATCCGGCGACAGCACCCTCCATTGCAGATCCCTCCCAATCTCAGACGCTCTTGAAGACGACGGCGGTCGCGCCGTCGATTCGCATGACGGTGACATGGTCGCCAGGCTCATAGATATCGCCATCGCTCAGTGGCCGCGCCGTCCAGACCTCACCGTCGAGTTTCACCTGGCCCTCGTGGCGCGTCACCCGGTCGAGCACCAGCGCGTTCCTGCCCTCGAGCGCCTTCATCGGTTCCGGCAGGCCCGTGCCCGCCGCGAACCGACGCCGCAGCGCAGGACGGACGAGGACCAGCAGCAGGATCGACACAACAGCGAAGACCACGCCGTCGATCACGAAGTTGTCGATGAGAAGGCTGGACCCGACCGCGGCCAGCGCACCGCCGCTGAGCATCAGCAGGAACAGATCACCCGTCAGCGCCTCCGCGCCGGCCAACGCAACAGCGGCGACCAGCCAGAGCAACCAAACGGGCATGCAACCAGCCTAACGTGTCCCGGCTCACTCGGTCGGCAACAACTACACTCCGGTGATCATGTGGTGTCCAAGTGTTTCGCTGGCGGTGTGGGCCAACGCCTGGCTCGCGGGCAAGGCTGCGCCCGATGACGTCCTGGACGCCTTATCACTCTGGGCGCCAAGACATTTAGTCACCGCCTATGACTCCGTCGCCGCCACGCGAACGGGTCTGCCGTGGCCCGACTTGACCGATGCCGGCGCGGTGTCGATGCTGCAGACACTGCGCACCGCAGCCGGCCCCACGACCGGCGAACCTGCCATGTCGATCGCCCTGCCGGTACCCGGCGACGTGCGCGGGCTGGCCGCGGGCACCCAGTTCCAACTCGACGCGATCGCCGTCGGGGAGGCCATTGTCGTCTCCCGTGCGGGGGTCGACGCGGTGGGCCTGGTGCCGGAGTTCGCCTACCCCGACGTCGATCCGGAGTTCGACGACGAGGCCGAGTACGGCGAGCCAAGCTCACTGTCGTGGACCGTCTACTCGCTGCCCACGGTGCCCGTACCGGCGTACGGCGACCTCGGTCAGGCCGAGTATGACCTGCGTTCGGCGGTGCGGTCGGCCGCCGACGCGCTCGGCATGCTGCGGGCCGGAGCGACAGACCCCGACGTGGCTGACCCGCGCGGACTCGTCGAGCAGATCCTGGAATCCGGCCGGCTGCACCACGCGCCCGACCACGCGCCTACACGCGCGCTGCGCGTGCTCGAGAACGCCGCGCACGTCGACGCGATCATCACGGTGAGTTCCGGGCTGATGCCGATCGGCTTGCAGACCTCATCGGAGATGCAGATAGCCAACGATGCGCTGCAGCCGCTGACGGGTGTGGTTCGGACGGCACGGATGGCCGCGGTCATCGAGATCCTGCACTCGGCCTGGCAGGCCTGACCGCCGGGCCGTTCTCCTTCGCGATCTCGCGGACACAACGCGGCGACTCCGCGCAGGGTTGACCGTCGAGGTTGTAGCCGCAGCCGGGCACGGGGTCGGGCCCATCGAGGCGCGCGGGTTGACGATCGGCACGGAGTTCGTCGATGAGATCTGCGGCCAGACCGGCGAACCGGGGGTCGACGTTGGGCGTGCCCGCACGGGCGAAGGCGATCCCCAGCCGCTCGGCCTGCTCCGCCAGTTCGTTGTCGAGGTCCCACACGACCTCGATGTGGTCGGCGACGAAGCCGATCGGACACACGATGACGGCCCTGGTGCCGGCCGCGGCGAGCGCCGAGAGATGGTCGCCCACATCGGGTTCCAGCCACGGCACCTGCGGTGGACCAGAACGTGACTGCCACACCTGGTCGTACTCGGCGTAACCGGCCGCCGCTGCCACCAACCGCGACGCATAGGCCACCTGTCGGCTGTACAGGTGCGGGCCGTATCGCTCGTCGGCCGCAATGGGTATCGAATGGGCGGTGAACACCAGCCGGGCGTCGTCGGCCATACCGTCGGGCAGCGTCGCCGCCGCGGCCGCGATACCGTCGGCGAACATCTCGACGAACAGCGGATGGTCGAAGTAGTGCCGCAGCTTGACCAACTGCGGGGCACCCGCACCCGCGGCTGCCAGTCCCCTGGCGATGTCCTCGACGTACTGCGTGCAACTCGAGTAACCGCCCCAAGCCGACGTGGCGAACACGGCTGCACGGCGAACGCCGTCATCGCGCATGGCCGCCACGGTGTCCTCGACGAACGGCTCCCAGTTGCGGTTGCCGAAGTAGACGGGCAGCGGTGTGCCGCGGCGCTCCAGCTCACTGCGCAGCAGCGCGATGAGCTCGCGGTTGATGCCGTTGATCGGCGAGACGCCACCGAAGTGCAGGTAGTGCTCGGCGACCCCGTCGAGACGCTCGGGCGGGATGTTGCGTCCGCGCGTCACGTTCTCCAGGAACGGCCGCACCTGCTCGGGCCCCTCCGGCCCTCCGAAGGAGAGCACCAGAACGGCATCGAATTCCACAGCGCGACGGCTCAGAGCAGCTGCGTGTGCGCGCCGCCGTCGGCGTAGACGATAGATCCGGTGGTCGCGGGCAACCAATCGGAAATCAGGGCGCACACCGTCTTGGCGACCGGTGTGGGGTCCTTCATGTTCCAGCCGATGGGAGCACGCTGATCCCAGCCCTCTTCGAGAAGCTTCATCTGATCGCCTGCCTCGGCTCCCAGCGCACCACCCACGATGGCACTCATCGCGAGCGTGCGGATCGGGCCTGCGGCAACGAGATTCGACCGCACGCCGAACTGGCCGGCCTCACGGGCGACGAACCGGTTGACCGACTCCAGCGCACTCTTGGCGACCGTCATCCAGTTGTAGGCCGGCATCGCGCGGGTGGGGTCGAAGTCCATGCCGACGATGCCGCCGCCAGGATTCATGATCGGCAGCACGGCCTTGGCCAGCGAGGCGTACGAGTACGCCGAGATGTGGATGCCCTTGGCGACGTCCTCGTAGGGCGCGTCGAAGAACGGGTTGATGCCCATGCCGGTCTGCGGCATGAAGCCGATCGAGTGCACGACGCCGTCGAGCCTGTTGCCGTCACCGATCACCTCGGTGACCCGATCGGCGAGCGTGGCGAGGTGCTCCTCGTTCTGCACGTCGAGCTCGAGAAGCGGCGCCGGGTTCGGCAGCCGGTCGGCGATCCGCTGAATCAGCTTCATCCGGTTGAAACCGGTCAACACCAACTCCGCGCCCGCCTCCTGGGCGACCTTGGCGATGTGGAACGCGATCGACGAGTCGGTGATGATGCCTGTGACGAGGATCCGCTTGCCCTCGAGAATGCCTGCCATGGTGCTGACTCCTTTTCAGGGGAAGAGTTCTGGGAGCGAGAAATTCTGGTTAGTGACCCATGCCCATGCCGCCATCCACCGGGATCACCGCACCGGCGATGTAGCCAGCATCCTCCGACGCCAGGAAGCTGACGGCCCCGGCGACATCCTCGGCGGTGCCGACCCGCTTAGCGGGGATGAACTCCAGGGCACCCGCCTGGATCCGCTCATCGAGCGCGCGGGTCATCTCGGTGTCGATGTAGCCGGGGGCGACGACGTTCGCGGTGACGCCGGCCTTGGACAGCTCACGAGAGATCGAGCGGGCCATGCCGATGAGACCGGCCTTGGCGGCCGCGTAGTTGGCCTGGTTGCCGATACCCCACATACCCGAGACCGAGCCGATGAAGATGATCCGGCCGAAACGCTTGCGCTGCATGCTGCGCGAGGCCCGCTGGGCCACCCGAAACGCGCCGGTGAGGTTCGCATTGATGACGTTCTCGAACCGTTCCTCGGTCATTCGGATGAGGAATGCGTCCTGGGAGATGCCTGCGTTGGACACCAGCACCTCGACGGGGCCCTGATGCTCCTCGACCTCGGTGAATGCCCTATCGACGGCCTCGGAGTCGGTGACGTCGCACTGCACGCCGAACAACCCCTCCGGGGCGCCGGAGCCTCGGTGCGTGACGGCGACCTTGTGGCCGTCGGCGGCAAGCCGCTGGGCGATCGCTAGGCCAATGCCACGGTTGCCACCAGTGACGAGAACGGAGCGCGAGACGAATTCCGGCATGTGCGTCAACCTATCGTCTCGGTCCGGCCTGCTCGAAATCGGCCACTGCGACCGCGATCACGCGCACTACCCGGGCAAGCGGCGGTTGAGCAGCAGTGCCGCCAGCGCGGACAACGCAAGCACCAGCGCACCGAGACGGAGCCATCCGACGCTGGCGTCGCCCTTGATCGTCTCGTAGCCGATCTGCTGCTGCAGCGATGAGAACACCTGTTTGAGCTGTTCCAGGCTGGACGCGGTGAACGCCTCACCCCCGGACAACTCCGCGATCCGTCCGAGCATCTCGTCGTCGACGGGAACCGGCTGACGCTGGTCATTGATCTCGACGTAGCCGTAGGCAGTGCCGAACGACACCGTCGAGATGGGCACTCCCTGGTCCTTGGCGGTGCGTGCCGCCGTGTACGCGCCCTTGGGGTTGTCGGGGTTCGACGGCACCGTCTCCTTGCCGTCGGACATCAGCACGATGCGTGCCGGCGGCGGTTCGTCGCCGCCGCCGATCACCGCGCCGACGGTGGCGATGGCCTGCAGCGCGGTGAAGATGCCCTCACCCGTGGCGGTGCGGTCGGCCAGTTGCAGCTTGTCGATCGCGGCCTTGGTGGAATCGCGATTGGTGGTCGGTGCCACCAGCACCGTGGCCGTGCCCGCGTAGGCGATCAGGCCGAGGTTGATGCCGGGGGTCAGTTCGTCGGCGAACTGCTTGGCCGCCTCTTGCGCGGCGACCAGGCGACTCGGCGCCACGTCGGTGGCGCGCATCGACTGCGACACGTCGATCACCAGCATGACCACGGCGCGGTTGCGCGGGATCCGGATGTCGTTGGTGGGCCCGGCCATCGCGACGGTGAACAGCAGCATTGACAGCACCAGCAGGATCGCCGGCAGATGCCGCCAGCGCGACGAGCGCTTGGGCGCGATGCTCTCCAGCAGTTCCATGTTGGCGAAGCGCAGCATCCGCTTCTGACGCGCCATCTGCATCACGATGTAGAGCCCGATCACCACGAGCACCACGAGCAGGAACAGCAGGTACCAGACGTGTTCGAAGCCCGACAGCGTCATCGGTCCGAGCAGCGGTAATGTCATGTACGACTTATCATTTCAGTGTTGTGGGTGCACTCTGGTCGTTGACCGCTACCGGCCGGCCAGGCGGCGGTGCGCCACGAACCGCACCACGTCGGCGATCCAGTCCCGATCGGTGCGCAGTGTCATCAGCGGTGCGTTGCACCGTCGCAGCGTGCGCGCCACCTCGGCGCGGTGGGCCTCGGCCGCCTTGGCGAAGTCCTCGCGCAGCTGGGCGTCGATGGTGAACTCACGGGTCACACCGGACTCGGTGTCCTGCAGGATCACCTCGCCGACATCGGGAAGCTCGACGTCACGCGGGTCGACGATCTCGATGCCGAGTACCTCGTGACGTCCGGCGATGGCACGCAGCGGCTTCATCCAGGTGATCGGCCCCAGGAAGTCGCTGATGATCACGGCCATGCCCCGCCGACGCTCAGGCCTGCGCAGCGCGTCGATGGCCGAGGCCAGGTCGCCGCGCACGCCGACTGGCGCCTTGGGCATGGTGGCGACGGCGCGCAGCAGTTCCTGCTCGTGCATCCGGCCGGACAGCGCTGGCACGCGTCTGGTGCTCTCACCGTTGGTGATCACCGCGCCCAGGCGATTGCCGCCTCCGCTGTTGAGGAAGGCGACGGCGGCTGCGGCGGCGACCGCGAGATCACGCTTCTCGCATCCGGCCGTGCCGAAGTCCAGGCTGGCGGACACGTCGATCACCAGCCACGTCTCCAACTCACGGTCGGCGATCATCTGCCGCACGTGCGGAGTCGTGGTCCGTGCGGTGACCGACCAGTCCATGCGGCGCACATCGTCGCCGGGCTGGTAGATCCGGGACTCCCCCGGCTCGGACCCCGGGCCGGGGATCAGACCCTGATGGTCACCGTGCAAGACACCGTCGAGCTTGCGGCGCACCGTCAGCTCGAGCTTGCGCAGCGCCGCCGAGAGCTCGGGGTCGCGGATCTGCCCCCGTTGCAGTGACGGTAGGTCGACCGTGCGGCCCTGGGTCGGGGTCACCGACCGCTGGCCGCCGCCGCGGCGGGCATTGCAGGCGCCACCGAATGGCCCTGCTGAGGAATCGCATTGACCTGAGGCAGTCCGACGGTCTGCAGAATGCGGTTGACCACCGTCTCGGCCGAGACCTCGTCGGCAAGCGCGTCGTACGTCAACACCAGGCGGTGCCGCAGCACGTCCGGGATCACCTCGACGACGTCCTGCGGGATGACGTAGTCGCGTCCGCGGATCAGCGCCAGCGCGCGGGACGCCGCGATGATGCCGAGCGAGGCACGCGGTGAGGCGCCGTAGGCGATCCACGCCTTGGCGTCGGGCATACCGAACTTCTCGGGCTCACGCGTCGCGGTGACGATGCGCACCACATAGTCGACCAGTGCGTGGTGCACGAAAACGCCTGCGGCCACCTCCTGGAGACGCAGGAGATCGCCGGTGTCGAGGATCTGCTTCGGCGTGGGCGGGGTGACGCCCATCCGGTAGATGATCTCGCGCTCTTCCTCGGGCGTCGGGTAGTCGATGTTCAGCTTGAACAGGAAGCGGTCGCGCTGCGCCTCCGGCAGGGCGTAGACGCCCTCCTGCTCGATGGGGTTCTGTGTCGCCATGACCAGGAAGGGGCTGGGCAGCGGGAAGGTCTTGCCGCCGATCGACACCTTGCGCTCGGCCATGACCTCGAGCAGGGCGGACTGCACCTTGGCGGGCGCGCGGTTGATCTCGTCGGCGAGCAGGAAGTTCACCATCACCGGACCGATCTCGGTGTCGAACTCCTCCTTGCCGACCCGGTAGATGCGGGTACCGACGATATCGGTGGGCACCAGGTCGGGGGTGAACTGGATGCGCGCGAACGTGCCGCCAACCACCTTGGCGAAGGTCTCGACCGCGAGTGTCTTCGCGACACCGGGGACACCCTCGAGGAGCACGTGGCCCTTCGCGAGCAGGCCGACAAGCATCCGCTCGATGAGCCGGTCCTGGCCGACGATGATGCGCTTGACCTCGAAGATCGCGCGCTCGAGGGTGTGCACCTCGCCCTGCAGGCCGCCGTTGGTGGAAGCCCCCTGCTGCGGTCCTCCGGAGTAGCCCTGGCCCGGGCTCTGGCCGGGGAAACCTCCGGCGCCCTGCGGCGGCCCACTCGGTGACGTCATTCAGGTTCCTCCCACATTCGTTCGCGCCGAACTCGCCGCGCTTTACACCGCCCGCACATGATCTGCAGGCGCTCGCCGTCAACTATTCCAGGCTGTTCGGAATCCGTCGACGTCGCCGGTCACCGGCGAGTCCCGACGGCCGGTCCGATCAGGACTCGATGATGCGAACCAGATAGGGCTGTAGGCCGGCCGTCCGCACCGGGCTGACCGTGACCTTCTCCGCGCTGCCCGCTGCCTCGAGCATCTTTCCGCCGCCCAGGAAGATGGCGACGTGCTGGCTGCCGCCGGGACCCCAGAACAACAGGTCACCGCGCTTGGCCTGCGACTGCGGCACCTTGCGGCCCGCGTTGTACTGGTCGCCCGAGTACTTGGGGATCTGCACGCCGACGCCGGCGAAGGCATAGCGAGTGAAGCCCGAGCAGTCGTAGCCGATCTTGCCCGCGTCATAGTCCACGCCAGCGCTGGGCCCATTCAGCGCGCCGCCACCCCAGGAGTACGGCACGCCCAACTGCGAACCGCCGCGCCGGATGACGTACTCGATCGCCTGCGGACCGCGCACCCGCGCACCCGCGGGCAGGCCGGCTGACGGTGTGGGAGCCAGCCCGATGGTCTGCAGGAACTTGCTGCCGAGGTTCTGGGTGGTCTCCAGCGCGAGCTGACTGACCGAGAACGCCGCATTCGCGGCGGCGACCGGATCACCGGGAGCCCCGGAGCTGACGATCTTGGGCAGCGTCGGATCCCACTGACCACCATCGGGCTCGGCCGCGGCGGGCACGGCGAGGCCGATGGCGAGTGCCAGCGCACAGACCACCGTGGCCAGCGCCTGGAGAGGACGAACAGAAGTCAAACGCAAGGCAATCCCATCAGTATTCGATCATTCGAGTCACATAGGGCGTCATACCGCTGGTCCGCACCGGCGAGACCTTGACGTGTGACCCGGTGTACGGCGCCTCGAGCATCTGGCCGTTGCCCAGGTACATCGCGACGTGCTGACTGGCGTTGGGTCCGTAGAAGATCATGTCGCCGCGGCGCATCTGCGACGACGGGATCTTGCGGCCTGCGTTGTACTGCGAGCCCGTGTAGTGGTCGAGCTTGATGCCGACACCGGCGAACCCGTACAGCATCAGCCCGGAGCAGTCGAAACCGACTGTGCCCGCACCGGAGTCGATACCCCGACTGGCACCAGCCGCGTTACCGCCGCCCCACGAGTAGGGCACGCCCATCTGCGACTGCATCCGCTGGATGACGTGCTCGGAGGCCTGACGACCGTAGACGCGGGGTATCGCACCGTTGGTGATTCCCGTTGGCGTGGGGAGGATCCCGAGCTTCTGCAGGAATCCGCGACCCAGGTCCTGGGTGACCTGAAAGGAGGACTGCGCGATCCCGAGGATCGTGTTGATGATCGCGATCGGGTCGCCGCTGACGAACGCGCTCGGGATGGCTGGCAGCGTCGTGTCCCACTCGGAGGCCTGGCCGGCCTGCGGCTGCGCACCCGGGGCGCGGTCCCAGTCCGGCGAGGCGTTGGCCCCCGGAGCCGGATTCGCCGCCGGAGCGGGGCTGGCCCCGGGAACCGCAGCGGCTTGCGGTTGCGCCGCGGCGGCGGGTGCCGCCTGCTGACGTGCGGCGGCCAGTTTGGCTTGCGCAGCGGATCTTTCGGCGGTCAGCCTGTCCAACTGCACCTGCTGGTCGCCGAACGTCTTCTGCGCCTGCGTTAGGGCGTCGACGGCGGAGTCCTGGCTGCTCTGGGCGTCGGCGACTGCCTGGTCGGCCTTCTGCTTGGCCAGTCGTGCGGCGGACTCCTGGTTGACCTGCTCGGTCCTGGCCTTCTGGAGATCGGCCATCACCTGCTGCGACGAGATCATCAGAGTCTGTCCGGCCGTGGCGGTGTCGATGATGTCCGCGGGGTCGGTGGCTGTGACGTACGACGCCGCGGGCCCGTTCATGTAGGTCGATGCCGCGAAGGCGTCGAACCGCTTTTGTGCGGCGGTGATGGCCGCATTGGCGTCCTTGAGACCGACCTGGCTGGCCTCGACGTCGCGTTGCGCCGCAGCGGCATTGTCGCGTGCGGTCTGCACACCGAGGATCGCCTGATTGACGCCCTCCTGCTCGCTCTGGATGTTCGCGCCGAGTTCCTGCAGGCGCTGATTGGCGTTGGCGACGTCGGCGACGAGACCGGCGATTCCGGAAGGACTGCCGGGGTCAGCCACGGCGATCCCCGTGCCGTGGCTGACCACCGACGTGACGACGATGCCGACCGCGAGCGAAGCCGCGCCGACCCTGCAGCACAGACGGTAGGCAGAGGCGCGAATGTTGCGTCTCATCGGACTCACTGTCTCCTCGGATCCAACGCGAACGCCCCGGCACGTCCGTCGAGTTCTTGGTCACAGAGGCCACAAAAGACACTCCTGCAACATCAAGCACCATCTGCACCGTACGTCACATGAAGCGCCAAAGAAACGTTCGTAACGAATTACAAACTTGTAATTGAAACGGGCGTTATCGAATGGTGATCTTCGAATTCGAAGAACGCAGAATTCGCGTCAGTTCGCCGGAGGCGCAGGCGCTTCCGGCGCGGGCGTTGCGACGGACCGTCGGGCCCGGACCTGCAGCATTCGCGTGACCGCCGCGGCGGCGGCGACCCCGATGATGAGCACTATCGACAAAGCCGTCCACGGAAAGTGCGTCTCGGTCAACTCGCCCGCAAAATTCTTCGCCGACTGCACGGGATCACCCGGAACCTTTGCCAGATCCTGGCCGGCCTCGAGGGTCACCCGGTCGAATTGTTCGCTGTAGGTACCTGCGAATGAGGGACTGATCGCCAGCACCGTCGACCCCGGGTTGGCCGCACCGACCTCGGTGGCGATATCCCGCAGCGGAGTGTCTATCGGCGGATTTGTGGGTATCACGACGATCTTGAGGTCGATGCCGTCCGCACGAGCGTCGGTGACCACCTGCTTGAGCGCTGGCACATCGTCGGCGGGCGCGCTGACCCCATCGGCGGCAACGGCGGCGATCACTGCGTTGATGTCGACGTCGGCCGGGATGTACGCCGGCAGCGACGGGATGACGTGCGGACCTGTCACACGGGCAGGCTACGCGATAGGTGCGGAAACGATTGGCAGCACGCGCTCATCAGGACAAGACTGGGACCCGAACCCTCAGGGTCTTACAGGACAAGCGTACTGCTAGGATTGAGGGCGCCGCCGACACAGCCCGTCGCGGCGATGACTAAACGGGAGTTGATGTGAGCAGTAAGGATTCCGTTAATTCGTTCGGAGCCCGCGACACACTGAAGGTCGGGGACCAGAGCTACGAGATCTACCGCCTGGACGCGGTGCCCGGCACCGAGAAGTTGCCCTACAGCCTGAAGGTCCTCGCCGAGAATCTGCTTCGCACCGAGGACGGCGCGAACATCACCAAGGAGCACATCGAGGCCATCGCCGGCTGGGACCCCGCCGCCGAACCGAGCATCGAGATCCAGTTCACCCCGGCCCGGGTGATCATGCAGGACTTCACCGGCGTGCCGTGCGTCGTCGACCTGGCCACCATGCGCGAGGCCGTCGCCGCGCTCGGCGGCGACCCGGACAAGGTGAACCCGCTCTCCCCCGCCGAGCTGGTCATCGACCACTCGGTGATCCTCGACGTCTTCGGCAATGCCGGCGCCTTCGAGCGCAATGTCGAACTCGAGTACGAACGCAATGGCGAGCGCTACCAGTTCCTGCGCTGGGGCCAGGGCGCCTTCGACGACTTCAAGGTCGTCCCGCCCGGCACCGGCATCGTGCACCAGGTCAACATCGAGTACCTGGCCCCCACCGTGATGGTCCGCAACGGTAAGGCCTACCCGGACACCTGCGTGGGCACCGACAGCCACACCACCATGGTCAACGGCCTGGGTGTGCTGGGCTGGGGCGTCGGCGGTATCGAGGCCGAGGCCGCGATGCTGGGCCAGCCCGTCTCGATGCTCATCCCCCGCGTCGTCGGCTTCAAGCTGACCGGCGAGATCAAGCCCGGCGTGACCGCCACCGATGTGGTGCTGACGGCCACCGACATGCTGCGCAAGCACGGCGTGGTCGGCAAGTTCGTCGAGTTCTACGGCAAGGGCGTGGCTGAGGTCCCGCTCGCCAACCGCGCAACCCTGGGCAACATGAGCCCCGAATTCGGTTCCACGGCAGCGATTTTCCCGATCGACGAAGAGACGATCAAGTACCTGCGGCTGACCGGCCGGTCCGATGAGCAGCTGGCTCTCGTCGAGGCCTACGCCAAGGCGCAGGGCATGTGGCACAACCCGGACAAGGAACCCGTCTTCTCCGAGTACATCGAGCTGGACCTGTCCACCGTGGTGCCCTCGATCTCGGGCCCCAAGCGCCCGCAGGACCGTATCGAACTCACCGATGCCAAGAACGCGTTCCGCAAGGACATCCACAACTACGTCGAGGAGAACCACCCGACGCCGGAGACCAAGCTGGACGAGGCCGTCGACGAGTCCTTCCCGGCCAGCGATTCCGTCTCGCTCTCGTTCGCCGATGACGGTGCTGTCGACGCTCATCCGTCCGCCGCCAATGGCAGCGAGGGGCGTCCGTCCAAGCCGGTCAAGGTGCGCTCCGCGGATCGCGGCGACTTCGTGCTCGATCACGGCGCCGTCGTCGTCGCGGGCATCACATCCTGCACCAACACCTCGAACCCGACGGTGATGATCGGTGCGGCGCTGCTGGCCAAGAAGGCCGTCGAGAAGGGCCTGACCTCCAAGCCGTGGGTGAAGACCAACATGGCACCGGGCTCACAGGTGGTCACCGACTACTACAACAAGGCCGGGCTGTGGCCGTACCTGGAGAAGCTCGGCTACTACCTGGGCGGCTACGGCTGCACCACCTGTATCGGTAACACCGGGCCCCTGGCGGATGAGATCTCGGCGGCCATCAACGACAACGACCTCTCGGTGACCGCGGTGCTGTCAGGCAACCGCAACTTCGAGGGCCGCATCTCCCCCGACGTCAAGATGAACTACCTGGCCTCACCGCCGCTGGTGATCGCCTACGGCATCGCGGGCACGATGGACTTCGACTTCGAGTCGGACCCGCTCGGCACCGATCACGACGGCAATGACGTGTTCCTCAAGGACATCTGGCCGACGGGGGCCGAGATCGAGGAGACCATCACCTCATCGATCAACCGCGAGATGTTCACCGATTCCTACGCCGATGTCTTCAAGGGTGACGAGCGCTGGCGTTCGCTGCCGACACCGGAGGGCAACACCTTCGAGTGGGACGACAACTCCACCTATGTCCGCAAGCCTCCGTACTTCGACGGCATGCCCGCCGAACCGGAGCCGGTCAAGGACATCACCGGAGCGAGAGTTCTTGCTCTGCTGGGCGATTCGGTGACCACCGACCACATCAGTCCGGCCGGTGCCATCAAGCCGGGCACCCCGGCGGCGCAGTATCTGGACGCCCACGGCGTGGAGCGCAAGGATTACAACTCGCTGGGCTCACGCCGTGGCAACCACGAGGTGATGATCCGCGGCACCTTCGCCAACATCCGGCTGAAGAACCAGCTGCTCGACGATGTGTCCGGCGGCTACACCCGCGACTTCACGCAGGATGGTGGCCCGCAGGCGTTCATCTACGACGCCTCGGAGAACTACCAGAAGGCGGGCATCCCGCTGGTCGTGCTGGGCGGCAAGGAGTACGGCTCCGGTTCGTCGCGGGACTGGGCGGCCAAGGGCACCAGCCTGCTTGGCGTGCGCGCGGTCATCACCGAGTCATTCGAGCGCATTCACCGGTCGAACCTGATCGGCATGGGCGTCATCCCGCTGCAGTTCCCCGCAGGCGAGTCGGCGGCGTCGTTGAAGCTCGACGGCACCGAGGTGTTCGACATCTCGGGCATCACGGACCTCAACGAGGGCAAGACGCCCAAGACCGTGCACGTCACCGCCACCAAGGAGGACGGCACAAAGGTCGAGTTCGACGCGATCGTGCGTATTGACACGCCCGGCGAGGCGGATTACTACCGCAACGGCGGCATCCTGCAGTACGTGCTGCGTAACATGCTCAAGTCCTAACCGGAATCGATAAGAGCCGGAACCGCAGAAGAGAAGGGCATCTCGTTGCCCCGGGTAACCGACGACCACCTTGCGGCGCGCCGTCGCCAGATCCTTGACGGCGCCCGCAGGTGTTTTGCTCAGTACGGCTATGAGAGTGCGACCGTGCGACGGCTCGAACAGACAGTCGGGCTGTCGCGCGGCGCAATCTTTCATCACTTTCGGGACAAGGACACACTGTTCTTCGAACTCGCGCGAGAGGACGCCGAGCGGATGGCCGACGTCGCGGCACGCGAGGGTTTGATCCAGGTCATGCGTGACATGTTGGCCGCCCCCGACCAGTTCGACTGGTTGGCGACGCGGTTGGAGATATCCCGCAAGCTGCGCAATGACCCCGCGTTCCACGCCGGCTGGGCGGAACGCTCAGCCGAACTGTCGACGGCGACCACCGAACGGCTCCGTCGCCAGAAGCTCGCGGGACGGCTTCGCGACGATGTGCCGAGCGGCGTGCTCCAGATCTATCTGGATCTTGTTCTCGACGGCCTGATCGCCCGCCTGGCCGCAGGCGACGATCCGGAGAGTCTCAGCGCGGTACTCGACCTCGTCGAGGAGTCGGTTCGACAGAGGTGAGTCCGGCTTGCGCGTGCGGTGCTATCTAGCTGCGGGTGCGGTGATTGGGTCCGCCACGACTACGCATGGGCGTCCCAGACTCCCGCAGCATGGCGTGAATCGACCCGTAGGACCGGCCCGTATCCGCCGCCAGCGTGCGGATGCTGGCTCCCTGCTCGTAGGCACGGCGCAGCTCATCGAGTAACTGATCGCGCGACTTGTCTCCGTAGTTCATCGACACCTCCCAGCGTTCATCGTGGACGGTTACCCGCATTGCTGCGGGTTCAACCTGAACCGCCCCCGATGCCGCGTTCGATGCCGTGTGCAGCGTTTTACGGTCGCACTCAAGCCAATTCGATGAGATCCCGGTACTCGTCGGACCAGTAGTCCTCTGTTCCGTCGGGAAGCAATACGACGCGCTGCGGATCCAGCGCCTCTGCGGCGCCCGGATCGTGGGTGACCAGCACGACCGCTCCCTGATAGCTACGCAGAGCGTCGAGCACCTGCTCACGCGATGCGGGGTCGAGGTTGTTGGTGGGTTCGTCGAGCAGGAGCACGTTCGCGGTGGACGCGACGAGTCCCGCCAGCGCGAGACGGGTCTTCTCGCCGCCGGACAACGTGCCCGCGGGCTGATCGAGCTGCGCGCCGGTGAACATGAAGGCGCCGAGCAGGCTGCGCAGATCCTGTTCCCCGGTGTCGGGTGCGGCGAAACGGATGTTCTCCCACACCGACGCGAGACCGTCGATGGTGTCGTGCTCCTGCGCGAAGTATCCGAGCTTGAGACCGTGTCCGGGCTCGATCGCACCCGCGTCCGCAGCCTCGGCTCCCGCGAGGATGCGCAGCAGGGTGGTCTTACCCGCGCCGTTGAGGCCGAGGATCACGACGCGTGAGCCCTTGTCGATCGCCAGGTCGACGCCGGTGAAGATCTCCAGCGAACCGTAGGTCTTGGTCAGCCCCTTGCCCACCAGAGGTGTGCGACCGCACACGGCGGGCGTGGGGAACCTGATCTTGGCGACCCTGTCGGCCACCCTCTCGTCATCCAGCTCGCTGATCATCCGCTCGGCGCGCCGCAGCATGTTCTGTGCCGCAACCGCCTTGGTGGCCTTCGCGCCCATCTTCGCGGCCTGGGTGCGCAGCGCGGAGGCCTTCTTCTCGGCGTTGGCGCGTTCGCGGCGACGACGCTGTTCGTCGGTGGCACGGGCGTCGAGGTACTTCTGCCAGCCCATGTTGTACACATCGGCCTCACCACGCACGGCGTCGAGGAACCAGACCCGGTTCACCACGTCGGCGAGCAACTCCACGTTGTGGCTGATGACCACCAGGCCGCCGGTGTGATTCTGCAGGAACGTGCGCAGCCAGCCGATGGAGTCCGCATCGAGGTGGTTGGTCGGCTCGTCCAGCAGCAGCGTGGTGTCCGATCCCGAGCCGGTGTCGGAGGCAGCGAACAGGATGCGGCTGAGTTCGACGCGGCGTCGCTGGCCGCCCGAGAGCGTCCTCAAGGCCTGCGTCAGAATACGTTCGGGCAGACCAAGACTCGCACAGATCCGGCCTGCCTCGCTCTCGGCGGCGTACCCACCGAGAGCGGAGAACCGCTCCTCGAGTTCACCGTAACGGCGGACGGCCTTGTCCCGGGCGGCGTCGTCGGCCACCTCGGCCATGATCGCCTGCTGCTTCTCCAGGTCGGCGAGCAGTGTGTCGAGCCCACGCGCCGAGAGCACCCGGTCCCGCGCCAGCATGTCCAGGTCACCCTCTCGGGGATCCTGTGGCAGGTAGCCGATCTCGCCGGTGCGCTCGATGGAGCCCGCGTAAGGCTCCCCCTCGCCCGCAAGGATCCGCATGGTGGTGGTCTTGCCCGCGCCGTTGCGCCCGACGAGGCCGATGCGGTCGCCGGGCTGAATCCGCAGGGCGGCGCCCTCAATGGACAGCAGCGTGCGCGCGCCGGCGCGGACCTCGAGGTCCGTTGCGGTGATCACGCTGTTCTCCTCAGTGTGTGGGTGTTACTTGTCGTCGGTGAAGGTCGCGGGTCGGTTTTCGGCGCGCGCAGCGACCGCTTCCTCAAAGTTGGCGGTGAGTAGACGCACGAACAGCTGACCCAAGCCCTCGGCCTGCATATGACCCTCCAGGCTACCGGCGTCCAGTCCACTCCAGAGCGTGCGCTTGGTCAACTCGATTCCCGGTCGCGAGAACCCCGCGATGCGGTCCGCCATCTGGAGACACGTGTCGAGGAGTTCCTCATCGGGCACGGTGCGTGACACCAGCCCGATGCGCTCGGCCTCCTGCGCGTCGATGTCGCGGCCGGTCAGCATCAGCTCGAACGCCCGTGACGTGCCAATTGCCCGCGGGAGCAGGTAGGACAGGCCCAGTTCACTCGCCGTCAGACCGTTATTGATACCCGCCGCCCGGAAGTACGCGCCCTGCGCGGCGACACGGATATCGCACGCCAACGACAGACATAATCCGCCTCCGATCGCCGCCCCGTTGACCGCGGCGATGACCGGCTGATGCAGCTTGCGTATGGCCAGAATCACATCATCGAGCAGCTCCATCGACCGCAACGCGAAGGTGGGCCGGGTCAACCCGTCGACATGCGGTACCGAACCCGCCGACTTCTGATCGGCACCCGAGGAGAAGCCGCGACCGGCGCCCGTCAGTACGACCGCGCGCACGGCGTTGTCGTGGGTGATCTCGTCGAGCGCCTTCTTCAGCGGGACCATGACATCGAATGCCATGGAGTTCATCCGCTCGGGCCGGTTCAACGTGACCACTGCCACGTGCGGCTTCGGACGGTCGACAAGCACCAGGGGTGACGCCGTGGCCTCGTTGTTCTGCTCGCTCACACGGTGCACGCTATCGCGCGCGATGCGGCCGCCAGGATTTACTGCCCGTCGGCTGCCTTCTGCGCTGCCAACGCAGCCTCCACGTCAAGTTCCTTGAGCTGGACGATGATGTCCTCGAGGGCTTTGGGGGGAAGCGCACCGGACTGCCGGTACACCAAAACGCCCTTCTTGAACCCCATGATGGTGGGGATGCCCTGGATCTCGGCCTCACGTGCCAGCGCCTGCTCGGCGTCGGTGTCCACCTTGGCGTGCACGACGTCGGGATGCTTCTCGGACGACGCCTTGAAGGTGGGCGCGAACGCCTTACACGGGCCGCACCAGTCGGCCCAGAAGTCGACCAACACGATCTCGTTGTCGGCGATGGTTGCGCCGAACTCTGCAGCAGTGATGTCTTGCGTGCTCACGCCTCTCCTAACGTCGCTGTCCCGGGCAGTATTCCCAGCTGGGGCGCTGCCGGACTTCCTCGGCGAGTCTATCGAGGGTGTTCTCCTGTCACGGTTGACCGAGCCGCACCTGCTCCGGAGTGGGCAACTGCCAGTGCCTGCCCTGCTCGACGTCGAACGTCATCGGCCGGTACCGAAGCAGCCCACTGCCTGGGTACGGGGTGTACTCCCCGAACCAGACGTCGCCGTCGACCGCGTACAGATCGATCCTGATGAAGTCCCAGCCCGACCCGAGAGTGCTGGCGATCTCCAGCATCGTCTCCAGCTCCGGCGGCCGTGGTTCGTCGGCCACAGGCATGATCCGCCAGCACACGTCCAGTCGGTTCCAGTCTGTGTCGAGGAACGTGGCGGTCTGGGATGAGAACCGATCCCGGTTCACCTGAATGAGTTCCACCCGACCGTCGAAGACGAAGAACTTGTAGTCGGTCGGCGCCGTGCCGTCGGGGGTCGGGATGCGCTCCTCGATCAGCAGTCCCGGCTGCGCCTCGCTGTAACCCCACTCGCCCAGCGCCAACGGGCCCTTGTTGCCCCAGCCCTGCGTCTGCTTCAGCAGCGCCGCCATATCGGTCTGCGGATCGGGCCCGAAGAGCACATGTCCACTGCTGTGGTTCGGCTTCAGCACCCATGGCGGCAGAAGTGCCAGGTCCGGAGCGTCGCGCAGATCGGTGCCGAACCAGTAGGTCTGGGGGATGCGCAGCTGTGGCCCCGGGTACGCCGCCCGTGCCATCTCCTTCATGCGCATCTTGTCGCAGGCGGCGGCGATCCGGTCCCGCCGGTCGTGAAAAATCCGCCAGTTGGCCTTCTCGTTGAAGGTGCGCGGCCGACGGAAATTGCCGGGCTTGCGGATCATCCACAGGTAGAGGACGTGGCGCATCAGCCGCAGGGGTATCACGCGCACCGTCACCCAGTGCACCGCCCGCTCGACCGCGCGCATGGACGCCTTGACCGACTGCACCAGACTCCCCTGTCCGTCTCCGCGATCAATGAGCGCAACCAAGATCTGCGATTTGAGCAACTGGTTCACCACGGTTCCGCCATCACCTTCATGCCGTAGGTAGTACCAAACGCTGACAGTTCTGTGGGCGCTACGTAACGGACGTACCTGATCGAGCGCGGTACGACCGAAGGCTGGTGCGATTGTGGCGACCCAAATGGCCAACGAACTTAGCAGAGGCTAACATAACCACCTGTCGTGGTAGCAACGTTTCTCGAGTGTCGGGAACGCCGCCGCTCGGCTTCGACTTTCTTGAAGGGATCTGGCAATGCGCATCGTCTTCTTCGGCTTCCAGACTTGGGGGCGTAAGACCCTGCAGGCCTTGCTCGACCTAGGCCACGATGTGCCGCTCGTGGTCACGCATCCCGCCAGCACGCAGTCCTACAAGGCCATCTTCTCGGACTCGGTCGAGGAACTCGCGCGTGAGCAAGGCATCCCGGTTCACCTCACCGACCGGATCGACGCCGAGACCATCGATTTGGTCAAGCGATCCGAGCCCGAGGTCAACGTCGTCAACAGCTGGTACACCAAGTGGCCAGTCGAGCTGTACGACCTGCCGCCACACGGCACGTTGAACTTCCACGACTCGATGCTGCCCAAGCTCACCGGGTTCTCCCCCGTGCTGTGGTCACTGATCAGCGGCGAGAGCCACACCGGACTGACCGTCCACCGAATGGACGAAAGCCTCGACACCGGAGACATCCTCGTTCAACGATCCATGCCGATCGGCCCGAAGGACACGGGCACGGACCTGGTGCTCCGAACCATGGACCTGATCCCCGACGTACTACGCGAGGCACTCGAGGCACTCGAGTCCGGGAACGCCGTGTGGCGACCGCAGAACAAGGCCGAGCGAACGTACTTCCACAAGCGGTCCGAGCACGACAGTCTGCTCGACTGGGCTCTGCCGGCGGAGGAACTGGAGAGGTTCGTCCGTGCACTGTCCGACCCGTATCCGTCGGCGTTCAGCTTCTACCGCGGAGAGCGGATCGAGGTTCTCGCTGCGCACGTGTCCGAGGTGCGCTACGGCGGCACCGTGGGCCGCGTCATCGTGCAGGAGGGCGGCGGAGCCGTCGTGTGCGGCCCGAACGCACATCGGGGCACCAACCGTGCTCTCGTGATCACGCGAGTGCGGGGAGCCGACGGAACCGAGCGTTCCGGCAGCGAGGTGTTCGCCCGCGGTGGCTACCTGAGCCAACAGCCCTAGGCCGACCGTGGTCGCCTAGACGGTGAAGCCGAGCGCCCGCAGCTGCTCGCGGCCGTCCTCGGTGATCTTGTCAGGTCCCCACGGCGGGTTCCACACCCAGTTGATCTTAATCTCCTTGACCAGGCCCGCGCCGACGAGGGCGGTACGCGACTGGTCTTCGATCACATCGGTCAGCGGGCAGGCCGCCGACGTCAGCGTCATGTCGATGAGTGCAACCTTGCCGGTGTCACCCTCCTCGGTGGACAGGCCGTAGACGAGGCCGAGGTCCACGACGTTGATCCCGAGTTCGGGGTCGACGACATCGCGCATCGCCTCCTCCAGGTCTGCGATGAACTCCTCGTCGGGTTCGGTCGGTGCTGTGTCGCTCATCGTCACTCCTCGTGGTCTGAAGGCTTGGCCTCGGCCAAGGCTGTATTCAATGGCTTGGCCTCCGCCAAGGCGGTGTTCGATGGCTTGGCCTCCGCCAACGCAGTGTTCAATGGCTTGGCCTCCGCCAAGGCGGCCTTGAACGCCATCCAACCCAACAGCGCGCACTTGACGCGTGCCGGGTACTTGGCGACGCCGGCGAATGCCACGCCGTCGCCAATCACGTCTTCATCGCCCTCGATATTGCCGCGCGACGAGATCATCTCGGTGAACGCGGCCACCATCTTGAGTGCATCGCCGACGCTCTCGCCGATCACCTGATCGGTCAGCACCGACGTCGCGGCCTGGCTGATCGAGCATCCCTGCCCGTCGTAGGACACATCGGTGACCGTCTCGCCGTCCTCGGAAAGCGAGACCCGCAGCGTCACCTCGTCACCACAGGTCGGGTTGACGTGCTGCACCTCGGCGGCGAACGGTTCGCGCAGTCCGCGATGATGCGGGTGCTTGTAGTGATCGAGGATCACTTCCTGATACATCTGCTCCATTCGCACAGCAGACCTCAGTCCCGCCCGAAGAAGTCGATGGCCCGCGAGACACCTGCGACCAGACGGTCGACCTCATCGAGCGTGTTGTACACCGCGAACGACGCGCGGGCCGTGGCGGCGATGCCGAACCGGCGGTGCAGCGGCCACGCGCAGTGATGTCCGACGCGCACCGCGACACCGTCGTCGTCGAGTACCTGGCCGACATCGTGGGCGTGAACCCCGTCGACGACGAAGGAGACGGGGGAACCGCGGTGCTCCATCGAGGTGGGCCCGACGATCCGGACGCCCTCGACCGCCGAGAGGCCGGCCAGCGCGGCGGCCACCAACTCGTTCTCGTGCTCCTCCACCTCGGTCATCCCGATCGCACCGAGATAGCGTGCGGCCGCGGCCAATCCGACCACTTGGGATGTCATCGGCGTGCCGGCCTCGAATCGCTGCGGCGCGGGCGCGTAAGTGGTGGCCTCCATGGTGACGGTCTCGATCATCGACCCGCCGGTGAGGAAGGGCGGCATGGCGTTCAGCAGTTCGCGCCGTCCGTAGAGCACGCCGATTCCCGTGGGGCCGAGCATCTTGTGGCCGGAGAACGCGCCGAAGTCGACGTCGAGCGCGTGGAAGTCGACCGGTTGATGCGGTACCGACTGGCAGGCGTCGAGCACCGTCAGCGCGCCGACCGCCTTGGCCCGCGTTACGAGCTCGGCGACCGGCGCAACGGCGCCCGTGACGTTCGAGTGGTGACTGAACGCAACGATCTTCACGCGCTCGTCGAGTTCCAACGAGTCCAGATCGATGCGGCCGGCATCGGGTCCGTCGGTCGTGACCGAGTACCAGCGCAGCGTGGCACCGGTTCGTCGCGCCAACTCCTGCCATGGGATCAGGTTCGCGTGGTGCTCGAGTTCGGTGGTGACGATGACGTCACCGGGACCGACCGCGCGATCGAACCGGTTGTCGCCCAGCGCATAGGACACCAGGTTGATGGCCTCGGTCGCGTTCTTGGTGAACACCAACTCGTCGGAGTCGGCTCCCACGAATGCGGCGATGTCCTCACGCCCATGCTCGTAGGCGTCGGTCGACTCCTCCATCAGCTGGTGTGCACCGCGGTGCACCGCCCCGTTGGACGTCACCAGGAAGTTGCGCTCGGCGTCGAGCACCTGCAGCGGCTTCTGCGACGTCGCACCGGAGTCGAGGTAGGCCAAGCGGTTTCCACCGCGCATCTCCCGGTCCAGGATCGGGAAGTCAGACCTGATTCTGGCCAGATCGAGCGTCCTCGACGCCGCTGTCATGTCAGGCCTCAACCGCCTGCGTGAAGCGCTCGTAACCGTTTTCCTCGAGCTCGTCGGCCAGCTCCGGACCACCGGACTGGATGATCCGGCCGCCGAAGAAGACGTGCACGAACTGCGGCTGGATGTAGCGCAGGATGCGGGTGTAGTGGGTGATCAGCAGCAGGCCGCCGTGCTCGGTCTCGGCGTAGCGGTTGACGCCCTCGCTGACCACGCGCAGTGCGTCGACGTCCAGACCGGAGTCGGTCTCGTCGAGGATCGCGATCTTCGGCTTGAGCAGCGAGAGCTGCAGGATCTCGTGGCGCTTCTTCTCGCCGCCCGAGAAGCCCTCGTTCACGCTGCGCTCGCTGAAGGCCGGGTCGATGTCGAGATCGGTCATCGCTGACTTGACCTCCTTGACCCAGTGCCGCAACTTCGGCGCCTCACCGCGCACCGCGGTGGCCGCAGTCCGCAGGAAGTTCGACATCGAGACGCCGGGCACCTCGATCGGGTACTGCATGGCGAGGAACAGACCCGCGCGGGCGCGTTCGTCGATGCTCATCGCCAACACGTCCTGGCCGTCCAGCGTGATCGACCCGGATGTCACGGTGTACTTGGGGTGTCCGGCGATGGCATAGGACAGGGTCGACTTGCCGGATCCGTTGGGCCCCATCACCGCGTGGGTCTCGCCCGACTTCACGGTCAGGTTGACGCCCTTGAGGATCGGGATGTCGGTCCCGTCCTCAGCGGAGATGACGGAGACGTGCAGGTCTTTGATTTCCAGAGTGGTCATGTTTAGGCATTTCTCGATTCGGTGATGGCCAGTTCTCGTTCGATGGCTTCGGTGAGGCGCTCACGCACCTCGGGGACGGCGATCTTGGCGATGATCTCGCCGAAGAAGCCGCGCACCACGAGGCGGCGGGCCTGAGCTTCGGGGATGCCGCGGGCGCGGAGGTAGAACAGCTGCTCGTCGTCGAAACGCCCGGTGGCACTTGCGTGTCCGGCGCCGACGATCTCGCCGGTCTCGATCTCGAGGTTGGGCACCGAGTCGGCGCGCGCGCCGTCGGTGAGGATCAGGTTGCGGTTCGCCTCGTAGGTGTCGGTCCCGGTGGCCTCCGCGCGGATCAACACATCGCCGATCCACACGGTGTGTGCGTCAGGCTTCTTGGAGTCCGGATCACCCTGCAGCGCACCCTTGTACAGCACATCGGACTTGCAGTTGGGCTGTGCGTGGTCGACCAGCAGACGCGACTCGAAGAACTGGCCGTCGTCGGCGAAGTAGGTGCCGAGCAGCTTGGCATCGCCACCGGGGCCGTCGAAGCGCACGGTCGCCGTGGTACGGACGACCTCTCCGCCGAGCGTGACGTTGACATGCCCGAGCACGGCGTCCTTGCCCAGGCGGGCGTGGTGGGCGCTCACGTGCACCATGTCATCGGCCCAGTCGGCGATCCAGATCACGCCGAGGCCCGCCGAGTCACCGACGATGATCTCGATGTTGTCGGCATAGGTTCCGCTGCCACGCAGATCGACGACGACGATGGCGCGGGACAGTTCCTCGACCCGGATCTGCAAGTGCCCATAGGCCACCGCGCCCTCACCGGGACCGGTGACGACGACCTCGATGGGTTCGGCCACCTCAGTGTCGCGAGCGATGGTCACCACCGTCGCGGAGTTGAACGATGAGAATGCCTGAGCGGCAACACGATCGGTGGGCACACCACCCTGACCGAGTCGCTCGTCACCACGTCGGACCGTTTCGACCGTGACACCGGGCCGTTCGGTCACCTCGACGAGCGCGCTTCCCGTGGCGACCGCAGAACCGTCGTGCAGCCCGCGCAGTCGCTTGAGCGGTGTGAAACGCCACAGCTCGTCGCGACCGCCCGGTACCTCGAAGGCATCGACATCGAACGACGAGAACAGCTCGCCCTTGTTCTTGATGATCCCCTCGGCCGCTTCGGTCAGATTCGCTCCCACGTGAGATCCCGTCGCTTCGCTCGCTCCCACTAGCCGACCGCACCTTCCATTTGCAGCTCGATGAGCCGGTTGAGTTCAAGGGCGTACTCCATCGGGAGTTCCTTGGCGATGGGCTCGACGAAGCCACGCACGACCATGGCCATTGCCTCGTCCTCGGTCATGCCACGGCTCATCAGGTAGAACAGCTGGTCCTCGCTGACCTTCGACACCGTGGCCTCGTGGCCCATCGTGACGTCATCCTCACGGATGTCGACGTAGGGGTAGGTGTCGCTGCGACTGATCGTGTCGACCAGCAGCGCATCGCATTTCACGCTGGAACGCGAACCGTGCGCGCCCTTGTTGATCTGGACGAGGCCGCGGTAGGAGGCACGGCCACCGCCGCGCGCCACCGACTTGGACACGATGTTGGACGACGTGTTGGGCGCCAGGTGCAGCATCTTGGCGCCGGTGTCCTGGTGCTGACCCGGGCCGGCGAACGCCACCGAGAGCACCTCGCCCTTGGCGTGCTCACCGGTCATCCAGACCGCCGGGTACTTCATGGTGACCTTGGAGCCGATGTTGCCGTCGACCCACTCCATCGTGGCGCCCGCCTCGGCCCGCGCGCGCTTGGTGACCAGGTTGTAGACGTTGTTCGACCAGTTCTGAATGGTCGTGTACCGGCAACGACCGCCCGGCTTCACGATGATCTCGACGACTGCCGAGTGCAGCGAGTCACTCTTGTAGATCGGCGCCGTGCAGCCCTCGACGTAATGCACGTAGGCGTCCTCGTCGACGATGATCAGCGTCCGCTCGAACTGACCCATGTTCTCGGTGTTGATCCGGAAGTAGGCCTGCAGCGGGATGTCGACGTGCACACCCTTGGGCACGTAGATGAACGACCCGCCTGACCACACCGCGGTGTTCAGCGCGGAGAACTTGTTGTCACCCGCCGGGATCACGGTGCCGAAGTACTGCTTGAACAGCTCCGGGTGCTGCTTCAGCGCGGTGTCGGTGTCCAGGAAGATGACGCCCTGAGCCTCGAGATCCTCACGGATCGAGTGGTAGACCACCTCGGACTCGTACTGCGCGGCGACGCCGGAGACCAGGCGCTGCTTCTCCGCCTCGGGGATGCCGAGCTTGTCGTAGGTGTTCTTGATGTCGGCGGGCAGGTCATCCCACGTGGCGGCCTGCTTCTCGCTCGAGCGCACGAAGTACTTGATGTTGTCGAAGAAGATGCCATCGAGGTCGGATCCCCAGTTCGGCATCGGCTTCTTCTCGAACGTGCGCAGCGCCTTCAGGCGCATCTCGAGCATCCACTCGGCCTCGCTCTTCTTGGCCGAGATGTCGCGCACAACGGCCTCAGAGAGACCGCGCTGCGCGCTCGCGCCCGCGACGTCGGAATCAGACCATCCGTAGCCGTAGGTACCCAGGGAGGCAATTGTCTCCTCCTGGGTGAGCTGCTCGGGTGTGGTCGTCATGTCGACGCTCCTTGACTGGTAGTGGATTCGGCGCGGGCAGTGAGCCGAACGGGTTGACGCACTTCATGAATCGGATCAGGAACAAGTGGTACGTGCGTGGTGCAGGCACAGTCGCCGTTGACAATGGTCGCCAATCTCTGGACGTGAGTTCCCAGGATCTCGGCGAAGGCCTGCTGTTCGGCCTCACACAACTCCGGGAACTCCGAGGCGACATGGGATACCGGACAGTGATGCTGACAGATCTGCACGCCGTCGATCGGACCGGCCACACGTGTCGTGGTGGTGGCGTATCCGGCGTCGGTCAGTGCGGCCGACACGTCCTCGGCGGCGCTCTGCACGTCACCGCCTGCGGCGTTCTCCACGCCGGACAGGATCGTGTCGATCCGGCGGCGGGCGAACGTCCGGATGGCCTCATCGCCACCGATCTCGCGCAGCTGTCGCATCGCGGCGGCGGCCAGATCGTCGTAGGTGTGGCCGAGCTTGCCGCGGCCCGCGGCCGTCAGCTGGTACCGCTTGGCGGGCCGGCCCCGACCGTTGTGCTGCCAGGTGGCCGCGGCGTTGGCCTCGGCGTCCCCGGCGTCGATCAACGCGTCGAGGTGGCGCCGGACTCCGGCCGCGGAGATGCCCAGCCGGTCACCGATCTGACCCGCCGTCGTCGGGCCCTCGAGCAACAGCTGGACGATGGCGCTCCTAGTGTGTCCGTCAGAGGACGGCAGCACGCCGCCAGGCGCTGCGACGGCCGGAACCGTCACAGGAGCCTCCGATCGGATTTTCACAACACCATTGTGACGGAATTCGACAGAGCGGTCTAGCAAGGTGACCCTTAGGTGGACGATCCCCCATATGTCGGCCGTTACTCTGCTCTGATGGCAGCCCGCCTGCAGTCCCTCAGCTCGGCGGTCGCCCGATGGCACGCCGACGAGGTCACCGTTGCCTCACCACTGACCGGCGCCGAGGTGGCCTCACTTCGGCGTACCCGAGTGTTCGGGGCGACTGGCACGGTCCTCATGGCGATCGGCGCGCTCGGCGCGGGCGCGCGGCCGGTGATGCAGGATCCGACGTTCGGCGTCCGCCTACTGAACCTTCCGTCGCGTATCGCGACGGTGTCACTGACCATGACCACCACCGGCGCAGTGATCATGGCGCTGGCGTGGCTCATGCTCGGCCGGTTCGCGCTTGGGCCCCGTCGCATGTCCCGCAGCGACCTGGATCGCACATTGCTGCTGTGGGCGCTGCCCCTGCTCATCGCTCCCCCGATGTACAGCAAGGACGTCTACTCCTATCTGGCGCAGAGTCAGATCGCCCGCCTCGGACTGGACCCCTACACCGTGGGACCCGCCCCCGGCCTGGGTCTCGACCACGTGTTCACGCTGTCGGTCCCGAGCCTGTGGCGCGATACGCCCGCACCGTACGGTCCGCTGTTCCTGTGGATCGGCCGCGGCATATCGGAGGTCACCGGCGACAACATCGTGGCCGCGGTGCTGATGCACCGCTTGGTGGTGCTGGTCGGGGTCGGCCTCATCGTCTGGGCCACACCGCGCCTGGCGCGGCGCTGCGGTGTCGCCGAGGTCAGCGCGTTGTGGCTGGGGCCGTGCAACCCGCTGTTGTTCATGCACCTCGTCGCGGGCATCCACAACGAGGCCCTGATGCTCGGCCTGATGCTGGCCGGCACCGAGTTCGCGCTGCGGGGCGTCGATGCGGCAGGGCCACTGCTGCCACGCCCGCTGCGGATGCCACAGAGCCGGGAGGAGTGGCAGAGGTGGACGCCGCTGGCGATGCTGCTCGTCGGCACCGTGCTGATCGCCCTGTCCTCCCAGGTGAAGCTGCCATCGTTGCTGGCGATCGGATTCGTCGCCATGGCGCTCGCGTGCCGGTGGGGCGGAACCGTCAAGGCCTTCTTCATCGCGGGCGGCTCGCTGGCCGCGGTGTCGGTGGCGGTGATGGCTGTGGTCGGCTGGGCCAGCGGCCTGGGCTTCGGCTGGCTGTTCACCCTTGGCACCGCCAATGTCGTGCGGTCCTGGATGTCGCCGCCGACGCTGATTGCACTGGGCACCGGTCAGGTGGGCATTCTGCTCGGCCTCGGCGACCACACGACCGCGATCCTGGGCCTCACCCGCGCCATCGGTGTGATGATCATCGCAATTCTGGTGACGTGGTTACTGCTCGCGGTGTTGCGCGGCCGGCTCAACCCGGTGGGTGGCCTCGGTGTCGCGCTCGGCGCGACGGTTCTGCTATTCCCCGTCGTTCAGCCCTGGTACCTGCTGTGGGCCATCATCCCGCTGGCGGCGTGGGCCACGCGCCCGGGATTCCGCGGTACCGCGATAGCGTTGTCACTGGTCGTGGGCATATTCGGACCGACGGCCAACGGGGACCGGTTCGCCCTGTTCCAGATCGTGGACGCCACGCTGGCGAGCGCACTGATCGTGCTGCTGCTCATCGCGATCACCTATCGGCGCCTGCCGTGGCGCCCGCTGCCCGACACGAACGGTGCCCCGCCGAGCGCCGAACCTCCGACCGAACCCGGCTCTGGGCCACCAGCGCCACCGACGTCCAGACCCGACGCCTACGCTGAATCCCCGTGACCTCCGGTTCTGATGGTGTCCCCGTGTTGTTGCGAGGGGTCACCAAGCGCTATGGATCGACGACTGCCGTCGACGGTCTCGATCTCGAGGTGCAGCGCGCCCAGGTGCTAGCGCTGCTCGGGCCCAACGGCGCCGGCAAGACCACGACCGTCGAGATGTGTGAGGGCTTCCTGCGCCCGGACGCGGGCACCATCAGGATCCTGGGACTCGATCCCCTGACCGACAACGACCGGCTGCGCGAGCGGGTCGGAGTCATGCTGCAGGGCGGCGGCGGCTACCCGGCCGCACGCGCCGGCGAGATGCTGAACCTGGTGGCGGCCTACTCGGCGAACCCCCTGGATCCCGCATGGCTGATGGACGTGCTCGGCCTCACCGATTCGGCCAGGACCACCTACCGCCGGCTCTCCGGTGGACAACAGCAGCGCCTCGCTCTCGCGTGCGCCGTCGTCGGCCGCCCAGAGTTGGTGTTCCTCGACGAGCCGACAGCGGGCATGGACGCGCACGCCCGAATCGTGGTGTGGGACTTGATTGACGGGCTGCGCCGTGACGGCGTCACCGTCGTGCTGACGACCCACCAGCTCACCGAGGCCGAGCAACTCGCCGACCAGATCGTGATCATCGACCATGGCGCTTCGGTCGCCACCGGGACTCCCGCTGAACTCATGCAGCGGGGCGCGGAGAATCAGCTGCGCTTCACGGCCCCGCCGAAACTCGATCTGTCGCTGCTGGTGTCCGCGCTGCCCGAGACGTATCGGGCCACTGAGGTCGGTCCCGGTGAATACCTCGTCGAGGGGCCGATCGATCCACAGGTGCTCGCCACCGTCACCGCCTGGTGCGCACGGCTTAACGTCCTGGCCACTGGCATGCGGGTCGAACAGCGCAGCCTCGAGGACGTCTTCCTCGATCTGACCGGACGGGAACTCAGGTCGTGACGAATCGTTTTGCGCCGGGCACCTTCACCCCCGATCCGCGGCCCGCAGCCATCCCGAAGATGTTGGCCGCGCAGTTCGGCCTCGAACTGCGCCTGCTGCTCCGCAACGGTGAGCAGCTCCTGCTGACGATGTTCATCCCGATCACCCTGCTGGTCGGACTGACGTTGCTGCCCCTGGGGTCGTTCGGATCGAACCGCGCGGCCACGTTCGTGCCACCGATCATGGCGCTGGCCCTCATCTCCACGGCCTTCACCGGCCAGGCCATTGCGGTGGCCTTTGACCGCCGCTACGGCGCACTCAAACGTCTTGGCGCCACGGCACTACCGGTGTGGGGCATCATCGCGGGCAAGTCCCTCGCGGTGGTGACCGTGGTGTTCCTGCAGTCGATCCTGTTGGGCGCCATAGGGTTCGCGCTCGGCTGGCGTCCCGCGATCGCGGGTCTGGCGTTGGGCGCGGTGATCATCGCGCTCGGCACGGCCTGCTTCGCCGCACTCGGACTCCTCCTTGGCGGCACCCTTCGGGCCGAGATCGTGCTGGCGGTGGCGAACCTGCTGTGGTTCGTCTTCGCCGGGCTCGTGGCGTTGACGCTCGAGGGCGGGTTGGCCTCCGGTGCCCTGCGGACCATCGCTCGGTTGACGCCGTCGGGTGCTCTGGCCGAAGCCCTCACCCAGGCGATGTCGCTGTCGGTGGACTGGTTCGGTCTCGCGGTGCTCGCGGCGTGGGGCGTGCTGGCTGCGCTGTGCGCGCTGCGCTGGTTCCGCTTCACCTGAGGCCCTACTACGACTTGTAGTTAACCCTGCTCTACGATCGGTTCGTGCCCGTCGGACGCTTGTTTCTGAGGTGCGTCGATGTGCTGCCTCTACCCAGCACCCGGACGCAGCGACTCATCGCCATCGCAGTGATTTTGACCCAGGGCGGCATTGCCGTCACCGGCGCGATCGTGCGGGTCACCGCGTCGGGCCTCGGCTGCCCCACCTGGCCGCAGTGCTTCCCCGGTAGTTTCACCCCGATTCCGCACCCCGAGGTGGCGGGCATCCATCAGGCGGTCGAGTTCGGCAACCGGCTGATCACGTTCCTGGTGGTGCTGACGGCGGCGCTGGCGGTGCTGGCCGTGACACGTGCCCGCCGCCGCCGTGAGGTGCTGGTCTATGCGTGGCTGATGCCTGCGTCCACCGTGGTGCAGGCCGTGATCGGTGGTATCACCGTGCTCACCGGGCTGCTGTGGTGGACCGTCGCGATTCACCTGCTGGCGTCGATGACGATGGTGTGGTTGTCGGTGCTGCTGTTCGTCAAGATCGGCGAACCCGACACCGGTGCGCCCGTGCTCGTCGTACCGCCGCCGCTGCGCTGGTTGACAGCGCTCACCGCCGTGGCGCTGGCCGCGGTACTCGTCACCGGCACGCTGGTCACCGCCGCCGGGCCACACGCCGGCGATAAGAGCATCGACCGGCCCATCCCGCGGCTCATGATCGAGATCACCACGCTGGTGCACCTGCACTCGTCGCTCCTGGTGGCCTACCTGTCGCTGGTGGCCGCACTCGGATTCGCGTTGCTCGCCGTGCGGGCGCCCCGGGCCGTGATGATCCGACTCGGCGTCCTGCTCGCGCTCGTGCTCGCCCAGGGCGTGGTTGGCGCGGTGCAGTTCTTCACCGGCGTCCCCGCGGCACTGGTCGCCGTGCACGTCGCCGGTGCGGCCGCGTGCACCGCGGCCACCTCAGCTCTGTGGGCCTCGATGCGACAGCGGGCCGAGCCCGAGCCTGTCGAGCGCTGACTCGACGCCCAGCGCGAACGTGCGCTGAGCCAGGCTGCGCGCATCGTCGTCGAGCTGGCGCCAGCCCAGCGACGGTTCGACGAGTTCCAGTTCCAGCACGTGCGGATCGTCGCGGCCGCCGATGACGTCGACCCGCGCGTAGAGGAAGTCCGCCGCGGAGATGCCCAGCCGCTCGGCCGCCGCACGCAATGCCAGGTAGCCGATGTCCCACAGCTCGAAGTCCGGGTCGGCCGGTTGCAGCGACTCCTCGGCGTAGGTTCCCGACTCGTCCATCTCCGCGCTGCTGCCCGGCGGTGGCAGCAGCGGCCCCTTGGTGAATGCGTGAGACTGCTCACCGGCGAGGAACACCAGAGCGGTCTCGCCAACCTCAATCCTCGGGTCATACGGCTGCACCAGCACGGTACGACCCGCGGACTGCAACTCACCGGCATGGGCGCGCGCGGCGGCGGCACTGACGAAGCGTTGCGCGCCAACCGATCCCGCGCCGACGGCAGGTTTGACCACCACCTCGCCCGACGGGATCCGAACCGGCTGCCCCGGCGCGAAGAACCGACTCGGCACGATCGGCACACCTGCCTCGGCGAGGTCGGCCATGTAGCGCTTGTCGCTGTTCCAGGCCACGACGTCGGGCGCGTTGAGCAGGTTGGGCACACGTCGTGTCCACGCGAGGAACTCGTCGAGACGCTCGGTGTAGTCCCACGTGGCCCGCAGGATCACCAGATCGGCCCGCTCGGTGGCCGGGTCGTCCCACGCCAGCCAGCGGGCGTGCAGGCCGCGCGCCCGCAGCGCCGCCACGAGTCCGGCATCGTCGCCGTCCCCCTCGATCAAGGCCTGACAACCTGCGAAGACGATGCGGGGATGCCCAACGTTGGGCCGTGCGAGCTTCACGTTGGAATGATAGGTGTCATGTACGCCATCGAAGTCGCCGAGACCGGCGGGCCCGAAGTCCTTGCACACGTCGAGAAGCCGCAGCCCTCCCCCGGTCCGGGTCAGGTGCTGATCAAGGCCGACGCGATCGGTGTGAACTTCATCGACACCTACTTCCGTTCCGGGCAGTACCCCCGCGAGGTGCCGTTCGTCGTCGGCACCGAGGTGTGCGGCACCGTCGCCGCCGTGGGCGAGGACGTCGCGGCACTGGCCGTCGGCGACCGGGTGGTCACCGCACAGGCCGACGGCGCATACGCCGAGTACTGCGTCGCCCCGGCTGACTTCGTGGCCTACGTCCCCGATGCGGTGTCTGCGGAGGTGGCCGCGTCCGCCTTGCTCAAGGGCATGACCGCGCACTACCTGATCAAGTCGGTCTATCCGGCCGCCCAGGGTGACGTCGTGCTCGTGCACGCCGGGGCGGGCGGGGTGGGCCTGATCCTCACCCAGTGGGCCACCAGCATGGCGGTACGGGTCATCACGACGGTGTCGACGCCGGCCAAGGCGGAGCTGTCGCGGCAGGCGGGTGCCATTGAGGTGCTCGAGTATCCCGATGACCCCGCGGAGTTCGGCGCCAAGATCCGCGATCTCACCGGCGGTGTCGGTGTGGCCGCGGTGTACGACGGGGTGGGTGCTTCGACGTTCGAGGCGAGCCTGGCGAGCCTCGCCCTGCGCGGCACACTCGCGTTGTTCGGTGCGGCCAGCGGCCCGGTTCCGCCGTTCGACCCGCAGCGGCTCAACAGCGCGGGCTCACTGTTCCTGACCCGACCGACGTTGGCGCACTACACCCACACCGCCGACGAGTTCTCCTGGCGTGCGGGCGAATTGCTCGACGCCATCGCCACGGGAACTCTGTCCGTCACGGTCAGCGAACGCTATCCCCTGGCCGAGGCGGCCAGGGCGCACGACGATCTACAGAGCCGCAGGACGGTCGGATCCGTGGTGCTGGTGCCCTGATCGGCGCCTACCCTTATCGGCGTGGCAGAGGACCTGGTCGTGACGCGGACCCTTGTGGTACCCGCGCGCGATCTGAGCGAACGGTTCTCCAGGTCCTCCGGCCCGGGCGGGCAGGGCGTCAACACCACCGACAGCCGCGTCGAGCTGTCCTTCGACGTGGCCCGCTCGTCATCGGTGCCCGAACACGTGCGATACCGCATGCTGTGTCGGCTGCGCGGGCGCCTCACCGACGGCGTGCTCACGGTCACCGCCAGTGAGCATCGTGCGCAACTGCAGAACCGCGCGGCGGCCCGTGAGCGCATGGCCGCTCTGCTGCGGGCCGCGGCGGCCGCACCCGCTCCGATACGTCGACCGACCAAGCCCACCAGAGGCTCCAAGGAACGCCGGATAGCCGAGAAGAAGCGACGGGGCGCAACCAAGCAGGGACGTCGCGGAAGTTGGGACGCGACCTAGCCGAACAGCGTCGGCAACGCCAGGGCCGAGTCGACAGCCAGCGCACAGAACACGACGGCCAGGTAGTTGTTGGACTGCAGGAACAGGCGCAGCGGCTTGACCGTTTCGCCCCGTTTCACCCCGTTGTACAGCTGGTGAGCCATCGTCAGGAACCACGCACCAGCCAACAGGGCGACGGCGGTGTACAGCCAGCCGGTGGCCAACGCGAGCGCCAGCGTCGCCACGACCGTCAACCAGGTGTAGATCAGGATCTGCCTGGTGACCTCGCGCTCGGTGGCCACGGCCGGCAACATCGGCACGCCGGCCGCCTTGTAGTCATCCTTGTAGCGCATCGCCAACGCCCATGTGTGCGGCGGCGTCCAGAAGAAGATGATGGCGAACATGACCAGCGCGGGCCACTGAATCGTGCCGGTGACCGCGGACCAGCCGATCATGACGGGCATGCAGCCCGCCGCCCCGCCCCACACCACGTTCTGCGACGTGCGGCGCTTGAGCAGCAGGGTGTACACGAAAACGTAGAACGCGATGGTGGCCACGGCGAGCACACCCGAGAGCAGGTTGGTGGCCAACCACAGCCAGAAGAACGACCCGACCGACAGCGCCAGTCCAAAGATCAGCGCGTGTCTGGTGGGAACGGTCGCCCGCGCCAGCGGCCGCAGCGCGGTGCGCTTCATCACCTTGTCGATGTCGGCATCGACGACACAGTTCAGGGTGTTGGCGCCTGCGGCGGCGAGCAGCCCGCCGACCAGAGTGTTCAGAATCAGCAGCGGATCGACGGTGCCACGATCGGCCAGCAGCATCGCTGGAATCGTGGTGACAAGCAGCAATTCGATGACGCGGGGCTTAGTCAGCGCCAGGTACGCCAATAACGTCGTTCGGATCCGACCAACCGCTCCGCCGGAGAGACGGCGCTCGCGAATGCTCACGCAGTTGACTCCTCATGGTTCGCGGCAGCGCGCAGCTTCTACTACACACGATGGTAGACCGCGACCCTGTGAGCCGAGCACCGCAGGGTCGGTTCAGGCGCCGAGACGGTCGCCTGTAGACGCCGCCTGCGACGCCGCCACCTTCGGCACTAGGGTATTGATGACCGGCTTGCCTACCCGAGGAGTGAGTTCGTGACCACTGTGGAAGAAATTTCCGCACTCACCCAGCCCAACCATCCCGACGACTGGACCGAACTCGACTCAGTCGCTGTCGACACGGTCCGTGTGCTGGCCGCCGACGCGGTACAGAAGGTTGGCAACGGCCACCCCGGGACGGCGATGAGCCTGGCCCCGCTGGCCTACACGCTTTTTCAGCGTCAGATGCGCCACGACCCCAGTGACGTGCACTGGCTGGGGCGTGACCGCTTCGTGCTGTCCTGCGGGCACAGCAGCCTGACGCTGTACATCCAGCTGTACCTCGGCGGATTCGGCCTCGAGCTGACCGATATCGAGTCATTGCGGACCTGGAAGTCCAAGACCCCGGGCCACCCCGAGTTCCGCCACACCAGAGGCGTGGAGATCACGACGGGCCCCCTGGGCCAGGGTCTGGCGTCGGCGGTGGGCATGGCGATGGCCGCGCGGTACGAGCGCGGGCTCTTCGATCCGGACGCGGCGCCGGGCGACAGCCCGTTCGACCACTTCATCTACGTGATCGCCTCCGATGGAGACATCGAAGAGGGCGTCACCAGCGAGGCGTCGTCGCTCGCGGGCACGCAGCAGCTCGGCAACCTCATCGTGTTCTACGACAAGAACCAGATCTCGATCGAGCACGACACCGACATCGCGCTGTCCGAGGACGTCGTCGCGCGCTACCGGGCATACGGCTGGCACGTCCAGGAGGTCGAGGGCGGCGAGAACGTCACCGATATCGAGGCGGCTGTCGAGGAGGCCAGGAAGGTCACCGACAAGCCGTCCTTCATTGCCGTCCGCACCATCATCGGCTACCCCGCCCCCACCAAGATGAACACCGGCGGCGTGCACGGCTCGGCGCTCGGTGACGAGGAGGTCGCCGCCACCAAGAAGATCCTCGGGTTCGATCCCGAGAAGAACTTCGAGGTCCGCGACGAGGTCATTGAGCACACCCGCAAGCTGGTCGATCGGGGCCGCGAGGCCCATGAGAAGTGGCAGACCGGTTTCGATGCCTGGGCGGAACGCGAGCCCGAGCGCAAGGCGCTTCTGGACCGGCTGCTGGCCCAGGAACTGCCTGAGGGCTGGGACGCCGATCTGACCTACTGGGAGCCGGGCTCCAAGGCTGTGGCCACCCGCGCCGCCTTCGGCCAGGTGCTCAACGACGTCGCGCCCAAGTTGCCCGAACTGTGGGGTGGCTCAGCCGATCTCGCCGGCAGCAACAACACCACCATCAAGGGCGTGAAGTCGTTCGGCCCGCCGTCGATCTCGACGTCAGACTTCACCGCCGACTGGTACGGCCGGGTGCTGCACTTCGGCATCCGCGAACACGCGATGGGCTCGATCCTGTCGGGCATCGTCCTGCACGGACCGACGCGCGCCTTCGGCGGTACGTTCCTGCAGTTCTCCGACTACATGAGGCCCGCGGTGCGCCTCGCGTCGCTGATGGACATCGACACCATCTACATCTGGACGCACGACTCGATCGGTCTCGGTGAGGACGGTCCGACGCACCAGCCGATCGAGCACCTCGCGGCGCTGCGGGCCATCCCGAACCTGTCCGTCGTGCGGCCCGGTGACCCGAACGAGACGGCCTACGCCTGGCGGAACATCATCGCGCGCGGCGCGAGCAGTGGTCCGGTTGGCTTCATCCTGACCCGCCAGGGCATTCCGGTCCTCGAGGGAACCGATTCCGACGGTGTGGCCAAGGGTGGTTATGTCCTCGGCGGCGGCAATCCGGCCGATGACGCCGACGTCATCATCATCGCCACCGGCTCCGAACTTCAGCTCGCCGTCGAGGCCCGGAAGCAGTTGGCCGAGAAGGACGTTGTCGCCTACGTGGTGTCAATGCCGTGTGTCGAGTGGTTCGAGAGCCAGCCCAAGGAGTACCGCGACAGCGTGCTGCCGCCCGAGGTCTCCGCGCGCGTGGCCGTCGAGGCGGGCATCGCACAGAGTTGGCACAAGCTCGTCGGCGACACCGGTGAGATCATCTCGATCGAGCACTATGGCGAGTCCGCCGACGACAAGACGTTGTTCCGTGAGTTCGGCTTCACCGCGGAGGCAGTTGTGGCCGCCGCGGAACGCTCGATGGATAACTAGCGCGACCCGCGCGTGGACAACTGACAAGCACCAAGCGAACTGATCAAGCACTAAGGAGCATGGGATGACTCAGAACCCGAATCTCGCGGCGCTCAGTGCCGCGGGCGTTTCCGTATGGCTCGACGATCTGTCGCGTGAGCGCCTTCAGACCGGCAACCTGCAGAACCTCATCGACACCCGCAGCATCGTCGGCGTGACCACCAACCCGTCGATCTTCCAGGCGGCGCTGTCGAAGGGCACCGCCTACGACGCGCAGGTCAAGGAACTCGCCGAGCGCGGCGCCGACGTGGACGACACCATCCGCACCGTGACCACCGACGACGTCCGCAATGCGTGTGACGTGCTCGCGAAGGCCTACGAGGCGAGCGACGGCGTCGACGGCCGGGTGTCCATCGAGGTGGATCCGCGGCTGGCCCACGACACCGACAAGACCGTCCTTCAGGCGATCGAACTCTGGAAGATCGTCGACCGGCCCAACCTGCTGATCAAGATTCCCGCGACGCTGGCGGGCCTGCCGGCGATCACCGCGGTGATCGCCGAGGGCATCTCGGTCAACGTCACGCTGATCTTCTCGGTCGAGCGCCACAAGGCGGTCATCGACGCGTACCTGGCCGGTCTGGAGAAGGCCAAGGGTGCGGGTCACGATCTGTCCAAGATCCATTCCGTCGCATCGTTCTTCGTCTCCCGTGTCGACACCGAGATCGATGCCCGGCTGGAGAAGATCGGCTCCGATGACGCCCTGGCGCTTCGCGGCCAGGCCGGTGTGGCCAACGCCCGACTCGCCTACGCCGCTTACGAGAAGGTTTTCGTCGGCGGTGACCGCTTCGAGGCACTGGCGGCCGACGGCGCCCGCGTTCAGCGCCCGCTGTGGGCGTCGACGGGCGTGAAGAACCCGGACTACTCGGACACCCTCTACGTCACAGAGTTGGTGGCCCCGAACACCGTTAACACCATGCCGGAGAAGACACTCGAGGCCGTCGCCGACCACGGCGAGGTCAAGGGCGACACGATCAAGGGCACCGCGGACGCCGCACAGGGTGTGTTCGACAAGCTCGAGGCCATCGGCATCGACCTCGTCGACGTGTTCAAGGTTCTCGAGGACGAGGGCGTGGACAAGTTCGAGAAGTCATGGAACGAGCTACTAGAGGCGACGCAGGCGCAATTGGACGAGAAGAAGTCCTAGGGCTCGCGGAACAGCTGGGGACGCACATGAGCGACTGCAGCACCCAGCCGACCGACTGGGTGAACCCGCTGCGCGACAAACGCGACAAGCGGATGCCGCATATCGCCGGCCCCTGCGCGGTGGTCATCTTCGGCGTTACGGGCGACCTCGCCCGTAAGAAGCTGATGCCGGCGATCTACGACCTGGCCAACCGCGGGCTGCTGCCGCCGTCGTTCGCCCTGATCGGGTTCGCCCGGCGGGACTGGGCCGACGAGGACTTCGGCAAGGTGGTCTACGACGCCGTAAAGCAGCACGCGCGCACCCCGTTCCGTCAGGAGGTGTGGGATCGGCTGGCAGAGGGATTCCGCTTCGTCCAGGGCACGTTCGATGACGACGCCGCCTTCGCGCGGCTGTCGGACACGTTGAACAAGCTCGACGTCGAACGCGGCACCGGCGGCAATCACGCCTTCTACCTGTCGATCCCACCCAACGCGTTCCCGGTGGTGTGCGAGCAGCTGTCGAAGTCCGGGCTGGCCAACAAGCCCGAGGGCTGCTGGAGCCGGGTGGTCATCGAGAAGCCGTTCGGGCACGACCTCAAGAGCGCCGAGGCGCTCAACGGGGTGGTCAACAGCGTGTTCCCGGAGTCGTCGGTGTTCCGCATCGACCACTACCTCGGCAAGGAGACCGTCCAGAACATCCTGGCGCTGCGGTTCGCCAACGAGCTGTTCGAGCCGATCTGGAACGCGCACTACGTCGACCACGTCCAGATCACCATGGCCGAGGACATCGGATTGGGTGGTCGCGGAGGCTATTACGACGGAATCGGCGCCGCCCGCGACGTCATCCAGAACCATCTGATCCAGCTGCTGGCACTCACTGCCATGGAAGAACCGGTCAGTTTCTCCCCTGCCGAGTTGCAGGCCGAGAAGATCAAGGTCCTCTCCGCCACCCGGCTCGCCGAACCGCTCGACGAGACGACGTCGCGCGGGCAGTACGCGGCGGGCTGGCAGGGCGGCCAGAAGGTGGTCGGACTTCTCGACGAGGAGGGGTTCTCAAAGACCTCCACGACCGAGACATTCGCCGCGATCACTCTCGACGTGGACACTCGACGCTGGGCCGGGGTGCCGTTCTACCTACGCACCGGAAAACGGCTGGGCCGTAGGGTGACCGAGATCGCTCTGGTGTTCAAGCGGGCACCCCATCTGCCCTTCGACGCGACCATGACCGAGGAACTCGGCAAGAACGCCCTGGTGATCAGGGTTCAGCCGGATGAGGGCATCACATTGCGCTTCGGCTCCAAGGTGCCGGGCAACACCATGGAGGTCCGCGACGTGAGCATGGACTTCTCCTACGGTTCGGCCTTCGCCGAGGAGTCGCCCGAGGCCTACGAGCGGCTGATCCTCGACGTTCTGCTCGGCGAGCCATCGCTGTTCCCGGTCAACGCGGAGGTCGAGCTGGCCTGGAAGATACTGGATCCCGCGTTGGACTACTGGGCCTCACACGGCAAACCCGACTCGTACGAGTCGGGAACCTGGGGACCGGAGTCCGCGTTCGAGATGCTGCGACGCAGTGGCCGCGAATGGAGGCGGCCGTGACGAGCGCTCGCGCGAGGAGCCGACAACTATGATCGTCGATCTGCCGGACACCAGCACCGATGTCATCAACAAGAAGATCGTCGCACTGCGCGAGGAAGGCGGCGCGATAACCCTCGGCCGCGTTCTGACTCTGGTGATTGCCCCCGATACCGAAGCGCTGCTGGAGGAATCGATCGAGGCCGCGAACGCCGCCAGCCGCGAACACCCCTGCCGGGTCATCGTCGTCGTCCCGGGTGACCGGCTCGCCTCCGATGCCCGCCTGGACGCGCAGCTGCGTGTCGGACGTGACGCCGGCGCCAACGAGGTCGTGGTGCTTCGACTCTCCGGTCCCCTGGCCGGTCATTCCAGCAGCGTGGTGACGCCGTTCCTGCTGCCCGACACCCCAGTGGTCACCTGGTGGCCGGATATCGCGCCGAAGGTCCCCGCTCAGGACCCGTTGGGCAAGCTGGCCATTCGTCGGATCACCGATGCCACCAATGGTGCCGATCCGTTACGAGCGATCAAGGGCAGGGCGAAGGGTTACACCGCCGGTGACACCGATCTGTCCTGGAGCAGAGTCACCTACTGGCGCGCGCTTCTCGCCTCAACCCTGGATCAGGGACCGTTCGAACCCGTGACATCAGTTGTGGTGTCTGGGCTCAAGGATGAACCTGCGCTGGACATCCTGGCAGGCTGGCTGGCCAGCCGGCTCGACTGCCCCGTGACACGCGCCGTCGGTGATCTGAAGGTTGAACTACGCAGGTCCAACGAGACCATCACGCTGAGTCGTCCACAGGAGGACGTCACCGCGTCGCTGACCCGTACGGGAAAGCCCGACGCACTGGTCCCGTTGGCGCGCAGGGAGACTCGCGACTGCCTGGCCGAGGATATGCGCCGCCTCGACGCCGACGAGACCTACTACGCCGCACTTCAAGGCATCGACAAGGTTCAATATGTCTGAGATCGTCATCGAGAAGTACGCCGACGCCGACGCTTTGGTCACCGCCGCGGGTGACCGCCTGGTGGGGGCGATCACGTCGGCGATCGAGGCACGCGGCGCGGCCTACGTGGTCCTGACCGGAGGCGGCACCGGCGTCAAACTGCTCAAGCACGTCGGCAACAACGACGATGACATCGACTGGTCCAAGGTGCACCTGTTCTGGGGTGACGAACGCTACGTGCCCGCAGCCGATGACGACCGCAACGACAAGCAGGCGCGCGAGGCACTGCTCGACCACATCGACATTCCGGCGTCCAACGTGCATGCGATGCCCGCCAGCGACGGTGAGTTCGGCGATGACATCGACGCAGCGGCACTGGCCTACGAGCAGGTGCTGGCCGCCAATGCACCGGACGGCGGACCGACACCGAGTTTTGACGTGCACCTGCTCGGCATGGGCGGTGAGGGACACATCAACTCGTTGTTCCCGCACTCCGCCGCCGTCCGCGAGACCACCCGCCTGGTCGTCGGCGTGACCGACTCCCCCAAACCGCCGCCCCGGCGGATCACCCTGACGCTGCCCGCGGTTGCGCGGTCACGGCAGGTGTGGCTGGTGGTGGCGGGCGCCGAAAAGGCCGATGCCGTCGCCGCCGCGGTGAATGGTGCGGCACCCGTGGACATCCCGGGCGCGGGCGGTGTCGGACGGGATTTGACGGTATGGCTCCTCGACGAAGCCGCAGCGGCCAAACTCTCGCCCACGCATACTGAACACCATGGCTGACACCTCTGGTCGCACACCGCGCCCCCGCACCGGACGCGAACGCATCAAGACACTGACCCAGGCCGCGCTCAACGCCGATGTCACCGTGGAACAGGTAGACACGGTTCTCGGGGACCTTGGCGACGCCCTGTCAGACCTGGGCAACTCGACGGTTGCCCTCGACGCCACCCTGGCCCGGTTCAACGAAACCATCACGCGCATCGATGAACTGGCGCCGCGTCTGATCGGTGTGGTGGAGCGTTTGGAGGCCATCGTCGATCGCGTCGAACGCATCGTCGGGCTCGGCGAGTCAGTGATGGCCCCGTGGGCCGCGACCGAGAATGCGGTGCGCGGCGCGGTGAACGCGGTGCGCAAGAGCACCGGCCTCTAGCCGGTGCCTGCGCCGCAGGACACTCTGCCCACTGCCGTGGGCGTCGGCCTCCCGTGGGATGTCGCCGTCGTCGATGCCGTCGCCGCGATCGCCGAGGCCCGTGCCCGCCACGGCGACTCCTTCGTCGTGGTGAGCGGCGGCAATCACATCCTGTTCACCTTCTCCCCGACCGGTGTCGAATCGTTCTACGCACTGCTCGAGGAGACAGCCAGCAAGGGCGTGGCCGACTACCTCATGCTGCGGCGCAAGCTGCCCGACGAGATCTTCGCCGGCCGCCGCACACTGCCCGGATCGCTGTTCCGGCGTGATGACGTGACGTCCTATCTGACCAATCTCGAGCACGCACTGGCCGCGACCGATGCCGAGTTGGGCGATCGCGGGTCGGTGGATCTGTTCGCTCTCACCCGCAGACTCGGGCACCGGGTGGGTTTGGCGTCGTGGGGTGCGCCGGGCTGCGCGGACGGCGACGCGTTTGAACGCCTGGTCTGCGCCTTCGACACACTCGACGGGTCAGACGCGTTCGTCCACCCGGATGCGATGGCCGAGGTCGCGGCATCGCAGATGTCCGCTGAACGCGCGGCACTCGACGATATCGCCGATGTGATCGCAACGGCACTGGACCACAGCGATTCCGGGTCCGACGGCGCGCTGTTCGACCGGATCGTGCAGGCCTGGTCCGATGAGTCGCACGACGTGCGACACCGCGGTATTGCGATGGATGTCGCGTTGATTCACATCGCGTCGATGTCGAATCTGATGGCCGCCCTCGGCTGGGCGATCGTCGATCTCATCGAGCACCCCGACAGCCTGTGCGAGGTCATCGCGGGCGACCGTGAGCTGGCCCAGCGCTGCGCGCTGGAGAGCACCCGGATGGCGCAGCGTTCGATAATGTCGCGTGCCACAGTGGCTCCCGTGACGTTCGACACCGGCGACGGCGTCGTGGAGGTGCCCGCGGGGTGGACGATCGCGACACTGCTGCCACTGCTGAACACCTCGGCCGCGCCGGGGCTGGACTCGTGGGACCCCGACCATTGGCATCGTCACCGTCTGGCCGACACCACCGCGCTTGCCTCGCCCATGCTCGTGACCGCCTTCGGCCACGGTAGGCACACCTGCCCCGCGCAGCCGTTCTCGCTGTCCGCGATGAGCGCCGCCATGATCCATCTACTCGGCCGGTACCGGTTCGTGCCGGGCTGGCGGACACACCCGCGTCCCGTGCCGGCGCAGATCGGTGGTGTGGCCCGCGCGGCCGACGCGTGCCCTGTCGACTATGAGCTGGCCTGAGCGCATGGGCATGCTCGACGTCGGTGACGGCCAGCAGATCTACTGGGAGGTCGGCGACAACCCGGACGGCATACCGGTGGTGTGTGTGCACGGCGGACCGGGCGGTGGCGGAAGTCGCGGCAGCCGGAAACTGTTTGACCCCTTGGTGTTCCGTCCGGTGATATTTGACCAGCGCGGATGCGGCGAGAGCCTGCCGAACGCCGCCGATCCCTCGGTGAGCCTGGCCGAGAACTCCACGTGGCACCTCGTCGAGGATATGGAGCGGCTACGCGAACACATCGGTGTCGACCGATGGATGGTGTACGGCGGATCCTGGGGAGCCACACTGGCCCTCGCCTACGCGCAGCGTTACCCCGAGCGCGTCCTCGGCATCCTTCTGGTCGCTGTGACGACGTCGTCCCCGGCCGAGATCGAGTGGCTCTACGGTGGCGCGGCGCGGTTCCGGCCCGCCGAGTGGGACGCGTTCCGCCGCGGATCGGGCATCACTGCTGCCGAACCCGACATCTACGACCTCATCACCGCCTATCTCGACCTGGTGAGCAGCCCCGAGGAAGCGGTGCGCGAACGCGCGGCACGCGACTGGTGTGCGTGGGAGGACTCCCTCATCGCCCACGAATCCGATGGGCGGCCAGGCAGCTACGGGCAACGAATGGGGCCGGACCGCATTGCGTTCGTGCGATTGTGCGCGCACTACTTCGGCAACCGGGCGTGGCTGCGGCCCGATCAGCTGATCGACGAGGCACACCGAATCGCCCACATCCCCGCCGAACTCGTCCATGGTCGCCACGATCTGAGCTGCCCGCCCGACACCGCCTGGCGACTGGCTCGGGCGTGGCCGGCCGCGAACCTGCAGATCGTCGAGGACTCCGGGCACACCGGTTCACCGGCATTCGTTCAGGCGCTGCAGAGCGCGATCGACCGACTGGTGTCGTGCGGCAGGTGGAGTCCCGCGTCCCACGGCGATCAAGACGCGCGGGGTTAGTTCGTTGGTGGTGGGGGTTGTGGTTGGAAGGGTTGGTACCACCACCAATCGGCGCGTTCTCCGGTCGACCAGCGCCGGAATCGACTTCGCACCGGTGGACCCGCACAACCCGTCACGGTCCAACTCCGCCACGATCTCCACCACACGACTGTCGATGGCGTTGCGCTGACCGGACAGTTCGGCCAACTCCTCGAACAACACCTCGACACGCTCATCGGGACGCACCTCAGCGGCCAAAGAGGCTGCGGCTGAAGACATAACACCATTGTCACAGCGAGGTACGACAAATTCTGGTCCCACATAACCCAGCGGCCCAACATCCCGTCAGCGGCAGCTGGCCACTGCGAAGCGTGGCTGAGGCTATCCGCTGTTCCGCAGCGCGGTCGCCAACCCGCTCATGGTGAGCAGGATGCCGCGCTGCACCAATTCCTCGGCGTCGCCCGCGCGGAAGCGGCGCAACAGTTCGACCTGCAGGTGATTGAGTGGTTCCAGGTAGGGGAACCGGTTGAACACTGAGCGCGCGAGCGCCGGGTTGTCGGCGAGCAAGTCGTCGTGGCCGGTGATCAGCTGGTGCATGCGCAGGGTGCGGCGGTACTCGTCGACGATCTTGTCGAAGACCCTGTGCCGCAACGCCTCATCGTCAACCAGTTCGGAGTAGCGCGCCGCCAGACCCATATCGGCCTTGGCCATCACCTGGGCCATGTTGGACAGCACGGTGCGGAAGAACGGCCAGCGTGCGTACAGGCTCTGAAGCACCTCGAGGCGACCGTCACCAGCGGCGATCCACTCCTCGAACGCGGTACCCGTGCCGTACCAGCCAGGCAGCATCACCCGCGACTGGCTCCAGGCCAGCACCCAAGGGATGGCACGCAGGTCGGAGATCGCCGTGGTGGGCTTGCGGGAGGCGGGTCTGCTCCCGATGTTGAGCGCACCGATCTCACTGACCGGCGTGGACTCCTTGAAGTACTCGACGAAACCCGGTGTCTCGTGGACCAGTTCGGAGTAGGCCCGCTGTGCTCGAGCGGCCAGATCGTCGAGCACCTCATACGCGGGTTCGGCCTCGTCTCCGAGGCCCTCGACGTCGAGCAGTGTCGATTCGAGTGTCGCAGCCAGAAGCGTCTCGAGGTTGCGGTGCGCGGCGCGCGGCTCGGCGTACTTGGCCGCGATGACCTCGCCCTGCTCGGTGATCCTCAGCGAACCCTGCACCGCTCCGGGCGGCTGCGCGAGGATCGCGTCGTAGCTGGGACCACCTCCGCGACCCACGGTTCCGCCGCGGCCGTGGAAGAGCCGCAACCGAATCCCGGTCTTGCGGGCCGACTCCACCAGATCCAGCTCGGCGCGGTAGAGCGCCCAGTTCGCCGCGAGGTAGCCGCCGTCCTTGTTCGAGTCGGAGTAGCCGAGCATCACCTCCTGGTGCTCCCCGCGGGCGTGCACCAGCGCGCGATAGAGCGGGAGGTCGAGGGCGGCTTCGAGTATCGACGAGCCGCGCTGCAGATCGTCGATGGTCTCGAACAGCGGCACGATGCCGACGGGGCTGTACGGGCTCTCGCCCGACGCGTCGAGCAGGCCTGCCTCCTTCAACAGGATCGCCGCCTCGAGCATGTCCGACACCGACTGACACATCGAGATGATGTAGTTCGGCACCGCCTTGGGCCCGAACACCCGCACCGCCCGGCTCGCGGCCGCCACGATGTCGAGTTCCTTGCGGGCGAGCTCCGAGAGCTCAGCGCCTGCGCCGACGAGCGGTCTGCGGGTGGCGAGTTCGTCGACCAGCACCTCGATGCGCTGCTGCTCGGGCAGCGACCCGTAGTCGGCGTGCACCCCCGCCCAGGCCAGCAGTTCGGCGACGACCTCCTCGTGCACGTCGGAGTTCTGCCGCATGTCGAGGCCGGACAGGTGAAAGCCGAAGACCCGCACGGCCTCCCGCAGCCGGGCCAGCCGATCGTCGGCCAGCAGCACGCTGCCGTTGGACCGCAGTGAGCTGTCCACGACGTCGAGATCGGCCAGGAACTCCCCCGGCGTCTCGTATCGCGGCACGTCGAGAGCCAGGAGACGCTCCGGTTGGCGGTCGAGGATCTCCGCGGCCGTCGCGGTGAGCCGGCCATGGATCACCCGGAGGGCTCGCCGGTAGGGCTCGTCGGCCCGCGCCGGTTCGGCGCACGCGTCGGCCAGGGCAGCCAGTTCGTCGCTGATCGACACCAGCCGCACCGACATCGACAGCTCCTCCTCCAGCGAGGTGAGCTCGTCGAAGTAGTGCGCCAGCGCCGTGTGGGCCGCGCTGCTGGTGGCCAGTCGCACCACCTCGGCGGTGACGTTCGGATTGCCGTCGCGGTCACCGCCGATCCAGGACCCCGGCCTCAGGATCGGCTCGTCCAGGATGTGCGCATCGGGCCAGCGCGCCTGCAGCGCGGCGCGCACCTCGGCGTTGACCGCAGGGATGACCTCGAAGAAGGCTGCCGGGTAGTACCGCAGGCCCGTCTCGATCTCATCCTGGATCTTCAGACGCGACAACCGGATCAGCGCCGTCTGCCACAACACCAGAATGTTGCGGCGAAGCTCGAGTTCGATGCTGCGACCGTCGTCGGTATGGGTGTGGCCCTTGGCGTGCAGACGCATCAGCTCGGTGACGCGGTGCTGGGTGTCGAAAACGGTGCGGCGGCGCGTCTCGGTGGGATGCGCGGTGATCACGGGTGACACCAGTGCACCGGTGAGCGCGTCGGCGACGGTAGCGGCATCCAGCTCGGCCGACTCCAGCTTCAGATACGTCGCCGCCAGGCTGCTGTTCTGCGGCGGTTCGCCCGCCGCGACGTGGACCGCCCGCCGACGTTCGCGGTGGATGTCCTCGGCGACGTTGGCGAGCAGGGCGAAGTGCGTGAAGGCACGGATGACGGGGATGGCCTGGTGGATGTCGATGTCGTCGAACAGACCCGCCAGTTCGCTGCGGTCGATCTCGGACCGGCGAACCCGGAACGACTCCACCCGGGCGCGCTCGATGAGGTCGAACACGGCTTCGCCACTCTGGTCGCGGACGGTGTCGCCCAGGATCGTGCCCAGTAGCCGAATGTCCTCCCGCATCGGCTCGGTGGCCTCACGACCGACCTGGGTGCGACGTACCGAGCCGATGGGTTCGAGACTGATGTCCGCGCCGTCTGCCATGCGTCCAGTATCGGTGTGCGCGGAACCCGTCGCAGGGCGAGGGTCCACGGCGCCTGGCAGTTACCTGTGAATGTGCTGTGAGCTGCGACGATGAGCAGTCACGCCCGGCGGTCGCGCCCGATTGACAGCAGACACTTTGACAGGCTAGATAGATGACGCGCGACGGCGCACCGTGTGTGACGCGTCGGCCTCCTCCGGCCCACGGAGGACGGCCTGATCAAGGGGGCAAGCGAGTGGACGTCGAGTCGAGTCCAGGGCATTCGAAGGCAGCGCATTCGAAGCCCGAGCGACCGAGGATCGCGCGGGCCATTCACCTCCTGGCAGTCCCCATCGTGCTCGGCTGGCTGGCACTGACGGTCTTCACCAACGTCGCCGTACCTTCCCTTGAGGAGGTCGGCCAGGCGCACACGGTGTCCATGAACGCCAAGGACGCACCGTCGATGGTGTCGATGAAGCAGATCGGCAGCAACTTCGAGGAGTTCGACTCCGACAGCAGCGCGATGATCATCCTGGAGGGCGAACAGCCGCTGGGGGCCGATGCCCATCGCTTCTACGACGAGCTGATCAAGAAGCTCCAGGACGACACGGTTCACGTGGAGCACGTCGCGGACTTCTGGAGTGATCCGCTGACGGCATCGGGCTCGCAGAGCAATGACTCAAAGTCCGCGTACGTCCAGATCTACCTGCGCGGCAACATGGGCGAGACACTGTCCAACGAATCGGTCGACGCCGTCCGCGCCATCGTTGACGAGACACCTGCGCCGCCTGGCATCAAGGCGTACGTCACCGGAGGCGCGGCGCTGACAGCGGATCAACACCATGCCGGTGACAAGAGCATGATCAAGGTCACCGTCATCACCCTCGTCGTGATCGCCGGCATGCTCCTTGTCGTCTACCGATCCTTCGCCACCATGATCCTGGTGCTGCTGATGGTGTTCGTCGAGCTCGGGGCCGCCCGTGGCATCGTCGCGTTCCTCAGCTACTACGAGATCATTGGGCTCTCGACGTTCGCGACAAGCCTGTTGACACTCATGGTCATCGCGGCGGGAACCGACTACGCCATCTTCGCCATCGGCCGATATCAGGAGGCGCGCGGCGCGGGTGAGGACCGAGAGTCCGCCTTCTACACCATGTTCGGCGGCACCGCTCACGTCGTACTGGGGTCAGGCCTGACCATCGCCGGCGCCATGCTGTGCCTGTCCTTCACCCGACTGCCGTACTTCCAGACCATGGGCGTGCCGTGCGCGGTGGGCACGTTCGTCGCCGTCATCGCCGCGCTGACCCTGGGGCCCGCGGTGATCCTGCTGGGCGGACGCTTCGGCCTCTTCGAACCCAAGCGCAGCATCCGATCGCGCGGCTGGCGCCGGGTGGGCACCGTCGTCGTGCGGTGGCCCGGCCCAATTCTGGTCGGGACCATCGCCCTGGCTCTGGTCGGCCTGCTCACGCTCCCCGGCTACGCGACCAACTATGACAACCGCGTCTACGTGCCCGCTGACATGCCGGCCAACCTCGGCTACGCCGTCGCGGACCGGCACTTCGACACCGCCCGGATGAATCCGGAACTGCTGATGGTCCAGAGCGATCACGATCTGCGGAACTCCACCGACTTCCTCGTCATCGACAAGATCGCCAAGACGATCTTCAAGACTCAGGGCATCGCGCGGGTCCAGACCATCACCCGGCCCGAGGGTAAGCCGATCGAGCACACCACGATCCCGTTCATGCTGAGCATGCAGGGCACCACACAGACGCTGAACGACAAGTACACCCAGGACCGCAACGCCGACATGCTGGTTCAAGCCGACGAGATGCAGCGAAACGTCGACACCATGGAGAAGATGTCGAGCCTGATGACCCAGATGGCCGACGTCACACACCAGATGGTGGTTCAGACCAAGAACATGACGATCGACGTCGCCGAAATGCGCGACAGCATCTCCAATCTCGACGACTTCTTCCGGCCGATCCGCAACTACTTCTACTGGGAAGCGCACTGCTACGACATCCCCGGCTGCTGGGCCATCCGATCGGTCTTCGACACCCTCGACGGCATCAACACCCTGACCGATGACATTCAGCAGTTGCTGCCCGAACTGGAACGCCTCGATTCGCTGATGCCTCAACTGGTCACGCTGCTGCCCCAGCAGATCGAGACCATGAGGTCGATGAAGGACATGATGCTGCGGCAGTACGCCACGCAGCAGGGCCAGCAGCTTCGGCAGCAGGAGGCCTCGGAGAACTCGACCGCGATGGGCGACGCCTTCGATCACGCCCGCAACGACGACTCGTTCTACCTACCGCCGGAGATCTTCGACAACGAGGACTTCAAGCGCGGCATCAAGAACTTCATCTCACCTGACGGCAAGTCGGTCCGGTTCATCATCAGCCACGAGGGCGACCCTGCGACCTCCGAGGGAATCTCGCACGTCGACAAGATCAGGACCGCGGCCAAGGAGGCCATCAAGGGCACCCCACTGGAGGGCTCCACGATCTATCTGGCCGGCACCGCCGCCACCTACAAGGACATGCGGGACGGCGCGCACTACGACCTGCTGATCGCCGGAATCGCTGCGGTGACACTGATCTTCATCATCATGCTGGTCATCACGCGCAGTGTGGTCGCATCGGCCACGATCGTCGGCACGGTGCTGCTGTCCCTCGGCGCGTCGTTCGGCCTGTCAGTGCTCCTCTGGCAGCACCTCATCGGCCTGGAACTGCACTGGATGGTGCTGCCGATGTCAGTCATCCTGCTTCTGGCGGTGGGTTCCGACTACAACCTGTTGCTTGTCTCGCGGCTCAAGGAGGAGTTGCCCGGTGGCCTGAAGACCGGCATCATCCGCGCGATGGAGGGCACCGGCTCGGTCGTCACCTCGGCTGGCCTCGTCTTCGCAGCCACGATGGCCACCTTCGCCTTCAGCGATCTGAAGGTCATGGCTCAGGTCGGCACCACCATTGCGCTGGGACTGCTGTTCGACACGCTTATCGTGCGATCGTTCATGACCCCGGCCATCGCGTCGCTAATGGGGCGCTGGTTCTGGTGGCCGCAGATCGTCAGGACCCGCCTGCACCGCGGGTGGCCCAAGGTCACCGATCCGGACCGGGACTCCGATCCGGACAAGGACGCCACTCCCGTCACCGCAGGGGTGTGACGGGGCCGCACGGGCCCGACACCGAATTCTGTTGCGCGAAGCGAGGTTTTATGGCCTCTGCGGCGGCCCGATAGCGTCGGATGCATGGAGCGAAGTTTTCAGTCGGCCGAAGATCTCGCGGCGGCATTGCGTGCCGGTGAGGTGACATCGGTGGAACTGACCGATGAGGCGATCGCCCGCATCGAGCGGAACGACAACGCGATCAACGCGATCTGCGTGCCGGACTTTGATCGTGCGCGGGTCGCCGCACGCGGCGCCGACCAGGCGCGCGCCCGCGGCGAGGATCGGCCGCTGCTCGGTATCCCGGTGACGGTCAAGGAGTCCTACAACATCGCCGGGCTGCCCACGACCTGGGGCATGCCGCTGCACAGGGACTACATGCCAGCCGAGGACGCAGTACAGGTGGCGCGGCTCAAGGCTACTGGCGCGGTGGTGCTCGGTAAGACCAACGTGCCGTTCATGCTGCAAGACCTGCAGAGCTTCAATGCCATCTACGGCACCACCAACAACCCGTGGGATCACGATCGCACGGCCGGCGGATCATCCGGTGGATCAGCGGCTGCCCTGGCGTCCGGGTTCGGCGCGCTATCCATCGGCTCGGACATGGCCGGTTCACTGCGCACCCCCGCGCATTTCTGCGGCATCTACGCACACAAGCCCACACTCGGGCTGGTAGCCGACCGCGGCATGGTCCCGCCGCCCGCACCGGCATTGCCCGCCGTCGGCGACCTCGCCGTCGTCGGTCCGATGGCACGCACCGCCCGCGACCTCGCGCTGCTGTTGGATGTGATGGCTGGACCCGACCCGCTGACACTGGGTGTTGCGTTCGACGTGGCTCTGCCGCCGGCGCGCCACGCACGGCTCTGCGACTTCCGTGTCCTGGTGCTCGACGAGCATCCGCTCATCGCGACCGGGTCCGCTGTGCGGGTGGCGGTGAATCGGGTCGCCGACGCGCTTGTCGACGGCGGCGCGACGGTCGAACGGCACAGTTCGCTGCTACCTGACCTGGTCGAAGCCGCCACGCTCTACATCGAGCTACTGACGTCGTATGCCGCCGCGAGTTATCCCGTGGAGAAGTACGAACAGCTGCGGACCGACGCCGCTGGACTGGACACGGACGAACGGGGATTCGACACGGCGTGGTTGCGCGGCCCGGTGTTCAGCCACCGCGACTGGATCGAGGCGAACAACCGTCGCGAACTCCACCGCCACCGCTGGCGCCAGCTCTTCGCCCAGTTCGATGCCGTGGTGTGCCCCATAACGCCCACTCCCGCGTTCCCCCACGACCACGAACACAACCTGGCGGAACGGCACATCGACATCGACGGCGTCGAGTACCCATTCGCCGACCAATTCGTCTGGGCCGGTCTGGCGACTATGCCCGGCCTGCCCGCCACCGCCATACCAGCGGGACGCTCACCCGAGGGCCTACCGGTGGGAGTTCAGCTCATCGGCCCGATGTTCGAGGACCGCACCCCACTGCGGCTGGCCGAACTACTCGAACAGAGCATCGGCGGCTTCCACCCACCGAAAGAGGGTGCACCAGCGGCCGCGGTCAGTACAGCTAGACGCCGTACTTGATCTGCAGTCCGACGCCGATGATCGACACCAGCCAGATGCCGGTGACGAAGTAGGTCAACCGGTCCAGGTTCTTCTCGACAACGGTCGAGCCCGAGAGGCTGGACTGCACGCCGCCACCGAACAGGGTCGACAGGCCGCCACCCTTGGCACGGTGCAGTAACACCAGCAACACCACCAACAGGCTGGTGACGACGAGGGTGATCTGCAGAGCCAGGAACATGGCGACCAGAGTACAGTCCTGGCGCCGTCAGCCGGAAACCGCCTCGCCTACCGCAGGACCGAGTCCGAGGCGGCAGCCGCAGGTCAGGGCAGAGGTCCGCCCGCGGCGATCGCGGACAGGATCGCGAACTGCTCGCCGTCGAGTGACGCCCCGCCGACCAGGGCACCGTCGACGTCACCCTGGGCGACGATCTCGCCCACGTTCTTGGCGCTGACTGACCCGCCGTACAGGACCCGCACCGTTGCCGCGATATCGGCCGAGGCCAGTTCAGCGAGTTCGGTCCGGATCGCCGCACACACCTCCTGCGCGTCGGCTGCACTGGCCACCCGGCCGGTGCCAATCGCCCACACCGGCTCGTAGGCGATGACCACCGAGGCGATCTGCTGGGCCGACAGGCCCGCCAGCGAGCCCTTGAGCTGGCGCACGTTGTAGGCAACGTGGTCACCGGCCTCGCGGATCTCCAGGCCCTCCCCGATGCAGACGATCGGGGTCAAACCGTGCTTGAGCGCCGCGGCGGCCTTGGCGGCCACCAGCGCGTCGTCCTCGTTGTGATACGTCCGACGCTCGGAGTGCCCGACGACGGCGAAGGTGCACCCGAGCTTGGCCAGGAACGCACCGCTGATCTCGCCGGTGTATGCGCCGGAGTCGTGCTGCGACACGTCCTGCGCACCGTAGGTGAGCCGCAGCTTGTCGCCGTCAACCAGCGTCTGAACGCTGCGCAGATCGGTGAACGGCGGAATGACGGTGACATCGACCTTGTCGAAGTACTTGTCCGGCAACGAGAATGCGATCTTCTGTACCAGTGCGATGGCCTCGAAATGATTGAGGTTCATCTTCCAGTTGCCGGCGATCAGCGGCTTGCGGCTCACGTGTGACTCCTCGTTGGTCTGTACTACTGAAGGACGTCGGTGCTACTGAAGGACGTCTGCCTTACTGAAGGACGTCGATACCGGGCAGGTCCTTGCCCTCAAGGTATTCCAGGGATGCGCCGCCACCGGTCGAGATGTGCGAGAAGCCGTCCTCGGGAAGACCGAGTTGGCGCACCGCGGCGGCTGAGTCGCCACCGCCGACGACGCTGAACGCGCCCTTGCCGGTGGCGGTGATAATGGCCTCCGCGACACCCTTGGTGCCGGCGGCGAAGGCCGGGAACTCGAACACACCCATCGGCCCGTTCCAGAACACCGTCCTGGCATTCGACAGCAGCGCGGTGAATCGCTTTACGGACTCCGGGCCGATGTCCAGTCCCATCCTGCCCTCGGGGATCTGATCGGCGGCGACCGTCTCCGCCGGTGAATCGGCGGCGAAGCGCTCGGCGACGACGATGTCCACCGGCAGGTGAATGACATCGCCGTACTCCTCGAGGAGCTTGCGACAGGTGTCGATCATCTCCTCCTGCAGCAGCGAGGTCCCCACCGAGACACCCTGTGCCGCAAGGAATGTGAAGCACATTCCGCCGCCGATGACGATGCTGTCGGCCTTGGTGGCCAGGTTCTCGATGACGGCCAGCTTGTCGGACACCTTCGAGCCACCCAGCACCACGGCATAGGGACGTTCCGTCGAACTGGTCAGCTGCTCGAGCACCTTCACCTCGGTGGCCACCAGCGTGCCCGCGTAGTGCGGCAGCAGCGTCGCGACGTCATACACCGACGCCTGCTTGCGGTGCACCACACCGAAGCCGTCGGAGACGAAGGCACCGTCATCACCGACGAGTTCGACGAGCGCCTTGGCCAGCGCGAGTCGCTCAGCGTCGTCCTTGCTGGTCTCCCGCGGGTCGAAGCGGATGTTCTCCAGCAGGAGGACGTCACCGTCGGTCAGCCCCTCGGCCCGGGCCAGCGCGTCGGTGCCGACCACATCACCGGCCAGCTGCACGTGCCTGCCCAGGTGTTCGCCGAGCGCCGCCGCGACCGGGGCCAGCGAGAACTTCGGATCCGGCCCGCCCTTCGGACGACCGAGGTGGGCGGTGACCACGACCTTGGCGCCGGCGTCGGCGAGTGCCTTCAGCGTCGGCGCCGAGGCGATGATCCGCCCCGGATCCGTGATGGCGCCAGTGTCGTCGAGCGGGACGTTGAGGTCGGAGCGCACCAGCACGCCCCGACCCTCGACGCCCTCGGCCAGCAAATCGTCAAGCGTCTTGACGGCCATTCGAGTGCCTGTCCTCCCGTTGCTTCGCTCGTCCTAGAGCGACTTGCCGACCAGCGCGACCAGATCGACGAGACGGTTGGAGTAGCCCCACTCGTTGTCGTACCAGGACACGACCTTCGCCTGGTTGTCGATCACCTTGGTCAGGCCCGAGTCGAAGATCGAGCTGTGCGGGTCGGTGACGATATCGCTCGAGACGATCGGCGCGTCGTAGTACTTCAGGATGCCCTTGAGCTTGCCCTCGGCGGCGGCCTTCATCGCGGCGTTGATGTCCGCGGCGCTGGCCGACTTCGCGAGTTCGGCGGTCAGGTCGGTGACCGAACCCGTGGGGATCGGCACCCGCAGCGCGTAGCCGTCGAGCTTGCCCTTCAGCTCCGGGAGCACCAGGCCGATGGCCTTGGCGGCGCCCGTGGAGGTCGGCACGATGTTCAGCGCGGCGGCGCGCGCACGGCGCAGGTCGCTGTGCGGACCGTCCTGCAGGTTCTGATCCTGGGTGTAGGCGTGGATCGTGGTCATGAGGCCCTTGACGATGCCGAACTCGTCGTTGAGCACCTTGGCCAGCGGGCCGAGGCAGTTCGTGGTGCACGACGCGTTGGAGATGATGTTCTGGCTGCCGTCGTACTTGTCGTCGTTCACGCCGAGAACGATCGTGATGTCCTCATCGCTCGCAGGCGCGGAGATGATGACCTTCTTGGCGCCCGCGTCCAGGTGACCCTGGGCCTTGTCGCGCTTGGTGAAGATGCCGGTGGACTCGATGACGACGTCGACGCCGAGGTCGCCCCAGGGCAGCGCCGCCGGGCCTTCCCTGACCTCGAGTGCCTTGATCTTGGTGTCGCCGACGACGATGGTGTCCTCGCCCTCGAGGCTGACGTCGTACGGCAGCCGGCCCAGGATCGAGTCGAACTTCAGCAGGTGAGCGAGCGTCGCGTTGTCGGTGAGGTCGTTGACCGCGATGATCTCGATGTCGGTGTTGGCACCCGCGGCCTTCTGCGCGTCGAGTGCCCGGAAGAAGTTCCGTCCAATGCGACCGAAGCCGTTAACGCCTACGCGGATGGTCACGCATGTCTCCTTAGTCGGTGATGAACTGCCCGCGAACAGCCTAGTAGCGAACGGATGAGTCCGTGCAGGCTGGTCAGTTCAGGCGCCGAACGGTCAGGCGTCGTCGAGCAGATCCGCGGTGACCGCGGACTCCGTGTCGGGAATCCCATCCTGTTTGGCCTTGCGGTCGGCCATCGACAACAGTCGTCGAATCCGACCGGCCACAGCGTCTTTCGTCATCGGCGGTTCGGCCAGTCGGCCCAGCTCCTCCAGCGAGGCCTGGCGATGCTCAACGCGCAGCCTGCCGGCGGCAGACAGATGATCCGGCACGGTGTCGCCAAGGATGTGCAGTGCCCGCTCGACCCGTGCGGCGGCAGCCACCGCCGCACGCGCAGAGCGCCGCAGGTTGGCGTCGTCGAAGTTGGCGAGTCGGTTGGCCGTGGCCCGAACCTCGCGCCGCATCCGGCGCTCCTCCCAGGTCAACCGCGTGTCCTGGGCACCCATCCGGGTCAGCAGCGCTCCGATCGCCTCACCGTCGCGCACCACCACTCGGTCGGCTCCGCGTACCTCACGCGCCTTTGCGCCCACACCCAGACGCCGCGCCGCACCGACAAGCGCCAACGCCGCCTCCGGCCCCGGGCAGCTGATCTCCAGCGCCGACGAACGGCCCGGCTCGGTGAGGGACCCATGCGCCAAAAACGCACCACGCCAGGCGGCTTCGGCGTCACCGACGCTGCCACCCACCACCTGAGCGGGTAGTCCGCGAACGGGGCGCCCGCGCAGATCCAGCAGGCCCGTCTGGCGGGCCAGGGCCTCACCGTCCTGCGCCACGCGCACGACGTAGCGCGTGCTCTTGCGGAGGCCCGAGGCCGACAGCACGTGCACGACGGCGTTGTACCCGTACAGGTCGTGGATGTCCTTGCGCAGCCGACGGGCGATGATGCCGAGATCGACCTCGGCCTCCACCACCACACGGCCGGCGACGATGTGCAATCCCCCGGCGAAGCGCAGTAGCGACGCCACCTCGGCGCGTCGCGCGGTCACCGAAGTGATCACCAGCCGACTCAGTTCGTCCTTGACCTCGGCAGTCATCGCCACGAAAATGTCACCTCTCGTCGACCGGCCAGGCGGCGGGTGTAGGAATCGTTTGATCCTGCTGTGTGCGGATGGACTCGCTCCCCCGTAGTCTCACCCGCTCCAGAGCCGCTGCCAGTCTCGCAGGGTCATGTAATGGTGTACCAGGTCGGGACACCTCGGCAAACTCGACTGCGGCGTCTAGTATCGCGGCAGTTCGCCTGAGCTGTTCGCGCTCCCGCTCGCTGGGCACGCTCGCGGCGTCGACCACGATGTCGTGCACGGTGAAACCGGGCGCATGCTGGGCCAATACGTGCAGGTGGCGCTCGGCGGAGAAGCCGGCGGTCTCCCCCGGTTCCGACACCAGATTGAGCACCAGGGCGCGCCGTGCCGTGGTGGCCTGCAACGCGGCGACGAGCTGCGGCACCAGCACGTGCGGTATGACGCTGGTGAACCACGAACCCGGGCCCAGCACCACGAGGTCGGCGGCCATGATCGCGTCGACGGCCTGCCGGGTTGCCGGCGGATTGCCCGGGTGCAACCGGACGCGCCGCACCTTGCCGACGGTGGTGGCCACGGCGACCTGCCCGCGGATCACCCGGCTCATCCGCGGGTCCGCGTCCAGCCCGGCAACGTCAGCCTCGATCTGCAGTGCGATGGGACACATCGGCAGGACCCGGCCCTTGAGGCCCAGGACCCGGCCGAGTTCGTCGAGAGCGGCCACCGGGTCGGCCAGCACCTCGTTGAGTCCGGCCAGGATCAGATTGCCGATCGGGTGGCCCGCCAACGCGCCGCTGCCGCCGAAGCGGTGTTGCAGGATGGTCGCCCACAGCTGACCGTGCGGGCTGTCGGATGCCAACGCCGCCAGTGCCATTCGCAGATCGCCCGGTGGTATCACGTCGAGTTCGCTGCGAAGCCGCCCCGAGGATCCACCGTCGTCTGCCACCGTGACCACCGCTGTGACGTGTGGGGTGAGGCGCCGCGCCGCAGACAGCGTGGCGTACAGCCCGTGCCCACCCCCGAGGGCAACGATGCGTGAACTCATTCGCGCCCCAGATCTCGGTGCAGCACTCGCGCGGTGACGTGGTCGCCACGCTCCAGACGCGCAGCGAGGGCCTCCGCGATGGCCACACTGCGGTGCTTGCCACCAGTGCATCCGATGGCGACCGTCATGTACCGCTTCCCCTCCCGGCGATAGCCGTCGATCACGACCTCCAGCAGCCGATGGTAGGTGTCGAGGAACTCACCCGCTCCCGGTTGACCCAGGACGTAGTCCCGCACGGCCGGGTGCTGCCCGGTGTGCGGCCGCAGGTTGTCGACCCAGTGCGGATTGGGCAGGAAGCGAACGTCCATCACCGTGTCGGCGTCCATCGGCAGGCCGTACTTGTAGCCGAACGACTCGACCGTGACGCTGGTGTCCGCGATGGCCTCGCCGCCGAAGGCGCGTTCAACGCTGGCGCGCAGATCATGTACCGACAGTTTCGACGTGTCGATGATCAGGTCCGCCGCCGCGCGTATCGGTTCGAGCATCGTTCGCTCGGCGCTGATGCCCTCGGCCAGCGTATGTGCGCCCTGCAGCGGGTGGCTGCGCCGGTTCTGCTCATACCGGCGCACCAGGATGTCGTCGGAGGCCTCGAGGAACAGCACCCGCGGGGTGATGCTGCGCGTGGCGAGTTCGTTGCGGACCCAGTCCAAGTCGCCGGTGAAGCCTCGAGACCGAACGTCCATCACCACCGCGAGACGCGTGATCCGCGAGCCCGCTGCCAAGCCCAGCTCGACCATCTGCGCGATGAGTTCGGGCGGGAGGTTGTCGGCCACGTACCAGCCGAGGTCCTCGAGCACCTTCGCGGCGGTTCCGCGGCCTGCTCCGGACAACCCGGTGACGAGGACGACGTCGATGCCACCCTCGGAATGTTCGGCCGCCCCCTGCTCACTGACACCGCCGTCCCGCACGTTCTCGCCCATCTCCTGACCCGTCATTCCGAAACCCCGCCCCGATCATCGCCGATCACGGCCTCGACCGCGTCGGCTTCGGCGAGCACGGCGGGCGCACTGAGGGCTTCGAGCACCGATTTCGCGGTCGCGACGCCGATCCCGGGCACCGCGGTGATCTCCTCGACACTGGCCTCCTTGAGACGCGCCACCGAACCGAAGTGGGTGACGAGCGCCTTGCGCCGGTGTTCGCCAAGGCCTCGCACCGAGTCCAGTGCGGACGCCGTCATCCGCTTGGATCTCTTGCTCCGGTGGTAACTGATCGCGAACCGGTGTGCCTCGTCGCGTACCCGCTGCAGAAGGTAGAGACCTTCGCTGTTGCGCGGCATCACGACGGGATCCGGTTCGGCGGGCACCCAGACCTCCTCGAGACGCTTCGCCAACCCGATGACCGCGACGTCGGTCACGCCGAGTTCCTCGAGTACCGCGGCTGCGGCGTTGACCTGCGGGGCACCGCCGTCGACCACGAACAGGTTCGGCGGGTAGGCGAACCGTCGCGACCTGCCCTCGGCGACAAGCGGCCGCTCGGAGTCCGCGACGTGCCTCGCGAAGCGGCGGCGTGTGACCTCTGCGATGGACGCCACGTCATCGGAGCGGCCGTCTCCCGCCGCCTCGCGGATCGCGTAGTGCCGGTAGTCCGACTTCTTCGGCAACGCGTCCTCGAAGACCACAAGGGAGGCCACCACGTCAGTGCCCTGCACATGGCTGATGTCAACGCACTCGATGCGCAACGGAGCATCGGCCAGCCCGAGAAAGTCCTGGATGCTCTGCAGTGCAGCCGATCTCGCGTTGAAATCACCCGCGCGCTTGAGCTTGTGCTGAGCGAGAGCGTCCTGGGCATTGCGCTGCACGGTCTCGGCCAGTGCCCGCTTGTCACCGCGGTACGGCACCCGCAGCGAGACCCGCGACCCGCGCAGACCGCTCAACCAGGTGCCCAGTTCCTCGGCGTTGTCGGGCAGCACGGGCACGAGGACCTCGCGTGGAACCGGGTTGGTGGCCTCGTCGGCCGCGCCACCGAGTTCGGCCTGATCGCCGTAGAACTGCGTGAGGAACTGTTCAACCAGCTTCTCCGGACCGGATTCATCCGGCTCACCGGACTTCTCGACGACCCAGCCACGCTGGCCCCTGACCCGTCCGCCGCGGACGTGGAAGACCTGCACCGCGGCCTCCAGGTCGTCGTCGGCGAAGGCGACCACGTCGGCGTCGGTACCGTCCCCGAACACGACGGTCTGCTTCTCCAGCGCGCGCCGAAGGGCTCCGATGTTGTCGCGCAGCCTGGCGGCTCGCTCGAAGTCCAGTTCCTCGGCGGCGGCACTCATCTGCCGCTCCAAGTCACGAACCAACCGGTCAGTCTTGCCCGACAGGAAATCGCAGAAGTCGGTGACGATGGCCCGATGCTGCTCGGCGCTTACCCGCCCGACGCAGGGCGCCGAGCACTTGTCGATGTAGCCCAGCAGGCAGGGCCTGCCGATCTGGTTGTGCCGCTTAAACACTCCGGCCGAACAGGTGCGTGCCGGGAACACCCGGGTGAGAAGGTCGAGGGTCTCCCTGATGGCCCAGGCGTGTGAGTAGGGCCCGAAGTACCGGACACCCTTGCGGCGCGGTCCGCGGTAGACGAACAGCCGCGGATACTCCTCGTTGAGGGTCACGGCCAGCACCGGGTAGGTCTTGTCGTCGCGGTATCGGATGTTGAACCGCGGGTCGAACTCCTTGATCCAGTTGTACTCGAGCTGAAGCGCCTCGACCTCGGTGCTGACGACGGTCCACTCGACGCTGCCCGCGGTGGTCACCATCTGCCTGGTGCGGGGAGCGAGGCCGGAGATGTCGGCGAAGTAGGACGTCAGCCGGCTGCGCAGGCTCTTGGCCTTGCCGACATAGATCACCCGGCCGTGCGTGTCCCGGAACCGGTAGACGCCCGGTTGGACCGGGATGGACCCGGGCGCGGGCCGGTACGTCGATGGATCAGGCACGGGTTCCAGGTTAGTTCGACGGGGCGACGTCGCCCGAAGGGCTAGTGGTCTCGCCCGAAGGGCTAGTGGTCGGGCCGGCCAGAGCGTCGATGAAACCGCAGTACGCCGCGGCCTTGGCCTCGTAGTTGGCGTACAGGTCGTAGCTCGCGGCACCCGGCGACAGCAGGACGACATCGACGTCGGGCACTGCGGCCGCCGTGCGCACCGCCTCCTCGAGGTCGCCGACGACACGGGTCAGGCCCGGATGTGCCTGGGCGAACCCGCGGCCGATCGCGACGCCGTTGGTGGGCGCCTGGATCAGCGTCACCCGGCGCGCACCACTGCACAGGTAGTCATCGACCTGGTCGTAGTCGAGTTGCCGGTCCATGCCGCCGACGATCAGCGCGACGTTGGCCTCTGGCCGCATGGCCCGCAGTGCCGCGACCACGCTCTCGCCTGTGGTCGCCAGGGTGTCGTCGATCCACGAGATCGCGCCGGTGGAGCGAACCGTCTGCAGTCGGTGCGGCAGGCCGCCGAAGGTACCCGCCGCGGCGTCGAAATCGGCCTGCGGCACAGGCGCACCCGTCATCTCCGTGATCGCAGCCGCAGCCAGCGCGCCGTTGACGGCGTTGTGCGCGAAGCCCATCACCGACCCCGACGCTCCCGAGGCCACGGTCGCGGGGTCGATCAGCCGCAGCGACGGCGGCAGGTCGGTGATGCCGATGCCCGCCAGCCTCGTCACCACCTCTGGGGTGCACACCAGCGAACGAGACCCGAACCGAAAGACATTGGCCTTCGCCGCGTAGTACGAATCGGTACTTCCGTGCCAGTCCAGGTGGTCCTCGTACAGGTTGGTGATGACCGCCACCGCGGGCGATGCGGTGAGCAGCGCCGCCTGCTGGCTCGACAGCTCGGCGACCACCACCACACCGTCATCAGGTGACAGATCTGACAGCGGGGTGCCGATGTTGCCCGCCACCACGGCCTTGACGCCCATCGAGCCGAGGAGGTGACCGATGAACGACGCGGTGGTCGACTTACCCTTGGTGCCCGTCACGCCGATCGTCTGCGCACCCCACCGGGACACGAACCAGTCTGCCGCACTGGAGATCCGGATACCGGACTGCCTGAGTTCGGCGAAGAAGGGTTGGTGCCACGGCACCCCGGGGCTGACGAAGACGATGTCGCATTCGCTCAGTCGGCCGAGGTGCTCCGGGCCACGGAACACCGTGAGGCCCTCGATGCCGTCAGGTGTCTCGAACGGTCGGCGACCGACATCGTCGACCGCGTCGATGCGCGCGGCACCGGCTGCAGCGGCGGTGCGCGCCATGGAGATACCCTCGCGGCCGAATCCCCAGATGCCGACGACCCGACCCGCGAGATCAGGCTGGGGCACGGTCATCCCGGCTATCCAGGCCATCCAGCTCCTCCAGGCTCACCGCGTACCGTGCGGGCACGTAGTGGATCGCGGGGCCGGTCTGATCGTCTGTGGCCGCGACCGTCACCAGCTCGTCGCGGCGCGCACGCAGCGACTCGACGATCAGAAGACCGTGCCATTCCCTGTCGTCGAGGACCGCGAGCAGCGCCTCCGCCGCCTCGTAGTACTCACCGACGCACTCGAAGGGCTTGTGCACACCCAACCCGACGATGTCCTCGATGCCCGGCTGATTGTCGCCGACCGCGAACAGGTTCTGGCCGAAGATCCCCTCGAGGCGGCTACGCCCGAGCCTCGGCGCCATGAGCAGGAACACGAAGAGACACTTCGGGCAGTGCCCGCACCACGTCGCGCCCCGGCGTCCCGCGTCGATCGCGAACGGCCGGTTGCAACTGATGAACGCGTCGAAGTACTCGGGACACGCGCGGAACCGGTCGGCGATCTCGGACTCCGAGAGACCGCGCAGCAGCGAGAAGTATCGACCGGGGTTCATGCCGTGCTGCGCCAACGTGTTCCGCAGCAGGGTCTCGTAGGTGATGCTCTTGGACCACTGGTGGTTGACGTCGCGGCCCATCCACGACACGTTGCCGACGTTGGACGACCGCTCGTTGGAGAAGACCACCGGTCCCAGGCCGCGGGCATCGGCGACGATCAGCCCGATGACGCTGTTGATCGCGGTCACCGGCACGTGGCCGTTGTGCGCGCCCCTCGCGTTGACCTCGATCAGGCCGCGGTCAATCGATCGACTGACCCGCGTGCTCGTAAGGCCGCTGATCGCGATGCACCGATCGATGGGGTCGAACTTGTTGACGCTGAACAGCACTGGATCGAATCCGTGGCGCTTGAGCGCCTCGATGGTCACCACCGAGTCCTTACCGCCACCCACCGGTACCAGTGGTGGACGGTTCTCGTCGAACTCCTCGGGTACGGCTGCACCGTCGAGAGCCGCCGTCGGGCCCGTCACCTCGGGGGTCAGGGCGGCGGGCAGTGCGGCACGGTACGCGAACTCGCCGAGACCGCCGGCGATCAGCTCGCGCAGGTAGTCCTTCTCGAAATCGAATGTCGGGAAGGCGATCTCGATGCGCGGTGGCGCGGCGGCCTTGTAGTAGCTCGGCGAGCAGGTCAGGGCCAGCAGACGCAACAGGCGGTCGTCGGGCACACGCGCCAGGTCCGACCCGAAGTCGACGGTCTCGGTGAAGGTCACATCGGCGGCGGGATCCGTGCCGCGCAGCGCGTAGTGCGCGGCGAATCGGCCGTCGACGAGTTCATATCCGTCGATGCTGAAGACCCGGTACTGCTCGGGTGCGAAGGGCTCGGTCATGGCTGCCTCGTGAACGGCGGGTTCACCGAAGTGTCCACCGGGTAGTCGGTTCCGTCGATGCCGCGCACCGGGTGCGTCTCGAAGTGCGGTGAGATCCACCACGCGCGGGCGGCGCCGGCGGGACACTCATCCACCCGCTCAACGGCGTTGATCAGCCCGCACGCCACCATCTGATCGAGTATGGAGACGGGTTCGGGATTGTCGGCACCCCGGAGTCCACCGGCGGTCTCGAACACCAGCGCACCGAGGAACGGAACCCCTCGGCAACCCGTTCGGATCGCGACAGTGTCGGCATAGCCCTGGCCGGCGAGCCACCGCTGGACCTGGTCGGCCTCGCCCTTGCTGGTGGTGCGGGCCGCCATCCGCCGCCAGTGCGGGTCGCCGGGCCGGGCTGTCGGCAGGGGCGCGTCGGTGCCCGCTATGCGGACGGCCTCGGGGTGCACCGGTCGGATCACGTCGCCGGTCACGACGACGCGGGTCCGATCGTCGACCTCGAGAACCGTGACCGCGACCGCGGCGACGGCGTGTGGCGCCGCGGCAGACATCGCGCCCTGGAAATCGGCCACCGCATCGCGAAGGTCTGACCGGTCGGGCATCTGGATGCCGAAGAACTCCGCGGGTTCGGCCAGGTAGTGCCAGAGGTCCTCGACGTCGGGCGCGACACCGGTGCGGATGGGCAGGGTGATTGTCGGGTTGCCCCCGGGGCGTGTGATGACTTGCGTCACAGGGAGAAGCGGAGTATCGATTCCCTGTAATCCGTGTGTCGGCGTGGGCACATCGTCCGTGGGCGAAACGTCCAACGTCGGCGACGGCGCTGCCATGCGAAAATCGGTCACTATCAGGGCATTCTATCGCACGCGACGAATGGACCCGGTAATCACCGACGAGCGCTTGCGCGAGGAGCATTCCAACACCGACGAGCGCTTGCGCGAGGAGCATTCCAACACCGACGAGCGCTTGCGCGAGGAGCAATCAGGTACCGCATGAGCGCACCGAAGGTCGTCAGGGTGGGCGAATCGCAGTGGCGCGCGTTCGCGATACTGCGGTTGCGCGCGCTCGAGGACACGCTGGGCGGCGACGATTCCCAGTACCGGCACGAAGTCACGTTCACGGCCGCGCAATGGCGACGCAGGCTGCGCGAGCACGCCCAGTTTGCGCTGCTTGTCGACGACCGGATGGTGGGGTTGATCGGCGCTCAGCGCGAGACGCTGGATTCGGTGTATCTGTACTCGCTGTGGCTCGAGCCCGCCGTGCGACACCGCGGTCTGGCACACCAACTGTTGGAGGCGGCGGTGACGTGGGCCCGCGACGAGCGGGTGAACGCCGTCACGCTGCGCGTCAACACCGGCAACAATGCCGCCCGCAGCGTCTATGAGAGCCTCGGGTTCGTTGTGGATCCCGCCGCCGCCCGCAGGCGTGACGGCGAGGTCACGATGCGTCTGGTCGTCAGCTGACGTCGCTGCGATAGCGCAGCATGAGTTCGCGGACCCGGTCCATCGAGTCGACGGCGCGTTGCTTGTCGACCGCCTGAATGGCCATGGCGGGTATGTACTCGTCATCGGGTAGGTCAACCCGGGCCCACCGGGCGCCGTCGGAGAACGACACGTCGACGACGTCGGACCACGGGATCAGGCGGTATGCCAATAGGTTTCGCACCGCGATCCCCGATGGTCCGACCCGAAGCCGCGGGCGCGCGAACAGCAGCACAACGCAGGCGATGATCACGCCAAGGGTGCCGATGCCCACCTGGTCGGAGGTCTGGAAGATCACGCCGCTGGACCCGACCTTGAGCAGGAAGCCGACCGCGATGTGGGCGGCCGCGATGAGAAACGCCGCGCCGTAGGCGAAGTACGGCGTGAGGTGTGGCCGAACCTCCAGATCCCACTCCGCCGATGTGGTCATGAGCGCGCGATATCGCGCAGCGTCAGCGCCGTTGCCAGGGCGGCCGCGGCGGCCTGCGCGCCCTTGTCCTCCGCAGACCCCGGCAGGCCGGCGCGGTCGAGAGCCTGCTGTTCGTCGTTGACCGTCAGCACGCCGTTGGCCACCGGGGTGGACTCATCCAGCGACACCCTGGTGAGACCCTGGGTGACGGCGTCGCACACGTAGTCGAAGTGTGGGGTCCCGCCGCGAATCACCACGCCCAACGCCACCACGGCGTCGTACTGCGCAGCCAATGCCTGTGCCACCACCGGAATCTCGATTGCCCCGAGCACGCGGACCACGGTGGGCGAGTCGACGCCGCAGTCCTTCGCGGTGCGCAGCGCACCGTCGAGCAGCGCGTCGCAGATGCGGTCGTGCCACGTGCTCGCCACGATCGCGAGGCGGATACCCGAGGCGTCGATGACAGGGAAGTCCGGAACGCCCGCGCCACTCACGACGCGCCACCGGGCTCGTCGGCGGTCGGCGGAAGCCGATCACCCAGCAGATAGACAGCCTCGTCGTAGCCGTCCATCTTGACCGCCTCTTCGTAGTCATCCAGCCCGGCCAGGTCGTGACCCATCCGATCGCGCTTGGTCATCAGGTAGCGGATGTTCTCGGAGTTCGCGCGCACGGGCAACGGCACCCGCTCGATGATGTGCAGCCCATAACCGTCCAGCCCGACCCGCTTGGCCGGGTTGTTGGTGAGCAGGCGCATCGACTTGACGCCGAGGTCGGCCAGGATCTGCGCACCGATGCCGTAGTCGCGCGCATCGGCGGGCAGGCCAAGCTTGAGGTTCGCATCGACGGTGTCATCGCCAGCGTCCTGCAGCTGGTAGGCCTGCAGCTTGTGCATCAGGCCGATCCCCCGGCCCTCGTGCCCCCGCATGTAGAGCACAACGCCGCGGCCCTCACGCGCGACCATGGCCATCGCGGCGTCCAGCTGGGGCCCGCAGTCACAGCGGCGCGAACCGAACACATCGCCGGTGAGGCACTCGGAGTGCACCCGGACCAACACGTCGTGTCCGTCGGCCTCGGTGCCGGAGAGATCGCCGCGGACCAGCGCGACGTGTTCGACATCGTCGTAGATGCTGGTGTAGCCGACGGCACGAAACTCGCCGTACCGGGTGGGGATGCGCGCCTCGGCGATCCGCTCGATGTGACGTTCGTGCTTGCGTCGCCACTCGATGAGATCGGCGATGGAGATCAGTGCGAGGTCGTGGTCGTCGGCGAAGACGCGCAGCTCGTCGGTCTGGGCCATCGAGCCCTCGTCCTTCTGGCTGACGATCTCGCAGATCGCGCCCGCAGGCTGCAGACCGGCCAGTCGCGCCAGGTCGACGGCGGCCTCGGTGTGACCGGGCCTGCGCAGCACGCCTCCGTCCTTGGCGCGCAGCGGCACGACGTGGCCGGGCTTGGTGAAGTCGCCGGCGACGGCCGTGGGATCGGCAAGCAGACGCATCGTCGTGGCGCGGTCGGACGCCGAGATGCCGGTTCCCACGCCTGCCTTCGCGTCGACCGTGACGGTGTAGGCGGTGCCGTGCTTGTCCTGGTTGATCGCATACATCGGCAGCAGGCCCAGCCGGTCGCAGACATCGCCATCCAGCGGTACGCACAGGTAGCCCGAGGTGTAGCGCACCATGAACGCCACCAACTCGGGCGTGGCCTTCTCGGCGGCGAAGATGAGGTCGCCCTCGTTCTCGCGGTCTTCGTCGTCGATGACGACGACGGCCTTACCCGCGGCGATATCGGCTATCGCCCGCTCGACGGAATCAAGCCTCGTCATCTGTTTGCCACCTACTCCAGGTAGGCGATTTCGGGGCGCACGACCACGTGTATCGCGGGTCAGCGCTCGAACTCGCCTAGGACCAATCAATCGACTTCAGTATGAACCACGCTGAAGCGCGCGTTATTGCCCGCTCCCGACCAGCGGGGCAGGCGGTTCGCAAATATGTGTAACCGCCGCGGTGTTCAACCCGCGGATGAAACCGGGTGACGGCCATGGTCGTCCATGGCACGGCCGCTGTGCGGGATCTTGTCGGTGCCGGGGTTGGGCAGGGGGACAAGAACAACGTCGATTGGCGCGAACCCTGCCCTACAGGGGTACAAGAACAGCTCCGGCAACAGCGCGGGTTGCGGTGCTGCGATTTCGCGTTTCACCAGCGATTCGGAGGGGAATTTCGCTCTGTACACAGCGCTGTCACATGAGGGGAGTCAAGGTGAAGCTCAACAAACTAGCGGCATCGATTGGCATCGTCGCAGTCGCGGTCGGCGTCGCTGCCAGCACGCTTGGTCCTGCGTCGGCGGCCAGCAACATCAAACCGTTCGGTCAGCCGGAGACACTGATCGGTCCCAACGGTGCTCCGCAGGTCACCTACACCGTTCACGGGCTGAATCCGAGTTCCGCCCCGGTACCGCACAACGGCCAGTTGTATGAAGCAAATGTGACCGTCGAGGGTGGCGGGAATCCGTTCATGCCGTTCTTCAACGCCCGCGCGGAGGACGGGGCGATCTACCGCGTCATCGGCGGCTCGGTGCCCGGCACGATCTTCTTCGACGTCGTCGGCCCTGTGCCGAACAGCGTCGTCTACAACGATGGTGTTCAGGATCTTCTGGTGTGGATTCCCGGACAGCCGCAGGGAGGTACGCGTCCCTAGCGGCTACCCAGTGGACAGTGGGACGATGGGGCATACCCGCTGGTAGAGCCGCTATCGTTGACCGAGCAGCCGCTCGACGTACTTGGCGATCACGTCCACCTCGAGGTTGACCGGGGTGCCGACGGCGGCGCGGCCCAGGGTCGTCAACTCCAGAGTGGTCGGGATGAGCGACACCTCGAACCAGTCCCCCGATGCGTCGTCCCCGGAATTGTCAACGCCAAGCGCGGACACCGTGAGCGACACACCGTCGACCGTGATCGACCCCTTCTCGACGACGTAGCGAGCCAGTTCCTGGGGCAATGCGACGCGCACCACCTCCCAGTTCTGTGACGGTGTGCGGGCGATCACGTGGCCGGTGCCATCGACGTGGCCCTGGACGATGTGTCCGCCGAGTCGGCTGTTGACCGCCGCGGCGCGTTCCAGGTTGACCCGGCTACCCACGTCAACGCCGCGCAGGCTGGACCGGTTGAGGGTCTCGGCCATCACGTCGGCGGTGAACGCACCGTCGGACAGGACGTCCACCACGGTGAGACACACGCCGTTCACGGCAATCGAGTCACCGTGGCCGGCGTCCGTGGTGACGAGTGGACCGCGGATGACGAATCGCGCGGCATCCACGAGATCCTCCTTGCCGACGATCTCACCAAGCTCTTCAACAATTCCGGTGAACACCGAACAAGGCTACGACGCCGTCCACGCCGCCGTCCGAGCGCGCCCGCGGTCAGGCCGCCCGCAGCCGTGGCCAGCGAAACGGCGGCACCCCGATGAACCTTTTGCGCGGGAATGTCAAGGTCAGAAACCATGAGTCGACCGATTCCGGTACACCGGACCCGCGGTGTACCCCGCGGCACCCTCTACGATGCAAATCATGCAGACGCGCCCCCGGCTTGCCGTCCTCGTATCAGCCTTCACAGCAATCCTGACCGCCACCGTGCTGGTCGCCGGATGCTCCTCGTCCAGCAAGGAGTCCACCGAACCACTGCCCGACGCGGCAACACTGGTGGCGGACTCGACGAAGACCACACTGGCCCAGAAGAGTGTCCACTTGCAGCTGTCGGTCGATGGCGAGATCAAGGCACTGCCCATCGCCTCGCTGACCGGTGATCTGACCCTGACTCCGGCGGTCGCGGCCTCCGGCAAGGCCGACATCATCTTCCTCGGCCAGAAGCTCGAGGGTGTCGAGTTCGTCGTGCTTGACGACACGCTGTGGGGCGCCATCACGCCGGGCAGCTGGCAGGACTTCGGTCCCGCCGTCGACATCTACGACGTGGCGGCGATCCTTAAGCCCGACACCGGGCTGGCCAACATCGTCGCCAACTTCTCCGACCCCAAGGCCGACGGACGGGAGAACGTCAATGGCGTGGACACCGTGAAGGTCACCGGAACCGTCAGTGCCGACGCCGTCAACAAGATCGCTCCGCAGATCGGCGCCACCGGCCCCGCGCCCGCCACCGCCTGGATCGAGGAGGAGGGTGACCATCAGCTCATCCAGGCCAAACTGGAGCCGACCCCCGGCAACACCGTCCAGATGACGATGTCCGACTGGGGTAAGCCCGTCACCGTCACCAAGCCCGCGGTGTAAGGACACACCAGATGTCGCAGACCTCAACAGGTTCGGCCAACAGCCGTCGGATCGCAATCAGTGCGGGCGGCCTCGCCGTGCTGCTCGGCGCACTCGACACCTATGTCGTGATCACGATCATCCGCGACATCATGATCGACATTCAGATCCCGATAAACCAGATCCAGCAGGTCGCGCCGATCATCACCGGCTATCTGGTGGGCTACATCGCGGCGATGCCACTTCTGGGACGTGCGTCGGACAGGTTCGGACGAAAACTACTGCTGCAGGTGAGCCTCGTCGGCTTCGCCGTCGGATCCATCATCACCGCGATGTCGGGCGATCTGACGGTCCTGGTGATCGGCCGCATCGTGCAGGGCATCGCCAGCGGTGCGCTGCTGCCCGTCACGCTCGCGCTGGCGGCCGACCTGTGGTCGGAGCGCAAACGCGCCGCCGTCCTCGGCGGTATCGGTGCCGCGCAGGAACTCGGCAGCGTGCTCGGCCCGCTGTACGGCATCGCAGTGGTGTGGGCGCTCAACAGTTGGCGCGACGTCTTCTGGATCAACGTCCCCATGGCCATCGTCGCCATGGTGATGATCCACTTCAGCATCCCGTCGCGGCAGAAGCGCGAGGGCCCGGCCGAGAAGGTCGACGTCGTCGGCGGACTTCTGCTGGCGCTGGTCCTGGTGCTCGTCGTGTTCGGTCTCTACAACCCCGCCCCGGACGGCGAACACGTGCTTCCCGAGGGCGGTTGGATACTGCTGTGCGGGGCGGCGGTTGCCACAGTCGCGTTCTTCACGTGGGAGAAGTTCGCCAAGACCAAGCTCATCGACCCGGCGGGCGTGCACTTCCGGCCGTTCCTGTGCGCCCTCGGCGCCTCATTCGCCGCAGGCGCCGCACTGATGGTGACGCTCGTCAACGTCGAGCTCTTCGGCCAGGCGGTGCTCGGACTCGACCAGAACCAGGCCGCCTTCCTGCTGATGCGCTTTTTGGTCGCACTGCCCATCGGCGCCCTTGTAGGCGGATGGGTCGCCACCAGGGTCGGTGACCGCATCGTCGCGTTCGTCGGACTACTCATCGCGGCGTACGCGTACTGGCTCATCTCACACTGGCCCGTCGATCTCCTGGCCGCGCGTCACGATCTCGGCTTCTTCACGCTGCCCGCGATGGACACCGATCTCGCCCTGGCCGGCATCGGTCTCGGCCTGGTGATCGGCCCACTCACCTCGGCGGCACTGCGCGTGGTTCCGTCGATACAGCACGGCATCGCGTCGTCGGCAGTGGTGGTCGCTCGCATGACGGGAATGCTGGTCGGTGTGGCAGCACTGTCCGCGTGGGGGATCTATCGGTTCAATCAGCACCTGGCGGAGCGACTGGCAGCGCAGCCTGCGCCGTCGGCCGACACACCTGGCGGCCAGTTGGTTGCCGGAGTCACGCGCGTTGCGAAGGCATCCGTCGAGGCGTACGCACTTCAGTACGGTGAGATCTTCGGCATCACGGCGATCGTGTGCATCGTGGGCGCGCTGTTGGGGCTGTTCATCAGCGGCAGGCACGAGGTCGCAGATGCTCCCGACGCCGATCCCGATCCAGCCGAGGTCATCGAGGCCAACCGGTAGGCCCGGTCGGCCTTCTCAGCAGCGCTCGATACCGGGTGTTTGCAATCTGAACTCGTTGCGCTTGGCGGTGCTCGGGCTACTCAGCACCGCGCGCAGCGGCCGGCAGACCATTTCCTTGATGGTGCTCTGATCGACTGGGCGAATACCGAGCCAGTCCTGCAGGGCAGTCATGTTCCTGTCCTTTGTTCGTGCTTACCTGCGCGCGAACATCGTTGGTAAGGCGCGATACGCGTGACGGGCTCCAACGGCCCGAACATGTCTTCGATTCTACGGGCGCCCGCCCGCCCAGACCGGCCTCCATCCCGCGCTCGACGTCTCGAACCGGTAACGAGTCACCCAACGGACGCTGAATATGAGTGATGCCAGTCACATTCACGCGGAGAGGAATTCTAGATCTCACCCAAGCGGATCAGCCGGGCACCAGGCTGAGGCGAAGGTCGGGGCCTATCCGTTCGGTCCCGTCGAAGCGCCACCGCTGGGCGTGGGTGATGCTCGGCACCCCGATGTCATCGACGGCGACGATCGGTCCACCCAGCAGGATGGGCGCGACATAGGCCAGGATCCTGTCGATCACGCCGGCCCGCAGAAATCCGCCTGCCAAGGTCGGGCCACCCTCGAGCAGCACATCGGTGCGGTCCGACAGCGCCCGAATCACCTCGTGTGGGTCACGGGTGCGGATCACCATCGTCCGCGAGTCATCGTTCAAAACTCTTGCATCCGAGGATATTTCGCGTTCACCGACGACAACGCGGAGCGGCTGACGTTCGGCCAGGCTGCCGTCGGGAAGTCGCGCCGTCAACGTGGGGTCGTCGAACAGCACGGTGCCCGTGCCGACGACGATGGCATCGACCACCGCTCGCCGCCGGTGTACGTCAGCGCGTGCGGCCTCGCTGGTGATCCACTGGCTGCTGCCATCTGCCGCGGCACTGCGCCCGTCCACGCTCGTCGCGTACTTCCACGTGACGTGGGGGCGGCCGGTCCGCTGCTTGTGCAACCACTCGCGCAGCGGGCCGCCGATCACATCGTCGGCCAGCACGCCCGACATGGTGTCGACACCGCTGCCGGTCAGCCTCGCAGAACCGCCGGCGGCCAGCGGGTTCGGATCGGCCACGGCGTACACGACGGCCGAGACACCGGCGGCGAGAAGGGCATCCACGCACGGCGGGGTACGACCGTGATGATTGCACGGCTCCAGCGTCACGACCGCGGTGCCGCCCGCGGCCCGCTCCCCCGCCCGCCGCAACGCGAGTACCTCGGCGTGCGGGCCACCCTGCGGCGCCGTCGCTCCAACGCCTGCGACGTCACCGTGGCGGTCCAGGATGACCGCGCCGACGGGCGGGTTCGGATAGGTGGTGCCCTTGACCTGATCGGACAGCTCGATGGCCAACCGCATGGCGGCCTCGGGCGTGATCACGACAGGTGCGGGGACACCGCGGCAGCCTGCCGCCTCAGCGCCTCCACTGCCGCGGCCGGGTCTGACGCGCTGTAGACCGCCGAGCCCGCGACGAAGCAGTCCACCCCGGCTTCCGCAGCCGCCTCGATCGTGTCGGCGTTAATACCGCCGTCGATCTCCACCAGGATCCTCAGTTCACCGGCGTCGACGAGCCGCCGAACGATGCTCACCTTGGGCAGCACCTCGGGGATGAACTTCTGTCCACCGAAACCGGGTTCGACCGACATCACCAGAAGCGTGTCGAAGTCACGCAGGATCTCCAGGTAGGGGTCGATCGGCGTACCTGGTTTGACGGCCAGACCCGCCTTCGCGCCCGCAGCTCGGATGTCGCGGGCCACGGCGCGCGGATCGTCAGTCGCCTCGGCGTGAAATGTCACGTTGTATGCGCCCGCCTCGGCGTACGGCGGTGCCCATCGGGCGGGGTCCTCGATCATCAGATGGCAGTCCATCGGAATGTCGGTGACCCGCAGCAGGCTCTCGACCACCGGCATGCCGAGGGTCAGATTGGGTACGAAGTGGTTGTCCATGACGTCGACGTGTAACCAGTCGGCGCCCTTCACCGCTGCGGTCTCCTCAGCCAGCCGAGCGAAGTCGGCAGCCAGTATCGACGGTGCAATCATCGGTCCAGCCATGGCCGTCAGACTACTTGCAGGGCCGCGGCGAACATTGCATCCGTCCCGTGCCGGTGGGGCCACAGCTGCACATGCGGTCCGGGCCCGAGATCAGGCACGGTGTCGAGGCCGGGGTCGAACAGCGGCCGGGTGTCGATCGGCTCAACGCGATGACGGCGCACCGCGTCGGTGACCACCCCGACTGTCTCGGCCAGGTGCGGCGAGCACGTCGCGTACAGCACCACCCCGCCCGGCCGCACCAGTGCGATCGCCGCGGCCAGCAGTTCGCGCTGCAGCTTCGCCAGCGCGGGCACATCGCCGGGCTGTCTGCGCCACCGCGCCTCGGGTCGACGTCGCAGTGCTCCGAGCCCGGTGCACGGTGCATCGACCAGCACACGGTCGAAGGACGCGGCGGGCAGCCCGCTCTCGCGGCCGTCGACGCGCAACACCTCGACGTCGAGCCCTCGGACGTTCTGCTCGACCAGATCCGCGCGGTGCGGTGCGGGCTCGATCGCCGTGACCCGGGCACCGGTGTCGGCGGCGATGGCGGCCAGCAGCGATGTCTTGCCGCCCGGACCAGCGCACAGGTCAAGCCAGCGGCCCCCGTCACCGTCGACGGGCGCCAGTGTCAGCGCTCGCGCGACCAGCTGGCTGCCCTCGTCCTGCACCTGCGCGGAGCCGTCGCGTATCGATGCCAGTTGGCCGGGGTCACCGCCGGACAGGTAAACCGCGTACGGCGAGTAGCGACCGAGGGTGCCGTCCACCTGCGCGGCCAACTCGGCCGCGGTCAACACCCCGGGCCGTGCGGCCAGGTGCACCTGTGGTCGTTCGTCGTCGCTGGCCAGCAGCGCTCCCAGTTCGCCGGCGTCCGCGCCGAGCGCATCGGCGAAGGACTGGGCGATCCAGCGCGGATGCGAATGAGTGAATGCCAGATGCCCCACCGGATCGCTCGCGGCAGACGGCGCCAGCTCGGCAACCCAGGACGCCTCATCACGTGCGCCGATGTTGCGCAGCACGCCGTTGACGAAACCCGCTCGCGCCGAGTCGAATTCGATAGCCGCCTGCTCGACGGTGGTGTCCACTGCGGCATGCGGCTCGACGCGGGTGCGCAGCAGTTGGTAGACGCCGAGTCGCAACAGATCCAGCAGGACGGGGTCGATCTGGTCGGTGGGCCGGCCGGCCGCGCTGCTGATCACCGCGTCGAGCAGGCCCTGGCTGCGGCACGCACCGTAGGTCAGCTCGGTCGCGAACGCGGCGTCGCGTCCCGTGATGCCGCGCTCCCGCAGCAACGCGGGCAGCGCGAGGTTGGCGTAGGCGTCGCGCTCGGAGACCGCGCGGAGCACGTCGAATGCCGCGCGCCGGGCCGGGTCGAGGGGTTTGCGGCGCGGTGCACGCCGATTCTGGGGTCGATTCTGCGGTCGATTCACGATGCCACCGCCGTCTCGTCGAGGCGGGCTCCGCGAGCCCAGTCCGTCGCCGCCATCGCCTTCTTCCCGGGCGGTTGGATGAGGGTCAGGGCCACCGGTGTGGACGCCGTGCCGACGAGCACGCCGTCACGTCCGGCGCGAATACTGCCGGGGGGCAACGGTTCCGAATCCGTGACGGTGACGGGACCGAGCTTGACCCGCAGGTCGCCGACCATCGTCCAGGCGCCGGGGTTGGGTGTGACCGCGCGGATTCGCCGGTCGACGACGTGCGCGGGAAGGTCCCACCGCACCCGCGCCTCCTCGACGGTGATCTTCGGGGCCAGCGTCACACCCTCGGTCGGCTGCGGCACGGCAGTCAGCGAGCCGTCGGCCACCCCGTCGAGTGTGGTCTCAAGCAGCATGGCGCCCGATATCGACAGCCGCCCGAGCAGATCGCCTGCGGTGTCGGTCGGGCGGATCGTCTCGGTGACGACACCGAACACGGGGCCGGAGTCGAGACTGGGCTCGATCTGGAACGTCGTCGCGCCGGTGACGGTGTCGCCGGCGGCGATGGCCGCCTGTACCGGCGCAGCGCCACGCCATGCGGGCAGTAGCGAGAAGTGCAGGTTGATCCAGCCGAGGCGGGGAACTGCGAGCAGGCCGTCACGCAGCAGTGCGCCGTAGGCCACCACCGCAGCGCAGTCGGGCGCGAGTTCGGCCAGCTCCGCGATGAATTCGTCATCGTTGGGCTTGGCGGGCCTCAGCACGGGGATGCCCTGCTCGAGGGCCAGCGAGGCGACCGGTGACGGCGCCGGCTTGCCGCGCCGGCCCGACGCGGCGTCGGGCCGGGTCAGTACGGCCACCACGTCATGGTGGGGCGAGTCGATCAGCCGCTGCAGGGACGGCAGTGCCGGCTCGGGGGTGCCTGCGAAGACAATGCGCACGAAATAGACCTCAGCCTGGAATCTGGTAGTACTCGCGCTCCGGCACCCTGGCCAGCGGCGCGACGAACATCCACGGAATGGTGCTGACGAGGCGGTTGAGCGTGGCGACCGCGTCGTTGTAGTACTGCCGGGCGAACGCCAGCTTGTTCTCGGTGTCGGCGAGGTTGTCCTGAAGGTTGAGGAAGTTGTTCGAGGAGTTCAGCTGCGGATAGCTCTGCCCCAACGCGAGCACCTGCCCCACGGCCGTGTCGAGATCCTTCGCGGCGACGCTGCGCTCCGCGACGGACTTCCCGCCGGTGGCCGACGTCAACGCCGCTCGCGCGTTCGTGACGTGATCAAGGATGCCCTTCTCGTGTCCGGCGAAGTTCGCAACTGTGTGCACCAGGCTCGGGATGAGCGAGGCGCGACGGGTCAGTTCCACGTCGATACCGGAAAGCGCCTCAGACACCCGGACGTCGGCCGTGCGAATCTTGTTGTAGCCCAGCACGAAGCCGATCAGGATCAGTACCAAGAGCACCAGTACCAGAACCAACAGATAGGTCACCACGAGCCACCTCCTCCTCCGCCGCCGCCTCCGCCACCACCGCCACCGCTGGACCCGCCGCCCCCACTCGAGGATGACGATGATGCCTGCGACGCGGTGTAGGCGCCGATCGACGACGATAGCGCCGAGTCGAAGCTGTCGAAGTCAGGCCCACCCGAGTGGTCGGAGAGACTCGAGCTGGTAGTGGACGAGGAACCGTACCAATCGGGCTGCGGGGCAACCGCGCCGGTCGCGTCCTGGTACTTCTTGGCCCACAGTGCCGCGGCGCCCGCGGCGACCGCGAACGGGATGTAGGCGGTGTACAGGTCCTTGCGGGCCGCGAAGTCGAATCGCGTCTCGGCGGAGTCGGTGGACAGCAGTCGGTGGAATCCCCCGGCCTGCGACCACAGTTGGCGTCCCGCCGCCGTGCGCCGCATGCCCACGCCGTCAGCCCACGACTTCACCGTGAAGGCGAAGAACACCGCGAACGGCAGGCCCCACAAGGTGGTCGGGAAACCCCACCGGAGGAATCCGAAGACGGCCAGGATCAGTGCCAGCGCGTTGGCCGTGCGCACCCACAGTTCCTTCTTGCGCTTCACGATCAGACCGTCGTCGAGCGCCCACTTCTTCACCGCCGCGGCCATGTCCGACTTGGCCTTGCTGAGCTTCTCGCCGGCCCTCTTCGTCGGCTTGGCCTCGAACTCGGCCCCCGAACTCATCACCTTCAGCGTGGAGCCGACGGCGATGCTGACGGGATCCACATCCGCCCACGCGCTTCGCTGCGCGATCCCACGGATGACCCACTGGTCGGCGCTTGTCTGTTTGAGGTCGACCAGTTTGCGTTCAGCCAGGTACAACAGCGTCGCGGTCAAGCCGTTGCTTGGCACGCTCTCGGTGCGGATGTACTCGATCTGCACTGGGCCAAGACCAGCTGGTGGTCCGTACTGCACTGGGAAGCCGGGCTCGGGTTCGACAGTGGTCCGGTACCACAGGTAGGCCATCGCGCCTCCGGCGACGGACAGCGCGAGGAGCCAGACGACGGTGATCACCGACTGACCGAGTATCCGGTCCCAGGTCCACGACCACGGCAGGGTGGCGCGCGCGGGTGTCGGTAGGTCGATCCCGGCGCGCAGCGTGACCGGTGTGCGCGGTGCCAGGTCCGTGGCGGTGACCTCAACGGTGTTTCCGTCGACGCTGAGGCCGGCGCAGGCATCTCCGACGCCGTAACCGACCGAGCACTGCGCACCGGTGACATCGGCGGGCAGGGTGAGGTGAACGTTCGCCCGCTCGATCCAGTTGTTCCACGACGGTGCGATGACGTTCCAGTAGAACGTCGACTCCGAGTTGGGCTCGCCGACGGAACGCGCGAACTGCCGGTTCTCGCCGGTGCCACCGGGATCGAGCACGCCGGCAATGGTGTAGCGAATCTCGTAGGTGTGTTCGCCGGGAGTCAGCGTGCTGTCGGGATCGCCGATCTTGGCCACCCGAAAGCGTTCGCCGTCCTCCCACAGCAGCTCGTACCCGGCGGGTTCGCCGTCCATCAGGATCGATGTGATCTCCGGGGTCTGCCGGACATGAGGGCTGTTCTGGTTGGCCACATCCCAGTAGCGAAAGATGCCGTGCCGCCCGCTGGGGAACTCGCCGGTGATCGTCTCGACGGCGTCGAGAGTGCCGTCCTCGGTGACTGCGAAGTCGGCGTCGAAGTTGGTGATCATCACCGGATCGTTCGCCGGCCCGGCCGCCGATGCGCCGCTACCGACAAGCGGCCACAGCAGCCCGATGGCGATGAGACCCACCAGGATCAACCAGCCGATTACCCGCCGCATGTCACCCCTCGATCGGCTCGGCCCCACCTGGACCGGATCCGCGTCGTCCCAGGTCGCCTGGGATTCGCCCTACCCTATGTGCAAGGGATCGATTTGCACACGAACTGGTTGTTGATCGTGGCGCGCGCTCATCACACCCGTCGCCTTGCGCAATGCCGCGGCCAGAGCCAGACCACCGTCGCGGGGCACCCGCACCAGCATCCGGATGACGGGGTCGTCGGCCGGAGCCACCCCGGCGGCGGCATTTGCCCGAGCGGCACTGGGCTTCGGTTCGCCTGCGGGACGCCGCGCACCCGGCGGCAGATCGACCGGTCCCAGGATGTCGGCCCCGTCCGGCACGTCGGCAGCGTCGAGCAGCGCGGCCACGGCCCGCCCGCTGCCGTCGATCGCGGCCATGTGCACCGCGGGCGGCAGCCCGACCTCGGCTCTGGCATCCAACTCCAGCTCGGCGTGCGCGACGGGATCCCACCGGATCAGGGCCTGCACGGTGGGGATCGCGGACTCGGCGACCACCGCGACGATGCCGCCATCGCCCCGCGGGCGCACCAGCGCGGCCGCAGCCATCCAGCGGCGCAACGCGTCCTCGGCTGCGCGCAGATCCTGTCTGCCGAGCAGCGACCAGCCGTCGAGTAGCAGCGCCGCGCCGTAGCCTCCCTCGGCGATGGGTTCCGCACCCGGTGTGGCGACCACCAGGGCGGGGGTGCCCGGCACCTCGGCGAGCACCGCGTCGCCCCCGGAGGTCACCACGGCGACGCCGGGAAACGCGCGGCCGAGCTCCTCGGCCGTACGTCGCGCGCCGACGACCACTGCGCGCACCGCATCGGAACCGCAACGCGCGCAGCGCAACCCGAGTTCCTCGCGACCACACCACCGGCACACCGCGCCTGCGGCATCGCGTTCGTGCAGCGACAGCGGTCCGGTGCAGTGTCGGCACCGGGCGATGTTCCGACACCGGCCGCACGCCAGCGCCGGCACGTAGCCACGACGTGGCACCTGGACGAGGACAGGCCGCTCGGCGCGCAGGGCCCCGCGGGCGGCGTCCAACGCCATGGTCGGCATCCGGGCGGTGCGCGACGCGGCGTCACGCTCCTGCTCGAATGCGCTGTCATCGATGGCGGTGACCCGGGGTGTCCTGGCCCGCACGGTCGGACGCGTGGCGACCAGGTCATGCGCCCACCTCGTGCGCACCAGCGCCTGGGCTTCGGCGGTGCGTGCGTAGCCGCCGATCAGTGCCGCGCAGCGCAGTTGGTGTGCGCGCAGCATCGAGACCTCCCTGGCGTGCGGGTAGGGCGACCGCGGCTCGGCCAGGTTGTCGTCACCGTCGTCCCAGACCATGACCAGGCCGAGGTCGGCCACCGGCGCGAAGACCGCACTGCGGGTGCCGATGACGAAACGGGCGTGTCCCCGCAGCACCGCCAGCCACCGGCGGTAGCGCTCCGCAGGCCCCAGACCCGCCGACAACGCCACCACCGCGGTGGCGTCGACGTGACGCACGGCGGCCGCGTGCAACGCATCGACGTCTCGTTGGTCCGGGACCACCGCCAGCGCCGAACGGCCGGAGTTCACGACCACGGCGGCGGCCTCGGCCAGCCGATCGGCCCACTGCTCCCCCGGCAGCGCCTGCCACACCGCACGTGCGGCGCGGCCCTCACCGAGCGCGCCGAGGAACCCCGCGGCACGCCCGTAGACCGACCAGGCGGTGTCATCGACCGGCACCGCGACAGCCGGCGGCGGGGCGACGACCACCTGCTTCTCGACGTTGGCGTGTCGCGGTGGAACCGCAAGACGCAACACGTCAGGTCGAGTGCCCGCGTAACGCGCGGCGACCGCCTCGGCGAGACGTCGCACGTCGGCGGACAGCACTGGCTCGGGCGACACCACCCGGTCCAGCCAGCCGAGCTTGCCGACATGATCGGTGTCAGAACGCCTTTCGAGGATGAACGCATCGACGAGACGCCCGTGGAAGCGCACCCGGACGCGGACGCCGGGTTGTGCGTCGTCGGACTGCTCGGTGGTGACGAGGTAGTCGAACTCACGGTCCAGATGAGGCACCGACAGCATCGGCAGCACGCGCGCGATCGGCTCGTGCTCGGCGGCCTCCCTGGTGGTGCTCACTGAGCCGGTTTAGCAGTACCGACCGACGCCACCGGCTCGCGGCCGAAGAGAAATCCCGCGGTGATCAACAGGATCGAGGCGGAGTAGGCCCACCATATGGCCACCGCCAGCGCCTCCGGGTTGGAGCCGACGGCCAGGCCGAACTTGCCGATGCCGATCATGCCGTCCGACACCGCGAAGCAGACGGCTCCGAGCGCTGTCCACTTGGTGGGCAGGTCGGCGAGCAGCGCCGCGCACACCATGGCACCCAGTACCGCCATGTAGAGCGTCACCGGAACGGCCATGCCCTCGGCGATCAGCCGGGGCCAGAACCAGACCAACAGGCCGAGCGTGGCGACGACCAGCACCGCACAGCCCGCCAGTCGCCCCGTACTGCGCCGCACCAGCGGAATGAGCGCGGCAAGGAAGCACAGATGGGCGATCAGGAAGGCGCCGAGCCCAAGCACGAACGACGGCTCCCACCACGGCATCGCGAGCAGGTAGTCCCCCGCCGCGGAGAACAGCAGCGCGGCGATCAGCCAGCGACGTTCCCGTCGGATCGGGTGACCGAGCGCGGCGACCGCGAGCAGCACCGCCGTCAGCGCCTTCACCGCGGGTTGCAGCGCGAACTGTCCGGTGAGTTCGGCACCGGACGGCACACGCACCGCGGTGACGATGAGGAAGACACCGTAGGTCGCGGCGACCACGGCGGCCGCGATCCAGAGTCGGCGGGCCCGGTGCACGCTCGAGGGGGCCGGGCCGTCAATCGTCGTCATCGGACGAACGTACTAAACCGGGTGCGGCAATCCACGTCAGCGATGCGCCGACGCGGCCAGCAGGACCTCGCCCATGACACCGTGGTGATCGGAGCCGGGAATGTCCACGCGTTCGAATGACAGCGGGGTACCCCCTCGCGTCAGGATCCGGTCGATCGCCACCACGGCCGAAAACCTCCGGTCAGCCGGATAGGTCGTGACGATTCCGGAACCCGTGTACTTGGCGGCGTCCACCAGCGCCGAACCGTCACGCGCTCCGGCCGCCAGCAGCGCCCGGAACCGCTCGTGGTCGTAGGTCGCGTTGAAGTCCGCTCCAACAAGCAACGGTCTCGTTTCGTCGGCCAGGATGGCGCGCAGCCGATCCAGGTCGGCGGCCCACTGCCGCACCGGTCCCGGATAGGGCGGCGTGGGGTGCAGCGCGTACACGGCGTACGGCACGGCACCGGGAACGTCCACGGTCGCACGAAGATTGGCCAGCGGCAGACCCGACAACTCCTCGGTCTCCCGCAGCGGGTGCCGCGAGTAGATGCCCTCGCCCGAACCGCCGCTTCGCGCGCTCGTGTACGAGTACGGCAGCGACTCCGACACACCCGCCGCCTCCAGCCGGTCGCGCGCCGCCACCGTCAGCTCGGAGACGGTGAGAAGGTCCACGCCGTCCCGGCGCACCCGGTCCACCAGCGCGCCGACGTCGGCCCCGCCGTAGAGGATGTTGGCCTGTAGCAGCTTCAGTGTCGGCGCGTCCGTGGCCGTCGGTGGGTCCTCGCCGATGTAGAGCGGCAGTTGGGTGCCCGCTCCCAGCACTGACACCAGCAACGCGCCGCCAGCCGCCATCCAGAGGCGGGCCGCGACCAGCATCAGGACCGCCGCCACCGCGAGCAGGACGAAAAGGGGCGTGAACGCTGCGGTCAGCGTGACGATCGTGCTCACGGGCCCGAAGAAGTGCGCCCCCACCCCCGCGGCCGCGGCCAACGCGGCGGCGACGCCCGCAACGCCCACGCAGACACGGAACGGATTTCGGGTCGGCGATGGCATGGGATCTCAGATTATGCGGACACCGGTCGCCGTCCTCACTTGGCGGTGGGGATGCGCGGTCAGGGGCTTGCGTACGGTGAGTTCATGTCTGCCGACGACTCCCTCGCCAGCCCGGTACCCCTCGACGCGATATTGGAGAAGGTTCTCGAAGCCGTCCCGTTCCAGTTGACGATCGACGGCGGCCCGGACGCCTGCCGCCAGCGGTTCCGCGACGTGCCGCGGGTACCGCTGCACCCCGAGGTACGCACCGAGGACAGGACGATCGACGGTCCGGCGGGCCCGATCCCGATCCGGTTGTACTGGCCACCGGAGCCTGCCGAGCCGACACCCCCTGTGGTGATGTTCTTCCACGGCGGCGGTTGGGTCGTCGGCGATCTGGACACCTACGACAGTGCAGGCCGTCAACACGCGGTGGGGACCGGGGCACTGGTGGTCTCGGTCGACTACCGACTCGCCCCCGAACACCCCTACCCGGCCGCCGTCGAGGACGTGTGGGCAGCCACGCAGTGGGTCGCCGAGCACGCCGCCGAGCTTGGTGCCGACCCGACGCGCGTTGCGGTGGCCGGTGACTCGGCAGGGGGCAACCTGGCGGCGGTCGTCGCCCTGATGGCGCGTGACGCCGGAGCGCCCGCATTGCGGTTCCAGTTGCTGTGGTACCCCGCGACGACGTGGGACACCTCCCTGCCGTCGTTCGCCGAGAATGCGGACGCGCCCATCCTGAGCACCGCATCCGTTGGCGGCTTCTCTCGGTGGTACGCCGGCCACGTCGACCTCAAGACCGCGCCCCCCACGCTGATACCCGCACGCGCCGACTCGTTCGCGGGCCTGCCACCTGCCTATATCGCCGTCGCGGGCCACGATCCGCTGCGCGATGACGGCGCCCGCTACGGCGAACTGCTGTCCGCGGAGGGCGTGCCGGTGCAGGTGCACAATGCCGCCAGCCTGGTGCACGGCTACATCGGTTACGACGGTGTCGTGCCCGCGGCCAGCGAGGCTGTCAAACGTGCCCTCGACGCATTGCGTGCCGCGCTAACGTAGGTCATATGGCGGATGACCCGACAGCACGGCCCGACATAGACCCCGCGCTCAAGGCGCTGCTGGACTCCATGCAGTTGGAGTTCACCATCGCCGATGGCGTCGAGGTCGCCCGGGAGAAACTGCGCGCGGTGCAGCCGCCGCGAGAGCTGCTGCCCGACATGCGGATCGAGGAACGCACGGTGGGTTACGGCGATATCGCCGACATCCCGGTTCGCATCTACTGGCCGCCCATCGACGACCACACAAACCTGCCCGTTGTGGTCTTCTACCACGGCGGCGGCTGGGCGCTCGGCGATCTGGACACCCACGACCACGTGGCGAGGGCGCATGCGATCGGCGCCGAGGCCATCGTGGTGTCGGTCGACTACCGCCTGGCCCCCGAGCACCCGTACCCCGCAGGCATCGACGACGCCTGGGCGGCGCTGCAGTGGGTCGGCGAGAACGCGGCCGAACTCGGCGGCGACGCGTCGCGCATGGCGGTGGCAGGCGATTCGGCAGGTGGCAACCTGTCTGCCGTCATGACGCTGCGGGCGCGTGACGCGGGCGGACCACCGCTGGTGTTCCAACTGCTGTGGTACCCGTGCGTGGTCGGCGACACCACGGCCGCGTCGTTCACGGAGAACGCCGACGCCCCGATCCTCAATTCAGACGTGATCGCAGCATTCCTGACCTGGTACGTGCCTGATCTGGACACGAGCAACCCGGCGTCACTGCCCACCGACTTCGCGCCCGCCAACGCCGAGACGCTGGCAGACCTGCCACCCGCATACATCAGTACGGCCGAGCACGATCCGCTGCGCGATGACGGCATCCGCTACGCCGAGTTGCTCGTCGCGGCAGGCGTTCCCGTGCAGCTGAGCAACGAGCCGACGATGGTCCACGGCTACATGAGCCTGGCGCTGGCGTCCCCGGTCGCCGCGGAGGCCACCGATCGCGGCCTGGCCGCGCTGAGGGCCGCGCTGCACCCGGCGTAGTCGATCGAAGATCGCCGAACCGGCCGTGCGGTACCCCCGGTACCGGATACTCTCCGAACGGCGTAGGTTGAGCGTGATCGACGGACACGGAGGCAGCTCGTGGCGACATCAGGGTTCGAGCCGGGGGCGGCACCGGAATTCCACACCATCATCGTCGGCGCCGGATTCTCGGGTATCGGCACCGCGATCCAGCTGGACCGCGCAGGCCTGCACGACTATCTGATCATCGAGGCGGGCGCCGAGCCCGGCGGCACCTGGTACTGGAACACCTATCCCGGTATCGCCGTGGACATCCCGTCGTTCTCCTACCAGTTCTCCTTCGAGCAGAGCAATGACTGGTCCCGCACCTATGCGCCAGGCCGTGAACTCAAGGCGTACGCCGATCGGTGCGTCGACAAGTACGGACTTGGCCGCAGGATACGGTTCGACACGCAGGTGGCCGCGGTCGTGTTCGACGATGAGACCGACTGCTGGCGAATCGATCTCGCGACCGGCGAGTCCTTGACGGCACGTTTTCTGGTCAACGCCAGCGGGGTGCTGACCGTGCCGAAACCACCCGATATCACCGGCGTCGAGGACTTCGCGGGCATCACGATGCACACCGCGCGGTGGGACCACGAGCAGGACCTGACCGGCAAGCGGGTGGCCGTCATCGGCACCGGCGCATCCGCGGTGCAGATCATCCCGGAGATCGCGCCCAACGTGGAGCGGCTCACCGTCTTTCAGCGCACCCCCATCTGGTGCTTCCCCAAGCTCGACGTGCCGATCCCCGCACCGGCGCGCTGGGCGATGCGGATCCCCGGCGGCAAGATCATCCAGCGGCTGATCAGCCAGGTCTACGTCGAGATCACGTTCCCGATCGCCGGGCAGTACTACGGAGTCCTCCCGCTCGCCGATCGCGCCGACAAACTGGGCCGGTCATACCTGCGGCGCGAGGTCGCTGACCCCGTCACGCGCGACAAGCTGACACCGCGCTACGCCGTGGGCTGCAAGCGCCCCGGCTTCCACAACACCTACCTGTCGACGTACAACCGCGACAACGTCGACCTCGTCACCGAGCCCATCGACCGGGTGACCGCGTCGGGCGTGACCACCGCCGACGGCGTGACCCACGACGTCGACGTGCTGATCCTGGCCACCGGGTTCAAGGTGATGGACGTCGACGCGCTGACGTTCGAGGTCACCGGCAGCGGCGGCCAATCCCTCGCCGACTTCTGGGACCAGAACCGGATGCAGGCCTACGAGGGCGTCAGCGTCCCGGGCTTCCCCAACTTCTTCACCGTCATGGGACCGTACGGCTACGTGGGAGGGTCCTACTTCGCGCTCATCGAGTACCAGACGCACCACATCGTGCGGTGTCTGCTCCGCGCCGCCGACGAGCAGGCCACGCGCGTCGAGGTGTCGCAGCAGGCCAACGACCGGTACTTCGCGGAGATGATGAGAAAGCGGCACCGGCAGATCTTCTGGCAGGACAGCTGCCAGCTCGCCAACAGCTACTACTTCGACAAGAACGGCGACGTCCCGCTGCGGCCGGCCACCACGGTGGAGGCCTACGTGCGGAGTCGACGGTTCCCGATCCGGGACTACGACTTCAGCGCGTAGCCCCGCCGCCCAAGCCGCATGACGTGGCGGCCTCCGGAATGCCGGCTGAGTGATTCGGCGATAGTCGGCTGGGTTGAGTGGTAGGAATATTTTGGGGTTGCAGTACGCGCTCTGGGACGATGCCGAACCATCCGACGAAACCCGTTGCGGGTGAATGGCGTTCGGGAAGCCCGACACACGACACCCAGAGCTGTCTCTAGATGGCCTAAAAAAATTGAACACGCCACGAAAGGACTCCTCATGAGTAGTGCCGCGGAGCGGGAGAAGCGACTGGCCCTGATCTCCAGGCTCAAGGCGACGTATCCGGAGGTCCCGGAGTGGCCCGCTCCGGACATGGTTACGCATGAGCATTTTCTCGCGTACATGAAGACCAACCATGACCAGGGTGGCCAGCTGAATGTGCCCGAGACGTTTGCGAACAAAGAAGAAGAGCAGTGGGAGCTGATGACCTACGTGCTCTGCGAAGTTCTCGGCTGGGGCGGCATCTGGGTCTCGGAGGAGCGCAGGCGGATCGCCAACGTCGACGTGGGACTTCCGATCTACCTGGGCCTTCCCTACTACTGCCGCTGGCTGTGGTCGGTGGGCAAGCTGCTGATCGAGAAGCGATACATCACGTGGGGCGAACTCACCGATCGCCTGGCCGAGGTATCCGACCGCTACGAGGGCGGCCTCAACGGGCGCGTTCCCGACGCCCAGCCCAAGTTCGTTGGTGACGGCTCCAATGTCGCGCGCAACCGCAACCACGTCGAGGCGCTCGGCAAGGGTGATCCGGGGATGTATGCCGGCACGGCCGGCGAGGCCCGATTCAAGCGCGGCGACCGGGTCAAAGTACGGGAGCTGCCAGCGCTGTTCTACACCCGCACACCGGAATACGTGCGGGGAGCGGAAGGGGTGATCGCGAACGTCAGCTATGAGAGCCCAGCCCCAGAGGATGAGACGTGGGGTCGCGAGGACGTCCCGGCGGAGTGGTTCTACATCGTCCGGTTCAAACAGTCCGACCTGTGGGACAACTACAGCGGGCCGAGCAAGGACACCCTGCAGACCGAGATCCCCGAGCGCTGGTTGCAGGCCGCCGGCTGATCCAGCCTCCTGGCACCCAATCATGCGTAGCCCGAAAGGAATACACCGAACTCATGTCTGACCACAATCACGATCACGATCACGATCGCACCGTCAAGCCAATGGTCGATGAGATCACCGACTTCGAGGTTCTCGAGATCGCCCTGCGCGAGCTGTGCATCGAAAAGGGTCTGTTCACCGCCGAGCAGCATCGTGCCTTCACTGAGTACTCCGAGCAGATAGGGCCTACCCCGGGAGCCCGGATGGTCGCCAAATCGTGGCTGAACCCGGAGTACAAGAAGCTGGTGCTCAGCGACGCCCTCACCGCCAGCAAGGAGGTCGGCGTCGACTGGCTGGAACCGACCGGGTTCGGCACTCCCAGTGACTTCTACGCGTTCAAGGTTCTGGAGAACACCCCCGAGGTGCACAACGTGATCGTCTGCGCGCTGTGCTCGTGCTATCCGCGGCCCATCCTCGGCAACTCCCCGGAGTGGTACCGCACCCCCAACTATCGCCGTCGCATCGTTCGGTGGCCACGGCCGGTGCTCGCCGAGTTCGGCCTGGAACTGCCCAATGACGTCGAAGTCCGGGTCGAGGACTCCAACCAGAAGCACCGCTTCATGGTCATGCCGATGCGTCCGGAGGGCACCGAGGGCTGGACCGAGGACCAGCTGACCGAGATCGTCACTCGGGACAGCCTGATAGGGGTCGCTCTGCCCAAGCCCGGCGTCACCACCAACGTCACCACGGTGACTCGCCCGGCCGTCCGTCCGATCGTCGAGTGATCACGAGACGACATCATGACTGCACAGCGGAAGCCCCACTCGGCGGAGAGCAACTCCGTCGAGGTGCTCGATGAGATCGCGGAGCGCAACCAGTCCTGGCCGATCATGGCCGAGAAGTACGGCGTCGAGAACCCGTTACCACCCTGGAAGAGCAGCCTCGACGGACTCTGCGACGCGCTCGATAGCTCTTGCAGCACAGACGATCAGCTCGCTTTCACCTTCAAGGAGCGCCGCGATGAGGAGGACGAGCTATCGGCGACCAAGTTCGCCAGCCTGCCCTACCCCGAGAACCAACTGATGGCCCTGGCGCACTCGCTGCTACAGCGCGGCGTCATCGACGAAGCCGAGCTCCGAGAACGGCTGGCAAGTATCCGGGCCAGGCTGGAGGCCTAGCGGCTAACAGACACAGAATCGCGAGAGCAGTCGCAAAAGCCCGTGAAACTCAGGAGTTTCACGGGCTTTGCGACTGCTCGGCAGAAGAGGCTAGACGGAGGCCTTCAGCTCGTCGACCTTGTTCAGCTGCTCCCACGGCAGGTCGATGTCAGTGCGACCGAAGTGGCCGTAGGCCGCGGTCGGCGCGTAGATCGGACGCAGCAGATCGAGGTCGCGGACGATCGCGCCGGGACGCAGGTCGAAGACCGAGGTGATGGCCTTTTCGATCCGGGCCGGATCGACGGTCTCGGTGCCGAAGGTCTCAACGAAAAGGCCGACGGGGGCGGCCTTTCCGATGGCGTAGGCCACCTGAACCTCGACGCGCTCGGCCAGGCCGGCCGCGACGACGTTCTTGGCCACCCAGCGCATCGCGTATGCCGCGGAGCGGTCCACCTTCGACGGATCCTTGCCGGAGAAGGCGCCGCCACCGTGGCGAGCCCAGCCGCCGTAGGTGTCGACGATGATCTTTCGGCCTGTCAGGCCGGCGTCACCCATCGGCCCGCCGAGCACGAACTTCCCGGTCGGGTTGACCAGCAGCCGGAAGTCGGAGGTGTCCATGGTGTCGTGATTCAGGTCGGCCAGGACGGTGTTGACGACCTTCTCCCGAATGTCGGGGGTGAGGGTGGTCAGCAGGTCAATTCCGTCGGCGTGCTGTGTGGACAGCACCACGGTGTCCAGACGGACGGGCGTGACGCCGTCGTACTGCACGGTGACCTGTGTCTTGCCGTCCGGACGCAGGTAGTCCAGCACGCCACTCTTGCGGACCTCGGTGAGCCGGCGGGACAGCCGGTGGGCCAACGCGATCGGCAGCGGCATGAGTTCGGGGGTGTCCCTGATGGCATAGCCGAACATCAGGCCCTGGTCGCCGGCGCCCTGCAGGTCGAGCGGATCGCCGGCACCCTCGACGCGGGTCTCGTGGGCGGTGTCCACGCCCTGGGCGATATCGGGAGACTGCGCGCCGATGCCGATGTTGACGCCACAGGTCGCGCCGTCGAAGCCCTTCTCGGACGAGTCGTACCCGATCTCGAGGATGCGCTCCCGCACAGTGTTGGTGATATCGGCGAAGGCTTCCTTGGCCGACGTCGTCACCTCGCCGACGACGTGAACCTGGCCGGTGGTGACGAGGGTCTCCACCGCAACGCGGGACTTGGGATCCTGAGCGAGCAGCGCGTCGAGCACCGAGTCGCTGATGGCGTCACAGATCTTGTCGGGGTGGCCTTCGGTGACCGACTCACTGGTAAACAGCCGGGCTTTGCTCACTGTCTAATCCCTTTCCGATACTTAGTTAGGCAAATCATAGCTTCGCCTTATGTCGCCGCCGGGGCGGCTCGGTGACCTGTTGCAGCCAAGCGTGCGCAGGTGTGACGCGCAACCCTTAGCCGCGGGATGTTCGGTGCGTCTGGTCACCCGCCGCGGTGTTGCAGGAAGGCTCCGATCGCATCCACGATGCGGCTGGCCATCAACGTCTTCGACCCGTGCTCCAGCGCAACCTCGGTGCCGTCGGAGGCCAGCAGCCAGCCGTCGTTGCTGTCCACCTCGAATGCCCGGCCCTCCCCGACCGCGTTGACGACGAGGAGGTCACAGGCCTTGCGCTTCAGTTTGGCGCGGGCATGGAAGAGCACGTCGCCGTTCGCGTCACCCGTCTCGGCGGCGAAGCCGACGATCGCGTGCATGTTCGGAAGTTGGCCGTCCGAGCGCGCCCGAACCGCCCCCGCCAGGATGTCGTCGGTGCGCGTGAGTTCGATGATCGGCGCATCCGAGGCGGTCCCGGGGTCATGGGTCTTCTTGATCTTGCTGGTGGCAACGTGTGTGGGCCGAAAGTCGGCGACCGCGGCGGCCATCACCAGGACGTGGGCGTCGGGTGCATGCTTGGACACGGCGTCCTGCAACTGGCTGGCCGAACCGATGTGCACGACCTCGACGCCGGCGGGATCCACCAGACCCGCGGTGTTCCCTGCGATCAGGGTGACCTCGGCCCCGCGCTGTGCGGCGACGCGGGCCACGGCATATCCCTGCTTGCCGGAACTGCGATTGCCGATGAACCGGACCGGGTCGATCGTCTCTCGGGTGCCACCGGCGCTGACGAGGACCTTCACACCCGACATGTCGTACGGAAGAGCGTCACCGCGTTCCAGCAGCAGGTGCGCCAGGGTGGAGATCTCCTCTGCCTCCGGCAGACGACCTGCGCCGCTGTCGGCGCCGGTGAGCCGTCCCGACGCCGGCTCAAGCACCACGACACCCCGGCGACGCAGCGTGGCCACGTTGTCGACGGTGGCGGGGTGAAACCACATCTCGGTGTGCATCGCCGGAGCGAACATCACCGGACAGCGCGCCGTCAGCAGCGTGGCAGTGAGCAGATCATCGGCACGTCCGGCGACGGCACGGGCAAGGAGGTCCGCCGTGGCCGGTGCGACGACGACGAGGTCGGCGTTCTGCCCGATGCGAACGTGCGGTACCTCGTCGACGTTCTCGAAGACGCCCGTGTGAACGGGATTGCCGGACAACGCCTCGAAGGTGGCGGCACCGACGAACTTCAGCGCCGACTCAGTCGGGACGACCCGTACGGAGTGACCCGCCTCCGTGAGCTGGCGGACGACCGTGCACGCCTTATAGGCCGCGATTCCTCCGGCGACGCCAACGACGATCCGCTTCGGCTCGGTCATGTGCGCTCTTCGCCCAGGAGGCCAGTCACCTGCGCGCGGGACCTAGCCCTCGCCACCCTCGGAGTGCTCGAGGAGGTCTGCGTGAATCTCACGCATCGCGATCGACAGCGGCTTCTCCTGCAGACCCGGCTCAACCAGCGGTCCGACGTACTCGAGGATGCCGTCGCCGAGCTGGTTGTAGTAATCGTTGATCTGACGTGCACGCTTGGCCGCGTAGATGACCAGGGCGTACTTGCTCGATGCGCGGTCGAGCAGCTCATCGATCGGGGGGTTGGTGATACCCAACGGTGTGTCGTAGGCAATGGTGGCGTCGGAGTCGGGGCTCTCGACAGGGGTGCTCACGAAGAATTCTCCTGGCATTTCATTTGGGGCTGGATGTTTCGGGTGGGGTCCGGGTGTCCGCTGGCGCCCGGGTGATCAGTGGCCCACCAGCAAGGATACCAATTCGGCACACGCTGACTCCAATTGAGCGTTGACAACCACCGTGTCGAAGCTGTCCTGGGCGGCCAGCTCGGCCCTTGCGGTGTCGAGCCGACGTGCCATGACCTCGGCGCTCTCGGTGCCGCGGCCGACGAGTCGGCTTTCGAGCGCCTCCCAGCTCGGGGGGGCGAGAAACACGCTCAGTGCCTCCGGCATCGCGGCTTTAACCGCCCGCGCACCGGCCAGGTCGACCTCGATCAGAACCGGATGCCCGGCCCGAACGGCTTCCCGGACTGGGCCGGCTGGGGTGCCTGATCGATGCAGTCCACCGTGGATCTCGGCCCACTCCAGCAGCTCACCGTCATCGATCAACCGCTGAAACTGCTCAGGTGTGACAAAGAAGTAGTCGACTCCGTCCACTTCGCCCGGCCTTGGCGACCGGGTCGTGGCGGAGACGCTGAAGTGCAGGTCAGCAATCTGATCGCGGAGACATCGCACCACGCTGGATTTGCCGACGGCAGAGGGACCGGACAGCACGACGACACGCGTCATCGCCGTCCGGCCCCTCGGCCGGCATTCAAACTCTGTGCCTAATCGCTGGTGAAGTCGAACTTCTCCAGGAGGGCCTTGCGCTGGCGATCGCCGAGGCCGCGCAGGCGGCGGGTCGGAGCGATCTCCAGTTCGGTCATGATCTCCTGTGCCTTGACCTTGCCGACCTTGGGAAGGGCCTCCAGAAGTGCGGAGACTTTCATCTTGCCCAAGACCTCATCGGACTCAGCATCCTTGAGGACCTGCTTGAGGTTGGTGCCGCCGCGCTTGAGCCGATCTTTGAGCTCAGCTCGCGCTCGACGTGCGGCAGCAGCCTTCTCCAACGCTGCCGCGCGCTGTTCGTCGGTCAACTGGGGAAGGGCCACGGGTTTCCTCCGTATCTCGCCGTCATCTTGTTGTGTCTTGACTGGTAGAACCAGCCAGCGTCGACGACCGTACCCACGCTGGCTGACGAAAGCTAACCCCACCCCCCGCGTTATTGGGCCGAATCCCCAGCGTGTAGTGCCCGCGCGAATCGCCGTGCCGGGCTCGATCCCGGAGATTGGCGCCGACGCGTCGGGCTGGAGGAACTGTGACGTGCCTGCGTACAGCGGGTTTTCGCGAAATTGGACGGCTGTCGAAGATCTCGACCGCGACATTCACAGTCAACGGCGGGCCCGGTTCGGGTGTCCTGTCGAGAAATTTTCGCTGGTCACCGCGTCTCGGGCGTGTCGGAGCGCTTCAGGTGTCAATCCTCCACACCCCATCCGCCACTCCCGTTTCATACGTCACTCTGGCCACGCCCGGAGACCTCACACGCTGGCCAAAGCACTTCCACAGCCGCGCTGGATAGCGTGCGGCTGTCGGGGGCTACCGGCCCGGCACGTGCCCCCCGCGTGCCAAGGAAGGACGTCTCCCATGAGAACCAAGGCCATGACCTGCGCCTGTCCGGTGCCGATCGGTCTCAGCACGCCCTCCCGGCCCTCCACGAGCGCCGCAGCTGGCTTGGCGGGCGGTTTCCGACGTCCTGGACCCACGCGGCCCTGACAGGCCCCGACGGGGCGGCCCCAGCAGGCAGCCTGACCCGAACTTGAATGAGGCACGTGCGGCCGGTGATGGCGACATCGCCGGCCGCACGTCATTGCCAACCACCCACCCGTTCAACTACGTTGCGTAGTAGACGCGTGAGGGAAGTGGTTGCGATGCAACGGACGACTCAGATTCTGCTGACGCTGACCGGTGCGACCATCGTCGGCATCGCGGTGGCGCACCTGATCCTCGGCGGTGCGGCCGTCATCGGCGGCAGCCCGCTCAACGCCACCGCGGAGGGTGAGCATCGATTCTTCGCCGCACTCCTGCTCTGCTACGGCCTGGCCTTCCTTTGGTGCGTGCCCGACGTCGCCGCCAAGCAAAGGCCAATCACCCTGCTGGCGGCGGCGTTCCTGCTGGGCGGGCTGGCCCGGCTGGCGTCAGTCGCGATCTCCGGACCGCCGAACGCGTTCTACTCGGCCATGCTGGTCATCGAGTTGACGCTGCCGTTCGCACTATTCTTCCTGGCCGCGCGCCTTCCGCAAACTTCTTGACGGTCAACGGATTTCAATCCGTTACCGCTTGCACAGCGTGCACACATCGCAGCCAAAGAGCTGACTCACGTCGCCGCCCTAGCGTCGTTGCGGCGTGGCCAACCGGCCGCCCGACGAGATGGCGAGTACGGGCACCCCCGCGTGCGACAACCGCGGCATCGATCAGGCGCGCTCGGATCACCAACCGTTCAACTGGAACGGCCAGCAGGTCCACCCGATGCACGGTGCGGCGGGTCGCCCACGGGCGATCCGCCCACCGTTCACCTACGGGCAGAGGTGAGCGACGGCGTCGCGCATCCGCTCCCCCGCGGCCCGGACCGCCGCGACGTCGGGACCGGCCCGCAGCACGTCGCGCGACACCGCGGGCAAAAGGGTTCCCGGGGCGGCACCGCCGAGGCCGGCCAGCCCCTCGGGCCGTCCCCCCTGCGCCCCGACGCCGGGCAGCAGAACCGGCCCGCCCAGGTTGGCCAGGTCGGGTACGTCGGACAGTGTTGCTCCGATGACGACACCCACCGATCCCGCACCCGCGCCGCAGTTCTCGGCCGCGACCTGGTCGACGATCGACTGCGCCACCGTCCGCCCATCGGAGATCGCGCGCTGCACCTGCGCACCCTCCGGATTGGACGTGGCGGCCAGCACGAACACACCGCGGTCATTGGCCACCGCGGTGTCCAGCAGCGGACGCAGCGACCCGAAGCCCAGGTAGGGCGACGCGGTCACGGCGTCACTCGCCAGCGGCGATTCACCGGCCCATGCGGCGGCGTAGGCCGCCATGGTCGTGCCGATGTCACCACGCTTGGCGTCGGCGAGCACCAGAACCCCCGCGTCGCGAAGCGCGGTGATGATGTCCTCCAGCACGGCATACCCTGCCGCGCCATACGTCTCGAAGAACGCGACCTGCGGTTTGACGACGGCGAACCCGGCGAAGGCCTCGACGCAGATCTCGGAGAAGGCGCGCAGGCCGGTGGCGTCGGCGCTCAGCCCCCACGCCATGAGAAGTTCGGGGTGCGGATCGATGCCTAGGCACAACGGCCCACGATCGGCGACCGCCGCGGCCAGTCGCGCCCCGAACCCGCTCACTTCGTTGCGCCGAGTGCGCTGTGCAACTCCTGCAGCGACCGGACGCCGATATCTCCGCGGATGCCGGCCTCGATACCCTGCACCGCCGCCGATGCACCCTGAACGGTTGTGACGCAGGGAATGTTCATCGTCACCGCCGCGGAACGGATCTCGTAGCCGTCGACGCGGGGCCCCGAGTTGCCGTACGGCGTGTTGATCACCATGTCGACCTCACCGGCTCGGATGGCCTCGACGGCCGACATCGCGGGCCGATCCGGTGTCGCCTCCTCGAAGTGCTTGCGCACCTCGTCGCAGGGAATGCCGTTGCGGCGCAGCATCTCCGCGGTGCCCTCGGTGGCCAACACCCGGAACCCAAGGTCAGCCAGCCGCTTGACCGGGAAGACCAGCGAGCGCTTGTCCCGGTTGGCCACCGAGACGAACACCGTTCCGGTGGCAGGCAATGAGCCGTACGCCGCGGTCTGACTCTTGGCGAACGCCGTGCCGAAGTCGCGGTCGATACCCATGACCTCGCCCGTCGACTTCATCTCGGGCCCCAGCAGCGAGTCGACCTGCGACCCGTCGGTCCTGCGGAACCTGTTGAAGGGCAGTACCGCCTCCTTCACCGCGATCGGAGCATTGGACGCGATACTGGCACCGTCACCGGTCTTCGCCAGCACGCCCTCCTCGCGGAGTTGGGCGATGGTGGCGCCGAGCATGATGCGGGCGCACGCCTTGGCCAGCGGCACGGCGGTGGCTTTGGACACGAACGGCACCGTGCGGCTCGCCCGCGGATTGGCCTCCAGCACGTAGAGCACGTCGTCCTTGAGCGCGTACTGCACGTTGAGCAGGCCGACCACGCCGACGCCGAACGCAATCGCCTCGGTGGCCCGTCGCACGGACTCGATGTCCTGGCGGCCCAGTGTGACCGGCGGCAGCGCGCACGCGGAGTCACCGGAGTGAATGCCCGCCTCCTCGATGTGCTCCATCACACCGCCGATGTAGACCTCACTGCCGTCGCACAGCGCGTCGACGTCGATCTCGATGGCGTCCTCGAGGAAGCGGTCGACCAGCACCGGATGCTCGGGCGACAGCTGGGTGGCGCGGGTGATGTAGCCCTCGAGCGTGGCCTCGTCGTAGACGATCTCCATACCGCGCCCACCAAGCACATACGAGGGCCGGACCAGTACCGGATAGCCGATCTCGGCGGCGATCTTGCGGGCCTGATCGAAGCTCGTCGCGGTGCCGAACCTCGGCGCGGGCAGCCCGGCCCGGTTGAGCACCTCACCGAACGCGCCGCGGTCCTCGGCCAGGTCGATCGCCTTGGGCAGCGTGCCCACGATCGGCACCCCGGCGTCCTCCAGCCGCTGCGCGAGACCCAGTGGGGTCTGTCCGCCGAGCTGCACGATCACCCCGACAACACCGGGGCCGCCTGCGCCGGAGCGCTGTTCGGCGTGATAGACCTCGAGCACGTCCTCGAAGGTGAGCGGCTCGAAGTACAGCCGGTCGGCGGTGTCGTAGTCGGTGGACACCGTCTCGGGATTGCAGTTGATCATGACGGTCTCAAAACCCGCCTCGCTCAACGTGGTCGCCGCGTGCACGCAGCTGTAGTCGAACTCGATGCCCTGACCGATCCGGTTCGGCCCGGAGCCCAGGATCAGTACCTTGGGCTTCTCGATCTGCGGCGCCACCTCAGTCTCGGCGGCCGGATCGAGTTCGTAGCTGCTGTAGTGGTACGGCGTCTTGGCCTCGAACTCGGCGGCGCAGGTGTCCACCGTCTTGTACACGGGGTGGATGTCGAGGCGCTCGCGCAGCGAACGGACACCCATCTCACCGGCGAGTTCGGCACGCAGCGCGGCGATCTGACGATCGGACAGGCCGCTGTGCTTGGCCCTGCGCAGTAGATCCTCGTCGAGCACCGGGGCATCCCGAAGCTCGGCCCACAGCGCCACCAGACCGTTGATCTGCTCGATGAACCAGGGGTCGACCCCGGACGCCTCGGCAACCCGTTCGACGCTGGCGCCCAGCCGCAGCGCCATCTCGATGTCGTAGAGCCTGCCATCGGTGGGCGTGCGCAGACGCAGCAGCAGGTCGTCGACCGTGCCCTCGGGGTCGGCGCCGGTCCAGAACCCGGCGCGGTCGGTCTCCAGCGACCGCATCACCTTGCCGAGCGCCTCAATGAAGTTGCGGCCCAGCGACATCGCCTCGCCCACCGACTTCATGGTGGTGGTCAGCGTGGGATCGGCGCCGGGGAACTTCTCGAACGCGAACCGCGGCGCCTTCACCACGACGTAGTCCAGCGTCGGCTCGAAGCAGGCCGGCGTCTCCTTGGTGATGTCGTTGACGATCTCGTCGAGCGTGTAGCCGATCGCCAGCTTGGCGGCGATCTTCGCGATCGGGAAGCCCGTCGCCTTGGACGCCAACGCGCTCGAGCGCGACACCCGGGGGTTCATCTCGATGACGATCAGTCGGCCGTCGGCCGGGTCGATCGCGAACTGGATGTTGCAGCCGCCGGTGTCGACGCCCACCTCACGCAGGATGTCGATGCCCAGGTCGCGCATCTTCTGGTACTCGCGGTCGGTCAGCGTCATGGCGGGCGCGACGGTCACCGAGTCGCCGGTGTGCACGCCCATGGGGTCGAAGTTCTCGATCGAGCAGACCACCACGACGTTGTCCCGGTGGTCGCGCATCAGCTCGAGCTCGAACTCCTTCCAGCCGTAGATCGACTCCTCGATGAGCACATTGGCGGTGGGCGATGCGGCCAGGCCCTCGCCTGCCATCCGCTCGACGTCCTCGACGCTGTACGCCATGCCCGAGCCGAGCCCACCCATCGTGAAGGAGGGCCGAACAACGACCGGCAGACCCAGCTCCGCGACGGTGTCGCGGACCTCGTCCATCGTGAAGCAGACCCGCGACTTGGCGGACTCGCCACCGACCTTGGCGACGATGTCCTTGAACTTCTGTCGGTCCTCGCCGCGCTGAATGGCGTCGAAGTCGGCGCCGATCATCTCGACGCCGTACTTCTCGAGCACGCCGCCCTCGTACAGTGCGACGGCGGTGTTCAGGGCTGTCTGGCCGCCGAGCGTGGCCAGCACCGCGTCAATCCTGTTGCCGCGCTCGGCCTGCTGGGCGATGACCTTCTCGACGAACTCGGCCGTGATGGGCTCGACGTAGGTGTGGTCGGCGTACTCGGGGTCGGTCATGATGGTCGCCGGGTTCGAGTTGACCAGGCTGACCTGCAGGCCCTCCGCGCGCAGTACGCGGCAGGCCTGGGTGCCCGAGTAGTCGAACTCGCAGGCCTGTCCGATCACGATCGGTCCCGAACCGATCACCAGGACGTGGTTGAGATCTGTGCGACGTGGCATCTACTTCTCTCCTGCCATGAGGTCGACGAACTGGTCGAACAGATAGTTCGCGTCGTGTGGTCCCGCAGCCGCCTCCGGGTGGTACTGCACCGAGAAGGCCCGGCCGTTGACGAGCTTGATGCCCTCGACGACACCGTCGTTGGCGCAGGTGTGGCTGACGACGGCCCGGCCGAACGGCGTGTCGAACTCCTCGCCCGCCTCACCCTCCAGCGCGAAACCGTGATTCTGTGCGGTGACGGCGACCCTGCCGGTGGTGTGGTCCATCACGGGAATGTTGATGCCGCGGTGGCCGAACACCATCTTGTACGTGGACCGGCCCAGCGCCCGACCGAGGATCTGGTTGCCGAAGCAGATGCCGAACAGCGGAATCCCCGCCTCCAGCACCTGCCGCGTCACGCTGACGACGTGGTCGGCGGTCGCGGGGTCCCCCGGCCCATTCGACAGGAACACCCCGTCGGGCTTGAGGTCGGCGATCTGGTCAAACGTTGCCGCCGACGGCAACACGTGGCTGCGGATACCCCGGAGGGCGAAGTTGCGCGGTGTGTTGGTCTTAATGCCGAGGTCCAGCGCGGCGACGGTGAACCGCTGGGCGCCTTCGGGTTCCACCACATAGGCCTCGTCGGTGCTGACTTCGCCGGCAAGGTCGGCACCGAGCATCGACGCCTGGCCCCGCACTCGATCCAGCAGCTCGTCGGTCGGCGCCAGGGCGTCACCGGAGAACACACCGGCCTTCATCGATCCGGCGGTGCGCAGGTGGCGTACCACCGCCCGCGTGTCGATACCGGCGATGCCGACGATCCCCTGGCGGATCAGTTCGTCATCGAGTGTCCCGGTGGCGCGCCAGTTGGATGCCCGCGGCGACGGGTCGCGCACGGCGTAGCCGGCCACCCAGATCTTGTCTCCGCGACTCTCACTGTCCTCACCGTTCCATCCGGTGTTGCCGATCTGCGGTGCCGTGGCGACCACAATCTGCCCGTGATAGCTCGGGTCGGTCAGTGTCTCCTGATAGCCGGACATTCCGGTGGAGAACACCGCCTCGCCCAGAGTCTGCCCAATCGCACCGAACGGGGTGCCGGTGAAAACTCTGCCGTCCTCGAGGACCAGTACGGCCACTCCACCTCTGCGCGATGCGCTTCGCTGCCCGCTGGCCGTCACGCTGTCTCCTCCTGAATCCAGTTGGCGAGTTCACGGCGGTCATCGCTGCGAAACCCAGTGTCAATCTCGGTGCCCGACGGCAGCTTCCAGCGAATCGCCAGGATGCCGTCATAGGTGAGTGCCTTGCCTGCGATACCGCGCTCGGTGCGCAGCGCGGTGATCGACTCGTCGGGAATCCAGATGGGGCCGGCTCCGGTGCGCTGCACCATGATGCCCTCCGGGTAGCGGGTGAGCACAGCCTTGCTGCGGAAGCCGAGATCGCCCACCGCGATGCGGTCCTGCCAGCTCGGCGCAATGGTGCTGCCGACGTACAGACCCCGAGTCGCCGGGATGATCGCCGGGCCGACCGTATCGGGAAGCGGCGGTAGCGCACCGATCATCTCGACCTGCCGTTGGGCGCGCTGCAGCCAGCCGCGCATCATCTGCCGGATGAAGAAGGCGATCAACAGCACGAGCACCGCGGCCATGATCAGTGATATGACGAGCGTCGGGGTGTTCACTGTGCTGACCCCCCGGTCGCTGCGCTCTCCTGCGCCGGACTCTTCCCATCCCGCGCAGTGACCTTGCCGCGCAACACCGTCAGCGTGACCGTGGCGGGCAGCGTCATGGTTTCGTACGGCGTGTTGTCCGAACGGCTGGCCAGGTCGGCGCCGCTGACCGTCCAGGTGGCGTCGGGATCGACGACGGTCAGGTTGGCCGGCTCGCCCACCTCCAGCGGTCGGCCCTGATCGGGTAGTGCCACGATCGCGGCTGGGGCCTCACTCATCACCCGGGCGACGTCGCGCCACGTCATCAGGCCTGGTGCCACCATCGTCTCGACGATCACTGACAGCGCCGTCTGCAGGCCCAGCATGCCGGGCCGAGCCGAGGCGAACTCGCACATCTTCTCGTGTGCGGCGTGGGGCGCATGATCGGTTGCCACACAGTCGATCACACCGTCAGCGAGGGCCTGCCGCAGCGCCACGGCGTCGCTGGACTCGCGCAGCGGGGGGTTGACCCGGTTGCGTCCGTCATAGCTCACCAGCCGGGTGTCGTCCAGCAGCAGATGGTGCGGCGTCACCTCGGCGGTGATCGAGATGCCTTGTTCCTTGGCCCATCTGATGAGTTCGACGGTGCCCGCCGTCGATGCGTGGCAGATGTGCACGCGGGCTCCGGCGTCGCGGGCCAGCAGCGCGTCGCGCGCCACGATCGACTCCTCGGCGGCCCGCGGCCAGCCCGCGAGACCCAGCCGGGCCGCGTTGGCACCCTCGTGGGCGATGGCGCCGACGGTCAGCCTCGGCTCCTCGGCGTGCTGGGCGATGAGCACCCCGAGTCCCGTGGCGTACTCCAGCGCACGTCGCATCAGCAGCGGGTCGTCCACGCAGATGCCGTCGTCCGAGAACATCCGGACCCGGGCCACGCCGGCTGCCATCAGGCCCATCTCGGTGAGCTGCTTGCCCGCCAATCCGACGGTGACCGCTCCGACCGGGTGCACGTCGACGAGGCCGACCTGCTGGCCGCGGTGCCACACGTGGTCGGTGACCACCGGGCTGTCGGCGACGGGGTCGGTGTTGGCCATCGCGAAGACGGCGGTGTATCCGCCGAGCGCTGCTGCGGCAGAACCGGTCTCGATGTCCTCGGCGTACTCGCGGCCGGGTTCGCGCAGATGCGTGTGCAGGTCGACGAAGCCGGGCAGCAGCACCTGGCCGTGCGCGTCGACGACGACACCGCCGTCGGGCACCGCCAGGTCGGGACCGATCTCTGCGATCTGACCGCCGTCGACGAGCACGTCGACCGCGTCACCCTCGCCGTACAAGCGGACGCCCCGAATCAGGAGCGGCAGCGGCGACCCGGGATTGTCAGATGTCATGCACTCACCTCTACCGCTTCACTGCCCGCGCCCACCAAAAGATGGAACAGGACCGCCATCCTGACGTGGACACCATTGGACACCTGTTGGAGCACCGCGGACTGCGACGAGTCGGCGACCGACGATGCGATCTCCATACCGCGCAGCATCGGGCCGGGGTGCAGGACCACTGCCCCCTCGGACAGCGTGGCAAGCCGTTTGTCCGAGAGGCCGTAGAAGACCGAGTACTCCCGTGCCGACGGGAAGAAGCCGCCGTTCATACGCTCGGCCTGTACCCGCAGCATCAGGACGACGTCGGCGGCTGGCAGTTCGGCATCGAGATCGTGCGACACCGTCACGGGCCAGGTCGACACCCCGACCGGAAGCAGCGTGGGCGGTGCGACCAGCACGACCTCGGCGCCCAGCGTCGCGAGCAGCAGCACGTTGGACCGCGCCACCCGACTGTGCAGCACATCGCCGACGATGACGACCCGCTTGCCCTCGATCGATCCCAGCCGCTGGCGAATGGTCAACGCGTCGAGCAGCGCCTGCGTCGGGTGCTCATGGGTGCCGTCGCCTGCGTTGATCACCGCAGGTCCCCCGGTCAATTCCCCAAGTCGCTCCGCTCCTGCCCGCCGGCCGTCCGGCTCAGCGGTCCACTCGGCCAACTGCTGGGCCGCACCGGATGCGGGATGGCGGATGATCAGGGCGTCCGCACCCGCCGCGCGCAGCGTGAGTGCCGTGTCGCGCAGCGACTCTCCCTTGGCGACAGAGCTGCCCGAGGAACTGACGTTGATCACGTCGGCGCTCATCCACTTGCCCGCGACCTCGAATGACACCCGCGTGCGAGTCGAGTTCTCGTAGAACATCGTGATGATGGTGCGGCCGCGCAGTGTCGGCAGCTTCTTGACCTCGCGGCCCAGCAGCGCCTCGCGGAACCGATCGGCGTCGTCGAGGATCGCGGTGGCCTCATCGCGTGTCAGGTCGCCCGCGGCGAGCAGGTGTCTGGTCATCTCGTCGGACCTCCGGTACTCGCGATCCACACCCCGTCTTGGTCGTCCAGCTCGGCCAGCCGCACCATGATGTTGTCGGTGCGGGAGGTGGGGACGTTCTTGCCGACGTAGTCGGCGCGGATCGGCAGCTCTCGATGGCCGCGGTCCACGAACACCGCAAGTTGCACGGCGCGTGGCCGTCCAACGTCGCGCAGCGCGTCCAGTGCGGCTCGCACGGTGCGCCCGGAGTAGAGCACGTCGTCGACGAGTACGACGATCGAGCCGTCGATGCCACCGTCGGGGATCGTCGTCACGGCCAGCGCTCTTGGCGGCTTGGACATGAGGTCGTCACGGTAGAGGGTCACGTCGAGTGCCCCGGCGGCGACCTCGACACCGGAGAACTCGGTGATGTTGCGCGCCAACCGTGTCGCCAGCGTGACGCCTCTTGTCGGAATGCCCAACAGGACCACCCGAGGCGCGTCGGCGCCGTCGAGGGCGGTCTTCTCGATGATCTGGTGTGCGATGCGGGAGACGGTCCGGTTCACATCCGACGGGGACAACAATTCCCGGTCGGGACTGGGGGTGACTGAGCCAGACATGGTTGACCCGGACCTCCTTCTCCGCCTCACCGGACGGATCGTTAAAGGATGCCAAACTGCGGCAGACTCTATCACCAGCGCGGGCGCACCCCGGCCGAGGCCACCGTCGCGGGAACGCTGGCTACGCTGAGCCGAATGAAGCTCGACGGGAACCAGGCATCCATCCAAGAGGTGATCGACGCAGGGCTGCTCGCCGGCGCGGTCACGATGGTGTGGCAGGGCGGCAGCGTGCTGCAGGTCAACGAACTCGGCCACCGCGACGTCTCCGCGAAACTGCCGATGCAGCGCGACACGATCTTCCGCATCGCCTCGATGAGCAAGCCCGTCACGGTGGCTGCCGCGATGTCGCTGCTCGAGGAGGGCCGGTTCACGCTGTCGGACCCCGTCACCGAGTGGCTGCCCGAACTCGCGGGCATGCGGGTGATGGCAGACCCGGCCGGGCCGCTGGAACGGACCGTGCCCGCGCAGCGGCCCATCACGTTCGACGATCTGATGACCCACCGCAGCGGGCTGGCATACGCGTTCTCGGTGGGAGCGCCACTGAGCCGGGCGTACGGGAAACTGATGTTCCGCCAGGACCAGGACCGCTGGCTCAACGAGCTCGCAGCGCTGCCGCTGGCCCACCAGCCCGGCGATCGCATGACCTACAGCCACGCCACCGACGTCCTCGGCATCGCACTGTCCCGTATCGAGGGCAGGCCTCTCGGTGACGTCCTGGCCACCCGGATCTTCGAGCCGCTCGGCATGTCCGACAGCGGTTTCGCGGTCAGCCACGAGGGCCGTCGACGGGCCGCCACGATGTACAAGGTTGAAGCCGATGGCACGCTCCGCGACGATGTCATGGGCCCGGCTCCGGTGACACCGCCGACGTTCTGCGCCGGTGGCGCGGGGCTGTGGTCAACCGCCGACGACTACCTGGCCTTCGCACGGATGCTGCTCGCTGGCGGAACACTCGACGGGGTCCGGGTCCTGTCGGAGAAGTCCGTCGACCTGATGCGCACCGACCGGCTCACCACCGAGCAGAAGCGCCACCCCTTCCTGGGGATGCCGTTCTGGCGCGGGCGCGGCTTCGGGCTGAACCTGTCGGTGGTCACCGATCCGGCGCAGTCCCGCCAGTTGTTCGGTCCCGGTGGACTCGGCACATTCGGATGGCCCGGCGCGTACGGCACCTGGTGGCAGGCCGACCCCTCTGTCGACCGCGTGATGATCTACCTCGTCCAGAACATGCCCGACCTCAGCCCCGACTCCGCGGCAGCGGCCGTCGCGGGCAACACGTCGCTGCTGAAGCTGCAGTCCGCGCAGCCCAAGTGGGTCAAGCGGACCTATCAGGCGCTCGAGTCGTAGCCGACTCGGCGACACCACTGCGAGGAGCGGGTGCGATGAGCGTGCTGAGGACCCCAGAGGAACGCTTCGCCGATCTGCCGGGTTTCCCCTTCCCGCCGAACTACCTCGAGGTCGAGACTCGTCGGATCGCACCACTGCGGATGCACTACGTCGACACGGGCCCGTCCGACGGTCGGGTCGTCCTGCTCCTGCACGGCCAGCCCACGTGGTCATATCTGTATCGCAGCGTGATTCCCGCGCTGACCGGAGCGGGTCTGCGCGTCATCGCGCCCGACAACATCGGTTTCGGTCGATCCGACAAGCTCACGGAGCCAACCGATTACACGTTCGCACGCCACGTCGACTGGCTTTCAGGCTGTTGACCAACGTCGATAGTGCGACTTTTGGTGGGTAGTGCACCAGCAGATGGATGTGGTCGTGTTCACCGTTGTAGTCGGGTAGCTGGGCTTCGACGTCAGCGCAATGTCAGAGGTGTGGCCGATACTGCCGTTGTGAGCGAGTTGATGGTGATCAAGCGGTGTGTGAAGTACCCGCTGGCGCCATCGCCGGCGCAGTCGCAGGTGCTGGCCCGGCAGGCTGGCGCTGCCCGGGCCTTGTGGAATTTGATCCACGCACACCACACGTTTCACGCGGCATCGAAGCGGTGGCCGTCGTGGGCGGAGTCCGATGCCGCGATCCGGCAGGCCCGCAACGACATCGACTGGCTCGCGATCCTGCCCGCGCAGGCTGCCCAGCAGGTGCTCAGGGCCTATAAGCAGGCCTGGTCGAACTATTGGAACGGCACCCATGGGCGGCCGACCTGGAAGACGCGCAGGGCGCGCCGCGCAGTTGACGTGCCACAAGCGCGGGACTTGAACCTCACCCGGCTCAACAGTAAGTGGGCCACGGCCGCGATCCCGAAGGTAGGGGCGGTGAAGGTCCGGCTGCACCGTGCGATGCCTGAACGCGTCACGGGTGCGCGGGTAGTGCGGGAGGCGACCGGCTGGATGCTGGTGGTTCGGGGTGAAAACCGGGTTGTCACACCCTGTGCGCGGCGAGTTGAAAGGGGCAGTGTCGGTATCGACCGCGGCGTGACCCACACGCTGGCGCTGTCGGACGGGGCGTTCATCGATCAAGCCGCCACCCTCGGATCGGGAGAGAGGAAGCGTCTGTACCGGCTCGAACGTAGGGCCGCCCGGCAGCGGGCAGGAAGACCCCGCGGCCACAGATCAAGCCGCAGACTCCTGCACACCTACACCCAGCTCGCGGCGGTCAAAGCCCGCCAAGCCCGGCGCCGGTATGACTTCGCCCACCAGGTGAGCGCTGCACTGGTCGCTACCGGGGTGGCAATGTTGGTGGTTGAGGACCTGCGGGTGAAGAACATGACCCACAGCGCACGAGGCACCATCGAGGACCCGGGGGTGAACGTCAAACAGAAGTCCGGGTTGAACCGGTCCATCCTCGATCAGGGATGGACACAGATCCTGACACTGCTCACCTACAAAGCAGATCAAGCAGGGGCGCGGGTAATCCGGGTCCGGCCACACGGCACGTCACAGACGTGTCACCGATGCGGGTCCACCGCGGAGGGGCAACGCGAAAGCCAAGCGGTGTTCCGATGTGCGAACCCCTCATGCGGGTGGATCGGAAACGCTGACACCAATGCCGCGATCGTGATCAAACACCGGGGCCAGGAAGTGGCCTCGCAGGACGTGGAGCCCAACGCCACTTGGCAGGCTGCGAAGCGTCAAAACCGGAAAACCGCCGCCTAACAACGGCAGCCAGTACGGAAACCGCCCCCTTCAGGAGCGGAGACTTCATCAGCGCTCCCCCGACGTCACGCCCAGCCTGTTCCTGAACGCCGTGGCCGGGCCGCTCGATGCTGGGGTGCTCGCCGCGTACGACGCACCGTTTCCCGACCGCGCGCACCAGGCCGGCCTGCGCCAGATGACGGCACTGGTGCCACTCACGCGCAACGACCCGGGCGCCGCGATCGGGCGAGCCACCATGGCGGCTCTCGAACAGTGGCACCGTCCGTTCCTCACCGCGTACTCGGACGGCGACCCCGCCACCCGTGGCTGGGAGACGGTGTTTCAGAAACGGGTGCCTGGCGCCCGCGGAATGCGCCATCACACGATCACGGGCGCGGGCCACTTCGTCCAGGAGCAGCGCGGTGAGGAACTCGGCGAGGTGATCGCCGGATTCGTCCGCGACACCGCCTAGTCGCTCACAGCGCCGCGGTAGATCGACCCGAGGGTCGCCAGCCCGTCGCGGATCGCGGACTCGGCGATCGCACCGTAGCCAAGCACCAACGCCGGTAGCGCCGAACGTGGATCGGACCAGTGCTCGCTAGCTCCCTCGATGAGGACGCTCCGCTGGCGTGCCGCCTCGATGAGGCTCGATTCGTCGCACCCGTTCGGCAGTTGTACATACAGATGCAGGCCCGCTGCCACGCCGGTGGGTACCGCTCCCGGAAGCGCCGTCGAGAGCACCTCGAGGGTGGCGTCGCGTCGGCGGCGATAGACTGGGCGTACACGACGAAGATGCCGAGCCAATCCGCCGGATTCAATGAAGCGTGCGAGCGCCAATTGTTCGAGCATGGTGGTACCCATGTCATCAAGCAGCTTTTCCCGGACCACATCCTGAACAAGCCAGCCCGGCAAGACAATCCAGCCAAGGCGCAGCGCGGGCGTCAGCATCTTGCTCGCACACCCCGCGTACGCGACTCGTTCTGGCGCAAGTCCCTGGAGCGCTCCGATGGGTGCCCGGTCGTAGCGAAACTCCGCGTCGTAGTCGTCCTCGATGACCACGCCGTCGTGGCGTTCTGCCCAATTGACCAGCGCGGTGCGGCGCGAGGCGCTGAGCACCGCTCCTGTCGGATAGGAGTGCGCGGGCGCCACCACGACGGCGCCGACGTCGTGGTGGCGGGCTAGGCGGGCGACGTCCAGTCCGTCGTCGTCAACCGGTATCGGCACCACCCGCAGCCCGGTGTTGGCGATGGCTGCCCGATGAAACCCGAAGCCAGGGTCTTCGACGGCAACCGCCTCGACACCGCGAGACCGCAGCGCTCGACAGATCAGGACCACAGCCTGGGTCAGGCCGCCGGTGACCACGACTCTGTCGGGGGTGGCCGCAACGCCGCGCACCCGACCGAGGTAGTTGGTCAACGCCTCCCGCAACTGCTGCGCCCCATGCGGTCCCGGATACCCAAGCCCACGGTTCGGCACATCGTTCAGCGCCGCGCGGTAATGCCGCAGCCATTCCGCTCGCGGAAACAATGCGGGGTCGGGCAGCCCACCGATGAAACGGACCGCACGATCGGGCTCGGTCCTGACGGTTGGCGGTGCGAACACCGGTTGGGCAATGGGCAACACCCGCGTGCCAGATCCCTGCCGACCGCCCAGATATCCATCTGCGGCGAGATATTCATACGTATCAACCACCACACTGCGGGCGACGCCGAGATCCCGGGCCAACGTGCGTGACGGTGGCAGCAATGTCCCTGGGGCCAGCTGCCCCTGCTGGATGGCCGACCTCAACTGCTGCTGCAGCTGCTCGCGCAACCCCCGGCGTTCGGAGCGATCCAATGCGAGCAAGACATCCAGCGGATAACCGGGATCCACAGAATTGGTCTGTTTATCGCGGTCAGAATTGGATCGTGACACATGCCAATTCTACGGACAACCTTGAGTCATGGCCCACACGAAAACCGCTCACACCTCGTCGTCCGCCCCGCTGCTGACACCGTGGATGCCTGGGCCGCACGATCCTGCAGACGCTCCCGTCGTGGTCAGCGTCACCGACTTCGCGGTACATCATCTGCATACGCTTCCGGCTGTCGCCGTCAACGGAATGCGCACGCGCATGGGCTGGTACGCCATGCCCGGAGCTGTCGGCCTGTGGCTCTGGTCGGTGCCTGCCGCCGCGCGCAGCGGCTCGATCTCGATCTGGGCCAGCGAAGACGACCTGGAGCGGTTCATCGTCCTGCCCCATCACGTCGACATCATGTCGCGCTACGCCCCCCGCGGGTCCGTTCGCTCCACGACGTGGACCGCCGACACGTTCGACCCCCACGCCATCCTCGACCGCGCGCGTAAGTGGATCGCGGGGCACTCGGCGTGAGACCAGATGTCCGCTATGCCTCAGGTGGGGCTGCGGCTCCGCGTACCGCGGCGGCCGCCGCACGGATCTGCGGGGTGACGAGCATGACCTGGCCCAGCACTCCGTTGACGAAGCCCGGGGAGTCATCGGTTGACAGCTTCTTGGCCAGCTCGACGGCCTCGTCGACAGCGACCGGCTCGGGAACGTCCTCGGCGTGCAGCAGCTCCCACACCGCGACGCGCAGGATCGCGCGGTCGACAGCGGGAAGCCGCTCCAGGGTCCAGCCCTGCAGGTGCGCCGAGATCAGGTCGTCGATGTGGGCGGCGTGCTCGGTGACGCCATGCGCGACGGTCACCGTGTACGGGTTCAGGCCCGAGGTCTCGGCGTCGCTCTCGGCCAGGGTGGTTCGTGAGTCCGCGATCTCTGCGGCGGTCATACCACGCGCCTCGGCCTCGAACAGGACTTCTACGGCCCGCTTGCGGGCCTGATGCCGACCCCGGTCGGATCGGCGGTCAGGCATTCACCCGACCCAGGTAGTTGCCGTCACGGGAATCGACCTTGAGCTTGTCACCGGTGTTGATGAACAGCGGCACCTGGATCTCGGCACCCGTCTCCATGGTGGCCGGCTTGGTGCCCGCGCTGGAGCGATCACCCTGCAGACCCGGGTCGGTGTGGCTGACCACCAGCTCGACGGTGACGGGAAGCTCGAGGTACAGCGGCACGCCGTCGTGGAACGCGATCTGGACCGGCATGCTCTCCAACAGGTAGTCGGCGGAGGACCCGACCAGCGCCTCCGGAAGCGGGTGCTGCTCGTAGTTCTCGGAGTCCATGAACACGAAGTCGCTGCCGTCGCGGTACAGGTAGGTGGCATCGCGCCGGTCGACGGTCGCGGTCTCGACCTTCACACCGGCGTTGTAGGTCTTGTCGACAACCTTGCCGGACACCACGTTCTTGAGCTTGGTGCGCACGAATGCCGGCCCCTTGCCGGGCTTGACGTGCTGGAACTCGGTGATCTGCCACAGCTGGCCGTCGATCTGCAGGACGAGTCCGTTCTTGAAATCTGCGGTCGAAGCCACGTTGGGTACAACTCCTAAAGGATGGCCAGTTCCTTGGGGAACCGGGTAAGCAATTCGGGTGCGGGTGTGTTCGCACTGCCCACGACCAGTGTGTCCTCGATGCGGACACCGCCGTAGCCGGGCAGGTATACACCGGGTTCCACGGTCACGGCAGAACCAGCAAGCAGTGTACCGGCGGAGGACGCGCTGATTCCCGGCGCTTCGTGGATCTGCAGTCCGACCCCGTGTCCGAGCCCGTGGCCGAAGTTCTCCGCGTACCCGGCATCGGCGATGACCTGCCGCGATGCACTGTCGACGTCGCGTAGCGACACCCCCGGCGCCAGCGCCTCTCGCCCCAGCCGCTGAGCCGTGGCCACCAGGTCGTAGACGTCGAGCTGCCACTGCGCGACGGGCGACAGCGCGAAGGTCCTCGTCATATCCGAGTGGTAGCCCGCCACCAGGGCACCGAAGTCGATCTTGACCAGGTCACCCGCGGCCAGTGTCGCGTCGGTCGGACGGTGGTGTGGGATCGCCGAGTTGGGCCCCGCCGCCACGATGGTCTCGAACGACACCCCGTCAGCGCCGTGGTCGAGCATCCGGGACTCCAGGTCGCGGGCGACCTCCTTCTCGGTGCGGCCCGGCCGCAGCCCGCCCGCCGCCACCAGATCGGCCAGCGCGGCATCGGCGGCCTCGCAGGCCAGGCGAAGCATCGCGATCTCGCCGGCATCCTTGACCTCGCGCAGCGCCTCGACGGTGCCCGCGGCACGGACGAACTCGACGGCACCCGCTGCATGCTTAAGGGTGGCGAACCCGTCCACGGTGACGACGTGGCTCTCGAAGCCGAGCCTGCGCACTCCGCGTTCAGCGGCGCACGCCGACAGATACGGGCCGCATGCCCGTTCGATGACGACCTCGGCGTCCGGGGACTGCGCCGCGGCCTGCGTCACGTAGCGCCCGTCGGTCGCCAACACGGGTGTGTCGTCGTCGACACGAATCAACAATGCCGCGTTGGAACCGGTGAATCCGGACAGATAACGCACGTTGACCAGGTCTGTTATCAACATTGCGTCCAGCTCGACCGCGGCGAGTCGGCGACGCAACCTCTCCCTGCGCTGGGAAATCGTCACGGTGCATGACCGTACTCGCTAGGGTGTGCCCTCATGAGCAAGTGGTTGCTGCGCGGACTGGTGTTCGCCGCCCTGATGGTCGTCGTCCGATTGCTTCAAGGCGCGTTGATCAACGCCTGGGAAACCCAGGCACTTCTGATCAGTGTGACGCTGGTGGTGTTGTTCGGCCTCGCCTCGTTCGTCTGGGGCATCCTCGACGGCCGTGCTGACGCGGCAGCCAATCCCGACCCCGACCGTCGTGGTGACCTCGCGATGACGTGGCTGCTCGCCGGACTCTTCGCCGGCGTCGTCAGCGGGTTCGTGGCGTGGTTCATCTCGCTCTTCTACAACAACGTCTACGCCGAGGCTCTCCTCAACGAGATCACCACCTTCGCCGCGTTCACCGCGCTGGTGACCTTCCTGACCGCCATCGCCGGTGTGGCCGTAGGCCGCTACCTCATTGACCGCAACTCGGCGCCCCTGGAGCGGCAGCGGGAGGGCACCGACACCGACCGTGCCGACACCGATGTCTTCGAGGCCGTCCGCGACGACGCACAGCCGACCGCCGCGGTCGGCTCATCGGGTGGCACCGACGAGACGCCGAACGGCGACCGTCAGGCTTGAGCGGCGAGGTAGCGCAGGGCCAACAGATACCCCTGCACGCCGAGACCGACGATGACGCCGGTCGCGACCGCACTCAGGTACGAGTGGTGCCGGAACTCCTCCCGGGCGTGGACATTCGAGATGTGCACCTCGATCAACGGGGCGGTCAACTCCGAGCAGGCGTCCCGCAGCGCCACCGACGTGTGTGTGAACGCACCGGCATTGAGGATCACCGCCTCACCCGCGTCGGCGGCATCGTGAATCCAGCCCAGTAGTTCGGCCTCGCTGTCCGACTGCCGCACGGTAACCGTCAGGCCGAGTTCGTCGGCCTCCTGCTCGATCATCGCGACCAGGTCGTCGTGGGTGGTGTTGCCGTAGACCGCGGGCTCCCGCCGGCCGAGCCGGCCCAGGTTGGGTCCGTTCACCACATGCACTGTCGCTGCGCGAGCGCTCATCGCACTCATGCTCTTCGCGCGAGCGCTCATCGAACCCCGATCTCCGAGTAGGCGGCCACCAACAACGACGGATCGGGCCCCTCGAGACGCCCTGGTTTGCCCAGCCCGTCGAGCACCACGAAGCGCAGCACACCGGACCTGTTCTTCTTGTCGCCCGCCATGTGCTCCAGCAGCTGAGGGAAGGCGTCGGCGTCGTAGTCCACCGGCAACCCCAGCGAGGTCAGGATGGCCCGGTGCCGGTCGGCGGTGGCATCGTCGAGCCGTCCGGCCAACCGGCCGAGTTCGGCGGCGAACACCAGGCCGACCGAGACGGCCGCCCCGTGCCGCCATTTGTAGCGCTCGCGCCGCTCGATCGCGTGGGCCAGGGTGTGGCCGTAGTTGAGGATCTCGCGGAGCTCCGATTCCTTCTCATCGGCGGCCACCACCTCAGCCTTGACCGCGATGGCACGGCGGATCAGCTCGGGTAGCACGGTGCCGGAGGGGTCGAGCGCGGCTTCGGGGTCGGCCTCGATCAGGTCAAGGATGACGGGATCGGCAATGAAACCGGCCTTGACGATCTCGGCCATGCCAGCCACGATCTCGTTGCGCGGCAACGACTCCAGCGTCGCAAGGTCGACCAGTACGGCGAGCGGTTGATGAAACGCCCCGACCAGGTTCTTACCCGCGTCGGTGTTGATGCCGGTCTTCCCGCCCACCGCTGCGTCCACCATGCCGAGCAGCGTGGTCGGAACGTGCACGACGTCGACGCCACGCAGCCAGGTGGCGGCGGCGAAGCCAGCGACATCGGTCGCCGCTCCCCCGCCGAGGCTGACGACGGCATCCTTGCGACCGATCCCGATGCGGCCCAACACTTCCCAGATGAACCCGAGAACGGGCAGTTCCTTGCCCGCCTCGGCGTCCGGAATCTCGATGCGGTGAGCGTCGACACCGTTGTCCGCCAAGGCACTACGGATCGCCTCTGCGGTCGCAGCCAACGTGGGCTGGTACAGAATCGCCACCCTGTGGCGATCGGCGAGGATCCGGGTCAGATCGGCGAGCAGGCCGGTGCCGATGATCACGGGGTACGGCCGGTCGACCTGGACGTCGACGGTCACGGGTTCAGTCATTACGCGCTTCCGCTTGGCGGGCCAGGGCCGATGGACTCGGCGGGGCCTCGGTGATGGGACCGGGATTGAGAACAGTGGGCAATCGCCGCCACGCCGGCCTGCGCCGCTTGCGCGGCGGCTGCTGCTCGACGGAGTTGCACTCCAGACGCGCGACGATGTGACGGACGACCGCACCGGGGTTACGGCGGTTGGTGTTGACCCGCATGGTGGCGACCTCGCGGTACAACGGCACACGCTCCGCCATCAACTTGCGGAACGTCTCCTCGGGATCGGTGCCGGCCAGCAGTGGACGGCCCGTCCCACCCGAGGTACGCCGAATCCCCTCGGCCGCATTGATTTCGAGGTACACCACGGTGTGGCCGGCGAGAGCCTCTCGCACGGCCGGCGAGGTGACCGCGCCGCCGCCGAGGGAGACGACGCCGTCGTGTTCGGCCAGGGCCGCGCACACCACCTCGGCCTCGATGCGACGGAACTCCGCCTCACCGTCGGTGAAGATGTCGGCGATGCTGCGGCCGGTGGTCTCGACGATCTTGGCGTCGGTGTCCAACAGCGGCACACCGAGCGCCTTGGCCAAGCGCCGCCCGATGGTGGACTTGCCCGATCCGGGCATGCCCACCAGCACGGCCTTGGGTGCCATCAGCCCGACGCCCGCGCCGCCGGATCGATCCCGCGGTCGGCGCCCGACCGGGCCGCGACAGCGCGCAGGTAGCCGTCGACGTTGGACCGCGTCTCAGCCACCGAGTCCCCGCCGAACTTCCTCAGTGCGGCGCGCGCGAGCACAAGGGCGACCATGGTCTCGGCCACCACGCCTGCGGCGGGCACTGCGCACACATCGGAGCGCTGGTGGATGGCGACAGCCTCGTCGCCGGTGGCCATGTCGACCGTCGCCAGCGCACGGGGCACCGTCGAGATCGGCTTCATGGCGGCCCGCACGCGCAGGGCCTGGCCGTTGGTCATACCGCCCTCAAGCCCGCCCGCGCGATTCGTCGAGCGAAGGACGCCGTCGGGTCCGGGGTAGATCTCATCGTGGGCGACGCTGCCGCGGCGTCGTGCGGTCTGAAAGCCGTCACCGATCTCGACGCCCTTGATGGCCTGAATTCCCATCAGCGCGGCGGCCAGCTGACTGTCGAGCCGATCCTCGCCACTGGTGAACGAACCAAGTCCGATGGGGAGGCCGTCGACGACCACCTCGACGACGCCACCGAGGGTGTCGCCGTCCTTCTTCGCGTCCTCGATCTCGGTGATCATCGACTTCTCGGCGGCCTCGTCGAAAGCCCGCACCGGGCTGTCGTCGATCCGGGCGAGGTCCTCGGGCCGCGGCGGCGGACCGTCGTACGCCGCGGAGGCGCCAATGGAGATGACGTGTGAGAGCACCTCAACGCCGAGTACCTCGCGGAGGAAGGCCCTCGCGATGGTGCCTGCAGCGACTCGGGCTGCGGTCTCGCGGGCGCTGGCGCGCTCGAGAACCGGCCGGGCGTCGTCGAACCCGTACTTGAGCATGCCCGCGTAATCGGCGTGACCAGGTCGGGGGCGGGTCAGCGGGGCATTACGCGCCACGTCGAGCTCGGCGGGATCCACGGGATCCGACGCCATCACGGTCTCCCACTTGGGCCACTCGGTGTTGCCGATCTCGATGGCGATCGGACCGCCCATCGTGAGCCCATGCCGGATCCCGGCGAGCATCGTGACCTCGTCGGCCTCGAACTTCATCCGGGCCCCGCGGCCGTAGCCCAGGCGTCGCCGCCTCAGCTGCCCCGCAATATCCTCAGTGGTAACGCCGACACCGGCGACCATGCCCTCAACCACGGCCACCAACGCGCGGCCGTGAGATTCACCAGCAGTGGTCCATCGCAACACGCGTCCCATCTTCCCATGACACGCCGAACCTGACGTAATCCGTCATGCCGAGGCGTCCCGCGCCAGGCTGCACTGCAGCAGGACGGTGTCGACGAAGCGGCCGTGTTTGTGGCCGACGCGGGACAGGCGCCCGGCCTCGACGAAACCGAATCGGCCGTGCAGGCGCACCGAGGCGGGGTCGCCGCTGTCGGCGATAACCGCGATCACCTCCCTGACCCCCACATCCCTGCACGCCTCGAGCAGGGCCGCCATCAGCTCGGTGCCACACCCCATCGCGACAGCCCACGGCGCGACGTAGACCGAGTCCTCGACGGTGGCGCGGTAGGCCGGCCGGGCCTTCCACGGCGCGCAGTATGCGTACCCGGCGACGGCACCATTGCGTTCAGTGACCAGGAACGGTAGGCCCGCCTCGGTGATCGTGCCGAGCCGTCGCAGCCACTCCTGGGCGTCGGGCGGATCGACCTCGAACGTCGCGACGCTGCCGGTCACGTAGTGCTCGTAGATCTCCGCGATGGCGGGGAGATCCGACGGTTGGGCGAGGCGAGCTGACATGGTGTGTCCACCGTATGGCTCAGGTGATGGCCACCGCGACGGCTGTGGCGGTCGCCACGCACATTGCCGGTCCGTGCGGAACACCCGCCGCGCGACGCAAACCGGGTCCGCGGCGCATGGCCGCACCGATGGCCCACAGCCCCGTCAGCAGCGGGGCCCCAAGCGCGGCCAACAGCCACACATCGAGTCCGAACGCCCCGCACAGCGCTCCCACGCCGATGGCGAGCTTGACGTCGCCCGCGCCAAGGCCGGCGGGCGATATCAGGTGCACGACCAGATAGCACCCGGCTAACGCGGCCGCCCCGGCCAGCGCCGCAGGCCCGCGACCGGTCGCCGCCGCGATCACCAGCACGGCCACCGCTCCCGGAAGTGTCAGGGCGTTGGGCAGCCGCTGCTGGCGAATGTCGTAGACGCTCAAGGCGGTGAGCCAGACCAGCACGACCACACACCCCACCGCAGGCGCCGCCCCCATCTGAAAAGGCTAATCCGCGGAAAGGGCCCTACTCATCGCCTCTTTCGGCGCCGGTTGGCCGGTGAACAGCTCAACCTGGGCGAACGCCTGGTTCAGCAGCATCGCCAGTCCGCTCACCACGCGGCCGCCGGCCGACTCCACCGCCGATGCCAGCGGTGTGGGCCACGGGTCGTAGATCGCGTCGAGCAGCAGCGGGACCCCGACGATTGACGGTGCGTGGGCCGCCACCACATCGGCGGGAATGGTGCTGACGACAACGTCCAGCCGGTCGAGCGCAGTGCCCAATTCGACCCAGCGCGCCGTGGCCCCGACCCGCTCGGCCAACGCCACCAGCGGGTCGGCCTTGTCGGGATTGCGCGCCACGATCGAGATGTCAGGGAAGCCGAGTTCGGCCAACCCCAGCACGGCGGCGGGCGCTGTACCACCGGAGCCGAGGACCGCGGCCCGGCCCCACGTCATCTCGATCAGGGCACGCAGCGCACCAGTCACGCCGTCGACATCGGTGTTGTCCGCCAGCCACCCGGTGTCGGTGCGGACCAGCGTGTTGGCCGACCCCACCAGTTGAGCGCGCGCCGTCCGCTCGTCGGCGAACTGCAGCGCGGCGAACTTCCCCGGCATGGTCACCGACACCCCGACCCACTCCGGGCCGAATCCGCCGACGAGCGCGGGCAGTTCATCGGCACCACACTCGATGCGCTCATAGGTCCAGTCCACGAGTCCCAGCGCCGCGTAGGCCGCCAGGTGCAGCTGCGGCGATCTCGAGTGGGCGATCGGCGAGCCGAGCACCGCGGCCCTACGGGCCGTCATCGCCGACCCGCCACCGCGCACCACCGGATCGTGCGCGTCACCGCACGCTCAGCGGGCGCTGTCGAGCACACCATTGCGTTGGGCCACTTCGATATTGGCCAAGTGCTGCTGGTAGTCACGGGTGAACAATGTGGTGCCCTGCAGATCCACGGTCACGAAGTAGAGCCAGTCCCCCGGCTCCGGGTGCTCGGCGGCAGCCAGCGCGGGCAGCCCCGGTGAGCAGATCGGTGTCGCCGGAAGCCCCTCGCGGACATAGGTGTTCCACGGAGTGTCTCTGGCGCGGTCGCCGTCGGTGGTGGCCACCTCCTGGCGGTCCAGCGAGTAGTTGACCGTCGAGTCAAACTCGAGCCGCCGGTGATCGGCGGCGATCAGCCGGTTGTAGATCACGCGGGCCACCTTGGCGAAGTCGTCCGGCATGGACTCCTTCTGCACCAGCGACGCGACGGTCAGGATCTCGTACGGCGACAGGCCCTCCGCGGCTCCTGCCGCGAGCAAGCCATTGGCCTCGTACTGCGCGACACTGGCCGCGATGAGCTCCGAGAGGATCTCCAGCGCCGACGCCGACGGGTCGACGTTCCACGTACCCGGTGCGATGAGACCCTCGATGCGGCGGTGATCATCACCGACCGCCTTGATCGGTTCGACCGCCCACTTCGGGATCGACAACGCCGACGGTTCCCCGGATGAGGCGGCGTCCTTGAGGGAATCGTCACCGACGCACTGTTCGGTCCCGTCGAGACTCACGCACGTCGCCTTGGAGATCAGCGAGAAGATGCCGTCGGTGACGGCGTTCGTCCGCACATCCGCGGTGTCGTCGAGTTGGCGGCCCTCCGGGATCACCATCAGACCCACACGACTCTTGGGATCGGCCAATCGCTTGACCGCATCGGCAGCGGGAATCTCGGTGCGCACCTTGTAGAAGCCGGGCTGAATGGCCGAGATGGCGGCGTTACCCGAGGCGGCGTCGACGAACGCCCGCGAGGTCGCCACTACACCCTTCTCCTGCAGCGCCTGTCCGATCGCCGTGGTCGAGTCGCCGTTGTGCACCTCGACGATCACGTCGGCGACACCGGCGCCCGTGTAGTCGTCACTCGTGCCGAACAGTCCGTGCCACATCCGCGAGCCGAGGAACACCGCGCCGACCACCACGACGACCAGCGCCGTGATCGAGAGCGCGGTGACGGTACGGCGACGCCGATTGTTGCGGCTGGCGCGGGCTCTCTCGGTGCGGCTCATGCCGCGTCGAGGCGCTCCCACCGCCGTCGGTTGCGGCCGGTCGCGGCCCCAATCGTCAGACATCGTCAGCACCGCTGTGATCGGCCTGCACGTGGCGCCGCTGGTCCAGCCAATTCTGGAGGATGCCAACAGCTGCGGCCTGGTCGATCATCGCCCTCTGTCCCTTCGCGCGCACCCCTGCTTCACGCAGGGAGCGCTGTGCAGTCACGGTGGTCAATCGTTCGTCTGCGAGGCGCACCGGGATGGGTGCGATACGCGCGGCAAGTGCATCCGCGACAGCGATGGCATCGCGCGCCGACGGTCCAGTTCGGTCGGCCAGCGTCCGCGGCAATCCCACCACCACCTCCACGGCGCCCAGTTCCTCGATGAGCCTCACCAGCCGACGGACGTGCTTGTCCGTCCTGTCCCGGCGCACCGTCTCCACTGGCGTCGCAAGGATCCCGTCCGGATCGCTGACGGCGACACCGATCCGGACGGTGCCGACGTCGATGCCAACACGTGGCCCACGTCCGGGGTCAGACGGCCCGGGCCGGTCCGGTTGGCGATCGTCGGGATGGGTCACCCAGTTAGCTCCGGCCTACCTCGGCACGCACGGCAGCCAGGGCCGCGTCGATTCCCGAGGCACCACTGCCGGAGCCCTGAGCCAGGTCGGCCTTACCGCCGCCACGTCCGTTCACCGCCGCTCCGACGGTCTTGACCAGATCGTTGGCGGATAGGCCGAGGTCCTGCGCGGCGGGGTTCACCGCGACCACATACGGCACCGTGTCACCCTCACCCTCGGCGATCAGGGCGACGACAGCGGGCTCGGAGCCGAGCTTGCCGCGGATGTCACCAACGAGACTGCGCAGATCGGCCGCCGAGATACCCCCGGCCATCCGCTGTGCCACGACACGGACCTTACCCACCAGTTCCGCGCCAGCGGCGGCGTTCACCGCGACCGCTCGCGCATTCGCCAGGCGCACCCGGTCCAGTTCCTTCTCAGCGGTCCGCAACCGCTCCACCAGGTTCGCCACACGGGCGGGCACCTCGTCGGAGGGCACCTTCAGCGATGAGGCCAGGCCGGCCATCAGTGCGCGTTCCTTGGCCAGATGCTTGAACGAGTCGAGGCCGACGTACGCCTCGACGCGCCGCACACCCGATCCGACCGATGACTCACCGAGGATGGTGACCGGTCCGATCTGAGCCGAGTTGTGCACGTGGGTACCACCGCACAGTTCGATGGAGAAGGGGCCACCGATCTCGACGACGCGCACCTCATCGGGATAGTTCTCGCCGAAGAGCGCCATCGCGCCCATGGCCTTGGCCTTGTCGAGTTCGGTGTTGAAGGTGTTGACCTCGAAGTCGGACTGGACGGCCTCGTTGGTGACCTCTTCGATCTGGGTCCGCTGATCGTCGGAAAGCGGTCCCTGCCAGTTGAAGTCGAATCGGAGGTAACCGGGCCGGTTGAGCGATCCGGCCTGAACCGCGTTGGGGCCCAGCACCTGTCGCAGCGCGGCGTGCACCATGTGGGTGCCGGAGTGGCCCTGGGTGGCGCCTTGACGCCACTTCGGATCGACCGCGGCCGAGACGATGTCGCCCTCGACGAACTCACCGGACTCGACGTTCACGCGGTGCACCCAGAGCGTCTTCGCGATCTTCTGCACATCGGTGACGGCCGCCTTGGCCGCGCCGCTGGATCCGGTCCCCGTGATGGAGCCGATGTCGGCGATCTGGCCACCGGACTCGGCATAGAGCGGGGTGCGGTCCAGCACCAGTTCGACACGGTCGACCGCGCCGCCCTCGATGTCGTGCGAGATCACCGGAACGCGCTTGCCGTCCACGAAGATGCCGAGAATCGTTGCCTGCGAAGTCAATTCGTCGAAACCGGTGAACTCCGTCGGACCCGCATCCACCAGGTCGCGGTAGGCGCTGAGGTCTGCGTGCGCATGCTTACGCGCCGCGGCGTCGGCCTTGGCTCGCTGCCGCTGCTCGGCCATCAGGCCGCGGAATCCCTCCTCGTCGACCGACAGCCCGGATTCGGCCGCCATCTCCAGCGTCAGTTCGATCGGGAAACCGTAGGTGTCGTGCAGCGCGAACGCGTCGGTGCCCGAGAGCACTGTCGCGCCGGAGGCTCTGGTGGCGCCGGCCGCGTCGTCGAACAACTTCGATCCCGATACCAGGGTTCGGTTGAACGCCGTCTCCTCGGCGACCGCGATGCGGTGAATTCGGTCGAAGTCGGTGACCAGTTCGGGGTAGGACGGACCCATCGCATCGCGCACGGTGATCATCAGGTCGCCGACGATCGGAGTGTCAATGCCAAGCAGTTTGGCCGACCGGATGACGCGGCGGAGCAGGCGGCGCAGCACGTAGCCCCGGCCGTCGTTGCCCGGGCTGATGCCGTCACCGATGATGATCGCCGCGGTGCGACTGTGGTCGGCGATGACGCGGTAGCGCACGTCATCGGCGTGATTGCCGACACCGTAGCCGCGGGGCGCGATACCTGCGATCAGGTCGATCGCCGGACGCAGCAGATCCGTCTCGTAGACGTTGTCCACCTCTTGCAGCAGGCAGGCGACGCGCTCGACACCCATGCCGGTGTCGATGTTCTTGCGCGGCAACGGCCCGAGGATCTCGTAGCCCTCTTTGCCCGGGCCCTCGCCGCGCTCGTTCTGCATGAAGACGAGATTCCAGATCTCGATGTAGCGGTCCTCGTTGGCCTCCGGGCCACCCTCGATGCCGTACTCGGGTCCGCGATCGATGTAGATCTCCGACGACGGGCCACACGGGCCGGGAATGCCCATCGACCAGTAGTTGTCGACCATGCCGCGACGCTGGATGCGCTCCAGCGGCAGACCGGCGACCTCGCGCCACAGCGATATCGCCTCGTCGTCATCGAGATAGACCGTCGCCCAGATCCGCTCGGGATCGAACCCGTACCCACCCTGATCCACCGGGTTGGTCAGCAGAGTCCAGGCGAACTCGATGGCACCCTTCTTGAAGTAGTCCCCGAAGGCGAAGTTGCCAGCCATCTGAAAGAACGTGTTGTGCCGGGTGGTGATGCCGACCTCATCGATGTCCGGAGTACGGATGCACTTCTGGACGCTCACCGCACGATCCCACGGCGGGGTGCGGGCTCCGAGGAAGAACGGGACGAACTGGACCATACCGGCGTTGACGAACAGCAGGTTGGGATCGTCAAGGATCACCGACGCACTGGGCACCTCGGTGTGGCCCGCCTTCACGAAGTGATCGAGGAAGCGTTTCCTGATCTCGTGTGTCTGCACGTGCTGCTGTCCTTCATCGTTGGAGTGGGTCGAATTGCTTGTCGACCGCATTACAGTACCGGTCCATCAATGTTGCCCCGAAGAGGCGCTGCCAGGCCAACGAACCGCTGGTCCCCCGCGTGCCGCAGCGGGGAAGCCTCAGCCCCGGACGAAGCTCAACCGCACCGAACGTTGTGAGTTGTCGCGGTTCAGGTCGACCAGTACGACGCTCTGCCAGGTGCCAAGCAGTAGTCGGCCGCCCTGCACAGGCAACGTCACCGACGGAGCGACTATCGCGGGCAGCACGTGGTCGGCGCCGTGGCCCGGCGAACCGTGCGCGTGGCGGTAGCGGTCGTCACGGGGAAGCAGACGCTCCAACGCCTCGACCATGTCGTCATCGGATCCGGCGCCCGTCTCGACAATGGCCAAGCCGGCCGTCGCGTGCGGCACGAAGACGTTGCACAGGCCGTCACCGCGGCCGGCGCAGAAGGACCGCACCTCCTCGGTCACATCCACCGTCCGCCGCCGCGTCGTGTCCACCTCGAGCACATCGGTCTGCACACCGACGAGCGTACGGCCGGCGAGTCAATTGACGTCTCTGTTTATCCCGACGCCGCATGGGTATTGCACTCTCACCACTCATCCGCTGGAGGAAGACATGACCATTACCGGTGTCATCACCGCAATACTCATCGGCATCGTGGTCGGCGTACTTGGCCGCCTCGTCGTGCCGGGCAAGCAGCACATCTCCGTGCTCGTCACGGTGCTCGTCGGCATCGTCGCAGCGTTCCTCGGGACAGCACTGGCGCGCGCCATGGGCATTCCCACCGTCACCGGCGGTATCGACTGGCTCGAACTTCTGGTGCAGGTAGTTGTGGCCGCGCTGGGCGTCGCACTGGTGTCCGCCGCGACCGGGCGCCGGCGCACTGGACTACTGCGCCGCTGACACCCGGCGCGCGGCGGGGGCGTCAGGCCAGAAGGGCGTCGAGACGTTCGAAACTCTGCGTCATGCCGCCCTCCATGCCCGATGCCAACAGCGCGTCGCGCGCCTCGGTGTTGGGGCAGATGGAGCGGCCCCGCAGCCCGCTGCGGCCGTCACCGAGATCGGTGAACCACATGAACTCGATGTTCACCATGTCGGGCGCACCCTCGAACTCGAAGGTCTGGATGACGAGGTCGTTCTCGCGAACGGTGTGGAAGACCCCGTTAAAGCTGAAGGCTCCCTCCGCACTGGAGTGCACGTATCGGTAGCCGCCACCGGTACGGAAATCCCAGTGCTCGATGGTCATCTCCAAGCCGTGGGGCCCGAGCCACTGCTTGACCAGATCGGGTTCGGCGTGCGCGCGAAACAGCGCGTCCCTGGGTGCCGCGAACTCGCGGGTGAACTCCATGGCCAGCGTGTCCACCGGCGCCACCAGGTGCAGTGCGTTCGTCATCGTGATCCTGCCTTTCTCTTCACTTCATTCACTTCTTCGGTCGTCATTGCCGCCAATAGGTCGTCCAGGCGGCGATAGTTGCGTTCGGCGTCGAGGCGGTAGCGGTCGATCCACGACGTCAGCCGCTCGAGGGCGGCCGGGTCCAGGTGCACCGGCCTGCGCTGGGCATCCCGGCTGCGGGTGACCAGGCCTGCCAGCTCGAGCACCTGAATGTGCTTGGACACCGCCTGTTTCGTGATGTCGAAAGGCTCGGCCAACTCGTTGACCGTCGCCGGCCCGCGGGACAACCGCGCCACGATGGCGCGCCGAACCGGGTCAGCCAGAGCCAGGAAGGCCCGGTCCAGACCACTCTCGACATCTCCGCCATCACTCAAATTCAACCCGATCGTTGATCAACCATTTAGTTGATTACAACGGTAGGAGCAACGTCACCACGTGTCAAGACCATCGCCGAGACTGCTGTGAGATCACGAAAGCCGCACAGACCGCGATCTCACAGCAGTCTCGGCGGGATGGGTGATGGCCTAGCGGCGGACCCGTCGCACGATCGCGCGCAACTTCTCCAGCCGGGAGCCGATCTCGCGTTCGATGCCATGGCTCGTCGGCCGGTAGTAGTCGACACCGGCCAGCTCATCGGGTGGATACTGCTGGGGCACAACACCACCGGGATCGTCATGCGGATACGCATACCCCTGCGCGTTGCCCAGGGCAGCGGCGCCCGAGTAGTGGCCGTCGCGCAGATGCGGCGGGACCAGCCCGGCCTTACCCGCCTTGATGTCCCCCATCGCCGCGGACAGCGCCGTGGTCACCGCGTTGGACTTCGGCGCGGTCGCCAGGTGCACGGTGGCGTGCGCCAACGTCAGCTGCGCTTCCGGCAGGCCGATCAACTGCACGGTCTGCGCGGCGGCGACGGCCGTCGGCAGCGCCGTCGGATCGGCCATCCCGATGTCCTCGCTGGCCAGGATCATCAACCGACGGGCAATGAATCGGGGGTCCTCCCCCGCAGTCAACATCCGGGCCAGATAATGCAGTGCGGCATCGACATCCGAGCCGCGGATCGACTTGATGAACGCGCTGACGACGTCATAGTGCTGGTCACCGTCGCGGTCGTAGCGCACGGCCGCCTTGTCCAGGGACTGCTCGATGACCTCGACCGTGACTCGATCACCCGCCTCGGCGGCCACCTCGAGTGCGGTCAGCGCGCGCCGCGCGTCACCCGCGGCCAACTGCACCACCAGCTCGACGGCGTCGGGGTCGACGTCGACGGTGCCGTTCAGACCACGCGGGTCGGCGATCGCACGCTGCACCACGGCGCGGATGTCATCGGCGGCCAGCGGCTGCAACTGCAGAATCAGTGACCGCGACAGCAGCGGCGCGACGACCGAGAACGACGGGTTCTCCGTCGTCGCCGCCACCAACAGCACCACGCGGTTCTCCACCGCGGCGAGCAGCGCGTCCTGCTGGGTCTTGGAGAACCGGTGGACCTCGTCGATGAAGAGAACGGTCTGCTCGCCGTGCACCGCGGCGCGCCGGGCGACGTCGATGACGGCACGGACCTCCTTGACCCCAGCCGACAGCGCGGACAGCGCCTCGAAGCGTCTGCCGGTCGCATGCGATATCAACGATGCCAGCGTGGTCTTCCCGGTGCCGGGCGGACCGTAGAGGATGACCGACGCCGCGCCCGAGCCCTCAGCGAGACGCCGCAGCGGTGAACCAGGTCTCAGCAAGTGGTCCTGGCCGACCACCTCGTCGAGCCCGGCGGGGCGCATACGGACCGCGAGCGGCGACAACGTCGACGATGCCGCGGCCACATCCGGGTCGGGATCGGAGACGTCGAACAGTCCGTCAGACACAGTTCAGGCTTACCACGCCGCCTAGGAGGCGGGCTGCGTCACGAAGTCGATGAGTTCCTCGACGCGGCCGATGAGATCGGGTTCGAGGTCGGTCCAGTCGCGCACACTCCCCCGGATCCGCTGCCACGCCCTGGCGATATCGGCCTGCTGCGCGTGTGGCCAGCCCATCGCCTCACAGACACCGTGCTTCCACTCGATACCGCGCGGGATGACGGGCCACGCCTTGGCGCCGATCCGGGCCGGCTTGACCGCCTGCCAGATGTCGATGAACGGGTGCCCCACCACGAGGGTGTGTTCGCCGCCGGGACCCCGGCGCACGGCCTCGGCGATCCTGGCCTCCTTGGACCCCGCCACCAGGTGGTCGACGAGGACGCCCAGCCGCTGCCCCGGTCCTGGCCGGAACTCCGCGACGATGCCGACGAGATCGTCCACGCCGCCGAGGTACTCGACCACGACGCCCTCGATGCGCAGGTCATCGCCCCACACCTGTTCGACGAGTTCGGCGTCGTGGCGGCCCTCGACGTAGATCCGGCTGGGGAGCGCGGTGCGCGCCCTGGCCCCGTGCACGGCGACCGATCCCGATGCGGTCCTGGTCGGCGCGGCCGGCGGGGGTCGCCGCAGCGGCGGGTTGAGGATGACCGGCTTGCCGTCGATGAGGTAGCCCGGGCCGACCGGGAAGGACTTGCGCCTGCCCTTGCGATCCTCGAGCTGCATCCGCCCGAACTCGACGTGCACCACGGCGCCGACGTACCCGGTCGCCACGTCCTCCACCACGAGACCCATCTCGATGACGCGTTCGGTGGACCGCGTGCGCTTGGGACCGTGCGGGTCGCGGGCGAGGATGTCGGAGCCGTATCGATCTGCCACCGCACGATCCTATGGACCATCGGCGCCGAAGTCGGGCACCGCCACACCCCCTTCCCTACCATCGAGCGCATGCTGTTGAACCGGGCGACCGCCGATGGCATCGTCGACGGCACCATCACGCTGGTGCTGCGCCGATGGGACGCGCCGCGCGCCAAAGTCGGTGGTACGCAGCGCACTCCGGTGGGCACCATCCGCATCGATGACATCGCGGAGTTTCCCGGCTCCCATCGTGTAACGGCAGTTCAGGCCAAGGCCGCGGGCTATCCCAGTGCCAAGGCGGCGCAGGCCGACCTCGACCGCAGGCCGGCCAGGCACACCTATGCGATCGCGGTGTCGTTTCTGGCTCCCGACGAACGCCCCGAGCTGGCCGCCGACGACGACCTGAACTCGGCCGACGTGGACACCATCACCTCCCGGCTGGACCGCTGGGATGGCGGCGGCGCGCCGTGGACACGCGAGTACCTGCGGCTCATCTCCGACAACGAGGCAGTCCGCGCCCCCGACCTGGCCGCACGCCTCGGCTTGGATGTCCCGAGGTTCAAACGCCGGGTACGCCAACTCAAGGGTCTCGGGCTGACGATCAGCCTCGACGTCGGGTACCGACTGTCCCCGCGGGGGCGGGCCTACCTGCGACTGACGGGCTGACCACACACGCGGCGCGCCCGATGTGCCGCCCGATCTCCCGGTGCGCGACGATCGTGGGGTGATTGACGCATCCAAGTACGGGCCCTGGGCCGTGATCGCGGGCGGATCCGAGGGCGTGGGCGCCGAGTTCGCCCGGCTGCTCGCCGAGGCGGGTATCAACCTCGTGCTCCTCGCCCGCAAGGCCGGTCCCTTGGAGGACACGGCGACCCGCTGCCGGCAGGCCGGTGTCGAGGTCCGCACGCTGTCGGTCGATCTGGCCGCCCCGTCGGCGTGCGATGAGGTTGCCGCGGCGACCGCGGGCCTCGAAGTCGGGCTGTTGATCTACAACGCAGGTGCCAACACGTGCAGTGCGGAGTTCCTCGACGCCACCCCGGCGGACTTCGGCCGTGTCGTGGACTTGAACGTGACGACGATGATGGGCCTGGTGTCGCACTTCGGCGGGCCGATGCGCGAGCGGCGGCGTGGCGGTCTGCTTCTCGTCGGCTCGATGGCGGGCTATCTCGGGTCCGTGCGGCACACCGTCTATGGCGGGGTGAAGGCGTTCGGCCGAATATTCGCCGAGAGTCTGTGGCTGGAGCTGCGTGAGTTCGACGTGGACGTGCTCGAACTCGTCCTCGGCGTCACACGCACACCCGCGATGGAACGCGTGGGGTTGAACTTCGACGTGCCTGGGCTGCGCGTGGCCGACCCCGCCGACGTCGCACGCGAAGGCCTCGCACAGTTGGCCAATGGGCCGGTGTTCGTGGCGGCAGGCAACGACCGCGACGTTGCCCGGCGCAACAATCCCGACCGGGCCAAGGTGGTCCTGGAAACCCACGAGTTCATGCAGCGGCTGATCGGTCCCGGCTGATGCGGATCGGACTCTCGACACCGGTCGTCATGCAACTACCCGGGGCCGCATCGGCCTGGGAGCGCGACGGTGCGGTCGAGGACATCGTGCGCATCGCCGAGGCCGCCGACGCCCTCGGATTCGACTACCTGACCTGCCCGGAGCACGTCATCGTGCCCGAGGACGACGCAGGGCAACGCGGTTCGACGTACTGGGATCCCTTGGCCACCTTGGCCTATCTCGCCGCGCGCACGACCCGCATCCGCCTCCTCACCGCTGTCGTGGTGCTCGGCTACCACCACCCACTCGAGATCGCGAAGCGCTACGGCACGCTCGACCGGCTCAGCGGGGGCCGGCTGACGCTGGGTGTCGGGGTCGGCTCGCTGGCCGCCGAGTTCGGTCTCCTGGGTGCGTCGTTCGATGATCGGGGTCCGCGCGCCGACGATGCGTTGCGGGCACTGCGATCCTCGCTGTCGACCACCAGACCCGTCTTCGCCGGCGAGTTCTACGCCTTCGACTCGGTCGTGATGGATCCGTGTGCCGTCCAGCAACACGTACCGATCTGGGTCGGCGGCCGGACCCGGCGGTCACTGCGCCGCGCGGTGACGCTCGCCGACGGCTGGATGCCGTTCGGGCTGAGCGCGAGGCAAACCGCGGAATTACTTTCCGCCGTTGACCTTCCGCCCGGATTCGACATTGCTCTGCCGTGCGGGCCGCTGGACCCGATTGGCGCACCCGAGGAGGCCGCACGCAGGCTTTCGCAGCTCGTCGACCTCGGAGCCACCACCACAACCTGTGCGATCACTGCCCAGTCAGCGTCACAGTACTGCGATCAGTTGGCGGCGTTGCGCGAGATATCCGACAACCTGCAAGGACGGGCATCATGACCGAAGACGACCGGTTCGCCGAACTCGAGGCGCGGCTGCGTCGCTTGGAGGACGAACGCGCCATCGAGCGGATGATCGCGGCCTATGGTCCGCTCGTGGACGCCGGCGACGCCGATGGGACGGCAGCACTGTGGGCGGTGGACGGCGGCTACCAGGTCGCGGGCTGGTCGATGCACAGTCGCGCCGACGTCGCCGCGATGGTGCGCTCCGACGACCATCAGCGGCTCATCGAGCACGGTTGCTGCCACTTTCTCGGCCCGGCGGTGGTCACCGTGAACGGCGACGTCGCAGTCGCGGTGTGCGACTCGGCGCTGTTCGTCAGGGCCGACAAGGGCTTTCGTGTCTATCGTGCGGGTGCCAACCACTTCCGGCTGCGGCGCGCCGGCGACGGTTGGGAGATCACCGAACGCATCAGCCGGGCGCTGGATGGCAGCAGGCAGGCGCGCGACTTGTTGACGGCCGGTGTGGCGGGACGCGCGCCCTCGCCGGCGGAGCATGACAGCTGAGCGCTACCCCGCGGGCTCGGTGTTGATATCGAAGACGACCTGCTCGCCCTCGACCTTGAGGATCTTCATGTGCGCGGTGTAGGGCGTGTTCTCGGGCCCGGTGAAGGTGCAGTTGAACTCGACGCCGACGTCGGCCTTCACGTCATTGGGGCACGTGACGTCGGTTGGCTTGAACTTGGTCTGCTTTGACACCAGATCGACTATCGACTGCGCGGCGCCCTCCGGCTTGATGGTGGCACTGCAGGCAGTCAGCGACAGCGCCGCGGCACCGACGAACAGCCCGGCGCCGACGCGGATGCCAAGAGTACGAGTCATGGAGCGAAATGCTGCTCTACCGTTTGCTCGAGGTCAACACCGGGCCCCTGTCGGAGTGTCGCGGCCAGGCGACCGCCCTGACGGCTAGGCCATCTCGTCGATCACGGTGTGAATGAAGCGCATCTTCTCGAGCACCGCGTGCGGGAGCACGAACGGGTAGAGGTCCTCCCTGCCCATCGACCTGTTCACCATGTTCAGCGCCCACGACAGCGGTAGCCACATCTCGATGATGGTGTCGAATCCGCTGGGGCCCAGTACCCGTCGGTCGAAGGTGGCACCCGCCGGGGCGAACCCGAAGGCCGCGGAGGTATCCAGCGCGTCGCGGATGTGCAGGTAGTGGGCGAACGTCTCGGCCCAGTCCTCCGCGGGGTGCATGCTGGCGTACGACGAGACGTAATCCCTCTCCCAACCGACTGGAGCACCCCGGCTGTAGTGGCGGTCCAATGCGCTCTGGTAGTCGGTATTGGGGTCGCCGAACAGTTCGACGAAACGCGCGGTCTGTTCGGCCGATCCGTCCACCAGCCGGTAGAAGTAGTAGTGCCCGATCTCGTGCCTGAAGTGGCCGAGCAGCGTCCGGTACGGCTCGGACAGTGCGATGCGCAACTGCTCGCGGTGGACGTCGTCGCCCTCGGCGAGATCCAGCGTGATGACCCCGTTGTGGTGCCCCGTGGATACCGTCTCGGTCTCGCTGGAGAGCAGGTCGAAGGCCAGCCCGAACTCCGGGTCCTGCGCTCGGCCGACAATCGGCAGCTTGAGTTCGGCGAGTTCGAAGATCAGCCTGCGTTTGGCGCGCTCGGCGTCGGCGAAGGCGGCCAGTGCCTTTCGATCCCCGTCATTGGGGCGGGTTCTGGTCAACGCGCACGACGTGCACAGCGCCGCGACCGGCCCCTTCTTGACCAGCCAGTTGCACTCGGCCACATGCAGATTCGCACACAGCCGGTACTGACTCTCATCCACCGCCCCGGCGTGTTCGCTCTCCGGTCCCGGCACGATCACCAGCAGGGCCCTGTCGTCGATCGAGAAGCCCAGTTTGCTGCGACAGTTCAGGCAGATCGAGTTCTCGAACGTCAACCGCTGACCGCAGTTGGGACAGGTGAAGTCACGCACCTCGGACACCTTCCCGCAACGGCGCGACGTCCACCGAGACGTCGATGACGCTGCTCGTGGAGTCGGTGTAGATGATGCCCCGCAGTGGCGGCACGTCGGCGTAGTCCCGGCCGAAGCCAACCACGATGTAGCGCTCATCGACCATCTGGTCGTTCGTCGGATCCAGCCCCAGCCACTGGTTTTGAGGTGTCCACACCGCGGCCCACGCGTGTGTCGCATCGACACCCACCATGCGCTCCCTTCCAGGCGGCGGATCCGTCGCGAGATATCCGGAGACATAGCTGGCGGCCATACCATTGGCGCGCAGGCAGGCGATCGCCAACCGGGCGAAGTCCTGACATACCCCCTCCCGAGCCACCAAAACCTCGGCGACCCGCGTGGACACCGTCGTCGAGCCCGAGCGGTAGGCGAAATCCGTGTTGATTCGCGAGTTGAGATCGGCCAGTACCTCAATCAGTGGCCGGCCCGGGATGAAACTGGGTGCGGCGTAGGCCCGCAACTCCTCGGTGATCTCGGGGGGCTGCAGATCGAGGGTGAACTCGGAGGCCAGGGCGCCGTCGGGACCGACGGGTCGGGCGATCTCCCACGGCGCCTCGGCCGAACCGGCGCCGTACAACTCGGCGGGCGGCGGGTCGACCTCCACCACCGAGTGACTCGTGATGGAAAGCGTCCGGTGTCGTTCGCTCACATGGAAGTAGGAGCTGACGTTTCCGTAGCCGTCACGACTGGTGGACCTGTCGGCGGCCTCGGGATCGATGTGCAGTCGGTGTGACAGGCACCGCTGCCCGGTGGAGTCGCGCGGCGTCAGGAACCCCCGGCCATAGGAGCTGGTGACGTCGTCGGAGTAGCGGTAGGTCGTGCGGTGGGTGATCTCGTAACCACGGGCGGCGCCGGGCGATGGTCCGTCGGTGAGACTCACGGCATGACCCTTCGCTCGTCGGGTCCCCACAGCGGCTGCATGCCACCGGGCAGCGACAGGTGGGCGGCCGTGATGAGGTTGGACAGCTCACGCAGGTCCGCCGAGAGACCGTCGAGCAGGTCGGCCAGCTCGGCACGCCTGCCATCGGCGGTGACGACCTCGAGCCCCTCGGGGCCGACGCGGCGCAGGCGCGCCGCGATGTCCTCGGTGAGCCGCTCGGGACGCGTCGATCCCGACGATGACGGCAGTGCCCGCAAGTTGGTGCGCAGGCGCTCGAACTGGAAGGCCAGTGACCGCGGGTTCTCGGCATCGAAGAGCAGCAGGTCGGCGACAGCGGCCACGCTGACCTGACCGAGCGTGCGCCTGCGGTAGCTCACCGACGACTCACATGCGACCAGCGTCGACTCCGTAATCGTCTGCTCAGCAGCGGGATTGCGCACCGTGGTCAGTGTGGCGCCGAGCAGGGCCGTCAGCCACGCGCTTCGTTCGATGCGCTTGCCTATGTCCATCATCGTCCAGCCGACGTCGTGCACCATCGACTCGGCCGCGACCCCTGACAGCGCCAGCATGCCGGCAAGCGTCTGGCTGTGCGCCGCCGCCAGGTAGGTCTCCCCCTCGGTCTGCGAGTCGGGCCGGCCGCCTGCGGGATGCAGCACCGCCCGCTCCACCCCTGCCAGCACCATCCACGTGTCGTTGGACATCTGGTCGCGCACGGCCCGTGACACCAGGCCGAGACGTTCGACCGACTGCGCCAGTGCGCCGGCACGGTGTCGGTCGGCGGTCAGTGACAACAGCGTCGTGGGCGCCGTCGCGACCATATCGGCGTCGTCACCGTCGGCGCCGGTGTCGGTTCCGGTCAGTTCACCCAGCGCGGTCAGGAGTACCGGCACACACTCGCTTCCCGCCATCTCGCGGCGATACCGGAATTCGTGGTATCTCTCGCGGGTCACGGTGAGCAGGCGTGCCATCGCCTCGGCCCGTTCGGCGTAGCGGCCGAGCCAGAACAGATCCGACAACACGCGCGGCGAACTGACGGCGCGGGTCGGACTCGGCGTCATCGCCGGAGCCGCCCCGGCGGCGACATCCAGCGCCGGAGCCGCCCCGGCGGCGACATCCAGCTCAAGCAGATCGGCCGGCGGCGTCGGAGTGCGCTCGGCCGTGATGCGGGTAGTCGCACGTACCCAGATGTCCTTGGCCGCAACGGTCTGCAGCTCGTGGCCGGCGTGACCGGGCGCGACGAGGTAACCGAGCCCGCCGACCATCGGGGCGTATCCGCCGCGCTGGGCCACGGTGAACAGGCGCATGCCGACGTTGCTCGCCGACAGCCCACCCGGGTCGAAGTCGGTGGGCGCCGACGAGTACTCGGGCAGTTCCTGGCCCACCCACCGCCACGGTGTCGCTGCGATGCGGGCACTCAGGTCCGCCCGCCCGGCCGCCGATAGCGCCGGTCCGACAATCGGTTCGCCACCGTCGACCCTTTTGATGACCAACGACGACAGGTGCGACAGCAGATGGGCTCGCTCCAGGTCGATACCACCCCAGTACGCCTGCGTGGTGCCCAACGTGGGCGTCTCGTCCAGCAGCAGTTCGGCCAACTCCGGCAGAAATCGCAGCAGCCCAGGGCTTTCCAGGACGCCACTGCCGAGTGTGTTGACCATCGTGACCGCACCGCGTCGCAGCACCTCGACCAACCCGACGACACCCAGTCGCGAGTCGGGACGCAGGTCCAGCGGATCGACGTACTCCGCATCAATCCTTCGCAGGACGACGTCGACGCGTTTCAGCGTGCCCAGCGAGCGCATCCACAGCTTCCCGTCGCGCACCACCAGATCGGCGCTCTCCACCAACGGGAAGCCCAGCACGCTGGCCAGGTAGGCCTGGTCGAATGCGGTCTCAGAGTGGATGCCGGGGCTGAGCACCACCACCACGGGCTCCTCAGCGGACTCCGGCGCCGCGTCGATGAGTGCCAGACGAAGGGCCTGTGCCCACGGCGATACCGGCCGCGGCCCGATCCGCTCGTAGAGGTCGGGGATGGAGTGCGCCACCACACGACGGTCGGCCATGGCGTAACCCGCCCCCGACGGCGCCTGCGTCCAGTCGGCGTTGACGAGGAAGGCCCCAGATCCGCTTCGACTGACATCGCAGCCGTGCAGGAACAGTTGGTGGCGTCCCGGCACCTCGATGCCACGTGCGGCGCGGACGTAGCCGGGGTGGGCGAAGAGCAATTGGGCGGGCAGCACACCGCTGGTGATGGACCGGCGTGCTCCATACAGATCGGTGAGTACGGCGTCGAGCAGTCGAGACCGCTGCACCAGACCCGACTCCAGCTGATCCCAGTCGGCCGCCGAGATCACCAGCGGCAGAGCGTCCAGGTGCCACGGACCGGGGGTTCCCGCGTCGTCGTCGCCGCGACCGCCGATCGCCGAACCGTGCTGGTCGGAGTGGCCAAAGGTGATGCCGTCGTTGTCGACCAGTTGACGCACCGTGGTGCGCAAGACGGCGAGGCCGCCGCGTCCGCGCTCGGTGATGCACTCGGCGACGTCTGCCCAGGCCGGCCGAACATCGCCTGCCTCGTCGACGAATTCGTCGTATCCGCTGCCCGAACCGCCGCGCACGTCAAACAGCGCGCGTTGCGCCCGCGCGGACTGGTAGCCGGTCAGGACGTCCTCGGTGGCGGGTGCCACGGCACGGCGACCGACGGGGTTCGGCTCGGAAGAGCCGCTAGCTCGAAGCACCATCACCGCAGAACGGTACGCACCCGGCGCGAATCAGCAATGTCGGGCGCGCCCACGCTGGTGCACGGCCGACCCCCGCTATCTCGGGGCCGAGTGCGGGACAAGCCGGCCGCGGGGTCGAATCACCAACACCAGAACGCCTGCGACAGTGATCCCGACGAGGTTGACGGCGAGTTGGGCCGCGGACTTCGCCGCCACGTCCCAGTCCCCGAGAATTGCTGCCACGACCGCGAACCCCGCCGCCGGAACGGTTGTGACCGAGATGAACACGCCAACGAGCGCGGCCGACTTCGCCGACACCAGGGAGAGCATTCCAGCCGCGCCCGCGAGTAGCGCGACGACGAATGACAGCGGCCCCACCTGGAAGATGAAGTCAACCTCCTTCACGTTCCGCACCGTGTCCAGGCTCAGCAGTCCCGCCGCCTCGCAGGCGACCGTCGCCAGCGCCGTGATGCCCATCGCCACGGGAAATCCGACCAGCAGCGCGAGGGCTGCGCGGCGAGCCAGGTCGGCTCGTCGTCGCACGATCGCCACGCTCAGTGCGGCCAGAGGCCCGAACTCTGGGCCGAGCACCATCGCGCCCACGACGGTGACCGTGGAGTCGGTCACCGCGCCAATCGCGGCGAGCAGGCAGGCCAGCGTGAGGAACATAACGAAGGTGACGGAAAGCGTTGCCTCCTCCCGCGTGCGTCCGATGAGTTCGTCCCACACCACGGCGTCGGCCGCGTCGCCCTCGGCGTCGTCCTCGGCCTTGTGAGCCTTGCTCGACAGCACGGTGTCGAGAACCTCGAGGGTTATCGCACCGCGGTGCTGCACATCGAGCGCCTTGAGTTCCCTGATCACGTTGTTCGCGCACTCGCGGGCGAGGTCGGCGGTGATCTCGTCGCCCGGCGGGTCCAGCGCGACACCGGGATGGAGCACCAGATTCGCGACGCCCACCTCACTGCGGAGTACGTCGATCACCTCGTCGCGCAGGTCTTCCGGCGCGATCACCCGTAAATGCAACACCCCGAGACGGTAACCGCAAGCGGAGTCCGCAGAGACGACATCGTGCAGCGCCGCGCGGGAGGCGTGGCTGGCTCAGGCACCGGCGTCACTGCTCAAGAAGTACCTGACCGAGGACGGCTGACCAGTCGCATGCCGAGTTCGTCGGGCGGCACATCGTGGCCGGCCGCACAGCGGATCTCCACACTCGCCTCCGCACCACAGTCGAGATGGGTTAACCGCAGCCGACTGTCGTCGAGGTGCTTGCGCCCCCACTCGAACATGGCCCACACCACCGGCATGAACTCGGTGCCGGCCTCAGTGAGGACGTACTCGTCGCGGCTGCGCTGGCCGGGCTCCCGATACGGCTGCTTTGTCAGCAGGCCGGCCTCGACGAGTTCGGTGAGCCGCGCGGACGTGGCGGCCTTGGTGATGCCTACGCGTCGCGCAAAGTCGTCGAACCGGGTGGTGCCGTAGTACGCCTCGCGCATGATCAGCATCGCCGACTTCGTGCCCGCGATGGCCATCGTCTTCTCGATCGGGCACTGCCCGACGGCCGACCACTTGTCGCGGTCGGTGAGTGGTCCCTGAAGGACTGTCATGTACATCACTCCGTGGCTGGGTTGTCGCAACAATACCTAGGTGTTACACCTAAGTATAGAGAGCAGCACTCAGCGACGAGTTCAGGAGCACCTCATGTCCGTTTCGAGCACCCAATACTCCGACCGCGACGCCGTCATCGTCAGCGCCGTACGCACCCCCGTCGGCAAGGGCAAGGCCAGCGGCGCACTGCACGACATTCTGCCGGTGGATCTCCTGGCACACAGCCTGCGCGCGGTCGTCGAACGTGCCGGGATCGATCCCGCCCAGATCGATGACGTGATCGCCGGCGCGGTCACCCAGGTCGGCGACCAATCGGTGAACATCGCCCGCAACGCACTGCTGGGCGCGGGATTCCCCGAGAGCGTGCCCGGCACAACCGTGGACCGCCAGTGCGGAAGTAGCCAGCAGGCAATCAGTTTCGCCGCGCAGGGAGTCCTCGCGGGCTCCTATGACATCGTCATCGCCTCGGGTGTCGAGTCGATGTCGCGTGTCCCGATGGGCTCGAGTGTGCTGCCCGGCAGCGACCCGTTCGGCACCGGCATGGGGGCGCGCTACCCCGACGGGCTGGTCCCGCAGGGCATCAGCGCCGAACTGATCGCCGCCAAGTGGGGACTGTCGCGCACCGAACTCGACGAGTTCTCCGCAAGCAGCCACGAGAAGGCGGCCCGCGCCACCAAGGACGGCCTCTTCGACAACGAACTCGCCCCCATTGCGGGCCTCTCGACCGACGAGATCATCCGCCCCGGCACCACCGTTGAGACTCTTGCCGGCCTGCGGCCCGCGTTCTACAACGAGGCGTATGCGGTGCGCTTCCCCCAGGTCAACTGGGAGATCACTCCTGGGAACAGCTCACCGCTGTCCGACGGCAGCGCCGCGGTGATGATCACCAGTGGTGCGGCCGCCCGCAAGCTGGGCCTTCGCCCGCTGGCCCGCATCCACACCATGACGGTGGTGGGTTCGGATCCGCTGTACATGCTGACCGGTGTCATTCCCGCGACGGAGAAGGTGCTGGCCCGCTCGGGGCTGGCGCTGTCCGACATCGACCTTTTCGAGGTCAACGAGGCGTTCGCGCCTGTCGTGCTGTCGTGGGCCCGCGACACCGGTGCCGATCTGGCCAAGACCAACGTCAACGGCGGTGCGATCGCGATCGGACATCCATTGGGCGCCAGCGGCGCTCGCATCATGACCACGCTGGTCAACGCCCTGGAACAGCGCGATGGCCGCTACGCGCTGCAGACGATGTGCGAGGGCGGCGGCATGGCCAACGCGACCATCATCGAGCGTCTCGGCTAACCGCACCCGCTCGCGATTTCGGCGCGCAAACCGTCGCTCGGCGATGGTTTGCGCGCCGAAATCGCTCGGTCGGCTGATCCCCGGGTCGATACTGAGTTCGACACACTGGATCGGGGTTCGGGGGAACCGATGAGATCGTCACCGACACAGCAGGAAACCGAATCGGCGTCCATGTCGGGATCACCCGATGTGGACGCCGTCGTCGTGGGGGCCGGCGCCGCCGGACTGTATGCGGTGCAGAGGCTCCGGCGCTCCGGGTTCTCCGTACGGGTCCTCGAGTCGGCCGACGACATCGGCGGCACCTGGTACTGGAATCGCTATCCGGGCGCGAGGGTCGACATCCCGAGCGTGGACTACATGTACAGCTTCGACCCGGATTGGCATAGCGACTGGCAGTGGTCGGAGAAGTACGCCACCCAACCCGAGATCCTGCGGTACCTCAATCACGTCGCCGAGAAGTTCGATCTCCGCCGCGACCTGCAGTTCAACACCCGCGTGGAGGGCGCGCACTGGGATGAGCGGACCGCGCTGTGGCACGTGCACACCGACCGCGGCAGCATCTCCTGCCGTTTCCTGCTGATGGCGACGGGATGCCTGTCAATCCCGAAGCAACCCGATATCGAGGGCATCGACCGATTCCAGGGTGAGGTCCTGTTCACCAATCGATGGCCACACGACGAGGTCGACTTCACCGACAAACGGGTGGCGGTCATCGGCACCGGTTCCTCAGGGGTCCAGACGATCCCGCACATCGCGGCGCAGGCCCGCGAATTGGTCGTGTTTCAGCGCACACCCAACTTCTCGATACCCGCGCACAACGGTCCGCTGGCGCAGGAGAAGCTCGGCCAACTCGTCGCCGACGAGGCGGCCTACCGCGAAGCGGCCCGGTTCTCGCGCGGCGGTGTGCCCCAGGAACGCAGTATCACTCCGACTTTCAGCGTATCGGCGAAGGAGCGCGTGCAACGCTATGAGCGCGCCTGGCAGATCGGCGAACTGCTCGAGACGATCAACGTATACGCCGACGTGATGAGTGACCCGGCCGCCAATCACGAGCTGGCCGAGTTCTTCCGGAACAAGATCCGGGCCACCGTCGACGACCCGAAGATCGCCGAGCTGCTATGCCCGACGACGTACCCGGTCGGCGCGAAACGGATGTGCCTCGACACCGACTACTACGCCACGTTCAACCGACCCAACGTCACGCTCGTCGACCTTCGCGAGCATCCACTACGCGGTCTCACCGCAGACGGAATCGACACGGCAGGAGGATCTTTCGGGTTCGACACCATCGTGTTCGCCACCGGGTTCGATGCGGTGACGGGCGCGATCGTCGCGGTGGACATCACCGGGCGGGACGGTCAGACCCTGAGGGACAAGTGGGCCTCCGGGCCGTCGACCTACCTGGGGCTGACCACCACCGGCTTTCCGAACCTGTTCATGATCACCGGCCCCGGCAGCCCGTCGGTGTTGTCCAACATGATGGTGTCCATCGAGCAGCACGTGGATCTGGTCGCCGAACTGCTCACGGGCCTGCGCGCCGATGGCTTCGACTCCATTGAACCGACCGGAACCGCCGAGGCAGGATGGATGCAGCATGTTCAGGACTGCGCGGACATCACGCTGTTTCCCCGCGCCGACTCCTGGTACATGGGTGCGAACATCCCCGGCAAACCGCGCGCCTTCCTGCCGTACGCCGCAGGCGTCGACTTCTATCGCACCGCCTGCGATGAGGTTCTGGCCCGAGACTGCCTGGGCTTCAGTCGATTAGGACCTGCCGGGCAGAACTGCGCGGACGGCGTGATCCGGCGTTTGCAGCCCGACGTTCAAATGGTTCTGTTCGAACTGGCGGCGCTGAATCCACCGGCACTGGAAACGCTGACCCCAGCGCAGGCGCGCGGCGCGGTCGCCGAGGCCGCCACGGTGCGTCCGCCGGGCCCCGACGTCGGCGAGATCGTCGACGGTCTGTACCCCGGCGCAACCGACAACCTGGGCTACCGGCTGTACCGGCCGCCTAGTCCCGGTCCGCATCCGGTCCTGGTCTACTTCCACGGCGGCGGATGGGTTCTCGGCGACGCGCGGTCCGACGATCCGCTGTGCCGGGACCTGTGCGTGCGCACCGACTCGGTCATCATCTCCGTCGACTACCGTCACGCGCCCGAGCACCCCTTCCCGGCCGCGATCGAGGACGGCTTCGCAGCCGTGCGCTGGGTCGCCGACAACGCTGAGCCGCTGGGCTGCGCGCCAGGCAGCCTGATGGTCGGCGGCTGGAGCGCAGGTGCCGGGATCGCCGCCGTGGTCTGCCAACTGGCGCGCAACGCCGCTGCGCCAGCCATCATCGGCCAGGCCCTGCTGGCACCCGTGACCGACGCCGACACCGGACGTGCGTCATACACCGAGAACGGTCACGGATACGACCTGGACACCTCGCTGATGCAGTGGTTTCTCGACCAGTATTCGGAACCATCCGAGCGTGCCGACGCGCGCATTGCCCCGTTGCGTGCGACGGACCTGACGGGGCTGCCACCGGCGGTGGTCGTCACCTGCGAATTCGACGTCCTGCGTGACGCGGGCACCGCCTACGCCGATGCACTGGTCGCAGCGGGCGTGCCCACCGAGCACATCCGCGCGCGCGGTCACACGCACTGCTCGCTGACCATGGTCGACCTGGTGGTCTCAGGAGCGCCGGTGCGTCAGGAGTTCGCCGCCGCGGTGCGCCGGTTGGCCACAACTCCAGCGCCCTTGTGATCTCGGCTCAGTTGGGGGCGCGGGTCAGCTCGAATAGCGGGATCGCCCGCGTCGTGTTGGCCTGGTAGTCGGCGAACACCGGCGCGACCTCAACGACCTTCGGGTAGGCGGCATCGCGCTCGGCGGCCGACAGCTCCCGGACGTCGACGTCGTACTCGTCGGTTCCCACCTCGATACGCGCCCGCGGATTGGCGCGCAGGTTGTGCACCCAGGCCGGATCCTTGGGCGCGCCGGCGTAGGAGCCGACGATCAGCATCTTGCCGTCGACCGTCAGGTAGGCCAGCGGGGACAGCCGCGGCTGACCCGACTTGGCTCCCGTGGTGTGCAGCAGCAGAAGGGTGCCACCCTCGAACGGTCCGCCGACGATGCCGGCATTCGCCCGGAACTCCTCGACGATGTTGCGGTTGAAGTCATCGAGCGCGGCGGTGTCGGCCACGAGCTTTCCCTTATCTATTTCGGTCATGCCTCTTCCGACTTCTTCGGCTTGGCATCTATTCCCGATTCCTTGCGCTGCTGCGCGGTGATCGGCGCCGGGGCGTCGGTGAGTGGGTCGACGCCACCACCCGACTTCGGGAACGCGATGACCTCTCGGATCGAGTCCGCGCCGGCGAGGAGAGCCGTGATGCGGTCCCAGCCCATCGCGAAGCCGCCGTGCGGCGGGGCGCCATAGGAGAACGCGTCGAGCAGGAAGCCGAACTTCTCCTGCGCCTCCTCCTCACCGATGCCCATCACGGCGAACACCCGCTCCTGAATGTCCTTGCGGTGGATGCGGATGCTGCCGCCGCCGATCTCGTTGCCGTTGCAGACGATGTCGTAGGCATACGCCAGCGCAGAACCGGGGTCGGTGTCGAAGGTGTCGAGGAACTCCGGCTTGGGCGAGGTGAACGCGTGGTGCACCGCAGTCCAGGCCGAGTAACCGAGCGCGACGTCGCCGCTGGCGACGGCGTCGCCTGTGGGCTCGAACATCGGGGCGTCGACGATCCACACGAACGCCCACGCGGTGGGATCAATGAGGTCCTGTTTGCGGGCGATCTCGCCGCGCGCGGCGCCGAGCAGCGCGCGCATCGGCTTGGTCGCGCCGGCCGCGAAGAATATGCAGTCCCCGGGCGCGGCACCGACGTGCGCGGCCAGCCCGTCGCGTTCGGTGTCGGTGAGGTTCTTGGCGACCGGACCGGCCAGCGTGCCGTCCTCGGCGACCGTGACGTAGGCCAAGCCCTTGGCCCCGCGCTGCTTGGCCCACTCCTGCCAGGCGTCGAACTGGCGGCGCGGCTGGCTGGCCCCACCGGGCATGACGACGGCGCCGACGTACTCGGCCTGGAAGACGCGGAATGTGGTGTCCGCGAAGTACTCGGTGCACTCGACCAGCTCGAGGCCGAAACGCAGGTCCGGCTTGTCCGAGCCGTAGCGGCGCATCGCCTCGGCGTAGGTCATGCGCGGGATCGGGGTGACGATCTCGTGGCCGACCAGACGCCACAGCGCGGTGAGAACCTCCTCGGCCAGCGCGATGACGTCGTCCTGGTCGACGAAGCTCATCTCGACGTCGAGCTGGGTGAACTCGGGCTGCCGGTCGGCGCGGAAGTCCTCATCGCGGTAGCAGCGCGCGATCTGGTAGTACCGCTCCATACCCGCGACCATCAGCAACTGCTTGAACAGCTGCGGGCTCTGCGGCAGCGCGTAGAACGAGCCGGGCTGCAGACGCGCGGGCACCAGGAAGTCGCGGGCGCCCTCCGGGGTGGAGCGAGTCAGCGTCGGGGTCTCGATCTCGACGAAGTCGTGGTCGGCCAGCACACCGCGAGCGGCGGCATTCACCTTCGAGCGCAACCGGATTGCGTTACCGGGGCCCTCACGGCGCAGATCGAGGTAGCGGTACTTCAGGCGGGCTTCCTCGCCGGCGGTCTCGTCGAGCTGGAACGGCAGTGGCGCACTCTCGCTCAGCACCGTCAGCGTCGTGGCGTTGACCTCGATGTCACCCGTCGCGATATCCGTGTTGGCGTTGCCCTCGGGGCGAACCTCCACAACACCGGTGACCGTGACGCAGAACTCGGCGCGCAGCCGGTGGGCCTGCTCAAGAACGGCGGCGTCGCGGAACACCACCTGGGCCACACCGGAGGAGTCACGCAGATCGATGAAGATGACGCCACCGTGATCGCGGCGGCGTGCCACCCATCCGGCCAACGTCACCGTCTGCCCAGCGTCGGTGGACCGCAACGAACCGGCGGCATGACTGCGCAACACGAATAGCTCCTCGAATGGTGGGGTGGGCCGACTGATCAGTCTAGAGGTGACGATCCACAGGTAATTCCCACCGGTAGCTTGGCGATGGTGGACACCAGCATCGCACTCGTCGGCCCCGGCGCCATCGGCTCCACGATGGCCGCACTGGTCCACGCCGAAGGCCATCCGGTGATCCTCTGCGGGCGCACACCGCGGGAGTCGATCGAGCTGAGGCCCGATGACGGCGATCCCATCGTCGTGCCGGGACCCGTGCGCACCGACCCGGACTCGATCGACGGGCCCGTCGACATCGTGCTGCTCGCGGTGAAGGACACCCAGAACGATGGGGCTGCCGCCTGGCTGGCCCGGCTGTGCGACGCGAACACCGTGGTCCTGGCACTGCAGAACGGTGTCGAGCAGGTTGACCGGGTGGGCAGGCACTGCCCCGAGTCGACGGTGGTGCCGTGCGTCGTCTGGTTCTCGGCCGAGACGCAGCCCGACGGCTGGGTTCGGCTGCGCACGCCTGTGCGGTTGGTGCTGCCCGACGTGCCCGCCGCGGGCCTGCTGGCGCAGACGCTGAGTGGGCCGCGGTTATCGGTCGACGCCGATCCCGACTTCATCACAGCGACGTGGCACAAGCTGCTCGTCAATGCGGTGGCCGGACTGATGGTCCTGACCGGCCGCAAGTCCGGCATGTTCCGCCGTGACGACGTGGCGGGGCTCGCGCGCCGGTACCTGGCGGAGTGCATCACCGTCGCGCGTGCCGAGGGCGCCGCGCTCGACGACGGGGTGATCGAACAGACGGTGCGCCTGTTCACCGAGGTGCCCGAGGACATGACGACCTCGATGCTGACCGACCGCGAGCAGGGCAGGCCGCTGGAGTGGGACATCCGCAACGGTGTCATCGCCCGCAAGGGTGCGGCGCACGGGCTCGCCACGCCGATCAGCGATGTGCTGGTGCCGTTGCTCGCCGCCGCCAGCGAGGGCCCGGGCTGATAGCACCGGGTAGACACTGCGCCCTAGAGTGTCTACCCATGGCCAGGGTCTACCCGTGTGAACACGTCTCGCTCGACTTCATCGACAGCGCACCGTTCCGGTTCGTCAGCACCGTCGATCTGGCGATCACCCCTGAGCAGCTGTTCGAGGTGCTCGGCGACGCGCAGTCGTGGCCGCACTGGGCGACGGTGATCACCAACGTGGAGTGGACCAGTCCCGAGCCCCGCGGCGTCGGCACCACCAGGACCGTCAGCATGCGCGGCAATATCGTCGGCGACGAGGAGTTCATCGCGTGGGAGCCGTTCTCCCACATGGCATTCCGCTTCAATCAGAGCACATCGAACGCCATATCCGCGTTCGCCGAGGACTATCGGGTGGTGCAGACCGAGGACGGCTGCCACCTGACGTGGGTGATGGCCATCAAGCCAAACGGTCTGGCGGGCAGGCTCGGCCTGACGCTGGGGCAGCCGGTCATGGCGTGGTTGTTCCAGCGCTTCCTGCACAACCTCCGGCGCTACACCGATGAGCGCTTGCGCGAAGAGCATTGAACACCGACGAGCGGTACGGCTAGACCAGGCCCTCCCACGCCGAGCGCCTGACCCGGTCGGGGTCGGCCACGGTGTCATCGCGAGTGGACCGGATGACGCGGGTCCGACGCTCCTCCGAGTCATAGCGGGGCCAGTCGTGTCCCAGTTCGCGCGTCGCGAAGTCCAGCCAGGTGCGCTGCATACGCCTGCCGACCGCGGGCTGCACATGCCGGCCCAGCGGATGGATCTTGCGGCCCAGGTACGACGCGTAGCTGTGTTGGATGTGGACGATCTCGCTGCCGTGCGTGGCGCCGAGTCCCAGTGCCCGTAGCGTCCAGGCGGTGTGGTCGAAGCGGTACACGTAGGTCGGCGCGTGGGCGCTGTACGCGTCGGCGAACGCCCACGTGGGCGCCCCGAACATGGCGTCCGACCCGATGGCGATCAGGGCGCTGCGCCGAGGGTAGACCGGATAGGCCGCCAGTACGCCGTCCCTGGCATCGGGCGCGGTGCGCTCGAAGTAGGCGTCGATACTCGGTGCCGTGGTGGGCAGCATCGGCGGCTTGCCCCACGCGAACATCGACGCCTCGTGGCTGTTGGTGCCGATGATCAGCGGCACTCCCGACACCGCCCCCGCCCTGGCCGCGTCAATCGGATGCCGGGGAAGCAGCTCGACACCGTGGGTCAGGCCGTAGGCCAGAGCCGGTGTGTCGGCGACGCTCTCGGCCTGCAACTCCCCCGCCGCGCGCCGCAACTGGCGCTGCGGCAGGTCCTTGACCTCATCGACGCCGACCCCGAGTCGATCCAGGAACCGTCGAGCCCGGACGGCACGGGTCTCACGATCGGCGATCAGCGGCAATGCCGGGCTCTGTGCGATCGCCCGGGAGAACAGGCCGCGACTGGCGGGGCTGGCCAACAGCGCCAACACCGATGTCGCTCCGGCGGATTCACCGAACACCGTGACACGGGCGGGATCCCCGCCGAATGCGGCGATGTTGTCGCGCACCCACTCCAGTGCCGCGAGTTGGTCCCGCAGACAGAGGTTGTCGTCGAAACCGTCACCGAGGTCGCCGAGTTCGAAGCCACCGAACACACCGAGCCGATACGTCACGTTGACCACGACGACGCCACCGTTGGCCGCCAGCCGTGAGCCGTTGTAGAGCTGCAGCTGCCCCGCCCCGTACACGAACGCGCCGCCGGGAATCCACACCATCACCGGCAGCTCGCCATGCGGATCGGGTGACCACACCGTCACCGTCAGGCAGGCCTCGTCGCGGACCTTCGGGTCGTCACGCCCACCTCCGACGAACGACCGGCCCTGCGGCGGCAACGGCCCGTGCTCCACCGCGTCGCGAATACCCGACCACGGCTGTGGCGGCGCGGGTGCGAGGAACCGTCGGGGTCCGACGGGCTGCTCGGCGTACGCGACGCCTCGCCACACGTTGACGCCGCCCTCCACGGTCCCCCGGAGCATGCCGGAGCTGGTGTGCGCCACGGTCGAGATCTCCGTAGTTTCGCGCTGATCAGCCACGCCAGAATCGTAGTGTGGGAAGCTGAACGCGGCTGGCCACCAGCCCCCTGGCACGGTGTCGATTGACGCGAACGGAGCGTGTGATGACCTTCAACGAGGGTATGCAGATCGACACCAGCACGACGTCGAGCAGCGGGGGCGGAGGCGGCGGTCGTCGCGTCGCGATCGGCGGCGGCATCGGCGGCCTGCTCGTCGTGGTCCTCGCCCTGTTCCTCGGCGTGGACCCGGGCACCGTGCTCCCTCAGGGCGGCACCACTGAATACGACACGCAGGGTGTGGAGTCCCCGGGCTTCGACCTCAGCCAGTGCAAGACCGGCAAGGACGCGAACTCCATCACACAGTGCCGCGTGGTCGCCACGGGCAACTCGGTCGACGGAGTGTGGTCGCAGCTGTTGCGGGGCTACACCCGCCCGCGGGTCCAACTCTTCGACGGCCAGGTGCAGACGAACTGCGGTCCGGCCACGGCCGACGTCGGGCCGTTCTACTGCCCCGCCGATCAAACGGCGTACTTCGACACCTCGTTCTTCGACGTTCTCGTCCGGGACTTCGGTTCCAGCGGCGGCCCGTTGGCGCAGGAGTATGTCGTCGCCCACGAGTTCGGCCACCATGTCCAGAACCTTGCGGGCGTTCTCGGCCGGGCACAGCAGGGACCCGCGGGCGCAGAGGGCAACGGCGTCCGGACCGAACTGCAGGCCGACTGCTATGCCGGCGTCTGGGCCCACTACGCCGCGATCACCAAGCAGGAGAGCACGGGCGAGACGTTCCTGGAACCGTTGACCGACAAGGACATCGCCGATGCCCTCTCAGCGGCGGCCTCGGTCGGTGACGACCGCATTCAGGAGACGGCGACGGGCCGGGTCAACCCGGAGTCGTGGACCCACGGTTCGTCCGAGGGCCGTCAGCATTGGTTCACGGTCGGGTATCAGACGGGCGACCCGAACAAGTGCGACACCTTCTCGGCTCGGGATCTGCAGCAGGGCTGAGGCCTAGGGCCCGGATCGTGGGAGACATCGAGCCCGACACCAAGGACTGGACCTGGGTGACTCGGGAGCCCTGCCCCGATTGCGGTTTCGATGCGCTGACCGTCGAGCCGGCGGAGGTGTCCATGCGCATTCGCGCAGACGCGCAGGCCTGGCCGGGTCGTCTTATCGTCCCCTCGGCGACCACGCGTCCCGCACCCGATGTGTGGTCGGTCCTCGAATACGGCTGCCACGTCCGGGACGTGCACCGCATCTTCGATCAGCGTGTGCGGCTGATGCTCACGAAGGACGACCCGTCGTTCCCCAACTGGGACCAGAACGAGACGGCCATTGCTGACGACTACGCTTCGCAATCGCCAGACGTCGTCGCAGGTGAGCTGCTCGAGGCGGCGAGCACCGTCGCCAATACCTACGACACGGTGTCCGACGACGGATGGTCGCGACGCGGATTCCGTAGCAATGGAAGCGAATTCACCGTCAGCTCTATTGCGCTCTATCACCTGCACGACATCGTCCACCACGCCTGGGACGTCGATCCGCAAAGCTGACGAACAGCTCACGCCGTGGCACCGGTTCGACGCCACGCGAAGCGCTCGCGCGCCGTTTGGCCCGCGCGCGCCACAGCTTCGGCTACATAGTGCACCTAGCTGTTCGCCACGTCCAACGCGAATTCAAACCAGTCAGATTCGTTCACTAACAGAGTTGCTGACCGCATGTCAAAGTCCGATCGAATTGCCAGCAGACGGAGCCAGGAAACGTCGTTGAGAATTGACGGGATGAGAGATTAGAAGAATCGCCGATCCGAATCGACCCACTGGTGGCAAATCTATCAATACTCCGTACGGCAGCTAGCGATGTGTCGTTCACCTCGCATGATCCAGCAACAGACGGGTTCAAGGCATCATACAAACCCGCGCGCTGCCACCAGAGGCGAGCACACCCGCGCACAGCGAGCTCGGACAGCAAATCGAAGAAAGTAGGCGGCTGGCCGCACGGGAGCGCCACCGGGCCGTTGGTCAACAACTCGTAAGAACTCCGATTGCACCCGGTTGCCGCGCACCGTGGTAACTTTGCTGTGGTCGGAATAACAGTTGCTGAAGGAGTCACTCATGGGTCACCGCATCGTACGGAAGATCATCACCGCTGCCGCCATGGCTACCGGTACCGCCGCACTCGCCAGCGCGATGGCACTCGGCAGCGCCGGGATGGCGCAGGCCGATCAGAACGTCGTCAAGAACACCGGCAACAAGGTCACCCCGGGCAAGGTCACCGCCGGAGTCACCAACAACAACGGCAGCGGCGGCCTCTTCGGCGGACTCGGCGGCTTCCTGAACAACCTGGGCACGGTGGGCACCAACGCGATCACCCAGGTCGGCACGGCCGGCAATAACGCCATCTCGCAGACCGGTACCGCGGGCAACAACGCACTCAGCCAGGTCGGTACAGCGGGCAACAACGCACTCAGCCAGACCGGCACCGCGGGCAACAACGCACTCAACCAAGTCGGCACCGCGGGCACGAATGCCATCTCGCAGACCGGCACCGCGATCAACAACGCGGTCGGCCAGGTCACCGGTGGCGGCACGCCGTAAAGCACTGTGCGGTAGTCACACTGCGGTGATCACACCGCGGCTCACGACGGGCGTCACCCTTTCGGTGGCGCCCGTCGTGCTGTCTCGACGCGCTGGCACCCATTGACCACATTGAACAGTTATCGCTAATGTGTGCAAATGCCGCCTGCCGACCAGCCCCGACGGGCAGTGTCGCCTGCACTGCTCGCCGCCGCCGGGGAGACGTTGCGCAGGCTGGGCCCTCGCCGGTTCAGCCTCACCGCCGTGGCCGAGGCGGCCGGCGTCTCGCGAGGCACGGTGCACAACGCGTTCGGCAGCCGCGACTATGCGATAAGGACCGCGCTCGACCATCTCGCGGCAGCCTTCGTCGAGACCATGGCAGCCGAGGTCGAACGATCCGACACACTTGTCGATCAGGTCAGCGCCGCAGCGATTCTCACCTGCGCCCACCGCCAGAGGTCTGACCACGTCGCACCCGGCGGAGTCAACGAGAGCATCGTTGTCCTGCTACTGCGCAACATCGGTGACGATCTGGTCAGGCGCGCGATCGATCTGTGGAAGCCACTGATCAAGGCTGCTCAGAGTCGCGGTGAGATCGGCTCCGGCGTCGATCCCGCGCGCGCAGCCGAATGGATCGTGCGCGTTCTGTTCAGCTTCGAGCTGCTGCCACCAATGGGCGTGAACCTCGACAGCCCACGCGCTGTCAAAAGATTCGTCACCGAGTTCACGGTTGCCGGATTGACTGGAACAAACGGAGGACATCGATGACCGAGCCCGACTATGAAGTCGCCATCATCGGGGCGGGGCCGGGCGGAATCGCCGCGGCTCACTCGTTGCGACAGCGGAGCATAACGGACTTCGTCATCATCGAGCGGGCCGACGACTTCGGTGGGTCGTGGCGCGACAACCACTACCCCGGTCTCGCCGTTGACATTCCGAGCCTGTGGTACCAACTGTCGTTCGCCCCGAACCCGGACTGGTCGCGGCTGTTCGCACCCGGACCCGAGCTGTACCGGTACCTGCGTGACACCGCCGCCCAGATGGGCCTCTACGACCACCTCATGGCGAATGCCCCGGTTGTCCAACAACGGTGGGACGACGCCAGTGGCCTCTGGCACCTAAGCATCGAAGACCAGCGAGTCGTGACCGCCAGGTTCGTGATCAGCTCGGTCGGCGGGTACGTCAACGCCAAGAACTCCGTCGACATCGACGGGTTGGAGGACTTCGCCGGAACCGTCCTGCGGCCCAACGCCTGGGACGACACCTATGCCACCGAGGGCAAGCGGATCGCGGTGATCGGCACCGGCTCCAGCGGTGTCCAGATCGCGGGGGCAGTGTCTGCGGACGCCGCGAGCCTCGACGTCTACCAGCGCACCCCGGCCTGGGTACTGCCGAAGATCGACTTCGATCTCCCGCCTGCGATGCGCCGAATCCTGCGGATTCCCGGGGTCTTTCCCGCCGTCAACGCGTTCGGACGCCTGCTCATGGACGCTGCCATGATCGCCCCGATCGTGCACGTGTTCTCACGGCTGCCGGACCGACTCCTCGTCCGGCTCATCCCGTTCTACGACGCCTACTGCCGCGGGCTGTACCGGCTGCTGCTGCGGGCGACGGTGCGTGATCCAGCGACGCGGAGCGCCCTGGTACCCCGGTACGGGATCATGGCGAAGCGTCCCGTCATCTCCAGCGCGTTCCTGTCGGCGCTCAACGATCCGGACACGCGACTGATCACGACACCCATCGAACGGATCACGCGCGACGGCGTGCGCACCGCCGACGGCGTGGACCATCCCGCCGATCTTCTGGTGCTGGCCACCGGGTATGAACTCTGGACTGATCCGGAGACCTATCGTCCGGGAACCATCGTCGGCGCAGGAGGATTCGACCTCGCCGAGTACTACCGCGCCCACGGTATGCAGAGCTATGCCGGCACGGCACACCCACGGCTGCCCAATCGGTGGGAGATCGTCGGGCCGCTCGGCTACGTTGGATTCGCCTGGTGCGACTTCGTCGAGACCACGGCCGCCCACGCCGTGCGCGTCATCGCCGAGACGCGTAGCCGCGACCGGCAGGTGGCCGCCGTGAGCCAGGATGCCTTCAACCGGTGGAACGAACTGATGACCCGCCGCGGTAAGACCGCTCACCTGTACTTCACCGAGTGCAATCCGACGCTCAACACCTACTTCGTGAACTCCCGCCGCGAGACCGTCTACCACCGGCCCCAGACCATCACCGCGTCGCGTTGGTTCGCCCGACGAGGCCCACTCACCGACTACGCGTACACCCGACGATCTGCCGCGGCGACGGCACAACCGCTACCGAAGGAGCAATCGGCATGACCGACACCCACCAACCACTGGCCGGACGCGTTGCCTACGTCACGGGAGCCGCTCGGGGCCAAGGCCGTTCGCACTGTGTGCGGCTGGCGCGAGCCGGCGCCGACGTCGTCGCGATCGATGCGTGCGGTCCGGTGGCCGAGAGCAATGGCTATGCCGCGGCCAGCCCGGAGGACCTCGCGGAGACGGTGCGACTGGTCGAGAACGAGGGCCGAAAGATCCTTGCCAAGGAGGTCGACGTCCGGGATGCCGATGGCCAGTTACGGGTCGTCGCCGAGGCCGTCGAGCAGTTCGGCCGACTCGACATCGTCGTGGCCAATGCCGGGGTGTTGAACTGGGGTCGGCTGTGGGAGATCTCGCCGCAGCAGTGGCAGGAGACCATCGACACCAACCTCACCGGGGTGTGGAACACCATCCGCGCCGTCGTGCCCCCGATGATCGCCGCGGGCAACGGGGGTTCGATCATCACCATCAGCTCGGCAGCGGGAATCAAGGCCGTCCCGGGTTGCGGACACTACTGCGCCTCGAAGTTCGGCGTCGTCGGGCTGACGAACTCGCTGGCAATCGAACTGGGCGAGTTCGGAATCCGCGTCAACTCCGTTCACCCGTACGGCACGGACACCCCGATGGGTAATGACGTGTCGATGTATCAGATGCTCGCCGACCACCAGACCTACATCCACAGCTTCTCCCCCGGCGCGCTGCCGACTGACTCACTCGCCGCGCCCGACCTCATCTCCGACATCGTCCTCTGGTTGGCCAGCGACGCCTCGTCGTTGATCACCGCCGCCCAGATCCCCGCAGACAAGGGCTATCTCAAGATCTGAGCGGAGATCAGCCAGCGGGTAACTCCGCGTCGAGCACCACGTCTGGTCCCTCGAAACTCAGGAACCCGCGAATGGGCTCGGACTCCGGTAGCGGATCCGCGTAGCTCCACCCGACGTCCGGCACCACGGTGTCGCCGACCACCGCCGCCCAGTAGGTGGCCACACCCTTGTAGTTGCAGTAGCTCGAGGTGTCGGTGACGCGCAGCAGGTCGGTCCGGACATGCTTGGGGTCGACGTAAAGCCTTGGTGCCAGGGATGTCTCGAACACGATGACGGTGTCATCGGTGTCGACGAGCATCTGGCCAGCAACCTCGACGCGCAACCGCCGCCTGGTCGGCCTGCAGTCGACCCGGTGATACGGGTTGGGCGGGTAGTGCACCAGCACACGACCCTCCTCGATCCACGTGTCCACCGCATCCCATGGCACCACGACGTAGCCGGGGGCCTCGGGTTCGGGACGTCGGGGCAGGTCGCCCACATCGTCAGCGGGAAACGCGAAACTCAGTGGACTGCCCTCGCGGTGCACCAGCAGTGCGCGTTCGGTGTCGATGACAATCCGACCCGCTTGCAATGCCTGCACCCGTCGGAGGTGAGGCTCGACGAACACGATGGAGCCTGTCACCGGCGGCGCCAGCCGTCCCAGCCGATGCGAGCTGAGCGGACCGCTGCCTGCGACCAGACTCATCGTCGCGCCTAGAACCGTGTGGACGCGTCGATCGAGGTATCGGTGGTGCGCAACGGGCGAATCATGGCGTCCTGTGTGAACGACGCGATGAGATCGCCTGCCTCGGTGTGGATCGTGCCGCGGATGTAGGACATTCCCGCGCCGACCTGCGTGCTCTCGTGGGTGTAGAGGATCCAGTCCGACCAGTGAAACGGTTCGTGGAAGCTGACGCCGATGGTCATCGGCGCGGTCGACACCGTGAGGTGTGCCTGACTGGTGCCGATACCTTCATGGGCGCGCATCGTCGTCGAAATACCAAGGTGGCCAGTGAAGTACGCGATGAGCGCCTTCGCGAGGTCATCACGTGTCGGCACCGGGTCGTAGTGCAGCCACGCGTGCAGTTCGGGCGGACCGACCTCATCGGGGCTGTTGACGTCCACGACGTCGACAAGGCGCAGCTGCCGACCGACCATCGGCATGTCCGACACGTTGGCGTCGGCGGGTGCGGCAACGTCGGGTCGCGGCAGGTGGTGGCGGATGACGTCACCCGATGGGACATCGGTGAACACCGTGACCGTGATGCAGCGCTTGCCGTTCTGACTCACCGACACCACCGCGGTCGCCGTGGTTCGACCCTCCGCGATGACGTCGACGGTCAACTCGACCGGCGGTCCGACCAGAACTGCCCGGGAGAAGACCGCTGACGCCGAGCGCACCGACTTCTCCGGGAACCGCTTGGCCACCGCCACGATCGCCTGCGCGAGAACCTGACTCCCCTCGACCACCTGTCGCTCGTCGGCGCCTGCGATACCCGTCTGGCCCACGAAGCGATCCGTGCCGTCGGGCTCGACATCGAAGAGGTCGAGCAGCCGAGCGAGGGTCCACTCGGATTGTTCGGACTGTGTGGTCATGGCAGACACCCTTCTCGTGGTGGCGAATTCTGTTGCCGTCGCGAATTCTCGGCTGCAAGCACACCACAGACTGTGCAAAAACGGTAACGTCATTCTCATGGCGAAGTCGACCGAACGCTCCTCGGCCGCGTCGACCGTTGCCGGCCCCGTTGAGGATGATTCACGCGCCACACGGTTCATGAAATCGGCGCTCGCCATCCTGGGCGAGACGGGTCGAGCCGACTTCACCGTGCTTGAGGTCGTCGAACGCTCCAAGACCTCGCTGAGGTCCTTCTACCAGCACTTCTCCAGTAAGGATGAACTCCTTCTGGCCCTGATCGAGAAGATCATGGCGGAGTCCACACTGCGCTGGCGCGCCGAGACCGCGAGCCTCGCTCCCCCCGAGGCCCTGCGCGTGCTGATCGAGCGCGTCGCTGCGCCGGCGTCCTCCACGACACAGGACAGCATCAACCGCGGCCTGACGTTCTACAACGACCACCTCGCCGAGACCATGCCCGCGGAGTACGCCAGGGTGCTGTCCCCGGTGAAGCTGCTCATCAACGACATCATCGTCGCCGGAATCACCGACGGCACATTCGATCCGGAGATCGACGTCGACCCGGCCGCTACGCTCATCATGCAGTCGGCGATGGGCGCGATGCGCCTTCGCGTCCTCGGCGCCGAACTCAACGGGACACCGCTCGAGGGCAAGCACATCTACGACTTCTGCCTCCGCGCGATCTCCAGATAGCGCGCTTCTCCAGCCAGCGCGCTCTCCAGCCAGACCGTCAGCGCACGTCGAAACGTCATCTGACCTGGGCGCTGAGCACCCGCCAAACTCACTCCGAGCACTCCTCTGCTTTCCCTGCTCCAGCCGTGGTAACGTCATTACCAGTAGCGATAATGAGACTTCCAGGAGGCGGATATGCCATCACGTGAACTGTCCTATCCGGTTTTCGACGCCGATAACCACTTCTATGAGCCCAAGGAAGCCCTGACCCAGTTCCTGCCGGATCACCGCAAGGGCGTCATCGACTACATCGACGTCCGCGGCCGGACCAAGATCATGGTCCGCAATGTGGTCAGCGACTACATCCCGAACCCGACGTTCGAGGTCGTCGCCCGGCCCGGCGCGCAGGAGGACTACTTCCGGCACGGCAGCGGCGGCAAGTCCTACCGCGAGGTGATGGGCAAGCCGATGAAGGCCATACCCGCCTTCCGCAATCCCGAGGCCCGCCTTGAGGTTCTCGACAGCCTCGGCCTGGACTACACCCTGATGTTCCCGACGCTGGCCAGCCTGGTCGAGGAGCGGCTCAAGGATGACCCGGACCTGATCCTCGACATCGTGCACGCCCTCAACGAGTGGATGTATGAGACCTGGCAGTTCAACTACGAGGACCGCATCTTCTCCACCCCAGTCATCAATCTGGGCAATGTCGATCGCGCCCTGGAAGAACTGGAGTGGTGCCTGGAACGCGGCGCCAAGACCGTCCTGATCCGGCCGGCGCCGGTGCCCGGTTACCGCGGCAGCCGCTCCATGGGGGTCGAGGAGTTCGACCCATTCTGGGACGCCTGCGTCAAGGCCGGCATTCCCGTGTCGATGCACGCCTCGGACAGCGGGTACTCCAACTACCTCAACGACTGGGAACCGGCCACAGAGTTCAAGCCGTTCTCCCCCACCTCGTTCCGGATGGTCGCGATGGGCAAGCGTCCCATCGAGGACACCATGGCCGCGCTGGTCTGCCACGGCGCGCTGACCCGCAATCCGGATCTGCGCATCCTGTCCGTCGAGAACGGCGCCTCCTGGGTGCCTTACCTGCACTATCAGTTCAAGGACGTCTACTCGAAGATGCCGGACTCGTTCCCCGAGGACCCGATCCAGGCGTTCAAGCGCTGCGTGTACGTCGCGCCGTTCTGGGAGGACGACTTCAAGCAGATGGCCGATCTGTGCGGTATCGACCGCGTCATCTTCGGTTCGGACTGGCCGCACCCCGAGGGCCTGGCCGACCCGATCAACCTGGTCGATGACCTCGAGGCGCACGGTCTCGACGAGGAGGGCGTCCGAAAGGTCATGGGCGCAAACATGATCGACCTGTTCAAGGTGCCGAACAAGATCGTGCACAAGCCCGACGTGCCCGCGCTCGTCCTGAACTGATCACATCCCAACCCTGAAGAGGCTGGACCAATCGAATGACCGCCACGGCCGACTCGCCGGAACAACTGCTCTTCGCGTCAACGGCTCAGGAGTTCCTGCAGTCGAGCGCCTCGCTGTCTCACGTACGCGCGCTGCACGCAGACGGCGCGTCATTCGATGCCGAGTGGTGGCTTAAGGCAGCCGAACTCGGCTGGGCCAGCCTGCTCGTCCCCGAGGAGCTCGGGGGTGGCAGCGTCTCCGGTGACGGCGTGGCCGATCTCGCGCTTGTCGCGGAACTGGTCGGCCGGACCGTGGCGCAGGGTCCGCTGCATCCGGTGAGCACTGTGCTCGCCGGCCTGGCCGATGCGAGCAATGCGCAAACCCATTCGGCCACCATCGAATCCCTGGTGTCCGGTGAGTTCGTCGCGTCCTGGGCGGTCTACGAACCCAGGCGGGCCTGGGCACCGCTGGTGGCCGATGTGACCGCCTCCCGCACCGAGTCCGGATATCGGATCGACGGAGTCAAGGACCGTGTCGAGGCCGGCTCCGAGAGCGGCGTCTTCCTGGTCACCGCGCAGTCTGATGGTGCGCTCCGACAGTTCCTGGTCCCCGCGGATGCTGCGGGGGTGAGCGTCGAGGTGCAGAAGTCCCTCGACCTGGTGAAGCGCCACGCCAAGGTGACCTTCGACGGCGTCGAGGTCGGTGCGGACGCGGTCGTCGGTACAGCGCAGGAGACGATGGGCCTGATCACCCGTCAGGCTCAGATCGCGCAGCTTCTGCAGTGCGCCGAGGTACTCGGGATCCTCGAGACGGTTTTCGACTTCACCGTCCAGTGGGCACAGGACCGGCACTCGTTCGGTAGACCACTGGCGTCCTATCAGGCGCTCAAGCACAAGTACGCGGACATGAAGATCTGGCTGGAGGCCACGCGTGCCACCACCCGCGCAGCGGTAGCCGCGGTGGGTGCACGTGCCGACAACGCGGAGTTCCTGGTGAGCGTCGCCAAGTCCTACATCGGCGAACACGCAGCGCCCATGCTGCAACTCTGCGTCCAACTGCACGGCGGGATTGGCGTGACGTGGGAACACGACCTGCATCTGTATTTGCGCCGAGTCACCTTGAACCGCTCGATGTTCGGCACGCCCGAGGAGCACAACCTGCGTGTCTACGCGCTGCACGAGGAGTTGGAGTCCGCGTCATGACCGACACCGCATCAGCCACCACCGCGCCCGCCGAGGCCGCTGAGTCCGTCGCTGAATTCGCCGCTCGTGCTCGGACTTGGCTGGCCGAGCACATGCCACGCATCGACCCGGAGAACCCTCCGTTCGCCGACCGCGGCGAGGAGGCTCCGTGGCAGCGTGCTCGCGAACTCCAGAAGCGGCTCCACGAAGGCGGTTTCGCCGGCATCTGCTTCCCCCGCGAGTACGGCGGGCTGGGTCTGCCGCTGGCCTATCAGCGGGCATTCGACGTCGAGTCCCGCGGCTATGAGCTTCCGATCATCCTCAACACCCCGACGTTCACCATCTGTGCGGCCACCATCCTCGACACCGGAACCGAGGAACAGAAGCGCGACCGCATCGGCGCGGCGATCCGGGGTGACGAGGTTCTGGTTCAGCTGCTGAGCGAACCGAGTGGCGGATCAGATCTGGCAGGTGTGATCACACGCGCCGACCGACGCAATGACAAGTGGATCATCAACGGCGCCAAGACCTGGAGCACCAGTGCCTTCGCCGCCGACTACGGCCTGCTGCTCGCGCGCACTGACTGGACCGTGCCCAAGCACGAGGGACTGACGATGTTCCTGGTACCCATCGACAGCCCCGGTATCACCATGCGCCGGATCAAGCAGGTCGACGGCGGCAATGAGTTCTGTGAGGAGTTCTTCGACGACCTCGAGCTCCCCGCCGACGCCGTCGTCGGTGAGGTGAACAAGGGCTGGGAAGTGGCCTCGCGGCAGATGTTCCACGAGCGGCGCGCGGTCGGCGGTGGTTCGGAGTTCGCCAGCGGTATAGGCCCGGAGGGCTCAAGCGATCAGCCCATCGACTACGTCTCTCTGCTGGCGGCCACCGGCCACACCGACGACAACCGGGTCCGCGCGGACGCCGGGCGCGCGCTGGTGCGCCGCACCGTGCAGGAGCAGCTGGTCGACCACGTCTACCACGGCGTCCTCGACGGTTCGCTGCCTCCAGCGGCGGGGTCGATCATCCGCATCACGCACGCCGAGACCATTCAGTTCGAGATGGACACCGCGCTGGCCATTTCCGGTAGCCGCGGTGTCGTCGACGACGGCACCGGGTTGTCCAGCTACGGCGACCGGTACCTGTCGCGTCAGGCCGCCTCACTCGGTGGCGGCACCAACGAGATCGCGCGCAACATCATCGGCGAACGCATCCTGGGCTTCCCGCGAGAGCCCGCAGCCGACCGTGGTGTGCCGTTCAACCAGGTGAAACGCGGGGCAGGCCAGCGGTAGCGCGCGAGGATCCGGGCGGCCTCGCATATCCCGCTGTGCGCGAGGGTTGCGAAGCGGCCCGGACCCGTACACCTAGCCCGTTACAGCGGACGGTTGCGCGGCGAGACTGCTCCGGTAGTCCTTGACCACGGCCATGAGGTCGGCGACCCGCTTCTGGTCCGCACTGTTCTCGAAGATGCCATCCTTCTTGAAAGCTGTTCCCACGACGGCTCCGTCGGCGATCGCGAGCTGTTGCTCCGCGGTGTCGACGCGCATACCGGTGTTCACGAAAACCGGGACGTCGCCGGCGTTGGCCTTGACCGTCGACAGCGCCGAGCTGTCGGTCGGGGCACCTGCCGTCAACCCGGAGACCACCAGCGCGTCGGGCCGGGCATTGAACACCGTCGACCGGGTGATCGAGGCCAGGTCGCGGTCGGCGACATAGGCCGTCGCCTCGGGAACCACATTGAACAGCAAGCGAACTCCGGTTGCGTCCACGCGCCGCCGGTGGCGTGCCGCCGCACCCACGTTGGTGTCCCACATACCGAAATCGCTCGCGTACACACCCGTGAAGATCTCGCGGACGAACGAGGCCCCGGTGGCCGAAGCGAGGTCGATGGACGCAATGCCGTCCCAGAGGACGTTGGCCCCGTACGGCACTCGGATGTCGTCATGTATCTCACCGATCACCCGCGCCATGGCGATCGCGGTGATGGGCTCGGTCTTGGTGAGGTACGGCAGGCTGAACTCGTTGGAGATCAGGACTGCGTCAACACCACCCGACTGCAGCGCATCCAGATCGCGACGGGCGTCGTCGACGATCTTGCGCATCCCACTCGCGGTGTCGTACGCGGGGTCGCCGGGCAGCGCCCCCAGGTGCAGCATCGCGATGATGGGCTTGCTGACGCCGAACAGCTCGTTCAACCACTGCATTTTGGTGTTCCTCCTTGATTAGGCGAGTTGCTGGACGGTGACGGTCTGCGTGTCGAGATGCACGCGACCTGCCTCAATGTCACCGGCCGTCTCACGATCGAAAATGTGGTAAAGGGTGAGTTGCTCGGGTTCGTGGCCAAGTGCGATCACCTTCATCGCCTGGCGTGCGGCCTTCTCGATGACGGTCGCGGTGAACAGGGCATCCGCGATATCCACACCGAGGGCAACAGCACCGTGCCGCGACATCAGCGCGGCCTTGCTCTGCGCACCCAGCGCCGCCACCATGTTGTCGCCGAGCTCGTCTGACGCCACGATGCCGAACTTGCCGCAGCGAATCGGACCAAAGCCGGCTCGCGTGTAGGAATCGATTGTGGCCGTGGGAATATCGCGTTCCACCGCAGCGAACACCTGCGAATCCTCAGCGTGGGTGTGCACGATGGCGTTCACTTCGGGGCGCGCGCGATAGATCGACAGGTGCATCGGCAGTTCTACAGTCGGATCCGTCATCGACTCGGGCTGCAGGTTGCCGTGTTCATCCACGATCGCGATGTCCTCGTACCGGACGTCCTTCCACGTCCTGATCGGCAGCCGTGCCGAGGGCGACGGCAACGCGTAGATCAGCCCGTTCTCACGGTCGAAGACCGAGATGTCGCCAGAATCCAAGCCTGTGGTGAGACCGAGGTCCACCATGCGCCAGGCACCGTCAACAACGGCCACCCGGTACTCGTCTCGTATGCGCATTTCCCTCTCTTCCAGTGGGATCGGATTGCGGATTCAGCCGACCGGTCGACGTTGAGCCAGCGCATGCGACACCGGAGCCAGAGCGTCACCCGTCTGCCGCCACAACCGGTACGCCTCGTCGTAGACGCCCACTCGTTGCGGATCCGGGGTGAACGTGGGGTCGATGCTCAGGAAGCGTGAGGAATCGTCGACGGTCAGGTCCCCAACCCCCACGCCGGCCAGGATCGCCGCACCGAGCGACGCTCCGGGATGGTCACGCACGGGCAGTAACTCGGTGTTGAGCACATCGGCGTGGATCTGTTTCCACAGTGTCGACTTGCTGCCGCCGTTGGTGACGCTGGCCTGCGCATTCAGGGTGATGCCTGCGCCGGTCATCGCCTCGACGTTGTGCCGGAATCCGAAGGCTATGGCCTCCAGCACGGCTCGGTACATGTCAGCCCGAGTGTGTTGGAGTTCGAGGCCGACGAACGCGCCGCGAAGTTCCGGGTCGTGAATCGGCGATTTCTCGCCAAGGAAGTAGGGCAGACACAGCAGTGACGCGGGGCGGCGACCGGCGGCCTCCTCATCGAGTTCGGCGAGCGCTGTGCCGCCGATAAGTGTTTGGAACCAGCGGATCAGGCTGCCGCTGGTGGCCATGCACCCGTTGGGCAGCCACACACCGGGCCGCGGATGCGCGTCGAGGTAGAGCCGCTCATCGACGACCGGGGTGTCGCAGGCCGTCAGGATGTCGCCGGCGCCACCGAGCTTGATCAGCCAGTCGCCCGGACTGTCCACGCCCGCGGCGTACGCCGACAGCACGTGGTCCGCACCGCCGACCACCAGCGCCGTTCGAGGGTCCAAACCGGTTTCGGCTGCGAATTTCCCGGAGATGGTTCCGACCTTGGTACCCGGTCGCACCGGATTGCTGAGTAGCTCGCGGTTCAGTTTCGCGGCGTCGATTCCCGCGTCGTAGGGCTCACCGTCGATGGTGAACAGGCCGGATTCCAGCGCCCAGTTCTGCTCAACATGAACCGGCGCGCCAAGCGCAATCAGCAGGTAGTCATAAGAGCCAACGACATGCTTTGTCCGAGAGAAGACTTCGGGCTCGTGCCGACTCAGCCACATCAGGGTCGGAGCCACCGACTGCTGCGTGAGGGCCGAACCCGTCCGGGTCAGCATGTCCGAACCGTCGAGAACCGCTGACAGTTCCACAATTTCGTCGGTCGCACGGGCGTCGTTCTGAAGAATCGGCCGTCGCACCGGCACTAGCTCGGAGTCCAGGCACACCACGGCCGGAACCATCCCCGTGGTGGCAATGGCAGCCACCGCGGCGGGGTCGACGCCGGAGTCGGCGAGAACCTGCTTGATACCGCTGACGGTGTTCCGAAGCCACACCTCGGCATCCGCCTCGGCATACGCCGGGCCCTCGGAGAACATCGGGGATTCGAAATTGGCCTGAGCCACGATCCCGTCGGTGCGCTCCAAGATGACGGTCTTGGTGCCGGTCGAGCCGACATCCACCCCGATGTAGTACGTGCGCGGCAATGCACTGCCCTCCGCTTGCTCCTGGTGGCCCCCATGGCGACGACCACCGCGTCGATCGACTTGAATGTTATTTAATCACAGTCGATTTGTCGAGTATTCACATTTTCACTCCGGGTCAGGTCTCGATGCGGAGCGCCGAAGAGTTTGCTGTCGGTCGAGTTACCCGGAGTCCGGCCTGCTCGGCGATGACGGCCCCGGCGGCCCAGTCGTATTCCGCCAGATCGGTCTCGATATAGCCGTCAAGTGCACCTTCGGCAACCGCGCACACCGCCAGCGCAGCCGACCCCAGCGCCCGCGAATCGGTGTAACCCACCATCAGGTCCGCCGTCATCGCGAATTGCGACGCCCGGGTCTCCTCCGAGTATGAGTAGCCCATCCCGAGCAGCCTCGCCCCGGTCTCGCCCGTCGGGCCGGTCAGCCTGCGGACACCGTCCGAATCGGCCAGCCATGCCCCACCACCAACTGAGCCGAAATAGGTCTTGTCCAGGGCGGGAGCCACCACCGCGCCGACGAGCCAGGTGCCGTCGGCGCCGACGGCACCCACCGACGTGGCGTAGTAGGGAATCCGCCGGGTGAAGTTCGTGGTGCCGTCCAACGGATCAATCGACCAACGCACTAGCGCACCACCACCGTCGAACTCGGGAAGCTCCTCACCGGTCACCTGATCTGCAGGTCGTCGTGCCAGAAGCACGTCACGCACGGCACGTTCTGCCGCCACATCGACGTCGGTGACCAGGTTGCCCTGTTCGCCCTTGACGTCCACCCGTAGCGCGCCCCGTGCCCCGTCCTCCAGCACCGCCGCGCCCGCGCGCGCCGCCGCCAACGCGACATCCAACAGCTCGGCGATGTCCAAGGATTCCAAATTCGTTGCCATAACTTCTTCCATCGGTCGGCGGGTGTGTGTTAGACATTAACAACAGATGCGGTGGCTTGGCACACTATCGGACAGTTAAGGGGCCTCTTTGTGTTAACGGATCACACCTTGATGGCTGAATCAGGTCCGCAGTCATGAACGTCGAGGAGCGGCGAGCGCGCATCCAACAGCGCCTGATCTCCGAGGGTGAAGTCGACTACGCAACCCTGGCCACGATGCTCGACGTGTCGGAGATGACGATCCGTCGCGACATCGAAGTGCTGGAGTCCCAGGGTGTGGTTCGCCGGGTCATCGGCGGCGCGATCTCGTTCAACGGCAAATCCGAGGAACCGGCCTTCGAGGCCCGCGTCGAACAGGCCGCACACGAGAAGGCCCATATCGCCAAAGCCGCGGTGACCCTGCTGGGGCGCCACGAGACCGTCATCCTCGACAGCGGCAGTACGGCGCTGGCCGTCGCCCGGGTCATCCGGGGACGCGACCTCGGCCTAACGGTCATCACACCGAGCATGCTGGCCGCGCTCGAACTCGTCGACGAGCCGAACACCACGATCTACCTGACCGGCGGTCGTCTCCGCCCGGGAGAGTTGAGCCTCATCGGCGCAGACGCCGAGGCGACCTACCGGCGCTACAACTGCGACACCTACGTGATGGGCGTGGCTGGCGTGGACGCCAAGCGCGGGCTGACCGACTATCACGGCGAGGAAAGCAACGTGAAGCGCACCGCGATGGAGTCGGCGGACCGGGTGATCCTCGTGGTCGACTCCCTCAAGCTCGGCCGCGTTCAGTTGGTGAACATCGCACCGCTGGCAGCGGCTCACACCATCGTCACCGACGGGCCCTCCGATCATCCCGTGCTGGAGGCCGCACGTCAGCAGGGCGTCGAGGTCGTGCTCTGTTGACCATCGCCGGCCGTGTACGCGCACACCACCAACCAAGTAGAGGAAGGCAATGACGAAAACCGTAGTAGTCACCGGAGCCGGGTCAGGTATCGGCAAGGCGATGGTGACCGAACTGGCCAAGCGCGACTGGCGTGTGGTGGTCACCGATGTGGACCCCGACGCGGCCCGGGACAGTTGCGCGAGCCTCGACCGCAGCACCGGCCAGGAACACGAACACGCCAAGCTCGATGTCACGAGTCCCGAGGACGCCGCTCGGGTCGCAGAGGACGTCGCCGACCGGCTCGGGCTCGACGCCTGGGTCAGCAACGCCGGAATCTCGTTCATGCAGTCATTTCTGGACATGCCGCTGGACCGCGTCGACCGCACATTCGAGGTCAACCTCAAGGGCGTGTTCGTCTGTGGGCAGGCCGCCGCGCGGGCCATGGTGCGCACCGGAAAGAAGGGCGCGATCGTCAACACCGCGTCGATGGCCGGTAAGGCGGGCAACGTGCCCTACCTCGCCGACTACGTCGCATCGAAGTTCGGGGTCATCGGCCTGACCCAGGCCATGGCCCATGAGCTTGCCGCCCACGGCATCACGGTCAACAGCATCTGTCCCGGCTTCGTCGCGACGCCCATGCAGGAACGCGAACTCGAGTGGGAGGCCTCGCTGCGCGGATGCACACCCGAGGAGGTAAAGCAGATGTGGATCGCCGCCACACCGCTCGGACGCCTCGAACTGCCCGAGGACATCGCCAAGGCCGTGGCGTTCCTGGTCTCCGACGACGCCGGGTTCATCACCGGAGAGGCTCTCGCCGTCAACGGCGGCGCGTTCATGGACTGACGCCGTCAGGTCCGTCACACAACAACTAACAGATTGGAATCTGCTATGTCGATCAAGAGGTGGGGCGTCGTTGCCTCAGCCCTGTTGGGGACGGTGGTGTTGACGCTCGCCGGCTGCTCGAGCCCCAGCGAGAGCAACAGCGGCACCGGCGCCGGAGACATCCCGTCCGACACCAACGGCACCGTGCGGATCCTCATGGAGGACGAGCACGACACCGAGGTCGTCGAAGGCCTGCTCGACGGTTTCAAGAAGGCCTATCCCAACATCAATCTCGACATCGAGAAGCTCGCCTACGACTCGATGCGCGACAAGCTGGTGGCGTCGTTCCAGTCGCCGCAGCCGACCTACGACCTGATCATGGTCGACAACCCGTGGATGGACGACTTCGTCGATGCCGGCTTCCTGCAACCCCTTCAGGACCGCATCAACACGACAACGAACTACGACTACGACGACTTCTACCAGTCGATGCGCGACATCACCGAGGTAGACGGGGTCGCCTATGGCGTGCCGATGTACAACTACGGCATGGGGTACATCTACCGAGATGACCTCCTGCAGCAGACCGGCCTGGCGGTTCCCACCACACTGGACGAACTCGTCACCACAGTCGACAAGCTAACGACGCCTGAACACGCCGGGATCGCGCACAGCCCGCAGCGGGGCTACAAGATCCTCGAAGAGTGGTCGAACTGGCTGCTGGCGGCCGGCGGGCACATGTTCGACAAGGACGGCAAGCCCACCATCAACACGCCAGAGGCGCATCGCGCACTCGAGGTCTACATCGAGACTCTGAAGAAGAACTCGCCGCCCAACAGCTCCAACTGGGCCCAGGACGAGACCATTCGCTCACTGTCCACCGGTGGCTCGGCCTCGATCGTGGGCTACAACTGGCTGCTGTCGAGCCTGAACAAGACCGACGACGGCGCGCTGCGCGGCAAGTTCGCACTGGCCCCGATGCCGGGCGGACGCAGCTCGCTGGGACTGTGGTCGTGGGCCATCCCGGCCAACTCGGGCGACTCGGACGCCGCGTGGGCGTTCACCTCCTGGGTGACCTCCAAGGACGTCGAGAAGGAGCGCGTGATCGCCGGCGGCGCACCGATCCGCCAGAGTGCGGTCAACGATCCCGAGGTGCGTAGCAAGGGACTTGGCGAGGGCTACTTCACGGCCCTCAACGAAATCCTCGCGAACTCCGAGCCAATCGCGCAGGGAGCAAACGCCGAACAGCTGATCCAGGAAGTCGGAACCCAGCTCAACGAAGCAGTCATCGGAGCGAAGAGCATCGATCAGGCTCTGGCCGACGCACAGACTGCTGCCGAGGAAATCTCGGGTCGCAAGTAGCGGCCCGGTTCTCCGGGGCCGGCGCACCCCTCCCCCCTCACGCCGGCCCCGGAGGACACACCTACACAGGGACACTCGTACATGAAGACCTTCCGTTACGGCATGCTGGCGCCGTTCGCCGCGGTGTTCGTCATCGCCATCGGCTTCCCGCTGTTGTACGCGCTGTACCTGAGCGTCACGGACCGAAAGCTCACATCGCAGAAGCCCCCGAGCTTCGTGGGCGCCGACAACTACACGACAGCGCTGGGCGGCCACTTCCTGTCCTCCCTGGGCACCACCTCGATCTACGTCGTCATCGCGGTCGCAGTCGAGTTCGTGCTCGCGCTCATGATCGCGCTGGCGCTGCAACGCCAGCGGTGGATGAAGGATCTCACCCGGTCGGTGTTGTTGATCCCCATGTTCATCACCCCGATCGCGGTCGCGCTGGTATTCCGGTTCCTGCTCAACAGCCAGCTCGGCCCAGTGCCGCACACTCTTTCGATGTTTGGCATCGACATTGACTTCTTCGGATCCGGTGTGGCGCTGTACACGCTCGTCGCCATCGACGTGTGGCAGTGGACTCCGTTCCTGGTGCTGCTCATCCTCGCCGGCCTCGAATCGATGCCCAAGCAGCCGCTGGAGGCGGCCAGGGTGGACGGTGCGTCGAGCATTTACACGCTGTTCCGCGTGACGCTTCCGCTGCTGTCCCCCGTGCTGACCGTCGCGATCATGCTGCGTGCCCTCGACGCCCTCAAGGTGTTCGAGTACGTATACGCGACGACCCGCGGCGGTCCCGGCACACAGACCGAGACGCTGCAATACCTCATGTACCAGACCGGAATTCAGTTCTTCCGGCTCGGCGAGGCGAGCGCGATCGCCTGCATGATGCTGGCGCTGGTGCTGGCCATCGTCATCATCGTCTACCGCCGGATGGAGAAGGTGGCCTCATGAGCTCCCCACGTGCCTTCAACGCAGGCCGCGTTGCGCTGCTGATCCTTGCCGTCCTGGTCGTCGCCCTCCCCCTGGGCTGGATCACGTTGGCCAGCTTCAAGTCCCCGTCACAGATCAACGACCCGGGCCTGATGTTGTTCAGCCCCACCACCGACAACTGGTCACAGGTGGTCAACAGCGGCATCGTCAGCGCCGTCAGCCGCAGCGCGCTGGTCGCACTGATCTCGGTGAGCGTCAGCATCGTGGTGGGCTGTATGGCCTCCTACGCGATCAGCCGGTACCGAGCTGGTGGTTCTGCGACCAAGTTCGGAATGCTCGCCGCCCAGGTTCTCCCGCCTGCCGTGCTGGTTTTCCCGTTCCTCACGATGGCGTACTCACTGCGCTTGAGCGGTACCTTGATCCCGGTGATGCTGGCGCACATCAGCTTCGTGCTGCCGTTCGTCACGTGGTTCATGATCGGGCTCTGGGAATCGGTGCCTGCCTCACTCGAGGAGCAGGCCCTGGTCGACGGGCTGACCCGATTCGGCGCCTTCCGAAAAGTAATGGTGCCGCAGGTGCTTCCGGGCCTCGGCGCATCAGCCATCTTCGGGTTCACGCTGTCATGGAACGACATGTTCTACGGACTGATCCTGGCGCCCAACAAGAATCAGTTACTTCCGGTAGCGATATCGTCGTTCAACACCTTTCGCGGAGTCGACCTCGGCACCATGAGCGCCGCGATCATCATCTCCGTCGTCCCCGTGATCATCGCCGCCTTCTTCGTGCAGCGCCGGCTCATTCAGGGTCTGGGCGGCGGAGCCGTCAAGTTCTGAGAACCTGAGCAAACAGAGAGAATTCATGGCCACCATCACTTTTCGCAACGTCAGCAAGTCATACGGCCAAACCCATGTCGTCGACAACCTGAACCTGGACCTGCCCGACGGCTCGATGACGGTCCTGGTCGGGCCGTCTGGCTGCGGCAAGTCGACGTCACTGCGCATGCTGGCGGGACTGGAGAGCGTCAGCTCGGGCGACATCTTCATCGGCGACCGCAACGTCACCCACGTCGACACCCGCGATCGCGATATCGCGATGGTGTTTCAGAACTACGCGCTGTATCCCCATCTCGACGTGCTGGGTAACGTCGCATTCCCGTTGCGCGCCAAGAAGATGAAGAAGGCCGACGCGCATCGCAAGGCGACCGAGGTCGCCACGTCAGTGGGGCTCGGCGAACTACTGGGCCGGCGGCCCAAGGATCTCAGCGGCGGACAGCAACAACGCGTGGCGATCGCGCGCGCGATCGTCCGTGCACCGGCGATCTTCCTGTTCGATGAGCCGCTGAGCAACCTCGACGCGAAGCTGCGCATCGAGACACGCACCGAACTGCTGCACATCCAGCGCAGGCTTGGAATCACCTCGTTCTACGTCACACACGACCAGGAGGAGGCGATGACGATGTCCGACCGCATCGTGGTGATGCGGGCAGGCGGCGTCGCTCAAGCTGGCACACCCTACGACGTGTACTCCAAACCCGTCGACACGTTCGTCGCGACCTTCGTCGGCAGCCCGAAGATGAACCTGATCACGGGGGCTGTCGAGAACGGGGTGTTCCGGGCCGAATCCGGTGCCGAGTTGGACGCCACACCTCCGGTTCGCGGGCCGGTGGTGCTCGGCGTGCGGCCCGACGATCTGCTGCTGACTCCGCAGGCCGGGTCGAACGCAACCGTGACCCTCGTGGAACTGCTCGGTCCCCGCGCGATCGTCACGATCAGCGTCGGCGAAACCGAACTGACGGCCGTCGCCGAGGTGAGCCGTCTGAGCGGCATCGAGCCCGGAGCGCCCGTCGCACTGACCGTCCGCCCTGGCTCCGCGCACTACTTCGACCACGAATCCGGAAAGCGAATCGAATGACCAGCACCGCTGCACTGCCCGCCCGCCCAATTCTCGGTGTCAACACCTGTTTCGCCGTCAAGCGGTGGCCTGAACCGTACGACTGGGCCCGCATCGTCAAAGAAGACCTCGGTCTGGACGTCGTGCAGCTGAGCCTCGACCTGTTGCCGGTCGGTTTCGACACCGCGGCAGCACTCGGTTATGCGCGGCGCGCCAAGAAGGCCGCCGAGGAGTTCGGCATCGAGATCCACAGCGTCTTCACCGGCCTGGGCGTCTACTCGTCCGGGCTGCTGCTCTCCGACGACGCAGACGACCGCGCCGCGGCATACGGATGGTACGAGCGCATGATCGAGGTGACGGCCGAGGCCGGCGCCCGCGGACTCGGCGGACACCTTGGTGCACTGTCAGTGCCCGCGGCCGCCGACCCGGCCCGGCGCGCGGCGCTCATCGAGGACGAACTGTCGCAGATGCGGCGTCTCGCCGATGCGGCAAAGGCATCCGGGCTGGACCATCTTCAGTTCGAGAACCTGGCCGTACCACGCGAATACGGCCACTCCATCAGCGAGGCTCACGCCATCGAAGATGCTCTAGCGGACACCGCCGTACCGTGGCGGCTATGCCTGGATCTCGGACATCCAGCGGCGCTCGACGAAAGCACTCCCAGCGGGCACGCGGTCAACTGGGTCACCGAGACCTGGCGCACCACGCCCGTGGTCCAGCTCCAGCAGTCGCCCCGCGGTGCCGATCACCACGGCCCGTTCACCGCCGCGGCCAACATCGCCGGGACCGTCGACGCGAAGGCCGTGCTCGGCGCGATCGCGGAGTCCTGGCACGGCGATGTTCCGCTGTTCTTCGAGATCATCCATGCGCACGAGCATCGCGACAGCGACGTGGTGGCCGACGTCCGCGAGAGTGTCGACTTCTGGCGAACGGCAATGGCAGGTGAAACGCAGTAGGGCGGAGCGGGATCAGGACGGTGAGTCCTGGCCCGCCCCCGAGCGATCCGACTTGCTCACGGCTGATGTGAAGCGACTGACGATGCCGTAGTAGTGAGTGGGCGCGATCCGGCCCAGGAAGTCGAACACGTAGGCGTCGGGTCCGACCAGGATGCGCGCCTTGCCCCGCTCCACCCCGCGATGAATCACCTCGGCGGCCTTATCGGGCTGGGTCAGCGTCAGCGCGGCGAACTCGGTGACCATCTGCTGGTGGCTGCGTCCGCGGCCCTCCGGATCCTTGCGGAACCGGGCATTGGCCACGATATTGGTGTTGATCCCGCCCGGATGCACGTTGATGGCGCGCACGCCGGTGCCGCGGAGTTCCTGACGCAGCGAGTCAGTGAAGCCGCGGACGGCGAACTTGGCTGCGCAGTAGGCACTCTGGTGGGGCATGCCGACCAGGCCGAAAACGCTGGAGGTGTTGACGATGGCGCCGGAGTCCTGGGCGACCAGGAACGGCAGGAATGCTCTGGTGCCGTTGACCACACCGTGAAAGTTGATATCCCACAACCACTGGTCGTCCTCGACGACACTGTCCAGCACACTTGACGACACGGACACGCCGGCATTGTTGAACACCGCGCCCAGCGGCGCTGGCGCCCATTCCCCGACCTCCTTGGCGAAGTCAAGTTGCGCCGCGGCGTCGCGGACGTCGAGCACCCGGGTCAGTGTCGGCCCGGTGAGGCTCGCCTCGGTCTCCTTCAGCGCTTGCTCATTGACATCGGCAAGTGCCACGGGACAACCGTTCGACGAGAGCCGCTGTGCCAGCGCCCGGCCGATTCCGGATCCCGCGCCGGTGATGACGACCGTTCTGCCACTGATGACATGTGCCGGTGACTGGCTCATAGTCGCTCCTCTGCGATGTCGGGTACTGAACTGCGGACGTGGTCGATAATCAGGTCCCGAAGCTGACCCCAGGCGCCCGTCGGTAAATCGTGGCCCATACCGACGACGGTCCTCAGCTGCGCGCCAGGTATGGCGCGTGCGGTGGCCGCGCCGCCGGTGGGGTTCACCATACGGTCGCGGTCGCCGTGTATGACCAGAGTTGGGACATTAATCTGCCGGAGTTCGGCGGTGCGATCGCCAGAGGCGAAGATGGCGGCGAGCTGGCGGGTGACACCGTCGGTGGTGGGGTCGCGGTCCCAGGCGGTACCTGCCTTATCGCGCACCCACTCCTCGTCGAACGGGTATCCGTGCGAACCGATGTGGCCGAACATCCGCACCGCCGTGTCGACGGCCTCGGCACGGGTGCGGGCGGGTTTCGCAGTCGCCATGCGCCACCACGTCGTGGCTGCGGGCCGTCCGATGCGTGCCGCGCCGGTGGTCGACATGATCGAGGTCAGCGTGCGGACCCGACCTGGGTAGTGGGCGGCGACGGTCTGGGCGATCATGCCGCCCATCGAGACGCCGACGAGGTGGGCATCGCGGTGGCCGAGCGCGTCCAGCAGACCGACGGTGTCTCGCGCCATGTCCCCGAGGTGGTACTGGCGTTCGTGGTTGCGTCCCCGCAGCACGGCCAACGTGCTGGGTGCCGGGAAGTCCATGTGCGTCGAACGGCCGACGTCCCGATTGTCGAAGCGGATGACCCGGTAGCCGCGGGACGCGATGCCTGCGGCGAGTTCGGCCGGCCAGGTGTGCTTCTGCTGGCCGAGTCCGGCGATGAGCACGACCGTTTCGTGGTTCGGGTCGCCGAACGCGTCATGGCACAGTTCGATACCGCGGCCGACGGGTACGACGGCCTCGGCGTCCGTCACGCCCTGACCTTGCCCGCCGAGCTGGCGGCCGACGCGACGGGTGGCGAGACCACGCGACGGTAGACGACCGCACGCCCGCCATGGCCGGGCGCCGTCGCGACACCCCGTGAATGAGGGGGCTCGCCGGCGGCGTAGGTGGTACCGAACTCGAACTCCTGCAACAGGGTCCGCAGCGTCACCATCATCTCCATGTTGGCGAACGCGGCGCCGATACACCTGCGGATGCCGCCTCCGTACGGAATCCAGGCATGCGTGTCGGGCGGGTTCCCGACGAACCGGTCCGGGTTGAACGTCTCGGCGTCGGCGAAGCTGCGCTCTCCTGCGTGTGCCAACGAGATGCTGACGAGCATGACGTGCCGCTCCGGAATCACCCACTCCCCCAGCCTGATCCGCTGTTTGCTCATCCGGGCGGTTCCGTTGATCACAGGGCGGGTGCGCTGCACCTCGAAGATGGTGGCCTGCAACAGGTCCGATCCGCCGGCGTCGACCTCATCGGCGAGGCGATTGCAAAGCCGAGGGTGCCTGCGGATCCGCTCGACTGCCCACGCCAGAGTGGTGGCCGTGGTCTCGTGACCCGCGGCGAGCAGGGTCAGCAGCTCATCGGCGACGTGGTCATCGGTGATCGGCGAGCCATCCTCGTACCGCGCCTGCAGCATCAGCGCCAGTACGTCGCCGCGTTCCTCGAATGACGGATCTCGACGCGCGTCGGCGATGAGCGTCGCGACGATCGCGTCGTAGCGGCGACGAAGCTTCTCCACCCGCCGCCACGGGCTCAACGGACCGTGGTCGCGGCGGAAGGCGGGCGGCATCACCGCGAGCCGCGACGCCTTCAACACCATCGTGGGCAACAGGTCTCTCAGTTCCTCAAGGGCCGCGCCGTCCGCGCCGAACACCGCGCGAAGGATTGCGTTGAGCGTGATCCGCATCATCGACGGCAGCGTTTCGAACTCCTGCCCTTCTGGCCAGGAGGCGATCTCCCGCTGCACCTCTTCGGAGATGATGTGCTCGTAGCCCTGCATGCGCTTGCCGTGGAACGCCGGAACCAGCAATTTGCGACGCTGGCGATGCGCGGTGCCGTCCAGGCTGAACGTCGAACCGGGACCGAAGACCTCGCCGAGCGTGCCCGCACGGGCGATCAGGTCGCTGTTCATCGTGAACAGTTCCTTGACGAGTGCGGGGTCGCTGATGACGACGGTGGGCCCGAAGATCGGCAGGTTGAGCGTGAACTCCGATCCATAGCGCCTGGCCACCGCCGCGACCGCCTTGTCCCGGTTGGCCAGGAACGCGATGCCCTGCACCAGCTTCGGTATACGCGTGCTCGGTGGAAGCCGTACTGGATCAGTGGTCGCCCCGCCCACGTCGAAACCTCCAGAGTCGGTACTCAGTGCCTCCAGAGTCGGCACTCAGTTCGAACTGCGACGGTACGCCTCAGTACCGGGGGGGCACAACCCCCCGTCAGCGATGCTCCCGCCAGAAGTCCACGACCACCTTGGCGGTCCGCGCTGGATCCTGCGTCATCCACCAGTGCCCGAGCCCGTCGAACACCACGACTCCGGCACCGGCCCTGCCCGCGGCACGACGCCGCTGGTCCTCGGTGCCGACGTAGGTGTCCTCGGCGGGCAGCAGGGCCAGACCTGGCCGTGCTGCGGCCTTGTGCAGATGCTCACCCGCACGGTCGGCGACGATGGGCTGGGCGGCCGAGCGGTACAGCGTCAGGATGCAGCGGCCCATCGCCTCGTCCATACCCGGCGCGACCCGCTCCGCCACGTCGCCGGCCATCCCGGCAGCGGTGAGGAACGCTGTGCGGTCCGCGACGGCGGCGCCGGCCAGACCCGCGACCACAGCCTCTCCCACCTCGGGGGTCTGCCACTGCTGCGCCATGTCATGCCAGACGTAGTCGGCGTCGAAAACGCCGAGCACATCCGACACCCACGTGCGAACGAGGTCCGGTCGCGTCATCGCGACGTTGAGCACGTGCCCGCCGCCCCAGTCGTGGCCGAACAGGTCGACCGGCGCACCGATCCTCTCGAGTTCGCCGACCAGCCAGGCGTGGTAGCCGTCCATCGTCGCGTCGAACCCGTCGGGCACCGGCGCACCGAATCCGGGTGGCGACAGGCGGACGACATCGGTCTCCCCGAGCTGGGCCAGTTCGGCGACGAATGGGTCCCACACCTCCGCCGTCTCGGGTACGCCATGGACCAGGACCACCGTCATCGAAACCTCCATCGTCGCGACTGCCGCACGACAGGCAACCTACGCCCGTCAGAACAGGGTCGGTTGCAGCTCCGGCCCCACGACCGGAGCAACAGGTGGCGCGCGGAAGGATCGCTGGTCTCCGGCGAGGCGGTGTCGACGCACCAGTGGCGCGGCCCGCTCACGCAACATGTCGCGGTAACTCTGCGGGAGATACGCTCCCCGGCCGTACAACTCGCGGTAGGGCCGGACGAGCCGCGGGTAGTCTCGGGCGAGCCACGACATGAACCATCCCCGCGTCGACCCCCGCAGATGCAACCCGAATATCGTCACACCGGTGGCGCCGGCGGCGGCGATGTCGGAGAGCAGTGCGTCGAGTTGCTCAGCGGAATCGGTGAGCATCGGCAGTACCGGCGCGACCATCACGTGAGGGTCCAGGCCCGCTTCGCGGATGGCGCGGATCAGCCCTAGCCTGGCCCGCGGCGTCGGCGTCCCGGGCTCCACCTGCCGGTGCAGATCGAGATCCCCGACCGCCAGTGAGACCGCCACGCTCACGTCGACGCGACGGCCCGCCTCGGCAATCAGCGGCAGGTCACGTTGCAGCAGTGTGCCCTTGGTGAGAATCGAGAATCCGGTGCCCGAATCAGCCAGCGCACCAAGAATTCCCGGCATCAGCGCGTACCGCCCCTCCGCCCGCTGATAGGGATCGGTGTTGGTGCCCAGCGCCACCGTCTCGCGTGTCCACGACCGACGCCGAACCTCCCGGGCCAGCACCTCGGCGACGTTGGTCTTGACGACTACCTGCGTGTCGAAGTCAGCACCGGAATCGAAGTCCAGGTACTCGTGGGTCGGCCGGGCGAAGCAGTACCGACACGCGTGACTGCATCCGCGGTAGGCATTGACGGTGAATCGAAACGGCAGGTTCGCAGAGTCGGGCACCTTGTTCAGGGCCGACTTGCACAGAATCTCGTGGAAGGCCATGCCCTCGAACTGCGGTGAGCGGACCGTGCGGACGAAGCCGAGGCGCTGCAGTCCCGGTAGCGCACCGTCATCGACATCGACACCCTGACCATCCCACCGCACACCTAATTCGAACGCCTGTTCGATCAATTGTCAAGCGTCAGGTCACAGCAGTGAGGCGATCAGGACGTTGGTAAGCGTTCCACCGACTATCGACAGCAGGAGATTTCGCCGCCAGAGGTGAAGCCCGACAGTCACCGCCAGTGCCGCCAGCGCGGCCCACCGCTGCAGTCCCTCGGCCGTCGGAATCTCACGCAGCGTGTAAAACGCGAGGATCACCATGACCCCGAGCGGCATGTGCAGGCTCAGATAGCGCACCACCACCGAGCGTCGCAGCGGGGCGAGTGCCGCGAACGGCAGCGCGCGCAGCGCCCACGTGATCGCGGCGCTGACCGCCACCATGGCCGCGATGTGTGCCGGGTCAGCCATGGCCACGTCGCCACTTCGCCAGCGCCAACCGGCCGACCACGATGGCGGTGTACCCGGCGAACGCGCTCACCAGCATCCACTCGGGCGCGACGAGCCACGCCACGATCGCGCAGCCGGCCGCGCACACCGCGAGCAACACCTCCGGCCTGACCCGGTAGGCGTCGATGGCGAGCACCACGAACAACGCGGTCAGCGCGAAGTCCAGGCCCTGCACCCGTTCGATCGGGAGTGCCGAGCCGGCCAATGCGCCGATGGTCGCCCCGAGCACCCAGGCGACCTGGAATATGAACTGCACGAGCAGGATGCGCCTGGACGTCCAGCCCGCCGGCTCAGCGGAGGTGACCGCATAGGCCTCGTCGGTCAGTGCGTACGTGCTGTAGACCTTCGCGAGCCGTCCGTTAACGCGGTCGAGTGGGAAGGACAGCGCATAGAAGACGTGGCGCAGGTTGACGATGAGGGTCGTTGAGGCCACCACGGCCAGCGGTGCCGCCGCCACCGCGAGCGGAACCAGGAGGAACTCCAGCGAGCCGGCGTAGACCACCGCCGTGAAGACCGTCGCCCACCACCAGGGCAGACCGGCGTGCACGACGACGAGCCCGAACGCCAGGCCCAGGGAGAACAGCCCGAGGCCGACGGGTGCGGCGATCGCGGGCACCGGGCTCCGTCGCTCCACCCTGGCGATCCTAGGAGCGAGGTGTCAGCGCGCCCGCGCCGCGGTCAATCCCGCGGGCGGGTGCGTGACTGATGTGTCAGTTCCAGGAGCGCAGCTGGCACTGCGTGGCGAACGGTCCGGTCTGCTCCACGACCACCTGACCGTCGACCGTGATCTCGCAGCGCACGTTCGGGTCGGCCTGCATCGCGTGGGCGGCGCCGCTCGCGGAGACGAACGCCCACTGCGAGTCACCCAGCGTGGTTTCGAAGACCCACGGTGCTCCGGGCGCCAGGTTGACCTTCTCGCTCTTGACGAACGCGTTCGGGTCGGCGTGGTAGGCCTCCAGGCTCGGGGGCGCCGCGAACGCGTAGTAGAGATTGAAGTCTCCCGGACCCACCGATGTCAGCGTGTACTTGACCTGGTGCTCCGCGGGCTCGGCGGTGGCGGTGCCCTGGCCTATGGCCAGTGCCCCCGCGCCCATCATCACGATCGAACCGCAGGCCGCCAATATCTTGGTTGTCGCTGTACGCATGATCCTCACATCGGCGCACGGTACCGGAACGTTACATTCGTCGGCCATCCGTGTTGTCCGGGGCGGCTCGAAGCCGCTCAATGCCGCCCAATGCCGTGGAATCCCACAAACACGCGGCGAACACCCCGGGAACTCGTCGTTAATTTGTTCGTGACGTACAGAAATTCCACAGAAACAAAGCCTCTCTAACGTCCCGATTCGACGCCTCACGGCGTCGCAAACTCCTGCGCTCGCACACCGACACGCATCGGTGCGGGAGTCCTGCCGGTTCGACGAAAGGTTGTTCATGGGGTTGTTCGAGGGGCGCATCACCCGCGCAAGGGTGAGCAGATCGGCGCTGGTCGCGGGAAGTTTGATCGCCACGTCAAGCCTGCTGTTGGCGGGCTGTGGCAGCAAGGCCAGTGACACCGAGGGCGCCAGCGCCGAGTCGTGCGTGGACACCGCGGGCTCGACCATCAAGGTCGGTTCGCTCAACTCGCTGTCGGGCACGATGGCGATTTCCGAGGTCACCGTGCGTGATGCGATCAAGCTCGCGGTCGACGAGATCAACGCCTCCGGCGGCGTAATGGACAAGCAGATTCAGATCGTCGGTGAGGATGGCGCATCCGAGCCCACCGTGTTCGCGGAGAAGGCCGAGAAGCTCATCAGCAGCGACTGCGTGGCCGCGGTGTTCGGTGGCTGGACCTCGTCGAGCCGCAAGGCCATGCTGCCGGTCTTCGAGAGCAACAACTCGCTGCTCTACTACCCGGTGCAGTACGAGGGCCTGGAGTCGAGCAAGAACATCTTCTACACCGGTGCCACCACCAACCAGCAGATCGTTCCCGCGCTGGACTACCTCAAGGAGAAGGGCGTCAAGTCCCTCTACCTGGTCGGTAGCGATTACGTCTTCCCCCAGACCGCGAACCGGATCATCAAGGCGTACGCCAGCGCCAACGGCATCGAGATCAAGGGCGAGGACTACACGCCGCTGGGCTCGACGGACTTCTCGACGATCGTCAACAAGGTCCGCACCGCCGACGCCGACGCCGTGTTCAACACGCTCAACGGAGACTCGAACGTCGCGTTCTTCCGCGAGTACAAGAACGTGGGCATGACCCCAGAGACGATGCCCGTGGTGTCGGTCTCGATCGCCGAGGAAGAGGTCGGCGGCATCGGCGTGCAGAACATCACCGGACAGCTGACCGCCTGGAACTACTACCAGACCATCGACACCCCGGTGAACAAGAAGTTCGTCGAGGCCTACAAGAAGGCCTACGGCGCCGACAAGCCCACATCAGACCCGATGGAGGCGGCCTACGTCTCGGTCTACCTGTGGAAGAACACTGTCGAGAAGGCGAAGTCGTTCGATGTCAAGGCAATCCAGGACAACGCCGGTGGCGTGACGTTCGAGGCGCCCGAGGGTCTGGTGACCATCGACGGCGAGAACAACCACATCACCAAGACTGCTCGCATCGGCGAGATCCGTCCCGACGGCTTGATCTACACCATCTGGGAGTCCCCCGGCCCCATCGAGCCGGACCCGTACCTGAAGTCCTACCCCTGGGCCGCCGGGCTCTCCGGTTAACACATGGATGTCCTGATCGGACAGCTGGCAACAGGATTGAGTCTCGGCTCAATCCTGTTGCTGGCTGCACTGGGCCTGTCATTGACCTTCGGGCAGATGGGCGTCATCAACATGGCGCACGGCGAGTTCATCATGGCTGGCTGCTACACCGCCTACGTCGTTCAGCAGGTGGTCTCCAATACGGGTGCTTCACTGCTGATCTCGTTGGTGGTCGGCTTCTTCGTCGGCGGCGCCATGGGTGTGCTGTTGGAGGTCACACTGATTCAGCGAATGTATGACAGACCGCTGGACACGCTCCTGGTCACATTCGGTGTCGGCTTGATCCTGCAGCAGATTGCCCGTGACGTCTTTGGCGCTCCGGCCGTCAACGTGGTTGCCCCCGAATGGCTCTCGGGTGGGGTGCAGATCTTCGGAGCGGTTGTTCCGAAGACTCGCATCTTCATCCTGATCCTGGCCGCGGTCGCCGTGGTGGTCCTGGCCACCGCCTTGAAGACCAGTCCGATGGGTCGCCGAATCCGGGCCGTGGTGCAGAACCGCGATCTGGCGGAGACCAGCGGTATCTCGTCACGCAGGACCGATATCACGACATTCTTCATAGGCTCCGGACTTGCCGGCGTCGCGGGCGTGGCATTGACGCTCATCGGTTCGACGAGTCCGACCACCGGTCAGAGTTACCTGATCGACGCGTTCCTGGTCGTCGTGGTCGGTGGGCTGGGCCAGATCAAGGGCACCGTCATCGCCGCGCTCGGTATCGGGTTCCTGAACTCGTTCATCGAGTACAACACCACGGCATCGCTGGCCAAGGTGATTCTGTTCGTGATCATCGTGTTCTTCCTGCAGGTCCGCCCGCAGGGACTCTTCACGGTTCGGACGAGGAGTCTGGTATGAGAAGCCTGATCGGTCGCTGGCAGACGTGGGCCGGTTTCGCCGTCGGCGCCATCGCACTGTTCGGTATCGCTCCGGCGGTGTTGTCGGACTTCCGGCTCGGCCTGCTGGCGAAGTTCCTGTGCTTCGCTATTGTCGCCGTCGGCATCGGATTGGCATGGGGCCGTGGCGGAATGCTGGTGCTGGGCCAGGGCGTGTTCTTTGGGCTCGGCGGCTACATCATGGGCATGCATCTGAAGATCTCCGATGCGGCGCTGGCCAAACAGGCCGTCCCGGACTTCATGCAGATCGCCGGGGTGAAGCAGTTGCCCGCGTACTGGCAGCCGTTCGAGTCGCCGCTGGTGACGCTGCTGGCCGTCCTGCTGGTGCCCACCGCGCTGGCGGCACTTCTCGGCCTCGGTGTGTTCAAGCGCCGCGTCAAGGGCGCCTACTTCGCCATCCTGTCGCAGGCGCTGGCGGCAGCACTGGCGATCCTGCTGATCGGCCAGACCAGCATCGGTGGCAGCAACGGGCTCAACAACTTCCGGACATTCTTCGGCTTCTCGCTGAAGGACCCGGTCAACAAGCAGATGCTGTATTTCATCGCCGCAGCCATCCTGCTGCTGTCGGTGGCGGTGGCGCGTCAGCTCATGCAGAGCCGATACGGGGAACTGCTCGTCGCGGTCCGCGACGGCGAGGAGCGGGTGCGGTTCCTGGGCTATGACCCGGCCAACATCAAGGTCGTCGCCTACGTCGTCGCCGCACTGTTCGCCAGCATCGCCGGTGCACTCTTCGCACCAATAGTCGGTTTCATCGCGCCATCGCAGGTGGGCATCCTGCCGTCGATCGCCTTCCTGATCGGTGTCGCCATCGGCGGCCGCACCACGTTGCTCGGTCCGGTGCTCGGAGCGATCGGCGTGGCATGGGCGCAAACCCTGTTATCCGAACGTTTTCCGTCCGAGTGGACCTACGCCCAGGGGCTACTGTTCATCGTGGTTGTCGGGTTCTTCCCCGCGGGTCTCGCCGGGCTGGGCGTGTTCCTGCGCCGCCGTCAAAAGAACAAACCCGACGATGATCCTGAACCGGTCGCTGTGCCCGATCCCGACCCGGAACCGGAGCCCGAGAAGGCCGGAGTCAACGCATGACACATCAGATCGAAGCACCTCCCCAACCCGCTGCCGGCGGCAACGTCGGGATGGGGACGCAGTACCTCGAAGTCCGGGGCTTGACCGTCGACTTCGACGGTTTCAAGGCCGTCAGCGGCGTCGACCTGACGCTGTTCCAGGGTGACCTGCGCTTCCTCATCGGACCAAATGGTGCGGGTAAGACGACGGTGATCGACGCGATCACCGGCCTGGTGTCCGGCACCGGGTCGGTCAACAAGTCTGGAGTGGAACTACTCGGCAAGAAGGTGCATCAGATCGCCCGACTCGGCGTCGGGCGAACCTTCCAGACGGCCAGCGTCTTCGAGCAGTTGACGGTGCTGCAGAACCTCGACATCGCTGCGGGCGCAGGACGATCCGCGTGGACACTGCTTCGCCGTCGGTCGGGCGTACTGCCTGCCATTGAGGAGGCGCTCGAGATCACCGGCCTCGCCGACCTCGCCGAGAAGCCGGCGGGTGTGCTGGCGCACGGGCAGAAGCAGTGGTTGGAGATCGGCATGCTGCTGGTGCAGAACGCCGACGTGCTGCTGCTCGACGAGCCGGTGGCGGGCATGAGCCACGAGGAACGCGAGGAGACGGGAAACCTGTTGCGGCGCATCGGCGGTGAACGCACGGTCGTGGTGGTCGAGCATGACATGGACTTCATGCGGGCCTTCGCGACGTCGGTCACGGTGTTGGCTCGCGGGCAGGTCATCGCGGAGGGTTCGGTGGCCGAGGTGCAGGCCAACCCGAAGGTCCAGGAGGTGTACCTGGGTACCGCTGCCGCTGGAACAGAGGGCGTGCCCGAAGAACTGCTCGAGGAGGGCTGATGCTCGAACTCATCGACGTTCGGACCGGCTACGGTCGTTCCGAGGTGATCCACGGGGTGAACCTCGAGGTGCCCTCAGATGGCGTGGCCGCTGTCATGGGCCACAACGGGGCGGGGAAGACGACCCTGCTGCGGGCGGCGGTCGGGCTGCTGAAGTGCTCCGGCGGCAGAGTGAAGTTCGATGGTGAGGACATCACCAAACTGCGGCCGAGCGCCCGCGTGACGCGCGGGTTGGCCTACGTTCCGCAGGGCCAGCAGTCCTTCGGTCAGCTGACCACCGCCGAGAACCTGCAGGTGGTCGCCGACGGCCGCAAGAACGGCAAGCAGCTCATCGATGAGCAGCTTGATCTGTTTCCTGCGTTGAGGGAACTGCTCACCCGGCGCGCGGGTCTGCTGTCGGGCGGTCAGCGCCAACAGCTCGCGATCGCGCGGGCGCTCATCACGACACCCACGTGCCTGATCCTCGACGAGCCGACCGAGGGCATCCAGCCCTCGGTCGTCGCCGAGATCGAGTCCGCCATCACGACATTGACCGCTCGCGGCAACCTCGGGGTGCTGCTCGTCGAACAGCACATCGGATTCGCCCTGGAGTCATCGCAGCGGTACTACATCCTCGAGTCCGGACGTGTGACCTCCAGTGGCACGGGCGGTTCAGCATCGGAGGCCGACGTGCGTGCCGCGATGGCCATCTAGACCCCCGAGCGGTTAGCCCCGCGGCATCAGGGGGCCGGCTGGCCGTGCTGCATCTCCCGCATGGCCTCAATCACTTTCGGTTGTTGTTCCGGGCACACATAGCTGACTCCGACGAGGAGCAGCGTGGGGTCGACGGCCGGATCGACCATCTTGACGGCGAGGTCGTCGACGGTGCCGTCACAATCATCGACGGCCGCTCGGTAGACGTCGGCCATATCCGGGTCGCTGGACGCGGAAGGCCATGTCACGATGTCGGCACGCCACGACTCGAGGTCCACCTCTTCAAGGGACTTGATCGAGGTCCCAGCTGCGCAGCCGGCGAGCACCAACGCCCCCGCGAGCAGGCCGACAGTGATCCTCATGGGTCGAGCCTAGAACCTCACAGCTCCAGTAGCACCGTCACCGGTCCGTCATTGACCAGTTCCACCGCCATATCCGCGCCGAACACGCCCGTCTGCACGTGGGCGCCCAGTGCCCGCAACGCGTCGGAGAACGAGTCCACCAGCGGCTCGGCCACCGCCCCGGGAGCCGCGGCGTTCCAGGACGGCCGTCGCCCCTTGGCTGTATCTGCGTACAGCGTGAACTGACTGATCACCAGGATCGGGGCGTCAAGGTCTGCGGCACTGCGCTCGTCGTCGAGAATCCTCAGCCGCCAGAGCTTTTCGGCCATCCGGACCGCGATGTCGACATCGTCGGTATGGGTGACGCCGACGAGTGCGAGCAGACCCTGGCCCAGTGGCGCGATTTCCCCTACCACCTCGCCACCGACTGAAACCCGAGCTGAGCTGACCCGTTGCACCAGTACCCGCATGGACGCCGATGGTGGCACACTCCGGTCATGACTGCACCGGTCGAACCCCGGATCGGTTCTGACCGCTGCAGTGTTCGGCCCTGCGCGTTAACACCGTGCGCTAGGAACCCTCGCCATCCTCACGTGGGCGCAGCATGCGTTCGGGTGGTGGAAGTCGTTGACGCGGGTTTGACCGGCGTCCAGGTGCCAGACACGCACCCTCGCGACCGCCCCTCACACCACCGCGGGGAACTCACGACGCCAGAACTCGGCGATCGCATCACGCCCCGTGATCCACACCTGATCACGGTGAGCGCCCACGTGGCTGAGCAGATCCAGCAGACCTTTGAGCCGGGACGGCCGGCCGATGATTCGGGAATGAAGGCCGATCGACATCACGGCCGGCCGGGCGGTGCTCTGCCTGAGCATCACGTCGAACCCGTCGATCGCATATGTCGAGAAATCGCGGCTGGTGAAGAACTGCCCCTTATAGAACTTGGTGTCATTGACATCGAGCGAGTATGGAACTACCAAGAACGGCTTGCCTTCGACGGGTTCGTAGTAGGGAAGGTCGTCGCTCACCGAGCCCGAGTCGTACCAGAGTCCCGCCTCCGCCAACAGTCGGCGTGTGTGCACGGTGTTCGGTGGCCGCGTGAACCATCCATTGACTGCCCGTCCGGTCACCTCGCGCAGCGCCCCGACGCAAGACTTGATGTCCTCGCGCTGCTGCTCGACCGTCAATGACGTGTGAGGGATCCACCGGTACCCGTGCCCGACAAAGTCACACCCCAAATTGCATAACGCGGAGGTCGCATCCGGATTGCGTTGCAGCGCAAGCGCCGACGCGAAGACCGTTGGAACCACATCGTGATCGCCGAGTGCGTCGAGGACCCTCCAGACGCCGACGCGGCTGCCATACTCGAACGTCGACTCGGCGAACAGCTCCCGATCGCCGTCAGGCACGGAGTAGCTCGCCTCGACCAGTATCTCGCGGTCAAGATCACCATCGAGCACGTTGCGCTCCGCGCCCTCCTCGTAGTTCAAGACGAAGTTGACGGCCAGCCTGGAACCGTTCGGCCAGGTGAAATCGGGTGGGCAGGCCCCGTATCCGACAAAATTCCGTTCTGTCATCGGTCACTCCCTCCTCATCATGGACAGTTCGCGGACGCCGGGCGGGAACAGCGCAGAAGGCGTTAGACCAGCCGACAGACCGAACAGGAGCCGCAGGCGGGCCTTGATCGGATCGAGCACGATCGAACGTACGGCGCCCGCGGCGAGCAGCTCTGTCTCCGAGCCTGGCCCGGCATAGGTCTTCGCGAGCACTGGACCGTCGGAACACCGGCTAGCAAGGACGATCGGTTTACCAGCGGCGGCGAGTTCCACCAGGGCTTCGGCTGCCCCGTGGGACACGTGCCCGCCACCGGCTGCTGCGACGACCAGACCGTTGGCGACTTCGGCGAGGGCGTCGATCTCGTCCCTGCCGGCACCGCCGACCACGGAGACGATCGCCACCGTGGCGCTGGGCGGCGCCGTGGTCGGCAAACGGGTGAGCAGCGGCGACGGGCCCAACACGAGCACGGGTTCGTCCTCCAACACGAAGCCGACCGGCCCGGCGCTCGGTGAGGTGAAGGCGGCGACTCTCGCACTGTGCTGCTTGGTCACCAGGGTGGCGAGGTGAATCTCGTCGTGCATCACTACGACGGGGCCGTAGGCGGCGACCTGAGCGCAGCGCGCCACCGCAATCGCCGCCCGGAGGTTCGCCGGACCGTCGTCGCCGTGTAGGTGCGCCGCTCGCATGGCTCCAGTCAGGACGACCGGCGCTGTGGTGTCGACGAGCAGCGCCAACCCATACGCGGTTTCCTCGAGTGTGTCGGTCCCATGCGTGATGACGACGCCGTCGGCGCCCTCCTCGATCTCGGTCCGGACCGCCATGGCGATCTGCCAAATCTCCTGGGACCCAACGTCGCGGGATGATCGGGTAAAGACATCGCGAACTCTGAACTCGACATCTTGGACACCGACGACCGCCAGGAGTTCGCGGGCGCCCGCTACGGGCCGTGGCCCGTCCGGCGTTGGACGGTTGGCGATTGTGCCGCCGACGCCGAGGACGCTGATCACGGGTGTGGCCACTTCAGCGCTCCGTCAGTAGGTGACGGCAGTCGTCAAGCTCTGTCAAGTTCGCGAATCGTTCCCACCACGATGCGGCGGTGGCGTCGTCTCCGATGAGAGCGACGAACTTGGCACGGTGCTCCGCGGCGCTGAGTGGACGGCTTGGATGCCCCTTGGCGTTCTCGACGTGGTAACTGGAGGTGCCTGCCAACGTCGTCACAGTGACGCGCGTCGTAGCCTTCTCCGGCCACTGACGTTCCAAGTCCGGGTCGACGCGAACGTCGACCCGCCGAGCGAATTCCGCGACCTCGGGCTTGAACTCGAACGCGTCGACGTCGGTGCGTCCAGTGATGAGTGCGGTCGCCACGGCGTACGCCAGGGAGAACCGGCCCGATAGCTCGTCGGTCGCCATACCCACGTTGACCTTCTGACCAACCTCGACCGTCTCCACCAGGACATGGTCGACGTCGGCCGGGTCGAGACCGTCGCCAGCCAGGCCGAGCGCCGCCTCCAGACCGGTGTGCGTGAGTGCGCACGCGCTGTGCACCTTGAAGTAGTTGTCCATGATCGCGAGCCTGTCGTGATCGAGGGTCAAGTCGAGGTCAGGCGAGGGCTTGCCGATCATGCCGAAGAACTCCTCCAGTACAAGCGCCAGTGCGTTCGAGGACCCGCGGAAGCCGGCGCGAGCCATGTCCGTAGCGCGAATGCCGGTGGCGGCGGAGTGTCCGGTGTACGCGTTGCGCGCTGTCGCGCCGTCGTAGCAGGCCTGCCAGGTCGCAGCGATCGGCGTGGTTCCCGCGACACGGGCCGCTTTGACCGGGTCCACATCGGACAGGAGGGCGACGCCAACAGCGGCACCGATTCCGCCGATGTGTCCGTGCGGGTGCACTGTCGGACGGGTACGCACCGATCGGAACAGTCGCGCGGCGACCTCGTAGCCCACCACGAAGGCCCGCAGCAGGGCATGTCCCGACGAACCGTGCCGTTCGGCCGCGGCGATCACCGCCGGCGCCACGTGCATCGCCGGGTGTCCTGTGGGCCGCATCCCCTCATCCAGCTCGAGGAATGTTCCTGCTGTGGCGTTGAGCCAGGCGGCGTGCAGTGGATGCGCACTGCCGACACCCCACACTGAAGCAACGTGTCCGGTGAGCCCGGCGGAACCGCGACTTACCAGTCCGCCCGACAGATCCGTCTCGACGAGCTTGCTCATCGCGGAAGTTCGATGTCCCGCCACGGCCACCGCGACGGTGTCGGCGAGCGTCGTCTGGGCCCGTTCGACTGTCGCTCGAGAAAGGCGGTCGACGTCGAGCGAACTGATGCTCCGACACACCTCGTCGATCGCGTGGCCTGTGATCATCTGCTGAGCTCCGACCCCTTGGTTTCGCGAAGCGACAGCACCGCCGCCGAGCTCAGCGCGATCACCGCGACGAGGTACAGCCCGACGGCCGTCATGCCGAAGGCCTGGTACAGCGCGACGGCGATGAACGGAGCCACCGCGGCGCCGAGCAGGGATCCGGCTTGATTGGCGGCAGTGATGCCCGAGTATCGGACCTGCGTCGGGAACAGCTCGGCGAAGTAGACGCCGATGGGTGCGTAGCTCATACCGACCATGAAAGCGAAGAGCGCCAGGCCCGCCGTGTAGAGCTCGGGTCGGCCGGTCTGCACCATGGCCAGCATCGGGAAGGTCGTGACGAGCGCGCCCACCAGGCCGATCAGGAGTGCGGGGCGGCGGCCACACAGGTCGGCGATTCGTGCCGAGACAAGCATGCCGACGCAATAGACGCTCGCCGCGACCAGGATGCCCAGCAGCGCCGCCGGCTGGCTGATGCCGAGCACCTTCGTCGCGTGCGACAACAGGAACACGAAGGCCACGTAGAACGTCGTGCTGACGGCGACGTATGTCAGCGTGGTCAGCACGGTGGTGCGGGAATGTTCACGGAACACCCGCAGGAGTGGGAGCCCGCTGTGCGTGTCCACGGAGCTTCGCTTCTTGAGTTCGGCAACGAACACCGGAGACTCGCGTACACGCAGGCGAAGGATGAGTCCGACCACGATCAACAGGATGCTGCCGATGAACGGCACTCGCCAACCCCAGTCGAGGTAGGTGTCCTTCGGGATCACGGTCGAGACGATGAGCAGGACCGCCGTGGACAGAATGAGCCCCGCCGTGACTCCCTGTTGCGGCCAGACAGATAGCCGCGCTCGGCGGTCGGGCGGTGCGAACTCGGTTGCCATCAGGATCGCGCCGCCCCACTCGCCACCCACAGCCGCACCCTGGACGAACCTGAGGAGCACGAGGAGCACAGGAGCGAGGGCTCCGATCGTCTCGTAGGTCGGCAGAAACCCGACGAGACACGTGCTGACACCCATCAGGAGTAGTGAGGCCACCAACGTGGCCTTGCGGCCCGCCTTGTCTCCATAGTGGGCAAATATCAGGCCGCCGAGCGGACGCGCGATGAACGCCACGGCGATCGTGCCGAAGGAGGCCAACGTGCCGCCGGCGGAGCCCAGTCCTGGGAAGAATTTCTCCGGGAAGACCAGCGTTGCGGCACTCGCGTACAGGTAGAAGTCGAACCACTCGATGGTGGTGCCGATGAACGCTGCCTTGGCGACCTTCTTCGCCTCGGCGATGTCCGGAGGGGCAGCTGTCTCGGCAACGAGTGTCGCCTTGGTCGATGCGTCGTCCAGGGGCACGATGCGCTCTCTCTCATAGTGGTGGGTGGCGTCGGTCGGGTGAAGTCGCCCATCGGTGGGCACGCGGTGCTCCCGTCTCATCCAGTTGCACTCGGCCGGCTACCGCGTCGGAGCCGATCGGCGATGTCGGCAAACGCGCGGTTCTGCACGTCCGGGTCGATGTGGACATTGACGAGCGCTGGACCTCGCTGGACCTGTAGCCAGTCCGCGAGGTCGGCGAGTTGAGAATCGAAGCGCACATCGAGTGATGGGATGCCGAAACCTGTTGCAATGGTGGCAATATCGGGCCATGGGTGATCCGACGGCCCGCTCGGCATGCCTTTGACGGTCATCGCATGGCGTTCCTGGCCGTACCCTCCGTCGTCCAGGACGAAGAATGTGATGGCGAGGCCGTAGCGGACCGCTGTGGCCAGCTCGTTGAGGCTCATCACGAAGCAACCGTCACCGAGCACCACCGTCACGCGGTCCCGGGGCCGCGCCACAGCGGCGCCGATCGCGATGCCGATCCCCTGGCCGATTGCGCCGAAGTCATGGCTGAACGCGTAGTCACGCGGCGAGTGGACCGAAAGCCCTTGCTGAGCAAACGAACCGAAGTGCCCAGCGTCCACGACGAGAATTCGCCCCTCGGGCAACGCCTGTTCGAGCGCGGCAACCGCCCGTGCGGGGTGGACCCGGTCAGCGTCTTCTCGATACGTGTCGAGAGGCGGCTCGGGATACTCCTCGGCACGGAACCAAGGTGCGCGCTCAGGAGTCGAGAGCTGCTTCTGGGCCGCGGCTATCCGCTCTGCCACGGCACGGGCGTCGCCCACGATCCCGACCCCGTCGTGAGCAGCGATCACACGGTCGTCGACATCGATTCGGATGACCTGAGTTTGGCGCAGGGCGGCGCCGCCGTCGGTCGTCCACTGATTGACGGAGGCGCCAAGAACCAAGATGCAGTCCGCCTGCGCGAGCGCCTGGGTCGCAGCGACTACGCCGAGCCCACCGGCGACGCCGACGTGGTGGTCGTGGTCGGCGAGGAATCCCTTCGCCTTCAGGCTCGTCACGATCGGGGCGCCGAGTACTCGGGCCAGCTCACCGACGACCCCGGCGGTATCCGAGAACGCTAGGCCGCGGCCGACGAGAAGGGCCGGCCGTTCGGCCGAGCGCAGGGCCTGCACCGCCGAGTCGACCTCTGGGGCGCTCGGCGCGGGGACTGGTGAGCCGACAGCGGCCCTTGAGTAAGCCGGGAGGTCGTCGGAGCCCTGTGTCAGAAGCACATTGGTCGGCGCGTTGAGGACGGCGGGACCCCTGCCCGACCGCACGTGCTCGAACAGGTCACGCACGCTGTCGTTCACCTCGTCGGGGGAGGCCAGCTCCGTGACTCGGGCGCCGGTCGACCGCAGGAAGGCAAACTGCTCAAACGCCTGCGGGTGTCCCAAGTCGCCGTTCGGGGTGTCCGGTGCGATGAACACCAGCGGCGAGCCGGCCTTGACCGCCGTGACCACTGAGGTGCCCGTGTTGGTGACTCCGGGTCCATGGGTCACGGTCACGACGCCCGGGGTGCCGGAGAACCTTGCGTACCCGTCGGCCATCGCCACCGCCCCCTGCTCATGGCAGCTGTGGACGACCTGGATTCTCGCGGACTGCTCCAGCTCGCTGACCAGATCGAGGTTGCCGTCACCCATCAGCGCGAAAACTGTCGTGACCTCTTCGGCGTGGAGTGCGTCGACGATTCGCTGCACTGTGTTGCATGTCATAGACGGCAATCGTATGCGGCCGAATACAACAATGCAATGGCTGACGTTTGTCGATTATTCGCAATTGTTAAGTGCTGCACCGAAAAAGGCTCAGGCCCCGCCGTGAGGCGGGGCCTGAGCCCTGAGATCTACTGAGTGCGACGCGTTTACGCGCTCACCGGCGCGGCCAGCACCGCAGTTCGAGCCGCCGCTAGGCCCGCCTGCCGGCCGAACACAGCACCGGCAGCCAGACCGCTGCCACCCGGGTAGTTGTGATAGAACAACCCGCCGACGGTCTCGCCCGCCGCGAATAGCCCGGCCATCGGCTCACCGTCCTCCATCCGGACTTGCCCGGATGGATCGATGCGCACACCGCCAAACGTGAAGGTAATCCCGCACGTAACGCCGTAGGCGTGGAAAGGTGGCACGTCGATCGACTGTGCCCAGTTGCTCTTGGGGGGCACGATTCCGTCGGTACTGACGCCGTCTTTGATCGAGGGGTCAAAAGCGCCCGGTCGCACAGCCGCGTTGTATGTCTCTACCGTCTCGACCAGCGCGTGCTCGTCGACGCCCATCCGCCTGGCGAGCTCAGCGATTGAACTCGCCTCGAACTTCGTCACGCCGGGGACCTCATACTCGGCTCGCTGCAGCAGTGGCGTCGTCTTGGCGTCGAAGATCTGGAACGCACGCGCCGAGGGCTGCTGCAGGATCTCCGCACCGTACTTGGCGTACGTGTAATTCCGGAGATCCGCACCCTCATCAAGGAACCTCTTACCTTCCACATTCACCACGATGCTCAGCGGATACGACTGCTTCGTATAGCGATTCGTCAACTCAGGGTCCCCGGTCTCGGGCGCGTTCGCATCCCATGCGACGGCGTGCGCGCCACTCCAGTGGCCCACGGGTGCAGCGCCGGCCGCCACGGCCGCCATCAGTGCAGTGCCGGTGTTGTGGGGCGTCCCCCGGACCTTGGCGAGGTCCCAGTTCTTGCCGAGAAACTGCGCGCGCAGATTGGCACTGCTCTGAAAGCCGCCCGAGGCCAGAACCACGGCGCGTGAAAGGAACTCCCGATTTCCCGAGCCAACCCCAACCACGCGGCCCGATTCGTCCTGCATCAGGCGATCGACCGGAGTCTCGAACTGGATACGGACGCCAAGCCGCTCGGCGATCGCGCGATGCGTCGCGACCATGGCCTTTCCACCCCCAAGTGCAGCCAGGGGGAGGTTGCCCCAAAAGCGGTGTCGCCCTTCGATCTCGTAGGACTGACGCTCGTACTGCAGGCAGAACCGCATGCCCAGTCCACGCATCCAGCGCAGCGTGTCGGCGATCTGCGACACCAGCACGTCAACCAGCTCGCTGTCGCATCGCCCGTGTGTCGTCTTACGCATGTCCTCGGCGAATGCACTCGCGGGGTACGGCTCGATTTCCACTGGGCCACAACCCTGGTCGTCATCGATCAATGCGGCAAGATCCTCAGGACCGGCATGAGTGGTGCGAATGGCGCCCGCCGTGTAGTACGTGTTACCGCCGATCTGCGCTTCCGGCGCCTTCTCCAGCATCAGGACGGTGGCGCCGGCCTCGGCCGCAGCATGGGCGGCGCAAAATCCTGCGTTGCCCGTGCCGACGACGATGACGTCGACGACAGTGGATGATGATGCGGGATCAGACATGTGGTTCTCCGGTTCAGTTTTGGCCGCGTGAGCGGTACACGGATGTGCGCTGGGAGATGATGCGAATCGACGTCGCCTTGCGGAAGTGGTCGAACGCCGCCGTGTGTGCGGCATCTGGGTCCCTGCTAGCGATGGCCGCGGCAATCGCCTGGTGCTCGGCGAGCGCCTCCCGCTGCCGTTCGACGGTGCGAAGCGTTGTCGAGTCCAGGCGCTCGATGATCGACCGCGTGTGGAGCAGGTTGCGCTTCAGGAAGTTGTTGCGGGCGGCATCCCATACCGCGTCGTGGAACGCGTGATTCAGCTCGAGCACGTACTCGATGTCGCCACCTATGGCCGACTCGAATTGGCGGTTGAGTTCGTCAAGCAGACCGAGATCGAGTTCGGAACGCGAGGAGGCCGCCAATTGTGCTGCAAGAGCCTCCAGTGCGTCGCGGACCGTGCATGCCTCGGCTAGCTCGTCGATCGAAAGCTCGTTGACCACCAGCCCCTGGGGCGAGGCGCGGAGAAGGTCGACCGACTGGAGGCGGCGCAGCGCCTGCCCCGCAGGCGTCCTGCTCACACCGGCCCGCGCGGCAACGATCTCCTCAACCACCCGCTCTCCCGCTGCGAACTCACCTCGCATGATGGCCAGACGGAGATATTCGTACAACTCGTCGGCGATTGGCTTCTTTCCTGGCAGTTCAATCTGGTCCATGGACTCCCCCTCTCTCAGCACCCCAGTAGAGTACCACTGAATGCGACCGCATTCCTAGATATGCAAGAGTCCTATGTCAGCCGAGTCGAATTCGGGAATGAGTGACCCATTCATCTGCGGCGGAGCACAGGCTCAGTTGGGCCACCGAGGCTCAAAAGGACAGCACGACACTCGCCGAGTGTCGGCTTGTGTCACGCGAAACCTCGCTCGAGCGTGGCGGTAACCAACGTTCGGCGAGTAGAGAGGGCCGGACCGCGTCCTAGACCAGGCGGACCATTCCCAGCCGGGACAGCACGGCACTGACGGCAGCATCGGTCGCGACGTCCACCTGCTCACCGTTGGTGAGATCCTTCACGCCCACGGTGCCGGCCTCGATGTCACGGTCCCCCGCCACCAGCGCCAGCGACGCACCCGAACGGTCTGCGGCACGCATCGCACCCTTGAGCCCGCGGTCACCGTAGGCGAGGTCGACCCGCACACCCGCCGCACGCAGTTGTGCGGCCAGCTTGGCCAGTTCGAGCTTGGCGGCGGATCCGAGTGGTACCGCGAACACGTCGACGCGCGCCGTCTCACCGACGACCTTGCCCTCGGCCTTCAGCGCCAGCACCGTGCGGTCGACGCCCAGCCCGAATCCGATGCCCGACAGATCCTGTCCGCCCAGCTGCTTCATCAGCCCGTCGTAGCGACCGCCGCCACCGATGCCCGACTGCGCGCCCAGCCCGTCGTGCACGAACTCGAATGTGGTCTTGGTGTAGTAGTCCAACCCCCGCACCATCCGCGGGTTGATGACATATGCCACCCCGAGCGCGTCGAGATGTGCGAGCACGGTGTCGAAGTGCGCCTTGGCCACCTCTGACAGGTGATCGAGCATCAACGGCGCGTTCGCGGTCATCTCCCGCACGTGGGGACGCTTGTCGTCGAGCACCCGCAGCGGGTTGATCTCGGCCCGCCTGCGAGTGTCCTCGTCCAGATCGAGGGTGAACAGGAACTCCTGCAACAGTTCCCGGTACTGCGGCCGGCAGGTGTCATCGCCCAGGGAGGTGATCTCGAGCCGGAAACCGTCGAGCCCCAACGACCGAAATCCGCTGTCCGCAATGGCGATAACCTCGGCATCCAGAGCCGGATCGTCAACGCCGATGGCCTCGACACCCACTTGCTGAAGTTGGCGGTACCGCCCGGCCTGCGGCCGTTCGTAGCGGAAGAAGGGACCCGAGTAGCAGAGCTTGGCCGGCAGCGCGCCACGGTCCACGCCGTGCTCGATAACCGCCCGCATCACCCCGGCCGTGCCCTCGGGCCGCAGCGTCACCGACCGGTCGCCGCGGTCGGCGAAGGTGTACATCTCCTTGGAGACGACGTCGGTGGACTCGCCGACACCGCGTGCGAAAAGCGCCGTGTCCTCGAAGATCGGTAGTTCGATGTAGCCGTAGCCCGCGAGTCGGGCGGCGTCGAGCAGACCGTCGCGCACGGCCACGAACTGCGCGGACTCGGGCGGCAGGTAATCGGGAACGCCCTTGGGCGCCTGAAACTGTGTCATCTAGGACAAACCTTCGAGGAATGGGTTCAAACGGCGTTCGGCGCCGATGGTCGTCTTCGGGCCGTGTCCCGGTAGTACCACGGTGGCATCGTCGAGCACCAACAGTTTCTCGACGATCGAGGTGATGAGGTCGCGGCCGCTGCCGCCGTCGAGATCGGTGCGGCCGATGGACTCCTTGAACAGCGTGTCACCCGTGAACGTCAGGTCAACGGGCCCGTCCGTCACCCGGAAGCACACCGATCCCCTGGTGTGACCCGGCGTGTGGTCGACGGTGACGGTCATCCCGCCAAGTTCGACCTTGTCGCCGTCGCGGTCGAGTTCGACCACCTGACGCGGCTCGCCGAAGAGCGAGCCGACGGCGAACTGCGCCAGCCGCGGACCAAATCCCTTTATCGGGTCGGTCAGCATGGCCCGATCCTCGGGATGAATGAAGGCCGGGCACCCGTAGGTGTCCGCGACCTTCTGCGCCGACCAGATGTGGTCGATGTGTCCGTGCGTCAGCAGTACGGCCGCGGGGGTCAGCCGGTTGTCGTCGAGAATCTTGCGCAACCGCGGCATCGCCCGCTGGCCGGGGTCGACGATGATCGCGTCGGCCCCCTGGCCGGGCGCCAGCACGTAGCAGTTGCACTGCAACCACCCCGCCGGGAAACCCGTGACAAACACATCCCCAGTTTCCCACCTCCTGTTTTTGCGAGTCGCGCCACCCGCACTCAGCATCTGCTGGCACACTCGGTGCCGACTATGCGCTGATGTCGCCGACACGGCGGGTTCAGCACTGTCGCCGTACCGGCGACTAGGCCAACACGAGAATGACCACCACGAGAATGGAGTGCGGCGGTGCCGACCAACGAACAGCGGAGAGCGACGGCAAAGCGCAAGCTCGACCGGCAGCTGGAGCGCCGAGCGGCCCTGGAGAAGCGCAAGCGTCTCTTCACCATCGTCGGTTCGGCGGTAGGCGCGATCCTGGTGGTCGTGGCGGTGGTCGCGACCGTGATCGTCACCAATCGCGACTCCGACAGCACCACTGCGTCAGCGTCCACCACAACCCCGGCGACGTCATCGGCGACCGACACACCCCCTGGGATTGCCCCGCTGCCCCCGTTCGCCGCACCCGCCGACCTCGGCGCCGACTGCCAGTACCCCGCCGCCGAGCCCGCGAGCAGGGAGGTCAACCCTCCGCGCACCGGCAAGGTCCCGACCGATCCTGCACAGGTCAGCGCCAGCATGACCACCGATCAGGGCAACATCGGCCTGCAGCTGGACAACGCCAAGGCCCCGTGCACGGTCAACAGCTTCGCCAGCCTCGCGCAGCAGAACTACTTCAACGACACCCCGTGCCACCGCCTGACCACCGGCGGTCTGGCCGTCCTGCAGTGCGGTGACCCGACAGGTAAGGGCACCGGCGGCCCGGGCTACGAGTTCGCCAACGAGTACCCGACGAACCAGTACCAGCCCGACAACCCAGCGCTGTCGCAACCCGTGATCTATCCGCGCGGGACGTTGGCGATGGCCAACGCCGGACCAGGCACCAACGGCAGCCAGTTCTTCCTGGTCTACCAGGACTCGCAGTTGCCGCCGAACTACACGGTCTTCGGCACGATCGACGAGACCGGGCTGGCGACCCTCGACAAGATCGCCGCGGCCGGTGTCGAAGGCGGTGCCGGCGACGGCGCGCCTGCGCAGCCGGTGCAGATCAAGTCCGTGGCGCTGGACTGATCGACTTCTGCGGCGAACCACTGACATGACGCTGACATGACGGTGCCGCAGGCACCCGAGGAGTACCCGTCGCTGCCGTCATCGGGCGAGTACTACCCGCCGCCCCCGCCCCACTACGGGGCGGGCGGCGGCTACGGAGGGCCCCAGCCGACAAACGGCCTGGCGATCGCCTCGATGGTCTTCGCGTTTCTGTTTGCGCCGCTGGGCATTCTGTTCGGCCACATCTCGCTGTCGCAGATCAGGCGCAGCGGCGAGGGTGGCCGTCCCGAGGGAGGCCATGGTCTCGCGGTCGCCGGGCTGGTGATCAGCTACCTGATCACGGCGTTCGCAGCCATCGCGATGGTGGTGGTGGTCGTGCTGGCCGCGCTAGCGATTCGCCTCGCAGGAGATTCGGGCGATTTCTTCATTAACTACCCGTCGGGCGCCGCGGCACCGCTGCCGGAGACGCCCCTGCCGTCGTTCGCCCCGCCGGCGACGCTGGGCGCGAACTGTCAGTACCCCGCCACAACCGAGGCGGCCAGCAAGCCGACAAAGCCGCCCCGCGCCGGCAAGGTTCCAACCACCCCGGCGACGGTCGACGCCACCATTGTCACCAGTGACGGCACGATCGGCCTGCAGCTGGACAACGCCAAATCACCGTGCACGGTCAACAGCTTCGTCAGCCTCGCGCAACAGGGGTACTTCGATGACACCCCCTGTCACCGCCTGACCACGTCGGAGATGCTGGGCGTTCTGCAGTGCGGCGACCCCACCGGCAAGGGCACGGGCGGCCCCGGCTACCGCTTCCCCAACGAGTACCCGACGAACCAGTACCGGATGAGCGATCCAGCTCTGCAACAGGCGATGCTGTACCCGCGCGGCACACTTGCGATGGCCAACGCGGGCTCGGGCACCAACGGCAGCCAGTTCTTCCTCGTCTACCAGGACTCGGCGCTCCCGCCGACGTACACCGTGTTCGGCACCATCGACGAGACGGGGCTGGCGGTGGTGGACGATGTCGCCGCCGCGGCAGTCGCGAACGGCACCGACGACGGGCCGCCGTCGAATGCGGTGACCATCGAATCGGTGCGTCTGGACTGAGCCGGCTCGGTCAGCCGGCGACCTCGCGGTTCGCCTTCCCCACAACGGACTTCAGCAGGCCTGGCACCGCGGCCTCGACATCATCTACCCGAAGTCGCTGGTGTATCTGACCGTCGATCGCCAGCCGCTCGGTGAGGCCTGCTTCTCGCAGGATCTTGAAATGATGCGTCGCGGTCGACTTGTTGATGCCGTCGTAGAGCAATGCGCACTGCGTCGGCCTGCCCGCGTTCATCAGCCTGCGAATCATCTCCAACCGAACCGGATCGGCGAGGGCCGCGAGGATCTGATGCACACCGGCAACGGCCACGGCCTCGACCTGGTCGACGGTGCCGACACCGTCAGCGTGACGCAGTGTCACGGCCCACACTCCCCCGAAATCGGTTTGATGCTCATCAAACCCGAGCGTACCCTCGATCGAGTTCGATGTTCGTCAAACCTGAATACGCTTTGGAGGGACAGTGACGGTGCTCGCGGTCGGCCGATCGACTGGCAATGCGCAGCGTGGGGCCTACTCGCTGCTGCTCGTCCTGTCGGGTGTCGCCCTTGGGGTCTCCGGTCTGCCTGCACCGCTGTACCGAATGTACGAAGAGGTCTGGCATCTCTCGCCCCTGTCCACCACCATCGTTTTCGCGGTGTACGCCATCGCCGCCCTGGGTGCAGTGCTGGTCGCAGGCCAGATCTCCGACGTCATCGGACGCAAGCCGGTGCTCCTGGGCGCGCTGGCGGCGATGATCGTCGGCCTCGGTGTCTTCCTCATCGCGGACAACATGCTGTTGCTGATCGTGGCTCGCGCGATCCACGGCGCGGCGGTGGGTTCGATCGTCGTCGCGGGCGCCGCGGCACTGCTGGATCTGCGTCCCGAGCGCGGCGTGCGCACCGGCCAGCTCAGCGGTGTCAGCTTCAACATCGGGCTGACGATTGCGATCGTGGGTTCCTCGCTGCTAGCCCAGTACGCGCCACATCCGATGCGCACGCCGTATGCGGCCGTTGCGGTGGTCTGCGCCATCGTGGGCGTCGGTGTCGTCGCGCTGCGCGAACCGCATACCGCACGGTCACCGGGCCGCATCCGGATCGTCAGACCGTCTGTCCCGCAACAGATTCGTTCCGACTTCTGGTTCTCCGGGCTGGGCGTGATGGCATCGTGGTCGGTTCTCGGTGTGCTGCTGTCGCTCTACCCCACCCTTGCCGCACAGCAGGCCGGGATCCACAACGTGGTGTTCGGCGGCGCGGTGGTCGGAACGACGGCATTCGCGGCTGCGGTGGCGCAGTGGTTCGGGGCCCGCGTGCCCGCCCGGCGAGCGGCCATCATCGGTGACATCGGCATGGCCGTCGTCCTTCTCCTCACGATCCCCGCTCTGATGACGCACAGTTGGCCGTTGGTGCTGGTTGCCGCCGCTCTTCTCGGCGCGACGTTCGGACTGGGCTTCGGAGGTTCACTGCGGCACCTGTCGAACGTGGTTCCCGCCGATCGCCGCGGCGCGACGATGTCGGCGTACTACCTCCTGGCCTACACCGCGATGGCGGTGCCCACACTCATCGCGGGGTGGGCAGCCACCCAATGGCCGCTGAGTTCGGTTTTCCCCTGGTTCGCGGGGGCCGTTGCCGCCGCCTGCCTGGCCGCAGCCCTGGTCGGCGCCATCAACACACGGCGCGCCGTCCACGCATCGGAGTGAGCCGCGCAGGCCTCACGCCGCCGATGTCACACGGTAGACGTCGTAGACGCCCTCGACGTTGCGCACCACGTTGAGCACGTGACCCAGATGCTTGGGGTCGCCCATCTCGAATGTGAAGCGGCTGATCGCAACACGGTCGTTGGACGTCGTGACCGAGGCCGACAGGATGTTCACCTTCTCGTCGGCGAGCACTCGGGTGACATCGGAGAGCAACCTGTGCCGATCCAGAGCCTCGACCTGGATTGCCACCAGGAACACCGATGACGGCGACGGCGCCCACTTGACGTCTATGATGCGTTCCGATTGTTGTTGCAGCGACTCGGCATTGGTGCAGTCGGTGCGGTGCACACTGACCCCGCCGCCACGGGTGACGAAGCCCATGATGTTGTCACCGGGCACCGGGGTGCAGCACTTGGCCAGCTTGGTCAGCACCCCCGCGGCGCCGGGCACCGAGACCCCGACATCATCGCTGGTGCGCTGGCGGACCGGCATGGTCGCAGGCGTGGACCGCTCGGCGATCTCGTCCTCGGCCTCGTCATCCCCACCCAACTGGGCGAGCAACCGCTGCACCACGTGCCGGGCGGAGACGTGTCCCTCCCCCACGGCGGTGTAAAGGGCTGACACGTCGAGGTAGCGAAGCTCGCGAGCGAGAGCGGCCATCGAGTCCGCACTCATCAAGCGCTGCAACGGAAGTCCACCACGTCGCACCTCGCGGGCAATCGAGTCCTTACCGGACTCCAGTGCCTCCTCGCGGCGCTCCTTGGCGAACCACTGCCGAATCTTGGCCTTCGCCCTCGGCGACACCACGAACGTCTGCCAGTCGCGCGACGGCCCCGCGTTGGGAGCCTTGGACGTGAACACCTCGACCACTTCGCCGTTCTCGAGCTTGCGTTCGAGAGCCACGAGTCGACCGTTCACCCGCGCGCCGATACAGCGGTGGCCGACCTCGGTGTGCACCGCGTAGGCGAAGTCGACGGGCGTTGATCCGGTCGGCAGGGTGATGACGTCACCCTTCGGGGTGAAGACGAAGATCTCCTGCACCGCAAGGTCGTAACGCAACGACTCCAGGAACTCTCCGGGGTCGGCGGCCTCCCGCTGCCAGTCGAGCAGCTGGCGCATCCACGCCATGTCGTCGATCTCGGCGGTGGCGTGGCCGGCGGGGACGCCGTTGCGGCCCTTGGCCTCCTTGTAGCGCCAGTGCGCCGCGATGCCGTACTCGGCGGTCTTGTGCATGTCGCGGGTGCGGATCTGCACCTCGAGCGGCTTGCCCTCCGGTCCCACCACCGTGGTGTGCAGGGACTGGTACACGCCGTACCGCGGTTGGGCGATGTAGTCCTTGAACCGCCCGGCGATCGGCTGCCACAACGAGTGAACGACGCCGACGGCCGCGTAGCAGTCCCGGATCTCATCGCACAGGATCCGCACGCCAACCAGGTCATGGATATCGTCGAAGTCGCGGCCCTTGACGATCATCTTCTGATAGATCGACCAGTAGTGCTTTGGTCTGCCCTCGACGACGGCGCTGATCTTCATCGCGGCGAGTGAGGCGTTGATCTCGGCGCGCACCTTGGCCAGATAGGTGTCGCGGGACGGCGCCCGGTCGGCCACCAGGCGCACGATCTCCTCGTACTTCTTGGGGTGCAGGATCGCGAAGGACAGATCCTCCAGCTCCCACTTCACGGTCGCCATGCCCAGCCGATGCGCAAGTGGGGCAATGACTTCCAGCGTTTCGCGAGCCTTACGCGCCTGCTTCTCCGGCGGCAGGAAACGCATGGTGCGCATATTGTGCAGGCGGTCGGCGACCTTGATCACCAAAACCCGCGGGTCCCGGGCCATCGCGGTGATCATCTTGCGGATGGTCTCGGCCTCGGCGGCGGTGCCAAGGACCACCTTGTCGAGTTTGGTGACGCCGTCGACCAGGTGGCCAACCTCGCTGCCGAACTCGGTGATCAAGGCCTCCAGGGTGTACCCGGTGTCCTCGACTGTGTCATGCAGAAGCGCCGCGACGAGCGTGGTGGTGTCCATGCCCAGTTCGGCCAGGATGTTGGCCACTGCCAACGGATGGGTGATGTAGGGGTCACCGGAGCGGCGCAGCTGATCGGCGTGACGCTTCTCGGCCACGTCGAATGCGCGCTGCAGGGTAGCCAGGTCAGCCTTGGGGTAGACCTCGCGGTGCACGGCGACCAGCGGCTCGAGAACCGGGTTCACAGTGCTGCGCTGCGATGTCATACGGCGCGCCAGCCTGGCCCGTACCCGCCTCGATGCGCTCGAGGTGGTCTTCGTCGTCTCCGGGACGGCCGGTGCCTCGGGGGTCACCGCGTCGGCGGGCACGACGGGCAGGGGCTGAGTCTGGGTCAGGGCATGATCGTCAGCCATTCCCACCACCTCCTGACCGTCTCACTCCGTCGAGGATATCCCTCACACCACAGTGAGGCTCGTGACCGGTAGCGGTTGGACCCGTTCGCGTCCGCCCAGAGCACTCAGTTCGAGAACCACCGCCGCTGCGGTGACGATGGCACCGCCACGCTCCAGCAGCCGCGCGGCCGCTGCCAGCGTGCCTCCGGTGGCCAGCACATCGTCGATGAGGAAGACGCGACGGCCTGCGATATCGATGCCGTCGGCTGGTATCTCGAGGATCGCCTCGCCGTACTCGAGGGCGTAACTCTCCCCAAACACCGGCGGCGGCAACTTGCCTCCCTTGCGGACTGCGAGCACCCCGGTGCCCAGCAGCGTCGCGACCGCCCCGCCCAGCAGGAAGCCGCGGGCGTCGATACCCGCGACCAGGTCGGAACCCACGGCGATCTCGGCCAACGCCTTGGTGACGGTGGCCAGCCCGACGGCATCGGCCAGCACCGGCGTCAGGTCCTTGAACTGGATCCCCGGTTCCGGGAAGTCCGCGACGTTTCGCGTCAGCGCCGAGATCACGCGCGCAACCTCGGAGGTACCGCCGTCGTCCGTCACGTCTCCAGTACCCACCTGTCCATGTTCCAGCCGGCACCCCAGCGTGTCGGATTGCTGCTGACAGCGAACATCTTCGATGAGGTCAGCAGGATCCGCTGCTGACGGTACAGCGGCAGCGTCGGCATATCGGCCCACAGCACCGGAGCGCCGTCGCGCAACAACCGGGCGGTCTCCTTGGGGTCCGCCGTCACCGCGAGGGCGGCGATGATGCCGTCGATCTGCTCATTGGAGTAGCCCGACAGATTGTTGCCGTTACCGCTGTGCAGGTCGTAGGCGTCCATTGCGGACGACCCGGTGGAACCACTACCCGTCGCCCCGCCGGTGCTTGCGACCAACGCGTCGATCTGGTTGTCGCGCAGGGATTGTGGGCCGACGTCGGCACCGGCGGCATCGACCACGGTGATCCCCGCCGCGGCACAGGACTTCGCGATCGTGCCCACGACGGCGGCCAGGCGCGCGTTGGGACTCTGATACCCGATTCGCACGGCCAGTGGCCGGCCATCTATCGCATCGCGGGCGGCGTCTGGGTTGGCGACGCTGTATCGGTCAGCGTCCAGCCCGCTCTCAGAGGCGGTGAGCGAGTCCTCCGACGCCGGGTTGAGCCGGTTGTTGACGATCGGCGTCTCGGCGTTGCGCGCGATGACGTCACGCGGCGTGCACAGCGCCACCGCACGACGGGCAGCCGGATCGGCCAGTGGGCCAGCGGCGGCGAAGATGATCTGCTCGATACCCGCCGACGAGGTGTCCGTGCGCACGTACTCGTTGGGCAGCGTCAGCGTGCCCGACGATCCCGCGGCGATGTCCACGACGTCGTAGAAGCCCTCGTTGACCCGATCCTGGATATCGGCGCCGCGGGGCCACACCGTGACCCTGGCGGTGACGGGCTTCGCGCCCCACCAGCGGTCGTTGGCGACCAGGACGACCGCGCCCGCATCTGTCACCTCTTCGAGCTTGTAGGGGCCCGATGACGGGAACTTCTTCAGATCCACACCGGGGGCCAGGTTCCACGTCTGATTCCACGCCGCGGCGATGCGTTCGACGGTCGGCGCATCGCCGGTCTGCAGCGCTTTGGTCACTCCACCGTCGCCGAGGCCGAGCTCGTCGGCCAGCACGTGCGACGGCATCATCGACGTCGCCGAGAACAGCTGCCCGAAGTCGACGAAGGCGCGGTCCTGGGCGAACGCCACCCGGGCCCGTTTCTGGCCAGGTGCGCAGTCGATGGTCGCGATGTCGATGTAGCCGGCCCGGTTGGCGGCGTCGAACGCCGGGAAGCGGCCCGACTGTGCGGCCCAGGCCAACACCATGTCGTCACAGGTGATCGGCTTGCCGTCGGAGTACACGGCACTGTCGTTGATCTGGTAGTCGAGCACCAGCGGGGACCGCCCGACCACGGCGATCGAACCGAAGTCACGATCGCCGACGATCTGCCCGTCCGGCCCGTGATAGTTGAACCCGGTGAGCGCCCGCGCGAAGGCCTGCGAGCCGCCCGATGCCGCTCCGACAACCGTGTTGGTGTTGTAGGTGGACAGCGCGCCGTCCACGGCGTAGTCGATGTCCTCTGCGGCACTACCCGAGCACGCGGACAGCGCCAGTCCGGCGACGAGCGACAGCGTTGCCGCCAGGATCGCGGGTCGCCGGAACCGGGCAGTCATAGCGATCTACTGCCTGGGAGTCCGCTTACCCGACGGTCGACCGGTGGGGCGGATCGGCTTGGCTCCGGGTGCGGGCTTGTCGGGTGCAATGGCCGCGGGGGCGGACGCCGTCACCGTGACCGCTTCCGGCGATCCGCTTTCCTCGGCGGCGGCGGCCTTCGCCGACACTCCCTTGCGCCGGTTCATCACCTTGCGATTGTGGTTGCGCACCAGCTCGGTCCGCTCACGCAGCGTCACCAGGAGCGGCGTCGCGAGGAAGATCGACGAGTACGCTCCGACGACAACACCAACCAACTGCACCAGGGCGAGGTCCTGCAGGGTCCCCACGCCCAGCAGCCAGACCGCGACGACCATGAGTGCCACGATCGGCAGCACCGAGATAACGCTGGTGTTGATCGACCGCATGAAGGTCTGGTTGATCGCCAGGTTGGTGTGCTCGGCGAACGTACGCCTGGTGGTGTGCTCGAAGCCGTGGGTGTTCTCCTCCACCTTGTCGAACACGATGACGGTGTCATACAGCGAGAAGCCGAGGATGGTCAACAGCCCAATCACCGTGGCCGGCGTGACCTCGAACCCGACCAACGAGTACACGCCCGCCGTGACGACGAGGTCGAAGACCAGTGACCCCATCGCTGCGGCCGCCATGTAGCGCTCGTAGCGCAGCGTGATGTAGACCGTGACGATCGCCAGGAAGACCACCAGCGCGATGAGCGCCTTCTGTGTGATCTGGCCACCCCACGTCTCCGACACCGCGGAGTCGCTGATCGACTGCTTGCTGGGCTGTCCGTCGGCTCCCTTGGGCTGGAAGGCGTCGAATAATGCCGTCCTCAGGTCCTCGGTCTGGTCGTTGGTGAGCGTCTCGGAACGGATCTGCACCGTCGCGGATTCACCAGTGCCAACGGTGACCACCGACTCGGGAGGGTTGCCGATCGCCTTGCTGAACACGGTCTCGACCTGTTCGGTCGACACCGGTCCTTGTGCGCCCTGCGCGGGCATCGACACCTTGGTGCCGCCCTCGAAGTCGATGCCGAAGGTGAAGCCGCGCACCACGATGCTGATGAGCGCGATGGCCATGATCGCGCCGCTTATCGCGTACCACATCTTGCGCTTGCCGATGACGTCGAATGCGCCTGTGCCGGTGTAGAGCCGGACGAAGAAACCGTGCTGGGGCGCTGTCGACGTCGCGGCCGTCAGCTCCTCACCCGTCGAGACGACGTCGGCGTCCGTGTCCAGGGGTTGCTCGTGTTTGGCCATGTCGTTACCGCTCTCCCGTCGATGCCGCCGCGGCCCGTCGTTCGCGCGCGATCACTTGGACCGCGCCAAGGCCGTTCATCGACGGCTTGGCGAGCAGCGCCGTCTTCGAGGACAGGTACACCAGCGGCCAGGTCACCAGGAACACCACGACAACGTCGAGGATGGTGGTCAGGCCGAGTGTGAACGCGAAGCCCTTCACCTGTCCGACGGCCAGGACGTAGAGCACCGCGGCGGCGATGAAGGTCACCGCGTTGCCTGAAAGGATCGTCTTGCGAGCGCGTGCCCAACCGCGTGGCACTGCCGACCGGTAGGAGCGACCCTCTCGGATCTCGTCCTTGATGCGCTCGAAGAACACCACGAACGAGTCCGCGGTGGTGCCGATGCCGATGATCAGACCCGCGATGCCCGCGAGGTCCAGCGTGTAGTTGATGTAGCGGCCGAGCAGAACCAGGATGGCGAAGACCATCGCGCCTGCGGCGATGAGCGACAACGCCGTGAGCAGGCCCAGTACTCGGTAATAGAGCAACGAGTACACCAGCACCAGCGCGAGGCCGATCGCACCCGCGATCAGGCCAGCCCGCAGCGACGTCAAACCGAGCGTGGCGGAGACGGTTTCGGCCTCCGAGGACTCGAATGACAGCGGCAGCGAGCCGTACTTGAGGACGTTGGCGAGTTCGCGTGCCGAGTCCTGGGTGAACTGGCCGGTGATCTGGGTGTTGCCACCGGGGATGGGCTCGTTGATCGCGGGTGCACTGACCACCTGCGAGTCGAGCGTGAACGCCGTCTGGGTGCCGACGTTGGCTGCGGTGAAGTCGGCCCACACGTTGGCGGCGTCACTCTTGAACTCGAGGTCGACGACGTACTCGCCGCGCTGCGTGTCCAGGCCGGAACTCGCGTTCTTGATGCCCTCACCGCTGATGATCGACTTGTCCAGGAGATAGACCTGGGTGTGGTCCTCCGAGCATGTGACCAGCGGCAGGTTGGGATCGTCGTTGCCTGCCAGCACATCCTCGTCGTTGCACCGGGTGGCCTGGAACTGCAGCGCCAACAGCTGGATCTGCTGTTCGGTGCTCTGACGCAGCGCCTTCTCGTCGGAGATCTGCTGCGCCTTCGCCTCCCGTGAGCCCGGTGCGGGTGCAGGTGGTGCCGGTGGTGCTGCCGGAGGCGGCGTGCTGCCGGCAGGCGGGGCCTCAGCCGGCGGGGCATCGGGTGCTGGTGTCGGCGGCGGGGTCGGCGCCGGCTCCTGGGGGAAAGGCCGCGGCTGCGGTGCTGGTGCTGGTGCTGGTGCGGGTGCTGGCGCCTCAGCGGCGCCCGGCAGCACCGGTTCGCCTGGTCGCGGCGGCACGATCGGTGCCTCCGGTTCGGCCGGCGCGAACAGCGGCGGCGCCCCCGGCGCACCGGGCATTCCCGGTGCTCCCGGCATGCCTGGGGTTCCGGGCATACCCGGGATTCCGCCGGCTGGTGCCTCCGCGGGCGGAGGGGTGGGACCCTGCGCCTGCGCCGGGATCACGTGAATGACGGGCCGAATGTAGAGCCGTGCCGTCTGTCCGAGGTTGCGCGCCTCGCTGCTGTCGTCACCGGGCACGGTGATGACCAGGTTCTCGCCGTCGATAACCACCTCGGAACCCGAGACGCCCAGACCGTCGACGCGGTCGCCGATGATCTGTTGGGCCTGGGTCAGCGCCTCACGAGTGGGCGGTGAGCCGTCGGGTGTACGCGCCGTCAGCGTGACACGGGTCCCGCCCTGCAGATCGATGCCGAGCTTTGGCTTGGCCTGCTTGTCACCGGTGAAGAACACCAGCGAGAAAGCACCGATCAGAAGGACCAGGAAGAGCGTCAGGTAGCGGTACGGGTGCACCGGCGAAGAAGTCGATGCCACGTTGCTTGAATCTCCTCAGGTCGTGCGTCAGCACCGCAAAGGGTACGTGGTGGGGCTGAGTGCTCCGCTGTCAGTCTTTCTTGATCTGATTCGGATCGGCCGTGGCCTCGGTGCCGGTGGTCACATCTGCGACGTCATCGGCGTACTCATCGGTCTCGGTGTCGTCCTCGTCGTACTCATCATCGGCCTCGATACGGTCGCGCACGGCGAGCTTCATCCAGGTGGTCACAACACCCGGCGCGATCTCGAGATCGACGGTGTCGTCGGAGACATCGATGATGGTGGCCTGCAGGCCAGACGTGGTGTGGACGCGGTCGCCCACGGTCAGCGACTCGTGCAGGTCGATCGTCGCCTGCATCGCCTTCTTCTGGCGGCGCGAGGCGAAGAACATGAATGCGCCAAGGATGATGAGCAGCGGAAGGAAGACGACGAGGTCCATCTCAGAATTGTCTTTCGTGTCAGTCATGCGTGTCGCGCCCTGACAGACAGTCACAGGCCCGCTTGAACTTCTAGTGTGCCATCACCGCAGATCCCAGCGGAATCCGACACCACCGGAGAGAATCGCGCACGCCGGTCCCGCTCCCCTCGCCGCGTCACGACAACCGAATGCGTGGTGATCGACGCGATTCGATACCGGATCCGCACCCGATGACGACTCATGACGACTATTACGGTTGTGCATCGCGGTTGGCCGACTAGGCTGGCACACGGACGTCGCGGGGCGCCCGCCGCCTTGGCCGCGCACCGACCGTTCCCCGTAATCCCCCCTCGCAAGAGCACTGCGAACTGGAGTATCAGACGTGAGCACCGTCCAACAGAGCCGTCACCTCGCCACCGCAATCCCCGGCCCGAAATCCTCCGCCCTCATCCAACGCAAGGGCGCCGCCGTTGCCAGGGGCGTCGGCACCACGATGCCGGTCTACGCCGCGCGTGCGGGTGGCGGAATCGTCGAGGACGTCGATGGCAACCGATTGATCGATCTGGGCTCGGGGATCGCGGTCACCACCATCGGCAACGCCTCCCCCCGAGTGGTCGAAGCCGTCTCCGCCCAGGCGGCCGACTTCACCCACACCTGCTTCATGGTCACGCCGTATGAGGAGTACGTCGCGGTCTGCGAACACCTCAACAGGCTGACCCCGGTGACCGGCGAGAAGCGTTCGGCGCTGTTCAACTCCGGCTCGGAGGCCGTCGAGAACGCGGTCAAGATCGCCCGCGCGTACACCCATAAGCAGGCCGTGGTGTCGTTCGATCACGCGTATCACGGGCGCACCAACCTGACCATGGCGCTGACGGCTAAGTCGATGCCCTACAAGCACGGCTTCGGCCCGTTCGCGCCCGAGATCTACCGGGCTCCGCTGTCCTATCCGTTCCGCGACGCCGAGTTCGGCAAGGAACTGGCCACCGACGGTGAACTCGCCGCGCGCCGGGCCCTGAGCATCATCGACAAGCAGGTCGGCGCCGACAACCTGGCCGCGCTGATCATCGAGCCGATCCAGGGCGAGGGCGGCTTCATCGTTCCCGCCGAGGGCTTCCTGTCCACCCTGCTGCAGTGGTGTCGCGCCAACGACGTTGTCTTCATCGCCGACGAGGTGCAGACCGGTTTCGCCCGCACGGGCGCGATGTTCGCCTGCGAGCACGAGGGCATCGACCCGGATCTCATCGTCACCGCGAAGGGCATCGCCGACGGCCTGCCATTGTCGGCTGTCACCGGTCGCGCCGAGATCATGGACGCCCCGCATGTCAGTGGCCTCGGCGGCACCTACGGCGGCAACCCCATCGCGTGTGCCGCGGCATTGGCGACCATCGCGACCATCGAGTCCGACGGGTTGGTCGCTCGCGCCAAGGAGATTGAGACCCTCATGAAGGGCCGGCTCGATGCCCTGCAGGCCGACGACGACCGGATCGGTGACGTACGCGGTCGGGGCGCGATGATCGCCGTCGAACTGGTCAAGCCGGGCACCCTCGAACCCGACGCCGAGCTGACCAAGGCGTTGTGCGCCGGCGCGCACGCGGCGGGCGTGATCGTGCTGTCGTGCGGCACCTACGGAAACGTCCTGCGATTCCTCCCGCCGCTGGCCATCAGCGACGACCTTCTCAACGAGGGTCTCGACATCTTGGCGCAGCTGCTGTCCGATCTCTGATCACCCCACCCGGAAGGGGATTCACATCTCATGACCACCGTGCAGAACTTCATCGGCGGGAACCTCGTCGACTCCGTCAGCGGAGCCACGATGCCTCTTGTCGACCCGACCACCGGCGAGACGTACGGCACCGCACCGGTGTCGAACGCACAGGATGTCGACAACGCCTATGAGGCCGCGGCGACGGCGTTCAAGGACTGGAAGCGCACCACCCCGGCCGCCCGTCAGAAAGCGCTACTCGCCTTCGCCGACGACGTCGAGGCTGCCGCCGCCGACCTCGTCGCCGCCGAGGGCCGCAACACCGGCAAGCCCAATCACGTCACCATGGCCGAGGAACTCCCGCCTATGGTCGACCAGATCCGCTTCTTTGCCGGTGCCGCAAGGGTTCTCGAGGGCAAGTCGGCCGGCGAGTACATGACAGACCACACCTCGTGGATCCGGCGCGAACCGGTCGGCGTGGTCGGCCAGGTGGCCCCGTGGAACTACCCGATGATGATGGCGATCTGGAAGTTCTGTCCCGCCATCGCCGCAGGCAACACCGTCGTGATCAAGCCCAGCGACACGACGCCGGTCACCACGGTGATGCTGGCCGAACTCGCAGGCAGGCACCTGCCGCCCGGCGTGCTCAACGTCGTGGCGGGTGACCGCGTCACGGGCGCGGCCGTCGTCGCGCACCCCACACCGGAGATGGTGTCGATCACCGGTTCGGTGGCGGCGGGTCGGGCGGTCGCGGTCAGTGCCGGCGGGCACCTGAAGCGCACACATCTGGAACTCGGCGGTAAGGCCCCGGTGGTCGTGTTCGCCGACGCCGATATCGCCTCGGCCGCCGAGGGCATCGCGACCGCGGGCTACTTCAACGCCGGGCAGGACTGCACCGCGGCGACCCGGGTGCTCGCGCACGCGTCGATCGTCGGTGACCTGACCGCCGCGCTGGCCGAGCAGGCCAGGGGCGCGACCACGACGTTCGGCAGGGCAGCCGATGACGAGGACGCGTGGGTGCCGCCGGTGAACAACGCCAACCAGCTGGATCGCGTCCTGTCGTTCTTCACCGACGTACCGGCGCATGCGACGGTGGCGGCCGGTGGAAACCGTCAGGGCGACAAGGGTTTCTACGTCGAACCGACGGTCGTCGGCGGTCTGCGCCAGGACGACCGGATGATTCAGAACGAGATCTTTGGCCCGGTCATCACCGTGCAGGCGTTCAGCGATGAGGACGAGGCACTCACGTGGGCTAACGGTGTCGAGTACGGCCTGGCGTCCTCGGTGTGGACCAAGGACGTGTCACGGGCGATCCGGATGTCCAACGCACTGGACTTCGGCTGCGTCTGGATCAACACCCACATCCCGCTTGTCGCCGAGATGCCACACGGCGGCTTCAAGTCCTCGGGCCACGGTAAGGACCTGTCGATGTACGGGCTCGAGGACTACACCCGGATCAAGCACGTCATGGTCTATACGGGATAGGGACCTCTTCCCAGAATTCCGCCAACGCACGCTCGACGGTCGCGAGGTCGACGATCAGCGGTGAGGAGTGCCCGGAGCCGGCGGCGGCGACCACGCGGGCATCACGCATGCCCGCGGCCACAGCCCGGGCATCCGAGGGCCGCCATCCCGTCGAGTCGTCGCGGCCGGCGATGACCAGCGTCGGCGTCGTGATGGCCGCCATGTCGGTGGCCATCTCGGGCCGTCGAAGCATCATCGACCTCATGGCGTGAAACATCGCCCGGCGGTGAGCCGCGGTGAAGGCGCTCATTACCTCTGCTGACAAATCCGGCTGTGCAGCAATCGATTCGGGTCCGACCAGGGCGTCGGCCAGCGGTTTGAGCAGCAGCCGGTTGGGTCCAGTGAACCGGTACAGCTGCACCAGCGGCCACACCTTGGCCCAGCGCTCCCCCGGCCGCAACCCGTGCGCGGGGGTGCCGATGGTGGTCAACGTGCGTATGCGCTCGGGCCGGTGCGCGGCAAGCTGGATTCCGACGTGGCCGCCCCACGCGTTACCCACCCAGTCGACAGGTTCGCGAAGACCCAACTCGTCGAGCACCCGCTCCGCAGCCGCGAGGCACTCGGCGAAGGTGAAATCGCGGGTGACGGGTTGGCTTCCCCCGTGCGACGGGCCGTCGATAGCGATGACGGTGCGGTGCTCGGCCAGATGCGCCGGCAGCCCACACCACGACCGCGAATCCAGGAAGAGGCTGTGCCACAGCACGACCGGCGACCCGGTGCCGGCGCGGCGGATTTGCAGTCGCCCCAGGGCTGTGTCAACGAACGCAACGGCCATGTCGACCGACCCCCTAATTTACTTCGGCAACCGAAACTTCGGTAACCGTAGTATCCTTCGGCGCCATGGCGACGTCAAGTGATCTGCCCGCGGGCCGACTCGCGATCGGGCAGCTTCTGGTCCGCCTGCTACGCCTATTCCGCGACGACCTCGCAGCTCCCGCAGCGCAGCAGGGCTACTCCGATATCCGCGAGCCGCACTACCAAATCTTCGGCAACATTCGGATGGGGGGAATCCGGCTGACTGAGCTGGCTTCGCGCGCGCAGCTGAGCCTGGCCGCCACCTCGGAACTAGTCAACGACCTCGAGTCGCTGGACTATCTGACGCGACGGCCCGACCCTGCGGACGGGCGAGCCAAGCTCATCGATCTGACAGCCCGCGGCCGATCACTGCTCGGCGCTGCCGGCGACCGGGTCGCCGACATTGAACGCCGCTGGGCCGCCGTCACGGGTCCCCAAGACTTCGCCCACATGTGCGCGACGATGCAGGAACTCCTCGACGAACTCGACCCCGAGCAGGCCCGCAGTTAGACCGCTGTCGTCCGGTGCCTGCGATGGCCGCCGAGGCGAGCACGCCACCCCGAGGCAGGTCGTTCAGAAGGCTCACGGGTGAGGGGTCCGGTGGTGTCGGTCGGCACATCGCTGGCCTCATCTGTCCGGCCGGCGGTTGCGATGGGCCGACGTCCGTACTCGACGTCGCGTACCGATTGAATCGACAACCGGCCCAGCGCAAGTCCACCAAGGAAGACGATCAACGCACCCAGCCCGTAGAAGCACGTCAGCTCCATCCACACCCGTTGCGTGTCCGTCGCGGCGACGGGCGTGCCCACGTCACCGAGGCCAAGCGGTCCCGCAAACGCCCGTCCGACGACGAGCCACGCGCCTGCCACGACCGCCAGCCACCCGCCGAGCATGGCGGTGGCCCGGTTGCGCGACGCGAGAAGCAGCGCGCCACCGATGGCGGCGACCACACCCGGTAGCACCTGCAGCCACCCTCGGCCCGCGGTCCAGTCCTGGCCGAGGCTGTAGGAGAAGTTGAACGTCGGGCCGACGAACGGCACAGCCGCACCCCACGCTCCCAAAGCGATCAGCAGCAGTCCACTCACCGCACCGCGGCTACGCCGCATCCGCAAACGTCCACCCCGATGGGGCGTGTCGAGGTCGTTCATGGGTCCTCCTTGGTCTCCGAAGGCATACCCATCCACTGCGCACCGCTAACCTGCCACCAGATTTGGTGCGCGGCAGCTACGGGGCTGGTGGGTAGCGTTGAGAATGTGCGCGCCATCAACGACACGACACGAGACCTCCTCGCCGATAGCTGGGAACGCTGGGCACAGCGATGCTCCGAACTCACCGCCGAGCAGTGGTCTACACCCACCCGATGCGCGCCATGGGACGTCCACGCACTCGTCGCACACGTCTGCCCCGCCCTGAGCCTGTTCGACCTGCTCGACCGCAATCTTCTCGACGCCGACGCGGCCGTCAGCGACGCCGCCTCGATGCTGCGGACTTTCAACGCCCCCGGCGGAGCCGCACACACAACTGCAGGCGATCTGGCGCAGACGGCCCTCTCTGAGGCCGTCACGCTTCGCCCGGCGGACGCCATCACGAGATTCAACGACTGCGCCCGCGCCGCGCGGGCGATGACGCTGCCCGGTCAGTCGACGATCTCCTATCCCGTGGTCGGCAGCGCGACCCTGGCGGCCGTGGCCGATGTCGCGCTGGTGGAGTCAACCGTGCACCTGCTCGACCTGGTGGACGCCGTCGGAGGTGTCGGACCGTCGACGGGGGCAGTCGAGGCGACGCGCGACGTGCTGATCGCCATACCCGATCCGACCGCGGCGGTGGAGATATTGGCAGGTCGCGTAACACCCAGTTGCGTGTTGCCTGTCATCCGCTGAATTCCAAGGATGACCAGCAAATAGACTTGGCGTTTTGTACTATCGGGAGGGGGCTCCTCGTGTCGTTGTGTCATGTCATTGCGGGGGTCAGGGTTTTTCGCCCGCCACGCCGAAGCGGTCGGGTCGACGATCAACGAAGAGCGAGCACATCACGTGGAATGGATTAGCCGTTGGTGGCGGCAACCCGACCACCATGAATGGCTGTCCGGTTATCTCGCGGCTCGCGATCTGCAACGCTTCACCCAATTCTTGGTGGCTGGCTGCGTGCTGGCACTCGGCGCCGTACCCACCTTGATGCTGTGGAGCCCTTCCGGCCCGCAGAATGCGACGACCCGGATTGTGTCAATAGTCGTGGCCGCGATGTGCGCCATCACGGCGGTCCTGTGGACGACCCAGTGGCCCACCCGGCGCCAGTCCATCGTGTTCATCGCCACGGCGAGTGTCTGCGTCGCAGTTTCGAGTCTCGCCCAATCCTCGCCAAGTTCCGGTTTGCAGATATGCACTGCGTTCGCCGCGCTCGCCGGATACGCAGCGTTCTTTCACACCAGTCGGGCACTGGCGTTCACGTTGGTCCTGGCATTGGGGACTGCCACGATATGCGCCGTCCAGATCGGTGCCGACTGGGACCCGTTCGGAGCGATCAGCAAATTGCTGGTGCTTGCCGTCGGCCTTTTGGCCGTGCCTTACTCTGCGCAAGTTCTCGTACATTTCCTTGGCAGCGACGCACTGAAATCCGACACCGATCCGCTGACAGAGCTACCCAACCGCCGTGGCTTCTACAGGTCGATGAGGGTGCTGGCCGGCGAGTCGATGAACAACCGATCATCGGTGCTGGGCGTCGTGATGATCGACCTGGACGCCTTCAAGCGGGTGAACGACACCGCGGGCCACGCGGCCGGTGACCAGACCCTGATCGCCGTCGCCGACATCCTCCGCCGAACCCGCCGCGGAGACTCCGTCATCGGCCGCATCGGTGGCGAGGAATTCGTCGTGGGCCTGATCGGCGGTCCGCAGACCGCATCGGGTCTCGCCGAGCGAATGCGGCGCGAGATCGCGCAGACGCCCTGGAACGTCACGGCGAGCGTCGGTGTGGCGACAGCCGCCCCGCGCCGGGTTCCCGAGGGCGGAGTCCGTGCCTTCATCCAGGGCCTCGTCGAGTCGGCGGACCGAGCGATGTACACCGCCAAACGCGCTGGAGGCGACCAGGTTTGCGTCGCCGGACAGGACCGCGATGCGTACCTCGAGGACGCCTACGTGGACAACCCGACGGCCAGGAGTGCCACGGCCAACAACGGAAATGTCCCCTGGACGATCACGGCTCGCAGCTTGTCGGGTGCCGACACCAACAGCACGAGTGCTGCTGCCAACATCGACCCGGCACCCGCGAAGACCAAGGCGGCGCCAACCGGGATACCGCCGGAGATCATGAACCCCACGCCCACTCCGATGACGACCGCCAGGAAGAGGTTGTAGAACCCCTGGTTGAACGCCAGGAGTTTGGTGGTCTCGGCTTCCTCCACTGTGGTGCCGAACGTCGCGCGGGTGCTTGGCGCCGTCCATCGGAACGACTCCAACACAAAGATATAGACGTGCAGCACCGCCGCCAGCGATGCGAACACCAGCGCCGCGATAACCATTGCCCCAAGACCCATTCCGGTACTCCCTAGTGTTCGAAGCGGCCGACCGCTCGAAGGGACCGACTACTCGAAGAGACCGGGTTGCCCCAGCCCGCCGACCCCGCTCGGCGGTGTCAGTCCCAGGTGCCGCCAGGCCTGGCTGGTGGCGACCCGTCCGCGCGGTGTGCGAGCAATCATCCCGGCGCGCACCAGGAAAGGTTCGCACACCTCCTCGACGGTCGTGGCCTCTTCGCCCACGGCGACCGCGAGGGTCGACACCCCGACCGGGCCGCCACCGAAGCTGCGAATCAGGGCGGACAGCACTGCGCGGTCCAGGCGGTCCAGGCCGAGATCGTCGACGTCGTACACCTCGAGCGCCAACTTCGCGATATCGGTTGTGATGACGCCATCGGCACGTACCTCGGCGTAGTCACGGACACGGCGCAGCAGCCGGTTGGCGATACGCGGCGTCCCCCGCGAGCGTCGGGCGATCTCCGAACCCGCCTCGGCACCCAGTTCGATGCCGAGGATGCCCGCCGACCGCAGCAGCACTCGTTCGAGTTCGACTGGCTCATAGAAGTCCATGTGGGCGGTGAATCCGAACCGGTCACGCAGCGGACCGGTCAGTGCGCCAGAGCGGGTGGTTGCGCCAACGAGTGTGAACGGGGCGACCTCGAGCGGGATCGACGTCGCCCCCGGACCCTTGCCGACGACGACGTCGACACGGAAGTCCTCCATCGCGAGGTACAGCATTTCCTCGGCGGGGCGCGCGATGCGGTGAATCTCGTCGATGAACAGGACGTCGTGCTCGACGAGGTTGGACAGCATCGCGGCCAGATCTCCTGCGCGTTCCAGCGCCGGACCCGACGTCACGCGCAGGGCGGTGCCCAACTCGGCGGCGATGATCATCGCCAGCGATGTCTTGCCCAGCCCCGGCGGTCCCGACAACAGGATGTGATCCGGTGTGCCACCACGATTCTTGGCGCCCTCAAGGACGAGTTGCAGCTGCTCGCGGACGCGCGGCTGGCCGATGAACTCATTCAGTGAGCGGGGCCGCAGGCTCGCGTCGATATCCCCCTCGCCCACTGTGAGCGCGGGTGAGACGTCGCGCTCGAGATCCTCGGTCGCGCCGTCGTCGTCACCGTCGAACCGACTCATTTCCTGCCCAACATCGATAGCGCGGCGCGCAGCGCGCTCTGGGTCGTCGCATCGGGATCACCGGCCAGCACCTTGTCCGTGGCCTCCTCGGCCTGCTTGGCGGCGAAGCCGAGCCCGATGAGCGCGTCCACAACGGGACCACGAATGGCGCGTCCCCCGGCCAGCGCGACACCACCGGGCGTCACCGGGCCGATCTTGTCGCGAAGCTCCAATACCATGCGCTCGGCGCCGCGCTTGCCTATCCCCGGAACCCGCGTCAGTGCCGTGACATCGCCATCGGCGAGGGCTTGCCGCAGGGCCTGCGCGTCGTAGACCGCCAGCGTCGCCAGCGCGATCTTCGGCCCCACCCCGGACACGCCGAGAAGTGTGCTGAACAGGTCCCGGGCATCGCCGTCCGCGAAGCCGTACAGCGTCATCGAGTCCTCGCGCACGATCATCGCGATGATGAGCCTGGCCTCGGTTCCACGCCGCAGCGTGGCCAGTGTGGACGGTGTCGCCATGACCTTGTAGCCGACGCCCGCGGCCTCGATCACCGCGTGGTCGAGGGCGATGTCAACGACCTCACCACGCACCGAGGCGATCACGTCGCGCTCCCTGACATCCGCGCGGGAGCGGCCTTGAGCTTGGCCTTGTACTTGCGTTTCTGCTCGGCGGCCATGGCCTCCGCCGCCGCCATCCGCGCGATCATCGGCGCCCTCCAACAGTGACAGATCGCCAGCGCCAGCGCGTCGGCAGCGTCGGCCGGTGTCGGTTTGCTCTGTAGCGCAAGGATTCTCGTCACCATCGTGGTGACCTGATCCTTGTCAGCCCGCCCGTTGCCGGTAACCGCGGCCTTCACCTCGCTCGGCGTGTGGAAGTGCACGTCGATATCCCGCTTGGCGGCGGCGAGCGCGATCACTCCCCCGGCCTGCGCGGTACCCATCGCAGTGGGCGCGTTCTGGTTCGCGAAAACCCGCTCAATAGCGACGACGTCGGGCAGGTGGGTGTCCATCCAGTGCTCGACGGTGTCGCTGATGGTGAGCAGGCGCTTGTGCAGCGGCTGATCGGATGGAGTGCGGACCACGTCGACGTCGAGAGCGGTGACCTGTCGCCCGCGCCCACTCTCGATGACGGACAGCCCGCAACGGGTCAGGCCCGGGTCGACGCCCATCACACGCACGCGATCTCCTCCGTCTCTAGAACAGCTGTTCGATAGCGTAACCGTCGGGGGCGACGGTGCCGGGCAGGGACACGCCACCACCGTGCCGATGTGACGTCGGCTGCGGACGCGGCTACCGTCGATGGGGACCCGACCCCGATCCCTGGAGCTGAACTCACTCGATGCCCGCCGAGACCGATCTCGAGTCCGCAACGAATCTCGCCGTCACGCTGGCCTGGGTCTGCGGTGCCGCGGCGGCCGCCTACCTGCTGGGACTGATTGTCACCTGGGTGCTCATCCGCCTCGGGCGCCGCAGCGCGCTGGTACGCGATATCGCAGAGCTGACGCGCAGACCGCTGCGCGCCGCGCTCATGGTGTTCGCCGCCACGATTGCCGTTCAGCGCACCTCCGACCCGGTGGATAGCTGGCGCGGATGGGTGGATCACAGCCTGCTGATCCTCCTCATCGCGACCATGACCTGGCTGCTGATCAGCCTGGTCGAGGTCGCCGAGCGCCGGATCATCACCCGATACGGCGGCGGTGACAACGCCGAGATCACCGACGCCGACCGCCAGTGGCGACGGCTGCGGACCCAGGTGACGGTGCTGCGACGTCTTGCCACCGCCATCGTGGTGGTGCTCGGCATTGCGGCGATCTTCATGACGTTCCCGGCTTTCTCCGATATCGGCACCACGCTGTTCGCCTCAGCCGGTGTGTTGTCAGTGGTTGCCGGCCTTGCCGCGCAGACCTCGCTCGGAGCGGTGTTCGCCGGCATGCAGATCGCGTTCTCGGGCGCGATCCGGGTGGGCGATGTCGTCGAACTCGAGGAGGGCCGCTGGTGGGGCCGCATCGAGGAGATCACGCTGACCTACGTCGTCGTCAGGCTGTGGGATGAGCGGCGACTGGTCCTCCCGTGCACCTACTTCACCACCACACCGTTCGAGAACTGGACGCGCAGCGCCACCGAGATCATGGGCACCGTCGAGTTCGATGTCGACTTCTCGGTCCCTTTCCACGATATGCGCGCCGAACTCGACCGACTGCTTGCCTCGAGCGACCAGTGGGACGGCCGGCGCGGCGTGCTGCAGGTGACCGACGCCGTCGGCGGTGTGGTGCGCGTGCGGATCGTGGTCAGCGCCCCGAACGCGGGCGCGTTGTTCGATCTTCGATGCGAGGTGCGTGAGGGCATGGTCGATTGGGTGCAGCGCACGGGCGGCGTCGTGCCCACGCAGCGCATCGAACCCTCGACACCGGCGGCCGAGCCACAGATCCGGCGCAACGGCGGTGAGACGAAACGCGTTGGCGAGACGAAACGCGTTGGCTCGAGCCTGTTCTCCGGAAGCCCCGAGGCCGACGAGCGCGCGAAGGCGTTCGATGAGCACGCCGATGACGTCGAGGACGACCTGGTCAGGTCCAACGGGCGCGGCTGACGTCAGCCGCCAACCGGCGCCGAGGCACGGGCACCCAGTGCGACGCCGCGGTACGGCACGGCAAGCGTGCGCCCGACAGCCAGCAGTGGTTCGGTGTCGCGCAGGGTGCGCGCCAGCACGAAAGCGCCCTCCAGGCCGCTCACCAGCGCGACCGTGACCTGCCGAGCCATATCACGGTCGAGACCCCGGGCGACGAAGTACTCGGTGCCGCCGTCGAGCCATGCCGTGAAGATTCCCGCCGAGGCGGCCCGCAGTTCCTCGACGGTGTCGGCGATCTCGGCCGCGACGCTGGCCACCGGACACATGTTGGCGTAGCCCGTCGTCGACATGTCCTCGGCGGCCTGGACGAAGACGGCGTCGATCGCCTCACCGAGATCGTCGTGTGGGTCGACGAGCGTGGGGATCAGCAGTCCGTACGCCACACCCGCGTTGATCAGCGCTTCGCGCGCGATCTGGAGCTTGCCACCGGGAAAGTGGTGATAGAGCGAGCCGATCGGGGCACCGGCCGCCGCAACGACGTCCTTCATGCCGACGGCCGCGTAACCACGGTGACGCATCAGTTCCGCCGTCGCGGTCAGGATCGCTTCCCTGGTGGACCTTGCCATCGTCGCCTCCTGAAGACACACTAGAGCATACGTTCTAGAATACTGGTTCTAATGGAGGTTAGATGAGATCCGTCGATGTCGCGGCAGGCCCGGTTGAGTATTTCGAGGCGGGCGATTCGGCTGGCCCGCCGGTGGTCCTGCTGCACGGCCTGCTGATGAATGAGTCGCAGTGGAGCCGAGCGCTGCCGCTGTTACCGGAGGGGTTCCGCTACGTGCTCCCGGTGCTGCCGATTGGCGGTCATCGAATGCCGATGAACGATGACGCCGACCTGACGATGCCCGGCATGGTTCACATCCTGGCCGACTTCCTCGATGCCCTCGACCTCACCGATGTCACTCTGGTGGTGACGGACTGGGGTGGCCCGATATTCCTCACCGACCTCGGCCGCGACGACCGCGTCGGCCGAATGGTGATCTGCCCGTCGGAGGCATTCGACAACTTCCCGCCGGGCCTCCCCGGCAAGGTCGTCTGGGTGGGCACCCGGACCACGGGCACCGTGAGGCTGGCGTTGGGGCAGATGCGCATCGGCTGGCTGCGCAACCGGTTCTTCATGTGGGGCATGATGGCGGCCAAGCCGATCCCCCAGGACGTGATGGAGGCGTGGACGGCACCTGGCATCGCCGACGTGCGGATCCGGCGCGACCTGCTGAAGTACTCACGCACGAAGATCGTGAAGCACGACCTCATCCGCGCGACCGAGAGGCTCGCCGACTTCGACGGTGACGTGCTCGTGTTGTGGAGCCACAATCGGGTGATGCCGCAGGCACACGCGTCTCGGCTGGCGGATCTCACCGGCGGGACGCTGCGCTATGTCGACGACGCGAAGGTGCTGATCATGCTCGATCAGCCCGAGCAGACCGCCCGCGAGATCGGCGCATTCCTGACCGCGTCACGTGAAAAGCGGCCTCTCGCAACGTGAGATAACCCATGAGCCGGTTCGCAACGCTGAACCAAACGCAGTTGACGGCGACACCACCGAAGGTGTCCTACGCACCGCAGTTTTCGTTCCTGTTCGGCGGCCCGGTTCTGCTGCACCACATGGGCGGTCACCGGTGACCCTGCGGGAAGTTCAGTCCTCGTCGAGTTGAGCGGCGACGTCGTCGGGGATGTCTACGTTGGAGAAGACGTCCTGCACATCATCGCTGTCCTCGAGCGCGTCGATCAGCTTGAGCACCTTGCGGGCGCCCTCGAGATCGACGGGCACAGTGACCGAGGGCTGGAAGCTGGCGTCGGCGGAGTCATAGTCGATACCGGCGTCCTGCAGCGCAGTTCGCACCGCCACCAGATCGGTGGGCTCGGAGATGATCTCGAAGGCCTCGCCGAGATCGTTGACGTCCTCGGCGCCGGCCTCGAGGACCGCGGTGAGCACGTCATCCTCGGTCAGGCCGTTCTTCTGCAGCGTCACGACGCCCTTGCGGGTGAACAGGTAGGCCACCGATCCCGGGTCGGCCATGTTGCCGCCGTTGCGGGTCATCGCCACGCGGACCTCACCGGCTGCGCGGTTGCGGTTATCGGTGAGGCACTCGACGAGGATCGCGACGCCGTTGGGGCCGTAACCCTCGTATGTGATGGTCTGCCAGTCCGCGCCGCCAGCCTCTTCACCGGCACCGCGTTTGCGGGCGCGCTCGATGTTGTCGTTGGGCACCGACGTCTTCTTGGCCTTCTGAATGGCGTCGTACAGCGTGGGGTTGCCCGTCGGGTCGCCGCCGCCGGTACGCGCCGCCACCTCGATGTTCTTGATCAGTCGGGCGAATTCCTTGCCGCGTCGCGCATCCTTGACGGCCTTCTGGTGCTTGGTGGTCGCCCACTTGGAATGGCCGCTCATGCAGTTGATACCTCTTCTTGTCTACTGCGAAGTCAGAGCGTCGAGTCTACGTGGGCGTTCGCGCTGCACCCGCAGTACCTCGGCGATCGACAGTGTCGGAATGCTCAGCCAAGGTCGCCCTCGACGTAGCGCTGCAGGTTCGGCGCGACCGCTGCAACGAGTTCGTCGTCGCTCATCGACGCGATTGGCTCGATTGCCCACACATAGCGCATCATCGCCAGGCCCATGATCTGCGACGAGATCAGCCCGCTGCGAACCAATCGGTCCCGCTCGTCCACACCGAGCTCCGAGACACCCATCAAGCCGGCCTCGACGATGCGACGGAGCTTCCCCCGCGTCGACTCGTCATGCGCCGCGGTCAGCAGCACCGACCGCAGGACGGGCCCGATCTCCTCATCGGCCCAGGCGCCCAACATGAGTCGCAGCAGTGCCGCACCCAACTCGCCTTGCGGGGTCGACCAGGTCGCAGCGACACTGTCGAGCCACCGCTGCGGTGGCTCGGTCGCGGCGTCGAGCAACGCTTCCTTCGACCCGAAGTAGTGGTAGACGAGCGCGGGGTCAACGCCGGCGCCGCGCGCGATCGCCCGAATCGTCGTGCCGGCCCAGCCATGGTGGGCAAACTCGCTTCGCGCCGAGGTGAGGATGCGCGCCGACAGCACGCCGCGTTCGTCACGCGGACCGGGAGGCGACCTCTTCGGCATGTGCAGACCCTAGCAGAAGTCTCACGTTGCGTTGAGACTAGTTTCAACCTACCGTGAGACTCATGTCGCGGAACATCCTGAACGGGCCTCAGACCACCGGCCGCGAGTACCGCAATCTCAGCGCGCCGGAGCACGGCGTCCGACACGACATCAACGTCGCGGTTCCCGTGCGTGACGGCGTCTCGCTCATGGCCGACGTCCACCGCCCAGACGCGAGCGGTCGCTTCCCCGCCCTGATCGCCGCCTCGCCCTACCCCCGCCAGATCCAGGACCTCGGCGCCCCGATGGGCTTCATCGAGGCCGGCGTCACCGACTACTGGGTGCCACGCGGCTACGGCCACGTCATCGCCAACGTGCGGGGCACCGGCGGCTCGGGCGGCACCTTCGGGTTCTTCGACGCCCAGGAGCGCCAGGACATGTACGACCTGGTCGAATGGGCCGCCGCGCAGCCCTGGTGCGACGGCACCGTCGGCATGATCGGCATCAGCTACTTCGCCATGACCCAGCTGGAGGCCGCCGTCGAGCGACCACCGCACCTCAAGGCGATCTTCCCGGTGGCGGCCACCGCCGACCTCTATGAGGCGGCCACCCACCACGGGCTGGTGAGTTCTTCGTTCATCACGCCGTTTCTCTCGATGGTCGGCCTGACGGCCGCACGCAGCGACGGTTTCTGGCGCAGCCGTCCGCTGGAGCTGGCCCGCAAGGTGCTGCAGGCACCGCCGCTGCACCGCAAGTTCGCCACGATGAACGGCGAGGCCTCGCTCACGATGATGCGGCAACTGCTCAAGCTCCCCCATGATCCGCACCCCTGGGACGATCTCTGGCTCGACGTCGCCGTGAAGCACCCCACCCGCGACGAGTGGTGGGACGACAGGGATCTCACGCCGCTGCTGAAGAACATCGACATCCCGGTGTACCTCGGTTGCGGCTGGGAGAACGTCCCGCTGCACCTACCGTCGACGTTCATCGCGTGGAAGGCGTTGGCGCACAACCCCAACGTGCGCATGGGCTTGCTCGACAAATACGGCATGACGTGGCCGTGGGAGAGCCTGCACACTGAGGCGCTCGCGTGGTTCGACCACTGGCTCAAGGGGCGCGACACCGGTATCACCGACGGCGACCCGATCCGGTATGCACTGCCCGGCGCCGAGGAGTGGCACACCAGCGCGACGTGGCCGCCCGCGGCAACCCATCGCGAACTCGCATTGCGCGCCGACGGCGTACTCGACGATGACGAGGGAGAGCCGGGCGCGCGTGACTACATGGTGCTGGGCGCGGGCCTCAATCGCGCAGGCGCCAGTTCGATCGACCCGCCCGCGATGCTCACCTGGACCGGTCCCCCGCTGGATGCGGATCTCGACGTCGTCGGTGCGATCGAGGTGCGGCTGATCGCCGCGGCCACCGCCGCCGACACCGCGTGGATCGTGACGCTGCAGGACGTCACTCCCGACGGCGAGATCACCGAGGTGACGGCGGGCTGGCTGCGCGCCACTCTGCGCGAGGTCGACGAGGATGCCAGCACCCCCGGCGACCCCGTGCTGCCGTGCCGGACGGCGACTGCCGTGCCGATCGGCGAGGACGTGGAGTACAGAATCCCGTTGGTGCCCAACGCCCGCCGCTTCGCCAAGGGACACCGCATCCAGTTGATGATCACGAGCGACGACCAGAACCCCGACGTGCCTGCGATCATGAACTTTCGACACGCCAGCGTCGGCACCAGCAGCCTGAACACCGTGCACTCGTCGTCGCGGCTACTGCTCCCCGTCCTCCCCTGACCGCGATTTCGGCGCGTTTTGGAGCGCTCAGCGAACTGTGGTGTCTCGGGACATCGTTGACACATATGTCTCGGGACATCGCTGACAGTCATGGTGATGGT
>NZ_JBVAXF010000004.1:0-673833 GCF_055419205.1 Mycobacterium sp. IDUB_39
CGCCTACTTACTCAAGGAAGGCCTGCGGACGGTCTTCAAACTTCCCGCCGACCACGCCGCCGCGGCACTGGACAGGTCGATCGCCTGGGCACGGCGCTGCCGCATCGAATCGTTCGTCACGCTCCAACGCCGCATCAAGGGCCACCGCACCCAAATCCTGGCCGCCATCGAACATGGCCTCTCCAACGGACTCATCGAATCGATCAACACCAAGATCCGACTCATCACCCGCATCGCCTTCGGCTTCGCCAACCCCCAACCCCTGATCGCCCTGGCAATGCTCACCCTCGGAGGCCACCGCCCAACCCTGCCCGGCCGCCAATGACCCACAGATCAGTCACAAGAGCCTCAAATGTTGACGACCCACGGAGGCAGGTCCACCCGGAGAGGCGGCCCCCCGGCCCCCACGGCCTACCGGTCACCAGCTCTCGACGGTGCCGATCAGCTCGGACATGAGGCGTTCCGCCTTGGCGCGCGCGGAAGCCAGGTCTTCGCAACGCGTTAGACCAACCTCGAGGTAGGACTTGAGTTTCGGCTCGGTGCCCGACGGCCGGACCACCACGCGCACGGCCGTGTCGGCGTCACCGCCCGACAGGATCAGCGCGTCGGTCTGGAACTGTCCGCGCCGCAACGAGAGATCCTCGACGGTGACCGGGTAGCCGGCCAGCCGATCCGGGGGAGCGTCGCGCAGGCGTGCCACAACCGCGGCGGCTGCGGCGGCGTCGGGGAAGCGGGCCGACACCGCACCCGTCACGTGCAGCCCGTGCCGGTGAAACAGTGCGTCGAGCGCGTCGGGCACCGTGCGGTCGTCGCGGCGCAGTTCCGCGACCAGATCGCACACCAGCACCGCGGCGCTGATGCCGTCCTTATCGCGTACCGCGGCGGGGTCGACGCAGTGACCGATCGCCTCCTCGTAGGCGTAGACCAGCGTCTTGCCGGGCCGTCCGGCGTCGGCGCGGGCCAGCCACTTGAACCCGGTGAGCGTCTCGACGTGCTCGGCACCGTGGTGGGCCGCGATCGCGGCGAGCATCCGTGATGACACCACGGTGCTCGCCACCACACAGCTCGAGGTCACGCCGGGATCGATCTGGGTGAGCACGTAATCGCCCAATAACCAACCGGTTTCGTCACCGGAGAGCATGCGCCACCCGTGCGCGGTCGGAATGCCGACGGCGCACCGGTCGGCGTCCGGATCCAGTGCGATCGCGACGTCGGCGTCCACCTCGGCGGCCAGCGCGAGCAGCTGGTCTGTGGCGCCGGGTTCCTCGGGGTTGGGGAAGACGACGGTGGGGAAGTCGGGGTCGGGGTCGTACTGGGACTCGACGACGTGCACATCGGTGATGCCCGCCTGGCGCAGCGCCTGCAGCGCGATCTCGCCGCCGACGCCGTGCATCGGGGTCACGGCCACCCGCACGTCGCCGTCACCGCGGCGCACAGAGGCCGCCCGGCGGATGTACTCGTGGATCACGTCGGCGCCAGTGGGTTCGACCTCCGCGCGCGCGATGTCGGCGGGCGCGGCCGACATCGCCGCCTCGATATCGCGGTCGGTCGGGCTGATGATCTGCATGCCGCCCGCGGCGAACACCTTGTAGCCGTTGTCCGTCGCCGGGTTGTGCGAGGCGGTGATCTGCACGCCCGCGACCGCGTCGCGGTCCCGGACGGCGAACGCGACCACCGGCGTCGGAACCGCGTCAAGGAGCAGTGTGACAGAGAAGCCCTCGGCGGCAAGGACTTCGGCGGCGGCGAGGGCGAAGTCATCGGAGTGGTGTCGTGCGTCACGGCCGACCACCACCGTCGACCCGCCGCGGGGGTCATCCTTGAGCACCTTGGCCAGTGCCCAGGTCGCCCTCATCACGGTCTCGACGTTCATACCGCCCGGTCCGTCGCGCATGGGGCCGCGCAGGCCGGCGGTGCCGAACGTCAGTGGTTGGTCGGTCATGGGGCTCATTGTGCCGAGCGGTGCTCGGCGTCGGAGCGCTCATCGCCGTCGGCCAGCTTGCGTAGCACCGGCGCGACCAGCATGAGCAGGTCGAACTCCAGGTCGGTCAGGGTGTCACGCATCGCGGTGTTGAGCCACTGGTCGCGTTCTGCGCGGTCGGCCTCCAGCAGGGACATGCCGTCTGGAGTCACCTCGATGAGTTGGCGGCGCCGGTCGTCGGCATCGGTGCGACGCGCCACCAGGCCCCGCGTCTCGAGTGTGTTGATGGCGTCGGTGAGGGACTGGACGCGCACGTGCAGGCGGGTGGCGAGTTCGGCCGGGGTGGTCACACTGGACCGACTGACTTCGCCGAGCACCTGCTGCTGGCTGAGTGTGAGGCCGTTGTCGCTGCGGTGCCTGCGCAGTTGACGGGTCAGAGCCATGATCGACTCCCGCAACTCGGTGGCGTTCTCGGTGCTGGGACGCATTACCAAGTTATACCTTGGTAATAGTTGAAAGAACACCAGTTTGTGATCGCGATTTAGCAAGTGCATACTTTGCACTTATGGGAAGGTGGCTGCTGTTGGTAGTGGTCACGGTCGCGGTGACCGTGCCATTGGAGTTGATCGGCGTTCCTTCGGCCGCGCTGTTCGCGGCGCTCTTGGTGGGCATCGCGCTGGCACTGCTGTCGCTGGCGCCGGCCGGCGTGCCGCGCAAGGCGGGCATCGCGGCCCAGGGCGTATTGGGCGTCTACATCGGCACGATGGTTCATCGCGACGCGATCGACGCACTGGGTCCGCACTGGCCGATCGTGCTGGGCGTAGCCGTCGCCACGCTCGTTCTCAGCGTGGCTGCCGGTGCGCTCCTCGGTCTGCAGCGCGACATCTCGCCACTCACCGGCTCGCTCGCGATGGTGGCGGGCGGGGCGTCGGGACTGGTCGCCATCGCCCGCGAACTCGGCGGCGACGACCGTGTGGTCGCCGTGGTGCAGTACCTGCGGGTCGCGCTCATCACCGCCTCGATGCCCGTGGTCGTCACCCTGGTGTACCACGCCGAGAAGACTGGGCACGCCGCCGCGCCCAGCCAAACCGATTCCCTGCCTTGGTATCTCAGCATCGTAATGCTCACGGTCATCGTTCTGGTCGGCGTGCTGGCCGCCCGGTTGATCCGTCTGCCCGGCGCCGGTCTCCTTGGTCCGATGGCCGTCACCATCGTCCTGGAACTCACGGGTGCGTCGCTGGGGTTGGCGGTGCCGTTGGTGCTGGTGCAGGTCGGTTACGCCGTGATCGGCTGGCAGGCGGGTGTCGCCTTCACCCGCGACGCGGTGCGGGCCATCGGCCGGGCGTTGCCCGCCGCGATCAGTCTCATCGTGGTCCTCAACGTGGCCTGCGCGGGGTTGGGCGTGCTGTTGTCCCGCGTGGCCGGCATAAGCCTGCTCGACGGGTACCTGGCCACCAGTCCGGGCGGCATCTACGCGGTGCTGGCGACCGCCGTGGAGACAGGCTCGAATGTCACGTTCATCATTGCCGCGCAGGTGGTGCGTGTGCTGCTGATGCTCTTCGCGGCGCCGTTCCTGGCGCGTGGCCTCGTCTCGCTCAACAAGCGCTTCGGCAAAACGGCCTACACGCCGGAGAGCACCTCGCGCAGCAGGGAACCCATTCGGGTCGCCGACTGACGGCCCGCCTCGAGCACTTCGGCGTGCGAGAGCGGCTGGCCGGTCATACCCGCCGCCAGGTTCGTCACCAGTGAGAGCCCAAGAACCTCCGCGCCGGCCGCGCGCGCCGTGATGGTCTCGTGCACCGTGGACATTCCGACCAGGTCGGCGCCGAGTGTGCGCAGCATCCGGATCTCGGCGGGCGTCTCGTAGTGCGGGCCGGGCAGACCGGCATAGACACCCTCGGCGAGCGTCGGGTCGACCGTGCGCGCGAGATCACGCAGCCTCGGCGAGTACGCGTCCACCAGGTCGACGAACTGCGCGCCGATCAACGGCGAGCGGGCCGTGAGGTTGAGGTGATCGCTGATGAGCACCGGCTGGCCGACCGAGAAGTCCTCGCGCACGCCGCCGGCGGCGTTGGTCAGCACGACCGTCGTGACCCCTGCCGCGCATGCGGTCCGGACGGGATGCACCACGTGGCGCAACTCGTGTCCCTCGTAGGCGTGGCTGCGGCCCAACAGCACCAGCACCCGCCTGCCGCCCACGGTGAGAACCTGCACCTGACCGCCGTGACCGGCCGCGGTGGGCGCGCTGAAGCCGGGCAGATCGGCCATGGCGAGGACGGCCGAGGGCTCGCCCAGCTCGGCGGCCGCGGGTGCCCAGCCCGAGCCGAGCACCACGGCGACGTCGAACCGGTCAGCCCCCGTACGGCGACGAATCTCGGCTGCCGCAGCGTCGGCGTCGGCCTGGGGATCCGATGGCACAGCAGTCACGGACAGGGAGCCTATCCGTCGGTGAGATACTGCGAGCATGTCCCGTGCCAGCGCGTCGAGCACCGTTGAGGAAACCGTCCGACGTTATCGCGGCGACCTGGTCGAGCTCTCGCACTCCATTCACGCCGAACCGGAACTCGCGTTCGAGGAGCACAAGAGCTGCGCCAAGACACAGAAACTTGTCGCCGAACGTGGTTTCGAGATCACCGCGGCGCCCGCCGGGTTGGACACCGCGTTTCGCGCCGTCTACGGCAATGGCTCACTGGTCATCGGCGTCTGCGCCGAGTACGACGCGCTGCCCGAGATCGGTCACGCGTGCGGCCACAACATCATTGCGGCGTCGGCGGTCGGTACCGCGCTCGCACTGGCCGACGTCGCCGGTGAACTCGGCCTGACCGTCGTGCTGCTCGGCACACCCGCCGAGGAGGCAGGCGGCGGCAAGGTGCTGATGCTCGAGGCAGGTGCCTTCGACGACATCAGCGCCGCGGTCATGCTGCACCCCGGCCCGCTCGATATCGCCCGCGCGCGGTCACTGGCGTTGTCCCAGGTGGCCGTCGGCTACACGGGTCGTGAGGCGCACGCGGCGGTTGCGCCCTACCTGGGCCTGAACGCGGCCGACGCCATCACCGTGGCGCAGGTCGCGATCGGTCTGCTCCGGCAGCAGATGGCACCCGGGCAGATGGCGCACGGCATCGTCACCAACGGCGGCCAGGCGACAAATGTCATCCCCGGCCACACCCAGATGCACTACACGATGCGCGCCAACGACGCCGCGTCGCTGCGCGAACTCGAGGGCCGCATGTCGGACTGCTTCCTCGCGGGCGCGATAGCCACCGGCTGCGATCACCGGGTCGAGGCGGCTGAACCCGCCTATCACGAACTGACTCCCGACACCTGGCTCGCCGATGTGTTCCGTGAGGAGATGGTGCGGCTGGGCCGGACACCCGTCGGTGTCGAGGTCGAGGCGGCACTGCCGCTCGGCAGCACCGATATGGGCAACGTGACGCAGCTGCTGCCGGGTATCCACCCGATCGTGGGAATCGACGCTGGGGGAGCGTCGGTGCACCAGCCGGCGTTCGCCGCGGCAGCGGCCGGATCCAGTGCCGACGATGCCGTCGTCGAGGGAGCAGTGATGTTGGCGCGCACGGTGGTCCGGCTGGCGGAGAACCCCGCCGAACGCGACCGAGTAATGGCCGCCCACGAACGGCGGGCCGCATCGTGAGCCTCGACCAGTACGCCACGGCATGGTTGGCGGCGCACTTCGACGACCTGGTCGCGTGGCGCAGGCACATCCATGCGAACCCCGAACTCGGGCGCCAGGAATTCGCCACCACACAGTTCGTCGCGTCGCATCTGGCCAATGCGGGTCTCAACCCGAAGGTGCTGCCCGGCGGCACCGGCCTGACCTGTGACATCGGCCCCGACCACGGACCACGGGTGGCGTTGCGCGCCGATATGGACGCGCTGCCGATGGCCGAGCTCACCGGTGCGCCCTACACGTCGCTGGTACCCGGTGTGGCGCATGCCTGTGGTCACGACGGCCACACGTCGGTGCTGCTCGCGACTGGGCTGGCGCTGGCATCCGTGCCGGAGCTGCCCGTGGGGGTGCGGCTGGTCTTCCAGCCCGCCGAGGAGCTGATGCCCGGCGGTGCCATCGACGCGATCGCGGCCGGTGCGCTGGCGGGGGTCTCGCGGATCTTCGCGCTGCACTGCGACCCCCGGCTCGAGGTGGGCAAGGTCGCCACGATGGTCGGGCCGATCACCTCGGCGGCCGATCAGATGGAGATCACCCTGGCGTCGCCCGGCGGGCACACGTCACGGCCGCACCTGACCGGTGACCTGGTCTACGCGCTGGGCACGTTGATCACTGGCGTACCGGGTGTGCTGTCGCGCCGCGTCGACCCGCGCCAGAGCACCGTCATGGTGTGGGGTGCGGTCAACGCCGGGGTGGCGGCCAACGCGATTCCCCAGTCCGGCACGCTGGCCGGCACCATCCGGACGGCCAGTCGTGAGGCCTGGGTCGCCATGGAAGACCTTGTCCGCGATATCGTTTCGTCGCTGTTGGCGCCGCTGAACATCGAGTTCAGCGTGGAGTACCGGCGCGGCGTCCCGCCGGTGGTGAACGAAGAGGTGTCGACGCGAATCCTCACCCACGCCGTCGAGTCGGTTGGCGTCGACGTGCTGGCCGACACCCGTCAGTCCGGCGGCGGCGAGGACTTCTCCTGGTATCTCGAGGAGGTGCCCGGCGCGATGGCGCGGCTGGGCGTGTGGTCGGGTCGAGGGCCGCAGCTGGACCTGCACCAGCCCACATTCGATCTCGACGAGCGTGCGCTCGCGGTCGGGGTGCGGGTGCTGGTCAACATCGTCGAACAGGCCGCCGCGATCGCGGGTTAGGTACCCGGGCCGACGTTTCCGGCTGGGCGGGTGCGCAGATGGTGCACGTACTCCTCGGGGGCGCCTGCGATCTCGGCAGCGTCGGCCATCACGCCCAGATAGCGCGCCGAGGGAATGCCGCCCTCCCACGCGTCGACGACGTACAGCCACGCGAGCACAGGGTCGGTGCTGGTATCGGAGGACTCGCGATGCACCCGGCAGCGGATCTTCTTGTGGAAGCCCAGTTCGGACCCCTCCCACCGGTCGAGGTTCTCCTCGTCCTCCTTGGTCATGTCGTACAGGACGACGAAAACCTTCTCCTGCGGGTCCTCGACCAGGGTCGCCAGCGCGCCCTCCCAGCCGATGTCAGCACCGCCGAAGGTCAGCCGCCAGCCATGCAGCCACCCAGTCCCGGCCATCGGAGAGTGCGGGGCTCGCTGAAGCATCTGCTCCGGATGCATGTTCGATCCGTAAGCGGCGTAGAGCGGCACGGGGCAAGCCTAAGGGGTACACAGCGCGTCTAGGGGGTAGGAGTCACCTATCGGTGGGCGAGACTTCGGGCACACGGGGTTAGATAGAGCCCGTGGTTACCCGCATCGTGATCATCGGAGGCGGCCCTGCCGGCTACGAGGCAGCGCTCGTCGCTGCGGCCCGCGGCCCAGAGGTTGCGCAGGTCACCGTGGTCGACTCCGACGGGATCGGCGGCGCCTGTGTGCTCTTCGACTGCGTCCCGTCCAAGACGTTCATCGCGTCGACAGGCGTGCGCACTGAGTTGCGGCGCGCCAATGGCCTGGGCTTCGACATCGCCATCGAGGACGCCAAGATCTCCCTTGAGCAGATCCACAACCGGGTCAAGACGCTGGCGAGGTCACAGTCCGCCGACATCGGGTCCAATCTCCTGAAGGAGGGCGTCACGGTCGTGCAGGGCCGCGGCGAACTCGTCGACGACGTACCCGGCATGGCGCATCACCGGGTGAGAGTCACCACATCCGACGGCAAGGTGGGCGTGTTGAAGGCCGACGTGGTGCTGATCGCCACGGGCGCCCGGCCGCGTGTGCTGCCCAACGCCGAGCCCGACGGCGAGCGCATCCTGAACTGGCGCCAGCTCTACGACCTCACCGAGCTTCCCGAGCACCTGGTGATCGTCGGCTCCGGTGTGACGGGCGCGGAGTTCTGCAACGCCTACACCGAACTCGGGGTCCAGGTCACGGTGGTGGCCAGCCGGGACCAGATCCTGCCGCACGAGGACCGCGACGCCGCTGCTGTCCTGGAGGAGACGTTCGCCGAACGTGGCGTGAAGTTGGTGAAGAACGCCCGCGCGGACTCGGTGACCCGTACCGCCGACGGGGTTCGGGTGTCGCTGGCCGACGGACGGACCGTCGAGGGCAGCCACGCGCTGATGACGGTGGGCTCGGTGCCCAACACCAGCGGACTTGGCCTGGAGCGGGTTGGCATCGAGCTGGGACAGGGCAACTACCTTTCCGTGGACCGGGTTTCGCGTACGACGGCGTCTGGAATCTATGCGGCCGGCGACTGCACCGGTCTGCTGCCGCTGGCGTCCGTCGCGGCGATGCAGGGGCGTATCGCGATGTATCACGCGCTGGGCGAGGGGGTGTCGCCGATCCGGCTGCGCACCGTGGCCGCCGCGGTGTTCACCCGGCCCGAGATCGCCGCCGTCGGGGTGCCCCAGACCGCGATCGACGACGGCACCGTGCCCGCGCGCACGCTGATGCTGCCGTTGACCACCAACGCCCGCGCGAAGATGTCACTGCTGCGGCGCGGTTTCGTCAAGATCTTCTGCCGACCGGCCACCGGCGTCGTCATCGGCGGTGTGGTGGTCGCTCCGATCGCCTCGGAACTGATCCTGCCGATCGCGCTCGCGGTGCAGAACAACATCTCCGTGACCGACCTCGCGCAGACATTGTCGGTGTATCCGTCGCTGTCTGGATCTACCGTCGAGGCGGCCCGCCGGTTGATGGCGCACGACGATTTGAACTGATACGGCTAGCCTGGACGCGTACTGACGAGTAACTAGGAGCTGCTGGCAGTGAGCGAAGCTTCCGAACGACCGATCGGCATCGTCGACCCGATTTCGGGCCCGGGTAGTGGGCAGACCCTCCTTGGCCCTGACCAGCGCGAGGCCGCCTGGGGGCGGCTCAGCCGCGAACAGTTCGACGTCGTCGTCATCGGCGGCGGAGTGGTGGGGGCGGGTGCCGCGCTGGACGCCGCGACCCGCGGGCTCAAGGTGGCGCTCGTCGAGGCGCGTGACTTCGCCTCCGGCACGTCGAGCCGATCTTCGAAGATGTTCCACGGCGGACTGCGCTATCTGGAGCAGCTCGAGTTCGGGCTGGTTCGCGAGGCGCTGCACGAGCGCGAGCTCTCGCTCAAGACGCTGGCGCCGCATCTGGTCAAACCGCTGCCATTCCTGTTCCCGCTGACCAAGCGGTTGTGGGAACGGCCCTACATGGCCGCGGGAATCTTCCTCTACGACCAGCTGGGTGGGGCGAAATCGGTTCCCGCGCAGAAGCATCTGTTCAAGGCGGGCGCGCTGAGACTGGCCCCTGGCCTCAAGCGCAGCTCGCTGATCGGTGGTATCCGCTACTACGACACCGTGGTCGACGACGCGCGGCACACCATGACGGTTGCCCGCACCGCGGCGCACTATGGCGCGGTGGTGCGGACCTCGACCCAGGTCGTGTCGCTGCTGCGTGAGGGCGACCGGGTGACCGGGGTGAAGGTCCGCGACTCCGAGGACGGCCGGGTCACCGACGTTCATGGGCACGTCGTGGTCAACGCGACCGGCGTGTGGACCGACGAGATCCAGGCGCTGTCCAAGCAGCGCGGCCGGTTTCGGGTGCGGGCCTCCAAGGGTGTGCACATCGTGGTGCCGCGTGATCGCGTCGTCAGCGAGGTCGCGATCATTCTGCGCACCGAGAAGTCGGTGCTCTTCGTGATCCCGTGGGGCACGCACTGGATCATCGGCACCACCGACACCGACTGGAACCTCGATCTGGCGCATCCTGCGGCGACCAAGGCGGATATCGACTACATCCTGCATCACGTCAACACCGTGCTGGCGACGCCGCTGACCCATGACGACATCGACGGTGTCTACGCGGGCCTGCGGCCGCTGTTGGCGGGGGAGAGCGAGGAGACCTCCAAGCTGTCACGCGAGCACGCGGTGGCGGTGCCCGCGCCCGGCCTGGTCGCGATCGCGGGCGGAAAGTACACCACCTACCGCGTGATGGGTGCCGATGCGATCGACGCGGCCAGCGAGTTCGTCCCCACCCGCGTGGCACCGTCGATCACCGAGAAGGTGCCGCTGATGGGTGCCGACGGCTACTTCGCGCTGGTGAACCAGACCGAGCACGTCGGCGCGCACTACGGCCTGCACCCCTACCGGGTGCGGCATCTCCTGGACCGCTACGGCTCCCTGATCGGGGAGGTGCTGGCGCTGGCCGACGGCAAGCCCGAACTGCTGACACCGATCACCGAGGCGCCCGTCTACCTGAAGGTCGAGGCCGCCTACGCTGCCGCGGCGGAGGGCGCACTGCACCTCGAGGACATCCTTGCCCGGCGCATGCGGATCTCGATCGAGTACCCGCACCGCGGCGTGGACTGCGCTCGCGAGGTCGCAGAAGTGGTTGCGCCCGTGCTGGGTTGGAGTGCCGAGGACGTCGACCGCGAGGTCGCCACATATCTGGCGAGGGTCGAGGCCGAGGTGCTCTCCCAGGCGCAGCCCGATGACGAGTCCGCGGATGCGCTGCGTGCCGCCGCACCCGAGGCCCGCGCGGAGATCCTGGAACCCGTGCCGCTGAAGTGAGCCGGCGACCCGCACCACTTCCCGCGCGCGACGGGCTCGGGCCGGCCCGGGTCCGACTGCGGGGCGGTGCCGTGCTGGTGGAGTTGGCCGACCGCTTCGGCGCGCAGGCCGCCGCGAAAGTCTTTGCGGGAGAGGTGGTCTGCGCAGACGGGAGCGTCGTCACCGCCGCCACCGTGCTGCCGCCGAACTCGCACGTCTACCTCTACCGCGACCTGCCCGACGAGGTTGAAGTCCCGTTCGACATTCCCATCCTGTATCGCGATGACGACATCGTGGTGGTCGACAAGCCGCACTTCCTGGCGACGATGCCACGCGGCGGGCACGTCGCGCAGACGGCCCTGGTGAAGCTGCGGCGATCGTTGGATCTGCCGGATCTCTCGCCCGCGCACCGGTTGGACCGGTTGACCGCAGGGGTGCTGCTGTTCACCACACGGCCGCAGGTGCGTGGCGCCTACCAGACCCTGTTCGCCCGCGGTGAGGTCAGCAAGACCTACCTCGCGCGGGCCGACGTCGACCCGGCGCTGGAGTTCCCGATGACCCTGCGCAGTCGAATCATCAAGGAAAGAAGCCGGTTACAGGCCTTCGAAGAGTCCGGCGAGTCGAATGCGGAGACGCTGATCGAGTTGTTGGACGAGTCGGACGATGAAGGCACCTACCGGCTGACCCCACGCACCGGACGCACGCATCAACTGCGTGTGCACATGGCCTCGCTCGGATTGCCCATCCACGGGGACTCGCTGTACCCGAGAGTCATCGACGTGGCCTCCGATGACTTCTCGACACCATTGCAGCTGCTGGCTCATCGGCTGGAGTTCGTCGACCCGATCACCGGTGGCCGGCGAGTGTTCGAGAGCGTGGCCTCGCTTCGAACGTGAACAAGTGTGCGAGATTCTGGCGAGAACGCGCAATGTTGTTCACGTTCGGCGAGATGGTGAAATTGACGCACGCGATGGACCTCGCGGTGCATCATTCACAGCAGTGGCCCAAGGAGTGAGCATGCGTAAGGTTTGGCTAGTGTCAGCGGCTGTATCTGATCGACATGAGTAATCGGTTGGAGCCCACTCCCGGACAGCTCGAGCAGCTCGCGGCGCGGCCGCCGGATCAGCCGGTCGTGATGGTCAATCTGCTCACGTTCCGCGTGGACGGCGGCAGGGAGCGCTATCTGCGCTACGCCAGCGAGGTGATGCCCCACATTGCGCGGGCAGGAGCGACGGTGCGCTACGCCGGAGTGTCACCTGAGACGGTGATCGGCGCCGGTGAGCGACCGGGTTGGGACGCGATTCTGATCGTCGAGTACCCGTCACCGCAGGCGTTCCTGGACATGATCGCCGATCCGGAATACCTCAAGGTGCACGAACACCGGACCGCGGCGCTCGAGCACGGTGACCTGATCGCGACGTCGGTCTGGACCATGAAGGACTGACGATCACGGACTGACGGTCGCCGTGGTTTCCCACCGTGTTCTACTGACGGGCATGGATCGTGACGCCTTCGACCGCCTCTTCGACATGACCGGCCGCACCGTGATCGTCACGGGTGGCACCAGAGGCATAGGCCTCGCGCTCGCAGAGGGCTTCGTGCTCGCGGGCGCCAACGTGGTGGTGGCAAGTCGCAAGGCCGACGCCTGTGAGGAAGCGGCCAAACACCTACGCGGACTTGGTGGCCAGGCCATCGGCGTGCCCACCCACGCGGGCAGCATCGAGGACCTGGACACCCTGGTCGACCGCACCGTCGCCGAGTTCGGGGCACTGGACGTCCTGGTCAACAACGCCGCCAACGCGCTGGCGCAACCGTTGGGCGAGATGACGGTCGACGCGTGGACCAAGTCCAACGAGGTCAACGTCCGGGGTCCGGTATTCCTCGTCCAGAAGGCCCTGCCGCACCTCAAGAAGAGCGAGCACGCTGCGGTGCTCAACATGGTCTCGGTCGGGGCGTTCAACTTCGCGGCGACGATGTCGATGTACGCCGCGGGCAAGGCCGCGATGATGTCGTTCACCCGGGCGATGGCGGCCGAGTTCGTGGGCCACGGGATCCGCGTCAACGCGATCGCCCCCGGCCCCGTCGACACCGACATGATGCGCGGCAACCCGCAGGTGGCCATCGACCACATGGCCGGCTCAACGTTGATGAAGCGGCTGGCGACACCGGACGAGATGGTCGGCTCTGCACTGCTGTTGTGTTCGGACGCAGGCAGTTACATCACGGGGACCGTCATCATCGTCGACGGCGGCGGCACCCCGCGCTAGCCGCGCCAGTGCCGATCGAGTTCGGCGCGAATCACCGACACGAAGTGGTCGACGTCGGCCTCGGTGGTGTCCCACGCGCACATCCAGCGCACCTCGCCGCGGGCACGGTTCCAGTCGTAGAAGCGCACGTTTTCGCGGATCCGATCGGCTGCCTCCGTCGGCAACGTGGCGAAGATCGCGTTCGCCTGCGTCGGTTGACTGAACTCGAGCCCACGAATCGCACCATCGGCGATGCCTGCCTCGAGGGCCTGCCGGAGCCGCCGCGCCATCGCGTTGGCGTGTGTGGCGCTGCGCAGACCGAGGTCGTCCTCGAACAGGGCGAGCAGCTGGGCGGAGACGAACCGCATCTTGCTCGCGAGCTGCATCGTCAACTTGCGTAGATAGATCAGGCCTGTGGTTCTGGCTGGGTCGAGGACCACGACGGACTCCGCGCCGAGCGCTCCAATCTTGGTGCCGCCGATGCTGAGAACGTCGACCCCCGCGTCGGTCGTGAACGCACGCAATGGGGCCCCGATCGCCGCTGCCGCGTTCCACAGCCGGGCGCCGTCCATGTGCAGCGCCATACCCTGTTCGTGGGCGAAGTCGGCGATCGCGCGCACCTCGTCGGGTGTGTACACCGTGCCGAGTTCCGTTGTCTGCGTGATGCTCACCGCGAGTGGCTGCGCGCGATGCTCGTCGCCCCACCCCCAGGCCTCGGTGGCGATCAACTCCGGGGTGAGCTTGCCGTCTGGCGTCGGGACGGTGAGCAGTTTGATGCCCGTCATCCGTTCGGGAGCGCCCGCTTCGTCGGTGTTGATGTGTGCCGAGTTCGCCGCGATCACCGCTCCCCAGCGGGGCAGCAGGCTCGTGAGCGCCACGACGTTGGCTCCCGTGCCGTTGAACACCGGGAACGTCTCCGCTCGGGTGCCGAAGTGCTGCCGGACGACGTCCTGCAGTTGGGTGGTGTAGGCGTCCTCACCGTAGGCGACCTGATGGCCGCCGTTCGCTACGGCGATTGCTTCGAGCACCTCCTGGTGGACGCCGGCGTAGTTGTCGCTGGCGAACCCGCGCCAGTCGGGGTCGTGGAGCGAGGCGAAGGCCATGTCCCGCTAGCCCTTTCGCTTCGTGAACGCCGCGGCCGCCGCCAGCAGCTCACCGCTGGTCGACGCAAGGATCTGGCTGCGGTTCTCCACCTGCAACGCCGCATCCAGGCTGGGTGCCTCCAGGTTGGCCCACAGCACCTGCTTGGTCGACTCCACCCCGAACTTTCCGTATCCACACAGTGTTTCGGCCAGCGCCAGCGCGTCCTCGACCACTGAACCCGCCGAGAGTCGTGAGACGAGCCCGAGCGCCAGCGCTTCGGCGGCATCGACCGTGCGGGCCGTGAGGATCAGGTCGAACGCCTGGCCCGCGCCGACGATGCGCGGCAGTGTGTAGCTCACCCCGATATCGCAGCCACCCAGGCCCAACTTGATGAACTGCGTGCAGAACCTGGCCGACTCCGAGGCGATGCGAATGTCCGACGCCAGCGCCAGCGCGAAGCCACCGCCGTAGGCCGGCCCGTTGACCGCCGCGATCACCGGCTGCCGCAGGCGGGACAACTTCGTGGTCAGCTCGGCGATGCGCTCCTGCCACCGCATACCGGATCGGGGAAACTCCAGGCCGCCGGAGGTCGCGTCCGGCGACGGTTCAGTGAGGTCCAGCCCGGAGCAGAATCCGCGGCCAGCACCCGTCAGGACGACGACGCGGCACTGGTCGTCAGCCCGGATGTCATCGAGTGCGGCGTGCAGATCCTCGACCAGGCCGTGGTTCAACGCGTTGAGCTTGTCGGGCCGGTTCAGGGTGAGCACCGCGATGTCCGGACGCGGACGGGACAGTTCCAGGTTCGCCATGGTTTCTCCTCGGTCAAACCCGACCCTATGCGCGGCTCAGGGCGTGCTGCTGCGCCACCCCGTGATGCCGACGACGATGAGGCGCAGCTGCTTGACCGCGGTGCGTCGAACGTCCTCGATGGCGGCCGCGTCCTTGGCGTCCTCGATGGCCTCGGCGATTGAGATCATCGCGTTGACGATCAGTGTGGCCAGGATGTTGAGGTCCTCGCTGCTCCACGTGTGCAGGCCGGGGAAGCGCGCCAGGTCGATCGCCAGTTCAGACGTGATCAGACGGATCTCGGTGCGGATGGCGTATCGCAGCACCGTCACTCCGCTGTTGCGTTCGCGGCCAATGAGTCGCCAGTGCTCGCGGCGCTCGTTGACGCTCGCGATCACGATGTCGACCGACGACTCGATGACCCGGTTCGGATCGAGTTTGCCCGCGCGGGCGCCGCGCAGCATGTCGCGCAGCGCGCGGAACGACTCGTCGATCAGGACCAGGCCCAGCGCGTCCATCGACTCGAAGTGCCGGTAGAACGCGGCAGGAACGATGCCGGCCTCACGGGTCACCTCGCGCAAGCTCAACGCGCTGAAACTGCGGTTCTCCAGGAGCGCGAGAGCGGCGTCGACGATCGCTCGTCGGGTGACCTCTTTTCGTTCCTCACGTGACAAGCCGTCCCGCCGAGAGCGAGACGACTGTGACTTAGGAGTACGACTGTTCACTGGTTGTGAACCGTACCACAACGTGCCGAAATCCCTTGACGATCTGGGCTGGCGAGGCGGACGGTATACACATGTTCACCGAAACTTCGAAGCTGCGCCTCCGTGATCGAGTGCTGCGCTCATCCCTGGTCAGCGTCCTGACCGGGCCCCACGGTGTCGACCGCTACACCGAGTTGGTCGAGCCCACATGGACCCTGGGCGATGCCCGCGCCAAGATCGTCGCGGTCCGGCGAGACACCCCGCGCAGCGTCACTCTGACGCTGGAACCGAACGCCGTGTTCACTCAACGCAGCAGCCTGGCGGCGGGCCAACACGTCAACCTCACCGTCGAGGTCGACGGCCGCCGACGGACCCGTTGCTACTCACCGGCCAACGCCGAGAACGACCGACTGATCGAGCTGACCGTCGGTGTACACGACGGGGGACTGGTCTCGGGGCACCTCTACCGCAATGCGCGGCCCGGCATGGTCGTCGGGCTCGAGGGCGTCGGCGGCGATTTCGTCCTGCCCGCCGAGCGGCCCAAGCGCATCCTGTTCGTCTCCGGCGGAAGCGGCATCACGCCGGTGCTGGCGATGCTGCGGACACTCGTCGCCGAACGGCACACCGATCAGGACGGCGCCGAGATCGCGTTCATTCACTACGCGCGCACCGCGGCGGACGCCTGCTACGCCGATCAGCTCGCGGCCATGACCGGAGTCCGGGTCCTACACGGGTTCACCCGGGGCGGCACGGGAGACCTGGTCGGTCGCTTCGACGCCGATCACCTGGCGGCGGCCATGGAGCAGCCCGACGCAGTGTTCGTCTGTGGTCCGCCCGCACTGGTCGAGGCCGTCCGGAAGCACTGCCCGGACGCGAGGTCAGAGAGCTTCGTCCCGCCCGTGTTGGCGGCTCCGACCGGAGCATCCGGTGGCACCGTGACCTTCGCCCAGAGCGGTGTCGAGATCACCGACGACGGCCGCTCGCTGCTCGAGCAGGCCGAGACCGCCGGGCTCAACCCCGAGAGCGGATGCCGGATGGGCATCTGCCACACCTGCACCCGCCGTAAGACCAGCGGTGCGGTCAAGAACCTCATCACCGGTGCCGTATCGACCTCCGACGGGGAGGACGTGCAGATCTGCGTCACCGCCCCGGTCGGCGACGTCGCACTGGCGCTCTAACCCAACCGATTTCAACCGAGAAGGAGTTCACCATGACTGCATCTCTAATTGCTCCTCGCGTGCGCACCACGCCCGAACGCCCCACGCCCGAACGCCCCACGCTCGAACGCCCCGAACCCAAGACCATCACCAAGACCGTCGCCGGTAAGACCGTCACCATGACGCCCGAGACCGCGGAGGCCTTCGGCCGCGAACTCGACGCCATCCGGGAGCGTGTCGTCGCCGACCTCGGCGAGCGCGACGCCACCTACATCCGGCGCGTCATCAAGGCGCAGCGGGCGCTGGACGTCGGCGGGCGAGGTCTGCTGTTCGCAGGCGTTCTGCCGCCAGCCTGGTTGGCAGGCACCGCCATGTTGGCCGCGTCGAAGATCCTGGACAACATGGAGATCGGCCACAACGTCATGCACGGCCAGTACGACTGGATGGGTGACCCCGCGCTCACGGGCCGCAACTTCGAATGGGACTCGGCCTGCCCGAGCGATCAGTGGCGTCACTCGCACAACTACATGCACCACACCTACACCAACATCGTCGACATGGACCGCGACATCGGCTACGGCATCCTCCGGATGAGCGAGGATCAGCGCTGGAAGCCGTACTTCCTCGGTAACCCCGTCTATGCATTCCTGTTGATGGTGTTCTTCCAGTACGGCGTCGCCCTGCACGAACTGGAGACCGAGCGCATCCGCTCGGGTGAGATCTCGATCGCCGACAAGCGCGAGACCCTCACGGGCATCTGGCACAAGGTCAGCCGCCAGACCGTCAAGGACTACCTGGCGTTCCCGCTGCTCGCTGGCCCGTTCGCGCCGTGGGTCTTCACCGGCAACATGACAGCCAACCTGATCCGCAACATCTGGTCGTACTCGATCATCTTCTGCGGCCACTTCCCGGACGGCACACAGGAATTCACCAAGGAGGAGACCGCGAACGAGAGTCGCGGCATGTGGTACTTCCGTCAGATCCTCGGATCGGCGAACCTGACCGGTGGAAAGCTGTTCCACATCATGAGTGGCAACCTGTCATTCCAGATCGAGCACCACCTGTTCCCCGACATCCCGGCGCACCGGCACGCCGAGATCGCTCCCCAGGTGCAGGCCATCTGCGAGCGGTACGGCGTGCCCTACAACAAGGGCCCGCTGCCCAGGCAGTTCGGCACCGTCATCCGCAAGATCTTCAAGCTGGCCCTGCCCGGCTAGGACCCTTGCCGAATGTGAACTCGATGACGAATCCACTCAGGATTCTCGCCAACAACTTCACGTCCGGCGGTCAGGTCTGGCAGGACGGGCACCAGAACGCGATGCGATCGCCGGCGTTGTCCGAGCTGATGGAGGTGCCGCACCGTCGACACGGACGTCCCGCCCGGCCGTAGACCCACAGGTCACGTCCGGGTCGAGTGTCTCCGGTGGTGACTCGATTCACACGGGACCGATTGAGCCACAGCATGTCCCGGGCGCGTTGAACCACCCGCAGCGGGTCCTTGACGCGACCGACCGGCGAGGTGGGCAGGTGTCCCATGACGAAACACAGCTCGTTGGCGTAGACGTTGCCGATCCCGGCCACCACCCGTTGATCCAGCAGCGTCTCGGCCAGCGGCCTCTGCGGATCGGCCGCCAGGTTCGCCGCGGCCACACGCGGCTCCCAGGCATCGTCGAGCAGATCGGGCCCGAGGTGCGCGACGGCCTCCATATCGTGCGCGCGTTCCAGGACCTCGAGCACACCGAGATCGACGCCGACGGCGCGAGTGTCAGCCGTCTCCAGGATGATCCGCACCTTGAACTCGGGTGTCCGGCGAGCCTGGCCGCCGATGAGCCAGGCGCCGTCCATCAACAGATGCGAGTGGATGCTGGCCCCGGACTCCCCGCCGACTCGGATGAACAGGTGCTTGCCGCGACTGAGGACCTCATCGACGACGCCACCCGTCAGGTCCACCGTGGCGAACTTCGGCACCCGAACGTCACAGCGCGTCAGCTCCCGGCCGGCCAGCGCCTCCCGCAGCTTGGCGGCAGTGCGGTAGACGGTGTCGCCCTCAGGCATGCCGCCACGTTACCGTCCTCACGCCCCGCGGATACGGTCGTGCGCACCGGAAATCGCGCGGGCGGCCTCGTCGGCGATGCGTGTGACCAGGGCAGGGGCGGTGTCCAGTTCGGTGATCAGGTCGACGGCCTCGCCGGCCCAGATCGGCATGTAGTCGAGATCGCCGCGCGCCACACCCTCGCGGAACTCGACCCTGGCGTCGGCATCGGTCTGTAACCCGTCTTCGTCGTCATGCCAGGTGTCGGTGAACCGGTTGCGCAGCGTCCTGGCGGTGAACCGGGCCGGCCAGGGGGACTCCCTGACGATGTCGAGCACGCGGTCGCGAACGGTGTCGGCCGCCGTCGCCGCGGTGATCGCCTTGAGTTCCTCGGCGGACAGCAGCGCCTCGGTCGTCACCTCGAAGCGGGTGCCGATCAGTGCGCCCGCGGCGCCGAGCACCAGCGCGGCGGCCAGTCCGCGGCCATCGGCGATACCGCCCGCGGCCAGCACGGGCGTCGTACCCGCCACGTCGACCACCGCGGGCACGAACGGCAGTGTGCCGCGGCCCTCGCCGTGTCCGCCGGCCTCGGCACCCTGGGCCACAACGACATCGGCGCCCAGGTCAAGCGCACGCTGGGCGTCGGCCAGGGTGGTCACCTGGATCATCAGCGGAATGCCCGACGATCGCACGGCGTCGACGAACGGCGTCGGGTCACCGAAGGACAGCATGATCGCCGCCGGTTGCTGCTCGATCGCGCAGTCGATGGCGCCGTGATCCACCGCCCACGACAACAGCCCTATGCCCCAGGGCTTCTCGGTGCGATCACTCGCGATGGCGCACTCGCGCCGCATCCAGTCGCGTGCACCGCCACCGCTGCCGATCATGCCCAGTCCGCCACCCTCGGACACGGCGGCCGTGAGAAGTCCTCCTGCGACACCGCCCATGGGTGCCAGCACGATCGGATGCTCGATGCCGAACATGTCGGTGAGTGCGGTGCGCAACGCCATCCCTGCACTGTAGGCAGGGATGGCGGGCGCCCGGCGCGGCGGTCAGGCGGGAACGGAGTCCAGGCCCTTGGCCGCCTTGTCGTGACGGTACTGGCGGTCAACGACGGCGAAGTAGAACGCGTAGGCGAAGGCGCAGCTGGTGAACAGGCTCGCCACGAAGAACAGCCACGGGCGTCGGATACCGCGCCGGTACCCGTCGATGATCGTGAACAGCGGCAACAGGATCACGTTGATGATGGTGTAGTCCTGGCTCGCCGAGGCGGCCGCGGGATTGTCATAGCCGAGCACGATGAACTGCTGCCAGCTGCCCGGGCCCCAGATCGGGTTGCCGCCCTCGACCGCGTACGTCGCGACGAACTGATGGTTGAAGTAGTAGCCGAGTCCGATCGACGCCACGCCGATGACGTAGAAGACGATCTCCAGCGGAGAGAACATCGGACCGCCGGCGGGCCGCGAGAAGACCTGCGGGTTGGCCCGGACGATCCAGGCGATGACGGCGATGCCGAGAACCAGGTGAACGATGAGCGAGACCATGCCGACAGTATTGCCCGGCCCGACGAAAGTTTTGTCACTTTTGACAAACTTTCGGATCAGCGGAGGCGTAGACCCCGCGGAGTGCGGGAGAAACCGCTGCCGATCAGCGCGTCGTGCACCGGGCCACGCTGGGGGTCGACACCCGGTTCGAGGACAGGGACGCCGTTGACCCGCTCGACAAGCATGGACTGCAGGTGCCTACCCGACACCAGGCCCGCCAGCGCGGCCGCGGCCGCCGCATGCGCCTCGGCGTCGTTCGTGAACGACAGCAGCGACCGGCCACCGCGCTCCAGGAACCAGACCAACTCGCCGTCCACCAGCACCACCAGGGCGCCCGCCTTGCGGCCGGGACGGTGCCCGGAGTCGTCGGTGTCCGACGGCCACGGCAGTGCCGCGCCATACGGATTGGCCGGATCCGCTGCGGCCAGCGCGACGGCGCGGTACGCCCGCCGCCCGGCGTCGACCCCGTCGATGTGGGTGCGCAGGCGGTCGACCGTCGACGCGAGCGCGAACTGCGCCCCGCCCAATGACTCCACGAAGTAGCCGCGCTGGCAGCGGCCGGCGTCCTCAAAGGCGGTCAGCACCTTGTAGAGCATCGCGAAGCCGCCCGGCACGCCCTGTGCCGCGCCCTTCGTCAGCACCCCGTACCGGTTCATCAGAAGCTCGGCGTAGAAGTGCGCGCGAACGGTGGAGGCCGGCTCGGCGGGCGGAAGTGCCGACCAGCGGCCCGCGACGGTCGGATCGGTGGAGCGGGTCTGGGCATGGCTCACGCTGTACCGGCTCAGCCGCGGCGGACGCGATCGCTGCCGGTGGGTGCCACCGCGCCGCCCCGCCCCCGCCAGTTGGGCGCGCACCGGACCGAAGGTGTCACCGGTGACCCAGCCAGCCCAGATCAGCTCCCACAGTGCCTGTTTCGCGTCGGCCTCGGATATCGATCCGTCGGTCAGCTGGCGGAAGAAGTACCCACCGCCCGCCCGACCGTCGTTGCCGAGCGTCGCCATGATCTCGCGGTGGGTGTCGGTGAACTCGATCTCAGCGGCCGGGGTCAGGGTCAGCGGTGCGGCGTCGGTGGTGTGGAAGGCGATCCAGCCGTCACCGGTGCCGATCTGCCCGGCACCCGACCACGTGACGTCTCCCGCGGCCAGCAGCTCGTCGAGCATCGCGGGCTGGTAGTCGCGGATACGTTGCCCGAACACCAGCGGCTCGACGGCCGAGGCGGGTATGGGCACACCAGCGAGTTGCTCGATAACCGCCAGCAGGCCGTCGATCCCCGATGTCATGGCCGACCCGACGTGCTGCCACTCGGGCAGGAAACGTGCGTAGGCGTCGGTGCTGACGGGTTCGACCTGGGCCCGCAATGCGGCCAGGGAGCGGCGCCGAAGTATCCTGAGAACCTCACCGTCACACCACTGTTCGGAGTCTGCGTGGTCCGCGAACTCGCCGCGCACCAGTTTCCCGTCGACCGCCATCCTGCCTAGGACATCGCCGGCCACGCGCAGCCCGAGGCCGAACCTTTCGGCGGCCTGCGCGGTGGTGAACGGCCCGCGGGTACGGGCGTAGCGACCGAGCAGCTCGCCGAGTGGATCCGCGACGGTGCCGGTGAAGCTGGCCGGGACGCCGACCGGCACCGGCACGCCCACCCCGTCGCGCAGCAGGCCGATGTCCTCGATGGCCACCCACCACGTCTGCCCGGCGAACGACACCGTCAACGCCCGGCGTTCCGCGCGCAGCCCCTCGAGCCAGCCGCCGACGTCATCGGTCGTGGACCGCGCCGCCACCTCGGCCTCGGTGAGCGGACCCAACAACCGCAACAGATCCGCGACCGCCTCGGCGTCGCGAGCGGCCCGGTCGGGCGCGAGGTGCTGTAACTGCGCGACGGTCGACTCGATGACCGCGGGTTCGAGCAGCTCGCGAAGCTCGACGCGGCCGAGCAGCTCGGCCAGCAGAACGCTGTCCAGTGACAGGGCGGCCGCGCGCCGCTCCGCCAGCGGGCTGTCACCCTCGTACATGAACGCGCCGACGTAGCCGAACAGCAGGGAGGCGGCGAACGGCGAGGGAGTCGCGGTCTCGACCTCCAGGACCCGGATACGGCGCTGCGCAACACGTTTCATCAACTCGATCAACGTCGGCACGTCGTAGACGTCCTGCAGGCACTCGCGCACCGTCTCGAGCACAATCGGGAAGTCGGGGTACTTGCGCGCGATGTCGAGCAACTGAGCCGCGCGCTGGCGCTGATGCCACAGCGGGGAGCGCTTGCCGGGGTGGCGCCTGGGCAGCAGCAGCGCCCGCGCCGAGCACTCCCGGAAACGCGACGCGAACAGTGCCGAGCCGCCGACCTCATCGGTGACGATCGGCTCGATCTCGTCGGCGTCGAAGACGAACAGGTCCGCGCCAGGGGCGGTGTCCTCGGTGTCGGGCAGTCGCACGATGATGCCGTCATCGGACGCTGTTGGCTTCTCGTCGATGCCGTACCGCTCACGCAGCCTGCGACCGACCGCCAGCGCCAGCGGACCGTGCACGCGAAGGCCGTAGGGGGAGTGCAGGATCACCCGCCAGTCGCCCAGTTCGTCACGGAAACGCTCGACGATGAACGTGGCGTCGGTGGGCACGGTGCCAGTGGCCTGGCGCTGCTCGTCGAGGAGCGCCCAGAGGTTGTCGACGGCATAGTCATTGAAACCCATGGTGCGACAACGCGCGTCGAAGTCTGCGCGCGGCATCGCCGCGAGCTTGCCGGTGAAGGCACCGATGGCCTCGCCGAGTTCGGCGGGCCGCCCGACACCGTCACCGCGCCAGAACGGCAACCGGGCCGCCTGGCCCGGTGCGGGCACGACGAGCACCCGGTCGTGGGTGATCTCGGTGATCCGCCAACTCGTCGCGCCGAGTGAGATGACGTCCCCGGGCCGCGACTCGTACACCATCTCCTCATCGAGTTCGCCCACGCGGGAGGGCTTCTCGGTGTCAGCGTTGGTCGCCAGGAAGACGGTGAACATCCCGCGGTCGGGGATGGCGCCACCCGAGGTGACGGCGAGCCGCTGCGCGCCGGGCCGTGCGGTCAGGGTGCCGGCGTCCCGGTCGTAGACCAGTCTGGGCCGCAGCTCGGCGAACTCGGTGGACGGGTACTTGCCGCTCAACAGATCCAGAGTCGCCTCGAATGCACTGCGCGGCAGCGTCGCAAACGGTGCGCTCCGCCGTACCGCGTCGAACCACAGGTCGGCGTCCAGCGGTTCGAGCGCGGCGGCGGCGACGGTGTGCTGAGCCAGCACGTCGAGCGGATTGGCGGGCACCCTCATGGTCTCGATATCGCCGGACAGCATGCGCTGCACCGTCACCGCGCAATCGATGAGGTCGGTGCGGTGCTTGGGGAACAGCACGCCCTCCGATATCTCACCGACCTGGTGTCCTGCCCGGCCGACGCGCTGCAGGCCGCTGGCCACCGACGGCGGCGCCTCAACCTGGATGACGAGGTCCACCGCACCCATGTCGATGCCGAGTTCGAGGCTCGAGGTGGCGACCACAGCCTTCAGCCGCCCGGTCTTCAGGTCGTCCTCGACCTGGGCGCGCTGCTCCTTGCTGACCGAGCCGTGATGGGCCTTCGCCAGCAGTGCGGGCGCGCCGAACGACTGCCCGCTGGCCATGATTTGCGCGGGCGAACCGCCCCCGACCGCGGGGTTGGGATCATTCGACACCTCGACGCCCGTGCGCTCGGCGTGAATCTCGTTGAGCCGTGATGTCAGTCGCTCGGCCAGGCGGCGTGAGTTGGCGAACACGATGGTGCTCTTATGCGACTCGATCAGGTCGACGATCTGTTCCTCGACATCGGGCCAGATGGTGTTGTTCGCCAGGTTGGCCATATCGGGCACCGGCACCCGAACCGACAGATCGAAGGTCTTGGCGGCCTTGGGCGCCACGATGGTGGTCGGTGCGGTGCCGGCCAGGAAGCGGGCCACCTCCTCTGGCGGGCGGACCGTCGCGGACAGGCCGATCCGCTGCGCGGGTGTTGTGAGGATCTGGTCGAGCCGTTCCAGCGACAGGGCCAGATGCGCGCCGCGTTTGGTGGCCGCGACGGCGTGCACCTCGTCCACGATGACGGTCTCGACGCGGGCCAGCGTCTCGCGGGCCGCCGAGGTGAGCATGAGGAACAGCGACTCGGGCGTGGTGATCAGCACATCCGGCGGTTTGGTCAGCATCTCGCGACGGCGTTTGGGCGTGGTGTCGCCGGAGCGCACCCCGACGCTGATGTTGGGCGCCGGCTGGCCGAGGCGTTCGGCGACCCGGGTGATGCCGGTCAGCGGTGTGGACAGGTTGCGTTCCACGTCGACGGCCAGGGCCTTGAGTGGCGAGACGTAGAGGACTCGGGTGGCGGGCTTGTCGGGACGCTCCTGCGATGCCAGGCGGTCGATGGCCCACAGGAATGCCGCCAGCGTCTTGCCCGACCCGGTGGGTGCGATGACCAGGGTGTTGTGTCCGTCGGCGATGGCCTCCCACGCCTGTGCCTGAGCCGGGGTGGGAGCGGCGAAAGTGCCCGCGAACCAGTCGCGCGTCAGCTCACTGAAGCGCGACATGGGGTCGGCGGACTTACGGGCCACCCACCCATGGTGCCCGCCCCCACCGACAACCCCCGCGACTTCGGCGCGCTAACCGTCGCTGAGCGAACGAAATCGCGCCGAAATCGCTGCTAGCGGGCTCGGCAGGCGGTGGCCAGGGCATCGGGTATGCCCGGCACGCGCACCACGGCGTCCAGCAGCGCGTGCGAGCACGCGTCGGCCACGTAGTCACGGTCGATCGTCGGGTCGAGGATCCGCTGGCGGCACATCTCGAATGTGAACGCGACCCAGCCGTAGATCACCGCCCGCAGGTCACGCTCCAGCGTGGCGTCCATGGGCGCACCGGCCGCCTCGGTGATCCTGGCCATGATGCGGTTGGCCTGGCGGTCGGTGTCGAGATCGTCGACGCCACGTAGCACCGGGTCCGAGCGCCCCAGTCCCATGTAGGCGGCCCATGCACCGTGCGGGTGTTCCTCGTCGTACCTCAGATAGGCGAGCACGCCCGCCCGCAGTTGGTCGAGCAGGCTCAGCCCGGGTTCGGGCGGTGTACTGGTGGCCTCGAATAGACGCTCGGCCTCGGCCCGCACGACCGCGGTGAAGAACGCACGTTTGTCGGGGAAGTAGTGGTACATGAGTGCCCGCGATACCCCGGCGAACTCGGCGATCTCATCGATGCGCACCTCGTCATACGGGCGTTGGCCGAAGACCTGGGCGCCGAGTACCAGCAGTTCGTTTCGGCGGTCCTCGGGGGAGAGCCGCCTGCGGGCGGATGTGCGCGCACCCCCGGGGTCAGCCATGGACGCATCCTATTGCTCGACACACATGGAACAGCGGGTTGTTGTCCGATGTCGGGCTGGAATGGACGACGAGACTCGAGGATGGTCAGACTGGTGCGGAGATGAATATGAATCTGCAGAAGATATACACCTCATTGTTCACCGCAGACCTTGCGGCGGCCGAAGGCTGGTACACGAAGTTGATTGGCCGTGGACCGGATCACCGGCCGATGGCCACGCTGGTGCACTGGGAGTTCTTCGACCACGGTGGGTTGATGCTCTCGAGCAGTGCCGAGATCGCCGCCAGGGGTGTGATTTTCCTTTACGTCGACGATGTGGCGGCCGAGCGTCGCAGGCTGCAGGGCCTGGGAATCGTGCTCGGGGACGACATTGAGGGTGACTACTCAACACTGGCGCAGGTGCGCGATCCTGACGGCAACCTGATCACGCTGGCATCGCCGCCCTCGCGGCCTTTTCCCTCGGCGTAGGCGCAGGGCGGTCGATGCAGCTGGTCTGGGCAGCTCAGCCCAGACTGCTCTGGTAGCGCCGCATTCCGGCCAACCAGCGGTCGTAGTCCGCGCCCTTGCCGCGGTACATGTCGAGGACGACGGGATGCGGCAGCACCAGGAACGTCCCGGCGCGCACGGCCTCGACGGTCAACTCCGCCACCCGGTCCGGGCCGAGAACCTCACCGGCGTTGCGGACCGCGGCGGCAGCCATCCGTGAGGCCGGGTCCGATGACTCGGTGATACCCGTCAGCAGGGGTGTGTCGACGCCCATTGGGCACACGCATGACACGCCGATACCCTTGTCGCCGTAGGTGATCGAGAGCCACTCGGCGAATCCGACGGCCGCGTGCTTGGTCACCGAGTACCCGGCCGCACCCACCTGAGTCAACAGGCCTGCCGCCGACGCGACGCCGACGAAGTAGCCACGGCCCCGCGAAACCCATTCGGGCACCAGCACCTTCGCCGCCCTGATGTGTGCCCGAAGGTTGACGTCGATGATGCGGTCCCAGTCGCGCTCGTCATCGCCCAGGCCCGGAGCCCCGATGATGCCCGCGTTGGCCACGAACACGTCGACGGGACCGAACCGGCGGGCCGCGTCGACAAGTGTGGTGATGCCGTCTGTCGTGGCGGCGTCGGCCACGACCGCGGCCGCGGCGCCGCCGGCCGACCGGATGGCGTCGACGGTCGCCTCGATACCAGCAGGGGAGATATCGCCTGCCACCACCGATGCGCCGGCTGCCGCGAACTGCTGTGCCAAGGCCCGGCCGATGCCCGACCCGGCGCCGGTGACGACTACGACGCTGCCCTCGAGTTCCATAGCTCGCCATCCTGTCAGCCGGTCGGTCAACTGCCCAGATGTGCGTTCATCTCGCACATGACCAGCGGAACCGTCAATATGGAAGGCGGACAGTTCCCGCTGGAGGGGGGCGCGGCGCCATGACGACTCCGCTTCTCGATATTGACGGCCGAGTGGTCGGCCGGCGGGAGGAACTGAGCCAACTGCGGGCGGCGGTGGCTGCGGCCGACCGGGTGGGCGGTGCGTGTGCACTGGTCAGCGGTGTTCCCGGGGTGGGAAAATCGACGCTCGTGCAGGCGTTCGGCGCCGAGGTCACTGCGCGCAATGGCGTTTTCGCCTACGGGCGGTATCGCGACGGCGCGCCAGCACCGTACGCAGCGCTGGGGGATGCGCTCAGCTCGATCGTCCACACCATGGAGGCCACCGCCCCCGCCGAGCGTGACCGGTGGCGGGCAAGCTTGGAGACTGGGACGTCGTCGATCGCCGGCGTACTTCGGGAACTGGTGCCCGATTTGGCACGTGTCATCGGCGACGGTTCGCGGCCGGCGGAACTCGATGCGGCGGACGCCCGGCGCCGTCTGCACCGCGCCGCCATCCGGTTGGTGTCTGCCACCGCGGCCCATCGACCGGTGGTGCTGGCGATCGATGACCTGCAGTGGGCCGATCGAGACTCGCTACTGCTGTTGTCCGAACTGCTGGCGGTGTCGCTGCGCAACGTATTGGTCGTGGGGGCGTATCGGGTGGGTGAGTTCGACCCGGAGGCAACGGGTCTCGCGTCGGACGCCCTCTTCGGCATCGAAGTGCGTCCGCTGTCCGGTGCGGACGTCGAGGAACTCCTCGTGGCGGTGAGCGGTCGCAGTGTGGAGATGGCCGACGTGGCCGCCGAGTTCCACCACCGGACCAATGGCAACCCCCTGCAGATCCGCCAGCTGCTGTACCGCGCGCAACGGGAGGGCGCTCTCACCTGCGTCGGTGTGAACCGGCACTCGAGCTGGGATCTGCGCGTACTGACCTCGCTCGAGGTCACCGCAACCTCCGCAGAGTTCCTCGGTCGCTACCTCGCCCAGCTGAGCCCGATTGACCGAGAAGTATTGACGTCGTTGACATGTATCGGCGGCGAGTTCGACCTCGACGACGCCACGACCGCGGCTGCGCATCCGCCCGATGTGGTGGCGCACGCACTCTGGTCGGGGCTGGAGCTGCGACTGATCGAGGCGCTCGACAGCCATGGCCAACGGATCGCCAACGCGATCAGCAGGGACGGGCGGTACCGGTTCAGCCACGACCGAGTGGCCGAGGCGGCGGGTGCGGACATGCCCCGCGACGTCCAGCGCGAGACGCATCTGCGCATCGGTCGACGACTGGTCGGACTGGGCGATGACCGGCTTTTCGAGGCCGCCCGACACGTCGGCATCGGCGGTCAGGGGTTGACTGACGACGACGAACGCGTCCGGTTCGTCATGGTGCTCCGGCGCGCGGCGCGAAGAGCCAGGGCCCAGGCGTCATTCCCGCTGGCCCTCACATATTGCCGAGACGCACTGGAACTGCTGGGGGAACAGCGGTGGACCGCGCATTACCAACTGACCCGGGAGCTGCACCTCGACGCTGCGGACGCGGCGCTGCTGGTGGGTGACTGGGACGCATTGCACGCGCTGCTCGACGAGGCCGAGAACGTCTTACCGGAGCCAGTCGACCGCGCTCGAATCGCATACCTGCGGCTCAAGGGGCGGGTCGCGCAGAACCGTCTCCAGGAGGCGCTGGAGACCGGGCTGGCCGCACTCGACGAACTCGGCGAGCCGCTGCCGCCGGATCCGGGCAAACCGCGGATGGCCATCGCGCTGATGCGGATGAAGGTCGCGATGCGGCGCTGGAGCAACGAACAACTGCTGGCGCTGCCGCGCTGCGAGGACCAGCGTGTCATCGAGATGCAGCGCATCCTCGCCGAGCTGCGCAGCATGGCCTACATCGTGCGGCCCAACATCTTTCCCCTGGTCGTGCGGAAGCAACTCGACCTCACCCTGGCCTATGGCCACACCCCGTCCTCGCCACTGGTGCTCGCCAGTTACGGTCTGCTGCTGGCGATTACCGGTGACCGCGCGGGCAGCCAGCGCTTCGGTGAGGTCAGCCTGCTGCTCAGCGAACGAGAGGAGTTCCGGGAGGCGCGGCCGCAGACGCTGTTCCTGCACCTGAACTTCATCCATCACTGGGGCCATCCGCTACGTGATGGTCTGGGTCAGCTCCGCAGCGCCGTCACCGAAGCACTCGACCAGGGTGACCAGGAATATGCCGGATTCCTCGCCGCAGTGCTGCTTGCGCAGTCGTTCTGGGTGGGTCGCCCGCTGGCCGAGATCGACGCCCTCGCCGAGGCCCTCATTCCCCAGGTCCGATCCCAACCGGTGCCCACCGCGCTCTGCCAGGCGATGCAGCAGCTCTGCCTCAACCTGATGGGCCGCACCGAGGATCTGTACCTGCTCGCCGGCGAGAGCGGCTACGACGAGCGGGAGATTCTGCCCGCGGCCCGCCGCGAGGGTGACGAGGTGGCGATGAGCGTCGCCGCGAACGTGAAACAGGGGCTGCACTTCTGGTCCGGTGACCATGCCGGCGCGGTGCTGGCCACCGATGAGGCGGTTGCGCACATCGACGGTATGGCCGGCACCGCGGTCTCGCTACTGGTCCACATGATCGGTGCCCTGAGCATGATCCAGGAGGCGCCGGGGGACCGCTCGACCGCCCGCTTCGTGCGCAGGACGCTGGCCATGCACCGAAATTGTGCGGCCGACGCACCGGAGAACTATGCGGCGTCCTATGCCCTGATCGAGGGGGCGTGGGCTCGATCCCGCGGTCAACACGTCAAGGCGGAACGCCACCTGCATCAGGCGATCGCGCTGGCCGAGGAGTATCAGCTCCCGATGATCGGTGCGCGTGCGCAGGAGGAGGCCGCCATCGTCTACGCCCAGACCGGAAGGATGACGCTTCGCGATCACATGCTGCGTTCGGCGTACCAGCGCTGGCTGAGCCTGGGCGTGGTGGCGCGCACGGACTGGCTGGCGCGCGAGCATCCCTGGCTGCTGAGTCGTGATCTCGTTCAGACGGGTTCGGCGGGGATCGATCCCGTCGGCGCGCATGAACTCTCACGCGCACTGTCGGGGGCGCTCTCCCCGGACGGCCTGGCCAACATCATTCTCGGCTCGGTTGCTGACACCACGGGCGCTGCCCGCGTTCTGTTGCTCACCGGCGACTCCGACGATCTGTCTGTCCATGCCGTCCGGGATCACGGCGACGTTGCGACTGTCGATGGGCCGTGGACCGAGGTCTCCTATGACCGCAACGTCGTCCGTCGGGTGGTGGACAGCGGATCGCCACTCGTCGTGGTGGCCGACGCCTTCCACCCCTCCGCACTGGTGGTTCCCATCCGATTGCAGGACAACATAATTGGCGTGGTATACGCCGAACACGATGATCCGGGTAGGCACTTCAATGCCGACCACGAGGAAGCCGTTGACTTCCTGTGCGCGCAGGCCGCCGCCCCGCTGTGGAACTTCCAGCTGCAGTCCCGGCTACGAGCCGCCGACGAGCACCGACAGTCCCTCATGGACGTGCAGTCGAGATTCGTGCCCAATGAACTCCTGCGCATCCTCGACATCGACGACCTTCGCCGGGTCCGCAGCGGCTACCGGGTCGAACGTGAGATGACCGTGCTGATCAGTGATATCCGGGGTTACACCACCCTGCTCGAGGAAATGGACGTGTCCGAGGCGAGCAACCTGGCGATGGGATTTCTGCGGGCCGTCGAACTTCCGATCATCAGCTGCAACGGTGTGATCCAGGACGTACGCGGCGACGAGATCGTCGCCGTCTTCGAATCGGAGCCCGACGCCGTCCGGGCGGGGCTGGCCATGCTGCGGTCATTGCGCGAGCACAACCTGGAACGGACTGAGCTGGGCTCCGAGGAGTTGCGCGTCGGAATCGGCATCAACACCGGCGCAGTGGGGGTTGGACTCGTCGGTGGGGTGAACCGCATGGTGCTGACCATCATCGGCGACGCGGTCAACCTGGCCGCCCGCATCGAGAGCGCCAACAAACGTTATGGGTCTTCGCTACTCATCTCGGACACGACGTGTGGCCGCCTGAAGACAGGTGAGTTCGACGTCCGCCGAATGGAGCGGGTCATGGTGGTCAACCGGCGTCGACCGGTGACTATCCACGAGGTCTACGACGACGACCCGGATTCGCTCCGCGCCGCGAAGCGTTCTGCTCAACCCGCGTTCGACGAGGCCTTCGCGCTGTTCGACGCTGGTGAAGTTGACCAGGCACGCACGGAATTCCAGCGATGCAGGAGGTTGCTGCCCGGGGATGCGGTCGCGCCGCTGCATGTGGCGCACTGCGACGCGATCGCCCGCGGTGAGCTGTCCGGCGGACAGGATGTGGCGCTGCAGCAGAAGTAGAACGAATTTGAACACCGAAACATCCACTACCCACGGGCATGTTCGTCTGCGACAATTCCGAATCAAGATCTACGAGGGGAGTCGTAGATCTAAAGGGGGGTCTTTGTCATGTACCTGAGCGCCGAGCGAATCGCCCTCGCGAACCAGGCCATTCGAGAGACATTCGAGCAGACCTGCGTTGCCTGGCAGGTCATCCCGCACTGGGACACCGGCGACCCCGCCCAGACCAGGGTGCGCAACGACAATCCGACCAACCCGGGTTTCGTCGACCTGCTACCCAAACAAGCGGACCTGAAGGTGACGCTCGCCGAGGCGATCGCGCCGACCCCGGACGCGCTGCTCGCGAACGTGATGGCCAGTACCGTCAAACTCGCTGCAGTGGTTGACGACGCCGTGTTCCCCCAGCTTCGGATGGCCCCGGCCGCCGCGGACGCCGTCCAGATGGATGACAAACTGGTGCCGACGATCCTGAACACGCTCATCGAGGCCCGCGCGAAGGCCGAGGCAGCCGGTTACCGGTCCCCGTCGTGTCTCATCACCGAGACGCAGGGAGTCAAGGACCTCAGTCAACTCGCCAGCGGCTATCCCGTGAAACAGGCGCTGCTGGATGCGGCCAACGTGTACTCGCTGCATCGGGTGCAGACCATCAAGGACCCCACGGTCAAGACGGACAAGGTCGAAGCAATCCTTCTCGGCCGCCGCCAGTTGATCGGGAACGGGGGCGCCTCGGGCGCGTCGCCGGGCGAGGAGCCGGTGGACATCGCCGTCAGTGTTGCACCCAGCCTGGAAGTCGTCGGCGACACCGTCGACAACAATGTCGAACTCAGAATCCGCATCAGTTATGCGACGAGAGTCAAGGACGTCGACGGCATCGTCGTGATCGTCAACAAGTAATGACGTCGACTCTGCCTCAGGCACAAGCTGTTCCGCACGTCGCGAGCCCGCTCGAGGACTATCTCGCGCTGTGCAAGGAGGCCTGTGACGCCGAGATCAATCGGCTCTACGGTCCCCGTCAGCCCGGGTCAAGCGGAGGCCTCTACGACCTGATTCTCGACTACCCGCTGCGCGGCGGGAAGGCACTGCGGCCCGCGCTCGGCATCGCCACATGCCTCGGGCTCGGAGGCAATCTCGAGGCGATCCTGCCGACGGCCGCGACACTGGAGCTCTATCACAACGCCTTCCTCATACACGATGACATCGAGGATGAATCATGGTGGCGGCGCGGCAAACCCACGCTTCACATCGACCACGGCATTCCCATCGCGGTGAACGTGGGCGACGCCATGCTCTCGCTGTCGCTGCAACCCCTGCTCGACAACGTCGAACGGGTGGGGCTCGGGCCGGCCCTGCGGATTCTGCGAGCCGTCGCGACCATGACCCGGCGGACCGTCGAGGGCCAGGCCATCGAGCTCGAATGGGTCCGTTCCAACGCCTGGCAGATCGACGATGCGGACTACCTCGAGATGGTCGAACTCAAGACCAGCTGGTACTCGTTCATCACACCGCTGCAGGCCGGCGCGGTCGCCGCGGGTGCCGACCCAGATCAGTTGGCAGAGCTGGAATCTCTCGGGCGGCACCTCGGTGCGGCCTTCCAGATCACCGACGACCTGCTGAACCTGCGCGCGGATCCGGAGGACTACGGCAAGGAGATCGGCGGTGACCTCTGGGAGGGCAAACGGACCCTGATGCTCCTGCACGCCTTGCGATCTGCGCAGCCGAGGGAACGGGAACGCGCTGTGACCATCATGGGCCGGCGGCGCCCACGGGCGGCCGGCGAGCTCGGCCTCACCGATCTGCTGGACCGACTCGTCACCCGCGGAGATCTGTCGTCGACCGGACGGGTCGAACTCGCGGCTCAGCTGAACGGCGTCCACGCGGAGCCCAAGAGCCTCAATGACATCCGCTGGCTCTACGAGCTGATGCACCAGGTCGGCTCGCTCGAACACGCCAGGCGGATCGCCGCCCACCACGCGCGCGGGGCGGCCGAGGTGCTGTCCGGTCTCGACTGGCTGCCACCCAGCCAACACCGCGACGCATTGGTCGGGCTGGTCGACTACGTGCACGGGCGGACCCGATGACTCCCGAAGTCCTGGTCGGCATGCTGGCCGAGCTCGAGCGGATCCGGGAACTCACCCTCGACCTTGTCGAGAGGTCGGCTCCACGACTACTTCCCGAGCCTCCGGGTGAGTCCACCGGCGCCGAGCGGACGGCGTTCGAACTGCTTCTCGGAGTCCGTCGCGGCGTGCTTGGAAACCCCGCCGCGGCCCGCAGAATCCACGATCTGCTGGTGGCCCAGGGCCACCGGTATGCCACCACGCCAAGCGGTGCGCAACTGCGCGACGCACTGATCGCCTCCGAGGCGGTGGAGAACCTCCGTCGCGTATGGGAGACGGTGAGCCTCAACGTCCTCGACGGTCCCTTGTCGCCGACATCGGCTCCAATGGCGTGGGCAGAGCTGCTGGCCGACGCTGTCGTCGGCACGGGGCTGGACGACTCCATCCTGGCCGGTCTGCGACCCGAGGGGTTCGGATGACACTCACCGATCCACGCGAGGAGTTGGCGGACCAGAGCAGCTTCATCGGCTACCTGATGGGCCTGGCGGGCCTGGCCCAGCTGGTTCGCGCACTGGCGGCCCGCGACGGCGGGTCCAGCCCCGAACCTTGCCCCGACACCCAGAATGCCGACGACTTCGTCCACGCGCTGCTGGGCATCGCGAGCCTCGGGCAGCAGATCGAACGTCTCGCGGAATCCGCCGCAGCACAGCAGCGCTGCTCAGCCGTCACACCGGCACCCGCCTCAGCGAACAGGAGGTGGCTGCGATGAGCGCGGTGCTCTGCGCCAGTGACTTCCTGCGCGCTCCGCTCCTGGCGACGGCACGTGCCGAGGGATTCAAGGAGTGGCATCACTTCGTGGTTCATGGCCGGGGCCGGCGGCTCCTGATCAATTTCAGCCTCACCAGCGAGACGTCGCGTGCCGGCGAGTCCGGGCTCGGGCCTCGAGTGATCGTGATCGTCGGAGACGAGCGTTGGAGCGGAGCCATCGAGCGGTTCGACGACTCCGAGCTTGAGGTGTCGGCCGATCTAGGCGACGTGAGGATCGGCGGCAACCGGCTGACCGTGCAACCCGACGGCTACCGGGTGGTGATCGACCTTCCCGGGCACGACATTCGGGGCGAGCTTCACCTCACGTCGGTGAGCCGGCCGTTCGTGGTCAACAACCAGCCGGTGGGAGAGGGCCGGATGTGCTGGCTGTTCGTCCCGCGGTTGCGCGCGCAGGGGTGGCTGCGCATTGGCGGGCAGGAGCATCACATCGACAACGACCTCGCCTACCACGACCACAACTGGGGTCGATTCTGGTGGGGCGACGATTTCGCGTGGACATGGGGCACGGTCCTGCCGCAGGGGCCGGATGACCCGTGGTCGCTGGTGTTCCTGCAGATGACCGATCGGCGCCGGTTGCGCACGTTGTCCCAGGCGCTCTACGTCTGGCATCACGACAAGCCCGCCGCGATCTTTCGGCACGCCGCGGTGCGGACCCGCACCGACGGAATGCTCCGCCGCGCCGCGGACTGCACGCTACCCGCCCCCATGGGGCTGCTCCTGGACGGCGAGGCATCAGGGGTGCCGGAGCGCGTCGAGGTCACGGCGAACCGGGCGGGTGACACGGTCTTCGCCGAGTTTCGCCCGACTTCGTATGCGCGCCTGGCCCAGCCGAGCGAGGTCTGTCTGGATCGCTCCACAGTGCTGTGCGAGACCAGCGGCACCGCGCGGGTGAGTGGGTCGATCAACGGCAGAAGCATCGACTTCCTCGGTGCTGGCGTGTTCGAGTTCCTCCATGGCTGAGCGGGTTTCGTCGCTGCTGCGGCGTTCGGTCGGGCACCTCGAGGCGGAGGTTCCCGACAGCTACCGTCTCATCCTCGACAAACTCGGGCCGCTGGAGGTCGACCTCGACGTCGACGGCGAACGTTTCACGCTGCGCGGGGGCAGCCGGCTCGAGGTGTCCGATGGGGAGGCCGGTGCGGCAGGCGCCCGGATCACGACATCCCGATCTGCGATCCGGGATGTCCTGGATGCGCGGGTCGGGCTCAAGGACGCCGTCGATGCGGACTCGGTACGCGTCATCGGCTCACTGGATGACATCCTGCGTGCACACGACACCCTGCTGGCCTATGTCCACGCCGCAGTGCGGGCGCCGTCGCAGCCCGGACTGCTGGCCGAGCTGAGGGAGGGGTGCCCGTGAGGCCGAGCGAGGAGCCGAAGGCGGATCGCGCATGAGTGAGACGATCACGACCCCGGCGTCGTGCGCGCGGCGCCCCACTGTGGCGGTTCTCGGGGCCGGTATCGCGGGCCTGACCGCCGCACACGAACTGGCGGAGCGCGGTTTTGAGGTCACCGTGTACGAGTGGCGCGAGGACGAGCGCAACGGTTTGGATGGCGCGCTGCCCGGCACCTATCCGCCCGTCAAGCTCGGTGGCCTCGCCGCGTCCCAGTACTCGACGGTGGGCACACACGACGGGAGCCGCGCCGAGCTGCGCCCATTCCCCGGGCGGCGGGGCCAGCCACGTACACCGGGGCGGGCGGTCGCGGGTGAGCACGGTTTCCGCTTCTTCCCGGCGTATTACCTGCACACCTGGGACCTGTTCCAACGCATCCCCGTCTATCAGCGCGTGGAGACATCGAGCGGCGGTGCCGACTGGACACCGACGTCCCGCACCGTCATGGACAACGTCAGGCGGATAATCACCCAGGGCACCACCGTGAACGGCAAGCCGTCGCTGGTCTTCCCGCGTGAGGCCCCGCGCAGCCCCGCCGAGTTCATTGGGATCCTCAGCCAGCTCAAGAGTCTCGGGTTCACGCTGGGCGATGTGGGGACCTTCATGAGTAGGGTGCTGCGATACCTCGTCACCAGCCCACTGCGCCGCGCCAGTGAACTGCAGAACCTGTCGGCCTACGACTTCTTCACCGGGCGCGAGAGTGCATCGGGGCCCCCGCGGTACTCGTACACACCGCGGTTCGATGAGTACCTGCTCGAAATGCCGAGGGTTCTGGCGGCGTTCGACTCGCGGTGGGGCGACGCTCGGACGAATCTCACCACCTACCTTCAGCTTCAGCTGCAGATGGATCGTCGTGACAATAAGGCTGACGGGGTCCTCAACGGTCCCACCACCGAATCGTGGTTCGACCACTGGTACCGCCACCTCCTCGCCCTCGGGGTGACCTTCGTCCGGGGCGCCGCCAAGTGCCTCGATGCTCCCGACGACGATCCGAGTCAGCCACCTCATCTGCGCCCCCGGGCACAGATCACGCTGGAGGACGGTACGCGGCTGACACCGGACTACACGGTCGTCGCCGTCGATGCCCCAGCGGCAGAACGGATCACCGAGACGCTGCGGGCTGCAGGCACCGGGGGGACCGTCGCTGAGTTGAACGGCTTCACCACATCGATTCCACCGTCCAGCGGCCCGCTGGAGCCGGACGCCGATCGGCCGCAGGGCCGGCGCGACCCCTACGCGATGGACGAGATGGGGCGCGTGCCCTGGGATCGGTTTCAGACGCTCGGCGGCATTCAGTTCTACTTCGACACCGAATTCCAGCTGCTCCGAGGACATGTGTACTACTCGGGGACCGAATGGGGGCTGTCGTCGATCAACCAGCACGGTATGTGGGAGAGGCGGCCCATCCTGAGTCGTGACGGCCACGTCTCGGTGCTGTCGGTCGACATCGGCGACTTCAACAACCCGTCCAGGCACCTGGTCGACGGGCTCGGGCGCGGCAAGGCCGCGCGCGATTGCACCGCTGACGAGCTCGCCGCAGAGGTGTGGCGTCAGATCGTCTTCGCCCTGACGAGCCAGGTCGACAACGTGCCGGAGGCGCTGTTGCCGTGGCCAGCGTGGTACGCGCTGGACCGCGGCCTGGTCCTGGCCGGTGGATCCGGTCAGGGATCGGGTCGGGTGATTCGCAACGAGACGCCGTACCTGGTTCCCATCGTCGGGGACTGGACGAATCGGCCGGGCGGTGACCCGTGGAACCCGCACGGTAGTTCCTGGGGGACACGACCGTTCGAGGACGCCTGGCTCGAGGATCTCGAACAGCGCAATGTCTGGCAGGCTCGGCACGGCGGCTATCAGGTGCACAACAACTCGGTGGTGTTTGCCGGCACGTGGGCCAAGACCTTCACCCGGATGACATCGATGGAGGCGGCGGGTGAGTCGGCGCGCCATGCCGTGAACGCCATTCTCGACCACTACATCTGGGTCGGGTCGGGGGGCCTTGACCGCCGGGAGAAGACCATTCTGAATTGGCAGTTTCCCTTCGGCTTCATCGATCAGGGGTTCTCGAGCCCGATTCGGATGCCGACGCCGGCCGGTGACTACTGCTATGTCTTCGACATCGAGAACCGGGAGCCGGCCGACACACGCGCTCTGCGGGCGCTGGACTCGCAGTACTGCCAGCGGTCGCTGCCCCATCCACTGGACAGTCCTGTCCCCTCTTCCACCGGAGGTATACCCATGACCGGAGTTACACCGCCCCCGGCCGATCACAACGAGCAGTTGCTCGCCTATCTTGCGGTCTGGCAACAGCTTCTGGAGAAGACGATGGCCATGCTGGGTGGACCATCCGTCATGTCCGGTGCGATACCGGGCATGCCGGCCGGGATGCCGTTCGCGCCGGTCGCACCACCGATGGTCCCAGGCGCTCCCATGCCGACCGTGCCGCCGTCGCCGACCGACTACGCGCAGCAGCTGTTCGGCTACCTTCAAGCCTGGCGGCAGTATCTCGAGCGGGTGCCGGGCGCGACGTTAATGCCCCCACAACCAGCGGCCACGTATCCGACGACATCCCCGCCATCGGCTCCATCTTTCGGTGGCCCGCAAGGATATGCCCGGCCCGATGGCGGCGGTGGACCGACCACACCCGTGGGTGGTTCGGGCGAGCAGGCCGTGCCGCCTCCCCGCGGAGAGTCGTTGGCGCGGACCGCGGGTAGTCAGTCCGGGACCAAGTTTCCGCCGGATGTGCAGATCGTCGCGCCGGCCACCGAGGGTGGAAGCCAGGTGCCCACCAGCCTCTTCCGGTTGGCATCCGAGACCGCGCACTCGCCGCAGGTGCGCGGACCCGGCTACGAGCGCCCGGCCGCCCTGCGACTGCCATCGAGTGATACGCCCGAGGTGCGGGCAGAGGGGCAGTTACCAGGGGCGTCGTTGATGGCCAGGAACGAGATCATCGCGCCGCCCCGAGGTGAGGGCGTGCACGTGGAGGTGCGCCCCCTGGACTTCCGGGGCATCCAGTAGTCAGCCGAGGCGCTCCCGCAGTTCGCGCTTGAGGACCTTGCCGTAGCTGTTCTTGGGCAGTTCGTCGACGAACACGTAGCGCTTGGGCCGCTTGAACCGGGCGATGCGCTCCAACAGGTGCGTGTCCAGCGCGGCCGGCTCGGCGGTGCCGACGATGAACGCCACCACCACTTCGCCCCAGTCCTCATCGGGCGCGCCGACCACGCACGCCTCGACGACATCGGGGTGGGTGACGAGCACCTCCTCCACCTCGCGAGGGTAGATGTTGCTTCCCCCGCTGATCACCACGTCCTTGCTGCGATCGCGCAGCGTCAGGTAGCCACGTTCGTCGAACGAGCCCATATCGCCGGTGCGCAGCCAACCGTTCTGCAGTGTGGCGGCGGTGGCGTCGGGGTTGTTCCAGTAGCCCGACATGACGACGTCACCGCGGCAGACGATTTCGCCGATCTCGCCAACGCCCGCGAGTGTGCCCTCCTCAGTCAGCACGGCGACATCGACGCCGGAGCGCGGGTAGCCGACCGACCCCAGCGTCGCGTCGTCGGCCAATCCATTGCTGGTGATGTGATCGCGCTGGCGCAGCCCGGTGATCGTCATGGGTGCCTCACCCTGACCGTAGAGCTGCTCGAATATCGGACCGAACGCCGCCATCGCCCTCTTCAGGCTCTCCACGTACATCGGGCCGCCGCCGTAGATCACCGTGTTCAGGTTGGCGGGGCGCGGGCGTCCCGTCGCGACAAGGCGCGCCACCATGGTGGGGGCCAGAAAGCTGCTGGTGCTGGGGTGATGCCCGCACAGGTCGAGGAACTCGTCGGGCTCGAAGGCGGCGGACTCCGGCACCACCTGCCGCGCGCCGCGCAGCACGTAGGGGAGGATGTACATCCCGGATCCGTGCGACATCGGGGCCCCGTGCAGCAGGCTGCAGTTCTCGTCGGGATTGTCGAAGTCGGCCAGGTGCGAGACCGCCATTGCCATCAGGTTGCGATGCGAGAGCATGGCGCCCTTCGATCGGCCGGTGGTTCCGCTGGTGTAGAACAGCCACGCCAGGGCAGCGGGATCGGTATCGCGCGGTGCCGCCGCCGGTTCGACGGTGAATCGGGCGGTGTACGCCGCGCCGTCGAGCGACTCGACCGCTATCGCGGTGGCCGGTGTCAGGCCCTGCGCGATCTTGGGTGACGCGAACACCATTGCCGCGTCGGCGTCCTCGAGGATCTGCACCATCTCGAGCGCGTGCAGCTTGTAGTTGACGGGAACGACGACGCACTCCGCCGCCCAGACCGCGAACATCAGTTCCACGATCTCCGGACGGTTCTCGGTCGCGACGGCGATGCGCGTGCCCGCCGGGAACACTTGGCGAAGCGATGCGGCGAGCCGCAGCGCGCGGTCACGCAGCTCCCGCCAGGTGTGTAGTTGCCTCGTCCCGAGGAATATCGCGCCGCGGTCACCGTGGCGCGTGGCGGTCAGGTCCAGAATGCTGAACAGATTCACCTGGCCACCCACTCCGAGGACAACGCGAAGTCCGACAGATACTTCGTCGATGACCAGCCGCCGTCGACGACGATCGTCTGCCCGTTGATGAAACTCCCTCCGGGAGAGCACAGGAACGCGATGGTGCTCGCCAGATCCTCCACCCGGCCCAGCCGTGGGTACGGGGTCATCTCGGTGTTGATCTTGCGGAAGCGCTCGTCCTCCAGTCGGTGTTCCACCATGGGGGTGACCGTGACGCCGGGTGCCACCGCGTTGCAGCGGATGCCCTGCGGCCCGTACTGGCACGCGATGTGTGTGGTCAGCGCCGTCAGGCCGCCCTTGGCTGCCGAGTACGCACCCCCACGTAGGCCGCCGACGACGGCGAAGGTGGACGTCACGTTGATGATCGCCGAACCCGACGCCATGTGCGGTATCACGTCGCGTGCCAACCGGAACGGTGCCCGCAGCATCAGACCGAGGAAGTAGTCCAGGGACTCGTCGTCGGTCTCGTGCAGCGGCTTGGGGCTGCCGACTCCTGCGTTGTTCACCAGGAAGTCGATGCGGCCCCACCGCGTCACCGCAGCGTCCACGACCCGGGCGGGACCGTCATCGGCGGTCAGGTCGACGGCGAGTGTGGCGACGCGCTCGGGATCGCCGATTGCCGAGGCGAGATCGGCCAGGCGGGCCTCGTCGCGCCCGGTGCCAAGCACCGCGATACCGGACTCGGCCAGTTTGACGGCTGTGCCGAAGCCGATCCCGCTGCTGGCACCCGTGACGATCGCTACCTGCATGTGCTCATCCACCTTCGTTAGTCAGCGTCGCTCGGATCTGATGCTTCAACACCTTGCCCGCATCGTTCCTGGGCAGGGCCTCCCAGATCGCCACCTGCTCGGGCACTTTGAACGTCGCGACACCCCGTGCTCCGAGGAACTGTCGCAGGTCGGCCACCGCGGGCCCAGGGGTGCCATTCGCGGGAACGACCACCGCGCACGCGCGCTCACCGGTGCGCGTATCGGGAAGCCCGACCACGGCTATCTCGGCGATGTCGAGGTGTCCGACGAGAATGTCCTCGACCTCCTTGGGGGAGATGTTCTCGCCGTTGCGGATGATGATGTCCTTCGCCCGGCCCGTCACCACCAGGCAGTCACCGTCCCAGCGTCCGAGATCACCGGTGCGGTAGTAGCCGTCGACGTCGAAGGCGCCGATCTCGTCCTCGGCATGCAGGTAGCCGACCAGCATCTGCGCACCGCGGGCCACGATCTCACCTGTGGTGGCCGAGTCGTCAGCTGTCAGCACGACCTGCGCGATACCCGGAGCGCCGTCGGTGTCCGCCGCCCGGTCGGCGTCGTGCGGTGAGCCCACAGTCGTCACCGGCACCTCGGTGGAGCCGTACACCCTGGTCACCAACGCCCGCGCGAAATACTCTGTGGCCCTGCGGATCAGCGATGGCGGTACTGACGCGCCGCCGCAGATGAAGACCTTCAGATCGGGCAGGTCGGTGCCCGCGCGCTCGGCCGCGGCGAGAATCTGCTCCAGGAACGGTGTGGCTCCGGCCATGTGTGTGCAGCGCTGCGCCACCAGAAGCCCGACCGCGTCATCGGCGTCCCAGCGCTCCATCAGCACTGCCGTGGAACCGGCCAGCAGGGGGCACTCGAAGGCGTAGATGGAGCCGCCGATGTGCGCGACGGGGGAGGGGACCAGGAACTTGTCGCCCGGTTCGATCGACCAGTGCCGTCGAATCTGGGTGATCAGCGCATGGATCGAGTTATGGCTGTGCAGAACACCCTTGGGACGACCCGTGGTACCCGAGGTGTACATGATCATCCGGACGGCGTCGGGATCGAGTTCGACGACCGGCGCTGGCCGGGAGTCGGAGAGCAAGTTGTCGAACCTGGTGTGCTCGTCCGAATCGCCGCGCACCACGACCACTTCGGGTGGGCACTGCAATGTGCCCGTCACGCGAGTCAGCATTGCCGCGTAGTCGAAACCGCGAAACCGCGATGGGACGAAGATCATCCGGCTGTCGGCGTCATCGAGGATGAAGCGCAGTTCGTGATCGCGCAGCGACGGAAGGATCGGATTCACCACCATGCCGGCCAGCGTGGCGCCCAGGTACACCACGGCGGCCTCATGCCAGTTGGGCAGCATGAAGGACAGCACACTGCCGGTAGGCATCCGGTCGGCGAGCGCCGCCGCCAGCGCGGCAGAGCGTCGGTAGAGCTCGCGGCAGTCGAGTTCCACATCGCCGTCGACCAGCACCACGCGCTCGGGGGTGTCGCGGGCGGCCAGCTGTACCGCGTCCGCGAGTGTGCCCCGAATCCAGAGACCGGCATCGTAGGCCTGCGCGGCTCGTTCGTCATTCCACCGGATCGACCGTCCGCCAACCTCTTTGCGGCCGTTGCTCACCGACGCGCCTAACCCTTCACTCGCCGCATCGTCATCGAGTACCGGAACCGTGATGAGGGATGCGTGTTCACCGTGACCTGGGCGATCTCGCCGTCGGAAGTCGTGTACGTGCGGCGCATCTCGAGTGCGGCGGTGCCCTCGTCGACCTGCAGTTCCTCGGCAAGGCCCGGTGATGCCAGCACGGCGGCGATCTCCTGGGCCACCTCCACCACGCTGACCCCGAAGAGGTCCTCGACGAGCGGAAAGATCGGCCCGGTGTGCCGTTGGAGTAGCCGTCCGACCGCGGCGAACGACCGGTTGATGTAGTACTCGGTGCGGCAGATGGGGACCGGGTTGTCGTCGGACTGCCTGGTGCCGCGTACCACCAGCCACTCCGAGTCGACTGGCAGACCGGTGTGCGCGGCGAGGTCCTCGTCGAGGGTCACCATGGCGTTGGACTCGATGGCGAACCGTGCGCCTGCCGCGAACGCGAGCAGATCGTTGATCGACATCACTTCCTGGGCATAGGAATTCGACGCGGCGCGGGCGACCACCATGGTTCCGGCCCGTGGCCGCGAAGCGACCAGATTGTCGTCCCGAAGCCTGCGCAGTGCCTCGCGGACGGTGTATCGACTCACGCCGAACCGCTCGCACAGTTCGTGCTCGGTGGGCAACTGCGTCCCCACCGGGTAGATCCCGTCGACGATCTCCTTGCGCAGGGTCCGCGCCACCTGCATGTAGCGGTGGTCTGCCGGGACCCCGATCTCGGTGCTCATACGCGATCCCGCTTCGCTTCTCGCTCGGTGCTCATACGCGATCCCGCTTCGCTTCTCGCTCGGTGCTCATACGCGATCCCGCCGCAGCGCCATCACACTGCCCTCGCCATCGGCCGAGACGTACAGCGTGCCATCAGGTCCGGCCGCGATACCCGCGAACGGGCCCTGCGGCCCCGAGAACGGCGGCATGCCGAGCAGCGGCTTCGGTACAACGCCGGGCGGGGGCCCAACGGGAAGCCCGGCGGCGATCGTCGTGCGCGCACCGGTGCCGAGGTCGACCTCGATGACGGCCTTCTGGCCGGCGTCGACGATGAACACTGAGCCGGTCATGGCCAGGATGCCCTGCGGCCGGACCAGTCCGTCGACCACGATATCGGTGCCCGACGGGGTGACTCGCACGACTCGTCCCGCACCCGACTCGGAGACCAGGACGTCGCCGCCCGATGTCACCGTGACGCCGACAGGATCGGCGAGTCCAGATGCGAGCACGCCGACATTGCCCGAGCCGTCGACCGACACGATGTTGCCGGTGCCGAGTTCGGCGGCGACGATACCGCCCGGGGCGAGCGCGACACCGTACAGTTGATCGAAACCGTCAGCGAGGAAGTCAGTTTCATCAAGGGCGGGGCGGTAGCGGCCGATCTGGCCGCCGGATGTGGTGACGACGAACTCACCGGGCCCCGACGGGACGAGGCCGCGCAGGAAGCCCGGGTAGCCCGGTGAGAACAGCATGCCGACGGTGTCCAGGGAACCGTCCGCGCCGAGCGCATAGAAGTACGTGCCGTCGGCGACATAGACCCGGCCGTCGCCGCCGACCGCGAGATCCATCGGCCAGTTCAGCGCCCCCGGCAGGGTGGTTCGGGTCTGACCGCCGGCGAGGATCTCGGTGATCTCGCCGGTGAAGTTCGAGACGAACAGTCGCCCGTCGACCAGGGTGCAGTTGTCCAGGCCGGGGCTGAGTTGGGCCAGTATGGTCTGGTCACCCGTACGAGGGTCGATCCGCAGTACCTGCCCGCTGGCGACCTGCGTCGAGACGATGAAGCCGTCGGCGTCGAACTTGACCGAGTCGGGTACGCCGAGGCCGGTCGCCACGATCTCGGGCTGGCTGCAGAGAGCCCGATTGCTCCTCGCGTCCGCGCCACCGTCGGGGTCAATGCGCCAGATCTCGTTGGCGCCCATGACGGGGAAGTACAGCAACCCGTCGGGCCCGACCTCCATGGCGTTGGGGGACGGGACGTTCTCGAGCAGGATCCGTGGTGGACCACCGCCCGCGTCGAACTCCATGAGCCGGCCACCCTCGCGGCACTCGCCGATGAACAGTCGCCCGTTGTGGAACGTGATGCCGTTGGCCGACGGCACGTCATCGCGCAGCACGCGCGTCCGACCGGAGGTGTCGCGCAGGCTGACGCGACCGTTCATCACCTCGGTGGCGACGAGGTTGCCGTGCGCATCGAACGCGACGTCATCGGGCGCGACGATGTCACCGCCCTTGGCGCTGATGGTCTCGACGTCACCGGTGGTGATGTCCAGGGCGCTGATCTGGCTACCCGTGACCTGGGCGATGTAGATGCGGCCGTCGGGTCCGGTGCGCAGACCGTTGGCGCCGAACAGCCTGCTCGGCGCGGTGAGACGTTCCAGCCGCCAGCCCACCGCGACGTCCGGCTGGCAGGCGCCGAGGTAGCGGCTCGGGGTCTGCGAGACAGGAGTTCCGGTCGTCATCGCTCGGACGATAGCAAGCCTGCTTAGTCCAGACAATAAGTTTCGCAGATTGTCGTATGGGCCTTGACGTGCAGCTAGCTTAGAGAGAATCATGCTCTCCAAATGGTGCACACCACTATCTTGTCCGGACAATTAGGAGAACAACGACTGTGGCCGTGAAGGTTTACGAGCGAATTCTGCAGCTGTTCGAGGCTGAGGGCATCAACACGCTCTTCGGCATCCCCGACCCCAACTTCGTGCACATGTTCCACGCCGCCGAGGAACGTGGCTGGACGGTTGTGGCGCCACACCACGAGGAGAACGCCGGCTTCATGGCCGAGGCCGTCTCCCGCATGACGGGCAAGCCCGGGCTGGCTATCGGCACACTCGGACCTGGCCTGGCCAACCTCGCGGGCGCCATCATGTGCGCCAAGGTCGAGAACTCGCCGGTCATCTTCCTGGGCGGGCAGCGCGCCCGCATCACCGAGCAGCGAGTCCGCCGCGGCCGCATCCAGTTCGTCTCCCAGGCGCCGCTGCTGGCGCCGTCGGTGAAGTACTCGGCGAGCATCGAGTACGCCGATCAGACCGACGAGATCGTGCGCAACGCGCTGCGCATCGCGCAGACCGGCACCCCGGGGCCGGCCTACATCGAGTACCCCAGCCACGTCATCCTCGAAGAACTCGATGTTCCCGAGCCGCTGCCACCCGAGGCCTACCGCCTGGTGAACCAGGGTGCCAGCGCGCAGATGATCGAGCGGGCGACCGAACTCATCCGCAAGGCGGAGCAGCCCATCCTGCTCGTCGGTCACGCCGTGCACACCAACCGCGCCGGCGAATCCGTTGAGGCGCTGGCGAAGCTGATGAACTGTCCGGTGATTCAGACCTCCGGCGGCACGTCGTTCATCAAGGGTCTGGAGGATCGCACCTTCCCATATGGCTTCTCGCCTTCGGCCGTCGACGCCGTGGTGCGCTCGGACCTGGTGCTCGCCATCGGCACCGAACTCGGTGAGCCCGTGCACTACGGCAAGGGCAGGCACTGGCTGGAGAATGAGGCCAACCGCAAGTGGATCAGCGTTGAACTCGATCCCACGGCCATCGGCGTCAACCGGCGCATCGACGTTCCGCTCGTCGGTGACCTGCGCGCGATCGTGCCGCAGCTCGTCGACGCGCTGAAGGACTCGCCGCGTCAGGCCACGCCCGAACTCGCGGGCTGGATCGCCGACGACGCGACCCGGATCGCCGGGCTCGCCGAGAGTGCGCCCGGCGGAACACCGCTGCACACCGCGCGTTTCGTGGTTGAGGCGACTCGCGCTTTTGCAGCATTGCCTCAAGACGGCATCATGGTCCGCGACGGCGGCGCCACCGTGATCTTCCAGTGGACGTACTCACAGGCCAAGCCGCATGACGTGGTGTGGAATCAGAACTTCGGCCACATCGGCACCGGCCTGCCCTACGCGGTCGGCGCATCCGTCGCCGATGGCCGCAAGAAGCCGGTCATGCTGCTCACCAGCGACTCGTCGTTCATGTTCGCGATCGCCGAGCTGGAAACCGCTGCACGGCTGAACCTTCCGCTGGTCTGTGTCGTCGGTGTCGACAACCAGTGGGGCCTGGAGGTCGGGGTCTACAAGCGGACATTCGGCCAGGGCTCGCTGGAGACCGGCGTGCACTGGAGCAAGGACGTGCGATTCGACAAGATCGCCGAGGGTTTCGGCTGTCGCGGCGAGTACGTCGACAAGGCCGAGGATCTCGGCCCCGCGATCGAGCGGGCTTACGCCAGTGGCAAGGTCACCGTGATTCACGTGCCGATCGACCCGAAGGTGAACTCGGAGGAGATGCCGAGCTATGACGAGTTCCGGACCTGGTACGCGGAGGGGACACAGTGATGCGTGAGTACCTGAAGTTCTACATCGACGGCCAGTGGGTCGATCCGGTCGAGCCGAGGACGGCCGATATCGAGAATCCCGCGACCGAACAGGTCGCGGGACGCATCTCGATCGGGTCGGCCGCCGACGTGGACAAAGCGGTGAAGGCCGCGCGACGGGCCTTCGCGACCTGGTCGGCGACCACGGTTGAGGAGCGGCTCGAGGTGCTTGGTGCCATCCTGGCCGAATACCAGCGCCGCGCAGGCGATCTTGCCGAAGCGGTGACCGAGGAGATGGGCGCGCCCGCGGGGCTCGCGTCCGGCCCGCAGGTCGGTCTCGGTCTCGGTCATCTCACCACGGCCATCGAGTCACTGAAGAACTTCAGTTTCACCGAGCAACGTGGTGACACGACCATCGTCAAGGAGCCGATCGGCGTGTGCGGGCTCATCACACCCTGGAACTGGCCGCTCAACCAGATCTCGGTCAAGGTCTTCCCGGCGCTCGCGACCGGCTGCACATCTGTGCTCAAACCGTCCGAGGTGGCCCCGTTCTCGGCGCAGATCTTCGCCGAGATCCTGCACACGGCAGGTGTTCCCGCCGGTGTGTTCAACCTGATTCAGGGTGACGGTCCGGGGGTGGGCGTGGCGCTGGCCAGCCACCCCGACATCGACATGGTGTCCTTCACCGGGTCCACCCGGGCCGGCGTCGAGGTGGCGCGCAATGCCGCCCCGACCGTCAAGCGGGTGGCTCAGGAACTCGGCGGCAAGAGCCCGAACATCGTGCTCGACGACGCCGCGTTCGCCGACAGCGTGTCATCCGGAGTCGTCACGATGATGGGCAACTCGGGCCAGACCTGCAGCGCCCCCTCGCGCATGCTGGTGCCGGCCGCCCGAATGGCGGAGGCGAAGGAGATCGCCGCCGCCGCTGCGGCTTCCGTGAAGGTCGGCGACCCGAACAGCGGCGCCACTGTCGGCCCCGTCGTGTCGGGCACGCAGTACGAGAAGATCCAGGCATTGATCGCCAAGGGCATCGATGAGGGTGCCACCCTGGTCGCCGGCGGTACCGGCAGGCCCGACGGTCTGCCGACCGGGTACTACGTCAAGCCGACGGTGTTCGCCGACGTCACCAATGACATGACCATCGCCCGCGAGGAGATCTTCGGTCCGGTGCTCGTGGTGATCGGCTATGACGATCTCGATGACGCTGTCGCGATCGCCAACGACACCGAGTACGGGCTGGCCGGCTACGTGTCGGGGGAGGACCTGGCCACGGCGCGTGGCGTCGCGAGTCGTATCCGTGCGGGCTGGGTGGCCATCAACAGCGCCTTCGACTTCAACTCCGCGTTCGGCGGTTACAAGCGCAGCGGCAACGGGCGCGAGTGGGGTGACATCGGATTCCACGAGTACCTGGAGACCAAGTCGATTCTGGGCTTCGGGGCGAGCGAAGCGACGGGGAAAGTGCAAGGGGCGAACTAGTGGGCGATCTGCTCGACCTCAGCGACCGCATCGTGGTGGTGTCGGGCGCCGGCGGTGGAGGCATCGGCACCACGGTGACGCGCATGGCTGCCGAGGCCGGGGCCACCGTGGTCGCCGCCAGCAGGTCCAAGAGCAACCTCGACACCCACGTGGCTCCGCTCGCGCAGCAGGGTCTGTCGGTCATCCCGGTGTCGGCCGACGCGGCGACCGACGAGGGCATCGAGACGGTGCTCGACGCCGTGCGCCACATTGCCGAGACCACCGAGGCGCGGCTGTACGGGCTGGTCAACGTGGCGGGCGGCGCCGCCCCCGCGACGTGGATGCCCGCGACGCGGGTGACCCGTGACGACTGGCGGGCCCTGTTCGCCGCCAACCTCGAGACCGCGTTCTTCATGAGTCAGGCTGTGGCAGCCGAACTTCGGGCGAACTCATCGCCCGGATCCATCGTGTCGATATCGTCGATCAGCGGCATCAACACGGCACCGTTCCACATTGCCTACGGCACTGCCAAGGCCGCGATCGTCGCCATGACACGCACCATGGCCGTCGAACTCGCGCTCGACGGGATACGGGTGAACGCCGTCGCACCCGGTGTCACGCAGACCGCGGCGTCGGCGACCTACGTCGACGACGATCCAGAGCGCGACCGCACGGCGATCGCGATGGGCAGGCGCGGCACTCCCGAGGAGCAGGCCGGAGCCATCCTGTTCCTGCTCTCGGATCTGTCGGGCTACGTGACCGGTCAGACTCTGCTGGTCGACGGCGGTCTGAACCTGAAGTGGACGCACCTCGGTGCGGACAACACCTCGCTGTTTCTGAAGGACGAGTCCTTCCGCAACTCCATCAAGCGGCCATGAGGAGATGATGTAAGTGACCGATACGCAGTCCGCGCCGACCGAGGAACTCGCGGAGCCGGTGACCATCGGCGTGGAGGCCTACATCTCGCCGGAGTACGCGCGCAACGAGCGGGACCGGTTGTGGCGCAAGGTCTGGCAGCAGGCCGGGCGCATCGAGGACATTCCCGAGGTCGGCAGCTACCTGACCTACGACATCCTCGATGACTCCATCATCGTGGTCCGCACCGGCGACGGAAACTCGGGCGACGCCTTCGCGGCGCACCACAACGTCTGCATGCACCGCGGGCGCAAACTGGTGGACACCCCGCCAGGTGGCAAGAACGCGGTGGGCAAGGCGCGCAAGTCGTTCGTCTGCGGTTTCCACGGCTGGACCTACGGGCTGGATGGCACCTGCACGCACATCCGCGAACAGGACGACTGGAAGGGTGCGCTGACACCTGAACGCACCCACCTGCGTTCTGTCCGGGTCGACACGTGGGGCGGCTGGGTCTTCATCAACATGGACCCCGACTGTGAACCACTGGCGGACTACCTGTTTCCTGCCGCGAAGATCCTCGACCCGTTCGGGTTGGAGAACATGCGCTACAAGTGGCGCAAATGGTTGAACTTCGACTGCAACTGGAAGGTCGCGCTGGAGGCGTTCAACGAGACCTACCACGTCTTCACCACCCACCCGGAGTTCAACAAGTTCGGCGAGTTCAAGGGCTGGGCCAAGGCGCAGGGCAAGCACTCCAACATCGGCTATGACGCGCCCAAGGGTATGGACGAGACGAAGTCCAAGATCCGGCTCGGCACTGGGGATCCGCGCATCTCGACCGCGGAGATGCAGATCTACACCATGGAGGAGACCAACGCCACCACGACCAACACGCTGGTCAACGCGGCGAAGCGCCTCGTCGACGAGCTGCCGGAGGGCACGCCAGCCGACGAGGTACTGCAGCACTGGCTGGCCTCGGCGCGCCGCGACGACGAGGCGCGCGGTGTGGTGTGGCCGACCATTCCCGCCGACATCCTCGGGCAGAGCGGGACGGCCTGGCAGATCTTCCCGAACTTCCAAGTGGGCCAAGGGCTTACCAGCGCACTGTGCTACAGCGCCCGACCCGACCCGAGCTATGACCCGAACAAGTGCATCTTCGAGGTGTCGGTGTTCGAGCTGTACCCCAGGGGCGCGGAGCCCGCGACGGAGTGGGCGTACACGCCGGTCGGTGATCCCAACTGGCTTTCCGTCCTGCCGCAGGACTTCTCGAACATGGCGGCCGTCCAGCAGGGCATGAAGTCACTCGGCTTCCCCGGCACTCAACCCAACCCGTATCGGGAACGCAGCACCGTCAACCTGCACTACCAACTGTCGAAGTACATGGGCACCGGTGCCCCGCAGGAACTTGCAGAAGGAGATCGATGACCACCGTCGAAAACTCGTGCGGGCCCACCGATACGCCCGTCGACGTCGACATCCCCGCACTGCGTGAGAAGTACCGCGTCGAGCGGGAGAAGCGGATACGTCCCGAGGGGGCGAAGCAGTACCAGGAGCTGAAGGGTGAGTTCGCGGAGTTCGCCGAGGTCGATCCGCACACCCCGGTGACACCACGCGCGCCGATCGCCGAGGACGTCGAGGTGGTGGTGCTCGGTGGCGGTATCGCGGGGCTGCTGGCCGGCTCGTACCTGAAGAAGGCCGGCGTGGAGGACGTTCGCATCATCGAGATGGGCGGTGACGTCGGCGGGGTCTGGTACTGGAACCGCTTTCCCGGAATCCAATGCGATAACGACGCGTACTGCTATGTCCCGCTGCTCGAGGAACTCGACTTCGTGCCGTCCAAGAAGTTCGCCGACGGGGCCGAGATCTTCGAGCACTGCAGGCGTATCGCCAAGCACTTCGGGCTGTACGACGGCGCGCTGTTCTCCACGCAGGTCCGTACGGTGCGCTGGGACGAGACGATCGACCGATGGCAGTTGACCACCAACCGCGGTGACGACATCCGCGCGCGCTTCGTGGTCATGGCGCAGGGTTCCTACAACCGTCCGAAGCTGCCCGGTATCCCCGGGATCCTGGACTACGTGAATGCCGGAGGCCACACCTTCCACTCCGCCCGCTGGGACTACGACTACACCGGGGGCGACGCCAATGGCGGCCTGGACAAGCTGCGCGACAAGCGCGTCGCGCTCGTCGGCACCGGCGCGACGGGCGTTCAGCTGGTGCCCCACCTCGGCCGAGATGCCAAGCACGTCTATGTGTTCCAGCGCACGCCGTCATCAGTCGACGATCGTGACAACACCCCGACCGATCCGGAGTGGGTGAAATCGCTTCAGCCGGGCTGGCAGGAGGAGCGCAAGCGCAACTTCCACAACTGGTCACCGTTCGTGGGTGTGGTGTTCGGAGCGCCGGACCTGGTCTGCGACTTCTGGACCGAGCTGGGGCGCAACATGTCCGCACGCATCGCGGCGAGCGAGGACCCCGCAGCTCTGGGCATCGAGCAGATCATGGCGATCCGAGAGGAGGAGGATTACAAGATCATGGAGCGGCTGCGGCGCCGGATCGGTGGCGTCGTCGCCGACTCCGACACCGCCGAGGCGCTCAAACCGTACTACCGGTTCATGTGCAAGCGACCGTGCTCGAGCGAGGAGTACCTCGCGACGTTCAACCGGCCCAACGTGACACTGGTCGACGTCGCGGAGTCCAAGGGCGTGGACCGGCTGACGGAGCGCGGAATCGTCGCCAATGGCGTTGAGTACGAGGTCGATTGCGTGATCTTCGCGAGCGGTTTCGAGATCTCCACCGAGATCAGCCGGCGTTATGCGATGGATGTCGTCGAGGGTCGCGACGGACTGTCACTGTTCGACTACTGGCAGGACAGCTACCAGACGCTGCACGGCATCACCGCTCGCGGCTTCCCCAACCAGTTCTTCACCGGCTTCATACAGGGCGGCGTCTCGGCCAACACCACCGCGATGTTCGAGCAGCAGGCCAAGCACATCGCCTACATCATCTCCGAGGCCATCAATCGTGGGGCCACGACCGTCGAACCGAGTCAGGAGGGCCAGGACACCTGGGTGAAGACCGTTCGGGATCTCTCGATCGACAACTCGGCCTTCGAACTGTCCTGCACTCCTGGCTATTACAACAACGAGGGTCGCGGTGGTGGCGAGGCCAACGGTGCGTTCCTTGGCGACTTCTACTCGCCGGGCTTCTACGAGTTCGACGATCTGCTGGCCGCGTGGCGCGCCAAGGGTGACCTCGACGGACTGGAACTGGGCCACGGCGAGCGCAGCGACGGGGGTTCGACCAAGTGACGGCCTCGGTCGCGTTGTCCACCAGGGACATCCACGAGCAGATAGGCACCGAGATCATCGCGGAGAAGACAGCACTGCTGTCCGGCGAGCACGCTGGCACGATCCGCGATCTGCTGCAGAGTCGTGGTGTGCTCGTCTTTCCGAAGCTCGGCTTCAGCGACGAGGAGCAGATCGCGTTCACCGAGACGCTCGGCACCTTCGCCGCGGAGCACACCGGCGGGAAGCTGTACAAGGTGTCGCTGGACACCGACGTCAACAAGCAGGCCGACTACCTCAAGGGCTCGCTGTACTGGCATCTCGACGGCACGATGAACGAGGTCCCGATCCTGGCGTCGCTTCTGCAGAGCGTCGCACTGGGCAACCCGGACGAGGGTGACACCGAGTTCTGCAACACCTACGCGGCCTATGACGCACTCTCGGATGAGGACAAGGCCGATCTCGAGGGTCTCACCGTGATGCACTCGGCGTGGAACACGCTGTTCTACTACGAACCGGAACCCGACATCCGGACGCTGAGGCAGATGCAGGCGATCGGCGACCGCGAGCTGCCACTGGTGTGGACACACAGCTCGGGCCGCAAGTCCCTGGTGCTCGGCGCCACCGCCCATCACGTCGTGGACATGGACTACCGCAGGAGCGCGGAACTGCTGGTACGCCTTCGGGACTGGGCCACCGCGCCGCGCTTCGTCTACCGCCACAAGTGGTCGGTGGGCGATCTGGTGATCTGGGACAACACCGGCACCATGCACCGTGCCACGCCGTACGACCCGACGTCGGGCCGGCTGCTCCAACGCACGAAGCTCGCAGGTGAGGAGCCGTTCGCCTGACATGAGTGAATTCACTGAGCGATCCGACCTGCGATTCGACGGACGCGTCGCCGTCGTCACCGGTGGCGGGCGGGGCCTTGGCCGCGAATACGCCCTGCTGCTCGCCTCCCGCGGCGCGCGGGTCGTCGTCAACGACATCGGCGGCAGCCTGACCGGTGAGGGTGGCGATGAGGGCCCGGCGCATCAGGTCGCCGCCGAGATCCGCGCTGCCGGAGGCGATGCCGTCGCCAGCACCGATTCGGTGGCCACCGCCGCGGGCGGCGAGTCGATCATCGCCACCGCGCTCGACCACTACGGTCGCATCGACGCCCTGATCCACAACGCGGGTAACGTGCGCCGCGCGCCACTCACTCAGATGTCCTACAAGGATTTCGACGCCGTCCTCGACGTGCACCTGCGCGGTGCGTTCCACGTGGTGCGGCCCGCGTTCCCGGTGATGTGCGCGGCAGGCTACGGCCGGATCGTGCTGACATCGTCGATCGGTGGGCTGTACGGCAACCACGGCGTCGCCAACTACGCCGCGGCCAAGGCTGGCGTCCTCGGGCTGACCAACGTCGTGGCACTCGAGGGTGCCGCTGATGGCGTGCGCTGCAACGCGATCATCCCGGGTGCTGTCACCAGAATGGCCGAGGGGTTGGACACGTCGGCTTACCCGCCGATGGACCCGGCTCTGGTGGCACCGACCGTCGGCTGGCTGGCGCACGAGGACTGCACCGTCACGGGCGAGTACTTCGTGGCGATCGCGGGCCGCGTGGCTCGGGCCTTCATCGCCGAAACCCCGGGCGTGTACCGGCCGTCGTGGACCGTCGAGGACGTCGCCGAGAACATCACCGCGATCCGCGACGACACCTCACCGCTGGTGTTCCCGGCGGTTCCAGACGGGCACACCGACCACATCCGGTACAGCTTCGGCGCTGCGCACGCGAGGAGCGATGAGGGTTCTGCGCACGCGAGAGAAGCCGAGCATGACTGAACCGAAGGGCCCGCTGCACGGTATCCGTGTGGTCGATCTGACCGCGATGGTGATGGGCCCCTACTGCACACAGATCATGGCCGACATGGGTGCTGACGTCGTCAAGGTCGAGCCGCCGGCCGGTGACAACACCCGCTTCATCTCGGTTGGTCCCGCGCCAGGAATGAGCGGCGTGTTCGTCAACGTCAACCGCGGAAAGCGCAGCGTGGTCCTGGATCTGCGCACTGAGGAGGGCGCGGCGGCCCTTCGCTCGCTGATCGCGAGTGCTGATGTGTTCATCCACTCGATGCGGTCGAAGGCGATCGTCAAACTCGGCTTCGGCTATGACGACGTCGCCGCCATCAACCCCGACATCGTGTACACGAACTGCTACGGCTACGGCCGCCGAGGTCCCGAGGCGGACCGGCCGGCCTACGACGACACCATTCAGGCCGAGTGCGGCCTGCCCGCCGTGCAGGAACAACTCACCGGCGAGGCGAACTACGTCGGAACCATCATGGCGGACAAGGTCGCCGGGCTGACCGCGCTGTACGCCACGATGATGGCGCTGTTTCACCGTGAGCGCACCGGGGAGGGACAGGAGGTCGAGGTCGCCATGTTCGAGACCATGGCATCCTTCATGTTGGTCGAACATGCCAACGGCGCCATGTTCGACCCTCCACTGGGGCCGGCGGTGTATCCGCGCACGGTCGCACCGAACCGGCGGCCGTATCAGACCAAGGACGGTCAGATCGCGGCGCTGATCTACAACGACAAGCACTGGAACGCGTTCATCGCCGCGGTCCAGCCCGCTTGGACCAGTGAGCTCTACGCCACGCTGGAACGGCGCGCCAAGCAGATCGACGTGGTCTACGGCCTGATCGCCGAGACGTTGTTGGAGCGCACCACCGCCGAGTGGCTGGCGCTGTTCAGGGAGTTGGAGATCCCGGCCGCGCCGATTCAGACCCCCGACGCGCTGTTCGACGATCCGCACCTTAATGCCGTCGGTCTGTTCGAGACGGTGCAGACGCAACACGGCCCGGTGCGCATTCCCGGTGTGCCGACGTGGTTCTCGCGCACACCGGGGCGGGTGGCCGGCTATGCACCCGAGCTGGGCGCTGACACGCGGGAGGTGCTAGCCGAACTGGACGCCCTGAGCCAGCGGCAACTCGGAGCTGTAGTTGACGGTGTTGGTGGCGCGTCGCATGTAGGCCTTCCACGAGTCGGACCCTGACTCGCGGCCACCGCCGGTCTGCTTCTCGCCGCCGAACGCCCCGCCGATCTCCGCGCCCGAGGTGCCGATGTTGACGTTGGCGATCCCGCAGTCCGATCCGTCGGCGGCCATGAAACGTTCGGCCTCACGAATGTCGGTGGTGAAGATCGCCGACGAAAGCCCCTGCGGTACCGCGTTGTTCAGTGCGATTGCCTCGTCGAGATCGTCGTAGGTCAGCACGTACAGGATCGGCGCGAACGTCTCGTCGTGCACGACCGCGGTCTGCGCAGGCATCCGGACCAGGGCGGGCCGCACGTAGAAGCCGCCGTCGCCCACCTCGACATGCTCACCGCCGATGACGTCGCCGCCATCGGCCCTGGCCTGCTCGAGCGCGCCGACCATATCGCGGTAGGCACGCTCGTGGATCAGCGGTCCGACCAAGGTGCCCTCAGCGGCCGGATCTCCGACCGGCAGGCTGCGGTATGCCTGCTCGATACGCTCGACCAGGGTGTCCACCACCGACGTGTGGGCGATCACGCGGCGCATGCTGGTGCAGCGTTGGCCCGCGGTGCCCGCCGCGGCGAACACGATGCCACGCACCGCCAGATCGAGGTCGGCCGAGGGGGCGACGATCGCCGCGTTGTTGCCGCCCAGTTCCAGAAGTGCCTTGCCGAAGCGCTGCGCCACCCGCGGCCCGACCTCCCGGCCCATCCGCACCGAGCCCGTCGCGCTCAGCAGCGCCACCCGGGCGTCGTCGACCAGTAGTTCGCCGATCTCGCGGGCGCCCAGGACAAGTCGGCTGACGTCACTGGGTGCACCCACGTCGTCTGCGGCACGCTCGATCAGGGCCTGGCACGCGATCGCGGTGAGCGGGGTGAGTTCAGAAGGCTTCCACACCACGGTGTTTCCACACACCAGCGCGACGGCGGTGTTCCACGCCCAGACCGCGACCGGGAAGTTGAACGCGGTGATGACGCCGACGATGCCGAGCGGATGCCACGTCTCCATCAGCCGGTGGCCGGGCCGCTCGGATGCGATGGTCTTGCCGTAGAGCTGACGCGAGAGGCCAACGGCGAACTGGCAGACGTCGATCATCTCCTGCACCTCGCCCAGTGCCTCGGAGGTGATCTTGCCCGCCTCGACGGTGACGAGCGTGGCGAGATCGCTCTTGTGCTCGATCAGGAGTTCACCGAGCCGGGCCACCAGTGCTCCCCGCACGGGTGCGGGGGTGACGCGCCAGTCGGCGAATGCCAAGGCTGCGGCGGTGATGGCCTCCTGCGCCTGCGCCGCGGTGGTCTCGTCAATGGAGAACAGCATGTCGTCGGTGATGGGCGTACGGGCGGGTAGGCCAGAGGTGCCCGGTTCGCGGAGGTCGCACCGTGCGCCGATCGCGCCCAGCGCTGTGCGAACCCTGTCGCGCAACTCGTCGGCGGTGGGCAGGGCCGCAGCGGGCGTGGAGGTAGCCATGGTGGTCATGATGCCGCTTTCTCGTAGGGGGTGTCGCGATAGTCTCCGGCCATGACGGACACGGGTGAGGAACTCGATGAGATCGACCGGATCCTGGCGCGTGCACTCGTGGCCGACGGGCGGGCCACGCTGGCGCAGTTGGCATCGGTAGCCGGCCTGTCGGTGTCCGCGGTGCAGTCGCGGGTGCGGCGCCTGGAATCGCGTGGCGTGGTCACGGGGTATCGGGCGAGGATCAACCCGGAGGCCATCGGCAACATGCTGTCGGCGTTCGTGGCCATCTCACCTCTCGATCCGTCTCAACCCGATGATGCGCCGTCACGGCTCGAACACATTCGTGAGATCGAGTCGTGTCACTCGGTGGCGGGGGAGGAGAGCTATGTCCTCCTGGTCCGCGTCGCCACCGCGCGAGCGCTGGAAGACCTACTGCAGCAGATTCGAACCGCGGCCAACGTTCGCACCCGAAGCACCATCATCCTACAAACATTTTACGATGGTCGCGACTATGTACCGTAAATAGTCCTGTCATTGCACGGAGTAGCCGTAAAGAATGCGCTAAGATCTGGCCATGACCGCCGTCCTCCCGTTCCGTTCCGATCACACATCCGGCTCGGCCATCGGCCCCGACGATGTGCACGAGGTGCTTCGCCGCAGCATCCTGACCGACGGCCTCGACTTCGTGCTCGACGTCGAACGTTCGTCGGGATCGCAGTTGGTCGACGCGCGCACGGGTGCGCGTTTCCTCGACATGTTCACGTTCTTCGCGTCGTCGGCCCTGGGCATGAACCATCCGGCACTGGCCGAGGATCCCGACTTCCGCGGGGAACTCGCGGCGGCCGCGATCAACAAGCCGAGCAACTCCGACGTCTACAGCGTGCCGATGGCGCGCTTCGTCGACACCTTCAAGCGTGTGCTGGGTGATCCCGCGCTACCGCACCTGTTCTTCGTCGACGGTGGTGCACTCGCGGTCGAGAACGCGCTCAAGGTGGCATTCGACTGGAAGAGCCGACTCAACGAGTCCCGCGGGCTTGATCCCGAACTGGGTACGGGGGTCCTGCACCTCCGTGGGGCCTTCCACGGACGTAGCGGCTACACCCTGTCGCTGACGAACACCGACCCCAACAAGGTTGCCCGCTTCCCGAAGTTCGACTGGCCGCGAATCGACGCACCCTACGTGCGGCCCGGTGCCGACATGGCGGCGCTCGAGGCGGAGTCGCTGCGGCAGGCCCGCGCGGCGTTCGAGGCCAATCCGCATGACATCGCGTGCTTCATCGCCGAGCCCATTCAGGGGGAGGGCGGCGACCGGCACATCCGCGCGGAGTTCTTCGCCGCGATGCGCGCGCTGTGCGATGAGTTCGATGCGCTGCTGATCTTCGACGAGGTGCAGACCGGTTGCGGTATGACTGGAACACCCTGGGCCTACCAGCAATTGGGGGTTCGTCCGGACGTCGTCGCCTTCGGCAAGAAGACGCAGGTGTGCGGTGTGATGGCCGGCGGACGCGTCGACGAGGTGGCGGGCAACGTCTTCACCGTCAGCTCGCGGATCAACTCCACGTGGGGCGGCAACCTCACCGATATGGTGCGGGCGCGTCGCATTCTCGAGGTGATCGAGGCCGACGATCTGATGGTGCACGCCGCCAAGGCGGGCAGGCATCTGCTGGATCGGCTCGAGGGTCTTGCCAAGGAGTTCCCGACCGTCGTGCTCGACCCGCGCGGCCGCGGTCTGATGTGTGCGTTCAGCATGCCGTCGCCCGCGCAGCGTGACGATCTCATCGGCAGGCTGTGGGAGCGCCGCGTCATCATGCTGGGCAGCGGCCCGGACAGTGTGCGATTCCGGCCCGCGCTCACGGTGTCGCGCCGCGATATCGACACCGCCGTCGACACCGTGCGCGAGGTTCTCAGCGAGATGGGCTGACCGCTAGGCCGCGGATGATCGAGGCGAGCCGGGTGAGGTCTGCCCCACCGACGAGCACGCACCCGTGGATCTCGGCGAGGCGCCGGGCCGCGGGCGTGAAGGTGTGGTTGGTGACAACCATCGTCTGGGTGCAGTCCTGCATCGGCGCGCCCGCCACCACCTCCTGAACCGCGCCCGTGCCGACCGGACGGGCTTGGCGCTTGCACTGGATGGCAATCCGATGGGGTCGGTGCCCGACGATGAGGTCGACGCCCCAGTCGCCGGTGAGCGGCGTCATGATGACCGGCAGACCACACGTCCGGGCGATCCGCGCGACGTGATCCTCGAACTCGGTGCCCGACATCGCCTCCTTGGCGGTGGCCGGATCCTCACCGGCCCCCGGGGTGCGCGCACCGCGAAGCATTCCGACAAGGAACGCGGGCAGCGCCGGAGCGAAGACGCCGACAGCCACGCTCAGCGGCACGCTCAGCCCGACCAGGTACGCGCCGACGCCTGCCGCAACGGCCAGCACCACATAGACCCTCCACACCGCCCGAACTCTAGATTCTTGGACCGACACCTCGCCGAACGTGAAGTTGTTTGCGAACTCTCGCGAGTTCTTCGCAATCAACCTCACGTTCGGCATGCGACGTATTGCAACTTGGGGGTTGCGCAACTCTCGGGGTCAGTGCAACTATGGAGTTGCACATCAAACCAAGAGGGAGAAGACCTGTGACGAGCCTCGACATCACCCGCACGATCGATATCAACGCCCCGGCCGAGAAGGTGTGGGCGGCCTTGACCGAACCCGACCTCATCGCGCAGTGGTTCGGTGACACCTGCGAGTTCGACGCCAGCCCCGGCGGAACCGGGGTCTTCGGCTGGAAGGACCACCGCAGCCACGTCGTCGTCGAGCACATCGACCCGCCCAAGACCCTGGTGTACCGGTGGGGCCGCGAGTCCGGGGCCGTCCCTGCGCCGGGCAACTCCACCGTCGTGCGCTTCGATCTCACCGAGATCGCGGGCGGGACCCGGCTAGCTCTGGCCGAGACGGGTTTCGAGGAGCTGGACAACCCGCAGGCGGCACACGACGACAACACCGGCGGATGGCAAGCCGAACTCGCCGAGTTGGTGGAATTCGTGGAATCCCGGTGACCGAGCGCTCCGGCGGCGTCGCGGAGATGCCCGCCGTCCTCGCGGTGCTCGCCGACGAGACCCGATGGCGCATTCTCACCGAGGTGGGCCAGGCCGACCTGTCGGCGAGTGCGCTGGCAGCTCACCTGCCGGTCAGCCGGCAGGCGATCGCCAAGCACCTTGTCGTCCTCGCTGAGGCCGGGCTGGTGGAGCCCGTGCGGTTCGGACGCGAGATCCGCTACCGCGCGCTGGGGGCCCGCCTGAGCGCGCTGGCCAGTGAGCTCGACGGTATCGGCAGGCGCTGGGACCAGCGCCTCGCCGCCATCAAGCGCATCGCGGAACGCCCCGACGAGGGGTGAGCACAGAACGAAGGCCCGGCCGGGGTGTACCCGGCCGGGCCTTCGGACGTGTGTGCGTCAGGACCGCTGATGCGACTCCTGGCGCTTCTCGGCTGCGGCGGCGCCTGCGCGGGCCGCCTCTGCCTCGGCTTCCTTCTTCGCGGCATCTCGCTGAGCGTCGGCCTTGTCCTGCTGGGCCTGGCCCTCGTTGACGAGGTCGTTTCGCCCCGTGACGGTGCCGATCACTTCCTTCGCCTTGCCCTTGACGTCCTCGACGACGCCCTTGACGGCTTCTTCTGGACCACTGTTGTTGTCGGCCATGATCACCTTTCCGTTGGTGGACTCGAACCAAGCGTTCCCGTGCTTGCTGGCGGCTAAACGAGGGCGGGCGGAGCCAGCCACGAGGGATCGATCACACTGCTGATCAACGCCTTTGAGGATGTCTTCATTGATCACATGCGGTCGCCTCCGGCGGGAAACCCATTGGTTGAATCGGGTTTGCGACGAGGTGTTGCGGGGCACTCACGGAATCGACGCGACATGCGCGACATAGAGGAGGTCAGGGCTTGTCAGCCTCGTTGGGTAAGCACGGGGAGACCTCCGGTCTCTGTCGCCGCGGTGACGGCGAGTACGGTTCCGATTCGGCGTACGCGCACGGGTCGCGAACATCGCATGCACGCCAAGCGAATCGGCAGATCGATCGCCGCGTGGTCGGAGCACGGGCTCGCCGGTGTGTTCGTGGTTAGCCGAGACTTGGGCGAGGGTAGTCTCGCGTGGAGATCAGCAGGAGGACGCGTGGCAGACGTTGAGAACAAGGTCGAGTTTCGAGTGGCGGCCAGACTCGAGAACCTCGCCATCCTGCGCACCCTCGTCGCGGCGGTGAGCACCTTCGAGGATCTGGATTCTGACACCGTCTCAGACCTTCGCCTTGCCGTCGACGAGGCCTGCACGCGACTCATTCGGTCGGCACTGCCCGATTCGATCTTGGTTCTCGCCGTGTGTCCGAAGGACGCCGAACTCGTGATCGACGCGTCCACCACGTGCACGACCGAGGACATCATGGAGCCCGGTAGCTTCAGCTGGCATGTGCTGAGTTCTCTGACAGACGAGGTCAGCGCGTACAGCGATGGGCAGGGCCCCAATGGGGGGCAGGTCGTCGGCATCTCGATGACGACGAGACGAGCGAGATCGCTGAGGTGAAGCGGTCGTCCTCCCAGGGTTCGCAATCTCGCTCGAACTCTGAATACGCGGACGTCATCGACAAGTTCCGCGAACTCGCGGCGCTTCCCGATGACGGGCCCGAATTTCAACGGAAGCGTGACGCGATCGTCGAGCGCTGTCTGCCGCTGGCCGATCACATCGCGCGCCGCTTCGACGGTCGTGGGGAATCGCGCGATGACCTGGTCCAGGTCGCACGGGTGGGGCTCGTCAATGCAGTCATCCGGTTCAACGTCGACGCCGGTTCGGACTTCGTGTCGTTCGCGGTGCCGACCATCATGGGTGAGGTTCGACGGCACTTCAGGGACAACAGCTGGTCGGTCAAGGTGCCGCGTCGGCTCAAGGAACTTCACCTGCGGCTCGGAGCGGCCACCGCCGAACTCTCGCAGCGTCTCGGGCGCGCGCCCACACCGACCGAACTCGCCGCGGAACTGGAGATGGACCGCGAAGAGGTGGTCGAGGGCCTCATCGCGGGTAGCTCATACAACACCATGTCGATCGATGGCGGCGGCAGCGGTTCGGAGGAGGCGCCGGCAATCGCCGACACGCTCGGTGACGTCGACACCAACCTGGACCGCATCGAGAATCGAGAAGCGTTGCGGCCGTTGCTTGCATCGCTTCCCGAGCGCGAGCGCACGGTGCTGGTGCTGAGGTTCTTCGAATCCATGACGCAGACCCAGATCGCCGAGCGGGTCGGTATCTCGCAGATGCACGTGTCGCGACTTCTCGCCAAGTCGCTGGCCCAACTGCGCGATCAGTTGGAGTAGCCCTGACCGCGACATCGGCATCGAGAAGTCCGGCCGTCGCAGGCATCGTGCTGGCCGCGGGTGCCGGGACGAGATACGGAATGCCGAAAGTCCTTGCCGAGCAAGGGCAGTGGCTGGAATTGGCGGTCGAGGCGCTCAGTTCCGGAGGCTGCGATGACGTGATCGTGGTGCTCGGCGCAGCCGTGGTCGACGTGCCCGAGCCTGCCCGCGCGGTCGTCTCTGACGACTGGGCCGACGGCGCCAGCGCCTCCCTGCGCGCTGGGCTGGCGGCGGCGGCCGGGGCAGATATGGCGGTGCTGCGTCTGATCGACACTCCCGACATCGGGGCTGACGTGGTGAGCCGGGTGCTGGCGGCCGCCGCGTCAACGGGCCTGGCCCGCGCCACTTTCGACGGCACGCCCGGTCATCCCGTCGTCATCGCCGCCCGCCACTGGCCGGCGCTACGCGCCACACTGCACGGCGATCAGGGCGCGAGGGGATTCCTATCAGCCCGCGACGACGTGGTGGCCGTGGAGTGCGGCGACCTCGCCACCGGAGCCGACGTCGACGCGAGGTGAGCGCTAGCGGAACGCTCAGAGCAGGCCGAGCCCGGCCACCGCAGCGCGCTCCTCGAGGAGTTCGGTGACCGACGCGTCGATGCGGGTCTGGGAGAACTCGTCGATCGCCAGGCCCTCGACGATCTGCCACGCACCGTCGACCGCGCGGACCGGGAGCGACGCCACCACGCCCTCGGGGATGCCGTAGACGCCGGGGGAGGGCAGCGCCACCGACGTCCAGTCGTGTGGGTCGGTGCCGTCGACCCAGTCGCGCACGTGATCGATGGCGGCGTTGGCCGCTGACGCCGCCGACGACGTGCCGCGCGCCTCGATGATTGCCGTGCCACGCTTGGCGACCGTCGGGATGAATTCCGTTGTCAGCCAGTCGGTGTCGGCGGCGTACTCGGCCCCGGTCCGGTCTCCGACCACGGCGTGGAAGATGTCGGGATACATCGTCGGAGAGTGGTTGCCCCACACCGTCACCCGCGACACATCGGTGACGTGGACGCCGGCGTGGGCGGCAAGGGCGGCGACGGCGCGGTTGTGGTCGAGCCGAGTCAGCGCGGTGAACCGCTCGGCGGGGATGTCGGGCGCATGGGCCGAGGCCACCAGGGCATTGGTGTTGGCCGGGTTGCCCACCACCACGATCCGGACGTCGCTGCCCGCCCCCGCATTGAGCGCCTTACCCGCCTCGGCGAAGATCGCGGCGTTACCAGCCAGCAGGTCGGCGCGTTCCATACCCTTGCTGCGGGGTTTGGCGCCGACCAGCAGGGCGACGTCGACACCGTCGAACGCGCGGACCGGGTCGTCGTGAATCTCGACGCCGGCCAGCAGGTCGAATGCGCTGTCCTGAAGTTCCATCACGACGCCCTCGGCGGCGCGCACCGCGGACGGCAGCTCCAGCAGCCGCAACGTCACGGGAACGCCCCGCCCGAGCAGCGCGCCCGCGCCGATCCGGAACAGTGCGGCGTACCCGATCTGACCGGCGGCACCGGTGACGGTGACGACTTTCGGGCGGGTCATGTGTGAACGCGCAGGTTCAGCACCTCGGATGCGTAGCGCCGCACCGTGTCCTCGGACATCGCCGCGGCGTCCTCGTGGCCCGGTCGCGCGCGGCTGCGCATGAACGCCGTCTTGGGATCGAGCGTCACCTCGGCGAGCAGTTCACCCGTCGTCGGTTCGCAGACAGCCCATGTGTAGAGCGTGTCGTCCGCCCAGCCGTCCTCGGCGTCGTGGACGTAGTCGAGGTCGGTCTCGCCCAGATCGGCGAGGGCAGGCCGATCGTCGACGCGGTCGTCGTAGCGCAGTCCCCTCAGGTACCACGTGCCGTTGTTGATCTCGACGGGATCCATCGGCCCCTCACCTTCCTCCCGATACGCCGAAACTGCGGGGAGATCGTCGAACTCGAAGGTTTCGCGATCTCACCGCAGTCTCGGGGATGGTCTTGCCGGACGCTAGTCCTTGATCTCGGCCAGCACAGTGCCCTGGGTCACCGCGGCACCGGCCTCGATCGACAGCCCGGTGATGGTGCCGTCCTTGTGGGCGATGACGGGGTTCTCCATCTTCATGGCCTCCAGCACCACGATGAGATCGCCGGAAGCGACCTGCTGGCCCTCCTCGACGGCGACCTTGACGACGGTGCCCTGCATCGGCGCGGTGACCGAGTCACCCGACGCTGCGGCGCCACCGCCGGCGCCGCGCTTGCGTGCCTTGGGCTTCTTGCGGATGACACCGGCACCGGCGCCACCGCCACCGTTGCCGAGCGCGAGATCGCCGGGAAGCGAGACCTCGACGCGGCGTCCGCCGACCTCGACGACGACCTTCTGCCGGGGCAGGCTGTCCTCCTCGTCGACCGGCTCACCGGCGGTGAACGGCTCGACGGTGTTCTCCCACTCGGTCTCGATCCAGCGAGTGTGCACCGTGAAGCCGTTCTCGTCGCCGATGAAGGCGGGATCGGACACCACTGCGCGGTGGAACGGGATGACCGTGGCCAGGCCCTCGATGTTGAACTCGGCCAGCGCACGGCGGGACCGATCCAGCGCCTCCTCGCGGGTGGCGCCGGTGACGATCAGCTTGGCCAGCATCGAGTCGAACTGACCGCCGATGACCGAACCGGTCTCCACACCGGAGTCCAGGCGCACGCCCGGGCCGGTGGGCGGGGTGAAGGTGGTGACGGGGCCCGGTGCGGGCAGGAAGCCACGGCCGGCGTCCTCGCCGTTGATGCGGAACTCGAAGGAGTGGCCGCGCGGGGTCGGGTCCTCGGTGATGTCGAGCGCCTCGCCGTTGGCGATGCGGAACTGCTGGCGCACCAGGTCGATGCCCGCGGTCTCCTCGGTCACCGGATGCTCGACCTGCAGGCGGGTGTTCACCTCGAGGAACGAGATCAGGCCGTCCTGGCCGACCAGGTACTCGACGGTGCCCGCGCCGTAGTAGCCGGCCTCCTTGCAGATGCGCTTGGCGGACTCGTGGATCTCCTTGCGCTGCGCGTCGGTCAGGAACGGCGCGGGCGCCTCCTCGACCAGCTTCTGGAAGCGGCGCTGCAGCGAGCAGTCACGGGTGCCTGCGACGACGACGTTGCCGTGGGTGTCGGCGATGACCTGGGCCTCGACGTGGCGCGGCTTGTCCAGGTACCGCTCGACGAAGCACTCGCCACGGCCGAACGCCGAAACGGCCTCACGGGTCGCCGAGTCGAACAGCTCGGGGATCTCCTCGATGGTGCGGGCCACCTTCATGCCGCGGCCACCACCGCCGAATGCCGCCTTGATGGCGACGGGCACGCCGAACTCCTTGGCGAAGGCCACAACCTCATCGGCGTTCTTGACCGGATCCGGAGTGCCAGGTACCAGGGGAGCCTTCGCACGCGCGGCGATGTGGCGAGCGGTGACCTTGTCACCCAGGTCGCGGATCGACTGCGGGCTGGGCCCGATCCAGATCAGGCCGGCATCCAGGACGGCCTGTGCGAAGTCGGCGTTCTCCGAGAGGAAGCCGTACCCGGGGTGGATGGCATTGGCGCCGGACTTCTCCGCGGCGTCCAGCAGCTTCTCGAACACGAGGTAGGACTCGGCCGAGGTCTGTCCGCCCAATGCGAATGCCTCGTCGGCGAGCCGGACGTGGGGTGCGTCGGCGTCGGGGTCGGCGTACACGGCCACGCTGGCCAGCCCGGCGTCCTTGGCGGCACGGATCACCCGGACGGCGATCTCGCCACGATTGGCGACGAGCACCTTGGAGATCTTCGAGCTGGCGTGACTGGGCACTGGGCCTCCTGGTGGCATGTCTAAGAAACGTCTTTAAGAATGTATCTGGCGCAGTTTAAGCCGCGCGACATCAGCCCCGGCGAGCCGGTGCTGGTTACCGACGGGTAAGTACTCACCCCGTACTCGAACCCCCTGGTACTCAGTGCTTAACGTCGATGTCGCTTAACGCAGATGTCGCTTGATGCGGGTGAGCATCGCAGACATACCCCGCAACCGCAGCGGACTGATCAGGGCGGCCAGTCCGAGATCGGAGTAGAAGTCGTCGGGCACTGCGAGGATTTCGTCGGCCGAGTGGTCGTCGAGGCCGGCGGCCAGGATGGCCGCGAACCCACGCGTCGTCGGTGCCTCCGCCGGTGCGCTGAAGTACAGCCGGACGTGTGCCCGATCCCCGGCGTCGACGTGCAGGAACAGCGGCGACTGGCACTCGGGCACCGGCTCCATCGCGGCCTCTTCGAGATCGCCAGGCAGCGGCGGCAGCTCATTCGCGAACTCGAGCAGCAACTGCAACTTGTCCTGGCCCTGCATGTCGGCGAAGTCGGACACCACATCAGCCAGTGCGGCCGGCATGGTCATCGGTACATCGTCCGCTCGCAAGCGTCGCTCACGGCGCCTCGCCGGGCTCTTCCCCGACAGCGACGGGCACGCGCACCGCGTTGCCCCACTCCGTCCAGGACCCGTCGTAGTTGCGCACGCCGGGCAGGCCCAGCAGGTGCGTCAGAACGAACCACGTGTGGCTGGACCGCTCACCGATGCGGCAGTACACGACGGTCTTGTCAGTGGGGGAGAGGAATCCGTACAGCTCGTCGAGTTCGGCACGGGTGCGGAACTTTCCGTTGTCGTCGGCCGCCTTGGCCCAGGGGATCGACTTCGCGGTCGGGATGTGCCCGCCGCGCAGCGCACCCTCCTCCGGGTAGTCGGGCATGTGGGTGCGCTCGCCGGTGTACTCCTGCGGGGAACGCACGTCGATGAGTGGCTGCTCGCCCAGGATGTCGAGGACGTGCTGCCGGTAGGCGCGGATCTCGGAGTCGTTGCGCTCGACCACGGGGTAACCGGTGGTCTGCTTGGAGGGCACATCGAGGGTGGTGTCCCGGCCATGTGAGACCCACAGGTCGCGTCCGCCGTCGAGCAGGCGGACGTCGGGGTGGCCGAACAGGGTGAACACCCACAGCGCGTACGCCGCCCACCAGTTGCTCTTGTCGCCGTAGATGACGACGGTGTCGTCGCGGCTGATGCCCTTGCGGTCCATCAGCTCGGCGAACTGCGCGCCGTTGATGTAGTCGCGAACGTGCGGGTCATTGAGGTCGACGTGCCAGTCGATCTTGACGGCACCGGGGATGTGCCCGGTGTCGTACAACAGCACGTCCTCGTCGGACTCGACGATGGCCAGGCCGGGACGGCCGAGGTTGCCGGCCAGCCAGTCGGCGGTGACCAACCGTTCGGGATGGGCGTAGGCGGTCAGCGTGGGGCTGGGATCTGCAGGCAGTGGCACGAAACCGAGCGTACTCACCCCGAAATGTTGACACGCCAGATGAGGTTCCGACTTGGCGTCGCTACCTCATCTGCTGTAAGAATCTGAGGGATGAGCGGTTTGCCAGCAAAGTTTGACATCGGGATCGTCGGCCTCGGCTACGTCGGTCTGACCCTGGCCACGGTGCTCGCCGAAGCGGGCAACACAGTAATCGGTGTGGAGAAGCGGTCCGATCTGGTCGACATGACCAATGAGGGAACTCCGCATTTCACCGAGACGGGCCTGCCAAACGCCCTTTCCGGCGTCGTTCGGCACAAGAAACTGGTCGCCGCCGAGGCCTTCGACGACACGTTCACCTGTGACACCTACATCATCACCGTGGGCACCCCGCTGTCAGCGGACGGAGTGGCCCGCGTCGACATGATCGAGTCCGCTGCACGCGATATTGCTGCGAATATGCGGGACGGCGCGCTGGTGATCCTGCGCTCGACGGTCAAGGTCGGCACCACGCGCGACATCGTGTCGCCGATACTGGCGGCCAGCGGAAAGCAGTTCGATATCGCCATGTGCCCGGAGCGGACACTCGAGGGCAAGGCATTGCAGGAATTGCGTGAGCTCCCGCAAATCGTGGGTGCCGACGATCAGGCGGTCGCAGACCGTGCCGCGGCGGTCTTCCGCAAACTCACGAACTCGATTGTGCTGGTCTCCAGCATCGAGACCGCGGAGATCCTCAAACTCGTCAGCAATACCTTCCGCGATGTGCAGTTCGCGTTTGCCAACGAGGTCGCGAGGATATGCGATGCGTTCGGTGTCAGCGCACACGAAGTCATCTCCTCGGGCAAGCTCGGCTACAACCGAACCAACATCCCGATGCCGGGTCTGGTCGGCGGCCCGTGCCTCGAGAAGGACCCGCACATCCTGATGGAGAGCGCGCGCAGCCGAGGCATCTCCTTGGAGATCACCTCGGCCGGCCGATTGGTCAACGAGCGTCAGCCCGAGGAGACCGTCTCCTTCATCAGCAGCGAGATCGAGCGTCGTGGTTGGACTGGACCGCTGAGGATCAACCTCCTCGGGATGGCGTTCAAGGGCCTGCCGGAGACCAGCGATCTGCGCGGGTCGATGTCGATCAGGGTTCTCGACGCGCTGAAGAAGGCCCACCCCGACGCGCAGATCGGTATCTATGACCCGGTGACGCCCGAGGACGTGCTGGCCGGTGAGTTCCCGGACGAGAACACGTATTCGCGGTTTGGTGACGCGGTCAGCGGGGCCTCAGTGGTCGTCCTCGGCAATAACCACCCGTCGCTCGGCACCATCTCACCGCGCACGATCAAGGAGTTCATGGCGCCCGACGGCTTCGTGTTCGACTACTGGAACCACTTCAGCCACCTGCCGTCGTCCGAACTCGGTGACTCCTACTTCGCCGTGGGCAACAGCGGATCGGTGCCCGCGAATGGGTAAGCGCGTCGTCGTCACCGGCGGCTGCGGTTTCATCGGCGCCTACCTCGTCAAGCGACTGGTACGCGACGGCTGGGATGTCGCGGTCGTGGACTCGATGGTGCGCGGTGACGCGAGCCGCCTCGCCGAGGTCGCCGACGACGTCGAGCTGTTCACGTCCGACGTCCGCGATCAGGCGGCGCTGGAGAAGGCGTTCGCCGGTGCCGAGGTGGTCATGCACCTGGCTGCCATCAACGGCACCGAGAACTTCTACACGCAGCCCGAACTCGTACTCGACGTCGGCATGCTCGGCGCGCTGGCCGTCGTGAACGCCGGTCGCGCAGCGGATGTTCCGGATCTGGTCGTGGCCTCGACCGCTGAGGTATACCAAACGCCCGCGGTGGTACCGACTCCCGAGACCATCCCGCTGATGCTGCCCGACAGCCTCAACCCCCGGTACTCCTACGGTGGCTCCAAGATCGTCAGCGAATTGATCGCCTTCAACTACGGGCGCGATCACTACCGTCAGGTACAGGTCTTCCGGCCGCACAACGTGTTCGGGCCCAACATGGGGTGGAAGCACGTGGAGCCGCAGTTCATCATGCGGGCCCTGGCGGCCAAGGACGCGCTACCGTCAGATAACCCGCAGGGCAAGGCGCCCTTCGACATTCAGGGTGACGGCACCGAGACGCGGTCGTTCTGCTACGTCGACGACGTCGTGCAGGGCATCCTGACGATGTACGCCAGCGGCGGACATCGCGAGATCTTCCACATCGGAAGCGATGAGGAGATCTCCATTCTGGACCTGGCGGGACGCATCGGCACGATCGTCGGTGTCGATCTCGAGGTCCGTCCGGGTGAGGCCCCGACCGGTGGCACGCCCCGGCGATGCGCCGACATCACCAAGATGCGGTCACTCGGGTGGTCGCCCGAGGTGGGCCTGGACGAGGGTCTGCAGCGCACGGTGGCGTGGTACCGCGAGCACCGCGACGACGTGCCCGCCAACGACCTGATGTAGAGCGCTCGCGGTCAGACGGGGTTGGCGCGCCAGAGCTCGGCGATCGACAGGCCGACCTGATTGAACAGTCGCAGGGTGAGCGGCAGGCCGATGCCGATCACCGCGGACGGGTCCCCGTCCACGCCATCGACGAACCAGCCGCCGAGACCGTCGAGGGTGAAACCGCCTGCGACAGCAATGGGTTCGCCGCTGCGCGCGTAGGCGGCCAGATCGTCGGACGACGGGCTGCCGAAGCGGACGGTTGTGACCGCATGGTCGGCGGCCTCGGCCACGATCTCGTTGTGTCGCAAGCGAATCACGCTATGCCCGGTGTAGAGCTGAGCCGTGCGGCCAGCCATCGCTTGCCAGCCCTCGATCGCGGCGGCCTCCGAAGTCGGTTTGCCCCAAAGCCTTCCGTCGCGGAACAGCATCGAGTCGCAGCCGATCACCACGCAGTCCGACCCAACAGCAGAATCCAGCAGCGGTGCGACGGCCCTCGCCTTGGCCGCGGCCAACGCGATTGTGACGTGCCCGGGACCTGCGTCCTCGGGTTGTGCGGCCTCGATCGCGTCCTCGTCGACACCTGAGACGATCACATGAGGATCGATCCCCGCGCCTCGGAGCACCTTGCGCCGCCCCGAGGAGGCCGACGCAAGGACAACCCGCGTCATCGACGGATGTGTAGGCGCTCCACGAGCGTCACGCGCTGCAGGCTCGAGATCGAGTAGCGCAGCTTGTCCACTGGGTGACCCCACAGATCGCGCTCCTGCGGACCGGGGTCGGCCGGGCCGCCCCCGGAGGCACCGGCGAACACCGTGACCAGTGCGGCCAGGTCCTCGTCGGTCGGCCGGCCCTTGAGTATCTGGATGACGGGCGCGTGCGCCTCGGCGCTCGCACCGCTCACGGCGTCGTCGGTCGGCTCAGTCACGGCTGCCCCTTCGCTCTCTGCGCTCAGATCGGCTGAATCGCTCGCTGCGCTCACAGCGGCTGCATCGCTCGCTGCGCTCACAGCGGCTGAATCGCTCGCTGCGCTCACAGCGGGATGTTGCCGTGCTTCTTGGGCGGAACCTGGCTGATCTTTCGCTCCAGCAGCCGCAGCGCGGTCGAGACGTAGCCGCGGGTCTGCGACGGCGGGATGACCGCGTCGACATAACCACGCTCGGCGGCGACGTACGGGTTCACCAGAGTGTCCTCGTAGTCCTGCTGCAGTTCCAGGCGCAGCGCGTCGACGTCAGCACCGTCCTGGGCGGCCTGCTTGAGCTGCGGGCGGTAGACGAACCCGACGGCACCGCCTGCGCCCATGACGGCGATCTGCGCGGTCGGCCACGCCACCACGACATCGGCGCCCATGTCCTTGGAGCCCATGACGCAGTACGCACCACCGTAGGACTTGCGGGTGATGACGGTGATCTTGGCGACCGTCGCCTCGCCGTAGGCGTAGAGCAGCTTGGCGCCACGGCGGATGATGCCGTTGAACTCCTGATCCGTGCCGGGCAGGAAGCCGGGAACGTCGACCAGAAGCACGATCGGGATGTTGAAGCAGTCGCAGGTTCGGATGAACCGGGCGGCCTTCTCCGAGGCGTTGATGTCCAGGCAGCCGGCGAACTGGGTGGGCTGGTTGGCGACGATGCCGACGGGCCTGCCGTCGATGCGGCCGAACCCGACGAGGATGTTGCCCGCGTAGCCCGACTGGACCTCGAGGAACTCATCGTCATCGAGGATGCGGTTGATGACCTCGTGCATGTCATACGGCTGGTTGGGCGAGTCCGGAATGAGGGTGTCGAGTTCGACGTCCTCCTCGGTGAGGTTGTCCTCGATGGCGCCCGGATGCGGCGGCGCGGCGTACCGCGGCGGATCCGCGTAGTTGTTGCTCGGCAGGTAGGACAGCAGATCGCGCACGTACTCGAAGGCGTCCTGCTCGCCGGAGGCGACGTAGTGCGCCGTGCCCGACTTGGACATGTGGGTGTGGGCGCCGCCCAGCTCCTCCATGGTGACGTCCTCGCCGGTGACGGTCTTGATGACGTCCGGGCCGGTGATGAACATCTGGCTGGTCTGGTCGACCATCACGATGAAGTCGGTCAGTGCGGGGGAGTACACGTGGCCACCCGCGGCGGCACCCATGATCAGCGAGATCTGCGGGATGACACCGGAGGCCAGGATGTTGTTGCGGAAGATTCGGCTGTAGAGGCCCAGGGAGACGACGCCCTCCTGGATACGCGCGCCCGCGCCGTCGTTGATACCGATCAGCGGGCGGCCCGTCTTGATGGCCAGTTCCTGCACCTTGACGATCTTCTCGCCGTAGACCTCGCCGAGGCTGCCGCCGAAGACCGTGGCGTCCTGGCTGAAGATGCAGACATCGCGGCCGTCGATGGTGCCGTAGCCGGTGACGACGCCGTCGCCGACCGGACGGTTCTCGCCGAGTCCGAAGTTTGTGCTGCGGTGGCGTGCCAGCGCGTCCAGCTCGACGAACGAACCCTCGTCGAGCAGCGCGAAGATGCGCTCACGTGCGGTCAGCTTGCCCTTGGCGTGCACCTTCTCCACGGCTGTCTCGCCGACGGGGTGCAGTGCCTCCTCGGCACGCTTGCGCAGGTCGGCCAGCTTGCCCGCGGTCGTGTGGATGTCGATCTCGTGCTCGCTGGCCGGCTCCGTAACGCTTGTCATGGGTAGGCATGTTATCGACTCCGCGGCGCGACTACTGCAGCGGCCACACCGAAGCCGCCAGAAAAGATTGCCAGGTAGACCAGGCGATGTTTGCCAGGAGTTGTATGTGACCCGGGTTTGCTGTTTCATGGTTGCAGCAATGGGTACGCCGAGATCGGCAGGCCGTGGAGCCACTGGCCCAATAGTTTCGAGAGGGAAGGGCGGCGTGCGTTCAAAACGCGAGTTCAACGGCATAGACGGGCCGCGGGTCGCGATTGCGCACGATTACCTGACGCAGCGCGGGGGTGCCGAGAAGGTCGTCCTGTCGATGAGTAGAGCATTTCCCGACGCACCGATCTACACGTTGCTGTACGACCCCGCGAACACCTATCCGGAATTCGCTGAGCGCGATATTCGAGTTTCCCCGCTCAATGGGCTTGGCGTCTTCCGGAAATATCACCGGGCTGCCCTGCCGATACTGCCGTGGGCGGCTGGGTCGATGAGTGTTGACGCGGACGTCGTCGTGACGAGTTCGAGCGGTTGGGCGCACGGATTCCGGACCACTGGCCACAAGCTGGTGCACTGCCATTCACCGGCGCGCTGGCTCTACCTCAGCGATAAATACCTCGGTGAGGACAGCGGTCTGGCTAAGCGCGCCGTGCTGGCCGCCACGTCCACCTACCTGCGGGCGTGGGATCGCCGTGCCGCCGCGTCATGCGACCGCTACCTCGCGGTGTCCACCGTCGTGCAGCAGCGCATCGCCGACGCCTATGGGATCTCGGCCGACGTGCTGCCCTCACCCGTGGCGATGACGCAGTCGGGTGCAACCGAATCCGTGCCGGAACTCGAGCGCTGGCTTGCCGCACAGGACGAGCGGGATCCGGACGAGGCGTTCTTTCTGTGCGTTTCGCGCCTCCTGCCCTACAAGAACGTCGACGCCGTCGTGGGTGCCTTCGCCGGCCGACCGCAACGCCTGGTGGTCGTTGGCCGTGGGCCGGACGCCGAACGCATCGCGGCCGCGAGGACGCCCAATGTGTTGATGCTCAGTGATCTCACCGACGCGCAGATGTCGTGGCTGTATGCACATTGCCGGGCTCTGGTCGCCGCGAGCTACGAGGACTTCGGGCTCACCCCGATCGAGGCAGGCGTCTGGGGCAGGCCGAGTGTGGTCCTGCGCTGGGGTGGCTTCCTGGACACCGTCGCCGAGGGAATCACCGGAATCTACTTCGACACGCCCGATTCGGCGTCGATCGGCGAGGCCATCGACAGGTTCGAGGCCTCGACATTCGACCCGGAGAAGGTCCGGACCCACGTCGAGCAGTTCACCGAGGAGCGCTACGCCGCGGCGCTGCATGCCGCGGTCGACGACATGGCGGGTCGCCGCACATGACGACAGCGTGCTACCTCACCGAACTCCTTCTGCGGGAAGAGATTGCGGGCGGGTGGAAACCCACGAAGTCATTCCACGAAAATGTGATTGTTATGGTCGACTCGGACTTGACACAGGAGCGAGACGCGTGATCCCAGAACCGTTCGTTGCAGATCCCGAAGACAGGGCCAGAAAGCTCGCGGCGGCGCCCGGCCTGAAACTGCCGCCGGATCCCGAGTGGGAGCTGGGCCCCGACGGTCGTGTCGTGGACTACAAGATGCAGGGCATGACATTTGCGCGCAAGGCGCGCAATCGGCTCTCGACGATCTTGTTCAACATGATCGTCACCTACATCCCGTCGCACTTCGTCCGGCAGAACTTCCTGAGGTGGTTCGGCAAGTCGACCATCGGCAAGAAGTCCACGCTCATGCGTGGTGTCACGGTGTTCGACCCGGAGTTCCTCACCATCGGCAACTACACCACCATCGGCTTCCGCTGCTTCCTGGACTCGCGGGCGGGAATCTCGATCGGCGACAACGTGAACATCGCCAGCGACACCCACATTCTCGGCGGCGGTCACGACATCAACCACCCGGACTTCCTGCCCATGCCCATCCCGACGGTCATCGAGGACTACGTCTGGATCGCCAGCCGGGCGATGATCCTCCCGTCGCACATCAAGCGTGGCGCGGTGGTGGCCGCACATGCGGTGGTCACCAAGGACATCGAGGCACTCGACGTCGTGGGCGGCATTCCGGCCAAGGTGCTCACCAAGCGCAACCCGGACGCGCTCAAGTACAGCAGTCCATACCGCCCGTTGTTCTTCTAATGGCAGTCGACCTCAAGGACTACCGGCTGGTCTACATCGGTCCGCGCAACCACGTCACGGCGATCGGTGACTACACCGAAGATCTGGTCGCGGCATTTCGCCCGCACTTCGGCGATGTCGCCGAGGTACGTGTCTCGGGTCCCGGTGATGAGACGTGGGCCGATGTCCGGCGGGTCCGCAAGCAGGTTCGTGACCTCGTGGCCTCCTGGCCCGCGGGCAAGGTGCTGGTGCACTCGGAGATCGGCTGCGGCATGCTGTCGCCGTTCTGGTCGATCGCCGGTCTGGCGGGTGTGCCGGTGACGCTGACGGTGCACGATCCGCCGCAGGCGCTGTGGTTCACCGCACGCACGCGGTTCGTCGCCCGGCACAAGCTGTTGATGCACGGCTTCCACTACCCGCTGCGCCCGCTCTCGCGGTGGCTCGAGGGCAGGGTGAATGGGCGTCGCGACATCTTCGCGCTCAGCAAGACCGGTCAGGCCTCGATCGACCGCGTCTACCCGAACACGCACACCCACTACGTGCCCTATCGGGTCGCGGAGAAGGCGACCGTCAAGCCGCCCGAGGACCGGCCCAAGGCGATCGGATTCTTCGGACTCGTATACCGCGGCAAGGGATTCGATCAGATCGCACAGATCCGCAGGGAGCTTCCCGACGACATCCTCATCCGGGTTGCGGGCCGCGGCACCGAGGCGCTGCCGCCCATGGCCGGTGTCGAGATCGTCGGCGGTGTCGACGGTGCCGAGGAGGACGCCTTCTTCGAATCGGTGCGGGCCATCGTGATCCCGTATGGCAAGCGGCACTTCTACGCCGACACGTTCCCAGCCTCGTCGGTGGCAGCGCACGCACTGGCCTATCGGACGCCGATCATCGCCACCGGCTACGGCTCGCTCGCCGAGTTCGACGCCGAGACCGGCGCGGTGGTGGTGCCGATGGGTTCGGGTGACCCCAACGCACTGCCGTCCGGATTCACGGACGCCATCGCGTCGTTCGTCAACGACGATGCGCGCGTGACCGAACTGGGCAAGACCGCCGATCGGACACGCGCGGAGAGGTCGACACCCAGGACGGCTGAGGCGTTCGCGCAGGCGTGGTCGCAGATCCTGGGTCGTCAGCACGAGAGTGGCTGACTCCGCCACGCAGGGCGAGGTCGCCCCGCGCAACATCCTGAAGACCCTTGTCGCCGTGGGCTGGATGTACGGCGGCCGCGGCGTCGGCATGCTGTGGACGCTGGCCCTGGTCGGCAAGCTGAGCGTCGGGGACTACGGCAAGTACGGCATGGGCTTCGCCCTGTCGGCCGTTGTCGGGCCGCCGCTGGACAACCCGTTCAACGTGCGGGCGATGCGGGAGTCCGACCAGCACTTCCAAGCCGAACGGACCAGCAGGTTCCTGCTTGGCCTGGCACTGATGGTCGCCGGCGCGTGCCTGATCAGCGTGAACTACATCCTGTGGTTCGGGTTGGTGATCGCAGGCGGCGAGATGGTCTTCAAGTCCTATCAGAGTCAGGCCGCCAGGGACGGTCATCCGCAGGTGACCTGGCGGATGGACACCATCCGCCAGGTGAGCAGTGTAACCATCGCCAGCGCATACCTTTTCGGTGTCGACGACCCCAACCTGTCGGTGGCGAGCCTGCTCTACTGCGCGCCCTATCTGGTGGTGCTGGTCCTGGCGGCACGCCGTGTGTGGGGTCATCGCCCTGGCGTTCCCGGCCCCCCGCGGCTCATCGCCGCACTGGTCGGCGAGATGCTCGGCATGTGCATCTACCTTCAGGGGGACGTGCTGCTGCTGGGCTTCCTCACCGACAGCACGACGGTCGGCTACTACGCGCTCACGGTCACCGTGACGGTCGCGTTGGCCGCCATCGGACAGTCGTTCGCCATGACCTACCACGAACCGCTGCGCCGCAGCGGTGGTGAGCTGTCGACCGGACCGTCGCTGCGGCACATCGTGCTTCTCGGATTGGGCACCGGGGGACTGGTGCTCATCACCGGAGTGGTGCTGCTCATGACGCCCGCGCCGACAGAACTGGCCGTGGCGATGATCATCATGGCGGCGTTCTGCGCGATGAGGACGATGAGTTCGGTGTTCGCCGTCATCCTCTACGCCCAGCGGCGCGACACCATCCGGCTCGGTGCCAACCTCAGCCTGGTCCCGGTGAAGCTGGGAGCCGTTGCCGCCCTTGCACAGTTCGGCGCGATCGGTGCCGCGGTCGCCACGGTGGGCGCCGATGCCATCCTGCTGGTCATCTATCTCATTGCCATCTATAGACGAAAGGACCGGGCTAGCGCATGACTAGAGTCGCATTCCTGGTGTCCAAGGACCCCGTGACCGAGCACGGCGGTGACATCGAGCTGGCGCGCGTGGTGCTGCGCCTGGCCGCCGAGGCGTTCGATATCCGCGCGATCTGCCTGTCTGATGAGCCCTCCGGCGATCTGGTCACCGATGTCGTCAAGGGTGGCCTGCGCACGCTGCGGGTGGCTCAGCATCCGGTCGACAAGCTCGGTGTGCTCGCCGGTTCGGTCCGCAAGCGCCGCAGTCTCGTGCACGTCAGGTTCGACACCGACGAGCTTCTCGAGGCGATAGAGGCCGCCGACGAGGACGTGTTCTTCTGCGAGCACAGCTATATGGCCGAATCCTTCATCCGGAGTAAGCACTTCGGCAAGAAGGGCTTCGTCATCAACACCATCAACACTGAGTCCCAGGTGTGGCTCTCGACGCGGGGCGTGCTCGGCAAGATCGAGGCGCCCCGGCTGCTTCGCGACGAACTCCGGGTGGCCAAGCTCGCCAACGGTGTTGGCTGCTATGAGATCGAGGAAGCGCAGATGTACCGGGACAACGGTGTCCCCGGGGCGCGATTCATGGAGGTGACCCTGCCGCCGATCGAGCAGATCGACGTGTCGCAGACGGGCCGCCGGCTGGTCTTCCTCGGTGGACGCGACTGGCCGCCCAATGAGGAGGCGTTCCATATCGCACTTCGGTTGTGGCCGCGCATCGCCGAGGGCATACCCGACGCCGAGCTGTGCATCGTCGGCGCGAAGAAGACGGGGTCGACCGATCCCGTGTATCCCGACCGAGTCCGGGATCTGGGCTTCGTCGACGACCTGCCCGAGTTCCTCAAGACGTGCCGCGCGCTGATGGCACCGATCAGGACCGGCGGTGGAGTGCGGGTGAAGCTGCTCGACGCGGCCAGCCAGGGTCTGCCCGTCGTGGGCAGCGGCCCCGCGGTCGGATCGCTGACAACGCTGTTCGGGATGTCCACGTTCGACGACGATGACGCCTTCGTGGCCGAGTGCCGGCGCATGTTGCTCGACCGGGACGCGGCCGTCGACGTGGGTAATCAGCTGTACGAGGTGAACCGAAACCACTGGGAGCAGCAGCGTCCGCTCAAGGCCGTCGAGTCGCTGGTGCACGCCGCGCTCAGGTGAGGTAGGCCTTCGCACCGACCCACGGCTGCCACGTGATGTAGCCGTGCTGGAAGTTCACCCGCACACCCCAGCCCTGCCGTATCTCATCGGAGAGGGCCAGTCCGAGCTGGGGTGTCCACGCTGCGACGATGCCGCCGCCCACGGCGAACGCCCCCGTGGCAGGTGACCACCACACGCGCATCCCCGCCGGCGAGTCCATGTCCTGATACCCGTCCTTGAACGGTGTCTTCGGGACGACACCGAACTGACGGGCCCGCTCGGCCACCGGATTTGGTGACGCGATGATGCCGGTCGGTGTCTCATACAGCGTGCTGCTGGTTCGGGCCTGAGCCCACACGGTCGGAAGCGCCCGATACACCGGGCTGAGGACCTCACCGTAGGACGGGTCGGTGATCGCGCTGAAGCGTTGGAACTCCGGCGTTTTGGGGATACCCGCGGCGATGGCGCTCTTCATCGTCTGCTGGCTGGCCTTGGGCGTCCAGTCGGTGCGGAACACGCCAAAAACATCCTCGGGGTTGGTGCTTCCCGTCTTGCGGTCGCGGGTGGTGTGAATCATGATCGGCCCGGCGTAGGGCATCTCCTGCCACTTGGTCATGAGATCGCCGATGAAGGCGGCCTGCGTCGCCTCGTTCGCGGCCGTCATCGGCTCGCCGTACTCGGTGGCCCAGATCTTCTTGGCCCCATCGCCGTTGGCGAGCATGATCTGCCGCATGGCGATGACCTGGTTCATCGGCGAGTTGGCGATCGGGTATCCGTCGGAGAACTTGAGCGTGTACTGGTACGGGTGAAACGACAGGGCGTCAAAGAATCCCTTGGCGCCGGCGGCGTACATCTGCTGGGTGAAGCTCACCGGGTTGATCAGCCACTGGCCCCAGTCGGTGACCGAACCGAGCACGCCGCCGATCACGGTGGCGTTGGGGTCGGCCGCCTTCACCTTCGGGTAGGCGGCCTTCAGGAGATCGGTGTAGCCGGCCGGATCGGGTTTGGGCGCGAAGAACTGCGCCCCGTTCGGTTCGTTCCAGATCTCATACGCCGACACCTTTCCCGCGTACCTGGTGGCGACCTTTGCGGAGAAGTCGCCGTACTGGGCCGGCGATGCGGGGCGTCCGGTGATGGCGGGTGCTCCGGGCACCACCGCCCACGCCGGAGTCGCGTTGATGATGCCCATGACTGCCATGTTCCGGCTGACCGCCGCGTTCACGGTGCGGTCGACATTGGTCCAGTTCAGCTGTCCCTTAACCTGTTCGACGCCGGCCCAGGGGATCATCAGGCGCACCGCCCGCACACCCGTCGTGAGCATCTTGTCGAACGTCTGGTTCACATCCGCATCCGACATGAAGTAGGAGTCGGGGTCGTGGAAACCGATGGTGGTGGGAAGCGGGGAGATTCGGGCCGTCGCCGCGACCTCGACGACCCGGGGCTGTGATGCGGGCAGGGCCAGCCAAATACTCGCGACCGTCAGTAACCCGACAGTGAAACCGGCAAGGCATTGGGTGGCAATCCGACGACGCGGTCGTCGTCTGAGTCGCCGCACGGATCACCTCAGACTTCCTGGCGTCACCCAACTCGCCGAGATCCGGGAGGATCACTGCAGTTACTGCGAGTATGACGGCTCTTTGGCGAAATCCGTTGGGGACTGCGGGGCGTGTCGTGATCTTTGTCGATCTTGATCGACGACGATCAGGAACACCAGCAGGATCGAGAACATCAGGGTCACCTGCTGAATGGTGGCGACCATGTGGTCGAGCTGCAGTGCCACGAAGCACATTCCGATGAAGATGCCGCCGAACAGTGCGTTGGCGGTCGAGTCCGACCGAATGGCCCGCCCGCTCATGATGCAGCCGAGAGCGAGTAGGGCGATGAACACGGCGCCGACGATGAGGCCGCCGCGGTAGATCGTGATGAGCGGGACGTTCGCCACGAAGTTCAGCGTGAATGCCGTGCCGCCGTCCTTGAACTCGGGCCGTCCCCAGCCGAGCCCGAACAGCCAGTGGCCCGACATCTGGCCGGGGAACGCGCGCAACGCGTCACCGCGGGCGGAGCTGCCCGCGTCGTCGTCGCCGAACGAACTGAAGACGCGCGCCCGTACGGCCGGGGTGAGCATGGCGGCTGTCGCGACGAGACCGATGGCGCCGATGGCGATACCGCGGTTGCGTGCGCGCATGCCGTGGAACAGCAGCACCAGGAACACGCCGACCAGAACGCTGAAGATGGCTGCGCGGCTCAACGTGAGCACGATGGCGACCGAGAGGATGGTCGCGATGACGATGCGTTGGGAGCCGGTCAGCAGGACGACGGCCAGCGCCAGCCCGATCATCATCCCGATACCAGCCATATTGGGGTCCACCCACAGCCCGCCGAGCCGCACGAATCGCTGAGCGCCCTCCTCGGTGTACACGAATCGGCCGGTGTCGAACGCGCCGTATCCGAACGGGCTGAAGAGCTTGATGAACCTGTGGTTGGGGTCGGCCGCCACCACGGCGATGCCGAATACGGCGTTGAGCGTGACGAAGTAGACATAGATCCTGCCGAACTTCGCCAAGTCGGCCGGAGGAAACCTCAGCAAAGCCACGACGGCCAACGTGGCAATTGACCACTTCACCAATTCCGCGACGTCGATCAGACTTCGCCCAGTGGCGATAACCGACAGGCCCGAGACCAGTACGAAAACGATCAGCAATTTTTCCAGCGGATGAAACGCTGTCGGTTCACCACGGTGCACGACGGCCGCGAGGAGTATGCCGGCAGCAAACGGCAGGTACAGGGGAACGTGGATGCCGGGGAAATATCCGAACGGTAGGAATGCGAGCACCACAGCAAGCCCCCAGGCCAGCCACTGAGGGTGCCGTATGCCCACGTACATGCCGATGACGACAGCGGCGAGCGCTCCGACGGCCAGCACCACCGGCGTGCCGCCCGCGATCGCCAGAGCTGCAACGATCGGACACGCGATTACGATGGCGATGCCAGTTAACAGTTCGGAATGCGACCGCATCGCCCGTCTCACGGCACCAATACTCAACGTTGTGTTCGCTGAATGCAACCTCGCCCAGCGAACTCGCGGTGTGCTTTATCGCGGCACTGCCGCTAAGGTGGCTGCGTTGCGGCAAACTACAAGCGAATGGAGATCCCGTTGGCGATCGGGGATTATCTGCGAGCCTTTCGGCGGTTCTGGTGGCTTGTCCTGGTTACCGCACTCATCGGCGCGGGGATCGGCTACGCCTCCGTCTTCCTGAGCACCCCGCAGTACCAGTCGACGGCTCGACTGTTCGTCACGACGCAGAGCGGGACCTCGGTGGGCGATGCCTACCAGAACAACCTGTTCTCGCAGGAGCGCGTCGTTTCCTACGCCGGACTGGCCACCAGCGAGCAGGTCGCGGCCCGCGCCGTCGACCAGCTGAAGATGCCCATCGCCCCTGACGAACTGCGGTCGAAGATCACCGCGGCTCCGCTGCCCAAGACCGTTCTCCTGGACGTCACCGTCACCGATCCCGACCCCGGTCTGGCGCAGACGTACGCCAACGCCGTCGCCGATCAACTCGTACAGCTGGTCAGCGAACTCGAAACCTCACGTCGCGGCGGGACGCCCGCCGCCGGCGCGATACTGCTCGACGACGCGAACTACCCGACCGCGCCAGCCGGAATGGGTTTGCTGACCACCGTTGGCCTCGGCTTCGCGGGTGGTCTGGTGGTCGGACTGCTCCTGGCCGCGCTGCTCGCCGCCAGTGACTCGCGGCTCCGAGCCCGTGACTCGATCGACGCCATCGCCCGCACGCAGTCGCTTGGCAACCTCGTCGAGGACCCGCAGCGGCCCGACGTCGCGGTGGCGGACCTCCAGGCCGGCGGGCTGGCCGCCGAGCGGCTGCGGGAACTGCGGACCAATCTCCAGTTCGCCCGGACGCCGGCCGGCCAACGGCCCAGGGTCATCGCTGTCACCAGCCCCTCGCGGGGTGACGGTCGGTCGACCACCGCGATCGACCTCGCCGCTACGTTCGCCGAGGCCGGTCGCTCGGTCCTCCTCGTCGACGGTGATCTGCTCAATCCCACACTCGCCGACGCGCTCGCGCTGACCGAGGCCGACCGGACCCGTGCCGGCCAGCGCGGCCTGGGCACGGCACTGGCCGGCGACCACGACGTCGCCGAGGCCGTCATCAACTCCCCGGGCGGTAATGCGTTCGCACTGCTGCCCGCCGGACCCTCACCCGCCACCCGACGGCAGCTGTGGGGCGATGAGAACGCGCCGCGGCTGATCGACTCACTGCGCGGTGCGTATGACTACGTGGTGGTCGACACCCCGCCGCTGACGACGTGTTCCGACGGCGCCGCGGTGGCAGCGCTGGGCGACGGCGCCATCGTGCTCGCCCGCATCGGACACACCAAGACCAAGCCGCTGCGTGCGGCGCTGCAGGTGCTCGACGTGGCCAACGCCGGTCTGCTCGGGACGGTCGTCACCTGCGAGCCCGGGCACCGACGCGAACTGTCGAAGCCGGCGGAGGCCGAGGCGAAGTCCGAGGCGAAGTCCGAGGCGAAGTCCCCGACCGTCGCCGCGCAGAAGCCCTCTGCCGCCGAGACGCGGCAGGCGGGTAACGGCGCTGCCGCGGACACCACCGAATCCGTCGACCAAGCGGGATCCGTCAACCAAGCGGGATCCACCAATCAGGCGGGGGCGCACCGGATGTCCGGTGCCAAGCGCGAAGGTCTGTGACCTGGTGGCCTGGCGGATGGTGTCCTGCGCGGTAGTAGCCGCGACCCTCGTCGGAGGATGCACGTCCGCCACGCCCGAGGCGGCCGCACCGCCGGTGCAAACTCCCGCCGTGAAGACGTTCGCACCCCTGTTTGACGGTGCCGTCACGCTCGGCCCCCCGGATCTCACCGACGACGGACCGGGATCGTTGGTGTCAATCGAGGTGATGCACGGCAGCGAGGAACTCGAGGACGCCGACGCGACGTACGCCCGAATCGTCTACCGCTCCACATCCGGTATCGACGACACCCCCACGGAGGTGTCCGGTGTCGTGGCGGTCCCGCCGGGAGCACCGCCCAAGGGCGGGTGGCCCGTCATATCCTTCGGTCACGGCACGACCGGCGTGCTGAACAAGTGCGCGCCAAGTCGGTTCCCGACGCTTCCCGGCAACGGTTTCATGATGCAGGCGATGATCCTCAACGGCTTCGCCGTCACGATGACCGACTACCAGGGCTTGGGCGTGCCGGGCTTCTACCACCCGTTCCTTGACGGGAAGACGTTCGGCAACAACATGATCGACGCCGTGCGCGCGCTGCGTCGGGTGGGCGCCGACATCAGCACGCAGTGGGTGGCGTTCGGTCACTCGCTGGGCGGTATGGCCGCGTGGGCCGCGGCCGACCGAGCCGGCGAGTACGGCCGGGGGCTGGACCTGATGGGAACGCTGTCGATGGCACCGGCTGCGGATATGGCCGGGCTGGCGGATGCGGCGTGGAACGGCACCATGACCGCGGATCAGCGCGTGGCGATGGTGTTCGTGCTGCAGTCGTTGGCATGGTCGCATCCCGATCTGGACCTCGACCGCTATCGGCGCGGTTACACGGCACAGAACTGGGACGCGCTGCTGGACTGCCTGCCCCCGGACCTGGACGACATTCTGCGGGTGCGCGCCAAGATGACGAACGCGGACCTGCGGCCGGAGACGCCGGCGGACAGAGACCGCTTGCGGGATCTGTTAGCGGAGATGGCTTTACCGCAGCAGAAGCTGACCACGCCGATGATGGTGGTGTACGGGACCGAGGACACGCTCGTCGACCTGCCCTGGTTTGAGCAGGCCGTCTCCCGGGCGTGTGCGCAGGGCGATCACATCCAGATCGAGAAGAGCATCGGCCAGGGCCACAGCGACCTGGACAGTACCTACGGGCTGCCGTGGCTGCGGGACCGGCTGTCGGGCCAGGCCATCCCCAACTCCTGCACGGGCCAGGCGTGAGGCCGCCGTTCGGCGTCCCGCGCGTGCGCGACTACTGGCGCATGCTCGTCCGCAGCTGGCTCGTGATTCTATGTGCGACTGGCCTTTCCGCGGGTGCCGCCGCCGCAGCCGGAGTGTTCCTGGTGGACCCGGTGTACGCCGCGTCAACACAGGTGTTCGCCGTCGTACCCGGGGACGCGCAGACGCACGCGGCCTACGAGGGGAACCGCGGGGCCAGCGTGCGGGTTCAGACCTACACCGCGCTGGCCACGTCCTCGATCGTGACACTGCGGACCATCGACGAACTCGGTCTGCAGGAGACCCCCGCCGAGTTGGCCGAGCGGATATCCGTCCGGTCGGTGCCAGACACCCTCTCGCGGTTCAACTTCCCGGTCTCCGTGCTGATCGGTGTCACGGTCACCGGCAGCGACCCCGATGGCACCGTCGCCATCGCGAACTCCGTGACGGCCAACCTCATCGCGGCGTCGGAGGAGCTGGAGTGGCACGACTCCGCAGCCGGTCCCGCGCTTGTGCTGATCGATGATGCCAAGTCCGCACCCGAGGTCCCTCGCCCCTGGTGGAGGGATGCCGGGACAGGCGCCGCACTGGGTCTGGTACTGAGCGTTCTGGCGGTTCTCGCGCTTGGGGCGGGGCGCGACAGGATCCTCGATCGCGATCAGATCGGCTACCTCGCAACCGGTTCCACCGTCGACGACAGGTCGGAGGGCGCGCTGTGAGCAGAGTCAGAACCGCCATCGGCGTCCTCGCGGCGATCATCGTGTGCGTCCCGCTGCTCGGCGGCTGCGGACAGCGCAACGTCACGCCGGCGCCGCCGGCCACCGACGGATCGAGCATGTCGGGTGTGCCGCTCGAGGGTGACTTCACCGGTTCCGGCGGTGGAACGCTGAAGTCGGCCGAGACGCTGGCCACGGTCGATCGCCGTGTGCTCAAGGTGACGTCAGTGGCAGCACGCATCGAGTACGAGTCGAAGTCCGGTATCGACGGAAGCGCCCATCGGGTGTCGGGATCGGTGTTCGTGCCCAAGGGAAACCCGCCCGATGGAGGGTGGCCCATCATCGCGATGGGACACGGCACCACGGGTGTGCAACACGACTGCGGGCCTTCGCTGTGGCCGAACCTCCTCGGCGCCTCCGAGGCCGTCGTCACCCTGGTCAACGCCGGCTTCCTGGTCACGATGCCGGACTATCAAGGCCTTGGCCTCGACGAGACCTATCACCCGTACCTGGACTCCACGACCGTCGGCTACAACATGATCGACAGCGTCCGGGCCGCGAGGAAGTTGGTCCCAAGCGCCTCCGACCGCTGGTTGGCGTTCGGCTCCTCGCAGGGTGGCCAGGCCGCGTGGGCCGCCAATGAGTTGGCGGGAGACTACGGACAGGGTCTGGAGTTGGTCGGATCGGCAAGCGTCTCGCCGGCCGCCAACGTCGTCGGCCTCGCGGATCAGGCCGCCGCGGGTGAACTCACCATGGAGCAGGCCTCTGCGCTGCAGTGGGTGCTGGTGGCACTCAAGGCCGAACATCCCGACTTGGACCTCGACGACTACCGGCGGGGGATCGTCGCGCAGAAGTGGGATGTCCTGTCGGCGTGCGCCGGTCCGCTCGTCGCGCAGCGGACGGAGATCACCGCCGAGGTGACGCCCGATGATCTTCGCCCGTCCAGTCGGGATGCGACCAATCGCCTTCGCGACTACCTCGGCCAGATGAGCCTGCCGAAGACCAGGGCAGCAGCGCCGCTGCTGGTTCTGTTCGGCGAGTTGGACAAGGTTGTCGCACCGCAGTGGACGGGTGAGGCCGTGCGGCGGGCCTGCGAGCTGGGTGGTGTCGTCGAGGCGTATCTGGTTCCCGGACGCGGCCACGACGATATCGATGGTGGGGCCGCCCTGAACTGGGTGAATCAGCGCTTCGCGGGGGTCGAGGCGAAGAGTTCCTGCACGTTGGCCGAAGGGCCGGTTCTGCAGCTGAGTCCCAAGCAGTGGTACGAGGAATGACGGCGGGCGCCAACGGGCCAGGTGGCCGGTGACGCGTCGCAAGCCTCTCCTGATCGCGGTGCCGCTCGTGATCGTTGCCATCGTCGCCACGGCGGCAGTATTGCTGACCGGTCGCGCCGGGGTGGACCGAGCTGGCGACGCACCGGCACCGGAACCGATTGCATCCGCGGATCTTTCGGGTGACGGACCGGGCACATTGGTGAGCGCGGTCAAGATGGCCGACTTCGATCGCACGAACTTCGGCCGATCGATTCGCTCGGCCCGGGTGCTGTATCGGTCCACCTCGGGTGACGACGGCGCTCCCACCGTGGTGTCGGGGACCGTGTTCACGCCGATGGGCACACCGCCGGCCGGAGGGTGGCCGATCGTCTCGTTCGGCCACGGCACGCTGGGCTGGCAGGAGCGCTGTGGTCCGTCGCTGTCGGTGACGCTGCTGGGTCAGGTCGAGGCCGTACAGGGCTTCATGAACCTCGGCTACGCGGTCGCGATGGCCGACTACCAGGGCCTCGGATCGGAGGGCATTCATCCCTACAGCGACGCGAAGACGGCCGGTCTCAACATGATCGACGCAGCGCGGGCCCTGCGGCGAACCTTCGACGGAGTCTCTGACCGGTGGGCCGCGATGGGGGGTTCCCAGGGCGGGGGAGCGGCGTGGGCGGCCAACGAGCAGGCCGCGATCTACGCGCCGGAACTCGATATGGTCGGTGCCGTCGGGGTGTCACCCGCCGCCGACGTCACCGGGCTGGTGGACAAGGCCATCGCGGGCACCCTGACACCGGATCAGGGACCGGTGCTGCAGGGCATCCTGTACTCGCTGGCCCGACTGCATCCCGCCCTGAACCTCGATGACTACCGGCACGGCGCGGCGACGCGCTACTGGGATGTGTTGTCGGCGTGCGGTGGCGCCGATGTGCACGCACGCGCGAGCGCGACCAGGGAGCTCGGGCCCAATGACTTCACACCCAGCACAGCCGAGGCGGCCGACATCCTGCGCGACTACCTGGCGGCGTGGGCGCTGCCACAGCACCCGCTGTCGGCGCCGTTGTACATCGGGTTCGGCGGACGGGACACGTTCATCGACCCGGAGTGGACGATTGCCGCGATCGAGCGTGCCTGCGCCCTTGGCGGAGTGGTGAACTGGCACGAGGATCCAGCCGCGGGGCACGGCGACGTGGAGTGGACGGACGGACTGCGCTGGCTCGACGATCGATTCAAGGGGAGGCCGGTTGTCAATGAATGCCCGTAGGAATCCCGATGGGGACAGCCCTATCTGGCGGCGGTTGCTCATCGAGGCCAAGTGCACCGTCAAGCGCCGGATCGCCAAACCCGGTATCGCAGTGGATGAGCCGGCGCAGCCCTACCTGGTGGTGCCGATCCTGGGGCAGTCCAACGCCTTCGGAATGGGGCTCGGCCTGGATCCCGAGGGTCTCGACCGGGCGCATCCCGCGGTCCACCAATGGGCGATGAGCGGGCCGTCCAAGGGCACCGCGGTCCTCGGCGTCGACCCCCTCTTCCACGAAATCCCAGCTGGGCGAGTCGGGTTCGGTGTCACGTTCGCCAAGCGGCTGGCAGATGAGACCTCCAGGTCGGTGCTGCTGATCCCGGGGGCGCGTGGTGACACGTCGTTCACTCCCAAGAACGGCTACACCTGGGACGGCGGGGACCGCTCGACACGGGTCAACCTGTACCGGCAGGCCGTGGCCGCCATTGACGCGGCGCTGGCCAGATACCCGGGCAGTGAGGTAGCCGCGGTCCTGTGGCACCAGGGCGAGACCGACGTGCCGCTGATGTCGCCCACCACCTACCAGGGCAAGCTCGACGGCCTCATCGCCGACCTGCGGAGGCGCTACGGCGCCGACACGCCCATAGTGCTCGGTCAGATGGTCCCCGAGGAGATGGAGCGCAGCGGAAAACCCTACGACGGCATCGACGCGGTGCACCGCGACACCCCGAATCGATTGCACCGCACAGTCTTTGTTCCCGGGCCGCGGTCGGCGTTCAACAGTGAGACGGACCGGCACTACAGCGCCGCCGGTCTGCGCGAACTGGCCGACCGGATGTGGTCGGCCTACCACGGGATGTGTTCTGAGTCCCTCGCCCGCTACCGGGCCGACGCCCAGGGAATCACAGGGAACTGAGGGGAGAGGTCTGTCGATGCGCCTTCGCCTACTACTCGCGAGTTCGTTCGCCGTCGCCATGGTCGCGACGGGGTGTGGTCAGAGTGCGCCGGCCGAGGCACCTGAGGCCAGCGCCGCTGCCGGTGTGGCGCTGCCGGGCCAGCTGGGCGGCGACGTCGCGGGCTCGCTGCTGTCGGCCAGCAGCATGCCGACCCTCGATCGCCGGCTCAGCACGGCCGCGTCCGTCGCGGCGCGGATCACCTATCTGTCGACATCCGGTATCGATGGCAGCACCAGGGAGGTGTCCGGAACGGTGTTCGCCCCGGCGGGTACCGCTCCTGAGGGGGGATGGCCGGTGATCGCCTACGGTCACCCGACGACCGGCACGCGCCCGGAGTGCGCGCCGTCACTGGACCCCATGCTGCTGGGCATGTCGACCACCGTCACGGGTCTGGTCAAGGCTGGCTACGTCGTCGCCGTGTCCGACTACCAGGGGCTCGGTGTGGATGGCAGCCACCACCCCTATCTCGACGCCACCACCGAGGGCTACAACCTGATCGACTCCGTACGCGCGGCACGCAAACTGGTGCCCGCCACGTCCGGCCGGTGGGCCGCGTTCGGCGGATCCCAAGGCGGCCAGGCGGCCTGGGCCGCCAATGAACTGGCCGCCCAGTACGCGCCGGAGCTGGAACTGGTCGGCTCGGCTAGCTACTCGGCGCCCCTTGCCATCGACGGTTTCGTCGATGCGGCCGTGGATGGAACGCTCACCGCGGAGCAACGGATGGTCTTGTTGCAGGTTCTTGGTGGCCTGTCCGACGAGTCGGCCGACTTCAGGCTCGACGACTACCGGCACGGATTGGCCAAGGACCAATGGGATGTCCTCATGGCGTGCAAGGGCCCCCAGGTGCGGGAACGCGACGAACTCGCCAACCAGGTGTCGAATGACGACGTGCGCCCCACCGACCAGGAAGCGGTCGATCTGCTCCGAGCCCGGCTTCAGGCGATGTCCCTGCCGAAGGTGCCTGCATCGGCTCCGCTGCTGATTGTCTACGGCGGCCAGGATCAACTGGTGCCGCCGGTGTGGACCGACCGAGCCCTCGACGCGGCGTGCCGGCGCGGTGACATCATCGCGATCGAGCTGCAGCCCGACCGCGGCCACGCCGACGTCGACGGCGGAACGGCCTTTCCCTGGATCAATCAGCGGTTTGCTGGTGACCCAGCGCGCAATGACTGCCCGGCGTTCATCGGACCGCAGCAGTAGGGTCGAGACGATATCTAGGGGATGGGATAGATGCGCAAAGCGCTGCGGAGGGTGTTGCTGACACTCACCACTGCGGTCGGGATCATCGCGCTCGGTGTTTCCCTGCCGGTGTCGTGGAAGGCCGCGAACGACGTGATCGGCCTTCTGTCGAGATCGGGTGCGCAGGCTGTTCCGATCGCGCATGCCGACCTCACCGGAACGGGCCCCGGCGCACTCGTCTCTGCCGTCACGATGCCGGACCTCGCGGCCACCACCGAGGGAATGCATCAGCAGTCGGCGCGGGTGACGTACCGGTCCACGTCGGGGGACGACGGGTCGCCGACCGTGGTGTCCGGTGCGGTGTTCGTCCCGCTGGGACCGCCGCCACCGGGTGGCTGGCCGATCGTCGCCTTCGGTCATGGCACCACGGGCATCGATGAACCGTGCGGGCCGTCGTTGTCGAGTTCCCTGATGGGTACATCGCCTGTCGTTGCGGGGTTGACCGGCAAGGGTTTTGCCGTGGCGATGCCGGACTACGAGGGGCTGGGTGCGCCCGGTGTGCATCCCTACACCGACGCGCGCACGGCCGGGTTCAACATGATCGACGCCGTCCGCGCGCTGGGGCACACGTTCAAGAACGTGTCGAATAAGTGGGCGGCACTGGGACACTCCCAGGGTGGGGGCGCCGCGTGGGCGGCCGACGAGCAGGCTCGCGAGTACGCGCCGGAACTCGATCTCGTCGGCGCGGTGGCGCTGGCACCCGCCGCCGACGTCAGCGGCCTGGTCGACAAGGCCGCGGCCGGCACCCTGACCCAAGACCAGCGTCTTGCGTTCACACTGGTCGTCGAATCGCTGGCGCGCCGCTTCCCCGACGTGAACCGCGACGACTACCGCCGCGGCGGGGTCGCCCAGTCCTGGGACGTGCTGACCGCCTGTGCGGGACCACTTGTCGAACAACGGCCGGCGGCCTCGGCGCCGCTGGCGCCCAACGACATCAAACCCGCCACCGGAGAGGCCGCGTCCCGACTGCGCGAGCCGCTGGCACGGTGGGCGTTACCGAAAGAACCGCTCTCGGCGCCGATGTATGTCGTCTATGGCAGTGCCGACACCCTGGTCGACGCGCAGTGGACAACCGATGCGATCGCCCGGGCATGCATGCTCGGCGGCACGGTCGAATGGGACCTTCAATCCGGAAAGGGGCACGGCGACATCGACTTCGGCGAGGCGTTGACGTGGATCGTCGAGCGATTCGCCGGCAGACCCGTGGTCAATGAGTGCCCCTAGTCAGGCGGAGCATGTCGCGGCTTAGGCGATGCCTCACAACGGTGCAAGTCCTCGTCGTGGTGCTCATCGTGCTGCTGGTCGACATGGGAATCAGCGGTTATGTGCTGTTCGCGAACGCCAAGGTCGACGAGCTCCAGCGGGTGGACGCCATCATCGTTCTCGGTGGTGAGCACGATGGTCGAGAGGACTACGGGCTGAACCTCGCGCGTGCCGGATGGGCGCCCACCGTCGTGTTGTCGAACCCCTACAAAGCGGGTGACCCCGTGATGGCCCGGGTATGTCGGGAGTCACCCGACATCGAGGTGATCTGCGAGCGCCCCGACCCGATGACCACCCGTGGGGAGGCGATCCTGATGCGGCAGCTGGCGCAGGCGCGCGGCTGGTCGAAAATCATGGTCATCAGTTGGCGCTATCACCTGCCGCGGGCCAGGCTGGTATTTCGCCAGTGTTTCTCTGCCGAACCGGGCGCGACGGTCATGGTCGCGGTACCACGGCGCTATCAACTGTCGCTACTCGGCTGGGAATACATTTTTACATACCAATGGGCTGGACTCGCGAAAGCGGTCGTGCAGGGCGAATGTTCTTGACCAGGCGATTCACTGAATGTGTGGCGTTGTCTGGCAAACAGTGTCATAGTGTTATCTGGCTCGGGGGCCAGCTAACGATTATTATCTTCCAGCAAACAGGAGGTGTGGCGACTCTTGTCGGTGGCAGACGAGATTTTCGCTCCCGCCCGGACACCGTTGAGCGCGGTTAACACCCCGGCCGGACTGCAGTGGCAGCGACGGTACGTCCTTGCGTTGGTCCTCAGTGACGTGATTGTGGTCAGCCTGTCGCTGGCCTGTGCGCAGATGGTGCGCCTGGGTCGACCGATCACCGCGGGGGATCCGGCGTCGATCTACTTCCTCATCCTGTCGATGTTCGTCGCCGCCATCTGGCTCGCACTGCTCGCGGCCTACCGCACCCGATCGCCGCGCATCGTCGGCGCCGGCGTCGAGGAGTACCGGCGGGTGGTCTCCGCGACGCTGGCGACCATCGGCGTCGTCGCGGTCGCCCTGATGATCTTCCGGCCCGAGTACGCCCGTGGATATCTCGCCGTGGCCTTCCCGCTCGGACTCGCAGCACTGCTGGTGGGCCGCAACGTCTGCAGGAGTTACCTCGCCAGGCAGCGTCGCCGCGGGCGCTGCGTCGTCACGGTTCTGGCCGTCGGTGACATCAGGGCCGTCCGCAGCCTCGTCCAGTCCCTGACCCGGGGCTGGGGATATGGGTACTCGGTCGTGGGCGTGTGCCTGACCGGTCACACCTCGGGCGGCAGCATCGACATCCCCGGCGTCGGCACACTGCCGGTGCTCGGTGACGAGGGCAAGGTGCACGACGCCATCCTCAAGACCAATGCCGACACCGTCGCACTGACCACCACCGACCATCTCGGTCCCGAGGGTGTTCGCGAGATGTCTTGGAATCTGCACAAACTCGGTGTCGATCTGGTGGTCACCCCGGGCGTCGTCGACGTCGCCGGTCCGCGTCTGACCATGCGTCCAGTGGCAGGCCTGCCCCTGATTCACGTCGAGAAGCCTCAGTACAGCGGAACCAAGAAGGTACAGAAGCTGGCGTTCGACTACGTCGTCTCGCTCGGTGTCCTGCTCTGCGCGCTGCCAGTCATGCTCGCCTCCGCGATCGCCATCAAGCTCACCAGCCGCGGCCCGGTGTTCTACCGGTCCGAGCGGATCGGCCTCGACGGCGAGCCGTTCCAGATGATCAAGTTCCGCACCATGGTGGACGGCGCCGACAAGCACGTCGACAGCCTGCTGGGCGTCAACGACAGCGTCGGCGGCGTGCTCTTCAAGGTCAAGGACGACCCCCGCGTCACCGCGGTCGGCAGGCTCCTGCGCAAGTACAGCATCGATGAGCTGCCGCAGTTCTTCAACGTGCTGCACCGCGATATGAGTGTCGTCGGACCCCGGCCGCCGCTGCGGCGCGAGGTCGACACCTACAACGATCAGGTCCGCCGCCGGCTTCTGGTCCTGCCGGGTATCACCGGGCTGTGGCAGGTGAGCGGGCGTTCAGATCTGTCGTGGGAGGACTCTGTCCGCCTGGACCTGTCGTATGTCGAGAACTGGTCGATCACCAATGACGTGCTGATCGCGGTGAAGACCGTCCGCACGGTTGCCACCGGCTCCGGCGCCTACTGACAGCAAATTTCCAGCAACGCTATCGGCGTCCTGATGCGGATAGATACTGGATTCCTTCGCAAATGGCATCTAAAAGCATCAATTTGATCTTGGTTAAATTCCGATTTCCACGCGCCCTAGGCTAGTGACATGGCTCACGAGTTAGATCGCATCGCGCTGGACGAGACCGCACTGATCACCGCCTGCGCGATACCGGGTCCGATGTGGCGCCGCCTCGACGTGATCGCCGAAGCCGGTTCGACCAACGCCGACCTGATCGCACGCGCATCCGCGGGTGAGGACATCGCGGGAGCGGTGTTGATCGCCGAGCACCAGACCGCGGGGCGTGGCCGCAACGGCCGCAGCTGGGCGGGCGTGCCCCGTGCGCAGATCGCCATGTCGATGGGCGTGCCGACCACCGACATCCCGGCCAGTGCGTGGGGGTGGGTGCCGCTGGTGACGGGACTGGCCGTCGTCGACGCCGTCGCCGAGGTTACGGGCGTCACGGCGGGCCTGAAGTGGCCCAACGACGTCCTGGCCGGCCCCGACCGGCAGAAACTCGCGGGCATTCTCGCGGAGGTGGCCTCGCCCGCGTCGGTGATCGTCGTCGGCGTTGGCCTCAATGTGTCGCTCGATGCCGACGAGCTGCCCGACCCGGCGGCGACGTCCCTTCAGGTGCTCGGTGCGCATGACCGCGACCGCGCGGCGCTGGTCGGTGCGCTGCTGGCGCACATGGCGCGCCGCATCGATGCGCTGCGCACGACCGGGGGAGCCGACGCCCGACTCGTCGAGGAGTACACCGCCCGCAGCCTCACGATCGGTGCGCGCGTGCGCGCGACGATGCCCGGAGACCGTGAGGTGGTCGGCGACGCGCTCGCGGTCGACAATCAGGGCAGGCTGCGCATCGACACCGGCAGTGACGTCGCCGTCGTCTCGGCGGGTGACATCGTGCATCTTCGACCCGTGTAGCGACGCGCGCTGGGTACTGTCACACCGTGGGATACCCGGATAACGTGTTGGCGGCCGACGAGCGCGTCGTGCTGCACCGCCATCCGCACTGGAAGCGGCTGATCGGTCCCGTGCTCATCCTGCTGCTGGTGACGGCCCTCGCGGCGTTCGGCGCAGCTGTGGTGAACAACACCGCCTGGGATCAGATGGCCAAGAACATCGTCATGATCGTCATCGGCGTGATCTGGCTGATCGTCGTGGGTTGGCTCACCGTGTGGCCGTTCCTCAACTGGCGGACAACCCATTTCGTCATCACCGATCGGCGGGTGATGTTCCGTCACGGCCTGCTGACCCGGGCGGGTATCGACATCCCCCTGGCGCGGATCAACAGTGTCGAGTTCCGCCACGGACTGCTCGACCGGATGGTGCGCACCGGCACCTTGATCATCGAGTCAGCAGCCCAGGATCCCCTTGAGTTCCACGACATCCCCCGCGTGGAACAGGTTCACTCACTGCTGTATCACGAAGTCTTTGACACCCTCGGCTCCGAGGAATCGCCCAGCTGATCACGTCGCACGTGCCGTCGCTCCTGCGTATTTGCGGCTCGCCGCAGTGGAGTCACCTTGCCGTTCTGCGTGCCAGCCGATTTGCCCAGCTGATGGTGGCGCTCGAAGTCGTCCTCGAGAACCTCGGCGATACCGCCTGCCGTCATGGTCGCCTCGATGGCCTTGTCCGGAGCGCGGCCGAACTCGTCGGGGAACACCCAACGCCGAAACGCCCAGAACCGGAACGCCATCTGCAGCAGATTGCCGATGATGTACGCCGAGATGAAGTCGGCGATGTTCTCGACCGTGAGCGACACCTCGGGGACCCGTAGCCCGAGAACGTAGCTGGAGAAGTACAGCGGGGCCATGGCCAGCACCACCCCGACACCGCTGACCCCGAAGAACAGCAGCGCCTCGTGATGCCGCTCGCGGCCGCCGCGGTCGCGGAAGCTCCATTCCCGATTCAGGATGTAGGACGCGATCACGGCGACGACGCCCGCGATGATCTTGGCCGTGACGGGCTTGGGCTCGAGGATGGTGAGCTTGAGCGTGAAGAAGATCGCGGAGTCGATGATGAACGTCGTGCCACCGACGATCGCGAACTTGATGAGTTCATGGTGCCGCTCGGCGAATGGCCGGATCACGCGGGGTAGCCGCGCAATGGTGGCATCAGCGAAAGACACAAATGGTGAGTGTACGGAAATCACGTGCCCGACGTGTACCCGTGCAGGTCGCGGCCCATACGGCAGGCCGTGCAACGGACCGTCCAACAGGCCGTCAGGATGGCCGTTGAGGGCGTGACACCATTGGCACCGTGAGCGCACCCCCTGTCGTGGCGATGATTGGTGGCGGCCAGCTGGCCAGGATGACCCATCAGGCCGCCATTGCACTCGGCCAGACCCTGCGGGTGCTGGCCGCCACACCCGGCGACCCCGCGGCGCAAGTCAGCCCCGACGTCGTGATCGGTGCCCATACCGATCTCGAGGCACTGCGGCGGGCCGCCGCCGGCACCGCGGCTCTGACGTTCGACCACGAGCACGTCCCGACCGACCTGCTCGACATTCTGGTCGCCGAGGGCGTCAACGTCGCCCCGCCGCCGCAGGCACTGGTGCACGCCCAGGACAAGCTCGTCATGCGCAGGAGGTTGGAGGAGCTCGGAGCGCCGATACCGCGCTTCGCGGAGGTCACCGATCCCGCTGACGTGGACGCGTTCGCTGCCCGTGTCGGCGGCCCCATCGTGGTCAAGACCGCCCGCGGCGGTTACGACGGCCGAGGAGTCACCCTGGCCAAGGATCTCGCCGAGGCGCGGGAGACCGCGCAGCGCTACCTCGCCGACGGTGCGCCCGTGCTGGTCGAGGAACGGGTGGACATGCGGCGCGAGCTGTCCGCGCTCGTTGCCCGGTCGCCGTTCGGGCAGGGGGCGGCCTGGCCGGTGGTGCAGACGGTCCAGCGCGACGGCATCTGCGTCGAGGTCATCGCACCCGCACCGGACCTCACCGGAGAACTGGCGGCCACCGCGGAGCAGTTGGGTCTGCGGCTGGCCGGTGAACTCGGTGTCGTCGGCGTGCTGGCGGTGGAACTGTTCGAGACGACCGATGGCGGGCTGCTCGTCAACGAACTCGCGATGAGACCGCACAACTCCGGCCACTGGACGATGGACGGCGCCGGCACCAGCCAGTTCGAGCAGCACCTGCGGGCGGTCCTGGACTACCCGCTGGGCGCCACCGGGCCTATCGCACCGGTGACCGTGATGGCCAATGTCCTGGGTGCGCCGCAGGCGCCGGCGATGGCCATGGACGAGCGGCTGCATCACCTGTTCGCGCGGATGCCCGACGCGAAGGTGCATCTGTATGGCAAGTCGGAGCGCCCGGGCCGCAAGATCGGCCACGTGAATATCCTCGGTGGGGCGCACGGAGCCCTGGACGACGAGGCGTATGTGGCCGACGTTCGGGAGCGGGCGACCCGCGCCGCGCACTGGTTGTCACACGGCATATGGACGGACGGATGGGACCCGCATGGTGGATGAGCGCTCGCGCGAAGACAAGTCGACCTCAGAGCCACGCGTCGGCGTGATCATGGGCAGTGACAGTGACTGGTCGGTCATGGAGGACGCCGTCACTGCGCTCGCCGAGTTCGAGGTGCCCTTCGAGGTCGGCGTGGTGTCCGCACACCGCACCCCCGGACGGATGCTCGACTACGCGCGCGGTGCCGCGGCGCGGGGTATCGAGGTCATCATCGCCGGAGCCGGCGGCGCGGCCCACCTGCCGGGCATGGTCGCCTCCGCGACACCCCTACCCGTGATCGGCGTTCCGGTACCGCTGGCGCGCCTGGACGGTATGGATTCGCTGCTGTCGATCGTGCAGATGCCCGCGGGCGTTCCGGTCGCGACGGTGTCGATCGGTGGCGCACGCAACGCGGGCCTGCTGGCCGTGCGGATCCTCGGCTCAGCGGATGCGGGCCTGCGCGCACGCATGGAACGCTTCCAGGCCGACCTGGAGGCGATGGTGTTGCAGAAGGACGCCGCTCTGCGCGACCGCTTGCTCGGTGCGCCCGACACCCAGGGTAAAGTTACTGGCGAGTAGCTAGGAGTTCACGCATGGCGATTGGCAATCCGTCCTTCGACGTTTTCAAGTTGTCCGACGAGCACAACGAGTTGCGCAGCGTATTGCGCTCCCTGTGCGAGAAGGAGATCGCGCCGTATGCGGCCGATGTCGATGAGAAGGCCCGTTACACCGACGAGGCGCTCGCGGCGCTGAACTCATCGGGTTTCTCGGCGATCCACATCCCCGAGGAGTACGGCGGCCAGGGTGGCGACTCCATCGCGGCCTGCATCGTCATCGAGGAGGTGGCCCGAGTCTGTGCGTCCTCGTCGCTGATCCCGATCTGCAACAAGCTGGGCACGATGGGTCTGCTGTTGCGCGGCTCGGAGGAACTCAAGCAGCAGGTGCTGCCCTCGATCGGCGCGGGTGAGGCCTCAGCGTCGTACGCGCTGTCCGAGCGCGAGGCCGGTAGCGACGCCGCTGCGATGCGCACGCGGGCCAAGGCCGATGGCGACGAGTGGGTACTCAACGGCTCGAAGTGCTGGATCTCCAACGGTGGTCACTCGCAGTGGTACACCGTCATGGCCGTCACCGACCCCGACAAGGGCGCCAACGGCATCTCGGCGTTCGTCGTACACGAGGATGACCCCGGCTTCAGTGTCGGGCCCAAGGAACGCAAGCTGGGCATCAAGGGATCTCCGACCACCGAGTTGTACTTCGAGGACTGCCGCATCCCCGGTGACCGCATCATCGGTGACCCGGGTACGGGCTTCAAGACCGCGCTGGCGACGTTGGACCACACCCGTCCGACCATCGGCGCGCAGGCCGTCGGTATCGCCCAGGGCGCGTTGGACGCGGCGATCGCATACACCAAGGAGCGCAAGCAGTTCCGCAAGGCGATCAGCGACTTCCAGAACACGCAGTTCATGTTGGCCGATATGGCGATGAAGATCGAGGCCGCTCGCCTGATGGTCTACTCGGCGGCGGCGCGCGCCGAGCGCGGGGAACCCGATCTCGGCTTCATCTCCTCGGCATCGAAGTGCTTCGCCTCCGATGTCGCGATGGAGGTGACCACCAACGCCGTCCAGCTGTTCGGCGGCTACGGCTACACCGTCGACTTCCCGGTCGAGCGCTACATGCGTGATGCCAAGATCACCCAGATCTACGAGGGCACCAACCAGATTCAGCGCGTCGTCATGTCGCGCGCGCTGCTCAAGTGACCGCCTGCTGACTACGTCAGCTCGGTGGTGACCTTCTCGGTCTGCACGCGTCGATCGCGCTGCCCGGCGTCGGGATGAGCCACCTGTACCAGTGATGCGCCCGCGGCGAACACCGCGAGCATGTTGTTGACGACATCGTCAGCGGTGTCCCACGACGCGCTGGACAGCACGCGATCAGTCCCGGTCCAGCCGCGCGATTCGGCGTGCGCCGTTGCCGCGGCGAGAATCTCGGTCACCGATCGGCCCGCCAGGGCCGGGCCCGGGTTCGGCTCCGGGGTGATGCCGTCACCGTGCACCCGCACCGACGTGGCGTAGTCGGTGATGCCGAAGGGCAGTCCCTCGACCGGCTTGCCGAACGCGTCCAGCGACAACGCGACCACCTCACCGCCCGGCACCACAGCGGCATCGGCCTCGTCGAGACGGTCGGCGGTGCAGCAGGCGATATCGCACTCACCACCTCCCAGCACAACCTCGGCACCGATGTACCAGATGCCAAACAGGACGCCGACGGTCTGCCAGTGCGCGGGAAGTGCCAGTCCGACACGGGTTCTGACGCCCGCGCCGAGTTCGTCGCGCAGCAGGTTGCCGGTCTTGGCGGCCCAGTTCGACAGCGTCGCCGCAGAGAGCTCGATGCGCTCACCCGTCGCGTCGTCGTAGTAGGTGATGAACGGTGCTGCGGAATTGGACGCGAGCAGCGGGTCGAGGACCGCGCCGGTGACTGTCAGCTCACGCACGCAGGATCATCCGATCCGGCGGTGAGAACCGGTGATGGCAACGGCGCCTCGACCGCGGCCTCGCCTGACGCCTGATCCACCGTCTGGCCGGTGTCCTCGGTTCCCAGACCCGAACCGGGGCCGGTGTAGTCATCGGCGAGCACCACTCGGACCGTTCCGGGGGGCACCGCGGCGTTCTCGACGATCTGCAGGTTGCCCAGATCCCGCGAGACGGCCTGGGCGCCAAGGTCATCAGACTTCGCGGCCTGCACCTGACTTGACGGCACACGCTCGGCCTCGTTGTTACCGACATGCCCCTCGATGAAACCCTTGCCGGTCAGAACGTCCGACACCGCGGCGGCCAGGCCGTTGATGTCGGAGTCGTTGACGACTTCGGTCGTGGTCTTGTCCGGCGAGTAGGCGATGACCTCGGTCTTGCCCTCGTCCTGATCCTTGAGCAGACCGTTCACCCAGTCGCGCACCGCATCGGGATCAACCCGAACCACGCTCTGCATGCCGTCGTCACTCCAGCCGTCCTCCTGCAGAACGGGAATCGTCGCGAAGGCGACGTTACCCGCCGCCAGTTTCTGCAACTGGTCGACGAACTCCATGATGTTCCAGCCGTCCGAGAGCACCACCGATCGCTGCACTGCCTGCTCGAGACGGTTGAGCGTCGCCGGGCTGGACAGCGTCTTGCTGGAGATCACCTGGTGGGCGAGCGAGGCCATCACGGACTGCTGACGAGTGACACGGTCGAGATCGCCACGCGGTAGGTCATGACGCTGGCGGACGAAGCTCAGTGCCTGGGGGCCGTCCAGCTTCTGCCAGCCGGCGGGGAAGTCCGCACCCGAGAGTGGTTCGTAGACGGGATCCTTCAGGCACACGTCGACACCGCCGAGGGCATCGGTGATCAGTGAGAAGCCGAGCAGGCCGATCTCGGCGTAGTGGTCGACGGTCACCCCGGTCAGGTCGGCGACCGTCTCGATGAGTGCCTCACGGCCGGCTTCGACCGCCTTGGGCTCGGCAGTCGCCGGATCCTCGCCCTCGACCTCGACGAGCTGTTTCATCTCGTCGAGTTTCACCGCGCCGAACACGCCGTTGATCTTCGTCTTGCCGAAGCCGGGCGCTGCCACGTACGAGTCGCGGGGAATCGAGATCGCGGTGGCGGACTTACCGTTGTTCGGGATTCGGATGAGGATGATGGTGTCTGTGTTGGTCGCCACGTCGTCACCGGCGCGCAGCGTGGCCAACTCCTCGGGGGACAGCGGGTTGCCGTGTGCGTCGGTACGGCTGTCCATACCGACCAGCAGGACGTCGATGGCTCCGTCCTCGCCGCCACCGCCAAGCGCCTCCGCGCTGATGTGGTTGATGCCGGACTCGAACGAGCGGATCTTGCCCCAGGCGACGCCGGTGCCCACGACGACCACCGACGCTGTGACCACGGCAATGGTGCGGGCAATGCGACCTGGCATCAGCCCAGGCTACTGGCGAGGTGCCCGCGAAGTGGTTAGCGCCGACCGGCGTGCCAGACTCGAGTACATGGATCAACGTGTGGTCATCACCGGTGCAGGAGGGCTCGTCGGGCGGGTTTTGGCAGCTGAGGCGGGTCGCCGCGGCCATGAGGTCCTTGCGCTTTCATCGGCCGACTGTGACGTCACCGACGCGACGGCCGTCGAGCGTCATATCTCGGCCGGGGACGTGGTGATCAACTGTGCGGCCTACACCAGGGTCGACGACGCCGAGCGTGACGAGGCCAGGGCGACGGCGGTCAACGCGACCGGTGCGGAGAACGTCGCACATGCCTGTGCGCGCGCCGGAGCCGATCTGGTGCACATCTCCACCGACTACGTGTTCAGCGGTGACTTCGGTGATGAGGCTCGTCGCCCCTATGAGATCGATGACCTGACGGGCCCACTGAGCGCCTACGGACGCAGCAAGCTCGCCGGTGAGTTCGGCGTGTTGACCGCCATGCCCGACGCGTTCATCGTGCGCACCGCCTGGATCTTCTCGGGCACCGGTTCGGACTTCGTCGCGACCATGCGGCGCAAGGCGGCGGGTGACGAGACCATCGAGGTGGTCGCCGACCAGATCGGGTCGCCCACCTACGTCGGCGATCTCGTCGAGGCTCTGCTCGAGGTCGCCGAGGGCACCATTCGGCAGCCCGTGTTGCACGCCGCCAACCTGGGTGAGGCGAGTCGCTGGGAGCAGGCCCGAGCGGTGTTCGAACTCGCCGGTGCCGATCCGGAGCGCGTGCGGCCCGTCGACAGCGAACGCCACCCGCGCCCCGCGCCGCGGCCGCCGTACTCGGCGCTCGGGTCGCAACAGTCGACCGAAGCGGGCCTGACTCCGTTGCGGCATTGGCGTGAGGGGCTGGCAGAGGCCATGTCGGTGCCGCTGTCGGAGTAGCTGAAGCGTCGCAGTCACCGCGCACCGACTCCGGTAGGTTCGTCAGCATGAGTCGACTGTCGGCAACCGTCCTCAAGCGCTTCACGATCGGCTTCGCGGCCATTCTCGTGGCGGCGATCGTGACACCCAGCGCCAACGCGGCCCCGCCTGCGGTCCCGGCAGGGGGCTACGGCTTCGGTGACGGCGCCCAGATGACGTGGCTGGGCTCTGCCGACGTCAACCGTGAACTCGACGCCGTCGCCAAGACCTCCGCGACCTGGCTTCGCGTCCTGATCCCGTGGACCAAGATCGAGACAGCCAAAGGGCGCTACGACTGGGGCCAGACCGACCTGGTGGTCAACGCCGCAGCGGCGCGGGGGCTCAAGGTCCTCGGCGTCATCGCCTTCTCGCCGGACTGGGCCCGCCCGGGTGGGTCGTACTTCACCGCGCCGCCCAATGACGTCGCCGACTACGCCGACTTCTCGACAGCTGTCGTCAACCGGTACGGCGGGAAGGTGTCGAGCTGGCAGCTCTGGAACGAACCCAACCTGCCGCTGTTCTTCGGCTTCACCCCGCACAACGCGCCGCGCTACACCGAGCTGGTGAAGGCCGCGTATCCGGCGATCAAGGCCGCGCAGCCCAACAGCACCGTCGTCCTGGCCGGGCTCAGCAGGCTCCCCGGTGACGAGTCGCCACCGGCGTTCATGGAGAAGATGTACGCGGCAGGTGCCAAGGGCAGCTTCGACGCTGCCGCGGCCCACCCGTACGTCTTTCCCTCGGGTCTGGCCGCCAACCCGGAGAACGGGTTCTCCGACCTCGCGGCGATGCACGACGTGATGGCCGCTAACGGCGACGGCGGCAAGCGGATCTGGATCACCGAGATGGGTGCCCCGACGAGTGAGGACTCCGACGGCGTCAGCCAGGAAGAACAGGCCAAGCAGATCACCGACGTGCTGTCCGCCGTCGCCGCAACGTCCTACAGCGGTCCGGCGTTCATCTACAGCATCCGAGACACCGACACGGCCAACCGTGGCGACCGCGAATCCAACTTCGGCGCGCTCCTGACGTCGGACTGGCAGCCCAAGGTCACGGCCGGCGTTCTGGCCCGCTGAGTCGACGACGCGACACGCGCTGGGTCCAGCTGTATTCGGGCCGCTACCCTCAACGCCGTGAGTGGAATTTGGTGGCCTTCGCGTGAGTGGTGAAATGGTGGCCTTCGCGTGAGCGATGAAATAGTCGTGGTGACGGTGACGTACTCACCGGGCTCGCACCTCGATCGGTTCCTCGCGACGCTGTCGCATGCCACCGACCGTCCCGTCACCGTCGTGATGGCCGACAACGGGTCCACCGACGGTGCGCCGGAGGCGGCCCTCGAGCGCTACCCCAACGTCCAGCTCCTGCGCACCGGCGCGAACCTCGGCTACGGCGGCGCAGTGAATCGGGCCGTCGACGCCTACCTGCGCGATCCGTCCTACTCTGGCGACGCCGAGTTCTTCGTGGTGGCCAACCCCGACGTCCAGTGGGGCCCGCGCAGCATCGACGAGATGCTCGAGGCCGCCGCCAGGTGGCCACAGGCCGGTGCACTCGGGCCGCTTATCCGTGATCCCGACGGCACGGTCTATCCGTCGGCGCGCCACCAGCCGAGCCTGATCCGCGGCGGTATGCACGCCGTCGTCGGTCCGTTCTGGAAGCGCAACCCGTGGACCGCCGCGTACCGCCAGGAACGACACGAGCCCAGCGAACGCACCGTCGGCTGGCTGTCGGGTTCGTGCCTTTTGCTACGCAGGGCTGCCTACGACCAGGTGCAGGGTTTCGACGAGCGCTACTTCATGTATATGGAGGACGTCGACCTGGGAGATCGTCTCGCCGCGGCGGGTTGGTCGAACGTTTACGTACCGTCGGCGGAGATATTGCACGACAAGGGACACGCGACTGGACGCGACCCGGCCCGCAACTTGGCTGCCCATCACACCAGCACCTACACTTTCCTCGCCGATCGGCACCCGGGTTGGTGGCAGGCGCCGTTGCGATGGAGCATCCGATCGGCGCTCGCCGTGCGAGCGGGTCTGGTGGTCCGCAACTCTCGGCGCAAACTGGCGAAAGGACTGCGTTGACCGTGGCAACCCCCGTAGATCCCGCACAGACGGACGCCGTCATCCTGGTCGGAGGGCAGGGCACCCGCCTTCGGCCGCTGACGCTGTCGGCTCCCAAGCCCATGCTTCCCACCGCAGGTCTGCCGTTCCTGACCCATCTGCTGAGCCGTATCGCCGCGGCGGGCGTCAAGCACGTCGTGCTCGGGACGTCGTACAAGGCTGAGGTGTTCGAGGCCGAGTTCGGCGACGGATCGGCCATGGGCCTGGACATCGACTACGTCTTCGAGGAGGAGCCGCGCGGTACCGGCGGTGGCATCGCGAACGTGGCACCGAAGTTGCGCTACGACACCACGCTGGTCTTCAACGGCGACGTGCTGTCCGGAGCCGATCTGAACGCGTTGCTGGCTAGCCACCACGAGCGCAAGGCGGACGTGACGCTGCATCTGGTCCGCGTTGGTGATCCACGCGCATTCGGTTGTGTGCCAACCGATGCCGATGGCGTGGTGACCGCGTTCCTGGAGAAGACGCAGGATCCGCCCACCGATCAGATCAACGCCGGCTGCTATGTCTTCCGCCGCGATGTGATCGACCGGATTCCGACCGGGCGGTCGGTGTCGGTCGAGCGCGAGGTGTTCCCGGCGCTGCTGGCCGACGGTCTCAAGGTCTGCGGCTACGTCGACGCCACCTACTGGCGCGATATGGGTACCCCGGAGGACTTCGTCCGTGGTTCGGCTGATCTGGTGCGCGGTATCGCGCCGTCGCCCGCGCTCAACGGACACCGCGGCGAGGAACTGGTGCACGAGGGTGCGGCAGTCGGCCCCGGCGCCCTTCTCATCGGCGGGACGGTCGTCGGGCGCGGAGCGGAGATCGGCCCCGGGGCCCGCCTGGACGGTGCGGTGATCTTCGACGGTGCCCGCATCGAGGCTGGCTGCGTCATCGAACGCTCCATCATCGGATTCGGCGCCCGCATCGGGCCGCGCGCCCTGATCCGGGACGGCGTCATCGGCGATGGCGCCAACATCGGCGCGCGCTGCGAATTGCTGCGTGGTGCGCGGGTGTGGCCGGGAGTCACGATTCCCGACGGTGGTATTCGCTACTCGACGGACGTCTGAGATCGCACGTCGCGGCGTGCGGCGGCGACCAACTGGGTCAAGCCGTAGTCCGATCCCTCGGGTAACGCGTCAAGACTCCACCACCGCAGGTCCAGTGACTCGTCGCTGCGCGTGATCTCTGCGCCTGGCGGCGCATGGACGACGAACTGCATGTCGAGGTGGCGGGTCGGCACACCGAGCGAGCAGGTCAACGCGTGTACGTGCATCGCGGTGGGCATCGCCTCGATGGTCAGCCCCGATATCCCGGACTCCTCGGTCGCCTCCCGCAGCGCGGCGGCGGCGATATCGGGATCGGCGTCCTCGCAGTGCCCGCCGAGCTGCACCCAGCGGCCGAGTCGGGGGTGAAGCGTCAGCAGGGTGCGGCTGGCGGTGTGGTCGAGCACGAGGGCCGAGGCCGTGATGTGTCCCGGCTCGCACGACCGCTGGCAGGCATCGGGACGCGCGAGGACGAACGCCATGATGGCGTGCCGCAATGAGTCCTGTGCAGGATCGGCTGGTGCCCAACGAGTCAGCGTGTCGACCACCGATGCGTGCAGGCTCATCGGATTACCAACAGGCCCTCGGTGGGGACCAGTGACCGCGGTGTGGTCGGCTCGGCGGGATGGCCTATCGCGATGGCACCCAGCGGCTCCCAGTCGTCGGGGACCTCGAGTTCGGCGCGCACCAGGTCCGCGGCGAATATCGTCGACCCGATCCAGCAGCTGCCCAGGTCCCGGACGGCGAGCGCGACCAGCAGGGCCTGCACCGCCGCACCGACCGCGACCGTGAACATGGTGTGCTCGGCGGCGCTCCGTTCGGCGTCGGGGTAGTCGTGAGCACCGTCGGGCACCATGAACGGGATGACGAGTTCGGGTGCGTCATAGAGTATCTGGCCACGCGCGACGCGACGTTCCACGGCGTCCGCGGGTCGGCCGTCACCGCTCAGATCGGCGCGCCACTTCTGACTCATCCTGTCCAGCAGGCGGTGGCGCCTTTCGGCGTCACGGACCCACACGAACCGCACGGGCCGGGTGTGGTGCGGGGCAGGTGCGGTCAGCGCCTCGCCGATGGCGGTCTCGATGGTGGCACCGTCGACCGGCTCGGCGGCGAAGCTGCGCACCGACCGGCGCATCAGCTGCGCCTGCGTGCGGCCCAGCGCCAGTGCCTCCTCGGTACCGAGCCAGAACAGGTCCTCCTCGCCGGCGCGCACCAGCGTGCGGCCGTTGGACCCGTCGTCGGCCGGGCTCAGTCCGCGGACCACCGCCACCGGGATCGCGGTCAGCTTGCCCTTGACCAGATCGGCGGCGGCGGCGATCTCGTCGGCGACCGCGACCTCGGTCACCACGAGTTCGTTTCCGTGCGCGTCGCGGGCGCCGGCATAGCCGTGCAGCACTGCCAGACCCGCCGCGCCGATCGCCACGTCGGTCTGGCCGTTGCGCCAGGCGCGTCCCATGGTGTCGGTGATCACGATGCCCACTGTGACGTTGAGCATGTCGCGCAACCGGTCTCGTAGGGTAGCGGCGCTGCCGTCGGGATCGGTTGGCAGCAGGGCAAGTTCGGTTGCGTCGACATTGGACCCGTCGACTCCGGCGGCGGCCTGTACCAGACCGATCGCGTTCTCGGTGATCAACGTCTTGCCCTTGCGTGCCAGCACGCGCACCGCTTCGGCGTCGATGAGCCTGCGCCGCAGAGCATCGCGCTCCTCGGGGTCGGTCGGCGCGGGCACGATCCTGCCCTCGCTCTTCGACAGCACCTTGCTGGTGACCACCACGATGTCGCCATCGCGCAGCCACGGCGCCGCGCCTGCTATCGCCGCCGCCACGTCGTCGCCGGGCCGAAACTCGGGAAGCCCCGTGATAGGCAGGATCTCGACGGCCCCGGCTGAGCCGTGATCGACGGTCACCGCTCGTCCATCGAGACGCCGGCCAGCTCGAGACCGCTGCGCACCATCTCGGCGGTCACGCTGGGTTCCGTCATCAACAACGGTACGGATCGCACGTCGACGCCCTCGACCGTCGCGTCATCGCCCTCGTCGATAAGCCAGCCATCCAGGATCCCGGTGCCGCTGCGCGCACCGAAGTGCGCGCCGACGGCCTCCGAGCTGGTCTCGACGTCGATCACCGAAAGGCATTCGTCGGCCATGCCGCGCAAGGCACGACCTGCGACGATGGGGGAGTAGCCGATAACAGGCGCGGCGGTGGAGCGCAGCGCGCCACGGATGCCGGGCACGGCCAGGATGGCACCGATACTGACCACCGGATTGGACGGCGCGATCATCACCACGTCCGCGTCGGCGATGGCCTCGAGCACGCCGGGACCGGCCGCCGCCTTGTCCGCGCCAACGAACGCGAAGCCGTGCGTGGGTATCTGCGCGCGGTAGCGCACCCACCACTCCTGGAAGTGGATGGCGCGTCTGCCGCCGTCGGCGTCTTCGGGATCCGTTACGACCACATGGGTTTCACTGCGGTCATCGCTGGCGGGCAAAAGGCGGGCGCCAGGCTGCCAGCGCGCGCACAGTGCCTCGGTGACTTGCGAGAGTGGATACCCCGCGCGCAACATCTGGCTACGAACCAGGTGCGTTGCCAGATCACGATCGCCGAGTCCGAACCAGTCGGGCTGCACACCGTAGGCCGCCAGTTCCTCCTTGGCGTTCCAGGTCTCGTCGCGGTGGCCCCAACCCCGGTCCGGGTCGATGCCGCCGCCCAGGGTGTACATGCACGTGTCCAGGTCGGGGCATATGCGCACACCGTGCATCCAGGCGTCGTCTCCGACGTTCACCACCGCCGTGAGGACGTGCTCGGCGGGCTCATCGGAAGGTTGCTCAACGGGTGGTGAGCTACTGAACTGGCCGAGTCCCAGCAAATGTTGAACCCCCAGCAGGAAGCGCGCGCCACCCACCCCGCCGACCAGAACCGTCACCTTCACATCGACCGACACTAGGCGTTAACGCCTCCCGGCCGCCTCCCACGGGGGGTATGTGACCGACACGCCGGATTACCGACGCGCCGAACTTTGGTCACAGGATGATATGAATTCCTGTCCTGGCGCTTGACCAGCGCAGCTAACTCGGTGTCTAATCACATCAGTGTCATTTCGCGGTTGGCCGGCCGGTTCCGGTGTCGCAGACCGAGATTCGATCACTTGTTCGAATTGATTTGGCCGCACTTGCAGGGGGTGGGGCTCCAGTGAGCGATCTACGAGACCAGGTGAGGAGGCGAGAAATGTCTTATGAGCGCGTCGATTTCGACAGCAGCATTCGTTTTGACAGTCGGATGCTCGGCTCAGTAGGCAACGAACCGCACACCAATACGGGACCGGCCCAGTACGTGATACCGGGTCGTCCCCAGTTGAGTTTGGTGCCGGAGCGGATGGATGCCGAACGGTCGACCATCGAAGACGAGGAATGGCAAGAACGCGCCTTGTGCGCGCAGACGGACCCCGAGGCGTTCTTCCCCGAGAAGGGCGGCTCGACCCGTGAGGCCAAGCGCATCTGCCAGGGATGCGAGGTCAAGGACGAGTGCCTCGAGTCCGCACTGGCCAATGATGAGCGTTTCGGCATCTGGGGCGGGCTGTCCGAGCGTGAGCGCCGTCGCCTCAAGCGCGGCATCATCTGAGTTTTGAGCCCGCGAGGGCTCACCTCGGAAATGACGCTGTCGGCGCGATCGCTCATCGCGCCGAGCGGCTCAGTCGTCGTCGATCGTCGGGTCGATTATCGACGGTTCGACACCCAGATAGGTGGCTACCTGCGCCACCAACACTTCGTGTAACAAATCGGCGAGATCGTCGGTGTCCTTGGCTCGCCGCTCAATCGGCTTGCGGAACACCACGATTCGTGCCCGTGTCGCATTTCCCCGCGTGTCCACACCCGCCGGGATCAACCGGGCCAACGCGATGGGACCGTCGGCGATAACCTCCGGCGGCCACTGCACACTCTCGGGATCCCGCGGTGAGATCCGCGGTATCTCATCGACCGCGACATCAAGGGTCGACACCCGCTCGGTCCACCGGCGCTCGATGGGTTCGTACGCCTCCAGGACCGCCATGTCGAATCGCTCGGCTCGGCTGCGCCAGCCCGGCACCGTGGCGGGCAACAGCGGTCCGCGCATCTCCCTACGGCGGCGCGGCCCCAAACGACTGGACTCGGCCATTGGTCGATCGTAACGGTTGGAGATCGGCCGACCCATGGCGCGCGTGTCCGTCTGCTCGCGGAGGCGTCCCGCGATAGCCTCTGCTTCGTGAACGTTCCCCGTCGCTGCTGCAGGCCTGGGTGCCCGCACTATGCCGTGGCGACGCTGACCTTCGTCTACTCGGACTCGACTGCGGTCGTCGGACCCCTGGCCACCGTTTCCGAACCGCACTCCTGGGATCTGTGCGTCGTCCACGCCGGCCGCATCACGGCGCCGGTTGGATGGGAGCTGGTTCGGCACGCCAGCCCGTTGCCCGCGCACAGCGATGAGGATGACCTCGTCGCACTCGCCGACGCGGTGCGGGAGGGGCGCGACGGCGGCCTTCAGGTCAACGGCGTCGTGGCCGGATTCTCCGACCCCACGACCGGGGCCCAGGGCGGTGCGCTGATGGCGCCGCCGACCCAGCGCCCGGAGCAGAACGGCCGCAGGCGCGGCCACCTCCGCGTGCTGCCCGACCCCGCGGACTAGGACCCTGGGACTGGTTTCCGCAAACGGATTCGTAGCTGCGCGGTGTGACCGGCAGCACCAGACTTCGCCAGCCGATAGGCTGACCCCAGGTGCATTCTCGCGAGGGGATGCGGAGACCGTTACGGGAATCAAGGAGCTCTATGTCTCGGCCCGCTGCGGCTGTAAACCGTGTGATCAAGGCCTACGACGTGCGCGGGCTGGTCGGCGAGGAGATCGACGAGCAGTTCGTGTTCGACGTCGGTGGCGCGTTCGCCCGGCTGGTGCGTGACGAGTCCGCTCCGGGTGCGCGCCAGGTCGTGATCGGCTACGACATGCGATCGAGTTCGCCGTCGCTGGCGACCGCGTTCGCCGAAGGTGTGGTGGCCCAGGGTCTCGACGTGGTCAGGATCGGGCTCGCCTCCACCGACCAGCTCTACTTCGCGTCGGGGCGGCTCGACTGTCCTGGCGCCATGTTCACCGCAAGCCACAATCCGGCCGCCTACAACGGCATCAAGCTGTGCCGCGCCGGCGCGAAGCCGGTCGGCAAGGACACCGGGCTGACGACCATCAGCGACGAGGTCATCAACGGTGTGCCGGCCGCAGACGGTGCTGCGGGCACCATCTCAGATCGCGACGTGCTGGCTGAGTACGCCGACTTCCTGCGTTCGCTGGTGAACATCGAGAGCGGCAGGCCGTTGCGGGTGGCCGTCGACGCCGGTAACGGCATGGGCGGTCACACCACCCCGGCGGTCCTCGGCGCCATTCCCGGGATCACCCTGCTGCCGTTGTTCTTCGAACTCGACGGCACGTTCCCCAACCACGAGGCAAATCCGCTCGACCCCGCGAACCTGGTCGACCTGCAGGCTCACGTGCTGGCGACCGGAGCCGATATCGGGCTGGCATTCGACGGCGACGCCGACCGCTGCTTCGTCGTCGACGAACTGGGCCAACCGGTATCGCCGTCGGCGGTGACCGCACTGGTGGCCGGCCGCGAACTCGGCCGCGAGATCGGCGCCACCGTCATCCACAACCTGATCACCTCGCGGGCGGTGCCCGAGCTGATCGTCGAACGCGGTGGCACAGCCGTGCGTTCGCGCGTCGGTCACTCCTATATCAAGGGGTTGATGGCGGAGACCGGCGCGATCTTCGGCGGCGAGCACTCCGCGCACTACTACTTCCGTGCCTTCTGGGGTGCGGACTCCGGCATGCTCGCGGCGCTGCATGTGTTGGCCGCGCTCGGCGAGCAGGATCGGCCGCTGTCGGCGATCATGGCCGACTATCAGCGCTACGAGGCATCCGGCGAGATCAACTTCACCGTGTCGGATGCCGCCGCACGCGTTGACGCGGTCCTGCAGTCCTACGAGGGCAACATCGTCGCCATCGACCACCTCGATGGCGTCACCGTCGATCTCGGCGAGGGCAGTTGGTTCAACCTGCGGACGTCCAACACCGAACCGCTGCTGCGGCTCAACGTGGAGGCGCGCACGACCGCCGAGGTCGACCAGATCGTCGAGCACGTGGGTGCGCAGATCTCGGCGACGCCGGGTCCGGGCGGGTCCACCCCGTGAATGCGGACTCGCGTTCGCGCGCGGCCGGCATTGACCTCGACGACGTCGACGGCCTGATCGACGCCGACCGCGACGGTCTGCTTCGTGCCGCCGCCATGGCAGGTGCCCAGATGCGGGCGACCGCGGCGGCGCTCGAGGAGGGCGTGTTCGAACCACTGCGGTCCGGACAGCCGCCGCGCACCGTGATCTGGGTGGCCAGCCACGGGGCCGCGGAGGCGGCGGGAGAGATCCTGGCGGCTGTGCTCGGTGGCTCCACAGCCGCGCCGATCGTCATCGCCCCCGAGGTGCCACCGTGGATCGGGGCGCTCGACGTACTGGTGGTGGCCGGTGACGACGCCGCCGACCCGGCACTGGTCGCCGCGGCTGCCACAGGTGTCCGGCGCGGGGCGCGGGTTCTGGTCGTCGCCCCCGAGGAGGGCCCGCTGCGCGACGTCGCAGCCGGTCGAGCGGTGTTGCTGCCGCCGCGGCTGCGGGTTCCCGACGACTTCGGTCTGGCCCGCTACCTGGCCGCGGGGCTGGTCGCCCTGGACGTCGTCGACCCGGGCATGAACGTCGATGTGGCGGCGCTGGCCGACGAACTCGACGCCGAGGCGCTGCGCAACAGCGTCGGCCGCGAGGTGTTCACCAACCCCGCCAAGACCCTGGCCGACCGGATGTCGGATGGGACCGTCGTGCTGGCCGGCCATGACACGTCCACGCTGGCTCTGGCCCGCCACATCAGTGCGGTGCTGCTGCGGGTGGCCCACCTGCCTGTCGCGTCGGTGAGCCTGTCCGACGTCATGGTCGTCCTGCACGCCGGACTGACCGGTGGCGCCAACTACGAGACCTCCCTGTTCCACGATGAGGAGATCGACGGCCCGCTGCCGGCTCGGGTCCGCACCATCGTGTTGACCACCGACGGGGACCGGCCCGGCATAATGACAAGGCTGGCTGGTTTCGACGACGCGACCACGATCAGCGCCGAGGACATCGGGGATGTCGCGGCGCCGCCGCCGAGCGGGCGAACCGAACAGCAGTTGGCGATGTTGGCAGTGCGGCTCGAGATGGCGGCCGCATACCTGAGACTTGTTCGAGGTTAGGCGAGTGGACCTGCTACGTGGCGCGGTGCGGACCTATGCGTGGGGATCGCGCACCGCAATTGCCGATTTCACTGGAAGGCCAAGCCCGACAGCGCATCCCGAGGCTGAACTGTGGCTGGGCGCGCATCCGGGGGATCCGGCCTACCTCGACGGCGACGGCACGGAGCACTCGCTGCTGGACGTGATCAGTGCCGATCCGGAGGGGGAGCTGGGGGCCGCCACACGGCAGCGCTTCGGCGACGCGCTGCCGTTCCTGGCCAAGGTGCTGGCCGCCGACGAACCGCTGTCCCTGCAGGCCCACCCGAGTGCGGACCAGGCCGCGGAGGGTTTCGCTCGCGAGGATCGGCTCAACCTCCCGATCAACGCGCCCAACCGCAACTACCGCGACCGCAGCCACAAGCCCGAGCTGATCGTGGCGATCGGGCAGTTCGAGGCGTTGGCCGGGTTCCGGCCGGCCGCGGGTAGCGCCGAACTCATGGCTGCGTTGGACGTTCCCGAACTCGACCCGTACATCGGCCTGCTGCTGGGGCAGGCGGATGCCGATGGCCTGCGCACCCTGTTCACCACCTGGATCACCGCACCCCAGCCCGATCTGGACGTGCTGGTGCCGGTGGTGCTCGATGGTGCGATCAACTACCTCCGTTCCGGCCAGACCACGTACGAGGCCGAGGCGAAGACGGTGCTGGAACTGGGGGAGCGCTATCCCGGTGACGCGGGCGTGCTGGCCTCGATGCTGCTGAACCGGATCAGCCTGGCGCCGGGTGAGGGCATGTACCTGCCCGCGGGCAATCTGCACGCCTACCTGCACGGCATGGGCTTCGAGGTGATGGCGAACTCCGACAACGTCCTTCGCGGCGGCCTGACCCCCAAGCACGTGGATGTGCCCGAGCTGTTGCGGGTGCTTGACTTCACCCCGACCACGGAGTCGTTGATCGTCCCGCACGAGATCGGCGACGGCCTCGAACTCGTCTATGACACACCCGCACCCGAGTTCGCCGTTTCGGTGCTGAGCGTGGACGGCGATCATCTTGGCCACCAGGTCGACGCGCCGTCCCGGCACGACGGGCCGCAGGTGCTGTTGTGCATCGAGGGATCGGTTGCCGTGCATGCGAAGTCGAACATTCTGACCCTCGACCGGGGTGCCTCGGCGTGGGTGGCCGCCGACGACGGACCGATCCGTCTGGTCGCCGAACGGCCCAGCAGGTTGTTTCGGGTCACCGTCGGCCTCTAGCGCGCAACCCATTTCTCGGCGTGGCCGGGACCCTACTCAGTAGGGTTCGGTCACACAGCCAGAGAAGGCGGGGAATCATGACGGATCGGTGGCGGATCAAATCGGTCGAGCAGTCGATCGCTGACACCGACGACCCCGACACCCGCCTCCGCAAGGACCTGACCTGGCGCGACCTCACCGTGTTCGGGGTATCCGTCGTCATCGGCGCGGGCATCTTCACCATCACCGCGTCGACGGCCGGCGACCTGACCGGGCCCGCCATCTCAGTCTCCTTCGTGATCGCCGCGATCACCTGCGGCCTGGCGGCGCTGTGCTACGCCGAGTTCGCCTCGACCGTGCCGGTCGCGGGCAGCGCCTACACGTTCTCCTATGCCACCTTCGGTGAGTTCACCGCGTGGATCATCGGCTGGGACCTGATCCTCGAGTTCGCGGTCGCCGGTGCCGTCGTCGCCAAGGGGTGGTCGTCGTATCTGGGCACGGTGTTCGGCTTCTCCGGCGGAACCATGGACCTCGGACGTGTGACCCTGGACTGGGGCGCGCTGCTGATCATCGGGGCCCTGTGCCTGCTCCTGGCGCGCGGCACGAAGCTGTCGGCCAACTTCAGCCTTGCCATCACCGCGATCAAGGTGTCGGTGGTCCTGCTGGTCGTCATCGTCGGGGCGTTCTACATCAAGGCGGCCAACTACTCGCCCTTCATCCCGCCAGCAGAGTCCGGCGGTGAGGCCGGCGGAGGAATCGACCAGTCGGTGTTCTCCCTGATCACCGGCGCGGAGGGCAGCACGTACGGCTGGTACGGACTGCTGGCTGGGGCCTCGATCGTGTTCTTTGCCTTCATCGGGTTCGACATCGTGGCCACCACGGCGGAGGAGACCAGGAACCCGCAGCGTGACGTGCCGCGCGGCATCCTGCTGTCGTTGGCCATCGTGACCACGCTCTATGTCGCGGTGTCGGTGGTGCTGTCGGGCATGGTGCCCTACACCGAACTCAAGACTGGACCGGACGGTCAGGCCAACCTCGCGTCAGCGTTCTCCGCCAACGGCGTGGAGTGGGCGGCCACCGTCATCTCGATCGGTGCGCTCGCCGGGCTCACCACCGTGGTGATGGTCTTGCTCCTCGGTCAGATCAGGGTGCTCTTCGCGATGTCACGCGACGGGTTGTTGCCGCGCGGGTTGGCCAAGACCGGACCGCAGGGAACGCCGGTGCGCATAACCGTGCTGGTTGGCCTGGTGGTCGCGGTGGCGGCGTCGGTGTTCCCGATCGAACGGCTCGAGGAGATGGTCAACGTGGGGACGCTGTTCGCGTTCGTCTTGGTCTCCGCGGGCGTCATCGTGCTGCGCCGCACCCGGCCCGACCTCAAACGCGGATTCCGGGCCCCGTGGGTTCCGGCGTTGCCGATCGTGTCGATCATCGCCTGTGTGTGGCTGATGCTGAACCTGACGGGGCTGACGTGGATCCGGTTCGGCGTCTGGATGGTGCTGGGCGTGTTCGTGTATCTGCTGTACGGCCGGCGTCATTCACTGCTGGGGCGGCGAGAGGCCGCAGCGGCCGAGTCCTGATCGTCGATCTCGTCCTCGGCGATCCAGTCGTCGAGCCGCTTCTTCCAACCTGCGGCGACCGGCATCAGTCCGCGGGGCACGGCGATGATCATCAGCAGCAGGATCAGCCCGAGCACGATCAGCCGGATATCGGGCCAGCTCTGCAGCCGGGCCTGCACGAACGTCATGATGACAGTCCCGACGATCGGGCCCATCACCGTGCCGAGCCCGCCCACCACGAGCATGGTGACCAGCAGTGTCATCGGGGCCAGTCCCATCAGGCTCGGTGAGACCACGCCGAACACGTACGCGTACAACGCCCCGGCCACGCCCGCGAAGAAACCGGACAGGCCGAACACCACCATCTGATACGTCCGGGGGCTGATCCCGCGGGCTGCCGCCAACGGTGAGTTGTCGCGCAGGGCGACCAAACCGCTCCCCAGCGGGGAGCGCACCACGAAGTACAGCGCGATGCCGGTGAGCACCGCCACGCCGAGGGCGATCCAGTACGACGCCCGTTCTCCTGCGACGCTGTCGAGACCCTGCAGGCCGAATCCGGGGTAGCCGGACAACCCATACGAACCGCCGGTGACCCCGCTCTGGTCGGAAATGATCAGCAGGCGTACCACTTCGGCGAAGCCGAAGGTCATCAGCGATACATAGATGCCGCGAAGGCGCAGAGCCGGCAGCGAGAGCAGCACCGAAACAGCAAGGGCCGCGAAACCGCCCAGGAGTATCGAGGCCACCGCGGGAAGTGAGGTGTGCAGGCTCAGCACCGCCGCGACGTAGGCGCCGATGGCATAGATGGCGAGTTGGCCGAAGTGCCACACGCCGGAGAATCCGAGCACCAGGTTCCAGCTCTGGTTCAGCGTCAACCAGATCGCCCCGAGCGTGGCGACCACCAGCCAGCTGCTGTTGGGCACGATGAACGGCAACGCGACCGCGGCCACCAAGCCGACGGCAAGTGCGATTCGTTGTGGCCGTGGCCATCCCATCGTGGTGGCGGACCACGTGCGGGCCTTGGCGGTGGGGTTGGTGGTGGCGGGGGTGGTCTCCGTGCTCACAGCCGTGCCTCCTGGGGTTTGCCGTCGATACCCCAGGGGCGGAAGACGAGGACGACGAGGATCACCGCATACAACACGGGCAGCGCATAGGTTGAACTCCAGTAGATGGAGACGGCTGCCTGTACGAACCCGATGATGTAGGCGGCGATGATGGTGCCGCGCACACTGCCCAGGCCCGCGAAGATCGCCACGATCAGGGCCTGCAGCAGTGGCAGGTCACCGGAGTTGGGGTAGACGAAGTAGATCGGCGCGAGCAGCACCCCGGCGATGCCGGCCAGCGCGGCGGCCAGCCCCATGGCGATGACATAGACCCGGCGGGCCGGAATGCCCATCAGACGTGCGGCGTCGATGTTCTGCGCGACGGCCGTGATCGCGAGGCCGTAGCGCGAGCGGGTCAGGAAGAGCCCGAGGCCCAGCAGCATCACGATGGCAAGTACCGCCATCAGCAGCGAGTGGTAGGTGATCGACACGCCGGCGAACAGGTCGAGGCGGCCGGTGATGAGTTCCGGGAACGGCTTCTGCCGCGGACCGAAGATCGCCAGCACGACGCTCTGGACGATGGTGGCGATCGCGAAAGTCGAGATGAACGCGGTCATCTCGAAATCCACCCCGGCGCGCCCCAGCAGTGGACGCACCGCGCTGTAGAACGTGAGCACACCGAGCAGGAAGGCGACGAACGCCGCCAACACCAGTGCCGCCCACACCGGCAGCCCCAACTGGGCGACGAACACGTAGGCGGCCATACCGCCGACCATGACCATGACGCCCTGGGCCATGTTGAGCACCCGTAGGGTGCCGTAGACCAGGCTCATGCCGATGGTGATGAGCGCGAGCATGGACCCCTGCACGATGGTGCTGACCAGGGTCTGAAGCAGCAGATTCACGAGTCCACTCCGAGGTATGTGGCCGCTACGGCCGGGTCGGACAGCACCTCTTTGACGGTCCCGGTGGCGCGCACCGCGCCGTTCTCGACGAGGGTCAGCCGGTCGGCCAGCTCGCGGACACGCGAAAAGTTCTCCTCGACAAGCAGAATCGTCATACCGGACCGGTGAATCGCGGCGATCTGCCGGTACACCTCGTCCACCAGAACCGGTGCCAGTCCGAGGCTGGGTTCATCGATCATCAGCATCCGGGCGTCGGCCATCAGGCCACGCCCGATCGCCAGCATCCGGCGTTCGCCGCCGGACAGGGTGCGGGCGCGCTGGCTGGACCGTTCGGCCAGCCGCGGGAAGATGTCGTACACCCGGTCGAGGTGCTGCATGCGTTCGGCCCGCCCGCCCTTGCGCAGGAACGCGCCGAGCGTCAGGTTCTCCAGCACCGTCATATCCGGGAAGAGCAGGTCGCCCTGCGGGATGTGCACCAGGCCGCGCGCGGCGATGTGCTCGGTGCGCAGGCGCGTGATGTCCTGTCCGGCAAGGCTTATCTTGCCCGACACGGGTGTGATGAGCCCACTCACGGCGCGCAGGATCGTCGTCTTGCCGTGACCGTTCGGCCCGATCAGGACCGAGAACTCGCCGGTGTCCACGCGCAGGTCCACCCCGTGCACGACCGTCGTCGCGTCGTAGCCGGCGTGCAGGCCGGCGATATCGAGCAGTGCGTCAGGCATCGGCGGTACCGTCCTCGGCGGTGGGGGCCGCGGCATCCGCGGGAGCCTCGCCGAGATAGACCCGGACGACCTCCTCGTGCGCGACGACCTCGGCGGGTGTGCCTTCGAAGAGGGTCTTGCCCTGGTTCATGATGAGCACCCGGTCGGACAGCGTCATCAGCGCGCGCATGACGTGCTCGATGAGCACGATCGTCACCGAGCGCTCCCTGATGGCGGTGAGCAAGGCGATCAACTCGTCGATCTCGGCAAGGCTCAGACCGCCGAAAGGTTCATCCAGGAACAGCATCTCGGGCTCGGTGGCCAGCGCCGAGGCGATCATCAACTTCTTCTTGTCGAACACCGGCAGCGGTCCGGCCAGGCGGTCCGCCTTGTCGGCAAGCCCGACGAACTCCAGTTCGCTCCAGGCGCGCTGCAGCGTCTTCGGATCCTTGCGCAGCGCTGACCACCAGCGTCTGCCGTCGCCGAACTGCGCGCCGACGACGGCGTTGGCGAGCACCGTCTGCGTGTCGAAGACGGAGGGATGCTGGAACGTGCGGGCGATGCCGCGATGGCAGATCTGGGTGACGCTGGCGTGGGTGACCGACTCGCCGCGGAACCGGACCTCACCCGAGGTGCCCTTCGTCATGCCCGTGACGACGTCGAAGAACGTGGTCTTGCCTGCGCCGTTGGGCCCGGCGATGCCGAAGACCTCACCGGCGTTCACCGTGACCGACACACCGTCCACCGCGGTCAGGCCACCGTATCGTTTTGTGACCGAGACGGTTTCGAAGATGGGTGCGGTCATGTGCTCAGCGGACCCACGTCGGCAGGGCGAAGGTGCCCTTGCTGTAGGGCTGCGGAGACAACAGCACCTGCTTGCCGTCCTGAATCTGGTAGGTCAGGTGCGGCATGGCCAGGCTGGGGTCGTCCACCTTGTCTGGGTAGGGGAGCGCGGTGAGTTCCTTCTGGTCGAACCGGTAGGTGCCGACGACGCCGCGGAAGATGCTGGCCTTCAGGAACTCCGTGACCTTCGCGAAGTCGTAGGGATCGCCGGCTTGGGCGGCGGCGCGGGCCCACAGTCGCACGGTGTCGTACTGCGCGCCCGACTGGCTCATGCCAGGAACGGCGTCGAAGGTCCGCTCGTAGCGGCCGCGGAAGTCATCACCCATGGCGTCGGGCAGCGTGCCGATGGTCGTCGACCACAGCACCCCGTTGGCCGCGCCCTTGGCCAGGTCGAGGTACTCGGGCACGCTCGGACCGTACTGCTGATACAGCAGTGACGGGGTTGGGCCGCTGGCGAACTGGGTGGCGAAGCTGGCCAGGTCACCGGCGAGGTAGTCGGTGATGAAGATCAGTGCTGGCGGATTGGCGCGGATGCGGGCCAACTGGGGACCCCAGTCGGCGTTCGGCGCGGTGACCTCGTCGTACAGCGTGACGTCCCAGCCGAGCTTCTTGATGCCGTCCTGGAAGACCCGGGCGATCGAGACGCTGTAGGAGTCATTGCTGGAGATGACCGCGGCGGTGTTGGAGTGCGGCGTCCATGCCTTGGTGCGGATCCACTCCTGCATGAGCTGGATGAATCCCTCGGCGTACCAGACCTCGGTGGGGCAGCACTGGAAGATGTTGGTGATGCCCTTGTCGACGACGAAGTCGGTATTGGCCTGCAGGGTGTTGGTGTGCAGCAGTGGCACACCGGCATTCGCGTAGATGCTGTACTCGGCCGAGGTGGTGGAGGTGTAGCCGGCGAACGCCGCGGCCACCCGTTCCTGCGAGATCAGGCGCTGCGCGGCCTGGATGAAGTTCTCGGGTGCCTGATCGGAGATGTCCGCGGTGACCAGCTCGACCGGCCGGCCGGCCAACCCGCCCGCGGCGTTGATGTCCTCGATCGCCAACTGGGCGCCGCGCACCATCTCCAGGCCGTCACCGGAGTACGGCCCGGTGATGGGGGCGACGCTGCCGATTCTGACGGTCTCGCCGGATCCGCCCGCCGACATGCTGGCACTGCCTTGGGGCTTCATCACCCATGAGGCGGCCCCGCCGACGACGACGCCACCGGCGCCCGCCGCCGTCAACCCCCGGACGAAGTTGCGTCTGGAGACTCCGCGCGGCCGGCCGGGAACGGGCGTGTCCGACATGTTGGTCTCCTTCGTATACAGGGCATCGCCGCAGTGCTAACAGCGGCTGTCAGTACAGCGAACGGGTGCGATTCGTGCATCCGTCATCTGACGGATAGCCGCTGCCGCGGCTGACGGACAGCCGCTGCCGCGGCGGAAGACGGACAACCCTGCCGGGGCGGAAGAGAGCGGACGACGCCGCTACTCGGCGACGCACCACGACGGCATGCGAAACCGTGCCAACGACCCGAATGGTTCCGGAGACAGCGCGCGGTGGCTGCCGTCCTGGATCTGGTAGATCATGTGCGCCTGTCCCATCGACGGGTCCGGGGTGGCGTCGGGATAGGACAGCGTGGCGTGGTTGCGCTCGCCGAAGTAGTACACCCCGTTGACCCCGCGGTGCGGCCAGCGCCGCAGGTAGCGGACGACGTCCTCGGTGCCGCGGGTCGCGGTCGCTGACCACGCCGCGGCCAGCAGGTTGACCTGGTCGTAGGCGGCACCGGCCTGCGACCAGCCCGGTGGCCGGCCGAAGCGGGCCGAGTACTGGCTGCGGAACCGCTGTCCCAACACGTCGTCGTAGGTCCCGGTGGTGGTGGACCAGATCACCCCGTCGGCAATGCTGCCGAGTGTGGTCTGGAACTGCGGGATCGACGGGCCGTACACGCAGTAGACGAGGGCGGGCAGGCCCAGGGTGACGAACTCGCGCTGGAAGGCGGCGACCTCCTGGTCGAGGAAGTGGGTCACCATCACCACCTCGGGTTCCAGCCTCGCCACCCGCGCCGCGACACCGGACCAGTCGGTGGTGCCGATCGGCACCCGGATCAGGTCGTCGACCGACCACTGGGCGCTTCCCGCGATGGCCAGGAAGTGCTCGTTGGTCACCCGGGTACTCGACGTCGCCGCCTCGATGCTGACGATCCGGCGGGTGCGCGGCTGCCACAGCCCACGGGTCTCGAGGTCGGTGAGCAGCCGCATCAGCCCCACGCCGTAGGCCGTCTCCGAGGCGCAGGTCTGCAGTACCGCGCCGAACCGGGTGGGGTCGGCCTCGGTCTGCTCGACCTGCTCGGCGAACGTGGCGGTGTGCAGGAACGGCTTTCCGTAATCGGCGGCGAGGTCGATGACCGCGGAGTGTTCCGCGCTGGCGTAGCTGGTGGTGATTGCGTCGACCTCACCGGCGAACAGTCGGTCCATACCGCGTTCCACGCTGTCCCAGCTGAACACGTCGACGTCGGCGGTGACGAGCTCAACCCGGCGGCCGGAGACACCGCCGGTGGCGTTCAGTTCCTCCACCGCCAGGGTGGCTCCGTGCAGCACCTCGACACCGTCGGCGCGCGCCGCCCCGGTGGGAATCAATGTCCCGACCAGGAACGGCCGTTTCCGTGGATAGGCGGGCCGCAGCGGTGCCACCTCGGTGCGCGGCACCGCATTGGCTATCGACTCCAGCTCGACCACGCCGATGCCGGGCCTGCCGTCCACACCGCCGGGTATCGGCAACCGCAGCAGACCGGAGTCGACGGCCAGCGCTGCCAGCCCGCCGCGGGTGTCCTGGTCGAGTTTGGTGAGCAGTCGCTCGATCTGTGTGGAGACGGTCCGGGCGCTGGTGCCCAGCCGCTCGGCGATCCCCGAGTTGGTCAGACCGAGCGCCAGCAGCGTCAGCACGTCCACCTCGCGGACGGTGATACCGCGTGGCATCTCGACCTCGGCGACGCGCAACGACACCCGCTCGCCCGCCGCCGCGCCAGGCGACCCGCGAGCCCCGGAGCTGGAATCGGTGGCGCACCGCTGGCGGACGAGGTGAACGGCCAGCCAGGTGTCGTCGTGGCGGTACAGGAAGCGCAACGACTCGCGGGTGCTCAGGAAGAACGCCCGCCCGTACCGGATCACGTCCGGCGGCACCGCGCCGTCGGCGACAGGCACGCGTGATCCCGGCTCGAGCGTGAGCTCAGCGACGACCCGCGACATCGGTCTCCATCCAGCGGTTAATTCCAGGGCAGACGCAAAGTCCCTGGTAGCCGGAGTTTACGCCCACGCCTCGGTGTAGTCGCGGAGCAGCCAGCGGCCCTGGCACGGATTGCCGACCGAGATGTGTGCCCGGCGGTGTGCGGGGTCGAAGATCACCCCGGTTGCCGTTGTCCACCGGTCGATGGGGTCGGCGTCGGGATCGGGATGACAGCAAATGCCCGCTGGATCACCGGCGTGGTCGGCCAGGATGCGCTGCCAGTCGGCCACCCCGCCGTTCGGGCTGGCGTGCACCAGATCCCGTATCCGCTGCAGCCGGAACAACGAGTCGGCCATCAGCTTCAGCCCCATATCGGTGCCGCCCAGGTCGCGTAGCGGCGCCACCGAGAAGTGGTTGGTGTGCAGCAGCAGGCCGTTGTCGTCTGGCAGCTGCCAGGAGATCGCGTCGAACTCGCCGGGCCGGGTCTCGGCGTCCACGGCCAGGCCGTCACCGCTGCCGATGAGGTAGTTCGCCGACGATGAGCGCGGCACCGACTGCAGGAGCGTGGCCGCGGCAGTCGGGGTACGGCAGTCCAGCAGTGCCCGCAACATGACGTGATAGGGCACCCCGGGTGCGCCGGTGTCGTTCGCGGACACCAGTGCGTTGGTGGCGATCACCAGGCCAGCCGAGTTCATGCCGAACTTGGCGAGCAGCCCGGCCTCGACGACCGTCATGAAACTCGGGCCGTCATCAGGTGTGGCCTCGACCAGCACGACGGTGTCGGCCGAGAACGTCAGCCAGTCCCAGTTCTGGCCGAACAGTCGCGTGCCGTCATCGGACACCGCCGAGAACGACGTGCACTCCAGCACCGGCGGTAACTGGGCGCCCGCAGCGCGCACCTTGGCGGCGAACAGGATCTCGGTGCGCAGGTTCATCGCCAACACGTCGGCGAACTCCAGCCCGCTACCGTCGGCGATACCGCGCATCTCCTCGAGCGAGGCGGGATGGAAACTCTCTATCGGTGCGACGAACGCCTGCGCCTCGTCGCGCACCCGGTCCCAATCCCACGTGGCGTAGTGGGCGTAGACCTCGGCATAGGCGTCCCGGGTGCGGCGCACCCGCGTCGCCGCCTGTTCGCCGTACTGGGCGCCGCGTTCGCGTGCACCGCCCGTCACGGTGACGATGGGAAGGTCAGCCTGATTACTCATGACGCGAGATAGCCTCCGTCGACGGTGATTTCGGTTCCGGTGATGTAGCTGCTGTCGGATCCGGCCAGGAACAGGCAGGCCGCCGCGACCTCATCGGCGGTGCCCAACCGGCCCAGTGGCAACCGACTCAGCAGTGCGTTCGCCGCGTCCGGGTTCGACGTCAGCGTGGTCATGGCGGTGTCGATCACGCCGGGCACGACACTGTTGACGCGGATGCCCGCCGGGCCCCACTCGACGGCGAGCTGGCGGACCAGCGCGGACACCGCGCCCTTGCTGGCGGCGTAGGCGGCACCGGGTTCGGTCAGGTCGCCGCGCCCGGCGCCGACCGAGCCAAGCACCACGATCGACCCGGGGTTGCCCGCGGCGATCATCCGTGCGGCGACGGCCTGCGCCACCAGGAACGTGCCACGGGCGTTGACGCTCATGGTGTCGTCCCAGTCGGCGGGGGCCAGCGTGACGGTGGGCGCAACTCGGTAGATCCCCGCGCAGTGCACCAGCGCATCCGGTGCACCGCCCCAGGCCGAGGTGATCGCGTCCACCGCTGAAGACACCTGGGCAGCGTCGGTGACGTCGGCGATGTGGCCGGCGCCGTCTGCAAAGGCGTCGCCTGCAAAGGTGTTGTCGGCGTTGGGTGTCCGGTCGATCCCGGCGACCGTCCAACCCAGTTCGTGGGCTCGGCGGGCCACCGCGAGGCCGATCCCCGAGCTTGCTCCAGTGACTACGATTCTGCGCATCAGTTCACCTGTACCCCGCCGTTGACGCCGATCGTCTGACCGGTGACATACGCGGCGTCGTCGGACAGCAGCCAGACCACCGCACCGGCCACGTCGGCGCCGTTGCCGTGCCTGCGTAGCGGAACCTCGGCCCGCAGTGCCAGCAGTCGCTCGTCAGTGTCTACCCCGGCCGCTCGCGCCTGCGCGGCCACTTCCTCCTCGTGCATCTTGGTCATCATGTAGCCGGGTGCCACGGTGTTGACCGTGATACCGCTGGGGCCGAGTTCCAGAGCCAGACATTGCGACAGGCTGCGCAGCGCCGCCTTCGACATGATGTAGGGGCTGCCGCCGACCACTGGCTGGTCGGCGAACAGTGACCCGACGTTGACGATGCGGCCCGACCCCTGCTCCTTGAGGAGCGGGATGGCGGCGCGGCACAGTCGTATCGGCCCAAGCAGATTCACCTCGAGGGTGCGCTCGACATCGGCCATCTCGATGGCATCCAGATCCCCGCTCGGTCCGCCGACACCGGCGTTGTTGACCACGGCGTCGATCCTGCCGTAGGAGGCCATCGCCGTACGGATCAGCGCGTCGCCGGTGTCGGGGGCGGCGATGTCGGCGACGGTGGCGCGTACCCGGCCGTCGAACGCGCCGGCCGTGAAGATGTCGCCGACGGCAGGGCTGATGTCAGCGGCCACGACACACCACCCGTCGGTGAGCAGGCGCTCCGCGATGTCACGGCCGAGACCGTCGGCGGCGCCGGTGACGATGGCGCAACGGTGCGCGGCGCCGGTCACGGGACCAACCGCGCGACGTCGCGGGTGGGCGCGATCCACGCCCCGGAGTTGCGCATATCGGTCAGCAGCCGGTCGAGCAGGGCCAGCCGTGACGGACGGCCGATGAACTGCGGATGCATCGTGAGCATGTAGTGCGCGCCGAGTGCGGCGATGCCGTCGAGCTCGTCCTTCCACAGCTCATAGACCTCGCCGACGGTGCGGATGGTCTTGTTCCAGGTGTCCCCGGCGAACCAGAAGTGCGGCGCGTCATCGAGCAGCCAGGACACCGGAACCTCGACGATGCCAGCCGGATGGCGGTACGGGCGGATGTCGTCCATCAGGTTCGACGAGTACTCGAATCCGTGCGCCGCCAGCAGATTCAGGGTGTGCGGGCTGAAGTCCCAGGATGGCGACCGGTAGCCGACCACGTCGGCGCCGAGCCCGCGCAGCACCTCGAGACCGCGGATCAGCTCGGTCTCCTCCTCGTCGCGGGTCAGCGCGGTCGGGGAGCGGTGGGTGTAACCGTGATGGCCGATCTCGTGGCCGGCGGCGATGATCTCCCTGACCCGGTCACCGTGGCGCTCGGCGTCGCCGCCGGGAACGTAGAACGTCGCGGTGACCTGGTGCCGTTCGAGCAGATCGAGCAGCAACGGGATCGCCACCTTCGGCCCGTAGGTGCCCTGCGAGAGCACACCGGGCCGGTTCGCGTTCGCCGGATCCTCGCCGATCCACACCTCCTCGGCGTCGAAGTCGAACGTGATGCTGGCGCCATAGGGGGCGCCGTCGGGCCATTGCGGCAACGGTCGTGCTGACATCCCGCGATTGTCGTCGGCAGCCCGCAGGCGGTCATGCGTCATTCGACGTAGCCGGTCGCGGTCGGCGGCTCCGTCGAATGACGCATGACGATCCAGCTACCGCTCGGCTGTACTGGGGACAGCGGCGATCCGGCCGCTGCAACCGAGAGGTGGCGCAGGTGAATCGAACACAGCAGCAAGCCCAGTGGACGGTGAGTATCGACGCCGGCGGGACGTTCACGGACGCCGTCGCGCGGGCCGATGACAGCCGGGTGCTGGTCGCCAAAGTGGCGTCTACGCCGGATGATCCGTCGCGAGGTCTGGCGAATGCGGTCGCCGCCCTGGCAGCGCAGGGGATGCCGGTCGGCGACGTCTCGCTGCTGTGCCACGGGACGACGGTCGCCACCAACGCCATTCTCACCGGCAATCTCGCGCGGGTGGGTTTGGTCACCACCCGCGGGTTTCGCGACGTCATGGGGTACCGGCAGTCGAGTCGGCCCAACGTCTACAGCCTGACCCCCGAGCGCCCGGACGACCTCGTGCAGCGGCATGCCCGCATCGAGGTCGAAGAACGCCTCACCAGCACGGGCGAGGTGGTGGTGGCCCTCGACGACCGTGAGATCGACCGGGTGGTCGCCGAAGTCGCCGCGTTGGAGGCGGAGGCCATCGCGGTCAGTCTGTTGTTCAGCTACCTCGATGACACCCACGAACGACGGCTCGGTGCGGCGCTGCGGCGCGCGCTGCCGGGCACGCCGGTCACCCTGTCCAGCGAGGTGGCCCGCGAGTTCCGGGAGTATCTGCGTACGGCGACCACGGTCATCAACGCCGCCCTGCGCCCCGTCATCGGCGGCTACACGCACCGGGCCGCCGACGCGGTGGCCGCGACGGGCCTGCGGGCGCCGTTTTTGGTGATGCAGTCCAACGGCGGCAGTGTGCCCGCGGGCCGGGCCGAGGAGCACGCCCACCGGCTGGTGCTGTCCGGTCCGGCGGGTGGTGTCGCGGGGTTGGTGGCCATCGCCGCGCAGCACGGGCTCGACAACGTCATCAGCCTGGACATGGGTGGGACCTCGACCGACGTGTGTCTGGTGCGGGAACAACGGATTCCGTTCACCACCACTCAGGAGGTGCGCGACCACGTACTGCTTGCCCCGGCCGTGGACATTCACACCATTGGGGCGGGCGGCGGCAGCATCGCCTGGACCGACCAGACCGGGCGCCTGCGGGTCGGCCCGCAGTCAGCCCGGGCGGTGCCCGGCCCGGCGTGTTACCTGCGCGGCGGCACCGAACCCACCATCACCGACGCGCACGTGGTGCTCGGCACACTGGGCACCGGCGAACTCGCAGGCGACCTGGTGCTCGACCGCCCCGCCGCGGCGGCCGCGGTGGATCGCGTCGGCGCGGTGCTCGGCATGTCGACCGACGATGCGGCGGAGGCGATCCTGGCGATCGGCCTTGCACACATGGTGCGGGCGGTCCGCAAGGTCAGCGTCGAGCGGGGCTTGGACCCCCGGGAGTTCACCCTGGTGCCGTTCGGCGGGGCGGGCCCACTGCACGCCGGACTGCTGTTGCGCCACCTGGGCCTGCGCAGCGTGCTGGTGCCGAGCCGGCCGGGGTTGTTCTCCGCGGACGGCCTGCTGGTCGCCGGGCTGCGCCTCGACCACGCCCAGACGGTGCTGACTCCGTTCGGGCCGGACGCGGTGCCGGGCATCGCCGACTGGTTCCGTGACGCTGCGGGCGCGGCGACCAAACAGATCGTCGACGACGGCGTACCGAGCGCCGACGTTTCCGTCAGCGCCTCGGTGGACTGCCGCTACCTCGGCCAGGGATACGAACTCAATGTGGCACTCGACGACTGGGATGACGCTGCCCTGCAAGCCATTCCGGATCGATTCCATGCAGCGCACGAGCAGCTGTACGGTCACGCCAACCGCGACGAACCGGTCGAGGTCGTGACCCTGCGCGTCGCCGCGGTCGGCGCGCAACGCGGTCCTGAGTCCGCCGCCGGCGAGCACGGTGGCGGAGAGCGTAGCGACGCCGTGCTGGCCCGCCGGACGGTGCGGATCCCAGGTTTCAGTCCCCAGGAGGTGCCCGTCTACCAGCGGTCGTCGCTGCGGTTCGGCGATGTCTTCGACGGTCCGGCGATCGTCGCGCAGATGGATTCCACGACGGTGCTGTGCGCCGGTCAGCGCGCCGAGGTCGTCGCCGGCGGCGATCTCCTCATCACGGAAAGCGAAGTGGCATGAACCCCGCAACCTTTGACGTCGACACCGTCACCTTCGAAGTTGTTGCCGCCGCACTGCATTCGGCTGCCGAGGAGATGGGCAGTGTGCTGAAGCGGTCCAGCTACAGCCCGATCATCCGGGATATGGACGACTTCTCCTGCGCGCTGTTCACCGCGACCGGTGACCTGGTCGCTCAGGCCGACTACATCCCGGCTCAGCTGGGCGCGATGTCGCTGGTGGTCAAGGCGACCCTCGACCGCTGGCAGGGGCGTATTCGGCCCGGTGACGCCTACATCTCGAATCACCCCTACATGGGGGCGATGCATCTGCCCGACGTCAACGTGATCGCGCCGATCTTCCTGGGCGATGTGCTGGTCGCGTGGTCGGGCACCGCGGCCCACCACATCGACGTCGGTGGGGTGAACCCGGGCAGCGAGGGCCCCGAACTGGAGGACCTGTTCGGTGAGGGTCTGGTGCTGCCGCCGGTCCGGCTGTCGATCGCCGGGGTGGAGAACGAGGACCTGATCGCCGTCATCACGCAGAACATCCGCGACCCGCGCAGTACGGTCAGCGATCTTCGCGCCCAGCGTGCGGCGTGCACCCTCGGTGACGCGCGGGTGGCAGAACTCGCGGCGCTGTACGGCGCGCCGGCGGTGCTCGAGGTGATGCAGCGGATGCTGGACTCGGTCGAGCGCGGGGTGCGCATCGCCCTGCGGGAACTGCCCGACGGGACCGGCGAGGCCGAGGGCTTCCTCGACGACGACGGACGCGGCGGAGCGCCGACCAGGGTGCACGTGCGGGTCACCAAGACTGGTGACCAGCTCGCGATCGACCTGTCCGGGTGCGATCGTCAGGTGGCCGGTGCGATGAACGTGCCGTGGGCCAGCGCGCGGGCGGGCATCGTGTACGCGGTGCGCGCGGTCGTGGCTCCCGACCTCGGCGCCAACGACGGGCTGCTGCGCGCCGTGGACGTCACCGCACCTCTGGGTATCGTGCTCAATCCGGAGTCGCCGGCCGCGGTGTCGGTGCGGCACAACACCTGTCAGCGTTTCGCCGACACCCTCATCCGGGCGATGGCAGCCATCTGGCCGGACAAGAGCGTGGCCAGCAGCACCGTCAGCTTCTTCTGCATCAACGTCGGATCGGTCAGTCCGGTGACCGGTCGCCCGTCGGTGATGGCCGACGTGGTGGGCGGCGGTACCGGTGCGACGCCGTTCTCCGACGGGGTGGACGGGGTTGACACCTACATGTCCAACGTCGGGGTGATGCCGACCGAGGTGGTTGAGACCAACTACAGCGTGCGGGTGCTCAAGACCGAGTTCATCCCCGGCTCGCAGGGTCTTGGCACCTTCAACGGCGGTCTCGGATTGCGCCGCGAGTATCAGATCATCGGCGTCCCGCAGCGGGTCACCTTCTATTCCGAGCAGACGCACGAGGACTTCGCGCCGTGCGGGGCGCACGGTGGTGGCGACGCCGTCGCGACCCGCGTAACGGTCATCGCGCCGGACGGCACCGAGCTGACCGGCCTGCCGGACAAGGCGTCGCTGACGCTGCAACCGGGCACGGTGGTGCGGGTCGAGACCGCAGGCGGCGGTGGCTACGGCGATCCCGCGGGGCGCTCGGCGCAGGCCCGCGGCTACGACGACCGCAACGGGAGGGTGTGACGCCACCTCGCGCCTTTACAAAACCTGCCTTGATGTCTAGACACCGTACAAAGTCGGCTCTATAGTCAACTCCAGATAGTGATCGCACTCACGTGGAGGTGACTCGAACATGACCGCACAGGTCGACGTCGACGCAGGCGTCCCGGTTGAACAGTGGCGCGACAAGAAGCGCTACCTGTGGTTGATGGGGCTGATCGCGCCGACGGCGCTGTTCGTGATGCTGCCGGTGGTGTGGGCGTTCAACCACTGGGGTTGGCACGCCGCGGCCCAGGTGCCGCTGTGGATCGGCCCGATCCTGCTCTACATCGTGTTGCCGGCGTTGGACATGCGGTTCGGGCCCGACGGGCAGAACCCGCCCGATGAGGTGATGGAGCGGCTGGAGAACGACAAGTACTACCGCTACTGCACTTACATCTACATCCCGTTCCAGTACGCCAGCGTGATACTCGGCGCCTACCTGTTCACCGCGTCGGACCTGAGCTGGCTCGGATTCGACGGCGGTCTGAGCTGGCCGGCCAAGATCGGCCTCGCGCTGTCGGTCGGCATGCTCGGCGGGGTGGGCATCAACACCGCTCACGAGATGGGGCACAAGAAGGACGAGCTGGAACGCTGGCTGGCCAAGATCACGTTGGCCCAGACCTGCTACGGCCACTTCTTCATCGAGCACAACCGCGGTCACCACGTCCGGGTTGCCACGCCGGAGGATCCCGCGTCGGCGCGCTTCGGCGAGACGTTCTGGGAGTTCCTGCCGCGCAGTGTCTGGGGGAGTCTCAAGTCGTCGTGGGAGCTGGAGGCAGCGCGACTGCGCAGGGCCGGCAAGTCGCCGTGGCACTGGTCCAACGACGTGCTCAACGCCTGGGCGATGTCGGTGGTGCTCTACGGCGCACTCATCGCGATATTCGGTGTCGCGCTGATTCCGTACGTGGTCATCTCCGCGGTGTTCGGATTCGCGCTGTTGGAGACCGTCAACTACCTCGAGCACTACGGCCTGCTTCGGCAGAAGACCGCCAGCGGACGCTACGAGCGCTGCGCGCCCGAGCACAGCTGGAACTCCGACCACATCGTGACCAACCTGTTCCTGTACCACCTTCAGCGGCACAGCGATCACCACGCCAATCCGACGCGGCGTTATCAGACGCTGCGCAGCATGGCGGGGGCACCGAACCTGCCCAGCGGCTACGCGTCGATGATCGGCCTGACCTACTTTCCGCCGCTGTGGCGCAAGGTGATGGACCACCGGGTGCTGGCGCACTACGACGGTGACATCAGCCGGGTGAACATCCATCCGCGGATGCGCGAGCGGGTGCTGGCCAAGTACGGGACCGACGCGCGCGAGGAGCAGACAGGCGCCGACGAGCGCTCGCGCGAGGAGCAGACAGGCGCAGCCAAGTGAGCGCCTACCGCTGCCCGGGCTGTGACTACACCTACGACGAGGCGAAAGGCGCTCCGCGGGAGGGGTTTCCGGCGGGCACCACGTGGGACCAGATTCCCGAGGAATGGTGCTGCCCGGACTGCGCGGTGCGCGAGAAGGTCGATTTCGAGGAGATGGGAGTCAAGAGATGACTGACTACAAGTTGTTCGTGTGCGTGCAGTGCGGATTCGAGTACGACGAGGAGAAGGGCTGGCCGGAGGACGGCATCGCCCCGGGCACCCGGTGGGACGACATCCCCGAGGACTGGAGTTGCCCGGACTGTGGCGCGGCCAAGGCGGATTTCGAGATGATCGAGGTCGCCAGGTCGTGACGGCCTGGGCGCCCTCGGCGGTGCGACGAGCTAGTCTCGCGCGTGTGAGCAACCCGAGTGAGAGGCGTTCGGCATCGCGAGTGTCCTATGCCGAGGCCTCGCGGGTGCTCCTGCGTGACTCGATCCTGGACGGTATGCGCGACATGCTGCTGGCCAGGGACTGGTCGTCGATCACGCTGTCCGACGTCGCCCGCGCCGCAGGCATCAGCAGGCAGACCATCTACAACGAGTTCGGCTCCCGGCAGGGCCTCGCCCAGGGGTATGCCCTGCGACTCGCCGATCGCCTGGTCGACGCGGTGGCCGACGCGATCGTCGGGAACGTCGGCAACATCCACGCGGCGTTCCTGGAGGGTTTCCGGGCGTTCTTCGCCGAGTCGGCGTCCGATCCGCTGGTGATATCGCTGCTGACCGGTGTGGCCAAGCCCGATCTGCTTCAAATCATCACCACAGACAGCGCCCCGATCATCTCTCGCTGCTCCGAGCGCCTGACCGCGACCTTGATGAACAGCTGGGTGCGGGCCAGTGAGGAGGACTCCGGCGTGCTGGCCCGGGCGATCGTCCGGCTGGCGATGAGTTATGTGTCGATGCCCCCGGAAGCCGACCACGATGTGGCCCGTGACCTGGCCCGGCTCATGACGCCGTTCGCCGAGCGCTACGGTGTTATCGATACCCCGTAGCTGTCAGAGCGCCTGAGCGCCTGTCCCGCGAGCCCGCAGGCTATGGGTATCTGCATGGGTACCTGCACTGGCGTCGCTACGCGCGTATCCGTGCCCTCACAGGCAAATGACGAATGAAAAGGGGCTCTACATGACTGAGCTGAAGGCGGACGTCCGCAACGGCATCGACTACAAGGTTGCCGATCTGTCCCTCGCGGAGTTCGGCCGCAAGGAGATCCGGCTGGCCGAGCACGAGATGCCGGGTCTGATGGCACTGCGCCGGGAGTACTCCGAGGTGCTGCCGCTCAAGGGTGCGCGTGTCTCGGGCTCGCTGCACATGACGATTCAGACCGCGGTGCTCATCGAGACCCTCGTGGTCCTCGGTGCCGAGGTCCGCTGGGCGTCGTGCAACATCTTCTCCACCCAGGATCACGCCGCGGCCGCGACTGTCGTCGGCCCGCACGGCACCGTCGAGGAGCCCAAGGGCGTCCCGGTGTTCGCGTGGAAGGGCGAGAGCCTCGAGGAGTACTGGTGGGCCGCCGAGCAGATGCTGACCTGGCCCGGCGAGCCGGCCAACATGATTCTCGACGACGGCGGTGACGCCACCATGCTGGTGCTGCGCGGCGCGCAGTTCGAGAAGGCCGGTGTCGTGCCTCCCGGCGAGGACGACGACTCCGACGAGTACAAGGTGTTCCTCGCGCTGATCCGTGAGCGCTTCGAGACCGACAAGACCAAGTGGGGCAAGATCGCCGAGTCGGTCCAGGGTGTCACCGAGGAGACCACCACCGGCGTGCTGCGCCTGTACCAGTTCGCCGCCGCGGGCGAGTTGGCCTTCCCGGCCATCAACGTCAACGACTCGGTCACCAAGAGCAAGTTCGACAACAAGTACGGCACCAGGCACTCCCTGATCGACGGCATCAACCGCGGCACCGATGTCCTGATCGGTGGAAAGGCCGCGCTGGTCTGCGGTTACGGCGACGTCGGCAAGGGCTGCGCCGAGGCGCTCAAGGCTCAGGGTGCCCGCGTCGCGGTCACCGAGATCGACCCGATCAACGCGCTGCAGGCGCTGATGGACGGCTTCGAGGTCAAGACCGTCGAGGAGGCCATCGGCTGGGCGGACATCGTCATCACGGCGACCGGCAACCAGGGCATCATCACCCTCGAGCACATGAAGTCGATGAAGCACCAGGCGATCCTGGGCAACATCGGCCACTTCGACGATGAGATCGAGATGGCGCGGCTCGAGCGCGACGGCGACATTCGCCGGATCAACATCAAGCCGCAGGTCGACGAGTTCGTCTTCCCCGACGGCCACTCGATCATCGTGCTGTCCGAGGGACGCCTGCTGAACCTGGGCAACGCCACCGGCCACCCGTCGTTCGTGATGAGCAACAGCTTCTCGAACCAGGTCATCGCACAGATCGAACTGTGGACCAAGAACGACGAGTACGACAACGAGGTCTACCGCCTGGCCAAGCACCTCGACGAGAAGGTCGCCAAGATCCACGTCGAGGCGCTCGGTGGTTCGCTGACCAGGCTCACCAAGGAGCAGGCCGAGTACATCGGTGTGGACGTCGACGGCCCGTACAAGCCGGAGCACTACCGCTACTAGAGCTTTACCCGAGCAGTCACAGAATCGCCCATTTCCGTATGGATTTGGGCGATTTTGTGTCTGGTGGCGAGGACACGCGACGCGACGCGTAGCACGGAGAAATCCGCACAGTCGGGATTCAACCGATTGCGCCGAACGCGTGCCTCGCGGCCGAACGGCGATTAACATAAAGCCCTGGGTCAGTGTTTCAGCAGGTTGGCGTGCGAGCCGGGGAGTCGCCATGGACGTGATCGAGAGTCTGCGCAGACTGTTGCGGGTCGAGTTGACGATTGCCGAGTGGATCGGGACGGCCGCGATGCTCGCCGCCCCGTATCTGGTCCTCGGTGTCGCATACGCCGCCACCCACGTCAGCCGTTTCAGCGGGCTGGACGGGCTGCACCTCGTGGTGTCGGTGACCGGAAGCGTGCTCGCCTGGCCGCTGCTGCTGTTCGTCGACGCGTGTGCGGTCTAGGGGGCGACGTGTCGGTCAACCCGCACGGTGAACTGTCACTGCAGGATTGCCGCATCACGGCGCGGCGACGCACCGCCCGCTGGACCGACGATGACGTCGCCGCGTCGGACGCGATGGACTTCTGGGCGTTCGCCGGGGGAGCGGCCAACGTCATCATGCAACTGTCGTTGCCGCAGGTGGGATACGGCGTAGTCGAGAGCAAGGTCGACTCGGGAAATCTGCTGAAGCATCCGTGGAAGCGCGCTCGGACGACGTTCCAGTACCTCGCGGTGGCCGTCATCGGGTCGGACGACGACCGCACCGCGTTCCGGGCCGCGGTCGACGGCGCTCACCGCCACGTGAAGTCGACGGCCGACAGTCCGGTGCGCTACAACGCCTTTGATCGCGACCTGCAGATGTGGGTGGCGGCATGTCTTTTCGTCGGCCTCGAGGACACCTACCAGCTCCTGCGGGGTGAGATGACCGCCGAGCAGTCCGAGCAGTTCTACCGCTCGGCGTGGCCACTGGGCACCACCCTGCAAGTCACCGAGGATCAGTGGCCGGCGACCCGGGCGGATTTCGACACCTACTGGACTGCCGCGTGCCGCCGCGTCACCATCGATGCGACCGTGCGCGGCTACCTGATGGATCTGATCGGTCTCAGGATGATCAATCCGATTCTGCGGCTACCATTTCGGCCATTGCTGAAGTTCCTCACCGCGGGCTTCCTGGCCCCCGTCTTCCGCGATGCACTCGGGCTCTCCTGGGGGAGGGGTCGGCAGTGGTGGTTCGAGCAGCTGTTCCTGTTCGTCGCCTTCGTGAACAGATTCCTACCCGTCTTCGTGCGACAGGGCGGTAGCTACGTGCTGCTCGCCGACGTGCGGCGGCGGGTCCGTACCGACCGAAGTCTGGTGTGAGACATGGTGACCCGTCATCAACCCGTTCGGGCGCGCGTGCGCCGGCTGCTTGGTCGCAAGGTCAGCATCGAGGCGATGATCGAGTTCGGGCTGTGGATGGCGATCCCGCACATCCTGATCGGCGTGGTGTGGAGCTTCTTGAACTACGAGACGGTGACTGCGATCGAGAAGCAGCTGGCGCCCGTGTTGCCCGCAGGCGCGGACCTGATCGCGTTCGGCTTGACCACGGGGCTGTGGCCGCTGCTGCTTCTCACCTCGGGGTTGTGCGGAGTGTGAGGCGAAGACCTCGGCCGCGCAGGCGATCTCCGAGGTTGTCATCGAACCGACCACATACCGTGGCCCATTTGTTACTGTTCGCAAATGGGTCGGGGGATGCGGTCGCTCGCTGTGCTCGTTCTACTCGCTCTGGCAACGCTTTTCGCGCCGCCGGCACCCATGGCCCTCGCCGAACCCGACCCGACCAATGACGTCCGCGACCCGAAGTACAACGAGGACGAGTACGTCGCGTTCTACACGCCACCCGAGCCGCTCGGGCCAGGGCAGCCCGGCGACCTGATCCGCACCGAACCGTCCCGTCTGGTACTCGAGCCGTCCGGTCAGCTCGGCGCGATCATGGCCACGGGTACGCGAATCATGTACCGCAGCATCGATGCTCGCGGGAACCCGATGGCCGTCACGGGAACCTACTTCGAGCCCTACAACGACTGGCCGGGTCGGGGGCCGCGGCCCCTGATCGTCTACGGCCCAGGCACGCAGGGGCAGGGGGACCAGTGCGCGCCGTCGCGGCAGTTCAACCAGGGCATTCACTTCTCGCCCTATCTCGACATCGCGTTCAACTACGAGGAGCTGTTCGTCGCGACGATGGTGGCGCGCGGGTTCGCCATCGTGATGACCGACTATCAGGGTCTCGGCACGCCCGGTTTGCACACCTACGTCAACCGGGTGGCCCAGGGCAACGCCATGCTCGACGCCGGCCGGGCCGCCATGCGACTGCCGGACACCAGTCTGGATCCCGATGGCCCGCTGGCCTTCTGGGGTTACTCGCAGGGCGGGGGTGCCGCGGCGGCTGCAGCCGAGCTGGCGCCGTCCTACGCGCCCGAGCTCAAGGTGGTGGGTTCCTACGCGGGGGCGCCGCCGGCGGATCTGAAGGAACTGTTCCCCTACGCCGACGGCAGCGCCCTGGTCGGAGTGGTGGCCTATGCGCTGAACTCCGTGATCACCACCTATCCCGAGTTCGAGGACGTCATCCGGGCGAAGCTGACTCCGCGCGGTGTCGATCTGCTGCAGAAGGTGCAGGACCAGTGCATCGCCGAGACCATCACCAAGTTCATGTTCCGGCATCTGCAGCCCTACTTCACCGAGGACATCTTCGAGGTGGTCAACCGGGAGCCGTTCGCGACGTTGTTCGACATGCAACGCATCGGCAAGCTCAAGCCGACTTCGCCGGTGCTGATCAACATCAACCGCTACGACCCGCTGGTGCCGTGGACCGGCGCCAACCAACTCGGCCGCGACTGGTGCGCCCAGGGTGCGGACGTCGAGTTCCGCACCAACGAGCAGCCGCCGTTCCTGAACAAGCTGGTGGTCAACCACGCCCTACCGATGCTGGTCGACGGGGAGCCGGCGATGCAGTGGATCGCCGACCGGTTCAACGGCCTGCCCACCACGCCGAACTGCGGGACGTACTAGCGCTCGTTGGGCGTTGAGGCGCGCCGACGACTTGGGCGTTGAGATAGCGCTGAGCGCCATGTCCACTCGAACTTTCGCACCGTGAGCGCTACCTCAACGGTGTGGTTCGACCTCGCCCTCGACACGACGCTGAACGCAGGTTTAATATGCTAAACACACGTTCAGCCCCCGTCGAGGAATGGATGACTCCATGGCGATGACAGTTCCGAACTTCACGCCGCTGCAGGCGAGCCTGTGGCTGACGCTGTGCGGGAGAGCGCTCGACAACCACTTGCCCCACCCCGTCCTGGGCGACGAGATGGCCGACGAGATCGTGCGGAAAGTCGACTACGACTACAAGAAACTCAGCATTCCCACCAGCAGCGCGATTTACATCGCGCATCGGGCCAAGAAGCTCGACGAGATCGCCCAGCAGTTCGTCGACCGCCACCCGAACGCGGTCGGCCTCGACCTCGGCGCCGGGCTGGACAGTCGGGCGCTCCGCGTCGCCCTGCCACCCACCGCGGACTGGTATGACATCGACTTTGCGGAGGTCATCGCCGCCCGACGGCAGCTGCTGCCCGATCGCGCCACTCCGCATGACGTCAGCGCCGACCTGACCGACCCCACCTGGCTAGACGCCCTGCCCACCGACCGGCCCGCCGTGGCCGTGGCCGACGGTCTGATCGCGTTCCTCTCCGAGGAGGAGATGATCTCCCTGGTGAATCGGATCATCGACCACTTCCCCAGCGGGGAGATCGCCTTCAACGGCTACAGCAAGTTCGCCGTCTGGGCCCAAAAGCGCTTTGGCGGTGCCGAATCCATCAGGGATATCACCAAGTTCCCCGGATTCGACGACCCCCAATACCCCGAACGCTGGAATCCGAAGCTGAAGCTGGTCAAGGAGATCCTCTGCACCCGCGAGCCGGAGGTTGCCGAGTTTCCCCTCGGTCTGCGTCTGATGAACCGCCTCACCGCGCCGAGCGCAGCCGTGTCTCGAAGGGGAAATGTGGTGCTCCACTACCGGTTCTAGACGGCGCCGCTCTCCGAACCGGAAAGTGTCATCTGCTGCCCAATTGCACGGCAGTCTCAGGAGTTTGAGGTAAACCAGGGTTTTGGTGGATGTCACTCTCGATGCAGTGCGGATCGTCGAGAGCGGTAGTCGCCCGTCTATCCCGCTCGCGCTGTGCGCGGGCGCAACTCTCAACCATCGCTGTTGTGGACGTTAGTGATGTGCCTGGCCAGCAGGATTGCCGCGCGATCGGCGTCACCAGCCCGAGCAGCGGCCAGGATGTGCTCATGTTCGCTCACGAGACGGGCTGTGGGCTGCTCGGGTTTGGCGGACAGTGCCACCAGGATGAATGCCGTCATGCTGTCACGCGCAGCCACCATCGTCAGGCGGATCGCTTCGTTGCCGGACGCTTCGACGAGGGCGAGGTGGAACGCGGCGTCGAACTGCTCGAACAGATCGAGATCGCCCTGGTTCTCTCGCATTTGAGTCAATGCTTGCTCTGCACGTTCGAACGCCGCTTCATCCTGTCGCCGCGCAGCCGAGCGGATCGCTGTGGTTTCCAGCGCCAACCTCAACTCGAGCAGATCGTCGACCGACACCTGGCGGAGCTTGACGAGGCTGTCGAGTGCTTGGCGCAGAGGGGCGCTGAGGCCCTGCGGTGTCACAATCCGCGACGCAGGTCGTCCCACCGAGGCGATGAGCCCCTGCGCCTCCAACTCGCGCAGAGCTTCCCGGATTGTCGCCCGGCTGACGTCGAAGGCGTCGCAAAGTTCGCGTTCGGTGGGCAGTGAGTCGCCCGCTCCGTAGTCGCCCCGGTAAACCGCATCCCGCAGTTGCATTGCGACCTGCTCGCTTACCGACTGGCGAGCGACCGACTCGAAGGCCCCCACAGACCGCTCCTCTCACCCGCCCGATTCAGCGGCACGTTCGGCACCCGCCACCATACTATTGACTGATTGTCTGACAATGACTAGCGTCACATGAACCGGTCATTGTCAGACAAATCACAGCGTACTTGCGCAGGCATCACGAAAGGTAGGGGACGTGTCAGGTTTGCCTATTGGCGGTGGGATGGACCGACGGCGGTTTCTCGGTGGCGTTGCGCTTGGCGCTGCGGGGATTGCCGTAGCCGCCTGCGGTGGCGGTTCGTCATCGCAGGGATCCTCTAGCGGAGCGATGCAGAGCGTCGCCCCGAAGATTGACGGCGACCTCAACATCCTGAATTGGTCGGACTATATGGACCCGGGGCTCATCAAGAGTTTCGAGGACGCGCATGGCGTGAAGATCACCGTGGCGAACTTCGCAGGGCAGGACGAACTGGTTGCCAAGCTGGCCTCCAAGGCGCCGTTTGACCTGGCGATAGCGGGTTCGCATTCAGTGCCCAAACTCGCCCAATCGGACCTGCTCCTCCCATTCGACCACGACAAGTTGGAGAACTGGGGAACGGTGCTGCCGTTCTTCGAAGACCCGCCCTATGACCCCGGTGCGAAGTTCTCAGTGCCCTACGATGTCGGCTCCAACGGCCTGGCATGGCGAGCGGACAAGGTAGACGGAGCATTCACCGGTTCGTGGAACGATCTGTGGGAGCACCCCGAGGCGGCCAAACACACGTATGTCTTCGACGCATTGCAAATGGGTCTGGGCATGTCGCTTGTGCGCCTGGGTTATTCGGTGAACTCGGATTCTCCGGACGAGGTGGGCAAGGCTGCCGACGCGCTGATCGAACTCAAGCCACGACTCGCCGGCTTCTCCTCGGATGACCTGACGAATCTCACCAATGGGCAGGCGTGGTTGACCCAGGCCTACACCGGCAGTACCTACCAGGCGCTCAACAAGGTGGACGATCCGAGCACGATCGGCTTCCAGAGTTGCCGTGAAGGCCAGTTGTTCAATGCTGACAACATGGTCATTCCGGCCGCAGCTCAGTCACCCGGCACCGCACTGATGTTCATCGACTGGATCCTTCGCCCAGAGAATGCAGCTACCAACGTCAACTACATCGGGTACCCGATGCCGACACAAGCAGGTATGGAGGCCTTCGCCAACCTAGTCACCGACTACCCGTTCCTCGCCAGCGACGAGAAGATGATGTCGACGCCCGACATGTGGCTGCAGTCGCTGGAGGGTGACCGGCTGGCGCTGTGGTCGCGCGAGTGGAGCCGGGTGAAGGCCGCATGACCATCGAAGCCAGCTTAATCATCAACCGCCGCCAGCTCGCGTTGACCCTCGCGCCTCCGATGGAAGTGCCGTTCCCTCTGGCCGAGTACGCACGTCGGTGCGACAAACTACGGACCGCGCTGTGCGACGCCGGTGTGCAGATGGTCTTCCTGTCGTCACCAGAGGCAATCTGCTGGCTCACGGGTGATCAAGCCGAGTGGTACCAAGCCCAGTCGTCATCTGAGTGGCCGCCGGCCAGTGGTGTGGCTCTGCATGTCGACCACGATGAGCCGATTCACTTCGAAACCGAGGATCACCTGCCACGGTTGGCCTACACCAGCGTGTCAACCGAGGTCTGTTCGGTCCCTGATGTGGCCGCCGACGAGAGCGGCGATCTGCTCGATCACATCGTCTCAGTCCTGGGTGCCCGCGGCTGGCTGAAGGGCAGCGTCGGCCTGGAACTCGGTAGCTACCGGCCGAATCCCAATGTCAGCGCAAGGTTTCGCGCCGCACTGGAAAGTGCGGGGGCGCATGTCGTCGACGCAACGGCTGTCACGCGTGAGGTACGCCGGCTGAAGTCGCCGGCGGAACGCGACGCCGTGCGCGCGGCCCATCGGATTGGCGAGATCGGTCTACGCGCGGTCCACGACACGCTCACGGCGGGGATGACCGAACTCGAGGTGTACGCCGAACTGGTCGCCGCGATGGCGCGGGCCGGTGGCGAGGTAGCCGGCATCACGCTTCCCGTCCTTTCCGGTGCCAAGACACTGTGCGGCCACGCTCTGGCCTCACGCAAGGTGATCATGCCCGGCGAACTCGTCGCGGTGGACATCTGCGGCGTCCTGCACCGCTACCACGCGAATCTGGCCCGCACGTTCGCGGTTGGCGAGCCCTCCGAAGCGGTTCAGCGTCACGTGCAGGCGGCGGCGGACGCATTCACCGTCGCTGCCGAGGTGATTCGTCCCGGCCTCACTGTGAACACCTTCGTCGCCGCGCTCGAGGCGCACTACCGCGATGTCGGAATCTGGGACGACCGCTGGTATTTCGGCGGATACGAGCTGGGCATCGGTTTTCCTCCCGACTGGGTGGGGGAGTGGTTGTGGGAGTGCGGACGTGACCACGGCGATGCGGTGTTCGAACCAGGCCTGGTGATCAACATCGAGAGCAACGTTGTCCTGCCCGACCGCGCGGGACGCGCGATGCTGATCAATACCATTGTGGTCGAAGACGACCGAGCGGAACTGCTGGCCACGGACGACAGCGGGTTGATCGTTGTTTAGTGAACCGAGTGCACCGGACGGGTCCGCTGAAGGTCCGGCGATCGCATTGCAGGCGGTCACAAAGCTGTATGCCGGCGACGCTGCCGCAGTCGACGCCATTGATCTGGAAATCGGTGAGCGTGAGTTCTTTTCGATGCTCGGACCGTCCGGGTGCGGCAAGACCACTACTTTGCGGATGATCGGTGGGTTCGAGCAAGCCAGCTCCGGGCGCATTCTGCTGCATGGTCGCGATGTCACCCATGTGCCGCCCAACCGTCGCGACGTGAACCTCGTGTTCCAGAGCTACGCACTGTTCCCGCACCTCGATGTGGCGGCCAACGTCGCATTCGGACTGCGCCGCAATGGTGTTGCCCGTTCGGAGATCAAGCGGCGCGTGGGCGAGGCGCTCGAGCTCGTCGAACTCGCAGGTAAGGCTCGCCGCCGCCCGAAGGAACTGTCCGGAGGTCAGCAGCAGCGTGTCGCGCTAGCTCGGGCGCTGGTCAACCGCCCGCGCGCACTGCTGCTCGACGAACCGCTTGCCGCGCTGGACCTGAAGCTGCGCCAGACGATGCAAACCGAGCTCAAACGCATCCAGCGCGAGGTCGGCATAACCTTCGTCTACGTCACCCACGACCAGGGGGAAGCTCTGGCGCTGTCGGACCGGATTGCCGTCATGCACCGCGGCCGGATCGAGCAATTGGGGGACCCGGCAACGCTCTACGAGCGGCCGTCGTCCCGGTTTGTGGCCGGGTTCATCGGTACGTCGAACCTGCTTCCAGTGCGTGTCGATCGGATTGTGGACGGGCACGCCTTGGGCCGGTGTGGCGGTGAGGAGTCGGTTGTGGTGGTGTTGCCTGAGCAACTCGCGGCAACGGCACCCGGGCGACTGCTCGAGGTCTCGATTCGTCCCGAGAAGATCACTTTAACCGATACACCGCCTCCCACGCTGTGCCGATTGCGCGGAACGGTGGTGGGGACGGAATACCTCGGAACAGCAACGAGTTTCACCGTCGTCACAGCGGACGGGTCGCGCCTGCTCGTATTCCGTCAGAACGGCCGCGAGCACTCCGAGATTCCACGCGTCGGCGATCAGGCGTGGCTCAGCTGGGAACCTGTGCACGGAACGGCGTTCGCGGCCGATGAGCCGGGAGTTGAGGTGCACGGGTCATGAGTCGCTCAGCTTGGCTTTGGCGGCTGAGCACGCTTCCCGGCCTGGCATGGCTGGTAGCGCTCTACATCGTGCCGCTCGGCATCCTCGCAGCGACCGCGTTCGCGCAGGTGGACCTCGTCGGACGGCCTGTGTACGGAGACTGGAGCGTCGAGAACTTCCGTCAGGTGCTCTCCCCGCTGTACCTGCCGGTGATCGTGCGCTCGATCGTGTACGCGCTTGTCGCCACGCTGATCTGCCTGGTTCTCGGCTACATAGTCGCCTATACAATCGCGCGCCGCGGCGGCCGTTACCGCAACCTGCTGGCGCTCGGCGTTCTGGTGCCGTGGCTCATCGACTATTTGGTCCGCATCTACGCCTGGATGCAACTCCTCGGCGACGAGGGCATTGTGATGAGTCTGCTGCACGGAGTCGGGCTCGGCACAGGCGAGGATTTTCGGCTGCTCGGCACGCCGTTCGCGGTGCTCGTCGGACTGGTCTATAACGGACTGCCTTTCATGATCCTGCCGATCTACGTGGTGCTCGAGCGACAGGATCCGAGGTTCGTTGAAGCCGGTCGGGACCTCTACGCGACCGCCCGCCAGACATTCTTTCACGTCACCTTGCCGCTCACTGGTGCCGCGGTGGTGTCCGGTTCGACGGTCGTCTTCCTGTTCAGCTTCAGTGATTTCGCCACGCCGAGGCTGCTCGGCGGCACCGATCAGTACATGGTGGGAAACCTGATTCAGGACCAGTTCACGGGTGTGGGCGCGTTGCCGTTTGGGGCGGCGGTGACTGTGTGCATGCTGATACTCGTCCTGATCATGCTGCTGGTGTTCGGGCGACTGGCGCGCCGCTTCGGTGACGAGGTGCTCGGATGATGGAACGTGGCCGCGCGTTGATCGCGATCACCATCGGGGTCTTCGCGTTCATGTTTGTCCCGATCGCCGTGGTGATCGTCTACTCCTTCAATTCAAAGGACTCGATCGCGGCATTCGGTAGTCCGAGCCTGCGTTGGTATCGCTCGCTGTTGGCCAACGATGCGCTGCTCGCCTCGTTGTGGACGAGCCTGCGGATCGCTGCAGTCGTCACGGTGGTGGCGGTGGTGATCGGGTTCCTGCTGTCGCTGGGATTGGTTCGTCTGCGCCAGCGGGAGAGTGCGCTGCCGCAAACGCTCATCACACTGACGTTCATCACCCCGGAGATCGCCACGGCAGCTGCGCTTCTGGTGTTGTTCTCGACGGTCGGTGTGACTCTGTCGACGACCACAGTGGTGGTGAGCCATGTGTCGTTTTGCATCGCCTATGTCGTGCTGGTGACGCGGACTCGCCTGGCCACCCTCAACCGCGAGGTCGAGGAGGCGGCAACGGATCTGGGCGCCAGCCAACTGCAGACCATCTGGCTGGTGATCCTGCCGCAGATGTGGCCGGCGATCGGGGCGTCGGCGTGTCTGGTCTTTCTGCTCTCATTCGATGATTTCGTCACCTCGTTGTTCACATCGGGGGTCGGCACATCTCCGCTGCCGGTACGGATTTACTCGATGCTGCGGCACGGAATCACCCCCGAGATCAACGCTCTCGGCACGCTCATGACGGTTATCACGCTGACCATCGGGCTGGGTGCCGCCGCAGCAGTCGTGCTACGAGGTCGACGCTCCGTATCGCGTCATTAGCCGCTACCCGGTCCAACTCCGCTAGACCCTAATTCTGGAGGTTCAATCACTATGCCCGCGTCAACCACGCCTGCGTCCGAATCGCCGTGCTCTGCGTCCGCTGCGGTGCACGAGGTCATCGCCCAACGTGATGTGATGATCGAGATGCGCGACGGTGTTCGCCTTGCAACCGATCTGTACCTTCCTGCTAACGGTAGCCAAATCGCCATTGGCACACACCCTGTCGTGCTTGAGCGCACGCCCTACGACAAGCGCGACGCCGACCTGGTGGCCACCGCCAAACGCTTCGCCCGTCACGGCTATGTGACCGCGATACAAGACGTCCGCGGCCGGTTCGCGTCGGAGGGGGACTGGTATCCGTTCGCGCTGGAGGCCACCGACGGGTATGACACAGTCGAATGGCTAGGAACGCAACTGTGGTCGAACGGTCGGGTCGGCACGATGGGCCTGTCGTATGCGGGCAGCGATCAGCACGCGCTGGCATCGCTCGCACCACCGCATCTGGCGGCGATGTTCGTCGCCGAGGGGGTGTCGAACTACCACACCTGTGCGATGCGACAGGGCGGCGCGATGGAACTGCGCTTCCTCATCTACGCGTTCATCATGGCTCGCGACGCCCCGCAGGCACTCGCCGACAGCGAGTTGCGGGCGGCTGTCGAGCACCAGATGGAGCATCTGCACGAACTGCTCGATCGAGTGCCGCTCAAGCGTGGAAGCACTGTGTTGCGCCATTTCCCGTTGATCGAGCAGTGGGTGCTCGACGTCTTAACCCATGGCGAGTACGACGAATACTGGAAGCAGCGCGGCTACAACGTCGAGGAGTACTACGACGAGCACAGCGATGTGCCGATCTATCATCTCAGCGGCTGGTACGACACCTACCCGCGAGCCACTACCGACAACTATCTGGCTCTGTCTGAGCGCAAGTCCAATCCGCAATGGTTGATCATTGGCCCCTGGCTACACGATATCGAGCCTATGCGCCATACCCACTCGGGCGACGTCGATTTCGGCATCGATGCTCCTCTGGACTACGACGCGCTGAGATTGCGATTCTTCGATGAGACGCTCAAGGGTCTCGAAACCGGTCTGCGGCGCCAGACGCCGGTGCGGATCTTCGTGATGGGAGGGGGTAGCGGCCGCCGCTTACTGTCGGGTTGTCTCGACCACGGCGGCAAATGGCGCGACGAGACCTCGTGGCCGCCCCCGGGTGTCCAGGAACACGCCCTCTATCTTCACGGCGACGGAACACTTCGCTCTTCCGCTCCGACTGTCGATACCAACGCGACGACCTACCGTTTCGACCCCGCCGACCCGGTACCGACGATCGGTGGCAGCATTTCCGCGGCCGACATCGTGCTACCCCCTGGCGGCTTCGACCAGCGCCACCGGCCGGGGCTGTGGGGCTGTGAACATGATCTACCGTTGAACGTCCGCCAGGATGTCCTCACCTTCCAGACCGAGCCGCTCACCGAGGACATCGAGGTCACCGGCAGCGTCGTCGTCCACCTGTGGGTGTCCTCGTCGGCCATCGACACCGACTTCACGGCCAAGCTCATCGACGTCCATCCGCCCAGCGTCGACTATCCGGACGGATATGCGCTGAACCTGCAGGACAGCATCATTCGTACGCGTTTCCGCGAAGACCGCCGCCACGCGGTGTTCATGGAACCCGGCGAGACCTATCCGATCGCCATCGAGTTGTACCCGACCAGCAATCTGTTCGTACGCGGGCACCGTATCCGCGTGGACGTCTCGAGCAGCAACTTCCCGCGCTTTGACGTCAATCCGAACACGGGTGATCCGCTCGGCACTCCGGGACGTCACATCGTCGCGGAGAACACCATTCACCATGACGCGACCAGGGCCAGCCTCGTGAAACTTCCAGTGGTGCCGCAGGATCGGAAGCTGTATTGAGCCTGCTGGAGTTCACCTGTCTGCTGCTGGCCGGCGTGTGTGCCGGGTGCATCAACGTCGTTGTTGGCTCAGGTTCCCTGGTGACGTTTCCGACGCTCCTCGCATTCGGCTATCCACCGGTGCTTGCCAACGTAACCAACAATATTGGCGTCTTCCCTGGCTCGTTCGTCGGTGTTTACGGTTACCGACGCGAACTGCGGGGGCAGGGGCGTCGTATCGTCAGGTTTGGAATCGTCACCGTGATCGGATCTCTGATCGGTTGCGTGCTGCTGCTGCGGCTGCCGTCCTCGGCGTTCGACGTTGTTGTGCCGGTACTCATCCTCGTTGCATGCGTCCTCGTGGTGGTGCAGCCCTGGTTGGCACGCCGGCTGGCAAAACGCGATGGTGGCCGGACAGGGCACGGAGGCAGGGTTCTGGCCGGTGGCGTGCTGGCGAGCGGGGTGTACGGAGGCTACTTCGGGGCGGCTCAAGGCGTGATACTGCTGGCGCTGCTGGGGATATCCCTCGACGACGACCTGCAGCGGATAAACGGATTGAAGAACGTTCTAGCCGGCCTTGCGAACGCCACCGCGGCACTTGTGTACGTGCTGATCAGCCACGTCGCGTGGCCCGCCGGCCTCACCATCGCCGCTGGCTCATTGGTTGGTGGCTGGGTGGGGACCCGAGTCGGCCGTCGGCTGTCGCCGCGGGTCCTGCGGATAATCATCGTTGTGGTCGGTCTGGCTGCAGTGGCCAGGCTAATGCTGTGAGCGTGTCGCAGTCAGAGTTCGTGCAGGCTCCTCCAGCCTTCGCCCACGATGGGGTGTTGAGAACCGGTAATCCGCCTGAATCTTAGGGTTTCGTCTCTTCTAGGAGTTACCGAACACGACGCTGAGCAGCATGATCACCGGAATCGAGCCGATGGTGGTGATCGCGATGACGTCCCGTGCCAGCACCGTTGCGGCTGGGACCCTGTCCGCGAAGATGAGGATGTTCTGAGCGGTCGGCAGCGCGGCGAGAATCACGACGCCTGCAAGTGCGCTGGTGTCGAGCTGGAACGCGAATGCCCCGAGCAGCCACGCTGTCACCGGCATGACGACGATCTTCAGCGTTGACGCGAGCACCGCGTCACGGCGCCGGCCAGGTGTGGCGAGAATTCGTTGGCCGTGTAACGACATGCCGAAGCTGATCAGAATGACCGGAACGGCAGCATGGCCGATTGCTCCAATGGGTTCGGCGATGAGCGGTGGCACGTCGAATTCGGCTGCTGCGATGACGATCCCGACCAACGATGCGATCAACAGCGGGTTGCCGAACGTCGTCAAGGCCGTCCGGAGACCGCCGGCGCCCCGACTAGCCGTCGCGTCCAGCAGCGGCAGGGCGATCGGAGCGAACACCATCAGCTGGAGCAGGATGATAGGCACTACGAGGGCGGGGTCGTCGAGCACATAGGTCGCGATCGGTAGGCCGACGTAGTAGGCGTTCACGTAACCCGCCGACAACGCGCCCACTATTGCCTCGCCAGGGTCACGCCGCCAGAGCAGCACCGCGACGGCGGCGAATGCCGCGAACGACAGCATCGCGGCCAGCGCGGCAGTGGGCAGTGTGTCCGACACCAGGGCGCCGATGTCCGCGCCCGCCATGGTGTCGAGTATTAGACACGGAGCCAGTACGAGATATGTCAGGCGCCCGAGTAGCGGTGCCGCGTGCGCACCGAGCAATCCCGCACGGGCGAGGGTGTAGCCCGTAGCGGTGGAGAACAGAATGACCGAGAATCCGGTCAGGGCATTGAGCATCAGTCCGCCCGGGCGCTACGCCCAGGTGACGCTCATGGCGCCGTGGCCTCGTACACCACGTCACCGCCGATGATCGTGTGGGTGACCGATGCGGCCGCGATCTCGGAGATCGGGCGATCGAAGATGTCGCGATCCAGGATCACCAGGTCGGCATCCTTGCCTGACTCGATAGAACCGGATCGCTGCTCGTCATGGTTGAGGTAGGCCACGCCGGATGTATGCGCCCGCAACGTGTCCGATAGTGACAATGCCTGCTCGCCGAGGAACGGCTTCAGGTCGTCGCCCTGTGCTCCGCTCGCTGAGCGCGTCACAGACGTGTGCATGATCTCCAGCGGGTCGGCGGTCGACACTGGCCAATCACTACCGGAAGCCAGAACGGCACCTGCGTGGCGCAGCGCACCGAACGGATACTGCAGCCGTGTTCGATGCTCGCCGAGATAGGGCACTGTCATGACGTCCATTTCGGGCTCGTGGCACGCCCAGAGGGGCTGGCAGTTGGCCACGACTCGCAACGCCGCAAAACGCGGGATGTCGGCCGGATCGATGATCTGGATGTGGGCGATGGTGTGCCTGAGATCTCGGTCGCCGTGCCTATCGACGGCATACTGTAGTGCGTCGAGGGCCTCGCGGACGGCCCGGTCGCCTAGGGCGTGGAAATGAACTTGGAATCCGTTCTGGCTCAGTTCCGCGACGATCTCGTTCAGTTGCTCGGGTTCGACGAAACTCTCCCCTGAGTTGTCCGTGAGGTGGCCACACCCGTTGAAGTAAGGCTCGAGCATTCCCGCGGTGAAGTTCTCGGCGACCCCGTCCTGGAATATCTTGACGGCGCTCGCGGTGTACCGCGAACCGGCCGAAAGGCTCTCGCGTCGGCGTTCGATCATCTCGGGCAGCTGGTCGAGCCCGCGGTGCGGGTCCCAGTACAGTGCACCGACGACCTTGGCCTGCAGGACACCGGACGCCTCCGCACGCAGATAGCCGCGATGGTTGTCGGGGCGGTTCTTCGTGGCCCCGACCATCGCGTCCTGCCAGGCAACCACGCCCCAGGCGAGCATCTGGTGGTGCGCGTGGGCAAAGGCGCGGTCGATCTCCTCATCGGAGCACACTGGAATGTGACGGGCGACGAGATTCATCGCGAGTTCCTCCAGCATCCCGTTGGGAGTGCCGTCGGTGTGGCGTCCAATCCGGCCCTTGAAGGGATCTGTTGTGGCAGCGTCGATTCCGGCGATCTCGAGTGCCCTCGAGTTCACCCACGCGCCATGCCCGTCGGTGTAGGGAAGATACGCGGGCCGATCGGGCACCACTGCATCGAGCATCTCGCGGGTGGGTAGCTTTCCGCCGAAGATCGACAGCATCCAACCGCCGCCGGTGACCCACGCGGCGTCGGGATTCGCACGGGCGAATCGGCCGATCTCGTCGAGGGCTTGCTCCTGGGTCGTCACCCCCTCGAGGTTGCAGTTCATCTGCAGCGAGGCCCAGTGGAAGGGGTGTACATGGGAGTCCTGGAATCCTGGGGCGACCAGACCGCCGTTCGCGTCGATCGCCGGTATGCCGGGCCGCGCGCGACCGCTCGCCGCTTCGCCGATCGCGGTGATCCGCCCTTGCTCGACGAGGACAGTGGCATCGTCTACATGGCCGCTCGGAAGCCATACCCGGCCATTCTCGATCAGCAGCGACTTCGAGTTCATTCTTGCGGACTCTCCCTTGAGACTGGACGAAGGTGATGGGTTCTGATCAGTGACTGTCATTGCAGTGCTTTGAGCACCGATCGCTCCCGTCGTGCCGCGACGAGGTAGCCGATGCCGACTAGCAGCAGCGCGCCGACCGCCATCAGTGTTCCCGCGACGTTGATCTCGGGCGTCAGGCCCCGGCGGAGCATTCCGTAGATGTAGACCGGCAACGTCGGGCTATCGAGGCCGCTGGTGAAGAAGGAGGTGACGAAATCGTCGAACGACAACAGGAATACGAGCATGAATGACACCAGCAGAGTCGGCCACAGCTGGGGGAGGATGACGTAGACCAAGGTCTGCAGACGTCCTGCGCCGAGGTCGGCGGCGGCCTCTTCGATGTCGGGCCGCAGCGAGCTGAGGCGCGCGCGCACGAGCAGCACGACATAGGACAGCGAGAACGTCACATGCCCCAGCAGGATGGTCAGTGGCGACAAGCCAATCCCCACCGAGGTGAACAGCAGTAGCAACGAGACACCCATGGCGATCTCGGGTGTGGTGAAGACGAGCCCGATCACCACGTTGGCGGCAGCGGCTTCTCGTCGACTGAGCCGCTGCAGGCCCAGCGCGAGCAGCGAACCAACTGTGACCGCGACTGTGGCGCAGGCGAACGCGATAACGATGCTCACCGCCGCGGCCCGCAGAATCGTCGTGTTCTGCAGGAACTCGGCGTACCACGTCAGGCTGAAACCGGTGAATGAGTTCACCGAGCGGGAGTCGTTGAACGAGAACAGCATGACCACGGCGACGGGGGCGAATTGGTAGATGAAGATCAGCGTCGTGCCGGTGATCAGGATGTACTTGCCGACTCGCGCGGTGCGCGTTCTGGTGGAGGGGAGGTTCATGTCAATCGCCGTTCCACCGTGCGGCTCAGCCGCGTGAAGATTCCGAGGACTACGAGGATGGCGATCAGCACGGAGACCGTGATCGCCGAGCCGAACGGCCTGGCGCCGACCCCCGCGAACTGGTCTTGGATGAGGTTTCCGATCATGTACTGATCAGGTCCTCCCAGTAGTCGGGCATTCGCGAAATCACCGAAGGTGAGCAGGAATACGATTGTGAACCCGGAGATGACCCCCGATAGCGATGCGGGCACGGTGACGTGAATGAATGCATCCCAGGCCGATCCGTACAGGTCGCGGCAGGCCTCGTTCAGGCGCGGATCCTGCGCTTCGATGGCGACGAAGACGGGCAGAATCATAAAGGGCAGAGCGCTATAGACGAGGCCGACGATGACGGCGACGTCGGTGCCAATGAGATTGATCGACGCATCCGTCAGGCCGATCGCGTTGAGGCCGCGGGACAACAGCCCGTCCGAGCCGAGGATCTGTAGCCAGGAGTAGATTCTGATCAGGTAGTCAATCAGCCACGGCAGCAGAACGAGCAGGATCAGTAGGGTCTTCCATCGGCCGCCGTAGCGCGAGATGGTGAACGCCACCCAGTAGCCGGCGCAGAGGCAGATCAAACTGACGACTAGGGCAAACAGAAATGTCCTGCCCGCAGCGGGTAGATAGATCGGGTTGAACAGCTCAGCGAACGCCGAGGGCGTGAACGAACCCCATTCGGGCCGCCCGACGAGATCAGATGTGGTGACTGCGACCGCGACAAGCAGGCCGATCGGGACGATGTAGAGCGCGATGAGCCAGGCCGACCCGGGGATCGTGATAGCTCGCCAGAATGTCGTTCCCGACGTCCGACGACGCGCGGTTGGTGGCTCCGACAGTTTGATGATGGTGGTCATCGATTTCAGGTGGCCTTCATCGTGTTCCAGGTCTGCTGCCAGAGGCGTCGCTTGTCCGGCACGATCGGCGTCAACCACTGGCCGGTGTCGGCGAAGATCGACTCGTCGATCTGCAGCCAGGGGAACTCCTGAGTCATCTCGTTGTAGACCGCCATGCCGGTCTTGGTCGGAACGGGATATCCGATATAGGCGGCTGTCTTCTTCATGTTGTCGGGCGCCAGCATCCAGTCGACGAACAGCAACGCGGTGCCGGAATGCTGAGACGCCGCGGGGATCACGAAGGCATCGGTGTTGAACAGCGCACCCTCTCGGTTGGTCTGGTACTTCCAAAGGGCTTGTTTCTCTGGGGTCATGTTGTGCATCGCGGTGAAGAGGTCGCCCGCGTACACAGGCATGAGCCACGCCTGGCCACTTTGGATGAGGGTTGTGTCCATGCCGGTGAACCCGCCGAGTTGCGGACGGAGTTCTCTCATCGCCTCGAGCACCGTGTCCATCTCGTGCTGACCCGCCTGCTCGGGAGCGAATCCGAGGCGCCGCAGGAACATCGCAATGGTGAGTTGCATTGCGTCCCAGAGATAGATGTGCCCGGCGGCCTCCGGATGTGTCCAGAGGTCGTTGAAGCTGCCGGTCATGTTCCGAACGTGGTCGGAGTTCCACGTCAGTCCGACCGACCCCGTCGCGTAGGGTGCCGCCACAAACGGGGCAGTGGCTTCGTTGGCCTGCTGGTCCGGGCCGTTGAAGGGTGGGACGACGAATGCGGGCAGGACTTCTCCGTAGTTCTTGAGAACGCTGTGGTCGACTCGCTTGAGCAGACCGCTCTGTGCGGCGTGCAGAATCCTCTCGGATCCCATCGTTGAGACATCCACGGGCAGGCCGGAAGTCAGCTTCGTCAGGCCCTCATCGCCCGACGCAAAATACGTGTAGTTGATCTTGACGCCGTAGTTCTCCTCGAATCCGTGGAGCACTTCTTCATCGAAGTAGTCGGCGTACGTGAGCAGGTTGAGGTCGCCGTCGACGACGGCCTTGTCCGCAACTGGGGCGTCTCTCAGTGCGTCGCCACCGGAGCTGCCGCCGGACGCACAACTGGAGAGAAGGAGCATTGCAGCCCCCGTTCCACCGAGGACGAAGCTGCGTCGGCTCAGATCAAACCGAGATCGGGGCGTGGGGGATGTCATGGCTGGTCTCCTGTTGTTGAGTCCGTGGCGATCACGACCGTGGCCGGATCCGAGTCGAGGACGACGATCGTGTCGGCAGTCACGCTCCACGCGAGACGAACTCGGTCGCCTGGTGCGTAGGCTGTGGTGTCGGGACCGTTGTTCGGAGTCGATGCACGCAGCAGCGTGTCGTCACCGATACGGATGCGGTAGTCGTGGGACCGGCCGAGGAAATCGGCGTCGTCGACTGTGCCGTCAATCGCGAATGCCTCGTCTGGCGTGGCGCATTCCGGCCCGTAGAGGTGAACGCGCTCGGGCCGGATCACCAGGCCCACGCTGGTGCCGACCGTGTGGTCGACGTGAGTGCGAACCTGAATCGCCTCGCCGGAGCGCAAGCGCAGGACCGCCGGGGCTGCGCTGCGCTCGACGACCGCCTCGAGTAGCGTTGAACTGCCGATGAACCCGGCCACGAATCGGTCGGCTGGGCGTTCGTAGAGTTCTGCGGGCGTACCGACCTGACGGAGTTGACCGCCGTCCATGACCGCCAATCGATCGGAGAGCGCCAGCGCCTCGCCCTGATCGTGGGTTACGTAGACGAAGGTGATTCCGACTTCGCGCTGGATGCGCTTGAGCTCCTCCTGCATGATCTGGCGCAGTTTCAGGTCCAAGGCAGCGAGCGGTTCGTCCAGGAGCAAGGCGCGAGGTCGGTTGACGAGCGCCCGCGCGAGCGCCACCCGCTGCTGCTGGCCGCCGGAGAGTTCCCGGGGGCGTGCGTTCTCGCGCCCGTTCAGCTGTACCAGTTCGATGGCGTCGCGTACCCGTGAATCGACCTCGTTGCGGTGCAGTCGTTTTCGCTTTAGGCCGAACGCGATGTTCCCGGCGACCGAAAGGTGCGGAAACAGCGCGTAACTCTGGAAGACGAGGTTGACGTCGCGCCGGTTGGGCGGCGTGCTTGTGACATCGACGCCGTGCAGTCGCACCGTTCCAGTTGTCGGGGACTCGAAGCCGGCGAGGGTTCGCAACAGCGTGCTCTTACCGCATCCCGAGGGACCAAGGATCGAGAAGAACTCGCCGTCAAGAATCTCCAGGTCGATTCCGCGGAGCGTGTCGGCTTTCCCGTGGGGAAAGCGTTTCGTGACACCCTCGACAGTGATCGCGGCCTGCGTATCGGCGGTCGCCGAGTACGTCATACCAAGACTTCCCGGACGCTGTGCGGCAGCCGCGAGAGGGTCCTGCTGCGCTCGGCGCCGATCACCACCGTGTCGATCATCGCGAAGTGCAGGATGCTCTCGTAGTTGAACACCATGTTCTCCTCGAGCACCAGGTCCGACTCGTCGTCGTCGCCGACGGTGAAGGTGACTTCGCCGACCCAGTCCGGGGGGAAGCTCAACCCGAGTTCGTATCCGCCGGTCCAGCCGTGGATTCCGGTTCCCCAGCTTCCCTCGGCCTCGTAGTACTCCCGAAGGGTGCGGCAGACTTCACCGACGGTTGCCCCCGTCTTTGCGGTCGAGCAGAGCACTTCAAATGCGCCGCCGGCCACTTCGCTGATGCGGTGTGCCTCATCGGGGATCGGCCCAACGTGATACGTGACGGCCACGTTGGAGTGGTAGTGGTGGACCACACCGCAGGGATCGGCACGAATCCAGTCGCCGACGTTGAGCCGCCGGTCGCCGGAGAACGAATGTCCAGACTTCGCCGTGAATGTCACCAGCTCGTGCAGAGCTGCGGGTTCGCCGCCCGCGGCGATCATCCCTCGCATGAGTTCGATCCAAAGCTCGATCTCGCGAACACCCGGCCTGATCGCGGCCTCCATCGCCAGGAGCCCCGCGTCGCACGCGGTCGTGGCCTGCTCGATGTAGACCAGCTCGCGCGGCGATTTGACTGACCGCACCCTGCGCATGAGCAGGCTGGCGTCGATGACATCGCTGGCGCCGTTGTCGCGCAATGCCTGCTCCACAGCCTCGCTGACGACTCTGTTGGGGATGTAGCTCCACCACTCCTGGCCGACCACGCCCGAGATCCATTTCTCGGCGGTGAGTTCGCGAATGATATGCGCGAGCACGCGGTCGAGATCCTCCTCGACCGATGTGCGGTAGTCGTCGATCACGGAATACGTTGGGATCAAATGGTCGTGGTCGGCGGTCTCGAACAGGATCAGGCGCTCGGAGTCGGCACGCACCGCGAGGCATTGCAGCGCCGGCCAAGCCGTCGGACCTTGGCCCTTGTTCCAGCGAAGCGCGTGTCCGCACATCCACGCAATTCCTTCGGGTGAGCTGATGAGAAGCAGGTCCATGCCCTGCTCCTGCATGCGCGACCGCACGAGCTCATGTCGGGCGCGGTACTCCTCTTCGGGAAAGGCGAGTTCGCGGGGCAGATCATCGAGCCTTGCGAGATCCGCCTTGACGAACTCGATGTCCTCCGGAGTCAACACCATTGGTGACCTTGCCTTTCACTTGTTTGCGAGGGTGCCGGGGAGTGCCCCGATGGGCGGTGGGTGAAATCACAACGCTGGCGTCAAACTTCCGTTCGAACGAGGTGCGTAGAATTTGCATCTGAATTCAATTTCAAGATGGATGTGTTCTACCAGGGCCCCCAGAGGCCCGCAAGGGTTTGCCGGTTTTGCGTGGGGTTTGGGGTTTTTTGCGTGGGGTTTGGGGTTTAAGGAGTGGAGGTGTCAGCACGGAGATCCGGACATGTCGCCAGGAAGTCGAGAATGCGTCAAGATCGATCAGGAACTATGACCAGTAACCGGCCACCGAAGTCAGACCGCGGAACGAATCGCCGTCGATCGCTCGTCGACGCGACGCGAGGCGCGTTGCTCAAGTACGGGCTGCATGTGCAGCTGATTCAGATCGCGGCCGAGGCGGAGGTATCACCCGGCACCATCCTGTACCACTATCCGGATATACATGAACTGATCGTGGCTGCCTATGTCGACATCCTCGACCGTTTTACCGAGCAGCGCATCCGGACGACGCAGTCTTTGGCGGATCCGGTGTGCAAGCTGCATGTCGCGATCGCCGCAGGTCTTCCTCGATCGGAGGAGGATGTCGAAGCATCACTGTTGGCTGTTCTCAACTCGTCTGCAGGACAGGACGCCGAATTCTCGGCTCTGCTCAATGCCTTCTACGACCGCCAGGTCCAGATGTACGAACACATCATCAACGAGATCGTCAACGATGCGGCGGTTGACGCGACAGCAATCGCTCGGAATCTGGTCAGCCTTGAGGACGGTATCGGCTACCGCATCCTGGCAGGTCATCCGGAGATGGGGGTGTCGGCGGCGGCGACACAGCTACTGAGCTACGCGCGGGCCGCTCTCGGTGAGTTGAATTGCACACACCTTCCCGCTGAAGGCCTACCGCCAAGAGGTGAACACCGCGCCGCAGATTGAACAGTGTCCTGCTAGCCGGTCGACTCCGATTACATTCGGTCGTTCGATTCGGCATCAAGTTGCTCCGCACGCGGCGTGCTCATCGTGATGGAGGGCGTCGACGGTGCGGGCGGAGTGCACGCTGACGGGGCTACGCATGACCTTCGAAGCGGACCGTAGTGCTGTTCGCCCTCGACCGAGTCGAACGGCCGACGCCCGCGACGAGATCGACTGCTGTACCCGGGCGTCTTCCTCTGAAGATACTTCGAGCAGTCCCGCGAAGCGATCGCCCGTTCACCTAGGATTCACACGAAGCGGCGAGAGGAGTTGGTTGTGGCCCACGATCCGGTGATCCGGGGGATTGTGTCTGACTCCGAACACGGGCTCGTCGTCATCGAACGGAATCTGGATATGGCCGAAACAGGTTCTGCCCGTGAGAATTTCGCCGAACCAACGGGGCGCCGCACCGCGGCGTTGGCAGCTGCCGAGGATCAAGTGGATCACCGCGATCTGGCGAGATGCGCTTTGGGTAGAAGATTGTGATGACGGCAGCGCCCAACGACGTCGATGCGGTGGTTCACATCGCCGAAACCCACATCGCGGCAGGCAATCACCGGCAGGCCGAGGAGGCGGTCGGGGCGGCGCTGGCCATCAACCCGAATCACCCGCGGCTGTTGACGGCCCACGCCCGCGCCAAGCTGGCGCAGTCCGACTACGCGGCGGCCGCGAGCAGCGCGCACGCGGCTCTCTCGGTCGCCCCGGACAATGAGCACGCGATGCGCGTCTACAGTCGAGCGCTCGAATTGCTGGGCCGGATTCCCGACGCGCTCTGGATGGCATGGCGGACGGCGACCACCCATCCACACAGCCATCTGGCCCACCACAACTACGCGCGCCTGCTGGCGGACACAGGACGCCCGGCTAGGCGAGCGATCAGCGGCGCAATGCCGGACGGGCGAGGAATGCCCTCAGCCAGGCGGCGGTCTAGGTCGTGTGAACCGAAAGGACCCAAAATGCTTCTCGCGGTGTACTCCTAGCGCCCCGATGAACCCCACGAACAATGAAGTGCGAACTACTTGATCAGCGCATCAAGTAGGTGTAGTAATTGCCGATGCACTCGAGCGCCTTGCTTGTGAGATCGGGATGTCGCGAGTGCATTTCGGTCTCAACGAAGTCCCCCGCATCGTTTAGGGACATCTGAGACCAGTCGGGCTGCAAACTCATGGTTTCGTCGAGCATCTGGCGTACTGCTGCCCTCGCCGCGGGCGCGACGTCTACGCCGTAGTGCGCATCAAACTCGGTGTCGTTCTTACCCGGATAGTGCTTGAGGTACAGCGCCAGCGCTTCACTAATGTCGAAGCTATTGTCTGTCATCGCTTATCTCTTCCTCGAGTGTATTTCGGTGGCTTCGCCGGTGTCGGGGTCAATTTGGGTGATGCGGATGACGTCTGGATTATCCATCAGTCGTGGAATCTCGACCGTCTGCCATATGTTGCCGGGTCGTAGGTCGCTGCCAACGATCGCCGTGACATCGCCGCTTGCGTTCTCCGCGTATGCCGCAGATGCTTCTTCCCAGAACCGCACCGATTCGGGGTCGTGGCGATTCCACGCAGGTAGAGGGTTGACGCCATTCCGCTCAAGGGTCATCTCCAGAGTGGTTCCGTTGGCCCCCTCCGCAATGCGCTCGGCGATCCCAGAGCCGTCGGGACCCACTCCCATCCCGTTCGCATCGCGGCCGGACCAGTAGTGGGCCGAGTCGGGGTCAGTTCGTGTCAGGTGGAGTAGTTGGTCGTATGGCGGCAGGCTGCCTGGCACGTAATGGCCATTCTCATCCAGAATCGGCTTGTATTCGTGTTCAGGTCGGTCGCGATCGTCCTGATGGTCGCGGACATGTTCGTCTGCAGACGAATCGGATGCATCGGCTAGTTCGCGATCTACTGGGTCAGTGGACAGACCCCGAGAATCGAGATCAGCTTGCGACTGATCGCCACCTTGTGACGATGAGCGAGGCCCGTCCGCCGGCGCGTCGCTCGCCGGATCGCGCGAGGACGGTGCCTCGGTTCCCGGACGCGACGGCTGGCCCGCTTCGCCCGTCGTCGGATGCCCCGCCGCGGAATTGACCGGTGCTCCAGGCCCATTGGCCGCGACTGGCCCAGCGGCAGGCCCTTGTGCCCGTGGGCTTTCCGGAGAACCTGGCTGCGGAGCCTTGGCGTCGGGCGTGCGGGCGGGGGCATCGGCGCCTTGTGTCCTTCCGGCAGCGGATTGACCGTCGGCCGAGCTGTGACTCCCGCCCGGGGCGTGTGGCGCCATGGGCATGCCGCCCCCGGCCATCCCGCCCGGTGTCGTTCCAGTGGACTCCTGGTGCTGCCGGTTGCCATCACCGACAGGCTGGGGGTGCTCGCGCGTTTGGCTGCCGTCGGTTCCGGATCGCTCATGTCCGTTGGGTTGTTCTGCGGGTGTGTGAGCGGGCTGGTGGTCGGCGGGCGCGTGCGTGGGTCCATCCGAACGTCCGTTATAGCCATCGGAACTGGGCCGGTGACTCTCACTCGGCGCACTCGGCGTCTCGCTGCCGCCACCGCCACCGCCACCGCCACCGCCACCGCTCTGTTGCCCAGTTGCGTGCCCGTTTCCGGATGCCTCCGGAGTCGTCGGCGTGTGACTGGCCGGGGATGTACCGGTTTCGGATGACGGTCGGCTGGAATCCTGCATGCCCGCGGAACTAGATGTCTCCGGCGTGTGGCTCGGCGTAGACGGCGCTGACGGCTCCGAGATGTGCGGCGAGTCAACAGGACCCGACGACGCCGGGCTGGTCGGAGAGTCCACGGATCCCGGCCCCGCCCCCGACGGACTGACGGGCTGCCCCGGCGAATCAGGCGGCGGACCATCGCCACCACCGGGCCCGGATCCATGACCATTGCCGCCAACGGGGGTGCCGGACGGTCCCGGCGGATCAGACGGCCCGGTCGGGACACCGCTACCGGGACCGGATGGGTTTGTCGGCGCGTCAACACCATTGGGCATGGACGGGCCGACGATCGAGTCGGGGACTGCCCCGGGCCTGAACTCCGGGACACCCGGAAGTCCCGGGCCCGCTCCGGGTAGGTCGTCCAATCCGGGCAGGCTGCGGTTGCCGCCCCCGACACCGGGCAGATCCCCGAGTCGGGGGAGTCGACCCTCCTCGAGCAGGCGGTTGGTGTACCGCAGACCCTTGGCCACGGTGCCCGTCTTCGACAGCGCGCCGCCGGGGACGAACAGCGACCCGATGTTGAAGGCCGCCTCTCCCGCGGCCCTGCCCGGGTGGTCACCAGACCACTTGTCCCAGGCCACGAACTCCTTGCCCATGTTCGCCAGCACGCCGGGCAGCGACGAGGGATCCTGGGCCACCGACAGGGCTACGTCGGCCATGCCCTTCCACGTGTCGGGGTCGGCCATCGACACCACACCCGAGACGGTGTTGATCAGACCGGTGGCCACGCCGACCTGGAAGTCGGTGTACAGCGTGACGGTGTCGGCCAGCGCGTTCCCCACGTCGTCGCCGAAAGTCTCGACCAGGATTGGCCGTATCCACTTCTGGAATGCGGTCGCTGCCTCGCCGATGAGGGTCGCCAGCTCTCCCAGGAGTCCGACCACGCCCTTGACCTGGTCCTGGAAGTTCTCCAGCACATCGCCGACGTTGCGGGCGACCTCGCGAAGGATGTCGTCACCGTCGCCGGTGAGGAAGCCCGTCACCGTGTCCCACAGACCGTCGAGCGAAATCCGGTCCAGTAGTCGGCGGACGGCGTCCTGGGTGTTCTGCACGCCGGCGGCGAAATCGTCGACCGACGTCGCGATCGTCGACGCAGATTCTGACATTGACGACACGTAGTCACCGAGGTCGGCGAGGGCCTGAGCGATACCCCCACCCTCGGGGATGTCCTGCGCCGACGTTGCGGCCTTGATGGCTGCGATGTCGTCGTCGAACGCCGACAGACCGGTCGCGAGGTTGCGCCACTGCGCGGCGGTCAGACGCAACAGGGACGGATCGCCGGACGGCCACGTCATCGCCGCGCTCGCGAACAGTCCGAACCCGGGAATCATCCGCAGAAACGGTTGAATCAGTGTCCATTTGGTCGGCGGGGAGACGTTGGCCGAACTCGGCCCCATGGGGGCGCTCCCCGCCGTGGTCTTGCTGGGCTCGGAACCCACGCCACCCGCGGGCCCCGATCCGCCGATGGTCGACGCGGCATCGGCGTTCTTGTAGTTGTAGCCCGTCGCCTCCAACATGTAGCCGACAGCCTTGAAGGAGTTGGCGGCATCGGCCAACGCGTCGGCGAAGCCCTGCGCCTGACGCCCGTAACTCATCCCGAAGTTCGCGCCAGCCGGATCCATACCGGAGGCGATCCCGCTGCCCAACGCCGCGCCCAGCGCGTCGGACAGCATGCCCAGTTGCGCTCCGATCGACGCCATCTGCTGGCCGGTATGAAGCAGGACCTCCGGGTCGACCTCGATGCGGCCGCCCGCGCCGGCTACTCCCACATCTGCCCGTTCTTGCTGACCGCGTCCGAGTAGTTCGTGTGCGCGGCCTGGGCGATCTTCCTCAACTGCTCCAGCGCCGTCTTCATCTGCTCGGCACCCGTCTCCCACTGCTGCTGTGCCTGTGCTTGGGAATCCGACGCCTCCCCATGCCATGTCGCCCGCAATGCCGCCATGGTGTGGTCAATGTCGTCGAGGCACTCGGAGACGTCCTGCTCGAATCTCGTCATGTGATCGATGGCCGCCTGCAACTGCGCGAAATCCACCACCAGCATCGTCATCGACTCCTACTCGCCCGGCCGCTCGACGGCACGCATCGCCTCGCCGGGGTTGACGGGTGCGGACTCCACTGGCGCGATTCCCGTCGCCTGTTCACCGGACGGTGCCGCGGCGTCCTCCGGGCGCTCGGGCTCGTCGTCCTGCTGGTCCTCGGCATCCTGGGCGGCCTGCTGCGCCAATCCGGTCGCCAACTGTGCGGCCTGCTGCGCCAGCCCGGCGACGGCCTGCCCGGCCTGTGAGAGCGGCGAGAAGGCGGCCTGACCGAGCTGCGCGGCCGACGACATCGCCTGCTGCGCTCCACCGCCGGACTGCGCCGCCTGGTTGGCGCCACCGGCACTGCTCGCGCCATCGCCCTGCCCAACCATGCCCTGGGCTGCGCCCGGGCCGCTCGCTGCGCCAGCGCTCTGGCCGCCCGCGGCGCCACTTCCGCCCGCCGACCCACCAGATCCCTGCATCGTCGAGCTGAGCGCCTCGGCGCCCGACTCATCGGTCTTGGCGTACTCCCTGCCGGCGATCGTCAACAGCTCCGACATCCGCTGCAAGCCCTCCACGACCTGCTCCGCGCCGCTGTGCCACTGCTCCCACGCGGGCCCGTATGCCGACGCGGCCCCGCCCTTCCACCCCGAACCCAGCAACTGCGTCGTCTCGTCGTCCACGCTCGACAACCCGTCCTGCAGCCGCTGTGCGGCGTCCTCCAGACGTGCTGATGCCGAACTCAACTCCGAGACGACTACTTCGACCGACTGCCCCACCCGACAGACCTCCAGTCCCTTGACGGTCAGCTGATCCGAGCCTATCGGCGGTGAAGGGGGGTCGGACGCACCAGTTACGCTTCCCGGCGTGCTCATCGTGATCGAGGGCGTCGACGGTGCCGGCAAGCGCACGCTCACTGACGGACTGCGCTCAAGCTTCGAGGCGGACGGCAAGACCGTCGCGACGCTGGCGTTCCCGCGCTACAAGCAGTCGGTCCACGCCGACGTCGCCGCCGAGGCCCTGCACGGTCAGCACGGTGACCTGTCGGAGTCGGTGTACGCCATGGCGATGCTGTTCGCCCTCGACAGGGCCGACGCCCGTGACCAGATCGCACAGCTGCGCGCCGACTACGACGTCGTTATCCTCGACCGCTACGTGGCCTCCAATGCGGCCTACAGCGCGGCCCGGTTGCACCAGGGCGTCGACGGCGAGGTAGTCGAGTGGGTGCGCAATCTCGAGTTCGACAGGTTCGCGCTGCCGACCCCGGACTGGCAGGTTCTGCTGGCGGTGCCGACCGAACTCGCCGCCCAGCGTGCTGAGCGTCGGGCCGAACTCGAGGCCGACCGGGCCCGCGACGCCTACGAGCGCGACGACGGTCTGCAGCGCCGCACCAACGAGGCGTACGCGGCGCTTGCCGAGGGTGGCTGGTGCGGTCGGTGGGCTGTCGCGGGCCCCGATACCACCCCCGCCGAACTCGCCCGCGAACTCGCGCGCTGATCAAACGGGCAAAACGCCCGGTGTGGTAACCGAGGTTTATCGCGATCTGGTGACACGATGGACACCATGAGGCAAAGGATTCTGGTCGTCGACGACGATCCATCGCTGGCCGAGATGCTGACGATCGTTCTGCGCGGTGAGGGATTCGACACCGCGGTTGTCGCCGACGGCACCCAGGCACTCACCGCGGTCCGTGAGTTGAGGCCGGATCTGGTGCTGCTGGATCTGATGCTGCCCGGCATGAACGGCATCGACGTGTGCCGCGTGCTGCGCGCCGACTCCGGTGTGCCGATCGTGATGCTGACGGCCAAGACCGACACCGTCGACGTCGTGCTGGGCCTGGAGTCCGGTGCCGACGACTACGTGATGAAGCCCTTCAAGCAGAAGGAGCTCGTCGCACGGGTGCGCGCACGCCTGCGCCGCAACGACGACGGTCCCGCCGAGATGCTGTCGATCGCCGATATCGAGATCGACGTGCCCGCGCACAAGGTGACTCGGGCCGGTGAGCAGATCTCGCTCACCCCGCTGGAGTTCGACCTGTTGGTGGCGTTGGCGCGCAAACCACGGCAGGTGTTTACTCGGGATGTGCTGCTCGAACAGGTGTGGGGCTATCGTCACCCGGCTGACACGCGCCTGGTGAACGTGCATGTCCAGCGTCTGCGGGCCAAGGTCGAGCAGGATCCCGAGAACCCGCAGGTGGTGCTGACCGTTCGAGGAGTGGGATACAAGGCCGGACCCCCGTGATCTGGGGCTCGAGGCGGCGCATCCGCGGCCGTTGGGGGCCATCCGGCCCGCTTCTGCGCGGAATGGGTGCGCTGAGTCGGGCACTTGGATTCGCATGGCGCCGCTCGTTGCAACTCCGGGTGGTGACACTGACGCTCGGGCTGTCGCTGGCGGTCATCCTGGTGCTGGGTTTCGTGCTGACCAGTCAGATCACCGACCGGATCCTCGAGGTGAAGGTCCGTGCCGCGACCGAGGAGATCGACCGCGCCCGGACCACGGTGAGTGGGATCGTCGGTGGCGAGGAGGCCCGCTCGCTCGACAGCAGCCTGCAGTTGGCCCGCAACACGCTCATCGACCGCAAGGCGGACACGGGTGCCGGTCTCGCCGGGGCCTTCGACGCCGTCCTCGTGGTGCCCGGCGACGGCCCCCGCGCGGCGACTGCTGCAGGCCCCATCAGCCAGATACCCGAACCGCTGCGCGACTTCGTCAAGGCCGGCCAGGTCAGTTACCAGTACGCCACCGTGAGCGCCGACGGCTTCTCGGGTCCCGCCCTGATCGTCGGCAGCCCGACGTCGTCGTCGGTGACCAATCTCGAGCTGTACCTGGTCTTCCCGTTGAACAACGAGGAGAACACCATCGCGTTGGTGCGCGGCACCATGGCCACCGGTGGCGTCGTGCTGCTGGGCCTGCTGGCCGCCATCGCCCTGCTGGTGGCCCGCCAGATCGTGCTGCCGGTGCGGTCGGCGTCGCGGATCGCCGAGCGCTTCGCCGAGGGGCACCTGACCGAGCGCATGCCGGTGCGTGGCGAGGACGACATGGCGCGATTGGCGGTGTCGTTCAACGATATGGCCGAGAGCCTGTCGCGGCAGATCACTCAGCTCGAGGAGTTCGGAAATCTGCAGCGGCGCTTCACATCTGACGTCAGCCATGAGTTGCGCACGCCGTTGACGACGGTGCGCATGGCCGCCGACCTGATCCACGATCACAGCGACGACCTCGAGCCCGCCCTGCGCCGCGCCACCGAGTTGATGGTCAGCGAGCTGGACCGATTCGAGACGCTGTTGGCCGACCTGCTCGAGATCTCCAGACACGATGCCGGTGTGGCCGAGCTGTCGGTCGAGTCCGAGGATCTGCGGTCGGTGGTGGAGGGCGCGCTGGACAACGTCGGCCACCTCGCCAAGGACGCCGACGTCGACCTCATCGTCGACCTGCCCGCCGAGGCGGTCATCGCGGAGGTCGACGCGCGCCGTGTGGAACGGATTCTGCGCAACCTCATCGCCAACGCCATCGATCACGCCGAGCGCAAGCCGGTGCGGATCCGGATGGTCGCCGACGAGGACACCGTCGCCGTCACGGTCCGTGACTATGGCGTCGGGCTGCGCCCGGGCGAGGAGAAGCTGGTGTTCAGCCGATTCTGGCGATCCGACCCGTCCCGGGTGCGCCGCTCCGGGGGCACCGGGCTGGGCCTGGCCATCAGCATCGAGGACGCCCGGTTGCACCAGGGCCGGCTGGAGGCGTGGGGCGAGCCCGGCAAGGGCGCATTGTTCCGGCTCACCCTTCCGCTGGTGCGCGGGCACAAGGTCACCACCAGCCCGCTTCCGCTCAAGCCCACGGGCCCCGACCGTCCACCGCGCCGACCTGCCCGGGAACACCAGGACGTGGGGGAGCGCACGTGACGCGGCTGCTGGCAGCGGTCCTCCTGCTGGCCTCGACAATGCTCGCGGGCTGCGCTGGTGTGCCGAGTTCCTCTGCGCCGCAGGCGATCGGGACGGTCGACCGACCCGCCCCGCCGAGCCTGCCGACGCCCACCCCGGGCATGGACCCCGACGTCCTGCTGCGCGAATTCCTCAAGGCCACCGCGGATCCGGCGAACCGTCACCTGGCCGCGCGCCAGTTCCTCACCGAGTCGGCGTCGCAATCCTGGGACGACGCGGGCAGTGCGCTGCTGATCGACCGCGTCGTGTTCGTAGAGACCCGCGGGCCCGAGAAGGTGACGGTGACGATGCGCGCCGACATTCTCGGCTCCCTGTCGGACATGGGGGTTTTCGAGACCGGAGAGGGTGCGCTGCCAGACCCCGGCCCGATCGAGTTGATCAAGACGCCCGGCGGCTGGCGCATCGACAAGCTGCCCAACGGGGTCTTCCTGGACTGGCAGCAGTTCCAGGCGACCTACAAGCGCAACACCCTGTACTTCGTCGACCCGACCGGCAAGACCGTCGTGCCCGACCCGCGCTACGTCGCGGTGTCCGACCCCGACCAGTTGGCCACCGAGTTGGTGACCAAGCTGGTCTCAGGGCCCCGCCCGGAGATGGACAACACCGTTCGCAACCTGCTCGCCTCGCCGCTGCGACTGCGCGGTCCCGTCACCCGGGCCGACGGCGGCAAGACCGGCGTTGGCCGCGGTTACGGCGGCGCCAGGGTCGACCTGGAGAACCTCTCGACCACCGACCCGCACAGTAGGCAACTGCTTGCCGCCCAGGTGATTTGGACGCTGTCACGGGCGGGTGTCAACGGGCCCTACGTCATCAACGCCGACGGTGCGGCGCTTGACGACCGCTTCGCGGAGGGCTGGAGCACCTCCGACGTGGCAGCCACCGACCCGGGCGCCGATCCGGGGGCCGCCGCCGGTCTGCACGCACTGGTGGGCGGCTCACTGGTGTCACTCGACGGACAGCGGGCGCCACGAGTGCCCGGGTCGTTCGGCCAGATACCTGACCAGAGGGCGGCAGCACTGTCGCGCAGCGGCCAGGAGGTCGCGTCGGTGGTGACGCTGCGACCGGGCGCCCCCGACATGGTGTCGTCGCTGTGGGTCGGCGCGGTGGGATCCGATGCCGCCCAAGCCATCGACGGACGCATGCTGACGCGGCCCAGTTGGTCACTCGACCTCGCGGTCTGGGTGGTCATCGACGGCGCCAACGTCGTGCGCGTCATTCAGGAGGCCGCCTCGGGCCAGCCCGCCCGCATCCCCGTGGACGCCGCCGCCGTCGCCACGCGCTTCCCCGGCCCGATCAACGAACTCCAGCTGTCACGCGACGGCACCCGTGCGGCGATGGTGATCGAGGGCCAGGTGATCCTCGCCGGGGTCGAGCAGACCCAGGGCGGGCAGTACGCCCTGACCTATCCGCGGCGGCTGGGCTTCGGGCTCGGCACCACTGCGGTGTCGTTGGCCTGGCGCACCGGCGACGACATCGTCGTCAGCCGCACCGATCCCAAGCACCCGGTGTCCTACGTCAACCTCGACGGGGTGAACTCCGACGGCCCCAGCCGCAATCTGCTGGCCCCGGTGTCGACCGTGGCCGCCAACCCGTCGACGGTGTATGTCGCCGATCAGCGTGGTGTGCTTGCCCTTTCGGGTTCGGCCGCCGAGGGTGACCTGGCGTGGGCCGAGGTGCGACCGCTGATGACGCCCGGCGCGATACCGGTGCTGCCGGGCTGACCCGGCCGGTTCACCGAGCGGCCTGCGCGGCCCGCTGCCTGTCGACGAACTTGATCGACATCCGCTGCAGGAACCCCGGTGCGAAGCGGGCCACCCGCCATGCGGTGCGGGCCTGCCGCGGCCACACCAGAAGCGCCTTGTTGCGGTCGATGGCCGTCAACGTGTCGCGCGCCAGATCGTCGGCCGAGGCGAATGTCGCGCTGCGTTGCCCCATCCGATAGAAGTCGCGGCCCACGAACCCGCCGATCGCACCCTTGTCCAGGATCGGGGTCTCGACCGCGGTGGGGCAGATGGCCAGCACGCCGACGCCGCGGCCCGCCGCCTCCGACCGCAGGGCCAGCGACAGCCCCACGACGGCGTGCTTGCTCATGACGTAGCTGGTGATCTGACCGGCGGCGGCCAGGCCCGCCATCGAGGCGGTGTTGACGATGTGACCGTGGCCCTGGGCGACCATCACCGGGTAGGCCGCTGCCACGCCGTGCACGACTCCACGGATGTTCACGTCGATGACGGCGTTCCACTGGTCCAGGGTCAGCAGCTCGGTGTCGCCGCCGAACGTGATCCCGGCGTTGTTGAACATCAGGTCCAGCCGCCCCGCCCGGCTCACCACCTCGTCGACGGCGGCCTGCACCGCGACCGGGTCCGTGACGTCCAGACGCGCCGACCGGGCGCCCAGCGGCTCGGCGGTGCGGGCGGCGGCGTCGCCGTCGATATCGGTGCACACCACCTCCGCACCCGCACCGGCCAGCGCGCGGCACAGGGCCGCACCGATGCCGGATCCGGCACCCGTCACGATTGCCTGTTTTGCTCCTCGCGTCCGCGCCGCCTGTTTTGCTCCTCGCGTCCGCGCCGCCTGTTTTGCTCCTCGCGTCCGCGCCGCCTGCTTGCCGTGAAACGAACGCGTCACGCCGTGCCCATCAACCGATTCACGTGACCCATCACGTCGGGGTAGCGCTTCATGTGGGCGCCGCCGTTGATGTCGAGCACCTCGCCGGTGATCCAGGACGCCTTCTCCGAGCACAGGAAGACCACCGCGTCGGCGATGTCCTCCGGCTGGCCCGCCCGTCCCAGCACGGTGTTCTCGATGTACTCGTCGACGACGCCGGGCACCAAGGCGGCTCCCTCGGTCAGCGGGGTGTGCACGAATCCGGGCGCGACCGCGTTGACGCGAATCCCGCGCACCGCCAACTCCATCGCGGCCACCTGCGTCAGCATCGACAGCCCCGCCTTGGCCGCACAGTAGGCGCTCATACCCGCCGCCGCCTGGCGGCCGTTGAGCGATGAGATCCACACCAGCGCACCGTTGTCGACCAGGTGTCGGCCTGCGTACTTGGCCACGATCAGCGATCCGGTCAGGCACACGTCGATCACCGAACGGAACTGGTCGACGGGCATGTCGACGATGAGGCTCACGTTGGAGAACCCTGCCGTGGTGACGGCGACGTCGAGCGGTCCGGCCGCCTCGAACAACGCGGCGACTGAGTCCTCGTCGGTGACGTCGACGGTCGCCGACGTGTGGGGGGCGCCGAGTTCCTCCGCCCGCGCCGCGGCACCGTCGCCATTGAGGTCGGCCAACACGATCCGGTAGCCCTCGGCCGCCAGCGCCCTGGCCGACGCCCAACCGATGCCCGACGCGCCGCCGATGACTAGCGCGGTGCGCCCGCCCTTGTTCACCACTGTGCCTCCATGTAGTCGATCTAACGAATTCGCAACTGTAAGTCGTACAGCATCGGCTGCGGACCGGTTCTCGCCGATATGTGTCAGACGCGATCGCCACACTGCTCGCATGCTGGCCGACCTGGTCCTGCCCCTGGAGTGTGGCGGATGCGGCGCGCCGTCGACCCGGTGGTGTCGGGCGTGTGCACACACCATCGCGACCAGGGCCGCCGAACCCGTTCTGGTCAGCCCACGACTGGACCCTGGCGTGCCGGTCTTCGCGCTCGGGCGCTACGCGGGCACGCGGCGCCAGGCCATCCTGGCCGTCAAGGAGCACGGGCGCACCGACCTCCTCGGCCCGCTAGGCGACGCGCTGGGTGTCGGGTTGGGAAGGCTACTCACCTGGGGTGTCGTATCCACGCCGCTGGTCGCGGTGCCCGCGCCCACCCGTGCGACCGCGGCTCGCCGGCGTGGCGGGGATCCGGTGGCCCGGATGGCGCGGGTCGCCGCCGCGCCGGGCGTCACGGTCGTCGACGCCCTGCGGATGCGGGCCTTCACCAAGGACTCGGTGGGCCTGTCGGCGGGTGCTCGGCAGCGCAACGTCGACGGTCGAATCCGGTTGCGAAAGTCGGCGCTGGGTGAGGGTTCGGGTGAGGTGGTGCTCGTTGACGACGTCGTCACCACGGGTGCCACCGTGACCGAGAGTGTCCGTGTCCTGCAAACGATTGGCGCGCGCGTCGTGGCCGTTCTCGCCATCGCCCATGCCTGAGTGTCGACCGTGCCGTCACGGTGGCGTCAAGCGCACATGAAGAACTCGAAACGGGTATGCGAAATTTGTGGCACACATGGGTGAACTCGGACTACCGTCGGTGCCAACCAACCGTGAGTGTTCACGGCGGCGTTGAGCAGATACAGCGCCACATCGCTCACAGCGGTAGGAGGTGAGAACTCGACACCTTGCGCCGGTGGGCGACGACCTACTGATCCCGTCGGCGCGTTTCCCGACTAGCCCACACGCCCTCATGCGTGCGATGCGAAGAGAAACGAGTTGCTAAGTATGTCAATACATTCCGTGCAATCCAGCCAATCGACGATGGTTGTCGACGATGACCCGCCAGTGGTAGCGCCCAGCGCAGAGGTCGTGGTCAAGGGACGCAACGTCGAGATACCCGACCACTTCCGCACCTATGTCGCCGAGAAGTTGGCACGACTCGAGCGCTTCGACCGCACCATCTACCTGTTTGACGTCGAACTCGACCACGAGCGCAACCGACGTCAGCGGAAGAATTGCCAGCACGTGGAGGTCACGGCGCGGGGCAGAGGTCCTGTGGTTCGTGGCGAGGCATGTGCGGACAGCTTCTACGCGGCCCTTGAGGCAGCAGTCTCCAAACTCGAGAACCGACTCCGTCGCAGCAAGGACCGGCGCAAGATTCACTACGGCGACAAGACGCCGGTCTCGGTCGCGGAGGCGACCAAGGTCATCGCGCCGGAGGCCTTCCTTCCCTCGGAGTCCGCCGAGTCGGCAAGTGAGCGCGACGGCGCCGCCTTCGACCACGAACCCGGCCACATCGTGCGGACCAAGGAGCACCCCGCCAAGCCCATGAGCGTTGATGATGCGCTCTACGAGATGGAACTCGTCGGACACGACTTCTTCCTGTTCCACGACGAGCAGAGTGACAAGCCCACGGTGGTGTATCGCCGCCACGCCTACGACTATGGGCTGATCCGCCTGTCCTGATCCCCGACCAGACACAAAGGTCCCCGGCGCCCCAGGTGTCGCGGGACTTTTGTGTCTGGTCGCGCGGTGAAACCGCCGACGGCGGCGAGTCACCTACGATGGATGGCGTTTGACGAAACACGTGGTCCATCGTGGAGGCCGCCGAACCCGCAGGGGATATTGCTGTGCTGACGAAGTTGCTCCGAATCGGCGAAGGCCGCATGGTCAAGCGTCTCAAGAAGGTCGCCGACTACGTCAACTCGTTGTCTGATGACATCGAGAAGCTGACTGACGCGGAGCTGCAGGCCAAGACCGCCGAGTTCAAGAAGCGCATCGCCGACGGCGCCGAGCTCGACGAGCTGCTGCCCGAGGCCTTCGCGGTTGCCCGTGAGGCGGCGTGGCGCGTGCTGGGCCAGCGCCCGTTCGACGTGCAGGTCATGGGTGCTGCCGCGCTGCACTACGGCAACGTCTCGGAGATGAAGACCGGTGAGGGCAAGACCCTGACCTCAGTGCTGCCCGCGTACCTCAACGCACTGGGCGGCAAGGGCGTGCACATCGTGACCGTCAACGACTACCTGGCCAAGCGCGACCGCGAGATGATGGGCCGTGTCCACCGGTTCCTCGGGCTCGAGGTCGGCGTGATCCTGTCGCAGATGACACCCGACGAGCGGCGCGCCGCCTACGCCGCCGACATCACCTACGGCACCAACAACGAGTTCGGGTTCGACTACCTGCGCGACAACATGGCGCACTCCGTTGAGGACATGGTGCAGCGCGGCCACAACTTCGCCGTCGTCGACGAGGTCGACTCGATCCTCATCGACGAGGCCCGGACCCCGCTGATCATCTCCGGTCCCGCCGACGGTGCGTCGAACTGGTACCTCGAGTTCGCGCGGCTGGCTCCGCTGATGGAGAAGGACACGCACTACGAGGTCGACATCCGCAAGCGCACCATTGGCGTGCACGAGGCGGGTGTGGAGTTCGTCGAGGATCAGCTCGGCATCGAGAACCTCTACGAGGCCGCCAACTCGCCGCTGGTGAGCTACCTCAACAACGCCATCAAGGCCAAGGAGCTCTTCTCCCGCGACAAGGACTACATCGTCCGCAACGGCGAGGTCATCATCGTCGACGAGTTCACCGGCCGCGTGCTGGTGGGGCGCCGCTACAACGAGGGCATGCACCAGGCCATCGAGGCCAAGGAGCACGTCGAGATCAAGGCCGAGAACCAGACGCTGGCCACGATCACGCTGCAGAACTACTTCCGTCTCTACGAGCGGCTCTCGGGCATGACCGGTACCGCCCAGACCGAGGCGGCGGAACTCCACGAGATCTACGGCCTGGGCGTGGTGTCGATTCCCACCAACAAGCCGATGATCCGCGCCGACCAGTCCGACCTCATCTACAAGACCGAGGAAGCCAAGTACATCGCCGTCGTCGACGATGTGAGCGAGCGCTACGAGAAGGGCCAGCCGGTCCTGATCGGCACCACCAGCGTGGAGCGCTCGGAGTACCTGTCCAAGCAGTTCACCAAGCGGCGCATCCCGCACAACGTCCTCAACGCGAAGTTCCACGAGCAGGAGGCCGGGATCATCGCCGAGGCCGGCCGGCGCGCCGCGATCACCGTGGCGACCAATATGGCGGGTCGCGGTACCGACATCGTGCTCGGCGGTAACCCCGACTTCCTGGCCGACAAGCGGCTCCGTGATCGTGGCCTCGACCCCGTCGAGACCCCCGAGGACTACGAGGCTGCCTGGGACGAGGCGCTGAAGCAGGTCAAGGCCGAGGTCGAGCGGGAGGCCGAGGAGGTCATCGAAGCCGGCGGCCTCTACGTGCTGGGCACCGAGCGCCACGAGTCGCGGCGTATCGACAACCAGCTGCGTGGGCGCTCCGGACGCCAGGGCGATCCGGGCGAGTCGCGGTTCTACCTGTCCCTGGGTGACGAACTCATGCGGCGCTTCAACGGCGCGACGCTGGAGTCGCTGCTGACGCGGCTGAACCTGCCCGAGGATGTGCCGATCGAGGCGAAGATGGTGACCCGCGCGATCAAGAGCGCGCAGACCCAGGTCGAGCAGCAGAACTTCGAGATCCGCAAGCAGGTCCTCAAGTACGACGAGGTGATGAACCAGCAGCGCAAGGTCGTCTATGCCGAGCGCCGGTTGATCCTCGAGGGTGAGGACGTGCAGGAGCAGGCCCACCGGATGCTCGTCGACGTCATCACCGCCTACGTCGACGGCGCCACCGCGGAGGGGTACTCGGAGGACTGGGACCTCGAGGCGTTGTGGACAGCGCTGAAGATGCTCTACCCGGTGGGCATCGACCATCACGATCTGATCGATTCCGGCGCCGTCGGCGAACCCGGTGAGCTGACCCGCGAGGAGCTGCTGGACGCGCTCGTCAAGGATGCCGAACGCGCCTATGCGGTGCGCGAGGCGGCGTTGGTCGAGATCGGCGGCGAGACCGCGATGCGCTACCTCGAGCGCAGCGTGCTGCTGAGCACCATCGACCGCAAGTGGCGCGAGCACCTCTACGAGATGGACTACCTCAAGGAGGGCATCGGGCTGCGCGCGATGGCCCAGCGCGACCCGCTGGTCGAGTACCAGCGCGAGGGCTACGACATGTTCATGGCCATGCTTGACGGTCTCAAGGAGGAGTCGGTCGGCCTGCTGTTCAACGCCCAGGTGCAGCCCGGTGTCGCCGAACCGGCCAACCAGGTCGCGCCCGTCGCGCCACCGCCGAACCTCGCCCAGTTCGCGGCTGACGCCGCGGCCAAGGCGCAGGAGTCCAGTGGGGGAGGCGTGGCCACCAAGGAGGCGCCACCTGCCTTGCGCGTCAAGGGGATCGACGATGACGACTCGCGCCCCATGACCTACGTGGGCCCGTCCGAGGACGGTTCGGCTGAGGTCCAGCGCCAGGGCGGCGGCCCCAAGCACGCCGCTCCCGGCGGCTCCACTCGGCGCGAGCGTCGCGAAGCTGCCCGCAAGCAGGGTCGCGGTGGCCCCAAGGCCCGCCGGGGCTGATTCAGCCGATCTGAAGAGCGACGACGACCCACCGGCCGCCGACCACCTCGACACGACCAGCGATGGCCCGTACCCGGTCCCCGCGCGTGTAGGTGGCGAACACCTCGGCCGCCGTTGTCTCACCCGCAGAGACGGCCACTGCCTGCAGCCGAACACGCCGGAGCACGGCAGCACCGTCGACCGGGCGGGTGCGGGTCAGCAGTGCCACGGTGTCGATCAGCGACGGCGTGAGCACCGTGCGCAGCTGAGTGACGGGCCGGCGCCGGTCGGCCACCTCCAGGACCCGGCGAAGTGCGCCAGCGGCGAAAACCGCGGCCGCCCTGGGCGGCCCGATGTCGGGCGCGGGCACAGGTGCGGGCCGCAAGTGTCGTGGCGTGCGTCGGTGGAGAGCGGCCGGCGACGGCTGGGGACAGGTGCCCGGCGCGACCGGTGGCGGCTCATAGTCGATGACGGGCGACGTCAACGGTGTGCGTCGGGTCGGGATGCGCGATGTGGTCACGGCAGCTCTCCAGCAGTCGATGCAACGGGACGGCATCTGCTGGAGAGTCGCAGATACCCTTATGATCCCACGGTTGACAGGCACGCCGACGCGCCTTTGTGCTGCGCACTGGGGGATTCGGCCGCTACCGTTGCGAAGGTTCGTCCGATCCGTTCGTGCGAGACAGAAATGGGGAGGTCGGCGCTGCCAATGGTGACCAGGTTGTCGGCCTCCGATGCGGCGTTCTACCAATTAGAGAACACGTCGACGCCCATGTACGTCGGGACGCTCTCGATCCTGCGCAAGCCCCGCAACGGGCTGAGCTACGAGACGCTGCTCGAGACCGTCGAGAAGCGCCTGCCGCAGATCCCGCGCTACCGGCAGAAGGTGCGCGAGGTGTCGCTCGGCCTGGCGCGGCCGGTCTGGGTCGACGACCGCGAGTTCGACATCACCTATCACATTCGACGGTCGGCGCTGCCGACTCCGGGCAGCGATGCGCAGTTGCACGAACTCATCGCCCGACTCGCGTCACGGCAGCTCGACAAGTCCCGACCGCTCTGGGAGATGTACCTCGTCGAGGGGTTGGCCAAGAACCGCCTCGCGATCTACACCAAGTCCCATCAGTCGCTCGTCAACGGCATGACGGCACTTGAGATCGGCCACGTCATCGCCGACCGCGCCCAGAAGGCACCGGAGTTCGGCGAGGACATCTGGATTCCGGGGCGTGAACCCGGCGACACGCAGTTGCTCCTCGGTGCGGTCGGGGAGTGGATCACCCGGCCGACCGCCCAGATGGCCGCGGTGCGCTCCGCGGTCACCGACGTCGTCACCAACAGCGGCGCGCTGGTTCAGGCGGGTCGGCGATTCGCCGACGTGGCGCGCACATTTGCCCGCGGTACCGCGCCGAGCAGCCCGTTGAACGCCACCGTCTCACGCAACCGCCGCTACACCGTGGCCAGTCACCAACTCGAGGACTATCGCCAGCTACGGGCGCGCTACGACTGCGATGTCAACGACGTCGTGCTCGCCGTGGTGGCGGGTGCACTGCGCAGCTGGCTGATGTCGCGGGGCGAGCCCGTGACATCGGCGCTGACGGTCCGCGCCATGGCGCCGACCTCGGTGTACCCCGACGCCGAGATCGACGCGGTAGGTCCAGGTCAGGCCATCAGCGAGGTGGCGCCGTTCCTGGTGGACCTGCCGGTCGGCGAGGGTAACGCGGTGGTCCGGCTGTCGCAGATCTCCCACGCCACCGAATCGCACTCGACGGCCGCCAGCCTGGTCGACGCGAGGACCATCGTCACGCTCTCTGGGTTCGCCCCGCCGACGTTGCACGCCATGGGCATTCGGGTTGCCACCAGTTTCTCGGCGCGCCAGTTCAACCTGTTGATCACCAATGTGCCTGGTGCGCAGAAACAGATGTACGTCGCGGGCACCAAACTGCTGGAGACCTACGCCGTGCCGCCGCTGCTGCACAACCAGGGACTGGCGATCGGCGTGACGTCCTATAACGGCATGCTCTACTTCGGCATCAACGCCGACCGCGACGCCATGAGCGACGTCGATGTTCTCCCGGATCTGCTGCGCGAGTCACTCGACGAATTGCTGGAGTCATCGCGATGACATAAGCCCGTTGTGATCAACTGGCTTAGTGGCTACTGAAAAGAACGCCCCGAAATCCGCAGACAATCCCATCGCCGCGAGTGTGAAGACAGCGACTGGTGAGACGATCCCGCACCCGATTCTCGACATCGAGGTCGACGAGGAGGCGCAGAACCGGCGCCGCGGCGTCGACTGGGTGGTATTCGGTGTCACCGCGGTCCTTGCCGTCGGGTTCCTCGTGTGGGGCGGGATCAGCACAGCATCGCTGGCCTCGGCATCGGGTGGCGCGCTGGACTGGGTGATGAACAACATCGGCTGGCTGTTCGTCCTGACCGCATCCGGTTTCGTGCTGTTCGTGCTGTGGCTGGCGCTCAGCCGGTTCGGCAACATCCCGCTGGGCCGCGACGACGAGGAGCCGGAGTTCCGGACGGTGTCGTGGATCGCCATGATGTTCAGCGCGGGTATGGGCATCGGCCTGATGTTCTACGGCGTCGCCGAGCCGCTGACGCACTACGTCACCCCGCCGCCGGGCACCGGAGCGCCCGGAAACGAGGACGCCGCGCAGACCGCGATGGCCACCACCCTGTTCCACTGGACGTTGCACCCGTGGGCGATCTACGCCGTCGTCGGGCTCGCGATCGCCTACGGCGTCTATCGCAAGGGCCGCCTTCAGCTGATCAGCGCGGCCTTCGAGCCACTGCTCGGGCCCCGCGTCAACGGTGGGTGGGGCAAGGTCATCGACATGCTGGCGATCTTCGCCACGCTGTTCGGCTCGGCGGCGTCCCTCGGGCTGGGCGCGCTGCAGATCAGCAGTGGTCTGCAGATCGTCGCCGGTATCGGCGAGACCGGCAACGCCGTCCTCATCGGAATCATCACCATCCTCACCGCGGCGTTCGTGTTGTCGGCGGTGTCGGGCGTGGCCAAGGGCATCCAGTGGCTGTCCAACATCAACATGGTGCTGGCGCTGACGCTGGCGCTGTTCGTCTTCGTCGTCGGTCCGACGGTGTTCATCCTCAACCTGATTCCCACGTCGGTGGGCAGCTACTTCCAAGATCTCGCGATGATGTCGGCCCGCACCGGCGCCGAGGGTGGCGACGTCGACACCTGGCTGCAGAGCTGGACGATCTTCTACTGGGCATGGTGGCTGTCGTGGACGCCATTCGTCGGTATGTTCATTGCCCGGATCTCCCGCGGCCGCACCATCCGTCAGTTCGTCGCCGGCGTGCTCCTGGTCCCGAGCGTGGTGTCGCTCATCTGGTTCTGCGTCTTCGGCGGAGCGGCGATTCGCGAGCAGCAGTCCGGTGTTGACCTGGCCGGTCAGGGCACCATTGAGGGTCAGCTGTTCAGTCTGCTGGAGCAGTATCCGCTGGCCACCGTCACCAGCATCCTGGTGATGGTCCTGGTGGCGATCTTCTTCGTGTCCGGTGCGGACGCCGCGTCGATAGTGATGGGTTCGCTCTCCGAGCGTGGCTCCATCGAACCGTCGCGCCGCACCGTGGTGTTCTGGGGTGTGGCCACCGGCGCGGTGGCCGCGGTCATGCTGTTGGTCGGAGGCTCCGACGCGCTCAACGGCCTGCAGACCATCACCATCATCGCGGCGGTGCCGTTCGTGTTGGTGATGGTGGGTCTGGCGGCCGCGCTGGTCAAGGACCTGCGGGTTGACCCGATGATGGTGCGCAGGCGATACGCGTCGGAGGCCGTCGACAGTGCGGTCGTCGCGGGTGTCATCGAGCACGGCGACGACTTCCGCATCGCGGTCGAGAAGGACCCAGGCGACCACTGAACTCGTGTGAGTGGGCCGGCACGTCTACCCTCACGAGGTGCGCGTCTACATTCCGGTGACTCTGGCCATGCTGCAGGGACTGGTCGCAGACGGGACGTTGCACGCGCGCAGCGGGACGGCCTTCGCGGTGACCCCGACGCTGCGGGAGTCCTACGCCGAGGGTGACGACGACGAACTCGCCGAGGTCGCACTGCGAGAGGCGGCGCTGGCGTCGTTGCGTCTGATCGCCATCGAGGGCACCGAGTCCGGGTTCCCGGTGCGCCGCGCGGTGCTCGTCGCCGACGTCGCCGATGCCACCGACCGACCCGATCTCGATGACGCGGTGGTTCGGCTGGCCGGTCCGGTGGGCATGTCCGATGTCGTCGCGGCCTATGTCGACAACTCGACGGCGGAACCGGCGGTCGCGGAGGCGGTCGAGGTCATTGACGACGCAGATCTGGGCGACGAGGATGCTGAGCTGACTGTCGGGGATGCCCAGGACCATGACCTGGCCTGGTACGCCACCCAGGAGCTGGCATTCCTGCTCGAATTGCTTTGACACCTAGCTACGGGACCGTAAGTTACGGTACCGTAGGTTAACCGTGCGGGAGCCGAGGGCTTGGTCCCGGAACTCCGCACATCGCAATCGTGAGCATGGAGCCGAAATGGCCAAGAACACCATCAAGATCTCGGCCAATGTGGTCGACACCGCCCGGCCCAGCGTGGCCGGCGCGAAGGAGCGGCCGGGATGGCACGCTCTGCGGACCATCGCCGCGCGTATCACCACGCCGCTGCTCCCCGATGACTACCTCAAACTCGCCAACCCGTTGTGGTCGGCGCGGGAGCTGCGCGGTCGCGTGCTCGAGGTGCGTCGCGAGACGGTCGACTCCGCGACGCTCGTCATCAAGCCAGGGTGGGGTTTCTCCTTCAACTACGAACCGGGCCAGTACGTTGGCATCGGCGTGCTTGTCGACGGACGCTGGCGGTGGAGGTCCTACTCGCTGACTTCCAGCCCCGTGCACGGAGCCGACCCGGCAGCGGCATCCAAGTGGGCCGGGCGCACCATCACCATCACGGTCAAGGCCATGCCGGAGGGCTTCCTGTCGACTCATCTGGTCGGCGGGGTTGAGCCCGGCACGGTCGTGCGGCTGGCCGCCCCACAGGGCAACTTCGTCATGCCCGATCCCGCACCGGCATCGGTGCTGTTCCTCACGGCAGGGTCTGGCATCACACCGGTGATGTCGATGCTGCGCACCCTCGCCAAACGGGATCAGCTCGGCGATATTGTCCACGTGCACTCGGCGCCAACGGAATCCGACGTGATGTTCGGCGCCGAGCTGGCCGCGCTGCACGATGCGCACCCGGGCTACCGGCTGCAGGTGCGCACGACGCGGACCGAGGGCCGACTGGATCTGTCCAGGCTCGACGACGTGGTGCCTGACTGGCGGCAGCGCCAGACCTGGGCGTGCGGCCCGGAGGCCATGTTGAACGACGCCTCGCAGACGTGGGCCGCTGAGGGGGTCGAGGTGAACCTGCACCTCGAGCGGTTCGCCGCATCGAGGGCGGCCGCACACGGCGCCGGCGGTGTGGTCACCTTCGAGCGCAGCGGCAAGACCGTCAACGCTGATGGGGCGACATCGCTGATGGACGCCGGCGAGGACGTCGGGATCCGGATGCCGTTCGGCTGCCGCATGGGGATCTGCCAATCGTGTGTCGTGAGCCTGGTCGACGGGCACGTCCGTGACCTTCGCACCGGTGCCGAGCACGAACCCGGCACCCGGGTGCAGACCTGTGTTTCCGCAGCTTCTGGGGATTGCACGCTGGATGTCTAGGGTTTACTGGCTAGTAACCTACGGAGCCGTAGGTTACGCTATCGTAGGTAATTGGAAGGAGGTGCCGAATGGCAATCACTGATGTGCCGGAATTTACGCATCTGACCGACGCCGACATTGAGAGTCTTGGTGTCGAGCTCGATGCGATCCGCCAGGACATTGAGGACTCCCGCGGTGAGCGCGACTCGCGTTACATTCGCCGCACCATCGCCGCCCAGCGGGCGCTGGAGGTCGCGGGCCGGCTGACGCTGGCCGCGAGTTCGAAGCGCTCGGCGTGGTGGGCGGGGACCGTGACCCTGGGTGTGGCCAAGATCATCGAGAACATGGAGATCGGCCACAACGTCATGCACGGCCAATGGGATTGGATGAACGATCCCGAGATCCACTCCTCGACGTGGGAGTGGGATATGAGTGGGGCCTCCAAGCACTGGCGGTTCACTCACAACTTCATGCATCACAAGTACACGAACATCCTCGGGATGGACGACGACGTGGGCTACGGAGTCATCCGGGTCACGCGCGATCAGCGGTGGAGGCCGTTCAATCTCTACGGCAACCTGCTGTTCAACACGCTGCTCGCCATCGGGTTCGAATGGGGAGTCGGGTTGCAGCACTTGGAGCTCGGCAAGATCTCCAAGGGCCGAGACGATCGCGCGGCCACGCTCAAGCGCGTGCGCGAGTTTGGTGTCAAGGCCGGTCAGCAGGTCGCCAAGGACTACGTGTTCTACCCGGCGCTGACGTCGTTATCGCCAGGGGCCACGTTCATGTCCACATTGAAGGCCAATGCGGTCGCCAACGTGATCCGCAACGTGTGGGCGAACGCCGTGATCTTCTGCGGTCACTTCCCCGATGGCGCAGACAAGTTCACCAAGACCGACATGGTGGGCGAGTCCAAGGGGCAGTGGTACCTGCGGCAGATGCTCGGCAGTGCCAACTTCGACGGCGGTCCTGCGCTGCGCTTCATGAGTGGCAACCTGAGCAATCAGATCGAGCATCACCTTTATCCGGACCTGCCCAGCAACCGGCTGCACGAGATCTCCATCCGGGTGCGCGAGGTGTGCGACAAGTACGACTTGCCGTACACCACAGGACCTTTCCTGGTTCAGTATGCAAAGACCTGGCGCACCATCGCCAAGCTCTCGTTGCCGGACAGGTTCCTGCGGGACACCGCCGACGATGCGCCGGAGACCCGCAGCGAGCGGATGTTCGCCGAGCTGGAGCCGGTGGACAACGGGCAGCGGCGTGGGCTCAAGTCGGCGATCGCCGCGGTGCGCGCGCGTCGCCGGGACAAGCGGTCCGCGCAGCAGGATCCGCACGTGGCTGCCTAGTCACCCAGGAGACGATTCACCCTCGAGACTGCGGGGAGATCGCGATTCTGAACGAATCGACGATCTCCCCGCAGTTTCGTTTATGGGGGAGGATCCAGTTCGGGGGAGATTCCCAGCATCCCGGATCGAAGGGGTCAGGGTTCTTTCAGGCTCAGGTTCTACGTTTGGCCAATGAACAGGACTGGCGTCCTCGCGCTGGGCGCGCTGTGTGCATCGGCGGTGTCGATGGCGACGTTCGGAGCCGGCACCGCGTACGCGGACGACTACGCGGGACAGAAGTACAGTGACGTGTCGGCGGCGCTCAGCAAGGCGGGCCAGACCGGCGTCATCGCGACGCGCTCCGGTGGCGAGGAGGCCGACAGCGACTGTGTTGTCACGCATTCCGAGAAGGCGCCGTGGCTCAAGGGAGATTCCTTCGCACCCGTCACGGACACGGTCCTGCTGTTCTTGAACTGCAACGCCGATGTCGCGAGTGCGACCAAATCTGGAAACTCGGCCGCCTCACCGGAGGGCCGCGCGGCGATCGCCAAGGCGAAGCAGGACGCCGCTGCCGCTGCGGCGAAGCAGCAGGCCGCGACCGCCAAGTCCTGACCCCAGCGGCCGGGCCCCGCTCGGGTCAGTCCGAGACGTAGTCGAAGGTGTCCGGGTTCGGGCCCTGACGACCCTTCTCGCCCCGGTCCAGCGTGGTGATCGCATGGGCGTCATCGGGGCTCAGCTCGAAGTCGAACAGGTCGAAGTTCTCCTTGATGCGTTGCGCAGAAACTGATTTCGGGAACACCACGTCACCCCGCTCGATATGCCAGCGAAGCACCACCTGAGCCGGTGTCTTACCGGTCGCCCTGGCGATCCCATCCACCACCGGGTCGTCGAGGACCTTGCCCCGCGCGATCGGTGACCATGCCTCGGTGATGATGTTGTGCGACGCGCCGTAGCGACGCACCTCGGCGTTGCCGAAGTACGGATGCAGCTCGATCTGGTTGACCACAGGCACAGTGTCGGTCTCGCTGGCGAGGCGTTCCAGATGTGCGGTCTGGAAGTTCGACACCCCGATGCTGCGGGCCCGGCCGTCGCGCTTGAACTCCTCGAGTGTGCGCCAGGTGGAGACGAAATCGCCGCCGTACCGGGTGGGCAGCGGCCAGTGAATCAGGAACAGGTCGACGTAGTCGGATCCGAGCGCTGCCAACGTGGCGTCGAATGCGCGCCGAGCGGCGTCGGGTTCGTGGGATCCATTGTTGAGCTTGCTGGTGACGAATACGTCGCCGCGGTCCAGGCCCACGTCGCGGATGCCCTGGCCGACACCGGCTTCGTTGCCGTACATCTGGGCGGTGTCGACGTGCCGGTACCCGACCTCCAGCGCCGTCCGCACCAGGCCGGCGGTCGCGTCGGGCTCGATCTGGTAGACGCCAAATCCGAGTTGGGGGATGTTGGCGCCGTCGTTGAGTTCGATCATTCCTACGTTGCTCACACGTCCAGCCTGCCCCATCGCGCGCGACTACAAACGGGTCAGCCGGGTTTCCCGGCGTTCAGGTGGTCCACTCAGGCGTCCTCAGCACGGCGAGGAGCCGGCGCGCGGCGATCACGCGGTCTGCGGCCGGTCCGGTGAGCGCGTCGAGCGCACACTCCGGGTCGGCGGGCGGGCCGGAGTGCCCGCATCCGCGCGGGCAGTTCTCGATGGCCTCGGCCAGATCGGAGAACGCCAGCATGACATCGTCGGGCTTGACGTGGGCCAGGCCGAAGGACCGCACGCCGGGGGTGTCCACCACCCAGCCCGACGGTGGCAACGGCAGTGCCACCGACTGCGTCGAGGTGTGCTTGCCCTTGCCGACGCCGGACACCACACCAACGGCGCGGCCCGCCCCGGGAATCAGGCGATTCACCAGGGTCGACTTGCCGACACCGGAGTGGCCGAGGAAGACGGTGACCTTCCCGGCGAGCAGTTCTGCGACATTGTCGATCCCATCACCGTGCCCCGTCGTGACCACTGTCAGGTCCAGGCCCCGAAACTGTGCCGCGAACGGCTCCGGGTCGGTCAGGTCGCTCTTGGTGAGGCACAGCACCGGTGTCAGGCCTCCTGCGTAGGCCGCGATGAGGGAGCGTTCGACGAAACCCGTCCGCGGGGGAGGATCGACGAGCGCCACGACGATCAGCAGCTGATCGGCGTTGGCCACGACGACGCGCTCGGTGGGATCGGTGTCATCGGCGGTGCGGCGCAACACAGTTCGCCGTTCTCCGCGCCGCACGATGCGCGCCAGGGTGTCGGGCCGCCCCGACAGGTCCCCGACGATGTCGACCTCGTCCCCGACGACTATCGGCGTACGGCCGAGTTCGCGGGCCCGCATCGTGGTGACGACGTGCTCGGGATCACCGCCGAGCGCGCACCCCCACCGGCCGCGGTCGACGGTGACGACCATCGCCGCTTCGGCGTCGGCGTGATCGGGTCGTGTCTTGGTGCGCGGCCGTGAGCCCCGTCCCGAGCGCACCCGGACGTCTGACTCGTCGTAGTCGCGGCCTCTCAAGGAGTCTCGCGAATCTGGCCGGTCAACATGTCCGCCCACATTCGGGGGAAGTCGGGCAGTGTCTTGGCGGTGGTGGCGATGTCCTCGACCTCGACGCCGGGCGTGCGCAGCCCGACAATGGCGCCTGCGGTGGCCATCCGGTGGTCGGCGTAGGAGTGCCACACGCCGCCGTGCATCGGCCGGGACACGATCGCCAGCCCGTCGTCGGTCTCCTCGCAGTGCCCGCCCAGGCGGTTGATCTCGGCCGTGAGCGCCGCCAGCCGATCGGTCTCGTGGCCGCGCAGGTGCGCGATACCGCGCAGTCGTGACTCCGATCCCGGGGTGGCCAGTGTCGCGATGGCCGCAACCGAGGGCGCCAGTTCGCCGACCTCGTGCAGGTCCGCGTCGAAGCCGCCGAAGACGTCGGGGCCCGTCACCTCGAGGTGGGCATCCGTGCGGCGCACGGTCGAACCGATCTTCTCGAGCAGTTCGATGATGGCCGCCGCGGGCTGCACGCTGACACCGGGCCATCCCGTCACCCGCACCGCGCCACCGGTCACCATCGCGGCGGCCAAGAACGGTATGGCGTTGGACAGGTCGGGCTCAATGGCCCAGTGCCGTGCGGCGATGGGGCCGGGCGCGACACGCCAACGGTTGCCCTGGCTGTCATCCACATCGACACCCGCGGCGCGCAGCATCGACACTGTCATCGCGACGTGCGGCGCGGAGGGCACCCGGTCGCCGGTGTGCACCACGGTGAGTCCGTCGGTGAACGTGGCGCCCGAGAGCAGCAGACCCGACACGAACTGTGATGACGCGGACGCGTCGATCTCCACGGTGCCACCCGGTACGGCCCCGGTGCCGCGCACGGCGAACGGCAGGGCGTCGCCGTCGAGCTGGACGCCCAGCAGGCGCAGCGCGTCCAGCAGGGGAGCGATGGGCCGGGAGCGGGCCTGCTCATCACCGTCGAAGGTGACGTCGCCAGACCCGAGTGCGGCGAGAGGGGGGACGAAGCGCAGCACCGTGCCGGCCAGGCCGCAGTCGATCTGCGCGCCCGAAGGCGGGCTGATGGTGCCGCTGACCGTCAAATCGGCGCCGGGACCGTCGACGCTCACCCCGAGCGCGCGCAGGGCCCCGATCATCAGGTCCGTGTCCCGACTGCGCAGTGCGCCGGCGATGGTCGAGGCGCCCTGGGGGGTGGCCAGAGCGGCGAGTACCAGCGCGCGATTGGTCTGGGACTTCGATCCCGGGACGGTGACTGTCGCCCGCACGGGGGCCGGGGCGGTCGGTGCAGGCCAGTTCGTCACGGTGACCATCCTGCCCTGTCGGCGTTCTCTGCCACCATGGGATACATGTGTGGGCGATTCGCGGTGACGACCGACCCGGCGTTGCTTGCCGAGAAGATCAAGGCGATTGACGAGGCGACGGCGGCGGCCAACGAGAAGAACAAGGACAAGAGCGGCGACAACAGCGCCAACTCCAGTGCCAACTACAACGTGGCTCCCACGACGACCATCAGCACCGTGGTCAAACGCCACACCGACCCCGACGACGAGTCGACGCGGCGGATCCGGCTGATGCGGTGGGGACTCATCCCGCCGTGGGCCAAGACCGCCGACGACGGCGGCCCCGACACCAAGGGCCCACTGCTGATCAACGCCCGCTCGGAGAAGATCACCACGTCGCCGGCGTTTCGCACTTCGGCGAAGTCCAAGCGCTGCCTGGTGCCCATGGACGGCTGGTACGAGTGGCGGCCCAACGGGGAGTCAACTTCTGGGAAGAAGGCGGCGAAGACGCCGTTCTACATGTACGCCGGCGACGGTGAGCCGCTGTTCATGGCGGGACTGTGGACCACGTGGCGACCCCGTGAGAGCACAGGCGCGCCGTCCAATGTGCCGCCCCTACTGAGCTGCACCATCATCACCACCGATGCCGCGGGACCGCTGGCCGAGATCCACGACCGCATGCCGCTGACCATCAGCGAGGCCGACTGGGACCGCTGGCTGGACCCCGACGCACCCGTTGACGAGGGGCTACTGCGCGGTCACGGCGACCTCGACCGCATCGAGATCCGTGAGGTGTCGCGGCTGGTCAACAGCGTCCGCAACAACGGCCCGGAACTGATCGAACCCGCCGAGCCGGCCGAGCCGGAGCAGCCGACGCTGCTCTAAGGCGTCAGGCCCCGGTGTAACCGGGAGGGTTGGGCGTGTCCACCCACAGGTCGACACCGAGGTCGGAGCCGGGCACGCAGTCATACACCGACAAGTCGGTGACACCGGAGTCCAGCAGCACGTCCTCGCACAGCAGGCTCTGGCCGGTGTACTCGCGGGCCGGCCTGGTGATGACGGCGTACGCGGCGTCGGAGTACACCTGCGGCTTGCGGGCCCGGGCCATCGCCTCGTCGCCGCCGAGCAGGTTCTGCACGGCCGCGGTGGCCACCAGCGTGCGGGGCCACAGGGTGTTCGACGCGATGCCCGCCTCCCGCATTTCCTCGGCAATACCCAAGGCGCACAGGGTCATCCCGAACTTGGCCATCATGTATGCCGTCGGTTTGAGCCATTCGGATTCCAGCCGTAGCGGCGGCGAGAGCGTCAGAATGTGTGGATTGTCCCGACCCTTCATATGCGGGATGCACGCCTGCGACACGGCGTACGTGCCGCGGACCTGGATGCCGTTCATCAGGTCGAAGCGCTTGAGCGGTACCTCCTCGATGGAGCCGAGGTTGATCGCCGAGGCGTTGTTGACGCAGATGTCGATGCCGCCGAACTGCGCGACGGCCTGCGCCACTGCATCGGCCACCGAGTCGCCGTCACGCACGTCGCCCACGATCGGCAGCGCCTGACCGCCGGCCTGCTCGATCTCCTTGGCGGCCGTGTAGACGGTGCCCTCCAGCTTGGGGTGTGGTTCGGCGGTCTTGGCGACCAGCGCGATGTTGGCACCGTCGGCCGCGGCACGCTTGGCGATCGCCAAGCCGATTCCCCGGCTGGCGCCAGAGATGAACATGGTCTTCCCGGAGAGCGACATGGCTCACACTCTAAGCCGACGTCAGCTACGCCCTGATGTCTGCCGTCACAGCTTCGGTAAGGCGAACGAGATCCTGCGGCGCAAGCGCGACGTCCCAGCCGCGCTTACCCGCACTGCACAGCACGCGGTCCCACTGCAGCGCCGACGCGTCTATCACCGTGGGTAGCGGTTTGCGCTGGCCCAGCGGTGAAATACCGCCGACGACGTATCCGCTGGACCGCTGCGCGGCGGCGGGTTGCGCCATCGTCGCCCTGGGTGCCCCGAGCGCGGCAGCGGCGGCCTTGAGCGACAGTTTCGCCGGTACGGGCAACACCGCCACCGCGAGCCCGGTCGGCAGGTCGATGATCAGCGTCTTGAGGATCTGATCGGCCGACACCCCGGCCATGGTCGCCAGTTCGGCGACCGCCTCGTCGCCGAACGACGTACTCCGCGGGTCGTGCTCGTATCGCAGCACCTCGTGCGCGGCACCCGCCGCGACCAGTGCCGAGATCGCCGGTGTCGCTGCCCGTGCCACGTGGTCCACCCTAATCGGGGCGCGGGAACAAGCACCCCGGCACCTGCTGTTATCTCGATGTGGCCGACACAGTCCGGCACGCCCTCGGATCCAGGCCCTAGGATCGACGGAAGGAGCCAAACGTGGCCATTGCTTGCCTCGAACGACCGGTGGGGATGGTCGAGCTGTTCGGTGCCGCGAGAGAAGGGACGGTTTCCATCGCGATGACCGATGTCGACGGGGCGGGGCCCGCCGTCGAGGAGACGGACGCAGAGCTGACTGCGCGGTTCGAGCGCGACGCCATACCGCTGCTCGATCAGCTGTACGGCGGCGCCTTGCGGATGACCCGCAATCCCGCGGATGCCGAGGATCTGCTGCAGGAGACCATGGTCAAGGCGTATGCCGGCTTCCGGTCGTTCCGTGCGGGAACCAACCTCAAGGCCTGGCTGTACCGGATCCTGACGAACACCTACATCAACAGCTACCGCAAGAAGCAGCGTCAGCCTGCGGAGTACCCGACTGACGAGATCACGGACTGGCAGCTGGCAGCCAACGCCGAGCACACGTCGACTGGCTTGCGGTCTGCCGAGGTGGAGGCTCTCGAGTCGCTACCAGACACGGAGATAAAGGCTGCCCTGCAGGCGCTTCCGGAGGATTTCCGGATGGCGGTCTACTACGCCGACGTCGAGGGCTTCCCGTATAAGGAGATCGCAGAGATCATGGACACCCCGATCGGAACGGTCATGTCCCGGCTGCATCGTGGTCGCAAGCAGCTTCGTGAGCTGCTCGCCGATGTCGCACGAGATCGCGGGTTCCTGCGCGGAGAACGGCTCGACACAGCGACTGAGGAGGTGTCGTCGTGAGCGAGGATTTCAGTCGCCCCGAGGATCAGACCTTCCGACCGCCGGTCGGACCCGTGGATCCCGAGCATCCCGAGTGTGCATCGGTGATCGCCGAGGTCTGGACGCTGCTGGACGGTGAGTGCACCGCCGAGACGCGCGACAAACTGCGCCACCATCTCGAGGAATGCCCGGCCTGCCTGCGCCACTACGGCGTGGAGGAACGGGTCAAGACTCTGATCGCCAACAAGTGCAGTGGTGAGAGGGCGCCGGAGGGTCTACGTCAACGGCTGCGCATCGAGATCAGCCGGACCACGATCATTCGAGGTTAGGCGCCAGGGCAAGCCCTGGCGCCTGGCCATCAAGCGTTGGGACGCTTGCCGTGGTTGGCCTTCGAATGCTTACGGTCACGCTTCTTGCGGCCTCGCTTGGCCATGATGGTCCTCCATTGACTGAGTTTGCTTACTGACATTGTGTCATGGCACCGGTAGTGCATTACAAACCCGGTGTTGTGGTTCGATGGACCCCCAGGCAGTGCGTAGTCCCCGGACACGCCCCAGACGAGCGGAGTGAAGATGGCCGAGGACGTTCGCGCGGAGATCGTGGCCAGTGTGCTTGAGGTCGTGGTGAGCGAGGGCGATCAGATCGGCGAGGGAGACACGCTGGTGCTCCTGGAGTCCATGAAAATGGAGATCCCGGTGCTCGCCGAGGTTGCGGGCACGGTGACGTCTGTCAGTGTCTCGGTGGGCGATGTCATCCAGGCCGGCGACCTCATCGCCGTGATCGGCTAGGCCCCGATCCAGCCGGCCCCGCCGTCGCGAAGGGCATAGCGTGTCCACTCTCGGTGACCTGCTCGCCGAACACACAATTCTGCCCGGCACCGCCGTCGATCACCTCCACGCTGTGGTGAGCGAGTGGCAACTCCTGGCCGACCTGTCGTTCGCCGACTATCTGATGTGGGTGCGCCGCGATGACGGCGTGCTGGTGTGCGTGGCTCAGGTGCGGCCCAACACGGCGCCCACCGTGCTGCTCGCCGACGCCGTGGGCACGGAGAGCGATGCCGACGTCATGCCCGTCGTCGCGGCAGCCTTCAGATCGGGTCACATCGGTCGCGAGAGCGATGTCACACAAGGGGTTTCGCACGACGGTAGCTGGCTCAACGTGGAGGCCGTACCCGTCCAGCACGGCAACCAGGTGGTCGCCGTCCTCACGCACCAAACGGCCTTGGCCGACCGCCGCAAGGCCAGCCCGCTGGAACGGGCCTACCAGGACTGCGCGCGCAACCTGCTGCACATGCTGTCGGAGGGCACCTTCCCCAATGTGGGAGACCTGGCGACGTCGCGGTCCAGCCCGCGCGTCGGCGACGGATTCATCCGCCTCGACGTGAACGGCAACGTCGCCTTCGCCAGCCCCAACGCGATCTCGGCGTACCACCGGATGGGCCTGGCGGCCGAACTCGAGGCGCACAACCTCGTCGCCGTGACGCGACCGCTGATCGGTGACCCGTTCGAGGCGCAGGAACTGGCCGACCACGTGCGGGACTCGCTAGACGGTGGCTCGAGCATGCGGATGGAGGTCGACGCAGGCGGCGCGACGGTTCTGTTTCGGACGCTGCCACTGGTGGTGCACGGTTCGGCGGCGGGTGCTGCGGTGCTGATTCGAGATGTCACCGAGGTGAAGCGGCGCGACCGCGCCCTGCTGTCCAAGGACGCCACCATCCGTGAGATCCATCACCGCGTGAAGAACAACCTGCAGACCGTTGCGGCCCTGCTGCGGCTGCAGGCGAGACGCACGAACAACGCCGAGGGGCGTGAGGCCCTGATCGAGTCGGTGCGTCGCGTGTCGTCAATCGCGCTGGTGCACGACGCCCTGTCCATGTCGGTGGACGAGGAGGTCAACCTGGACCAGGTGGTGGACCGGATTGTGCCGATCATGAACGACGTCGCGACCGTTGACACCCCGATCCGGATCGTGCGGGAGGGCGACCTCGGCGTGCTCGACGCCGATCGGGCCACCGCGATGGTCATGGTGATCACCGAACTGGTGCAGAACGCGATCGAACACGCCTATGACTCGAACGCCGGCGAGGGATCGGTGACGATCAGGGCGGAACGGTCGGCCCGGTGGCTCGATGTCGTGGTGCACGACGACGGGCGCGGTCTGCCGGATGGTTTCAGCCTGGAGAAGTCCGACCGACTGGGGTTGCAGATAGTCCGGACGCTGGTGTCCGCCGAGCTCGATGGCTCTCTGGGTATGCACCAGGCTCCCGATGGTGGAACGGACGTCGTGTTACGCGTGCCGATCGGGCGAAGGACAAGACTTCAACAATAGGAATTGCGTGAATTCGAACACATTCCACACAGACTTACGGCCCCGGTTTTCACCGGGGCCGTAAGTCTGTGTGTCGTCTGCGTATGCGTTCTTAGACGCTCGTGCGGGTCTTCGTCCGCGCATTGCGCCGCTTGAGTGCGCGGCGCTCGTCCTCGCTCATGGCGCCCCAAACGCCGGCGTCCTGGCCGGAGTCCAATGCCCAGGTCAGGCACTCGGTCGTCACTGGGCAGCGGTTGCAGACGAGCTTCGCGTCGGCGATCTGTGCGAGTGCCGGGCCGCTGTTCCCCACGGGGAAGAACAGTTCCGGATCCTCGTCACGACAGACCGCATTATGCCGCCAATCCATGCTCTTACTCCTTACCGTGTGCGCGGCAAAGCGCACTAGATTTGTTGTTCGGCTGTTAACTCGTGCAACTGAATGTTTCTGCACTGTTGCAATCGATCGTTTCACAGGCTGAACAGATGTCAATAGAGGCGCGTTAACACGTGGTCAATGTCACTGCGACCCCGGGTTACCGGGACCATCACTCCGTTGTACTACACTCACACTCAGGTACGCCCTGAATCGGTTCCTTTGAGAGTGAATCTGCAGGTCATGGGCTTTTCGTCGGTGGGGCGACGACGGCCAGCGCATCAGGTACCGACACGAATCGCATCCTTTCGCGCAGTCCGACGTAATCACCGTCGATCTGACATGCCGCAGGAGTGTCGGCCGTCACCTCGATCCACGGCAGGTCGTCGTCACGCACCAGATGCGGTGCTTCGATGCGTGGCTTGCGGGACACCATCCGTCCGACCAGGCGCAGATTGGTCCAGATGTTCATGCTGGTCGTCGCGAACACCCCGAGGCCGGTCTCAAAGGTCGTCGTGGGATTCGTCCACACCGGCCGGGTGTTGGCGTACGTCCACGGGCTGGAGTTGGACACGAAGGCGAAGTGCACGCCCGTCACGGGCGCACGGTCCGGCAGGTGCAGCGTCAGGGTGGGGTCCTTGCGGGCGCTGGTGAAGAACTCGCGGACCGCGACGCGGATGTAGCGCGCAGCGGTCACCTTGCGCCCCTTCTCGCGTTGCGCCTCCACGGCGGCCACGACGTCGCCGTCCACGCCCATGCCGGCGGTGAACACCGCCCACCGCTCACCGCAGTCCATCAGCCCGATCCGTCGCCACGGCGCACCGCTGCGTCGCGCCGTGAGGAGGTCGACGAGCTGGTTGGTCGCCTCGATGGGGTCGGGGCTGATGCCAAGGGCGCGAGCGAAGACGTTGGCCGAGCCACCGGGCACGACTCCGACGGCGGGCGCGGGTGCGGCCGGGTCTGGCCAGGGGCCGCCACACTCGCCGAGCAGGCCGTTGACGACCTCGTTCACCGTGCCGTCGCCACCGTGCACGATCACGACGTCGAAGCGGTCACGGGCCGCCTGTTGGGCGATCTCGACGGCATGGCCGCGGTGATCGGTGTGGGCGACGGTCAGGGTGACCCTGCTCTCCAGCGCGTGAGCCAGCAGATCGCGCCCGGCAGGCGTTGTCGAAGTCGCATTCGGATTGACGATCAAGACGGCGCGCACGGGGTCTGAGCCTATCCAAGTCGCGCCGATGAAGCCCTCTACGCTGGCCACCGTGATTGTTCCCTCCCCGACAACGGTGCGTCAGGCTGCTGCGATTGTGACGCTCGAGGGCGTCGCCGCGATGGTGATAGCGGTGGTCGAAGCGGTGGGGTACTTCCGCGGATCGGGCTCGATCGCGGGGTTCAACCCGCTGGGTACCGCGGGTTGGTTCGTCATCATGGGTTCGGCCGTGCTCGCGGCAGGGTGGGCCCTGTGGACGGGGCGCCGCTGGGGTCGCGGAATCGCGGTGTTCGCCCAGCTACTGCTCTTGCCGGTGGCGTGGTACATGGGCGTCGGGTCGGGGCAGTGGGTGCTGGCGGTGCCCGTCGCGCTGGCCGCCGTGGTCACCCTGGGGCTGCTGTTCAGCCCGTCGGCGCTGGAGTGGCTGGGTCAGGATTCGGCGAGTGCCGACAACTCCGGGCCCGACACGCGATAGGTGATCCACTCGCTCTGCTGCTTGCCGCCGACGGCGTCGTACAGCGCAATGGCGTTGACGTTCCAGTCGAGCACCGCCCACTCCAGTCGGGTGTATCCCGCCGACGCGCATTCGCGGGCCAGTGTCGCCAGCAGTCCTCGCGCCACGCCGTGGCGCCGGAACTCCGGGCTCACGAAAAGGTCCTCCAGGTAGATGCCCGCGACACCATCCCATGTGGAGAACGTGCGGTACCACAGCGCGCATCCGGCGGGCGCGCCGTCGACCTCGGCGATGTGCGCCGACGCGCTCGGCTGGTCGCCGAACAACGCTGTGGTCAGCTGAGCTTCGGTCACCGTGCACTGGTCGGCGGCCTTCTCGAACTCGGCCAGCGCGTGGATCATCGAGAACAGCTCGCTCTCGTCCCCGGGCCGTGCGGGCCGGATGGTCAGTGTCATTTCTCGACTCCCACTCGCTCCGGTCCTCGCTCGTCCCTCGCTGCGATCCTCACTCGTGATCGTCTTCGGGTCGTCATCTCTCGACTCCCAACGCCGTCAATATGGTCTTGAACTTCGTGATGGTCTCGGCGACCTCGTCGTCGGGATCGGACTCGGCGACGATGCCTCCGCCGGCGCGCGCGATGGCCGTGCACCGGTCGGCCGACAGTTCGGCGCACCGGATCGACACCACCCACTTGCCGTCACCGCCCGCATCGCACCAACCTACCGCTCCGGCGTAGAAACCCCGATCGCCCTCCAGCTGGTTGATCAACGCGGCCGCGGCAGCCGGGGGCACCCCGCCTACGGCGGGTGTCGGGTGCAGGGCGAGCGCGAGATCCAATGCGGTGAAGGACTTCTCGCGGATCCGTCCGCTGATCGGTGTGCTCAGGTGCCACACCGCCGACGTGCTGCTGAGTTCGGGCCGCGGTGCGATGCGCAGGTCGACACACAGCGGTTCCAGCGCCTCACGCATCTGGTCGACGACGAGTTGGTGCTCGTGCAGGTTCTTCGCCGATGCCGCCAGCGCGGCACCGTTGGCGGCATCGGTCGTGGGGTCGGGGGAGCGCGGCGCCGATCCCGCGAACGGTCGGCACGTGACTACCTCGCCGCGCCGGGCCACCAGCAGTTCCGGGCTGGCGCCGATCAACGCGCTACCCGCGAACGGCGCACCGGCGGCCGTCAGATCGACGAGATACGCACTGGCGGTGTGGTCCCGGGCCAGTCGTCGCAGTAGGACACCGACGTCGATGGGGGCGTCGGCCTCGAGTGCGAGCGCCCGCGCCAACACCACCTTGTGCAGTTCGTCGGCCGGATCGACGAGGCGGCGCAAGGCCTCGGCGATCCGGGCCCGGTGCACCTCGGGAGGTGGACGCTGCCCGGTGATTCGGATCGTGGGCAGCTCGTCGTGAGACTCGTCGGGCAGCGCGGCGGTGAACCGCACCGACTCCGGCCGCATCAGGGCTGCGGGATGGTTCAGGTCGAATGGCAAGGCGCCCAACACGATCGGAGCATCGCCGGAGGCCAGCGCGGCCCTGGCGTCGGCGAGCCGCGGGTACGAGTTTTGTACGCCGTCGGCGATGACAGCGCCGTCGGGGCCCGCGAGGACGAACGACGGCTCACCCATCACGCGGGCAGACACGGATTGGTGTGACCGGTCAGGCCGAGTGCGCTGATCTGGCGGATGCCGTGCTCGTGTCCACACACCGCGATCGATGCGGGCACCATTGACACCCGGATGCCTTGGGGCACTGGTAGTTCCACCCATCTGGCCAGCATGGACCGGGAGAAGTGGCCGTGGCCGACGAAGATGACGTCACGGGAGACCATGTGCTCGCGTGCCAGCCCGATGGCACGGTCGGCGCGCACGGTGATCTCCTCGACGCCCTCGCCACCCGGGCAGCCGTGTGTCCACACCAGCCAGTCGGGTACCTGCTCGCGGATCTGCGCGGTGGTCAGGCCCTCGTAGTCGCCGTAGTCCCACTCGGCGAGCAGCGGGGTGACCTCGTCGACCGTGAGTCCTGCGAGTTCGGCGGTGACCAGCGCGCGGTGGCGTGGGCTGCAGATCACCAGGGGATCGCGCAGGCGCAGATCGGCCAGAGCGTCGGCGGCGAGCCTGGCCTGATCGCGGCCGACGTCAGTCAGCTCCAGGTCGGTGCGGCCGGTGTGGCGGCCCGAGAGCGACCATTCGGTCTCGCCATGACGCAGTAGCAGCAGGCGATGCCGTTCAACAGTCACACCCGCGATTGTGCCGCACGCCCGTCCCGGGGGTTTGCGTGCTTGGATGGACGACGTGACTCGGGTACTTGCAGTCGCCAATCAAAAGGGTGGGGTTGCCAAGACAACGACGGTGGCGTCGTTGGGTGCGGCAATGGCGCAGAGTGGTCGACGGGTGTTGCTCGTCGACCTCGACCCGCAGGGCTGTCTGACGTTCTCGCTGGGCCAGGACCCCGACAAGCTCGCCGTGTCGATCCACGAGGTGCTGCTCGGGGAGGTCGAGCCAGGCGCGGCCCTGGTGCCGACGGCCGAGGGTATGACGCTGCTACCCGCCAACATCGACCTGGCCGGCGCCGAGGCCATGCTGCTGATGCGGGCCGGACGCGAGTACGCGCTCAAACGGGCCCTGGCCAAGGTCGCGTCCGACTTCGACGTGGTGATCATCGACTGCCCGCCGTCGCTGGGCGTGCTCACGCTCAACGGGTTGACCGCCGCCGACGACGTCATCGTTCCGCTGCAGTGCGAGACGTTGGCGCACCGGGGTGTCGGGCAGTTCCTGCGGACCGTCGACGACGTCCAGCAGATCACCAACGCCGACCTCAAGATGCTCGGTGCGCTGCCCACGCTGTACGACTCGCGCACCACCCACAGTCGTGATGTGTTGCTCGACGTCGCCGACCGCTACGGCCTCGTGGTCTTGAGTCCGCCGATCCCGCGCACGGTGCGGTTCGCCGAGGCCAGCGCCTCGGGCGCGTCAGTGTTGACGGGGCGGCGCAACAAGGGCTCCGATGCGTATCGGGAACTCGCCGCGGCGCTGCTCAAGCACTGGAAGACGGGCAAGGCGCTGCCGGCGTACACACCGGAGGTGTAGCGGACGGGGGTCAGCCGACGAGGGCCACCAGCGTGCCGCCGCGCTGTTCGAGCAGCGTTGCACCCGCGACGTCGGGCACCACGGGATCCTGCTGTGGTTGGCGGATGAGCTCGATGTGACGTTCGCCCTGCCCGGTCTGCGGGTCGAAGACGTCGTAGCCGCGGGTCACGGGCACCAGCAGCTTGCCTGCCATCATCGTCGCCGGTCCCACGGGAGCCTGTCCGTCGACGGCGTTGACGGTGAACTTGTACCGCAGGGCGTTGGCGTTGAACACCATCACGCTGTCACCGGTCCACCAGGTGATCAGGTCACCGGTGCGGGTGGTGGTGGCCTGTGGGGAGGCCGGCTTCGGCAGCAGCGTGCTCGCGATGGTCGTGCCGGTCTCGTCAATGACATTGACCGTCGGCTTCGGCGTCGGCAGGTAGACGGCCGTCAGCGTCTCCGACACGGCGATCACCTGGGCGTTGGAGTCGACCGGGACACCGGGCAACGGCACGGTCTTCGTCTCGGGCTGGTCTTCCTCGTCAGCGGGCCGTAACAGCGTCAGTCGCATGTCGGTCTCCCGGGGGCAGTCCTCGATCACCGATACGGCAGAGGAACTGGCTGCCGCCGAGGCCAGACGGCAGAGGGGCTGGGCCGGCACGTTGGGTTTGATGCGGGCGTCGAGCTCGCCGTAGCTGATCATCCGGACCATGTCGGACCGCCACAGCTCAAGTCGGTTGTCGCCGGCCGACAGCACGGTGGTGCCGTCCGATGACAGCCTGACCTCGGGGTCCGCGTAGGCGGTGCGGGTGGCATCGCGGCGGCCGGTCTTGCCGTTGATGGTGGTGACCTGACCGCAGCCGCGGTCGTCGGGGTAGACCGCCACCGCGTTCTGGTAAACCGACGTCACGCCGCACAGGTCGGCGCCACGGGAGTAACTCCACAGCACGTCGCCGGTGGCCGGATCGCGCCCGTCCACCTGGCGTCCGTCACCGGTCACCACCGACCCGCCCGCCAACACGGGCTGGGTTGTCTGTGGGCTGGCCGCAGCCCAGGCCTGGCGCAGGGTGGTCGGTACGTCGCGGGCTGACTTGAGCGCGGGAACCGCGGAGGCGGCCGGGCGGCTCTCGGTGGCCCGCGCGTCGCTGGTCCACCAGATCATTCCCGCGGCGATGGCGATCACCGCGGCAATCGCGACGGCGGCCAGCACGTCACCTCTCGTGCGTCGTTCCGGTTTGACCATCGGTCAGTGCGGTCGCTAGCCGGCGCTTGGCGCGGCGGCGTTGCTGCGACGGCGACGCCGGCGGCGGCCATTGCTGCGGCCTGCACCGGCTGCCGACTCGTCGGACGACTCGGCTGCGGGTGCTCCGTCACCGGAGGCCTCCGCCTGCTCGACGTGACCCGACGCGGTCTTGCCCGCGCGGGTGCGCTGACGGGTGCGGTCGCGGTTGCGTGCGGGCCTCTCGGCGGCTGCGTCGCGCTCGCGGGGTTCGCGCTTGGGCCTGTCGGTCGCGCGCGTCGCCTTGCCGATCGATCCGGTCGCGTCGGCGGGAATCTTGAGCTCGGCGTACAAGTGCTCCGAGCTGGAGTAGGTCTCGACGGGGTCGGGGTTGTTCAGGCCCAGTGCCTTGTCGATCATCGTCCAGCGGGGCAGCTCGTCCCAGTCGACCAGTGTGACCGCGATACCGGTCTTGCCGGCGCGCCCGGTGCGGCCGATGCGGTGCACATAGGCCTGCTCGTCCTCGGGAATCTGGTAGTTGATGACGTGCGTGATGTCGTCGATATCGATACCGCGGGCGGCGACGTCGGTGGCGACGAGCACATCGACCTCACCGGTGCGGAACGACTTGAGTGCCTTCTCGCGGGCGCCCTGGCCGAGGTCACCGTGCACCGCGCCGACCTTGAACCCGCGCTCGGCGAGCTCGTCGGCGACCTTCTGGGCGGTGCGCTTGGTGCGGGTGAAGATCATGGTCGCGCCACGGCCCTCGGCCTGCAGGATGCGGGTGACCATCTCGACCTTGTCCAGCGCGTGGGCGCGGTAGGCGAACTGCTCGGTGCTGTCGTGCGTGGCCGCCGAGTGCGGTGCCTCGGCACGAATGTGCGTCGGCTGATTCATGAAGGTGCGTGCCAGCGTGATGATCGGGTCGGGCATCGTCGCCGAGAACAGCATGGCCTGACGCTCGGCGGGGATCTGCTTGAGGATCCGCTCGATGTCGGGCAGGAAGCCCAGGTCCAGCATCTCGTCGGCCTCGTCGAGCACCAGCATGCTCAGCCCGCCGAGCTGCAGGTGGCCCTGCTGGGCCAGGTCGAGCAGGCGGCCGGGGGTGCCGATGACGACGTCGACGCCCCTCTGCAGGGCCTCGATCTGGGCCTCGTAGGGGCGCCCGCCGTAGATGGAGGTGACGGACAGCTTGCGATCACCGGCGCGGAGGTACTTGGCGGCGCCGGCGATGTCCTCGTAGACCTGCAAACAGAGTTCACGGGTGGGAACGACGACCAGCGCTCGCGGGATTCCGCTCAGTTCGCGGTTGGTGTCGGTGGTGATGCGCTGCAGCATCGGCACACCGAACGCAAGGGTCTTGCCCATACCGGTGCGGGCCTGACCGATGAGGTCATCGCCCGCGAGCGCCATGGGCATGGTGAGTTCCTGGATGGCAAAGGGATGTTCCTTGCCGTCTTCGGCCAGGGCCCGGACAATCTCCTCGCGGACGCCGAGGTCGGCAAAGGACGCTTTGGATTCGGGTGTGGTTTCGGGCGTGGTTTCCGGTGTTTCCGGTGTGGTTTCAGTCATGGGTGTTCGACAGAGCCTTTCGGGGTCAAAACTCGTAAGTCCTCGCGGGGTGTTCACGCGCGCACGAGCTTCGACGAAGGAGCACCGGGGCCCTGGCCTGAGGGAGGCGGGCCAACTGCGTGCACGCACATTTCTTTGGTCGCATCCCGCGCTTCGCAGGTCGCTTCCGCCTACATCATAGCTGGTCGCGTTCGCGATCCATCCCCTCCGGCGTCGCCGTCTACAGTTGGCGCATGACTCCGACGCAGCCCGCGGCGACACCAGAGCAGGCGGCAGACTCCACTGATTCGGGTGTTTCGGCCCTGCATCCGGGCGTCACCGAACTCTTCGCGCTGCTCGCCTACGGCGAGGTGGCGGCGTTCTACCGGTTGACCGATGAGGCGCGGATGGCGCCGAATCTTGCGGGCCGCATCAACATGGCGAGCATGGCCGCCGCGGAGATGAACCACTACGAGGTGCTACGCGACGCCCTCGCGCGCCGCGGTGTCGACGTGGTGCGCGAGATGACGAAATATGCACCGGCGCTTGAGAATTACCACCGGTTGACCACCCCGAGCACGTGGCTCGAGGCGTTGGTCAAGACCTATATCGGCGATGCGCTCGCCGCTGACTTCTACCTCGAGATCGCCGACACGCTGCCCGCCGAGGTGGCTGACGTCGTGCGCATGGTGCTCGCGGAGACCGGGCATTCGCAGTTCGTGGTCGCCGAGGTGAAGGCAGCGGTGACCGCCAGCGACAAGCAACGGCACCGGCTGGCGCTGTGGTCACGCCGCCTTCTCGGTGAGGCGATCACGCAGGCGCAGTTCGTCCTCGCCGACCACGACGAACTGGTCGACCTCGTCGTGTCCAGTGGCGAGGGTCTCGGCCAAATGAGCGAGTTCTTCGATCGGTTGCAGAACACCCACAACACCCGGGTCCGCGAACTCGGCTTGGCGTGATCACAAACGCTTAGCGTGATAACAACGCGCTGATGCCCGCTACCTGGTGCAGGTGGCGATCATCGAGTTGTTGTTCTGCGCCGCGATCACCGCGCCCGCCCCGTCGGCGATCGAGCAGTTCAACTGACCGGTGATGCTGGTCGCGGTCACCGAGCTCAGGGTGACGCCGGGATCGAGGATCACGGTCTTGTGCCACGGCAGCGCCACGTTGAGGTCGGTCTGCAACGCGCCCTGCTGGTCGGTGTAGATCACCGTGACCAAGTCGATCAGCGAGCGATTCCCGGTGACCGAGTAGGTCACGGCGTTGGGCACCGGCGCTGCGATGGCCGGAGCCGGAGCGGGTGCCGGTGTCGGTGCCAGGGTCGCCGAAGGTGTCGGTGCGACGGTGGTGATGGTCTCGAGCGGTAGCGAGGCGCTGGGCGCCGGGCGCGCGGTCGAGAACGAGGGCTCCGGGAGTCCGGTCGATGTCGCAGGCGCGCTGGTGGTGGCCGCCGGCGGATTGACCGTCGCTGACACTGCGCCGCTGTCGCCCCCACCGAGGATGACCACTGTGCAGATCACCGCGATGAGCAGAATGGCGCCGGCCACCCCGGCCACCCAGATCCACCGGCGGTCGATGGGCTCGTAGTACTCGTAGATCTCGGAATCGTCGTAGCCGTCGTCATACGTGCCGTCGTATGAGGCACCGCGGCGATCGTCGTAGGCGGGGTCGGCGCCGGGCCCTGCGTAGCGGCTCTCGTCGATCAGCTGTGTGGTCTGCTCGGAACGGCCGTATCGCGAGCTGTAGGACCCGTACGAGCCATACGACCCGTACTCGCTGTCACCTGAGCTGCTGGGCGCGCTGCCGTAGTCGCCATACCTTTGGTCGAGCTGCTGGGGCGTCGACCGTGAGGACGCGTGTGACTTCGAGCGTGACGCGGTGGTCGAACGGCGTGTGCGCGGTGGATATGACCTGCTCATGGCCCTTCCCGGGGTTGGCTCGTCCTGGTGGGTTCGTTGCTTTGTCTGATGCTAACGAGACAGAAGTGACGCCTGAGGCTGACGCGCCTGAGCCGAGGTCACGGTCCGGCCTCAGTTGGATCGGGGTGCCGGACGGGCCGCGGGTCGGGCCCCGGATCGGCGGATGACGGGGTGTTCGCGGAGCGCGAAGCCACCGGGGCGCCGAGGATCCCGTTCGTCCACTAGCCTTCTCGGCAGACAACGCATTCGAACGGAAGGGTTCAGCGGTGGAGGTAAAGATCGGTGTTGCCGACAGTGCGCGCGAGCTGGTATTCAGCAGCGCGCAGACACCCAGTGAGGTGGAGACGGCGATCACTGATGCGCTGGGCAAGGACTCCGGCGTGTTGAGCCTGACCGATGACAAGGGTCGGCGTTTTCTCGTCCAGACCTCGAAGATCAACTACGTCGAGATCGGTGTCGCGGACTCGCGCCGGGTCGGCTTTGGTGTCGGCGTGGTTGGCGCCGAGGCCGTCAAGGGCGAGTAGCGCTCAAGAGCGGGTGAGTGGCACGTGTGACAGTCCGCCCCAGGCGAACTGCACCGTGCCCTCGACCGCGGCGTTCTTGGAGATCGGCCGGTCGCTGTTGAGCCAGTAGCGGGCGCAGTCGACGCTGATTGAGACCAGTCCGACGGCGATCATCCTGGCGCGATGGGCCTCGAGACCCGAATCGCTGCTGATCAAGTCGAATACCGCATCCGTGCAGGACTCAGTGGCCGTGCGGACCTGCGCGGCGACCTGCGGTTCGGTGACGTAGTCGTTCTCGAAGATCAGCCGGTAGCCCTGACCGTCGTGCTCGATGAAGTCGAAGAACGCGCCAACCGCCGCGTGGAGGCGTTGGCGGTTGTCGGTGGTGGTGCGCAGCGCCTGCCGGACGCCGGACACCAGGTTGTCGACGTGGCGCTGCAACACCGCGAGGTACAGCTCGAGCTTCGACGAGAAGTGTTGGTAGAGAACCGGTTTGCTGACGCCGGCGCGATCGGCGATTTCGTCCATACCCGCGGCGTGATAGCCGCGGTCCACGAAGACCTCGCTGGCGGCGATGAGCAGCTGACCGCGCCGTTCGTCGCGCGGCAGCCGGTTGCCGCGCCGATTACCGCTCGGGGGTCGGCTCGCACCGTCACCGTTGCCGGGTTGCGAGGATCTCCTCTCGGCGGTGTTGGCGAGATCGCTCATCACGTCCTCAATCTGCGGCCACTGGACGTGCCCGTGGTTGGTTTGGTTGGTCCGTGATCGGTGGGCCCTAGGCCTGCCCGATCATCGCTCCGACACTACTACCCCCGCGCGGACCATCGCGTGAACTACCACCGTGGCGCCACCGGGTGGCGCGCCGAAGCCGTCAGTGTCCTGGTCTGTGCCATTCTGGTTCGGTGACCTACGACCCGGGGCGTCGCGGGGGCGGTCGCGCCCCCGCCGTGCGTAACGAGTGGCGAGAGCCGCTGCGCGCCCAGCGCGACCCGGTCGCCGGCGACTCCGGACGCGTTCGCTCCAACCGCGACGAGCATCAGCAGCTGCGCAAGCAGACGTGGCTGGGCCGCTTCATCTCCACCTACGGCTGGCGTGCCTATGCGTTGCCGGTTCTCGCGCTGCTGACCGTCGTGGTCCTCTACCAGACCATCACTGCTCCACCGGCGGTCGAGAACGCTGAGGCGGAGGGTCCGCTGCAGGGGCCGCCGACGTTCGACACGGCCAGCACCGCAATCGTCGGCGCACCGCCTAAGGGGCTGACCCAGTTCGACGCCAATCTGCCGACCGGCATCCTGCCCGACGGAGGGCCGTTCACCGAGGCCGGCGCCAAGAGCTGGCATGTCGTGCCGGGTACCTCGCCTCGGGTGGGCGAGGGCACGACACGGGCCTTCACCTACACAGTCGAGGTCGAGGACGGTATCGACACGGCTTCGATCGGTGGCGACGAGGCGGTCGCGCGAATGGTCAGCGAGACGTTGGCCAACCCCAAGAGCTGGACGCACAACCCCCAGTTCTCCTTCGAGCGAGTGGATGCGAGTCACCCGGGCGAGCCGGACTTCCGCGTCTCACTGACCTCGCCGATCACCGTGCGGGAGGGCTGCGGGTACGACATTCCGCTGGAGGCGTCGTGCTACAACCCGGCCTACCTGCAGTCACAACCTCGCGTCTTCCTCAACGAGGCGCGCTGGGTGCGCGGCGCCGTGCCGTTCCAGGGTGACATCGGCTCCTACCGGCAGTACCTGATCAACCACGAGGTCGGCCACGCCATCGGATATCAGCAGCACGAACCCTGTGGTGCCGACGGCGGGCTGGCCCCGGTGATGATGCAGCAGACGTTCTCCACCAGCAACGATGACGGTGCCAAGTTCGACCCGGGCTCGGTCCAGGCCGACGGCAAGACGTGCCGTTTCAACCCGTGGCCCTATCCCATCGCCTGATTGACCCGACCCCCCGGGAAGGTCTGCCATGCGATTACCGTTGAAGGTCAATGCCTGGTGTGATGGTCATCAGGTTTGTGACTTCGATACAAGGAGTTTCCGGTGTCCACATCGCTGCCGCCGCTGGTGCAACCCGCGGCAGAGCTGACCCGCGAAGAGGTCGCGCGCTACAGCCGTCACCTGATCATTCCCGACCTCGGCGTGGACGGGCAGAAACGGCTGAAGAACGCTCGCGTTCTGGTGATCGGCGCGGGCGGCCTCGGGTCGCCCACCCTGCTGTACCTGGCCGCGGCCGGTGTCGGCACCATCGGCATCGTCGACTTCGACGTGGTCGACGAATCCAATTTGCAGCGCCAGATCATCCACGGCCAGTCCGATATCGGCCGGTCCAAGGCCCAGAGTGCCCGCGACTCCGTCAAGGAGATCAACCCGCTGGTCGACGTGCGGCTGCACGAGGTCCGACTGGAGCCTGAGAACGCCGTCGAACTGTTCTCCCAGTACGACCTGATCCTGGACGGCACCGACAACTTCGCGACGCGCTATCTGGTCAACGATGCCGCGGTACTGGCGGGCAAACCGTATGTGTGGGGCTCGATCTACCGGTTCGAGGGCCAGGTCTCGGTGTTCTGGGAGGACGCCCCCGACGGACCCACCGGAGAGAAGCAGGGCCTCAACTACCGCGACCTCTATCCCGAGCCGCCACCGCCGGGCATGGTGCCCTCGTGCGCCGAGGGCGGGGTGCTGGGCATCCTGTGCGCCTCGATCGCGTCGGTGATGGGCACCGAGGCCATCAAGCTGATCACCGGTATCGGCGAACCATTGCTGGGCCGGTTGATGGTCTATGACGCGCTGGACATGACGTACCGCACGATCAACATCCGCAAGGATCCGGCGACGCCCAAGATCACCGAACTCATCGACTATGAGGCGTTCTGCGGGGTGGTCTCGGATGCGGCCGCCGAAGCCGCCTCCGACTCCACCATCACCCCGCACGAGTTGCGCGATCTGATGGACTCGGGCAAGAAGGTGGCGCTCATCGACGTGCGTGAGCGCGTCGAATGGGACATCAATCACATCGAGGGCGCCGAACTCATTCCGAAGTCGGCGATCGAGGCTGGCGAAGGCCTGGCTCGGCTGCCACACGATCGAGTCCCAGTCCTCTACTGCAAGACGGGCATCCGATCGGCCGAGGCGCTAGCTGCCGTCAAGAAGGCCGGTTTCACCGATGCGCTGCACCTGCAGGGCGGAATCGTGGCATGGGCGCGGCAACTCGAACCCGACATGGTGATGTACTGACCGCGAGTTAGCCGGTCAACGGCCTAGGCTGACCCCTGTGACTGTCGACGGCCCGCCCGATCATGTGCTGACGGCGTTTGGCCTAACCGGGCTTCGGCCGGTCCCACTCGGTATGAGTTGGGAGGGGGGCTGGCGCTGCGGCGAGGTTGTGCTGTCCATGGTCGCCGAGCCTGCGCGCGCCGCATGGTCGGCCAAGGTCCGCGAAACCCTGTTCGTTGACGGGGTGCGGCTGGCGCGGCCGGTCCGCTCCACCGACGGCCGGTACGTCGTCGCCGGATGGCGAGCCGACACGTTCGTGACCGGCAGCCCCGAACCCCGCCACGACGAGGTCGTCTCGGCCGCGGTGCGTCTGCACGAGGCGACGGCGAAACTCGAGCGCCCACGGTTCCTGACCCAGCCGCCTGCGGTGCCGTGGACCGAGGTCGACGTGTTCATCGCCGCCGATCGCGCCGCATGGGAGGACCGTCCGCTGCACGCGCTGCCCCCCGGTGCGCAGGTGGCACCGGGATCGGCGGACGGGCAGCGATCCGTCGAACTCATCAAGGCGCTCGCCGCGCTGCGCAAGCCCACCCGCGCGCCGAGTCAGCTCGTGCACGGGGACCTTTACGGCACGGTGCTCTTCGCCGGCACCGCGGCTCCCGGCATCACCGACATCACGCCGTACTGGCGGCCGGCATCCTGGGCGGCCGGTGTCGTCGTGGTCGACGCACTGGCTTGGGGTGAGGCCGACGACGGTCTGGTGGAGCGGTGGTCACCACTGCCGGAGTGGCCGCAGATGTTGTTGCGTGCGTTGATGTTCCGACTCGCTGTTCATGCGCTGCACCCGCGGTCCACGGCGGCGGCGTTCCCGGGGCTCGCGCGCACCGCGGCACTCGTCCGATTGGTGTTGTAGCGCGACCGTCAGAACTCGTGGCGGACGTCGCGCAACGGCACCCGGCCATCGTGTGCGAGCACGCCCTCGGCGCGCAGCAGCTCCAGCTGCCGGGTGCTCAGATGTGGCGCCGGTCTGCCCGACGCGGTGATGACCCGGTGCCACGGCAGATCCGAGGAGTCGGTGCGCATGATCCACCCGACGATCCGCGGACTGGAAAGCCCTGCCGCGTCCGCGATGTCACCGTATGTCGACACCTGGCCCGCCGGGATCGACGCGACCAGCCCGCGGACCGCCTCGATCTGCTCGTCTGTGATCGCGGCCATATCAGCCCAAGTGCTCGCGGATCAGCGTCGCAGTCTCGGCAGGCAGTGCCAGCGGGACCATGTGGTCGCAATCCCATTCCAGCAGTGTGAAACCCGAGCCCACAGCCCCGTCCAGCGTTGCGATCAACTCGTCTCCTGCATATGGCGGTGCGGTGCGCTTCGCCCGCACGAGAGTCATCGGAGTGCCGTGCCGCGGCAGCATGGCCGGTCGGGTCAGCTCACTCCAGTAGGACAGCATCGCGGGCACGCTGAGGCGCCAGCCGACGCGTCCGTTCGGAAGGTCGATCAGGTGTTCGTCGAGTTCGCGTTCGAGTTCTGTCTGCGCGACCTCACCCCATGAGCCGTCGACCTTCTCGGCGCGTGCCTCATCGCGGTCGGCGTAGTCGGGGGAGGAGTACATGTCATCCGCGATCTCGCGCATCCACCGGCCGTCCAGGCCCACAGCAGGGTCCAGCAGCACCACGGCGCCGACCAGATCGGGTCGTGTGGCAGCGAGATTCAGCGCTATGGCCCCGCCGAAGGAGTGCCCGACCACCACCACCGGACCTGATGCCCGGCTCTCGAGGAGGGCAGCCAACCCGGCGACGTTGGCGTCGATCGTCCACGGCGCGTCCCATGACGAGCGACCGTGGCCCAGCAGGTCGGGGGCCAGCACGCCGACGTCCGGCAGATGCGTGTCGGCCAGGCTCTCCCAGCGCCGCCCGTGGCCTGTCAGGCCGTGGATGAGAAGCACCCGGACCTCGTCGGCGGGTCCGAAGTGGTAGGCGTGCAGGGGCGTGGTCACCCCTCGATGCTGCCAGCCTGCACCGAAGCGAGATTGTCGGACCCCCGTGGTGTCATTTCCTCGTGCACGCCTCCCACACCGCCCTGACGCCCGACGCGTTGGCCGACCCCGGTCTGCGTGGCACCGTGCGGATCCTCGGCGGCCCCGGCACCGGTAAGAGTTCGCTGCTGGTCGGCACGGCGGCGACACACATCGGTGCGGGCACCGAACCGGAAGGTGTTCTGCTGCTGACGGGTTCGGCCAGGCTCAGCGCCACCGCCCGCGCCGCGGTGACGGCCGCGCTGCTGGGTGGCGGCGGTCGAGCGGCGGTGCGTGAGCCGCTGGTACGTACCGTGCACTCCTACGCGTTCGCGGTGCTTCGGCTGGCCGCGCAGCGCAACGGCGATCCACCGCCGCGGCTCATCACCAGCGCCGAGCAGGACGGCGTGATCCGAGAGATGCTGGCAGGCGATGTCGAGGACGGTGAGTCGGCCTCCGTCGACTGGCCCGCGACATTGCGCCCCGCGCTGAGCACCCTGGGCTTCGCCACCGAACTGCGCGACCTGCTGTCACGGTGCACCGAGCGCGGTGTCGATCCCATTGCGCTGCAGCGCCTGGGCAAGCGGGTCGGCCGTCCCGAGTGGGTGGCCGCAGGTCGGTTCGCCCAGACCTACGAGCAGATCATGCTCCTGCGCTCGGCCGTCGGCATGGCGGCGCCGCAGGCCACGGTTCCGGCGCTCGGTGCGGCCGAACTCGTCGGTGCGGCTCTGGACGCCTTCGCGGCCGACGCTGAGCTGCTCGCCACCGAGCGGGGCAGGATCCGGCTACTGCTCGTCGATGATGCGCAGCACCTCGACCCGCAGGCAGCCCTGCTGGTGCGCGTCCTGGCTGCGGGCGCCGAACTCACCGTCATCGCAGGTGATCCCAACCAGGCGGTGTTCGGCTACCGCGGTGCCGATCCCGCGCTGCTCGACGTCGGTGCCGATCCCGCCATCGTGCTCACCGAGTCGCATCGCTGCGCACCCGCGATCGCCCGGGCGGTGACGGGTATCGCCGCTCGCCTGCCCGGCGTTGACGAGGGCAGACAGCTCACCGCAGCCCAGGACCGCAACGGCTCGGTCGCGGTGCGCATCGCGGCGACCGCACACGCCGAGTCCGGCCTCGTCGCCGATGCTCTCCGTCGCGCGCATCTGGTCGACGGCGTGCCGTGGTCACAGATGGCGGTGATCGTGCGGTCGGTTCCGCGGGCAGGGGCAGCGCTGGCGCGGGCCCTGACCGCTGCTGGAGTACCCGTGGAGCAGGTAACCACCTCCGTTCCGCTGTCTGAGAACCCGACGGTGGCCGCGCTCCTGACGGTGCTCGACACCGTCGCGGGCGGGCTCGACGGCGATGCGGCACAGGCCCTGCTGACCGGCCCGATCGGCCGCGTCGATCCGGTGTCGCTGCGACAGCTGCGCCGTACGCTGCGCCGCGCCGACAACCACACGCCGCCCCGCAACTTCGGCGAGCTGCTGGTGGCCGCCCTCGACCAGCACGCTCCCGATCTGCCCGATCAACTCGCCCGTCCGGTACAGCGGGTGCGCGCAGTCCTGGCCGCGGCCAGGCGCAGTGACCGCGCGGGGCAGGATCCGCGGTTCGTGCTGTGGCAGGCCTGGCATCACTGTGGTCTGCAGCGCCGGTGGCTCACCGCCGTCGAACGCCGCACCGCCGCGGGCGCGCAGGCCGGCCGCGACCTTGATGTCGTCACGGCACTGTTCGACGTTGCCGAGCAGTACGTCACGCGCACCACGGGAGCCTCGGTCACGGGCCTGGTCGATCACGTCCGAGCGATGTCGCTGCCCGCCCCGGTCCGTGACGACAGCGGCTCGGGTGAAACGGTCGCGATGTTGAGCGCGCACTCGGCGCTGGGCCGCGAGTGGGAGTTCGTGGTCATCGCCGGACTTCAGGAGGGACTGTGGCCCAACACCGTTCCGCGCGGCGGGGTGCTTGGGACCCAGCGGCTGGTCGACATCCTCGACGGTGTGCTCGACGCAGGCGATGAGCGGCCCGCGACCCGCGTGTCGGCCACCGCACCACTGCTCGCCGAGGAACGCCGACTGCTGGTGGCCGCCTTGGGACGCGCCCGCAGCCACGTCCTGGTCACCGCGGTCGACAGCGACGAGGGCGATGAGGCGATGCTGCCGTCGTCGTTCTGCGACGAACTCACCGCGCTGGCCACCGAACGCCCGGAGGTCGACGCCGAACCGGTGCGCGCACCCCGGGTGCTGGCTCCCGCGGCGCTCATCGGCAGGCTACGCGCCGTGACGTGCGCACCGGCCGACGCCGTGGACCCGCACTCCCGTGCCTGTGCCGCAACGCAACTGGCTCGCCTCGCGGAGGCCGGCCTGCCGGGAGCGGGCCCCGCGCAGTGGCAGGCCGCCACCTCACTGTCGACCGACGCCCCACTGTGGGACGGCGAGGATCACGTCGTGACGCTGTCACCGTCGACGCTGCAGACCCTCACCGACTGCCCACTACGCTGGCTGCTGGAACGACACGGCGGGCAGGACGGGCGCGACGTGCGGTCGGCGCTCGGGTCGGTGGTGCACGCCCTGGTGTCCGACACCACCAGGAGCGAGGACCAGATGCTCACCGAGTTGGAGACCCTGTGGTCGTCGCTGCCGTTCGAGGCGCAGTGGTACTCCGACAACGAACTCGGGCGGCACCGCGAGATGCTTTCAGCGTTCACGCAGTGGCACGCCCGCACCCGCGGTGAGCTCACCGAGGTTGGCACCGAGGTCGCCGTCGACGGCGTCATCGCCGATGCCGACGGGTCCGGGCCGGCGGTGCGGGTGCGTGGCCGCGTCGATCGGCTGGAACGCGACGCCGAGGACCGGCTCGTCGTCGTCGACGTCAAGACCGGCAAGTCCCCGGTCAGCAAGGACGATGCGCAACGTCATGCGCAGCTGGCGACCTATCAGCTGGCCATCGCGGAAGGCTTGCTGCCGGAAGGTGATCAGGCCGGTGGTGGACGCCTGGTCTACCTCGGCAAGATCGGTGCGTCGGGGCCCGCCGAGCGCGACCAGGATCCGATGTCCGATGACGGCCGTGCACAGTGGCAGGAGTCCGTGCAGGATGCCGCCGCCGCGACCAAGGGGCCGCACTTCGTCGCCCGCGTGAACGACGGCTGCGCGCACTGCCCGGCGCGGGCGATGTGCCCGGCCCGCGCCGCGGTGGAGGGTCGGGAGTGACGCCGCGCTTCAGCCCGTTCGAACTCGCCGACGCACTGGGCATATTCGCACCCACCGAGGAGCAGGCGGCCGTCATCGCCGCACCACCCGGGCCACTCGTCGTGATCGCCGGTGCGGGCGCCGGCAAGACCGAGACCATGGCGGCGCGGGTCGTCTGGCTGGTGGCCAACGGTTACGCCACGCCGGGTGAGGTGCTCGGCCTGACCTTCACCCGAAAGGCCGCCAGTCAGCTGCTGAGGCGGGTGCGGACTCGCCTGGCCCGGCTGGCGGGCGCGGGTCTGGTTCCCGGTGGGACGGGCGCCGACGAGCACGCGACCGTGAGCACCTATCACGCCTTCGCGGGCACCCTGCTGCGCGAGCACGGACTGCTGCTGCCGGTCGAGCCGAGCACCCGCCTGATCAGTGAAACTGAGCTGTGGCAGTTGGCGTTTCGGGTGGTGTGCGAGCATCCCGGTGAGCTGGAGACGGAGAAGTCGCCCGCGGCCATCACCGCGATGGTCCTGCGACTGTCGGGACAGCTGGCCGAACACCTCGTTGACACCGCCCAGCTGCGCGACACCCACCTGGAACTCGAACGGCTTGTGCACACCCTGCCGCCGGGTCCGCGGCAGCGCGACACCGGCCCCAACCAGTCGCTGCTCAAGATGCTGGCGACCCAGACCGAGCGCACCGATCTGATCCCGCTCATCGACGCACTGCACGCACGGATGCGCGCCGACAACGTCATGGACTTCGGCATGCAGATGGCCGCCGCGGCGCGCCTCGCGGCCGGGTTCCCCCAGGTCGGGACCGAACTGCGGGCGCGCTACCGGGTCGTGCTACTCGACGAGTACCAGGACACCGGACACGCTCAACGCGTCGCGCTCTCGGCGCTGTTCGGTGGCGGTGTGGACGATCAGCTGGCGCTCACCTCGGTCGGTGATCCGATCCAGTCCATCTACGGCTGGCGCGGCGCCTCGGCCACCAACCTGCCGCGGTTCACCACCGACTTCCCGCGCTCCGACGGCACGCCCGCGCCCACCCTGGAGCTGCGCACCAGTTGGCGCAATCCGCCCGGCGCGCTGCACCTGGCCAACGCGGTCTCCGCCGAGGCCCGCCGGCGCTCGGTGTCGGTTCGCGAACTGCTGCCGCGGCCCGACGCGCCGACGGGTGCCATCCGGTGCGCCCTGCACGCCGATGTGTCCGTCGAACGCGATTGGGTGGCAGACCAATTGGCGAGGGTCTACCACGATGCCAGGGACACCGGCGACGACGCTCCCACCGCAGCTGTGCTGGTGCGCCGCAACGCCGATGCCGTGCCCATGGCCGATGCGTTGACCGCGCGTGGCGTACCCGTCGAGGTGGTCGGTCTGGCCGGCCTGCTCGCCGTGCCCGAGGTGGCCGACGTGGTGGCGATGCTGCGACTGACCGCCGATCCCACCGCGGGCCCCGCCGCGGTGCGGGTGCTGACCGGGCCGCGGTGGCGACTGGGTGCCGCGGACCTGGCTGCGCTGTGGCGGCGCGCGGTTGAACTCGACGGTGCCGACCATGGCGCCCAGATTGGGTCAGTGGAGCAGATCGTCGCGGAGGCCGCTCCCGACGCGGACCGGGCAAGCCTGGCAGACGCCATCAGCGACCCGGGTCGCGCCGAGCGTTACTCGGCCGAGGGGTTTCGGCGCATCGTCGCGCTCAGCCGCGAGCTGACGGTGCTGCGAGGGCAACTGCACCATCCGCTTCCCGATCTCATCGCCGAGGTCCGCAGGATCCTGGGAGTTGACGCGGAAGTTCGTGCCGTGCAGCCCATCTCGGCAGGGTGGACGGGCGCTGAGCACCTCGACGCGTTCGCGGACGTGGTAGCCGGATTCGGGGCGGGGTCCGCGACGACGGTCGGCGCGCTGTTGGCCTACCTCGATGTCGCGATGGATGTGGAGAACGGTCTGGCGCCCGCGGATATCGTCGTCGCCCGGGACCGGGTGCAGATTCTCACGGTGCATGCCGCGAAGGGGCTGGAGTGGCAGGTCGTCGCCGTGCCGCATCTGAGCGCCCGGGTGTTCCCCTCGACGGCTCTGGCCAGGACCTGGCTGAGCGACGCCGGTGACCTTCCGCCACTGCTGAGAGGGGACCGGGCGACGCTTTCCGAGCACGGTGTGCCCGTCTTGGACACCACTGACGTCAACGATCGGAAGGCGTTGTCGGACACCATCACCAGCCACAAGCGCACCCTCGACCAGCGGCGCACCGATGAGGAGCGTCGCCTGCTCTACGTGGCGCTGACACGTGCCGAGGACACCCTGCTGCTGTCCGGTCACCACTGGGGCGCCACCGAGTCCAAGCCGCGGGGCCCGTCGGACTTCCTGCTCGAGATCAAGGGCGTCATCGAGGCGGCGGACCGCGACGGCACCCCCTGCGGTGTCATCGAGCACTGGGAACCGCAGCCCGCCGATGGCGAGCCGAACCCGTTGCGCGACCAGGTCGTCGAACGGCAGTGGCCGGCCGGACCCGCCGGATCGGATGGGCTCGAGATCGGTGCGGGCCTGGTCGACCGCGCCCTATCGGGTGACCTCCCGGACGTCGCGCGTGAGGAGGCCGCGGCGGTCGAGTCCGCGCAGGTCGATGACATTGACGGTTGGGCGGCCGATGTCGACGCACTGCTCGCCGAGCGTGAGAGAGCGGCGCATCGACCACCGCCGGCGCTGCCCGCTCAACTCTCCGTCAGTGCGCTGGTGGACGTCGGACGTGATCAGGACGGGGCCCTGCGCCGGCTGCAGCGTCGGGTACCCAGTCGGCCCGATCCACATGCCTTGCTGGGCACGGCGTTCCACGACTGGGTGCAGCGGTTCTTCCGCGCCGAGCGGTTGTTCGACCTCGAGGATCTGCCCGGTGCGGTGGACGGCGAACTGGGCCGCGCCGAGGCGGAGCAGCTGGCCGAACTGCAGGCCGCGTTCACACTGTCGGCGTGGGCCGCACGCACACCGACGGACGTCGAGGTTCCCTTCGACATGGTGATCGGCGCGACGGTGGTGCGGGGTCGCATCGACGCGGTGTTCCTCGACGAGGACGGTGGCTTCACGGTGGTCGACTGGAAGACAGGTGACCCGCCTGGATCCGAGGAGGAGCTACGGCACAACGCCGTTCAGCTCGCTGTGTACCGGCTCGCCTGGGCCGCCACGCACGGCGTGGCGCCAGAGTCGGTGCGCGCGGCGTTCCACTACGTGCGCAGTGGCAGGACGGTGGAACCCGAGGCGCTGCCCGATGCCGACGAACTCGCCGCGCTGCTCGTCGTCCCCTAGCGTCCTGCCACTGCGCAGGCGCCTAGCGAGGTGCGTTGCGGTAGGCCTTGAGCGCCTGGGTGATCATCGGGAACTGCAGGGGTAACCGCGCGATCATCGCGATGCGGGCCGGCCACCCCTTGTTCCAGAACACCCGGATGCTGTTGATGTTCGCCGGGTAGACGGCGAGAAACAGCGCCACGGCCGCGGCCGCACCGATGCGACGTGTGCGCGGTACGAGCAGCAGGGCGCCGGTCGCCACCTCGGCGACGCCCGATGCATGGGTGTAGAACCGCGCCCCGCCGGGCAATTCGGCGGGAACGATGGTGTCGAACGGCTTCGGCGCGACGAAGTGCAGCGCCCCCATGCCGATGAGCATTGCGCCCATGCGTTGGGCGGGAAGCTGGCTGGGGGTGTCGCCGAGCGATGGTGTGAGTGAGGCCATGGTTACATTGTGCTGTGCTAAGCCACAGCGCGATGGTGGGCCCTCGTGGCCAAGGGTAGGTTGCGTCGCCGACTGGCGAGGATCGACCAGAACCTGGCGGATCGGCCGGACGCCGATCTCGTCGAGGTCCTCAACATCCCCGAACCGTTTGTCAGCCCTGCGCGCAGGATCGCCATGCGCGTCCTGTACGCGCTTGGGGCGTTGTTCGCCGCGGTGCTCATCGTCTACGTGGACCGCGACGGTTATCGAGACGCTCAAGGTGACGATCTGTCATTTCTTGACTGCCTGTACTACGCGACGGTGTCACTGTCGACCACCGGCTACGGCGACATCACGCCGTTCACCCCGTCTGCGCGGCTGATCAACGTCCTGGTGATCACGCCGCTACGAGTGGCGTTCCTGATCGTGCTCATTGGCACCACCGTCGAGACGCTGACCACGCAGTCGCGTCAAGCACTCAAAATTCAGCGTTGGAGGAAATCCGTGCGCAATCACACCGTCGTCGTCGGCTACGGCACCAAGGGCAGGACCGCGGTCGCCGCGATGGTCAGTGATGGAGTGGCACCGGGCGACATAGTCGTCGTCGACGAGAACCCCGCCGTACTTGAACGGGCCAAGAGCGCCGGCCTGGTGACCGTGCGCGGCAGCGCCACCGACAGCGACGTGCTGCGGCTGGCCAGTGCCCAGCACGCCGAGACCATCATCGTGGCCGCCAACCGGGACGACACGGCGGTCCTCGTCACGCTGACCGCGCGTGAACTGGCGCCGAAGGCCAAGATCATCGCCGCCGTGCGCGAGGCGGAGAACCAGCATCTGCTGCAGCAGTCCGGCGCCGACACCACCGTGGTCACCTCCGAGACCGCGGGCCGCCTGTTGGGTATCGCCAAGAAGACCCCGAGTGTCGTCGAGGTCATGGAGGACCTGCTGACGCCGGAGGCGGGCTTCGCGATCAGCGAGCGCCCCGTCGAAGCGAAGGACGTTGGGGCGTCGCCGCGACACATGCGCGACATCGTGTTGGGAGTGGTGCGCGACGGCAAGCTGATCCACGTCGACGATCCGAAGGTCGACGCCGTCGAATTCGGTGATCGGCTCCTGGTGGTCAAGACCGCGGACTCGGACCACTGAGCGGCCATGACGGGGACAAAGCTCGCTATGACGAAGACAAAGCGATGACCGACTTCAAACTGCGTAACGTCCCGCTGCTGTCGCGGGTCGGGGCAGACCGCGCCGACGTGTTGCGCACCGACGTCGACGCCGCGGTGGCGGGATGGTCCGACGCGTTGTTGCTGCGTGTCGACCACCGCAGCCAGGTGCTCATCTCGGGTGGCCGTGTGGTGCTGGGGCAGGCCGCGAAGTACGCCGCGAAACCGGATGATCACGCGGTGTTTCTGGGGCGTCTCGAGGACGGCAGGCACGTGTGGGCGGTGCGGGCGGCACTGGAGGCGCCCGAGGATCCCGACGCCGAATCCGAGGTACTTGATCTGCGCCGGGCGGGCACCGTATTCGATGACGTCAGTGCCCAGTTGGTGTCGACCGCGACCGCGCTGCTGAACTGGCATGACCAGGCCCGGTTCAGCGCCGTCGACGGGTCGGCCACCAAGTCGACCAAGAGCGGCTGGTCGAGAGTCAATCCGGTCAACGGACACGAGGAGTTCCCGCGGATCGACCCCGCCGTCATCTGTCTGGTGCACGACGGTCACGACCGAGCGGTGCTGGCCCGCCAGACGATGTGGCCCGAGCGGTTGTTCTCGTTGCTCGCCGGGTTCGTCGAGGCGGGGGAGTCCTTCGAGTCCTGCGTGGTGCGCGAAATCGCCGAGGAGGTCGGGCTTTCCGTGCGCGACGTGCGCTACCTGGGCAGCCAGCCCTGGCCCTTCCCACGATCCCTCATGGTCGGATTCCATGCGATCGGCGATCCGGAGCAGGAGTTCTCGTTCAACGACGGCGAGATCGCCGAGGCCGGCTGGTTCACCCGCGCCGAGGTCCGCGCCGCACTGGCGGACGGCGACTGGAGCTCAGGACTCTCTGCTCCTCACGTGCGCGGCGACTCGCCGTCACGACTGTTGCTGCCTGGGTCGATCTCGATCGCCCGGGAGATCATCGAGTCCTGGGCGGCGCTGGACTGAGCCGGCCGCCGTGACCGACGTCTTATGCGGAGAGCTTGGCCTTGACTTCGCGCGCGCTCGGGTTGGTCAGCGTCGAACCGTCGGCGAACTTCACCGTCGGCACCACGTGATTGCCACCGTTCACTGAGCCCACGAACTCCGCTGCTGCGGGGTCGGCCTCGATGTCGACCTCGGTCCAGCGGATTCCCTCGGACTTCAGGGCCATCTTGAGGCGGGAGCAGAAGCCACACCAACTCGTGGTGTACATGGTCAGTTCAGCGCTCATAGGACGTTCAACATATCGGAGGCCGCGAACATGCCCGACATGGCCGGTGCCGGGCGAGATGTGTCGCAGGACCCTGCCAAGATGGTCGGCATGCCCAGTGAGGTCCCAGCGGCGTCCCCCGATGCCTCGGCGACTGATCCCTCGGCGACGGCGGGTGCGGTTCCCCTAAGCGACCTCGACGACGAACAGCGCGAGGCGGTCCAGGCGCCGCGCGGTCCCGTCTGCGTGTTGGCGGGTGCAGGTACGGGCAAGACCCGCACCATCACCCGGCGTATCGCCCATCTGGTCGCGGCGGGTCACGTGGCGCCGAGCCAGGTGCTGGCCGTCACGTTCACCTCGCGTGCCGCGGGTGAGATGCGCGTCCGGTTGCGTGCGCTGGACACCGAGGCGGGCGGTGTGGGGACCGGGGCGGTGCAGGCCATGACGTTTCACGCCGCCGCGCGCCGGCAGCTGCAGTACTTCTGGCCGCGCCTCGTCGGTGACACCGGCTGGGAGCTGCTCGACAGCAAGTTCGCCGTGGTCGCCCAGGCCGCAAACCGGGCGGGCATGCACGTCAGCACCGATGACGTCCGCGACCTTGCGGGTGAGATCGAGTGGGCGAAGGCATCGTTGATCAGCCCGGAGGGCTACCCGGCCGCGGTCGCCAAGGTCAGCCGCGACATCCCGTTCGATGCCGCCAAGGTCGCCACCGTCTACGCCGGCTACGAGACGGCCAAGGCGCGCCGCGAGGGCACCACGTTGCTCGACTTCGACGACCTGCTGCTGCACACCGCGGCCGCCATCGAGAACGACGCCGCCGTGGCGCAGGAGTTCCGGGACCGCTACCGCTGCTTCGTCGTGGACGAGTACCAGGATGTCACGCCGCTGCAGCAGCGGGTGCTCGACGCGTGGCTGGGGGAGCGCGATGACCTGACCGTGGTGGGCGATGCCAACCAGACCATCTACTCGTTCACCGGTGCCACCCCGAATTACCTTCTCGACTTCTCCCGGCGCTTCCCGGACGCCACCGTCGTGCGGCTGGAACGCGACTACCGGTCCACGCCCCAGGTGGTGTCGTTGGCCAACCGGGTCATCGCGGGGGCGCGAGGCCGGATGGCGGGCAGTCGGCTGCACCTGATCGGGCAGCGCGACGCGGGCCCGGAGCCGTCGTTCAGCGAGCATTCCGACGAGGTCGCCGAGGCCACCGCCGTCGCCAAGAAGATCAAGAAACTCATCGAATCCGGTACGGCGCCTTCAGAGATCGCCGTGCTGTATCGGATCAACGCGCAGTCGGAGGTTTACGAGGAGGCGCTCACCGAGGCGGGTGTGGCCTTCCAGGTCCGCGGCGGCGAGGGCTTCTTCAGCAGGCAGGAGATCCGGCAGTCGCTGCTGGCGTTGCACAGGGCCGGCGAGCGGGGTGTCGACGTGAGCGGCGCCGACCTCCCGCCGGTCGTGCGCGAACTCCTCGAACCGCTCGGCCTCACCGCCGAACCGCCACCGGGCACCAAGGCGCGGGAACGCTGGGAGGCGCTCACGGCGCTCGCCGAACTCGTCGACGAGGAAGTGGCGCAGCGGCCGGCGCTGGATCTGCGCGGGCTGGTGGTCGAGCTGCGGCAGCGCGCCGACGCACGCCACGCCCCGGTGGTTCAGGGCGTGACATTGGCGTCGCTGCACGCCGCGAAGGGCCTGGAGTGGGACGCGGTGTTCCTGGTTGGCCTCGCCGACGGCACGCTGCCCATCTCGCATGCACTGTCGAAGGGCGCGGACAGCGAGGCCGTCGAGGAGGAGCGCCGCCTGTTCTACGTCGGCATCACCAGAGCCAGGGTTCACCTGGCGTTGAGTTGGGCGCTGGCGCGCGCACCGGGCGGACGGCAGGGCCGCAAGCCGTCGCGGTTCCTCAACGGTGTTGCCCCGCAGGCCTCCGCCGACACCGGGCCCGGCAAGCCGCGCCGCCAGCGCGGCCCGGCACCACGGTGCCGCGTCTGCAATTCCGCGTTGACCACGCCGGCGTCGATCATGCTGCGCCGCTGCGAGGACTGCCCGTCGGATATCGATGAGGCGCTGCTGGCCGAACTGAAGGACTGGCGGCTGCGCACCGCCAAGGAGATGGGCGTGCCTGCCTACGTGGTGTTCACCGACAACACGCTGATCGCCATCGCCGAGACGTTGCCCGCCGACGATGCGGGTCTGGTCGCGATCCCCGGGATCGGTGCGCGCAAGCTCGAGCAGTTCGGTCCCGACGTTCTGGAATTGGTGCGATCGCGGTCCTGAGACCGGCGCCTCAGCCAGACCCCTCCCGCCGAGACCCGACGAAATGGTTGCTCCCGGGGCCTCGAGAACAGCCATTGCGTCAGTCTCGCCACCAGACGTGCTCCCATTACTGCCAGCTTTCGCAAAGATCATGCCAAAACTGCTGGTCAGAAAATCGCTTGTCAGTTTCCGGTGCTAGCCTCTAACCTCGAGAGGCACCCTGTGGGGTGCACTACCGAGCACGTGCGAGAGGAGGTCCCGAATCATGATTGACAGCAACGCGTTCAGCGGCGTAAGCATTTCCGGCGTTTCGTGGGCCTCCCATGCGCCCGCAGCGGCGCACGCCGCTGCGGCGGTGGTTGCGCCGCGTAAGCGCCGTAACGCCGCTGCGACGCTCGCGTCCGTGAATCGGGGCTCCATCTAGGACTGCCCACGACATGCCTCATGGCCACGGACCCGAACTCAACGGATCCGTGGCCATAGTTATTCGGGAAGCCGAATCACCTGGTCGGAGGATCCATCAACACAGATGACCGCCGAAGTACGACCAGGAAGCAGGAGAGTCATGTCGGACCGAACATGCCGCGAGAGGCTGTCGGTGCCTTGTCACGAGGAAGAAGCTGATCTGTGGTTCGCCGAGAGCCCCGTCGAGTTGGAGCGGGCCAAGGCGTTGTGCGCGGATTGCCCCCTTCGGCGGGAGTGCCTCGACGCCGCCCTGGAACGGCAGGAGCCGTGGGGCGTTTGGGGTGGGGAGATCATCGAGCGCGGGACCATCGTGGCGCGCAAGCGTCCGCGTGGCCGTCCGCGCAAGCACCCCGTGGCTGCCTGACCCGCCCAAAGGCTGATCCGCCCAAAGGCTGATCCGCCCAAAGACTGACCCGCCCAAAGACGTTGGCCGCCTGGCGCTTCAAGCGCTAGGCGGCCTCGTCGGCGAAGCCTGGGATGAGGTCGGTGGCGATCGCCCGGACGGGAACGGTCGCGTCGAGTTGGCAGGACATCGCGACCACCGAGGCGATCACGCGCATCGGGATCGCCAGTTTGGGCGGGATGTCCATCTGGCGTGCGGTCTTGATCTGTGCCACCGCGCGGTCCATGTTCGCCGCGGTCAGCTTCTGCAGCCACTTGCGGGTGTAGTGGAAGGACTCCACCGAGATGGGTTCGACGTACTGGCGCAGCATCTCGTCGAGTTCCCGGGTGGACACCTGCTCACCCTTCTGGATGAAACCGACCCGCTCCATGGTCGTCAGCAGATTGTCGTAGTCCTTGGCCGCGCCATAGCGCAGGGCGTAACCCAGTTCGATCGGCAGCCCACCGGGTAGCGGCGCCACCGCGCCGAAGTCGATCACGCCCATCTTGCCGCCCGGCATCAGCATGAAGTTGCCCGGATGCGGGTCGCCGTGCATCAGCTCCAGCCGCCTGGGGGCGTCGTGGGTCAGCTCGAACAGCCTGGTGCCCAAGAGATCTCGTTGTTCTTGTGTGCCACTACGGATGATCTGCGACATCGGGATGCCCTCGATCCACTCCGCGATCACCACCTTGGGTGAGCTGGCGATGATCGCGGGCACCACGAAGTGCGGGTCATCGCGGTAGGCCTTGGCGAAGGCACGCTGGTTGTCGGCCTCGAGCCGGTAGTCGAGTTCCATCTCGGTGCGTTCGATGAGTTCGTCGACCACACCCTGGATGTCGACGCCGGGGGCCAACTGCTTGAACACCGAGACCATCCGCTTCATGGTCTTCAGGTCGGCGCGTAGCGCCCCGTCGGCGCCGGGGTACTGAATCTTGACGGCGACCTCGCGGCCGTCGGACCACACGGCCTTGTGCACCTGGCCGATGCTGGCCGACGCGACGGGGTCGTCGTCAAACGATGTGAAGCGCTCACGCCACTTGGTGCCGAGCTGGGAGTCCAGCACCCGGTGCACCTTGTCGGCGGGCAGCGGGGGAGCCTCGCGCTGCAGCTTGGTCAGGGCCTCGCGGTAGGGCGCGGCGAACTGCTCGGGGACCGCGGCCTCGATGACCGACAGTGCCTGGCCGACCTTCATGGCCCCGCCCTTGAGCTCGCCCAGGACGGTGAACAGCTGATCGGCTGCCTTCTCCATCAGCTCAGCTGTGACCTCGTCCTTGGATGAGCCGGTGAGTCGTCTGCCGAGGCCCAGAGCGGCCCGGCCGGCGAAACCGACGGGAAGCGAAGCCAGCTTGGCGTTGCGGGCCGCCCGCCCGCGCTTGATCTCTGACACCCGACCATCATCCATGACGACGCCGAGTTGCCACTCGGGCGTGCCGAACATCGGATGAAAGTGGCAACGCTTGATGTCAACATTCGCACTGCGGATGCCGAGACCACCGGCGGCTGACGGTCGATCCGGTGCGAACGTCGAGTTCCAGGGTGGTGTCCAGCGTCGGTGGTGGGTCGCCTGCCAGGCGTGTGTCGCCCGCGTTGCGGTGGACGGCGTCGATGACGCGGTTGACCTCGTTGAGTGCGAGCGCGGCGGTGGCCAGCATGGTCGCCCGATCGGCGCTGCCGACGGCGTGCCGCAACTGCGCGGCCACCGCGGGCCATGCGGCGTCGCGATCGCTACGGTGCAGGTCGGCGCAGTGCAGACAGCTTGTCAGCCCCGGGATTACGAGCGGCCCCACCAGCCCCGAGCCGTCGCGGATCCGGACCGGCAGGTGCGGCACCCGCGCGTCGTGCAGATCCCGCACGACCTGCGGGTCGGTGACCAGATAGTCCGACAGAACGACCAGATCGGTGCTTCCGGGCCGCACGCCGGCGTGACTGAGGTTGCTGCGCCGCACGCGCGTCCCAGAGCATCGCAACGCCCCGGCCAGCAGGTCCGACAGTGGCCCGCGACCGTGGATGCGGATGGATGCCGAGCGAGTCTGGGGTGTGTCGACCGTCACAATTCCCGACTGTGTCAGCGACGTGAGGAGGTCGGCGACCACGTCATCGTCGACGGCTCCGCGGTTGCGGGCCAGCGACATCAGGTCGGGCAACCCGATGCCGGACTGCATGGCGCGCAGCAGATCGGCCAGCGCGGCGGCAGACAGACCGTCCGGTGGGCGGACCAGGATTGCGCGACGCGGATCCCATCCGACCTGGACGCCGCCGTCGGGCCGCATCAACACCGGCATGACCGGATTGAGCGTGTAGCGCTGCACCCGCCGACTGTGTCACGGTCGGCGGTAGAGCCGCTTTAGTTATCCACAGGCGGCTGGCCGGTGCCCTTGTCGGTGTCACTGTCCTTGCCCAGGTCGGCGATCGCCTGGTCGATCGCGTCGGTGTCACCGCCGATGATCCGGTCGATGAACGCGGCGGGTTCGTCGAGGTCATCGGCGCCGGGTAGCAGGTCGGGGTGCTGCCACACCGCGTCGCGCGCGTCGGCGCCAACGGCGTCGGTCAGTCGCGCCCAGAGTGTGGCTGCCTCGCGCAGCTTGCGGGGCCGCAGCTCCAGCCCGACCAGCGTCGCGAAGGTCTGCTCGGCGGGGCCGCCGGTGCCGCGGCGTCGACGCAGCACCTCCGACAGTGCCGCCGTGCCCGGGATGCGGTCACCCAGGGCCGCGGTGACGACGGTCTGCACCCAGCCCTCGATCAGGGCCAGCATCGTCTCGAGCCGTTCGAGGGCGACGACCTGCTCGGGTGTTGCCTTGGGCTCGAACATGCCCTGGCTGAGCAGTTCCTCCATCTTCGACGGGTCGGTCAGTGCCGAGGGGTCGATGCCGCGGGCGAGGTCCTCGATGGCGCTGGTGTCCACCTTCATGCCCTTGGCGAACGCCTCGACGGCGCTGAGCAGCTGGCTCGACAGCCACGGCACGTGACTGAACAGGCGATGGTGGGCGGCCTCGCGCGCCGCCAGGAACGTCATGATCTCGCTGCGTGGCTGCTCGAGTCCCTCGGCGAGCGCCTCGATGGCATCGGGCATGAGCGCGGCGACGCCCTTCGGTCCCAGTGGTAGTCCGATGTCGGTGGAGGTCAACACCTCCTTGGACAGCGTGCCGAGAGCCTGTCCGAGCTGCGACCCGAAGGCCATCCCGCCCATCTGCGACATCATCGCCATCAGCGGGCCGGCCATCGCCCTGGCCTCCTCGGGCAGTGTGGACGCCCACACCGACGCCATCTGTTGGGCGACGGGATCGCACAGCCGCTTCCAGGTGTCGAGGGTGTTGTCGATCCAGTCGCTCGGCGTCCAGGCCACCGCCCTGGTGGTGCCTGCCGGGAGCGGGGTCGCGCCGTCCAGCCAGGTCTCGGCGAGACGGACGGCATCGGAGATCGCGCTGGTGGTCTGCTCGGGTATCGGCTTGACGAAGCCGATCGAACTGGACGCCAACTGGCGGGCCAGGTCGTAGTTCACGGGACCCGACTGCTGGCCGCCGGCCATCCCGCCTGCGCCACTGAACATCTCGCCGAGCTTGGAGAAGATCTGGCCCAGGTCGGACATGTCGAATCCGGCGCCGCCGAACCCGAACGGATCCGCCCCCGCAGCAGAATCGGGGTCCTTCTTGGGCTTATCACGGTCGGGGTCGTCTCCGGAGTTGAACCCGAAGGGCAGGTCAGCCATGCCTTCAACCGTACTCACCGTGACCACACCACGCGGGTAGGCGGGTCACGCTGAGAGTGAACCGACCACCGAGCCCTAATGTGGGCAGCGTGAACAGGCGGATTCTGACCCTGGTGGTGGCGCTGGTGCCGATTGTGGCGTTCGGCTTGCTGCTGTCCGCTGTGACGGTTCCCTTCGTCGGGTTGGGTCCCGGGCCGACGTTCGACACCCTCGGTGAGGTCGAGGGCAAGGAGGTCGTCGACATCGAGGGCACGATGGTCCACGACACCACCGGGCACCTCAACATGACGACGGTGTCCCAGAGCGACGGCATCACGCTCGGGCAGGCGCTGGCGTTGTGGATCTCGGGCCGCGATCAGCTCGTGCCCAGGGCCCTGGTCTACCCGCCGGACAAGTCGAAGGACGAGATCGACGACGCCAACAACAAGGACTTCAAGCGCTCCGAGGACAGCGCCGAGTACGCCGCGCTGTCCTACCTGAAGTACCCGTCGGCCGTCACCGTGGAGTCGGTCACCGACCCGGGACCGTCAATGGGGAAGCTGCAGGCCGGGGATGCCATCGACATGGTCAACAACAAGAACGTGGCCAACGTCGAGGAGTTCACCACGATGCTGAAGACCACCAAGCCCGGTGATCAGTTGATCGTCGACTACCGGCGCAAGAACGAGCCGGCGGGCACCACCACCATCACCCTCGGTGACAATCCCGACCGGGACTACGGCTACCTGGGCGTCGGCGTGCTCGACGCGCCGTGGGCCGAGTTCAAGATCGACTTCAACCTCGCCAACATCGGCGGACCATCCGCGGGGCTGATGTTCAGCCTCGCCGTCATCGACAAGCTGACCACCGGAGAGCTCAACGGCGGCAACTTCGTCGCAGGCACCGGCACCATCAGCGATGACGGCAAGGTCGGCTCGATCGGCGGCATCACCCACAAGATGCTGGCGGCCCGCGAGGCGGGCGCAACGGTGTTTCTGGTGCCCGCCGACAACTGCGCCGAGGCCCGTACCGCGCACCAGGATGGTCTTCGACTGATCAAGGTGGACACCCTCAGCACTGCAGTCGACGCGTTGAAGACCTATTCCGCTGGTGGCGAACCCCCCGCATGCTGAGAAGTCTCTTGGAACCCAGTGCGTAGAGTTGGGGCACGTCGACTGGTCGACGCCATAAAGCACGATCACTGAGACTGGAGTTGACGAGTGGGGATGCGGCCCGCGGCAAGGATGCCCAAGCTGACGCAACGTAGCCGGATTCTGATTGGCGCAGCGCTGATCGCTGTCGTGCTGCTGTTGATCGGGCCGCGCTTCATCGACGCGTACGTCGACTGGCTGTGGTTCGGCGAACTCGGCTACCGCTCGGTGTTCACCACCGTGCTGGTCACCCGGTTGATCGTCTTCGTGGTGGCGGCGCTGGTCGTCGGACTCGTCGTGTACGGCGCGCTGACCCTGGCCTACCGCACGCGGCCCGTGTTCGTGCCGGCCGCAGGACCCAATGACCCCGTCGCCCGGTACCGCACCGCGGTGATGTCGCGGATGCGGCTGTACACGATCGGCTTGCCGGCGTTCATCGGTCTGCTCGCCGGTGTCGTCGCGCAGACGTACTGGGTCCGGGTGCAGCTGTTCCTGCACGGCACCGCCTTCGGCGTCGCGGATCCGCAGTTCGGTCTCGACCTCGGCTTCTACGCTTTCGACCTGCCGTTCTACCGCCTGGTCCTGAGCTACCTGTTCGTCGTGACGTTCCTGGCGCTCATCGCCAACCTGCTCGGGCACTACCTGTTCGGCGGTATCCGGCTGGCTGGCCGCACCGGTGCACTGAGCCGGGCCGCCCGTATCCAGCTGATCTCGCTGGGCGGCACGCTGATCCTGCTCAAGGCCTTCGCCTACTGGCTCGACCGCTACGAGCTCCTGAGCCACACCCGCGGCGGCAAACCGTTCACGGGTGCCGGTTACACCGACATCAACGCGGTGCTGCCGGCCAAGCTCATCCTGCTGGCCATCGCCGTGATCTGTGCGGTCGCGGTGTTCTCCGCGATCTTCCTGCGGGACTTGCGCATCCCGGCGATCGGCGTGGTGCTGCTGCTGCTGTCGTCGTTGATCATCGGTGCGGGCTGGCCGCTGATCGTCGAGCAGTTCAGCGTCAAACCCAATGCTGCGCAGAAGGAATCGGAGTACATCAGCCGCAGTATCACGGCCACCCGGCAGGCCTACGGTCTGACCGATGAAACGGTGACCTACCGCGATTACAGCGGCGTCTCCAACACCTCCGCCGAACAGGTGGCGGCCGACCGGGCGACGACGTCCAACATCCGGTTGCTCGATCCGACCATCGTGAGCCCCGCGTTCACACAGTTCCAGCAGGGCAAGAACTTCTACTTCTTCCCCGATCAGCTGGCCATGGACCGCTATGTGGGCCCGGACGGAAACCTGCGCGACTACGTGGTCGCCGCGCGCGAGCTGAACCCCGACCGCCTCATCGACAACCAGCGCGACTGGATCAACCGCCACACCGTCTACACCCACGGCAACGGCTTCATCGCCTCGCCGGCCAACACGGTGCGCGGTATCGCCAACGATCCCAACCAGAACGGCGGCTACCCGGAGTTCCTGGCCAGCGTGGTCGGGGCGAACGGCAGTGTGGTCTCGCCTGGGCCGGCTCCGCTGGATCAGCCGCGGATCTACTTCGGTCCGGTGATCGCCAACGCCGCCGAGGACTACGCGATCGTCGGTAAGAACGGCATCGACCGCGAGTACGACTACGAGACCAACACCGAGACCAAGAACTACACCTACGGTGGCTCGGGCGGTGTCCCGATCGGCAACTGGATGACGCGCAGCGTTTTCGCTGCGAAGTACGCCGAGCGCAACTTCCTGTTCTCCAATGTGATCAACGAGAGCAGCAAGATCCTGTTCAATCGGGACCCGGCCAAGCGCGTCGAGGCGGTGGCCCCGTGGCTCACCACCGACACCAGCATGTACCCCGCGATCGTCAACAAGCGGATGGTGTGGATCGTCGACGGCTACACCACGTTGGACAACTACCCGTACTCGGAGCTGACGTCGCTGTCGAGCGCGACCGCGGACTCCAATGAGGTGGCGTTCAACCGGCTGGTTCCCGACAAGCAGGTGTCCTACATCCGAAACTCGGTGAAGGCCACCGTCGACGCCTACGACGGCACCGTGACGTTGTACGCCCAGGACGAGACGGATCCGGTGCTGCAGGCGTGGATGCAGGTCTTCCCGGGCACGGTGCAGCCCAAGGCCGACATGACCCCCGAACTACAGGAGCACCTGCGTTACCCCGAGGACCTGTTCAAGGTGCAGCGGGCATTGCTGGCCAAGTACCACGTCGACGATCCGGTGACGTTCTTCTCGACATCTGACTTCTGGGATGTCCCGTTGGATCCGAACCCGACCGCGAGCAGCTACCAGCCGCCGTACTACATCGTCGCCAAGGACGTTGCCGCGAACGACAATTCGGCGGCATTCCAGCTGACCAGTGCGATGAACCGGTTCCGGCGTGACTTCCTGGCCGCCTATATCAGCGCCAGCTCGGATCCCAAGAACTACGGCAAGCTCACCGTGTTGACCATCCCGGGACAGGTCAACGGTCCCAAGCTGGCGTTCAACGCGATCAGCACCGACACAGCGGTCAGCCAGGACCTCGGCGTCATCGGCCGGGACAACCAGAACCGCATCCGTTGGGGCAACCTGTTGACCCTGCCGGTGGGTGCCGGTGGCCTGCTGTACGTCGCGCCGATCTACGCCTCGCCGGGCGCAAGTGACGCCGCCTCGTCGTACCCGCGCCTCATCCGTGTGGCGATGATGTACAACGACAAGGTCGGTTACGGGCCCACGGTTCGCGACGCACTCGACGAGATCTTCGGTCCCGGTGCGGGCGCCACGGCCACCGGACCCGCCCCCACGGTCGGGCAGCCGGGTAGCGCTCCGCCGCCGGCCGCGCAGCAGGGCAACGCCGCGCCGCCGGCCGCGACGCCGCCGGGGCAGCAGGGCCGCCCCGAGGCGCCGGTACCGGCCGCTGCCGTTCCGCCGGGTGGTCCGGTGCAGCTCTCCGGTGCGAAAGCCGCGGCGCTGCAAGAGGTCAATGCCGCGTTGGACGGCGTGCAGCAGGCGCAGCACGATGGCACCTTCTCCGAGTACGGTGAGGCGCTGCAGCGGCTGGATGACGCGATGGCGAAGTATCGGGACGCCAAGTAGCTGTAGCTTGCGGATTGGCGCGCTTTAAGCTGCGCGAGTGCGTTATCGCTTGCTGGGGCCGCTGCGCGTAACGCGTGGTGACGTGCCGGTGGACATCGGCCCGCCCAAGCAACGGGCCGTGCTCGCGGTGCTGCTGCTGGCGCAGGGGCGCGTCGTGTCGGTCGATCGTCTGATCGATGCGGTGTGGGGCGAGGACGTCCCGGGCAGCGCGACAGCGAGCCTGCAGGCGTATGTCTCCAACCTGCGCAGGGCGCTGCGCGGTGGTGCCGAAGCCTCCGACGTGGCGTCGCCGATCGTGCGGCAGTCGCCGGGGTACTACCTCGACGTCGCGCCCGAGGACGTCGACGTCGCGGAGTTCACCACCCGCTGTGCCCGGGCTGCTGCGGCGATCGACGAGGCGCGCTGGGACGACGCGCTATCGCAGGCCGACACCGCGATCGCGCTCTGGCGCGGCCCGTTTCTGGCGGATCTGCGGGACGAGGAATGGGTGGGCCGTGAGGCGGCCCGCATCGACGAGTTGCACACAGACTGTCTGGACAGCCGGATCACGGCGCTGCTGGCGCTCGGGCGGGCGCCTGCCGCACTGGCGGCGGCAGCGGAACTCAGTGCGGCCCATCCATTGTCGGACCGCGCATGCTGGCTGCACGTGCTGGCCCTGTACCGGTCGGGCCGCACCTCGGATGCCCTCGGGGCCTACACGCGTCACGCCCGCGTGCTCGACGACGAACTGGGCCTGGAGCCCGGGGTGGAGCTGCGCGATCTGCAGACCGCCGTGCTGCGTCAGGCACCCGAGCTCGCCGCCTGGCCGCGGTCACCGGAGTGGACGGGTGCTGTCGAGCTCAACGCCACCCCAACCCCCGCCGTGCCCTCGACACAGGTGGCGGCGAGTGCCCAGCCGCAGTTGACGCTTATCGGCCGACATCGTGAACTGGCCACGGTGGCAGAGGTTCTCGCCGATGCGGCGGGCGGGGACACGCGCTGGCTGGTGTTGTCCGGTCCGCCCGGTATCGGTAAGACCCGACTGGCTGAGGAGGCGGTGGCGCTCGCGGCGGCCGGCGGTGGACAGACGGTGTGGGTCAGCTGCCCCGATGAGCGCGCCACCCCGCCGTGGTGGCCGATGCGCCAACTGGTGCGTGCGCTGGGAGCCGACGTTGACGAGGTGCTGGAGATCGCCGCGCACGCCGACCCGGACACGGCGAGATTCCAGGTGTACGAGCGGATTCAGCGGCTGGTGGAGTCATCACCGGGGTTGCGCGCCATCGTGGTCGACGACGTGCAGTGGGCGGACTCGGCCTCGGTGAGCTGTCTGGCCTATGTCGCTGGCGCGCTGCGCGATCACCCCATCGCGATGATTCTGACGATGCGAGACGGCGAGCCGACCCCCGAACTGGGGCGGCTGTTGGGGACGGTGGCCCGCGGCGCGCGCAACCGCCATGTGGAGGTGCCGGCGCTGTCCTCGCGCGAGGTCGCGGCGCTGGCCGCCCAGATCGCCGACGAGGTCGTCACTGATGCCGAGTCGGCGATGCTGGCCGAACGCACGGCAGGCAACCCGTTCTTCGTCTGCGAGTACGCCCGCCTGCCGCGTGACGAGCGGGCGGGCAGTGAGATTCCCATGGCCGTGAAGTCGGTACTGGATCGGCGGCTGGCCAGCCTGGACCCGGCGGTGTTGCAGGTGCTGCGAACCGCGGCGGTGATCGGCGACGCGGTCGATGTGCCGGTACTGGCGGCGTCCACGCGCTTGGACATCGACACCCTCGCCGACTACCTCGACGAGGCCGCCGACGAGCGCATCGTGGTGTCCTCGCACGCCGGTGACGGTTACGCGTTCGCGCACGGTCTGCTGCGCCAGCAGTTGGTGGACAGCATGCCCGCGCTGCGCCGACAACGCCTGCACGCCAAGGTCGCCGAGGTACTGGCGGACAGTGCCGAGGACGGAGCCGTCACACGGCGCGCCCAGCACCTGGTGTCCGCGCAACCTTTGGTCGAGCCGGTTGTGGTGGTCGACGCATGCCGTCGGGCGGCCGAGGAGGCAACCCAACGCTGGAGTTCGGACATCGCCGGGAAGTGGTGGCAGGCGGCGCTGGACGCCTATGACAGGCTGCCTGTCTCGGCGCGGGACGACGGTGAGCGCGACGCCATGACGGTGGCGATGCTCGATGCCTACGCGCGTGCTGGCCGGGGTCGGTTGGTGCTGGCCGCTGTCGAGCGCTACCTGGTTGAGGCGTTGCGCGCCGAGCGGGCCGTGACGGTGGGCCGGGTGGCTAGTGCGTTGTTGCGCGCCAGTGGGGGCTGGCCGTGGTTGGCGCCCGGGCACGACCCGGGCAATCTGCTGGTGCTGCTGGAGCGTGCGGCCGTGGTCGCCGATCTCGACGCCGGTGCGGGCGCGCGGGTGCTCGCGACGTTGGCCGTCGGGCACTGCTATCACCCCGACCCGGCGGTGGCCGCGGGATACCTGCAGCGGGCCGAGGAGTTGGCGGGGTCGGCGGGTGATGCCGAGGTGCTGGCCGACGTCCTGATGGGTCGCCTCATCACCTACTCCGGGGTGGCCACTCTCAGCCAACAGACGCTGGTCTGGGCTGACCGTCTGAATGCGCTGCGTCACAGCAGGTTCCGTGAGGATGGTGTGATCGCCAACTCGGTCAGCACCATGGCGGAGATGAGCCTCGGGGACGTCGACGCGGCGGCACGGCGGCTGGCGGCGGGCATCGAGGGCAGCGAGGATCTGCAGCTGCCCGTGCTGCGCGCCCAGCTGCGGTGGATGGAGGCGGTGTTGGCCGGGTGGCGCGGCGACTTCGCCGAGGCCGAGCGTCATCACGGCATAGCCGCGCACGTGCACGAGCAGACCGAGCTCTACGAGGCCGGGAGCGGTCTGTTGGCGGCGGTGTCGCTGCTCCGGGACAAGGGTGGGCCGGTTGACCCGGCCTGGCCGACTGTCGGCGCACCCGCCGAGAGCGGCGGCCAGGGCATCGTGGGACTGGTCAAGACGGCGTTGATGACGGTGAACCGGGACGGCCCCCGCGCCGACGACGCGGCGGTGGCGATGCTGGAGGCCTGGGTCGCCGACCGCGGCCGCCCGCACGCGTGGACGACGTTGGGCCACGCGGTACTGCTGGCCCATCTCGCCGCGGACCGGGGACTGGCCGGGTTCTGCGCACCGCTACTCGAGGAACTGGAGCCGTTTGGTGACCGCATCGCGGTGATCGGTCAGGTCGGCACCGCAGGGCCGGTCGCGTTGGCCACCGCGCGGCTGCGTGCGATGGCCGGGGATCGCGAGGGCGCCCGGGATGACCTCGAGCGCGCGGTAGGTATCGCGAAGCGCACAGGTGGGGCGCCGACGCTGGTGCGGTGTGCGCTGCTGTCGGCAGAACTGATCGAGGATGACGCGCAGCGGCGTGCGGCGGCTGCGGAGGTCGCCGCCGAGGCACGTCGCCTCGGCATGGTCGGGATGGCTGAGGCCGCCGACAACCTGGTCTGACGCCGACTTGGGCATTCCTTGGCCGGACGATGCCGGGCGAGCCTGCCGACGCCAAGTTTTCACCAAGTGCGCTCGGTGATGCTTGCCGCCAATGTCAACCGACTTGGTGAGAGGGCTCTCGACGACCGTGACAAACACAGAACAGGCCACCACAGAACAGGCCACCGCAGCACAGATCGACTCCGAACCCAGTGTGAAGGAGGCCCTGTACGGCTCCCTGGACGGGCTGCGGGAGTGGGTCGCCGCACCCGTCGCGTTACCCGGTGAGCGGGTGTACGAGCGGGCCACGCCCTGGAATCTCGCTGTGCCCGTGCACCCGGCTGCGGTGGTGCTGGCCAGTTCGGCGACCGACGTGGCCGCCGTCATGCGGTTCGCGGCGGCGCGGGGCTTCCGCGTGGCAGTGCAGGCCACCGGGCACGGCGCCGTGGCGATCGGTGCCGACACCATCCTGGTGCTGACCTCGGGGCTGTCGGGCTGCGTCGTGGATGTTGTCGAGCGCACGGCACGCGTCGGGGCCGGGGTCATCTGGCAGCAGGTGATCGACGCGGCGGTCCCGCAGGGGTTGGCGCCGCCGTGCGGATCGGCACCGGGGGTCGGTGTGGTCGGCTACCTCACCGGCGGCGGGATCGGGCCGCTGGTGCGCACCGTCGGGCTGTCATCTGATCACGTGCGGGCGTTCGAACTGGTCACCGGCGCGGGGGAGGTGCTGTGGGTTACGCCCCATGAGCACGCCGACCTGTTCTGGGGTGTGCGCGGCGCCAAAGCGATGCTGGGCATCGTGACGTCCATCGAGTTCGCGTTGCTACCGATCACCGAGTTCTACGGTGGCGCACTGTATTTCGACGCAGCGGACACGGCTGCCGTGCTGCACGGGTGGCGGCAGTGGTGTATCGACCTACCCGAGACGGTGAACACGTCGATCGCTCTGCAACAGCTACCGCCGCTCCCTGGGATTCCAGAACCGTTGGCGGGCAAGTACACCGTTGCGCTGCGCTACACCGCACTCGGTGACCCGGCGGAGGCCCAGCGACTGCTGCAGCCGATGCGCGAGCTGGCCACCCCGGTGATGGACACCGTCGGCGTCCTGCCGTACGCGGCGATCGGCATGGTGCACGCCGACCCGGTGGACCCGATGCCGAGCAACGAGGACCAGGCCCTGCTGCGCGAGCTGACGGCCGACGCGGTGGACGCCATCCTGTCCGCGGCCGGCCCGGCGTCGGGGTCGCCGCAGACGTTTGTGGAACTGCGCCTGCTGGGCGGGGCGTTCGCCCGCGAACCGGACCACCGCAGTGCGTTCTGCCACCGCGACGCGGCCTACTCGCTGTCCGTGATCGGCGTGCTGGCTCCGCCGGTGGCCGACAGCGTGCCCGCGCACGCCGCGGCCCTGGTGGCCGACGTCGCGCAGTGGTCCACCGGTGGGCAGATGCCGAACTTCGCGCCGTCGAGCGATCCGGACCGGGCGGCCCGCTGCTACGGCCCGGACACACTGCACTGGTTGGCCGCGCTCGCCAGGCTCTACGATCCGGCCGGAATACTGGCCTGAGCACCCGATTTGGTGTGGCCCTGCGTCTTCTGTAACCTTGTATTTACCCGACGCGGGGTGGAGCAGCTCGGTAGCTCGCTGGGCTCATAACCCAGAGGTCGCAGGTTCGAATCCTGTCCCCGCTACTAGGTAGAACGGCCCTCGGAGATTTCTCCGGGGGCCGTTCTCTATGGCCCTGGAACACTTTTGGGAGCATAGGCCCAGCGGGCAGGACCGCGCCGACTAGTCATCCCGATATGACCCACAATCCTGGACAGTGAGCGTGCAGACCGAACAATCGATATCCGCCGCGACGCAGCTCTCGGCCCCGAGAGTGCGTGAGGACCTCAACGGCCTCGGTGGGCTGGCGATCGTGCTGGTCGTCGTGTTCGGTGTGTGGTCTGGCCCCGTGTCCGGCGGCGTCGATGTGCTCCTGGTTCTCCTAGGGTTCCTCTGGGGTGGCCGACTCCTGCACATCGCAACGCAAGGCAGCCCGACGGCCCTCCTTCGGAGCGAGCTCGCGAGGTTCGCGCGTCGCATGTTGCCCGCGCTCGTCGTGGTGGTGGCGGCGAGCGGCGCGATGACGTTGTGGCTCCAGCCACGCACGCGGTGGGAGACCTTCGCGGACCAGAGCCTGTCGACGTTCGGTTTCATCCAGAACTGGCAGCTGGCCCACTCGGCAGGCGGGTACGCACGCGCCGGAGAGGTCGTCAGCCCGCTACAGCACCTGTGGGCGGTATCGGTGCTCGGTCAGTTCTTCCTCGCGAGTCTTCTCGTCGTGTGGCTGATCACCGTCGCGGTACCGCACCATCGCAGGCGCGCCACCCTTGTCGCTGTGGTGATCGTGGCGACGATCGCATCCTTCTCCTACGCCGTCATCACCCACCAGGCCGATCCGGCGATGGCGTACTACGACAGCCTCGCGCGCGCCTGGGAGCCATTGACCGGGTTCGCCCTGGCCGCGATCGTCGCGCACGTGCGCTGGCCGGGGTGGCTGCGAGCCGGTGCGGCGACGATAGGTCTCGCGGCGATCGTGTCGGTCGGTTTCTACGTCGACGGTGCAGAGCAGTATCCGGGCCCGCTGGCCTCGATCCCCGTCGTTGCGACCGTCCTGATCATCTGCAGCGCAGCGAACCTGAACCGGATCGATGGGTTCCCGTGGCCGAGTCGCGTGCTGTCCGCGACATCTCTGGTCGCGCTCGGCACGATGGCCTACGCGCTCTATCTCTGGCACTGGCCGGTGTTGATCTTCTGGCTCACCCACGCCGAGAACGACAGCGCGGGCCTCACCGACGGGACACTGATCGTCGTCGTGTCGACGGCCCTGGCGTATCTGACGCACAGGTGTGTCGAGCGGCCGCTGCGCGCGGCACCGCAGGCAGTCGGGCGCTCGCACGCACCGGCGATGGCACTGACATGGGTGATCATGCTTCTCACGGTCGCGGTCGCCGCCGGCTCGGTGGGCTGGCGTCAGTACACGAACACTATCCGCGCCAATGGTGCGGAGCTGCTGAACCTTTCGGCTGTCGACTATCCCGGTGGACGCGCCCTGGTCGAGGGCCTGCGAGTGCCGAAGCTGCCGATGCGGCCGACTGTGCTGGAGGCCTCAGATGACTTGCCGGCGACCATAGTCGACGGATGTATCAGCGACTTCGGCAATTCGGCTGTCATCAAGTGCGCGTACGGGAACTCTCGAGCGGCGCGAACAATCGCACTTGTCGGAGGTTCGCACTCCGAGCACTGGCTCACCGCACTCAACAAGCTCGGTCAGCGGCACGGATTCAAGGTCGTGACATATCTGAAAATGGGATGTCCGCTGAACACCGATGAGCTTCCACGGGTGAGCGTGTCCAATGACCCGTACCCGGGATGCCGCGACTGGGTGGAATCGGTGATGGCCAGCCTGGTGGACGACCGGCCGGACTTTGTGTTCACCACCACAACGCGCCCGTTGCCCGACGCACCGGGGGATTTCGTCCCGGAGAACTACCTGGGCATCTGGGACACGTTGGCCGCGAACGACATCGCCATCCTGGGGGTTCGGGACACTCCCTGGATGTACCAGAACGGCATGGTGTTCTCACCGGTTGACTGCCTCGCCAATGGTGGCGACGCGGAGAGCTGCGGCCTCCCTCGCTCCGAGGTCTTGGCGAGCTACAACCCCACGCTGGACTACCTCGGCCGGTATCCGGGAATGTTCCCGATTGACCTCAGCGATGCAGTCTGCAGACCCGACTTCTGCCGACCGGTCGAGGGCAACGTGCTGGTGTATCACGATGCGCACCACCTGACATCGACCTATGTGCAGACATTGACCGACGAGCTGGCACGTCAGCTCTCGGATGCCACCAAGTGGTGGTGAGTCAAGGATTTTCGCCGGGTGAAGGCGCGGGCAGAAACCGGTGGATGACACGCATCGTGGGAGACAGGTGCGTCGGGCGCCATACATCCCGATCCTCGAACGACCAGGCATAGATGGGGCTGCCGTCGCGGATGCAGTCCAGTAGCGCTGGCTCATCGAGTTCGTGCGCCGACCACTCGTAGAGTTGTTGGAGGCGTGGACTGATGACACCGTAGTCCAGCGTCTGTCCGAGCCTGTGCTCGGCGACAAGGTATGCGACGACGTCGTCCTCAAGCGGATATCGGTCGGGTAGCACCCGTGAGATCGACAGGAAGATCCTGGTCATCGCGAGTCTGGGATCGCCGGCGAGGGGCCCCAGCCACCTGAGTGACCCCAGCGCCAGGCGGGGCGCAGCCACTAGGGCATGCGCGTAGAGGACGCGCAGCAGCACGACGTTCAAGAAGAAACGTTCCGAATAGCTCTCGGCGGTGGCCAAGTCGCGATGGTCGAGGTAGGCCGAGACAATGCTGCGGTTGTGGGCTCGGTACCAGGTGCGTGCGGTTGGCTCGGCTATAAAGGACATCCACGGCCCAACGGCAGGCGAAGACGGGGTAGCGACCATGCCGGCGCTGCGGGCCAGGGCCTCGCAACCATCGCGCAGCAGTCGCTCGTTGACCGCGCGCCACCACGGACTGCCCGGAGATGCGGAATTGCACGGAGCCAGTACGCCGCGGCTGATCTGCCAGCGCATGAAAGACAGGGCCGCCCGCCGGAAGGGCAAGTGCCGGGGCGCGCTCCCGAGCGGACCGTGATAGGTCCGATTGATCAGTTCGAGGCGAGCCGTGGGATCGTCGCGCACGGCTTCGACCTGGCGCAGAGCCCAGTCTGCAGCTGACGGTTCGGTACTCATCACGCTCCCTCCCGAAAACGCCACGGCCTCAGTGTGACCGTCAAGCCCCGGGAAGGCGACTGATCGCTCGACCGTGAGCGCGCCGCGGGGGCAGTGGCGCTGAAGTGGTGTACAGATCTGGTGATGATCAAGTCCGCGATTGGCGCCGTACTGGCTGCGTCGCTCATCCTGACGGGGTGCCAGGACTCCGGGCCCGCCTCCGACGCAGAGAACTACCCCTCAGGACCGGTGACGATGACGGCGGGGGCCACCCCTGGGAGTGGATTCGACATCACGATTCGCTCGGTCGTCGACGCCCTGCAGAAGGAGAAGATCGTCAATGTGCCGCTCCCGGTGGAGAATAAGCCGGGCAACAGCGGTGGGGATTTCCTGGCCACCATGGTGGAGCAGTACAAGGGCGAGGACGACCAGGTCTCGGTCACATCGCTGGCCATGATGATGAACGAGCTTCGCGGCAAGTCCAAGTACGGATATGACGACGTCACCATGATCGCCCGGCTGATCACGGAGTACTTCGTTGTCGTCGCTGGTCCCGACTCGCCGTTCAAGAGCCTCGATGAACTCATGGCCGCGATCAAGTCGGACCCCGGGCGGGTCGCGGTCGGCGCCGCACAAGACGACGAGGCCCCGTTCGACCTGCTGGTGTCGGCGGCGGGCGGTGAACCGTCCTCGGTCAACTACGTCAGCTTCGAGGGTGGCGGTGATCAGAGCGCCGCGCTTCTCAATGGCGATATCAGCGTTGCCATCGGCGGAGTCAGCGAGTTCATCAACCAGTTGAAGCCGGGAAGCCTTACCGCACTTGGTGTCCTGAGCGAGGACAGGGTGCCTGGTCTGAACGCTCCGACCGCTCGGGAGCAGGGACTCGACGTCACACTCTCGAACTGGCGCGGCCTCTACGGCCCGCCGGACATGGCGGAGTACGCCGTTCAGTACTGGCAGAAGGCACTCGGTGAGATGGTGGAGTCACCCACTTGGAAGCAGATTGCGGAACGTAATCACTTCACCACCACCTTCATGACCGGTGACGAGTTGGCCACCTTCCTGGCGGTGACTCAAGCGGATGTCAAGGCTGCCCTGGCTGAGGCGGGTCAGTAAGCAGGCTGGCATCCCGGAGAACGTCGCGACGGCGCTAGGCGCTCTGTCGAACCTCGATGCGATATCCGACGTCAACGCACGGCTCGGTAATCGGCTGATCGAGCATTCGCGCTAGCAGCAGATCGGCGGCGCGAGAACCGATCTGCTGGCTGTCGACCGCCACCGTTGTCAGAGCGGGACGCAGGTGACGGGCCATCTCGAAGTCGCCGAATCCGGTGATCGCGAGACGTCCGGGCACTTCCACGCCCAGGTCTGGTGCGGCCAGCACCGCTGCCGATGCGAATACGTCGGTGGGGAACACCAGGGCGGTGATCTCCGGGTGTCTCTCCAGCGCCAATTTCAGCAGCCGCACCCCGGTGTCCATCGCGATCGGCTCGCCGGGCAGGTCCACCACACGAATCGGCTCGTCGGGCAACAGCTCTGCGACTGCGTCTTGGAAACCCTCCAGGCGGCGCTGTGCCCGTTCGTCACCGCCGGTGATCACCCCGGCGAAGGCCATGCGTCGGTGTCCCTGCTTGACGAGATGTCGCACCATGTCCGCGAGGGCATTTCGATTCGAGAATCCGACCAATGTGTCCGTCGGCGAATCGTTCCAATCCCAGGTCTCGACGACGGGGTGGCCGTAACTCTTCAGCAGACGAGTGGTTCCCGGCGTGTGCCGCGTGCCGACGATGAAGAAACCGTCGGGTCGGCGCTGAATGAAGCTCCGGACCAGTTCTTCTTCACGCTCGGGGTGATAGTCGGTGTATCCGACGACGAGCTGGTATCCGTGCGGCGCCAAGCGCGTGGTCGCGGATCGCAGCGTATCCGAGAAGACGGATGTCGAGATGGCCGGCAGGATCGCCGCAACGGTACGGCTGCGGTTCGATGCCAGGTGGCTTGCGGCGAGGTTGGGGACGTAGCCGGTATCTGCGACGGCCTTGGTTATCCGCTCGAGGGTTTCTTCGGTGACGGACTCTGGTCGGCTCAGTGCGCGCGAGACGGTCTGCATCGATACTCCGGCGGCCAGGCTCACATCGGCCATCGTCACGCTCTTGAAAGACCCGCGAGACCTCCGCCGCCGGACAGGGCCGTTCGGCTCGTTCACTGTCGACACCCGTCTGCCTAGCCCGCCTTCGCTGACGTCAGGTTACCGCGTCGGCCCTGGCATCGAGGGCGACGCGCGGCGAGTGGGTGAGCGCTAACGCCAATTCGCGAGAACCTGTTGTGTTAGCGCTAACGTTAGCGCTAACGTAACCGGCACCACACAACCCGGCCATCGCGGCCAGCAGCATTGAGGAGTACAAACGTGAAGGTCTTGGAAGGTGTCCGCGTGATCGACGTGTCTATCGCGATGGCCGGACCGTTCGCCGCCCAGAAGCTGGCTGACCTGGGCGCGGACGTTATCAAGGTGGAACCGGTCGCCGGCGAGTGGCAGCGTCACGTATCCGCCGGTGGAGCCCGGGGCAACACCGTCAACGCCTCGTTCCTGTCCTTGAACCGCAACAAGCGGTCGCTGTCACTGAACCTCAAGGACCCGGCCGGTCGGCGAGTCCTCACCAAGCTGGTCGAGACTGCCGACATCTTCCTGCAGAACTACCGGCCAGGTGTCGCTGACCGGTTGGGCGTTGACTATGAGACCTTGAGAGCGATCAACCCGAAGCTGATCTATGTGAGCATGTCCGGCTACGGCCAGACCGGCCCGTACGCGAACCGTCCCGGTCAGGACGTCCTCCTGCAGGCCATGAGTGGTGGCCTGGCGAGTGCGCGTCGTGGCGACGAGCCCCCGCGCCCCGGGCCCTTCTTCCTCGCTGATGCGTTCACCGCCTACTCGGCGTTCGAGGGTGCCTTGGCCGCGTTGTTTCATCGCCAACGCACCGGTGAGGGCCAACTGGTCGAGGTCAACATGCTCGATGCCATCATCGCCGCGCAGATGCAGGAACTCAGCGTCGCCACAGTCGGCGGCGTCGCTCAGACCCCTGGCGACGAGATCCATGCGCACAGCTACATTCGCGCCCCATACGGGGTCTTCGCCACCTCCGACGACTTCATAGCACTCTCCTTCGCCGAGATGGACGTACTGGCAAGTGTTTTCGACGATCCGAGGTTCAACGCGTTCGACGCCGAGCGTGACGGCTTCACCCATCGAGATGCCATCTCCGCGTTGGTTACCGAGAACCTGTTGCAGAACACAACCGAGCACTGGCTCGAAGTTCTCGGTGCAGCTGGCGTGTGGGTCGGACCGGTGTACGACTACACCCAGGTCGTCGATGACCCACAAGTGCGGCACAACGGATCGTTCGTCGAGTACGACCACCCCACGGAAGGCCACGTGAAAACACCCGGCTTCGCCTTCCGGCTTGCCACACAGCCGCAGGAGATCTACCGACCGGCGCCGCTGAACGGTCAGCACACCCATGAGGTGCTGAACGAACTCGGCTACAGCGGCAACGACATCGACGAGTTCGAGCGCGACGGTGTAATCCACCGCGATGCCGTGCTCACGACGCCATCAACCACAGCCAACGTCGTCTAGGAATGTCATGAGCACACAACTTCCCTCACACGCGCCCTCACACGCGGATGCACGCCGTGCCGCGTCCGCCTCCGCCGTGGGCAGCCTCATCGAGTGGTACGACTTCGCTCTCTACGGTGCGGCCGCTGCGCTGATCTTCAAGTCCTACTTCTTCTCCGCGGAGAATCCCACGGCCGGCCTTCTCGCAGCCTTCGCCACTTTCGCTGTCGGATACTTCGCGCGACCGTTCGGTGGCATCATCTTCGGCCACCTCGGCGACAAGGTCGGCCGCAAGCCGGTCATGATCTTCACGCTGGCACTCATGGGTGTCTCGACTGCGTTGATCGGTCTGCTGCCCAGCTATGCGAGCATCGGGCTGGCCGCTCCAGTGCTGCTCGTCCTCCTGCGGGTGCTGCAGGGTCTGGGGGCGGGAGCCGAGTACGCGGGCGCGATCGTGCTGTCCTCCGAGTCGGCACCGCCCACGCATCGAGGGTTCTACGCATCGTGGTCCGGCGGTGGCGTCTGGCTGGGCTCCGCACTCGGTCTCGGCGCCATGCAGCTCTCGCTGTGGCTCACCGGCGACAACTTCGAAACGTGGGGTTGGCGGATCCCCTTCCTGGCCAGTATCGCGATGCTGGCCGTGAGCCTCTACATCCGTCGCAGTGTCGAGGAGACGCAGAGCTTCGAGGAAACCTCGAAATCCGACCAGATCGAATCCCTACCGCTGGTATCGCTCCTGCGAACCGAGAAGGGGCGTCTGGCCGTAGCGCTCGGGTCGAACTTCATGTTGTCGGGTTTCACCTACGTGCCGCAGGTGTGGGCGTTGAGCTACCTGACCAACAATCTCGCGGTCGCCGCGTCGCTGGCGCTTGGCATCAACGCGGCCATGCTCACGATCGGCGCCCTGTTCATGCCGATCTTCGGTCGTATCGGCGACAGGATCGGCCGCCGACGGCTGTTCCTGTTCGGCTGCTCATTCGGTGCCGTCTGGGCATTCCCGATGTTCCTGCTCATCAACACCGGCCAGACCGTCCTGATCGTGCTGGCGTTGTCGATTTGTTTCGTCGGTGCCGGCTCGACCTGCTACGCCGCCCAGGCGGCATTCCTCGCCGAGCTGTTCCCCCCGGCAAAGCGGTACTCCGGAGTGGCCTTCGCCCGCGAGGTCAGTGGGGCGGCGTTGGGCGGCACCACTCCGTTGGTCGCAACCGCGGTGGTCGCCGCGACGGACAGTTGGTGGCCGGTCGCCTTGTGGATGGTCGTCATGGCCGTCGTCGCGTTCGTCTCGGTGTACCTGTCCAAGAACTACCGCTCCGATGCGCACCAGAATGACGTGGACCGCTTCAACCACATCACGGATACCGCAAGCACGCGACGACTGCAGGCCCAGTCATGACCGGCACCGCGACACGGGATTCGTTCCAGGAACGCTGGTTCGAGGACTATGTCGTCGGACAGGTCGAGGAGGGGGGATCGGCGGTCATCACGGCGAGCGACATCGCCGACTTCGCGCGCCTCTCTCACGACGACCACCCCGCTCACACCGACGCGGAGTTCGCGACGGACCGTTTCGGTGGTCTGCTGGCGCACGGTGTGCTCAGCTTCGCCGTCGTCGTCGGCCTGACCATGGAGCGCAATCCCCGATTGGTTGCGTACGGCTACGACCGCATCCGCTTTCCCGCTCCTGTGCTGGCGGGTGACACCGTCGTTGCCACCGCCGAGGTCGTCGACGTCAGCCCGCATAAGCGAAATCCGAACATCGGTCTGGTCACCAAGGCCTACACCGGCACGAATCAGCACGGCAAGACGGTGCTGGTGTGCCACCACATTGTGGCCGTAGATCGGCGCAACCCCGAGGAGATGACATGAACACACTGGACAGCGTTCTTGAGGCAGCCCACACAGCCCGGATTCCGGCTGCACGAGCGAGTGCGACCGAACGCGCTGCCTGGTTGCGCGCCATCGCCGATGCGCTTGACGCCCACAGTGACACGCTCGTCGCGATCGCGCAGGAGGAGACGCACCTGCCCGAGCCGCGGCTGCGCGGTGAGGTCACTCGCACCACCTTTCAGGCGCGCCTGTTCGCCGACCGCGTCGAATCCGGTGACCTGCTCGAGGTGCGTGTCGACGCAGCCGATCCCGACTGGCCGATGGGTCCGCGACCCGCACTACGCCGCGGCTACGTTCCGATCGGACCGGTCCTGGTCTTCGCGGCGAGTAACTTCCCGTTCGCGTTCTCCGTCGTAGGCGGAGACACCGTCAGTGCTCTGGCCGTCGGATGTCCGGTAGTGGTCAAGACCCATGACGCCCACCCGAGACTGGCGCGCGCGACCGCTGACATCGTCACTGCGGCACTCACTTCCGCTGGGGCCCCCGAGGGCATGTTCGGGACGATCCACGACCGCGAGGACGGTGTCCGCGCGGTCCAGGACGTTCGGATAAGGGCCGCCGGGTTCACCGGCTCGGAGGCCGGCGGACGGGCGCTGTACGACCTCGCGGCGTCGCGGCCCGACCCGATCCCGTTCTATGGCGAGCTCGGAAGCACGAATCCGGTCGTGGTCACCCCCGCGGGGTGGAATGAACGCGCGGACGACATCGTCGATAGCTTCACAGCGTCCTTCACGATGGGTTGCGGACAGTTCTGCACCAAACCCGGTGTCGTCCTCGTCCCCGATCGCGATGCCTTCGCCGACAAGATGGCTCTACAGCCGGTGCATCCGATGCTCGATGAGCGCATCGCGCGCGGATTCGAGCAGACGCTACACGAGGTCGGCGGCAACCCGGCGGTGAAAGTCCTGATGACCGGCCCCCGCGAGGCGAACTCGCCGGCCGCCACAGTCCTGGGAACCGGTGCCGACGCAGTGCTCGCAGATCCCGCGATCGTCACCACCGAGATGTTCGGACCCGCATCCGTGCTCGTGGGCTACCGCGACATCGGCCAGGCCATCGACGTGCTCGCGGTGATCAAGGGTGCCCTGACCGCGACAATCCAGGGCACCATCGCGCCCGATCCGGATGCGCCGCGCCTCATCGAGGCCATGTCCTCCCTTGCCGGTCGCGTGATCTACAACCAGTGGCCGACCGGCGTCACCGTGAGCGACGCGCAACAGCATGGCGGACCCTGGCCGGCCACCACGGCGCCAACGACCACGTCGGTGGGAACTGCTGCAGCTCAACGGTTCGCCCGGCCAGTGGCGTTCCAGAACATGCCAGAGGAGATCCTCCCGCCGGGACTTCGCCGATGACGGGTACCTATCGGGGCCTGACATGGGATCACCCGCGCGGCGCGGAGGCCCTGCGCCGTGCGGTCATGGAAGCTGAGGCGCCCAGATGCGAGATCGTCTGGGAAACACAGCCGCTCGAGGGCTTCGAGTCAGCGCCCATATGCGACAACGCCGCCCGCTACGACCTGCTGGTGCTGGACCATCCGCACCTCGGCGAGGCACTTGGGTGCGGCGCACTGCTGCCGCTCGAGGAGGTCTTCACCTCAGCCGATCTCGACAGGTGGAAACACGGCACGGTGGGGGAGTCGTTCGCCTCGTATCAGATGGACGACAGGTCGTGGGCGTTGCCGCTGGACGCGGCCACGCAGGTCTCGGTCGCCGCTGATACAGGAATCGACATGCCAACCACGTGGGCCGATGCGGTCGCGCTCGCACGGGACGTCGACACCGTGCTGCCGACCAGCGGGCCTCACCTGTTTCTGACTCTGTGCTCGATCGCCCTGGCCAATGGCGAGGAACCGGGTCGAGGCGATGTGTTCTTGACGGTCGAGGCGGTGGGCGAGGGGTTGCAGACGATCACTGCCTTCATCGACCCGCATCGGCCACCGCCCCCGTTGCACAACCCGATCGTCGTGTTGGAGCAGATGTCTCAGCCGGGCGGGCCGGTCTACTGCCCGCACGTCTACGGCTACGTCAACTATGCGCAGGCCGGTCTGCCGAGACCGCTGCAGTTCGCCGACGCGCCCACGGGTCGCAGTGGACGACGCGGCTCGGTCCTCGGCGGGACGGGCATCGCCATCAGCAGTCGCTGCCGTCCTGATGACGGTCTTGTGCAACATCTGCGCTGGCTGCTCGACGATGCGACCCAGTGCACGTTCATACCGCAGCATGCCGGCCAGCCGTCGGCGATCGCGGCGTGGCGAGATCCCCTCGTGGACAAGGCATCAACGGGCTTCTACTCGCGTACCGCCGACACCATCGACGAGGCGTGGATTCGACCGCGCTTCGACGGCGCGGTCACCTTCCAGCGCAGTGCCAGCGAGTGCGTTCGTGAGGCTGTACTGAGCCACCGCGACGCCCGCCTGCTCGCCGCGGAGTTGACGCGACTACACCGCACATCTCAAGGAGATCGATGAGCACCGCTGCAGCCACCACCGACCGCGCCTCCGGGGCGCTGACCGCCTGGCCCCCGGCCTCGCAGACGTGTCTTCCGCTCGACCATGATCGCGCCACCCTCGTCGGACGCGTCTCCGGACCCGAAGGCCCTTGCGTGGTCACGGTTCGCGGTGGTGATGTGGTCGACATCAGCGGTGTGTTCGCCACCGTTCGAGACCTCGCTGAGCACCCGAACCCCGCCGGTGCAGTCAAGGTCGCTGACGGTCCTGTGCTCGGCACCGTTGCCGATATCCTCGCGGGCACACCGGTGGATCAGCGCTCGACGGCGGGTGTGCGCCTGCTCAGCCCGGTCGACCTGCAAACCGTCAAGGCCGCCGGTGTCACCTTCGTCGTGTCGATGGTCGAGCGGGTCATCGAGGAACGCTGCGGTGGCGACTCCACCCGTGCTGCCCAGATGCGCACCGAGATGGCCGATCTCATCGGTGGTGATCTCGCCGAGCTTCAGCCCGGCTCGCCCGAGGCAGCCCGGCTGAAGGAGGTCATGGTCGCCGCCGGGACCTGGAGCCAGTACCTCGAGGTGGGTCTCGGCCCGGACGCCGAGATCTTCACCAAGGCCTCACCGATGTCCACCGTCGGTACGGCCATGGACGTGGGGGTCCACCCCGGGTCGGCGTGGAACAACCCCGAGCCCGAGGTGGTGTTGCTCGTATCGTCGAGCGGGCGCATCGTCGGTGCGACTCTCGGCAACGACGTCAACCTCCGCGATTTCGAGGGCCGTTCGGCACTGCTGCTCTCGAAGGCGAAGGACAACAACGCCTCCGCAGCGCTGGGCCCGTTCATCCGTCTGTTCGACGACATCTTCACCCTCGATGATGTGCGTGAGACGGAGGTGCGCCTCGACGTCCGCGGCACTGACGAGTTCACGCTGCAGGCCACCTCATCGATGAGCCAGATCAGCCGTGACCCTGAGGATCTCGTGCGCCAGATGATGGGGAGCACCCATCAGTATCCGGACGGTGCGGTGCTGTTCCTCGGCACCATGTTCGCCCCGGTGCAGGACCGCGGCGCCGAGGGGGAGGGTTTCACACATCATCTCGACGACATCGTGGCGATCAGCGCCAGTCGTCTTGGAACGCTCGTCAACCGGGTTCGCACTAGCGATGTCTGCGAGCGCTGGACCTTCGGTATCGCAGACCTGATGCGAAACCTCGCTGGCCGGGGACTGTTGTGAGACGAACGTGAGTCCTGTCGGCCCTCACTCGAGTCGTGTGGGTTTGGCCTCACCGCGCCAGCGCTCCGGATCGTCCTCCAGTTCGGCCCGGTTCCAGCCGGCGAGATCGGCGGCGGCGGCATAGCTGGTCTGCAGGAACTCCAGCAGGTCACGGTCGGGGTCGGCCGAGGTGCGCACCGCCTCATAGGGAAGCAGAAACTGCTTGTAGTCGGGGTGGTAGAACGCGGCGTCCGGGCCGACGGAGTACTCGGCGAAACCCTCCGGTTCGGGATAGGCGTACGCGTAGAACGCGCCTTCCTCGCCGCCGCCGGGCCAGAAGCCGCAACTGCTCAACTCGTGCGAGTAGCCCTCCACCATCACCCAGTCGGCGCAGTTGGGCGCCCCACCGGGGTGTTTGGGCGCCGGGCGACCGGAGAACCTGGTGCAGGCCATGTCGAAGGAGCCCCAGAAGAAGTGCACGGGGCTGACCTTGCCGATGAAACGGGCGCGAAACTCGTTGATCACCCGATGCGCCTGCACCAGTTGACGCCAGAACAGGTGGGCGGCCTGCGGGTCGTAGGACGCGTGTTGATGATCCTCGGCGAATGGTATGGCCGGGTCGACCTCGTTGGGCCGGGCAGAGATTGTCGCCTCGATACCCAATTGTGCCAGCGCGTCGGTGGTTTCGGCATAGAACTCGGCGACGGATTTCGGGGTGAGCGCGACGGTGCGCGACCCGCCGTCGCTGGTGCGGATCGACAGAACGTGGTCGATGAAGTCGAACTCCATGTCGAACAGTCGGTTTCGGTACGGAATCGATGATGTGGTCAACCCGCGCGGGCTCACATACAGCGTCACCTGCCACCAGTGGTTGAGTAGCGGCGATTGCGTCAGGCGGATCTTGCCGACGATCTGTGTCCACATGTGCAGGGTGTCGCGGGTCGGCTCCCAGTCCGACACCCGCAGAGCCGGCCAACCATTGTCAGTTGCAGTGGTCATATCGCGAGCGTAACCCCGTGTGGTGGAGTGCGGATCGGGAACGGCCGTCAACCAGGTCTAGTCGCGTCCCTGCGCGAAGAACTCGACGGTGCGTCGTGTCCAGGTCCTCACCTCGTCGACGGTTCGGGCAACGTGCAGAGTGGCGTCGGGAATGATCTCGGCGAGCCGCTCGGCGGTCGACACCGGATGCAGCGGGTCGGTGTCCCACGCCAAAATCAACGTGGGATGGGTAAGTGCTGCCAGCTTCGCGGGATCGGGCAGATCCGAGAGCCCGGCGCCGCGCAGGATCGCCGACGCCAGCGCATCGTCGACGTCGGGGTCGAACTTGGCTGGCGGGTAGTCGGCGAAGATCGGCAGGGGTGGCGCATCGGCCCACTGTCGGCGCCACGCGGCGGCGCCAGTGGCGTCGATGGTGTCGGCGGTGTCGAAGTACCACTGCCGCAGCTGCTGGGAACCTGACTCCCACGCGACAGGCGGGATGAGAAGGGTCAGTCGACGGAATCGCTGTGGACTGTCCACGGCGGCATGAAGGATCGCGGCCGCTCCGAGGGACGAGCCGGCGAAGTCGATGGGGTCGTCGGTGCCACTGGCGTCGATAACTCCCAGAAGATCGTCGGCGGCCTGTTCGAATCGATAGTGGCCGGGCTTGGGTCGGCCAGTCGAATGTCCGTGCCCGCGTTGGTCATAGGTGAGCAGGCGACGCCCTGACCCGAGCGCGTCGAGATCGTAGATGCCCAGACCGCGTACCGCGGCACGACTGAGGAGCACCCCATGGGCATAGCCCACGGGGTGACCGGCGCCGTTCGCCGCGTAGGCAATGGTCGCGCCGTCGGCAGCAAAGTGTTGGTCGGCAGTCATATGGTGTCAGTTCCCTTCGAGAGCAGTTATTAATACCCCCATCCGGTATATACGACCTCGACGAATCTGTCCAAGAGCGGCGCGGGCACACCCCGACACGGGCAGCGCCGACATCTTGAGCAAATCTTCATCTGACCCACACCGATTCCGTGTGCAACGTGGATCAGCATGAGTGGCACAGGTGTGGAGGAAGTGGGGAGGTGCGAGCGAGCATGCAACGGTGCACCGACAACGGGTACTCGCATCCCACCTCGGTGCGATGGGCAGCATTTGCGGTCCTCGCCCTGGTGTTATCCCTCGCCGTGATCGGCGCGGAGGGAGCGCTCGTCGGTGGCGTGGCATCCACTCCGCACGGCCCACACGCACTCGCGGCCGCTCCAGGCGGCGATTTCACCGCCATCACCGAGCATCCCCACATTCAGGACGGTTCAGCGCCGACTGGCCCCGATTCGCTTGCCCACGCCGTCTTGCCACGTGTGTCGGGTGTGCTTGCGGCACTGGGTCTGGTTGTCGCGTTGACGACCGTGTTCACCATATGGCGGCACTGCGCCACCACGCTCGTGCGTGGCCCTCCGTGCTCGCCGGCCGTTGTTCTCGCGGGCCAGCAGCTGTTGACCCGTCTGTGTGTCGCTCGCCGCTGACCGGGTAGCGCCAGATCGTGCGCCTCTGGTGCGCACGGTCGGTGACTGCTGCCCATGACAGCTGGTCGCGCCCCAAGCGGGTCGCGGCTGAGAACAGAAGCGACCAAAACATGAATCACGTCCTATCCGTCTCATCGTCGGACGCACACGACCGGCCCGGCACCATGGTGGGCCACACACCGGTGCTGCGTATCGCCGCACCGTTCACCACCGATGACCGCGGCTTCTGGGCCAAGCTGGAGGGCTTCAATCCCGGAGGCATGAAGGATCGGCCCGCCATGCACATGGTCGAACGGGGGCGTTCCCGCGGTGACTTAGTTCCCGGTGCCCGTATCGTTGAATCAACGAGTGGCACACTTGGATTGGGACTCGCGCTAGCGGGCACGGTGTACGGCCATCCGGTCACGCTGGTCACCGATCCAGGTATGGAGCCGCTCATCCAGAACATGCTCGCTGCCTACGGCGCCGATATCGAACTCGTCACCGAGCCCCATCCCGAGGGCGGGTGGCAGCAAGCGCGACGCGATCGCGTGCAGGCGATCCTCGCCGAGGACGCCAATGCCTGGTACCCCGATCAGTACAACAACCCCGACAATGTTGCGGCGTACCAGGGGCTGGCCGAGGAACTGCACGACCAACTGGGGCTCATCGACGTGCTGGTGTGCTCGGTCGGCACCGGCGGGCACTCGGCCGGCGTCGCGCGAGTACTGCGCAGGTTCAATCCCGAACTGCGGTTGATTGGGGTGGACACCGTCGGATCGACGATCTTCGGTCAACCGGCGGGTACGCGGCTGATGCGGGGCCTGGGATCGAGCATCTACCCCGGAAATGTCGATTACGAGGCGTTCGACGAAGTGCACTGGGTCGCCGCAGCCGAAGCGGTGTGGGCGTGTCGAGCACTGGCGGCCACTCACTACGCCACCGGCGGGTGGAGTGTCGGGGCGGTCGCGCTGGCAGCGAGCTGGGAGGCCCGCAACCACCCCGCCGGCGCCACCATCGCGGCAGTGTTCCCGGACGGCCCCCAGCGCTATTTCGACACCGTCTACAACGACGACTACTGCCGACACCATGGGTTGCTCGACGTCGCCCCGCCCGGCGAACCAGCTGTGATCAGCCATCCAGGTGAGCGCGTTGTGCAGTCATGGACGCGGTGTGCAACGGTCGTCAATCCCCGGGAGATGGGGCAGTGACGGGCATCCTCACCCAGTTCCGCAGTTTCGGCTGGCCGACGCGACTGCTGATGATCAACCAGTTCGGCATCAACCTTGGCTTCTACATGCTGATGCCGTACCTGGCCGGATATCTGGCGGGACCGTTGGGGCTTGCGGCCTGGGCGGTCGGGCTCGTGCTCGGTGTGCGCAACTTCTCGCAGCAGGGCATGTTCATCGTGGGCGGCACCCTTGCCGACCGGCTGGGCTACAAACCGCTCATCGTGGCGGGCTGCGTGTTGCGGACCGCGGGTTTCGCGCTGCTGGCCTTTGCCGATTCACTGCCGGCGATTCTGATCGCGTCCGCGGCAACGGGTTTCGCTGGTGCACTGTTCAATCCCGCCGTGCGCGCCTACCTTGCCGCAGACGCCGGCGAGCGCAGGGTGGAGGCCTTCGCCCTGTTCAACGTCTTCTATCAGGGCGGCATCCTCGCAGGCCCGCTGGTCGGGTTGGCGCTGATGCTGGTCGACTTCCGGATCACCGCCGTCGTGGCTGCCGTCGTGTTCGCTGTGCTGACGGTCGGCCAACTGTTCGCGCTGCCCCGTAGTGCGCAGCGGCCACAGGAGGGTCGGACCTCCGTGCTCGAGGATTGGCGCGCAGTGTTGGCGAACAGGTCGTTCCTCCTGTTCTCCGCGGCCATGATCGGCTCCTACGTCCTGTCCTTCCAGGTCTATCTCGCACTGCCGCTGCAGGCCAAGGAATTGGTGCCCCACGCCGAATACGCGGCTGTCGCTGGAATATTCGTCGTCTCAGGTGTCGTGGCAGTCTTGGGGCAGCTGAGGATCACACGATGGTTCGCCGCGCGCTGCGGCCACGGGCGGGCGTTGGCGATCGGGGTGGTCATCATGGCCACCGCGTTCGTACCGCTGATGGTGCTGCCTGACGCCAACGTGCTGGGCCAGGCCGGCGCGATCGTCGCGCTCTTGATCTCGGCGGGCGTGCTCGCCGTTGGCTCGGCGGCGGTCTTCCCATTTGAGATGGACACCGTGGTGTCGCTGGCGGGGGGCCGCCTCGTCGGTACGCACTACGGCTTCTACAACACTGTCGTGGGCGTCGGAATCCTGGTCGGCAATCTCGCGACGGGCTCGTTGATGCAGTTGGCGCAGAACGTCGGAGCCCCCGAATTGGTGTGGATCGCGTTGGGCGTCATCGGCTTGCTCGCGGCCGCGGCGTTGCACGGTCTTGACCGTGCCGGACGACTTCGACCGGCACCGGCTGTCGCCAGCGCATCTGGCACACGCGAATCCGTTGGCGAATAGGGAGGGAAGCGCATGAGAACAATCATCAAGGCAGTCATATCGGCGGCCATTGTGGCCGGGGGAGCGCTCGCGGCAGCTGGGCCGGCACCTGCAGCGCCGCACGAGGCGGGATCAGCGGCCGACACCATCGCCTCGCTGCAAGACAGGGGCTACACGGTAATCGTGAACAAGGTCGGCAATGCGGCACTTGCGGATTGCACCGTCCGTGCCATCCGACCCGGACGCAAGATCACGGAGTTGAGCAACGATGGTCGCGACCGCACCGTCGAGAAGATCGTGTACACAACCGTTTACCTAGATGCGGAATGTCAATGACCTAGATCGCGGACACTCGAGTTTGACGTCCGCTGGTAGAGTTCAAAACCCCGTCGACAACTCCTCGGCGTGTGAATTCGCCTGCTGCGACGAGGTGCGCGGCCGCCGGCCTCGGAGTGCTGCGCGCGTCTTTACTGAATCTTTATCGAACGACGAGCAGGCCCATATTTGATCTCCGTAGGGTGAAAACCAAGACGACCTAAGTGTCGCTCAATGAGAGAGGAACGCGCGTGTACAACAAGCGAATTGCAGCGATTGCGGCGCTGGCCGCGGCTGCGCTCACGGTCAGTGCCTGTAGCGGCGAGGGAGGCGACACGCAAGCGTCGCAGACCTCGCCCGCAGTGACGGCCACGTCAACGCCGACAGCCGGCGCCGAGGCCCACAATGCCGCCGACGTGACGTTCGCGCAGGGCATGATCCCGCACCACCAGCAGGCGATTGAGATGAGTGACATGCTGCTGGGCAAGCAGGACATCGACCCGCGGGTGGTGTCGCTGGCCAACGAGATCAAGGCTGCTCAGGGCCCGGAGATCGAACAGCTGCAGGGTTGGCTGAGCCAGTGGGGTGTCTCGACTCCCGCAATGACACCGGGCCACGACATGCCGACTAGCAGTATGCCGGGCATGCCCCGTCACGACATGCCGACCAGCAGCATGCCGGGCATGCCGGGCATGCCGGGTCACGACATGCCCGGCGGTGACATGCCGGGTATGCCGGGTCACAATATGCCGGGTATGAGCGGGCACGGCATGATGTCCGCTGAGGACATGGCCGCACTCGAGGCCGCCCAGGGGACAGAGGCGAGCCGACTGTTCCTCACTCAGATGATCGCGCACCACGAGGGTGCGGTCACGATGGCGCAGCAGGAGGTCGACGGCGGTCAGGATCCGGCGGCCGTTGCGCTGGCCCGCTCGATCATCGACACACAACAGCGTGAAATCACCACGATGCAGGGGATTGTCGACTCCCTGTAGTCGGATCCTGCGTCACCGCCGGCTTCGGAATGTGCCGGCGGTGGCGCGATCCGGTGCCGGTGTCCCTCGTGCGGCCTGCGGTGCGCGTAGCGGCAGGACGATGGTGAAGGTGGCGCCGGTGCCCACGCCGTCGCTCATGGCTGTGATGTGCCCACCGTGGGCTTCTACGAGTGCCGCCGTGATGGCCAGACCGATACCCGCCCCGCCGTGCTCGCGGTCGCGGGCCATGTCCGCGCGATAGAACCGTTCGAACAGATGCGGTAGGTGCGCGGCGGCGATACCTTCGCCGTCATCGGTCACCTGCAGCACCAGATTGTCGCGGTTCACCTTGGCGCTCAAGCCAACTCGCCCGCCGGTCGAGGTGTGGCGTAGCGCGTTGTCGAGCAGGTTCCCCAGCACTTGAGCGAGTCGCTCCGGATCTCCGAACAATGGTGGGAGCCCAGCGGGGACGTCGGTCGTGACGGCGACGCCCTTGGCGTCATAACGCTCTTGAGCGGCGGCGACCGCACTGCTGATGGAATCGGGCAGAGCGATCGACGTGAATGCCATTGAGGTGGCACCCTCTTCGGCCTGAGCCAGTGCGGCGACGTCCTCGGAGAACCGCACCAGGCGCCGGGTCTGGTCGCGCAGCATGGCGGTGGTGTCCGGGGTCAGTGTTCGCACCCCGTCCTCGAGAGCTTCCATGTACGCCTCGAGAACCGAGACCGGTGTGCGGATCTCGTGGGCGAGATCGCCGAACAGTCGCCGACGGGTGGCGTCGACGGTTTGAAGTCGGCTGGCCATCTGGTTGAAGGCCTGTGCGAGCGCGTCGAAGTCGTCACCGAGCTGCGGTGTGGATACCCGGATGTCGTATCGGCCCTCGGCGACTGCGGTGGCCGCGGAGGCGACTTCAGTGATGGAGCGTTGCAGCCGCCGGCTGGCATACCAACTCACCGCCAGCGCTGTCAGCGCGGAGACGGCCAGCGCGCCACCAACCGACAGGACGGTGGCGTATCGGTAGGCCTCCTCTGCGTGTACCTCCTCGAGTGAGTCGGCGGCAACGCCGGCACGGTGCAGATGTTCACGAAACAGTGGTGGACCGACGATTACGGCGAGGATCAAGGTGGTCATCGCGCCAGCGGCCAGCACCAGCGCTTGGGCGAAGAGGAGGCGCAAACCGATGCCGGGCCGCACCCATAGCCGCCTCGACGTGCGGGAGGGTTGGGTGGCTTGGGTCATTGCCCGGATCCCATGCGGTAGCCCACGCCGCGGATCGTGATGATGTAGCGCGGCTGGGCGGCGTCGTCACCCAGTTTGCGTCGGAGGTGGCCGATGTGGACGTCGATGAGGTGGTCGTCACCGACCCACGGCCCGTCCCGGACGGTCTCAAGGAGTTGGCGACGCGTCAACACCACTCCAGGGCGGGCCGACAGTGCTTCGAGGATGTCGAATTCGGTGCGGGTCAACGTGATCGGTTCATCGTCGATCGTCACGTCCCGTGCCGCAACGTCGATACTGAGTGGGCCGAACTGCCGCGGGGGCGGCCTGTCGTCGACAGCAGCGGCATCGGCGGGGTTCTTTACGCGTGGCCGGCGCAGCATCGCCCTGATTCGCGCCACCAGTTCTCGCGGGCTGAACGGTTTGGTGACGTAGTCGTCGGCACCGACAGTGAGCCCCACGATGGTGTCCATCTCGGTGTCGCGCGCGGTCAGCATCACCACGTAGGCATCGGAGAAGGTGCGCAGCTGCCGACACACCTCCAACCCGTCGACGCCGGGGAGCCCGAGGTCAAGGATGACGACGTCGGGGTCCAGCTCTCGTGCCACGGCGATGGCGTCGGAACCGTTGAAGACAACGGTCGTCTCGAACTGGTCACGCTCCAGATAGCTGGCCACCACCTCGGCCAGGGGTGCCTCGTCATCAACTACCAGCGCCCGGTATCCCTGCGCTCCGCGTGGCGGTGGCGCTGATGTGCCGTCCATGGTCTTCATCGTGCCCGGTCTCGGCGCGGGGCGGCCGCAGACGCCCGTTGTCGGTGAAGTCTTGAGCAGATCTTCACTCGACCCTCACCGGTTCAGAGCCGACACATGCGGTGTTCGACAGCCGCCCCAATCCAGCGCTGGAGGTATCCCCGCAGTGCGTCGTCGGTGCGCGGTGGTCGCCCGGGGTCGGCGATCAACGACTGCAGAATGCGCATCGCGTGTTCGTTGAGCTCATGGAGGTCGCCGTCGTCGAATCCTGCTGCCTGCCAGTCGACGTCGTAGCGCAGCAGCATCGAGTTACCGAGCTGGAGGGATGCATCGGAGGTGACCGACGCAATGAACGCTCCGGAGCGTTCGGGCGTGAGCAGCAGTCGGATGTACTTGTCCTGCTGGAGCAGATCGAGGGTGAAGATCATGGCTTCGACGATCGCTGCGGCAGGGTCGGTGATGCCGGTCAGGTGGCATGCGAGATCGTCGAGGAATCCGTTGGCCGAATCCATCGCCGCCGCCACCAGCAGTGCCTCGGTGCTGGGGTAGTACCGGTACACGGTCTGGCGCGTCACACCGAGATCGCGCGCGACGTCGGCGAGGCTGACCTCGATGCCTTGCGTGTCGATCGCGGATTTGGCGGCCGCCAGGATGCGCGCGCTGGCCTCCTCGTCGCTCGCCGGCGTCGCACCGCCCCACCCGCGGGTCCGCATCAGCGCGCGCCGCGCACCAAACGGCCGGGGCGGGCACCTGTGTCGACACCGTGGCGGCGGGTCACCGTCCCGCTGACGACGGTGGCGACGTAGCCGCTGGCGCCCTGGATGAGCCGTCGACCCCCGGCCGGAAGGTCGTAGGCCATCCGCGGCGGGTGCAGGGTCAGCGCTTCCATGTCGATGACGTTGATATCGGCCTTCTTGCCGACCGCGATCGTGCCGCGGTCGGTGAGGCCGAACAGCTCGGCCGTGTCATGACACTGCTTGCGAATGACGAATTCCAGGGGCAGCTTCTCGCCGCGGTGCCGGTCGCGGGCCCAGTGCGTGAGGAGGAAGGTGGGGTAGGAGGCATCGCAGATCATGCCGCAGTGGGCGCCGCCGTCGGACAGTCCCGAGACCCCAGCCGGGTGGGTGAGCATCTCGCGGATGGCGTCGTGGTTGCCGTCGGCGTAGTTGAAGAACGGCAGCATCAGCATGGACCCGGCATCTGATTCGAGCATCAGGTCATAAAGCGTGGCGAGCGGGTCCTCGCCCCGATCGCGCGCGATCGCCGCGACGGTGCGGTCGGGCGTCGGCTCGTAGTCGGGTGGGTCCCCCATGGCGTACAGCCGGTGCAGCGAGTGCTGCACCAGGGCGAACATCGCATCGAACTGCACAGCCGGGTCGGGCGGCAGATCGTCCTCGGACAGGATGGCGGCCTTGACGGTCGGGTCGGCAAGGCGGGCCGCAAGCTCCGCGAGCGTGCACTCGGCCTTCAATCGCCGGAAGGTGGGGCGGTGGGTGAACGCGTGGTGCCCGGGAAAACCGAGCAGCATGCCGAACGGTCGCGCGGCGATCTGCGGATACAGTCGGCTGCCGGCCTGGTGCGCGGCCGCCGAGATGTCCAGTTGTTCCCGCCACAGGTTGGGGTCGGCATCGACCTGGATCAGCGCGAATGACACCGGGCGGTCGATTTCGGCGCCCAGCCGCTGCATCCACTCCAGCTCCTTCTTGGGTGCGACGATGTCCTCGCCCGCAGCCCCCTGCGGGGCGAGTTCGAACACCGCCTGACCGCCGGCCGCCATGGCGCGACCCAGCCCGAACAGTTCGTCCTCGGCGGCGAAGGTCCCGGGGACGGGTTCACCGTCCATCGCGCGATGGGCCAGGGTGCGCGACGTGGAGAACCCCAGTGCGCCGGCCTCGACCGCCTCCTGCACCAATCGGCTCATTGCCGCGATGTCCTCGGGTGTCGCGGCCTCATTGCGGGCCCCACGATCTCCCATCGCGTAGGCGCGTACCGCGCCGTGGGCAACCTGGCTGCCCACGTCGACGGCGAACTGCTGTTGCCCGATGACGTCGAGATAGTCGGGGTAGCTCTCCCAGCCCCACGAGATGCCCTCGGTGAGCGCGGTACCCGGGATGTCCTCGACGCCCTCCATCAGCTTGATCAGCCATTCCTCGCTGCCCGGTCGCACCGGTGCGAAGCCCACACCGCAATTGCCGGTGACGACCGTGGTGACGCCGTGCCCGCTGGACGGCTCGAGCAGGCTGTCCCAGCTCACCTGCCCGTCGTAGTGGGTGTGGATGTCGACGAACCCCGGTGCGACGATCCGGCCCGTCGCGTCGATCGTTTCGGTGGCATCGCCGTCCAGTCCGGCATCGCCTGCACCGCGCCTGTGCACCTCGACGATCCGGCCGTCCTTGATGCCGATATCGGCGAGGTACCGCTCGCTGCCGGTGCCGTCGACCACGGTGCCGCCGGTGATTTTGAGATCGAACACGGTTGTCTCCTCACTCGTGCCGACCCCCGAGGTCGGTCATACACCTACGATCATGTGTATGACCTGAAGCTAGGCCCAGGCGGTGAACCGAGTCAATAGACGGTTGCGTTGTGTACCACTCGGACTCCGCTGGGTTCGATCTAGCTTTGCTCTGGGCAGCAGGGGGTCGACACCGGGCGGCGCCCCGATTGCTCGAGCGCGCACATCACGGCGCACCGAATCACAAACCGCGCCGCGGGATGCCTAACCCACTGGGCTGCCTTCTGCGAGATGGACATCGCTGACTCCTCCGATCGCCGTGCCAGATACCCATGCAGGGTATAACGAGCGTGATCGCTGACACAGGTCCACACCCGGTTTCCTTGGCGAGTTTCCGTGCAGTATTCAGTCGAAAACTGCTCCGGGCAAAGCGCCTATGGTGGGCCCGTCCGGTGCGTGCCTCTCGCCGCCGTAATGGTCGACATTTATACCCTCGGGGGGTATGGTAGAAGTGAAGCTGAACGCACACAGTCGAGACAAAGGGCAGAGATGAACACCGAGACCGTCACCGTCAGTGGAATGACCTGCGGACACTGCGCAACGTCGGTTCGTGAGGAGATCGGCAATATCGCGGGCGTCATGGCCGTGGATGTCGACCTGGCCAGCGGAAAGGTCGTCATCAAGGCCGATGTGCCACTGGACGCCGCGGCCGTCAAGGAAGCCATCGAGGAGGCGGGCTATCAGCTTGCCAGCTGAGAACCGCGTCCAATCGCAGAGGAAACGCCAATGAGCACAGCGCAGAAGTTCGTCGGATTTATCGCTGGCCTGGCGGTGGTATTCGCCGTGGCGGTCGGCTGACCCGCAGACCCACACACCCACCGAATGGAGAACGCCATGACCTCCACGGACACTGAACCGACGGCTGGTCACGTCGAACTGCAGATCGCCGGGATGACGTGCGCGTCCTGTGCGGCGCGTATCGAGAAGAAGCTGAACAAGCTCGCCGGTGTAAGTGCCACGGTGAACTACTCGACCGAGAAGGCCTACGTCGACTACCGCGGTGATGTGTCACCCGAGCAACTGGTGGCGAGCGTCGAGCAGGCCGGATACACCGCAGCGCTGCCCAAGCCCGCGCATACCGGCGACGACGACCCCGCCAATGCCGCAGGCGAGGACCCCGCCGCAGCCGAGGACCCGAGCCGCGAACTGCGCCAACGGCTGCTGATCTCTCTGGTGCTGAGCGTGCCGGTCATCGCCATGGCGATGATTCCCGCGCTGCAGTTCCCCAACTGGCAGTGGCTCTCGCTGACGTTGGCGGCGCCGGTCGTGGTGTGGGGTGCGCTGCCGTTCCACAAGGCGGCGTGGGCGAATCTCAAACACGCCACCGCGACGATGGACACCCTGATCTCGACGGGCACGCTGGCAGCACTGGGCTGGTCGATCTACGCCCTGTTCTGGGGCACCGCTGGGATGACGGGGATGACCCATTCCTTCGAGCTGACGATCGCCCGCACCGACGGTAGCGGCAACATCTATCTCGAGGCCGCCGCCGGTGTCACCACCTTCATTCTGGCCGGCCGCTACTTCGAGGCCCGCTCCAAGCGTCGTGCCGGTGCCGCGCTGCGCGCACTGCTCGAACTGGGCGCCAAGGACGTCGCCGTGCGCAGAGATGGTGTGGAACAACGGATTCCGATCGATCAGCTCGTGGTCGGCGACGAGTTCGTGGGCCGCCCGGGCGAGAAGATCGCCACCGACGGCGTTGTGGTCGAGGGCAACTCGGCGGTCGACGAGTCCATGTTGACCGGTGAGTCGGTGCCGGTCGAGGTGGGCCCTGGCGACCCCGTGGTCGGTGCCACGGTCAACGCGGGCGGCCGGCTGGTGGTGAAAGCCACCAGGATCGGCTCGGACACCCAGTTAGCCCAGATGGCTCGCCTGGTGGAGGACGCGCAGAGCGGCAAGGCACAGGCCCAGCGGCTTGCCGACCGAATCTCCGGCGTCTTCGTGCCCGTGGTGATCGCACTGGCGGTGGCAACGTTTGGATTTTGGATCGGCACCGGGGGATCGGTAGCGGCGGCGTTCACCGCGGCCGTCGCGGTGCTGATCATCGCCTGCCCGTGTGCACTCGGGCTGGCCACTCCGACCGCTCTGATGGTGGGTACCGGGCGCGGCGCCCAGCTGGGCATCCTGATCAAGGGACCAGAGGTGCTGGAGTCCACCCGGCGCATCGACACGATCGTCCTGGACAAGACCGGCACCATCACCACCGGCACGATGACGCTGCTCGACGTGCACACCGCCGACGGGGCGCCGACGAGCGAGGCGCTGCGAATCGCCGGCGCGCTGGAGGACGCCTCTGAGCACCCGATCGCCAAGGCGATCACACGAGCGGCCCGTGAGAAGTTCGAGGACCTCCCGCCGGTTGAGGACTTCGCGAATCTCGAGGGACTCGGCGCCCAGGGCGTGGTTGACGGTAAGGCCGTCGTGATCGGTCGGGAGCGACTGCTCGCCGACTGGGCCGTGCCGCTGCCCGCCGACCTCACGGCGTCGATGCGTCAGGCCGAAAGTGAGGGCAAGACGGCCGTGGCGGTCGCGTGGGACGGCAAGGCCCGCGCGGTCCTGGTGGTGGCCGACACAGTCAGACCCACCTCGGCAGAGGCGATTCGACAAATGCGCAAACTGGGCGTGACACCGATCATGCTCACCGGCGATAACGAGGCCGCCGCAGCCACGATCGCGCGCCAGGTCGGTATCGATGAGGTCATCGCCGGCGTACTGCCCGGGGACAAGGTCGACACCATCAAAGATCTGCAGGCCCAGGGCAAGGTGGTCGCGATGGTGGGCGACGGCGTCAACGACGCGGCGGCACTGGCCCAAGCCGATCTCGGACTGGCGATGGGATCGGGTACCGATGTGGCCATCGAGGCGAGCGACCTGACGCTCGTTCGCGCAGATCTACGCGCCGTGCCGGACGCAATTCAGCTCTCGCGCAGAACATTGGCCACGATCAAGGGAAACCTGTTCTGGGCGTTCGCCTACAACGTGGCCGCCCTGCCACTGGCGGCGGCCGGACTGCTCAACCCGATGCTGGCCGGTGCCGCGATGGCGTTCTCGTCGGTGTTCGTGGTGACGAACAGCCTCCGGCTGCGGCGATTCCGGTCACAGAGCGCGTAGGCGGCCGGTCGGCATCATCTCGGGCGGTATGTGTCACGATGTCGGATGTGGTGAATTCGGTCGGTTTGAGAGAGCGCCGCCGCCGCCAGACGAGTCTGGAGATCCATCGGGCTGCCCTGGAATTGGCCAGCAAGCGGGGCTTCGACAATGTGACCGTTGAGGAGATCGCGAATGCCGCGGGTGTCTCGCCGCGCACCTTCTTCAACTATTTCACGACCAAGGAATCCGCGATTGTCCATGCGCCGCTGGATATCACGGCGGAGCAGGCCGCCGACTTCGTTGCATCCGAGCGGACCCGCCACTCCGAGATCCTCGATGACGCGATCGCCGTGATCAGTGCAGGCTTGGCGGAGAGCCCGCCCAGCCGACAGCAGATGGCTGACCTGCGCACAGTCGCTTTGCACAGTGTGACCGTGAGTTCGGCCGTGCTCGCCGAGTTCGACGCCTTTCAGCGCAGGCTCGCGGTCCTGGTCGCGCAGCGGACGGGTGCGGAACCCGACGATGACATTCCCGTCCTGATCGCGTCCCTCGCGCTCACTGTCGTGCGGGTGGGAATGGACCGCTGGGCAACCATCGAATCCGACGAGAGTGACAGCCCGGTGCCACACGTGCAGCACGCCGCCCGCTTGGTGCAGGGCTTCTTCTCCGCCCCCGAGCGCTGAGCGCGGGGTTGCCCAAGTGTGACGCTGCACATACCGCAGTTATTGCAGTCTGTGCAACAATTTGTTCATGGGTAGAACAACGATCAGTCAGCAGAAGTGTTCCCGAACGGCGACCTCCTCCGAGATTCATCGTGCCGCAGTGGAATTGGTCGGCGAGATCGGCAGCATGCCGCCATTCAGCGCCGAGGCGATTGCGCTGTTTCGCGCCGGCAGCGGAACACGGGACCTCTACGCGGACTTGGCTGCGCTGGCGACTAGTCAGATTGCCGAGGATCTGGACAGTGACGCGGAGTTCCTGGCCGCCGCCAAGGTCATCATGGACGTTCCCGCGCTGACCTATCGAGTTCTCCAGGATTTCGCGGTCCTGGAGGGACGGCTCGCTGACCTGATCGCCGAACGGCTTCGACTCGAGGTCTCCACGCGACGGGTGCAAATGGTCGCGGCGACGTTCATGTCCGCAGTCCGGGTGGCCCTCACGCGATGGGGATCACATCCGAACCGCGTCAATCTCTACGATGAAATCCGCTGGTGCGCCGCAGAACTCGATGACACTCGAGACCTGGCTGCCTAGCGACGAGCGCTGGGGGTTCTGACCGCGGGCAAATCAGCACTTTCCTCGCATTCCGAATCGGCGCTACCCTGAGAGTGTCTGCGTCGTCGCCTCGAGGAGGTTGCGGTGGAGCCTGAACTCGCAATCCCGCATAGACACCGGGTGGCGGTCATGGCAGGGCTGGTCATGGCCGGTGTTCTGACCGCAGGAGGTGTCGCGGTGACCGGAGCGGCACCCGCCACCGCCGGCTGTCAGGGTGGCTGGACCCCATGGGGCGGTGGCACCACGTGTGACGGACCGATCGCGCAGGACGGCACTTTCCAGCGCTGCGTCACGGCTGGCGCGATGGGATTCGGCGGCACCAACTGCTACCTGCTGAACGTCAACAACCTGGCCAACCAGATTCCCTACGTCGGTCCGTGAACGCATAGGCACCTGAACACGTAGGACCCCGGCCGCTAGTCCTCCTTGCGGATCAGGCGCTGCAGGGCCACCCGATCGGGGGCGAGAAGCTCATCGATGCGGTCGTGATTCACGTCGGCGACGACGATCTCGCCGACGTCCTGATGAACGTCGCGGAAGATACCGTGCGACTTCATCTTCTCCGTTTGATAGACGTTGTCCTCGGTGGGAGTGACGTAGTACACGGCATCGGCCTTGAACCGGTGGATCAGCCACAGATGGATCAGGGTCATCAGGCGCTTCTGGCGCAACTGCTCGGCGAACGTGTTCTGGTCGCGCACCGTCAGGATGCTGCGGCCGTGCCGGTCCTTGATGGGATCGACCAGCACATTGGCGAGCAGTTCCTCGCCCTCGTCGCGCTTGCCGTAGATGCCGAGTTCGAGCACCTCCCCGCCCGCGCGCCGGGGCCGCAGCTGCACGCGGAAGGACTCGCCGAGGTTGTAGTGCTCGCCCCAGAGCGCCAGCCACTCCTCGAGCAGCTTCTTGGGCACCTCGGTCTGCACCAGGTGCTGATGTTGAGTCGAACCCTTGCCCATCGACTTGGTGGTCGCCGTGCGCCCCGACGACGCGGCGAGCGCCGCGTCGCTACGCGGGCCGCCCACCAGGGTCTGCGGCGTGCGGTAGGGCGATTCGACCAGCCGCATCTTGCGCTGCAGCCGGGCCAGGGCGAGCATGCCGTCCTGGCGTAGCGCGCTGGCGAACTCCTCGGCGGCGACGCCGTCGACCTGGTGCCCGCCATAGGTCATGAAGTTGAAGACGAAGCCCATCTTCCCGATCTCCTCGGGGAAGGCGCGCATCTGGTCGTCGCTCATGCCGGTGGTGTCCCAGTTGAACGAGGGGGACAGGTTGTACGCCAGCATCTTGTCGGGATAGACGCTGTGGATCGCGTCGGCGAACTGCTTCGCGTCCTCGAGGTCCGCGGTCTTGGTCTCCATCCACAGGATGTCGGCGAACGGCGCTGCCGCAAGTGATTTGGCGATCGCATAGGGGATGCCACCGCGGACCTGGTAGTAGCCCTCGGGTGTCTTGGACCGTTCGCAGTCCCACGGGGCGTCAACCCCCAGCTCCCGTGCCCTCTCGCGCGCGGAGTGCAGCGATGCGGTCTTGGCGAACAGGCGCCAGTCCGCTGCCTTCATGTCCTGCGGTTCGCCCTCGCGCTCGCGGAACTCGAGCAGTTCCGCCACGGCCTCGCCGTAGGTCTGCAGCCCGGCATCCTCCTGCCAGGCCTCGACGAACTGTGACTCGACGCGGTCGAAGAGATCGTCGACGGACTGGTCCCCGTCGGCCTGCCACCCGGACGCGGCCTCGGCCACGGCCTTCTTGATGCCCTGTCGCTCGAGCCACGTGTCGGCGGCGGCGTACTCGTCGTCGGGGAGTGCGTAGAGCAGGTGGCCGTTGAGGGCGGTGACACCCGCGTCGTGGAAGCTGCGCACCAGAGCCAGGAAGCACGCCTTGTACGGCGGGATCCTCAGGTTGGTGACACCCAGGACGAACGGCTGGTCGCGTTCGTCGGCACGGCTGTCGATCAGGTTGGCCGCCTCTGCGTCGGTGCGCGCGACGATGATGCCGGGCACCCGCATGATGTCGAGCTGGAAGCGGGCGGTGTTGAGTCGCTTGATCTGTTCGTCGGAGGGCACCAGCACCTTGCCGCCCTGATGGCCGCACTTCTTGGTGCCGGGGCGTTGGTCCTCGATGTGATAGCCCGGCACGCCGACCTCGACGAATCGGCGGATCAGGTTGCGGACGTGCGGATCTCCGCCGTGGCCGGTGTCGGCGTCGGCGATGATGAACGGCCGGAAGTCGACTGCCGGGGTCGCGGCGCGCTCAGCGTCGGTCATGCGCAGCCGTAGGTACAGCTGATTGCGGTCCGCGGTGAGCAGCGCGCGTACCAGCCCGGCCGCCTCGTCCGGCACCTGGCTCAGCGGGTAGCTGGCCAGGTCGGGGCCGGGGTCCTCGCTCAGTGACCCCTTGGCCGAGGTCGCCCACCCGCCGAGATAGATGCCCTCGATGCCCATGCGCTTGATCGTGACGGCCTGCCCTGGCGAGTACGGGCCGAAGGTCGTGATGCTCTTGTGCTGGGAGAAGAGTTCGCGCAGGCGGGCGTGAAACGCCGCCGCCGTCTCCCGGGCGACGGTGTAGTCGATGGGGATCGTGCCGCGCTGCTCGGCGACCTGGCGGGCCGTGTAGAGGCGGGTAATCCCCTCAAAGCGCGGACTGTCGAAGTACTGCTGCGTGGCGGCCACATCCCGGTTGACGGACTCAGTGACCGACACCGCGACCGACTCGGTCACAGGCTGGGTGACGGACTTGCTGACAGGCTCGGTGATCGACATGGGCTGTGCTCCTCGCTGAGCGGATTCCGCTGATTGCCCGAGTGTATGGCTGGTGTGGCGCATGGAGTTTCAAATCGCCATCTCCACCACAGCATGCAGGCCAGGGCTGAGCCCTGGCCTGCATGCTGTTCAGCTGTGACTGGTGTGGTTACCGCGTACCGCCGACGCAACCGACGTTGTCGATACAGAACTGGCCACCGCCGGGGCTGACGTTGGCGTCGGCACCTGGAACATTGGCGCTGGCGCCGCCGGGTCCGGCTTCGGCACCGGCACCGGGAACGGTGGCACTGGCGCCGCCGGGACCTGCTTCAGCACCTGCGCCGGGAACGGTGGCTGCCGCGCCGCCGGGTCCGGCTTCAGCACCGGCACCAGGAACGGTGGCTTGGGCTCCGTCGGGTCCTGCAGTGGCACCTGCGCCGGGAACGGTGGCTGCTGCGCCGCCGGGTCCGGCTTCAGCACCGGCACCGGGAACGGTCGCTCCGGCCCCGTCCGGGCCAGCCACAGCACCTGCACCGGGAACCGTGGCCTGGACGCCGCCGGGCCCGGCAGTGGCGCAGCCCGGTGCGTTGACGTCGGCGCACGGAGGCGGCGGTGCCGGCTCAGCGAGCGCCGTCGGCACACCAAGCGGTGTGATGGCCAGGGCAGCAGTCGCTGCGCCAGCAATGAACAATCGCTTTGAGAAATCGCCGTTCAGGAACATGACAGTCGATTACCACCTGGGCGCACGGGTAAAACATCGAAAGCAAGATTGGCTAGGAATTGTCTAGGTATTCCCAGGCCACAGGCCTGAAATTGGCCTAGAGGACGTCGAGGATGGCGTTCTTGAGTGCCTCGGCCTGGGTGCCGAACACCGCCTGCACGCTGTTGCCGACCTCGACCACACCCGCTGCGCCCAGACTCTTCAGCCGGGCCTGGTCGACCTTGCCCTTGTCGGCGACCTCCATGCGCAGACGCGTGATGCAGGCGTCGACATTGACCAGGTTCTCCCGGCCGCCGAACGCCTCGATGACCTGTTCGGCTCGGCTGTCCGCTGGAGCTGCGATCGTCGCGGTCGCCGTACCGCCTGCCGCCACCGCGGTCGCCGATTCCGCACCCTCCCCGACGTTCGCCCGCTCCTCGGCCTCGAACTCGGCCTCCGGCTCGCGGCCGGGAGTGCGCATGTTCCATTTCGTGATCGCGAACCGGAACAGCACGTAGTAGACGACGAAGAACACCACGCCCATCGCGATCAACAGTCCGATGTTCTTCGCGGCCGGCGCGGTGCCGTAGAGCAGCAGGTCGATGAGCCCCGCGGAGAACGAGAAGCCCAGGTGTATGTCAAGCAGGTAGGCCACCGCCAGCGACAGCCCGGTCAGGAGAGCGTGGATGACGTACAGCGGGAAGGCCACGAACATGAACGCGAACTCCAGCGGTTCGGTCACGCCGGTCAGGAACGCGGTCAGTGCCGCCGCAGACAGGATGCCGACCGCCACTTTGCGCTGTTTCTTGTTGGCCACGTGGATCATCGCGAGTGCGGCGGCAGGCAGGCCGAACATCAGGATCGGGTAGAAGCCCGACGTCAGGATGCCTGCCGAGGGGTCGCCCGCCGCGAATCGGGTCAGCTCACCGGTGACGACGTCGCCGCCGGGTGTCTGGTAGTCGCCGTAGAGGAACCAGACGTAGGAGTTCGGGATGTGGTGCAGACCCAGCGGTATGAGCATGCGGTTGGCGAATCCGTAGACGAATGCACCGAGCGCGCCTGCGCCGCCGATGAACTGGCCGAGACTCGTCAGCCCCACGTCGAAGATCGGGTAGCAGTAGCTCATGGCGAACGCGAGGAACAGCGAGGCCAGCGACACCACGATCGGCACGAACCGCCGCCCGCCGAAGAATCCGAGGTAGGACGGCAACTCGATGGTGTGGTACTTGTCGAACAACCAGGCGGTGAGCAGGCCGACCACGATCCCCGCGAACACGCTGTAGTTGATCTGTGCCTGGTCACCGGCCTTGTCGACCTCACCGGCGAGAACGATCGGCGACATGGTCTTGAACACCGCCTCCACCACCAGGTAACCCACCACGGCGGCCAGCGCGGTCGAGCCGTCGGCCTTTCTGGCGAATCCGATGGCCACGCCGACGGCGAACAGCAGGGGCAGGTTGGCGAATACCGCGTCACCTGCCGCACTCATCGCCTGGAAGAACGCCCCGATGACTGGCGCGTCGATCCTGCCCAGCAGGTCGGGCTGACCCAACCGCAGCAGGATGCCCGCCGCGGGCAGTACCGCGATCGGCAGCATGAGGCTCTTGCCCAGCCGCTGCAACTGCGCGAAGCCGGGTATGCGCATCCCCGATTTCTTCTGTGCGCCTATGGGTTTCGTCGCATCGACCATTATCGGTGACCTCCCTGTGGCGCCCACGCCGACCGTCGAAGCGCAGCGGTAGCTTAAACGAGTAGCGCTGAAGTGGAGGCCGTCTTTGCGCTGCGCTCGTATTGTTGGTCCAGGCCGGACGATGTTGTCCGCTAGATAGGGAGTCGCTCATCGTGAGCAAGACGCCAGTCCTCGCCCCGGTGGCGGGGCGTGCAGTTGCGTTGTCCGACGTCCCCGACCCGGTGTTCTCGCAGGGCATGGTCGGCTACGGTGCCGCCGTCGACCCGCCCCGTGCGGTGGTCGACGCGATCGCTCCCGTCAGTGGCAAGCTGCTCAAGCTGATGCCCCACGCCTACATCGTGATGACGCCGGACAACGTCGGCGTGCTGGTCCATCTCGGCCTGGACACCGTGGCGTTGTCCGGCGAGGGCTTCACCTCTCACGTCAGCCAGGGCGACGACGTCACCGCGGGCCAGGCCGTCATCACCTACGACGTCCCCGCCATCGTGGCCAAGGGCCTCAATCCCATCGTGCCCGTCGTGGTCATGGACGAACGCGAATCCGACAATGTCACGCCGTCCGACGCGGTCAACACCGGCTCCGAGATCGACTACGGTGCCACCCTTTTCACCGCGACCAAGTAGATGGAAGTCATCACCCTGGCCGACGCCGAGGAGATCGGCGCCCTCGCCGCGGACGCGATAGGCGCACTGCTGGCTCGAAAACCGACGGCGGTCCTGGGGCTGGCCACCGGATCATCGCCGTTGGCGATCTACGACCAACTCGCGGCGCGCTGCGGTGCCGGGCTCATCTCCTTCGCCTCAGCACGGGGTTTCACCCTCGACGAGTACGTGGGCCTGCCCGTCGACCATCCCGAGCGGTACAGCACCGTGATCGACAACGTGTTCGTGTCCCGGGTGGACTTCGCGCCAGGGGCGGTTCAGAGCCCCGACGGTCTGGCCGCCGACATCCCGGCCGCATGCGCGCAGTACGAGAACGCGATTAGTGATGCGGGTGGCGTCGATCTGCAGATCCTCGGCATCGGTACCGACGGACATGTCGCCTTCAACGAGCCGGGATCGTCGCTGGCGTCGCGGACCCGGATCAAGACGCTGACCATGCAGACGCGCCGCGATAACGCGCGCTTCTTCGGCGACGACATCGACGCGGTGCCGACCCACTGCCTCACGCAGGGGCTCGCCACCATCATGGCGGCCCGGCACGTGATCCTGGTCGCCACCGGCAGGAGCAAGGCCGAGGCCGTGCACCACCTGGTCGAGGGCGCGGTCAGCGCGATGTGGCCGGCGACCATTCTGCAACACCATCCCCACGTGACCGTGCTGCTCGACGACGCCGCCGCACGCCGCCTCCAGCTCGTCGACTACTACCGCGAGACCTACCGCTCCAAGCCGGACTGGCAGGGCATCTGAGTTGTTACTGACGGCAGACACCATCGCCACGGGCTCAGAACTGTTGCGGCCCGGGTGGATCGAGGTGCACCAGGACACCGTGGCGGCAGTCGGCAGCGGCGTTCCCCCGCGGCCCGCGGACCGCGACCTCGGGGCGGTGACGGTGGTGCCCGGGTTCGTCGACACCCATCTGCACGGCGGGGCCGGTGCGAACTTCTCCGCCGCCGTCGCGTCCGAGACCGCCACCGCGGTGGCGTTTCACCGCCGCTTCGGCACGACCGCGATGGTCGCGTCCCTGGTGACCGCCGGGCCGGACGAATTGCTGCGCCAGGTATACGGATTGGCCGACGACGTGCGCGCCGGACTGCTCGACGGTATCCACCTGGAGGGGCCCTGGTTGTCGACCAGTCGCTGTGGTGCGCATCAGCCATCGCTGATGCGCGACCCCGACCCAGACGAGATCGATCGTGTGCTCGAGGCGGGCGCCGGAACGATTCGGATGGTCACCCTCGCACCCGAGCGTGACGGTGGCCTCGCGGCGATCGGGCAGTTCGTCGATGCAGGAGTCGTCGCCGCGGTCGGGCACACGGAGGCCACCTATGAACAGACACGTGCGGCGATCGCGGCGGGCGCGACCGTGGGCACGCACCTGTTCAACGCGATGCGCCCGATCGACCGGCGGGAGCCCGGGCCTGCCATCGCGCTGCTCGAAGATCCCAGTGTGACCGTCGAACTCATCACCGATGGCGTGCACGTCGCGCCCGCCATCTACCGACATGTCGCGATGAGTGCCGGAGGAGACCGGGTCTCGTTGATCACCGACGCGATGGCGGCCACGGGCATGCCCGACGGGGAGTACCGCCTCGGTCCGATCGCTGTCGACGTCGTCGCTGGCGTGGCGCGTGTCGGCGGCTCCGACACCATCGCAGGCAGCACCGCGACGATGGACAGGGTGTTCCGGTTCGCTGTCACCCACGCCGGGCTGCCGCCGGAGGCGGCGCTGCTGCAGGCAGTGCGGCAGTCCTCGATCAATCCGGCGCGGGCACTGGGACTACCGTCAGATGGCCTGACGCCGGGTGCATATGCCGACCTGGTAGTTCTGGATGGTGACCTCGCGGTGCGCGGTGTGCTGCGCCGGGGGCAGTGGATCTATGGAGAGTGAGTTCAGATGAAGAGCGTCGTGATCGATACGCCGGGTCAGGTTCGGGTAGAGACGGTGCCCGATCCGACGCTGCCCGGCACGGACGGCGCCATCATCGAGGTGCGGTCGACCGCGATCTGCGGTTCCGATCTTCACTTCTACGAGGGTGACTACCCGCTCGCTGCGCCGGTGGCCCTTGGTCACGAGGCGGTCGGCACGGTGGTCGAGGTCGGTCCCGATGTGACGACCGTGAAGGTCGGTGACGACGTGCTGGTCTCCTCGGTCGCCGGCTGCGGGTCGTGCGCCGGTTGTGCGACACACGATCCGGTGACGTGCGTCGGCGGACCCCGGATCTTCGGTGCCGGTGCACTCGGCGGCGCGCAGTCCGAACTGCTGGCGGTTCCCGTCGCGGACTTCCAGCTGTTGCGGCTTCCCGAGGACATTCACACCGAGGAAGCCCTGTTGTTGACCGACAATCTCGCCACGGGGTGGGCGGGCGCGCAGCGTGCCGACATTCCGCCCGGCGGCACCGTCGTGGTCATCGGTCTGGGTGCGGTCGGACTGTGCGCGGTACACAGCGCCATCGCACTCGGCGCGGGCACCGTCTTCGCCGTCGATCCCGTGGAGGGTCGGCGGCAGCGTGCCGAGCAGGCCGGGGCCATCGGGTTGGCGCCACCGGCGCTGCAGGCGGTGTTGGATGCGACCGGTGGTCGCGGTGCGGTGTCCGTGATCGATGCGGTCGGCAGCGATGGGTCGATGAACGATGCGCTGGCCTGCGTGCGGGCCGGTGGCACGGTGTCGGTGGTGGGCGTGCACGACCTCAACCCGTTCCCGCTGCCCGCCACGCTCAGTCTGATTCGGAGCATCTCGTTGCGGTTCACCACGGCGCCCGTGCAGCGCACCTGGCCAGAACTCGTCCCCCTGCTGCAGTCCGGCCGGCTCGACGTCAGCAACATCTTCACCCACACCATGCCGCTGGCCGAGGCGCCCGCCGCCTACGCCGCAGTGGCGGCCCGCGATGCCGACTGCGTCAAGGTGGTGCTGACGACCTGACGGCGGGATGGTGGTCAGCTACCCGGCCACTCGCCGGTCGCCTTCTCGAAGAGTCGGGCGCCCTGCCGGTCGATGATGGTCTTGACCGCCGAGAAGATCGCGCCCTGTATGACGGCGGCCAGCAGAATCTGCTTGAAGGGGTACTCGGTCTCCAGGGCCTTCGGCGGGTCGGACTGGGGGCCGGGAGCCGCCAGTCGCCACACCTGCTTGAACACGAGCCCGGCGATGAGTCCGCCCACCACCGAGCTGGCCAGGCCTATGGGGCGATACAGGAGCGCAGCTGATTTGCTCGTCTTCTTGGCCATGTGTGGTCTCCTCGCTTCCGTTCGAAGTCCGGAGTGCCCGCTGTCGGGGACCGCGAAACCGCCACCGCCCCTTCACGACGACCTTGCGCTCACCGAACCTTGACGACGACCTTGCCCTTGGCTGACCGGTCCTCCAGCGAGGCGATGGCGTCACCGGCGCGCTCCAGCGGGTAGACGACCGGATCGGGTGCGGTGATCAGGCCCGAGGCCAGCAGCGGTTCGAGTTCGGCCCACTGCTCGTGTAGGTAGCCGGGATGCGTTGCGGCCCAAGCGCCCCAGCCGACACCGATCACGTCGACGTTGTTCAGCAGCAGCCGGTTGACCTTGACGGTTGGGATCTCGCCGCCGGTGAACCCCACGACGAGCAGGCGTCCGCCCGGTGCCAACGATCGCAGCGAGTCGGTGAAGCGGTCACCGCCCACCGGGTCGACGATCAGCTCGACGCCGCGTCCGCCGGTCAGTTCCTTGACTGCGTCCTTGAAGTGGTCGGCCAACACCACGTCCGTGGCGCCGGCGGCCCTGGCGACGGCCGCCTTGTCCTCGGTACTGACCACGGCGATGATGCGCGAGGCACCCCACGCCGCGGCCAGTCGCAGCGTCGATGTTCCGATGCCGCCAGCGGCACCGTGCACGAGAACCGTCTCGCCGGGAGCCAACCTGCCCCGGGTTCGCAGGGCGCAGTGCACCGTCAGGTCATTGAAGAGCAGTCCCGCACCCGCCTCGAAGGACACCGAGTCCGGCAGCGCGAACACCCGATCCGCCGGTAGCGCAACGACTTCGGCCATACCGCCGGTCAGCATCGTCAGCCCGGCCACCCGGTCGCCGGTGGACACGTGCGCGTCGGCGGGCGCGCTGCGCACCACGCCCGCGATCTCGGCTCCCGGCACGTAGGGCAGTTCCGCCTTGTGCTGGTAGAGCCCGCGGGTCTGCAGCGCATCGGGGAAGGCGACCCCGGCGGCGTACACGTCGATGACGACGCCGTCGGCCGATGTCGGCTCGTCGATGTCCACCAATTCCGCGGCGTGTGGACCGTCCAACTGTGGTACCTGTATGGCTCGCATCCAGACCATTTAACATCCCAGGGTGATAGACGCACGCGCTGCGGTCGTGCTCGAGCCGGGAGCGGTTCCGCAACTGACCGACGTCCAGATCCGGCCGCCCGTCACCGATGAGGTGCTGGTGCGCATCGCCGCGGTCGGCATCTGTCACACCGACGTCAGCGTGTCCGCGCGGTTTCCGGCCGCGAGGCTGCCGATGACATTCGGCCACGAGGGCACCGGCACCGTTGTCGAGGCCGGACCCGACGCAGAGGCGGCAGTGGGCCAGCAGGTGGTCCTGACGTTCGCCAGTTGTGGCGAATGTGCGAACTGCTCCGAGGGCGCCCCCGCCTACTGTGACCACTCGACCGGCCTGAACATGCGCGGTGATCGCGGCGACGAGGCGAGCGCCCTGCGCCTGCACGGCACACCGGTGATCGGCGGGTTCTTCGGGCAGTCCAGCTTCGCCACCCACGCCATCGCGCGGCCGGCCAACACCGTCGTGCTGCCCGAACCCATGGCCCCGGAGCTGGCGGCGCCGTTGGGTTGCAGCGTCCAGACCGGTGTCGGCACCGTGCTCAACGCCCTGGCTCTGGGTGCCGCCGACGTGCTGGCAGTCTTCGGCGCGGGTGCGGTGGGGCTCTCGGCGGTGATGGGTGGGCGGATCGCGGGATGCCGGGCCATTGTCGCCGTCGATCCGGTGCCGCAGCGACGGGCCCTGGCGACGAGTCTGGGCGCCACCGCCGTTATCGACCCGGCCGACGGCGATGTCGCGGCGCGCCTCGTCGAGGTGACTGGTGGGGGAGCGACGGCGGCCGTCGACACGACCGCGCTACCCGACGTCATCGCGACGGCACTGACCTGCCTTCGTGCCCGCGGCACCCTTGCGCTGGTCGGTCTCGGCGCGTTGAGCGCACCGCTTGCGGTCGGATTGATCATGGGCCGTGGCCTTCGCGTGCGCGGAGTTGTCGAGGGCGACAGCGACCCGCACGTGTTCATCCCGCAGCTGGCTCAGATGTGGCGCCGCGGCGACCTGCCGCTGGAGGAGCTGGTGACCACCTTCTCGTTCGATGACTTCGGCGACGCATGGCATTCCGCGACGACGGGTGGCGCGGTGAAACCCGTGCTCGTAATGCCGTTCTAATCGCTAGAGTTCCGCACATGGACGTGCAGGTGATCGTCGTCGGAGCAGGCCCGGTGGGGCTCACAGCTGCTATTGAGTTGGCGCGCCGGGGAGTTGACGTCCTCATCATCGACAAACGCGACAGTGTGGCGCCGTGGGCGAAAGCCGTCGGGATCCAACCCCGCACCCTCGAGATCTGGGATCAGACCGGAATCGTCGACACCGCGCTCGACGCGTCGATCACGATGCGCGGGCAGGTCATGTACGTCAATGGCGAGCGCACCGGAGAACTCGTCTTCCCGATACCGGATGAGGTGCCGTACGGATTCGTCTGCCTGCCGCAGTACACCACCGAGGAGATTCTCGGCGCGCATCTGGCGGGGCTCGGCACCGCAGTTCGCCGCGGCGTGGAACTGGTTGCCTTCACCGCCGACGACGCCGGTGTGAAGGCGACCCTGCGCGACGCCGACGGCGAACGCGAGGTGTCAGCCGAGTATCTGGTGGCCGCGGAGGGCGCGCACAGCGTGGTGCGCAAGACGCTGGGGCTGACCTTCGAGGGCGACGCGTTCCCCGAGGAGTACATGCTGGCCGACGTCGAACTCGACTGGAGTCTTCCCACGGGCCTGTCTGTGCGCAGCTCGCATGTGACCGACGGCGTGGTCGACGATTTGCTGGTGTGCATCCCGCTGCCGGGCCGGTGCCGCTACCGAATTTCGATGCTGGTGCCCGATGAGTTGTCTGCGGCCGCCCACGTGGAAGACGTTGTCACGCACGGGATTCAAGTCGATGCGCCGAAGTCGGAGCTGCACCACGTGCAGGCGGTTCTCGATCGATTGGCGCCCGAGCCGACGACGGCGACAAACATGCGCTGGTCATCGGTCTTCCGGATCAGTCACCGGTTGGTCAACCGGTATCAGCAGGGTCGGGCGTTCCTGGCGGGGGATACCGCCCACATCCATCCGCCCACAGGCGCCCAGGGCATGAACACCGGTATCCAGGACGCCTACAACCTGGGCTGGAAACTCGCGCTCGCCGTGCAGGGCGTGGCCGCGCCGCACCTGCTGGACAGTTACCACGCCGAACGCCATCCCGTGGGGGAGGAGGTGGTTGGCCGGACGGTGCGTGCAGCCCGAGAGGGAATCGGCGCCGGCGACGACTTGCAGACGACGGTGCTGCGCACGGCGCAACTCCTGGTGCACTACGCCGACAGCCCCATCGTCGGCGACGATCCGGACGCACCGGGTCCCGCCGCCGGACCACGTCCAGGGGAGCGGGCGCCGGACGCCACCGGCCTTCGTCGCAGCGCAGTGACCGGCCCCATTCGCTGTCACGAGTTGTTCCGCCACACCGGCCACACCCTGCTGCTGTGGGCGACATCGGAGGCGTCCTGGACCGAGGCAATGGACGTCGCCGAGGACGTGATGACCCGGTCGTGCGGCCGCGTTCGTGCGGCTGTCCTGGTCCCGGAGGCGCTGTCGGATACCGCGGTGTTTGGCGCGACCCTGGTCGATGCGGACGGGAACCTCGCCACCGCATACGGTTTCGGTGATGCCGCCACGACCCCGGCGGCCTATCTAATCCGGCCCGACGGCTATGTGTCCTACCGCTCGGCGGCGGTGGATGAAGGCCGTCTGCTCGCGCATCTCGCGACGACCACGATCCGCATCGGCTCCTGACGTCGAAACGGCTCCCGGACCTGTTGCCGGGAGCCGCTTCTCGTCGGTTCAATCAGGCGGCAGCAGACTTCTCGCCGTCCTTGTCCTTGCCGCCGTCCTTCGTGCCGGTGTCCTTCGTGCCGGTGTCCTTCTTGGCGGTGTCGTGCTTCGCGGCGCGCTTCTCGTCGGACTTCTTGTCGGCGCTGGAATCCTTGCCGTCCTTGGCCGCCTGATCCTTATCGGCGTCCTTGGCCGGGGTGTCCTTGGTCGTCTCGCCCTTGTTGGGGTCCTTCGCCTCGGTGTCCTTGGCGGGGGTGTCCTTGGCCGGCGCATCTTTGGCGGGAGTCCCCTCTGCAGGGGCGTCCTTGACCGGAGCGTCCTCTTCGGGGGGCTCGGCCGCAGGCAGGGTCCCGTCGAACGCGGCGACCTCCGACTCGAAGGCGGAGCGCACCGCACTCTGCAAGGACTCCCAGCTGTGCTTCTCCTTGCCCGCGGCGGCACCGTCGGCAGCGGCGCCGTCGGCGGACGTTGACGCGTCGGGCGTATTGGCCGTCCGCAGTGTCTGCACGGCCAACGCCGCTGTGGCCTGTGCCGGCGGGTTGAAGATGCCGCCGATGGTCTTGATGTCGTGGTTGATGATCGTGGCCGGCAGGTTGATGATGTTGCGGACCGCGGTGGCGGTGACGTCGATGGCGGCCTGCACCTGGGCGCCGATCGCGTCGACGTTCCAGTTGCCGGTGGTCAGGCCGGTCGCGACCAGTGCCATGGCCTTGTTGAGCGGTGTGACGAAGTTGGTCAGCTGCCCGAACGTCGTCACGACAGTCCACGCGTTCTGCGCGGGCAGGCTCGCCACCTTGAGGAAGTCGTTGATGGGGTTGCTCGCCTGGGCGGGTGCGGCGTTCGGCGCGGCCAAGGTGCGGGCGAGGGTCGTGGCCGGCATGAGACCCACCTGCGCCGTCGGGTTGAGGACGTTCCCGATGGCCTGGATGTCGTGGTTGATGATCGTGGCCGGCAGGTTGATGATGTTGCGAATGGCGGTGATGGTGACGTTGATGGCGGCCTGCACCTGGGCGGTGATCGCGTCGACGTTCCAGTTGCCGGTGGTCAGGCCGGTCGCGACCAGTGCCATGGCCTTGTTGAGCGGTGTGACGAAGTTGGTCAGCTGCCCGAACGTGGTCAGGACGGTCCATAGGTTCTGCACCGGCAGGCTGGCCAGCGTGAGGACGTCGTTGACGGTGGCGGCGGGTGCCGCAACCGACTGAACCGAGGACGCGGCGGCACGTCCCAGCGCACTGGCGGGAGGTGTGCCCGCCGAACCCAGCGAGAGGCTGGCGAGCAGAAGTGGACTCGGCAGGGCAGTCAGCTCATAGCTGCGGGACACCGTCGGCGTGACGGCCGACCCCACGGGCGTCGCGGCGATTGCCTGTGGCGCCATGGTGCCCGACGCGGCGACGACGCACAGCGTGCAGGCCGCGGCAGTCAGCGAAGTGGATGTGCGGAGTTTCAACGTGGCCCCCGGGGCTCGGCAGGGAAAGAATGACAGCCAGAAGATAGCTGAGGTGCAACCCCCCGACTAGCCACCAAAGTCCCGGTGGCAGAGGCACTTTAGGGCCGTGGGATCGGCGAGCAGGCAATTGGCCGAGTCGACAGTCCATTGGTCCCCAAGAATTCACCGGCTGGATGCCGAACGCCCTGCCCGAGGTGCGACTCACCGCATGAACCAGGCATTGCCGGTGGCCCAACGGCATCTGTCGGCTGCGGCACTCCGCAAAGTCGGCACACTCTTGACACACGTCAAGTCGACCTAGTTAGACTTCTCGGGCCGCGGCAAGGGCGCTGCGGCAGATCGGAGGATCCGTGGTGAGGCATCTGCTGCCGTACGCCCCGGTCGACGCGTTGCCGAAGGGCAGACCCGTGCTGGTCCGCTCGGCGGACGGCACCCGACTGCATGCCGAGGTCTTCGGGCCCGAGGACGGTTATCCGATCGTGCTGGCCCACGGCATCACGTGCGCTATCCGGGTATGGGCCAATCAGATCACTGACCTGTCCCGGGACTACCGCGTCATCGCCTATGACCACCGCGGCCACGGTCGCAGCGGCGTGCCGCCGCGCCGGGGAAATCACAGCAACTACAGCCTGGACTTCCTGGCCGCTGATCTGGACGCGGTCCTGGACGCGACGCTCGCGCCGGGGGAGCGCGCCGTCATCGCCGGCCACTCGATGGGAGGTATCGCGATCACGTCGTGGTCGCAGCGATACCCGGCACGTGTCCGGCACTGCGCTGACGCGGTCGCCCTGATCAACACCACGACCGGTGACCTGCTCCGCGACGTGCAGTTCATTCCGGTGCCGCGGCCGCTGGCGACGAGTCGAGTGGCCGCAGGCGGACTACTGCTCAAGCGACTCGGTTCCGCACCGCTGCTGCCCGGGTCGGTGCAGCAGAGCCGGCGCTTCGTTGCCGCGCTGGCGGTCGGGCGTGACGCCGACCCGTCGGTCACCGACTTCATCTTTCAGTTGTTCGCCGAGACGCCGCCCGCCGGGCGGGGTGGCTGGGCCCGAGTCCTCGTCGATGGGCTTGGCAGCAAGCACATCTCGTTGGCCAACCTCGTGGTGCCGACACTGGTGATCGGCAGTCACAGGGATCGGCTGCTGCCGATCGGCGCGTCGCGCCGCATCGCCGCCGACGCACCGAATCTGGCGGCGTTCGTCGAGATGCCCGGTGGGCACTGCTCCATCCTCGAGTGCCCCGACGAGGTCAACGCGCACCTGCGCGGCCTGGTCGACTCGGTGCGGCAGACCCGGCTCAGCTCGTAGCTGACAGATAGCCCTTGACCTCGGCGGCCGCGCGGCGCCCGGAGCGCACCGCACCGTCGAGGAATCCGGTCCAGGTGTCGGCTGTCTCGGTACCCGCCCAGAAGATGCCGTCGACCGGTGCGCGCAGCCAGCGCCCGTACTGCGTCCAGGAACCCGGGGGCACTGCCGCGGTCGGTCCGCCGGGTGAGAACTCCTCGGTTCCCCACCGGTGATCGACGTAGTCGATGGGGTGGCGGGCCTGCTCGCCGAACAGCGTGGCGAAGCACGCCAGCGCCTGCTCGCGGCGTTGGTCGGCGGGCAGCGGGTCGAACGTGCGCGCGTCGGTGAAGCCGAGCAGGATGCCGGGACCGTCGCGGCCGGGGCTGACGTCGAATGTGATGAACACCGGCCCCTCGTCGGAGAGGGCCTCCCCAGACCGTCCGTCATTGCGCCAGAACGGTTTCTCGTACGCGGCGTACGCCTTGCTCAGATTGCCCTGCGGCCAGTTCTTCGCCAGCAGGGCGTACTCGTCGGGCAGCGCCGGATCGAAGTCGATCGCACCGCGGTGCTGCGGCGGGATCGCGACCACGATGGCCCGTGCCGTCGTCACGCCACCGTCGTAGTGCACGACGACACCGTCGGGGGTGCGCTCGATACGCCGCACAGGTGTGCCCAGATGCACACGCTCACCAAGGGCCTCGGCCATGCGCGTGGCGATCTGCTGCGTGCCCTCGGGAAACCGGTCCTGCTGTGCGCCGCTCTCGACGTCGAGCATCGGGCCGATACCCCCGGCGGCCTTGACGTAGCGCACGGCATGCAGCATCGACACCTGATCGGGCTCGCACCCCCATGTCACCCTGGACATGACCGCCATCAGGTCGCGGGTCGCGGCGCTGGCGTGCACCGAGCGCAGCCAATCCTCCAGCGTCCCGTCGTCCAGTCGGCTCGCGATCGGCGACGTCCACGGATCCGCCAACGGCACCTGTCGGCTGAGCCGCTCGAACCGCCATTGGATACGCGAGACATCAAGCAGCTCAAGGATGGACAGTTTCGGGATGGTGCTGCGGTAGGAGCGCACCCGGCCTCGCCAGCGGATCAGGTTCTTGCCCTGGCTGTAGGTGGGCACCGTCTGGCATCCGAGCTCGGCGGCCAGTGCGGTGACGGCGTCCTGCGTCGGCCCGACGAAAGTGGCGCCCAGGTCGACCGGAACACCGGCGACGGTCGTCGTGTGTGCCCGGCCGCCAACCCGGTCGCGGCCCTCGAGCACCAGCACGTCGTGACCTCGCCGGTCCAGTTCGCGTGCCGTCGACAATCCGGCGAAACCCGCGCCCACCACGACCACCTCTGCCCCGGCTGGGATCTTCACCTCACTAGGCTCTCATGGTGTGAAGGTGATGACAGCGTTGTTCGGCCCGACCGATGCCATCGAGAGGGCCCGGGTGCTGCGCGACGCGGGTGCGAGCGGGGTGTTCACCTTCGAGGGGCCGCACGACGTGTTCGCGCCGTTGACCCTGGCGTCGACGGTCGGCGGGCTGGACCTGATGACCAATGTGGCGATCGCGTTTCCCCGCAACCCGATTCATCTCGCGCATCAGGCCATCGACCACCAGCTGCTCACCGGGGGCCGCTTCACGTTGGGGCTGGGCACCCAGATCCGCACACAGATCGAGAAGCGCTTCGGCGCCGAGTTCGACCGACCGGTGCACCGCATGACCGAACTGGTCGGTGCCCTGCGGGCCATCTTCGCGGCGTGGAGCACCGGCGAGCCGCTGAACTTCCAGGGCGAGTACTACCGCCACACCCTGATGACACCCACGTTCGCGCCACGGGCCATGCCCGAGAAGCTGCCGCCGATCTACCTGGGTGCGCTGGGGCCCCGGCTGACGCGGGCCACCGCCGCGGTGGCCGACGGGCTGCTGGTCATGCCGTTCGGGTCGAAGCGGTTCCTGCACGAGGTGACGATGCTCGGTGTGGACGACGGGCTGAGTGCGGCGGGGCGGTCCCGCGCGGATCTGGCCATCGTTCCCGAGGTCATCGTGTCGGTCGTCAGCGACGAGAACCCGGACCACGCCTCGACCCGCCAGCTGCTGGCGTTCTACGGCTCGACGCCGGCCTACAAGCCCGTCCTGGACGTGCACGGCTGGGGTGACCTGCAGCCCGAACTGCGTGCGCTGTCGAAGCAGGGCCGCTGGCAGGAGATGGGCACCCTGATCGACGATGACGTGCTGCACACCATCGCCGCCTGCGGCACGCCCAAGGAGGTGGCGGCGCACATCGTCGATCGCATCGACGGTGTCGCCGATCAGGTGTGCATCTACCAGCCAGGGCCCATCGAGGCCGATTCGTTGGCGCAGATCGTTGACGCCCTGGCGGGCTGACGCCCTATCGTGGGGTGGTACGCCGCGGGACCAGGAGTCGCCCCGGCGGCGACACTGGACCACGATGAGGAGGTTCGCCATGGACGCCACTGAGCGACGGGATGCCGAGGCCACTGAGGCAGCGGAGACGGTGGACGTGCTGATCATCGGTGCCGGTATCTCCGGTATCGGGGCTGCCTACCGAATTCACGAGAAGAACCCGAAGCTGCGCTACGCCATCCTGGAGCGCCGCGCGCGCGTCGGCGGCACGTGGGACCTGTTCCGCTACCCGGGCATCCGGTCGGACAGCGACATCTTCACGCTGAGCTATGCCTACGAGCCGTGGAAGCGGCGCGAGAACATGGCCGACGGTGCCGATATCCGCGAGTACCTGGCCGGTACGGCGCGCAAGTACGGCATCGACGATCACATCCGGTTCGAGACCCACGTCAAGTCTGCGGACTGGGACTCAACCACCGACTACTGGACCGTTCGCACCATCCAGGGTGGCCCAGACGGGCCCGCCGAGAAGGTCTACCGCGGGCGCTTCCTGTTCTTCGGTACCGGCTACTACAACTACGACGAGCCCTACGCGCCCGAGTTTCCCGGCATCGAGCAGTTCCGCGGCGACGTCGTGCATCCGCAGTTCTGGCCCGAGTCACTGGATTACACCGACAAGAACATCGTCGTCATCGGCAGTGGGGCCACGGCGATCAGCATGATCCCCTCGCTTGCCGAGAAGGCCGCACACGTCACGATGCTGCAGCGCTCACCCACCTACATGTTGTCGATGTCACGGATCAATCCGGTCCTCGATTTCGTCCGAAGGGTGCTGCCGCGCAGCGTCTCTCACGCGATTGCCCGTTTCCTGTTCTCAGTGATCACCGTGCTGAACTTCGTCGTCGCGCGCAAGGCGCCGGAGACCTTCACCGAGCTGGTTCGGCGCACCGCGCTGCGGTACCTACCCGCGGGCTACGACATCGATACCCACTTCAAGCCGCGCTACAAGCCGTGGGACCAGCGACTGTGCGTCATCCTCGACGGCGATCTGTACACCGGCATCAAGGAGGGGCGCGTCGAGGTGGTCACCGACCACGTGGACCACGTCGACGCCTCGGGCATAGTCCTGAAGTCGGGGAACCGTATCGACGCCGACGTGATCGTCACCGCGACAGGCCTGCAGCTGCAGGCGCTCGGCGGCATCTCACTGAGCATGGACGGTACCGAGATCAAGCCGACCGATCGCTTCGTCTACAAGGAGTACCTGCTCGAGGACGTGCCGAACATGGCATGGTGCATCGGCTACACCAATGCGTCCTGGACGCTGCGCGCCGACATGACCGCCCGTGCGGTCGCCAAGCTGTTGACCTACATGGGCGAACACGGCTACACCCACGCCTATCCGCACCTCGGCGACGTGCGGATGAAGGAGAAGCCGACGTTCGACCTCGACGCCGGCTACATCAAGCGTGCCCCGCACGCGCTTCCCCGGTCGGGCACCAAGCGGCCGTGGCACGTCCGACACAACTACGTGCTCGACCTCATCGATCACCGGTTCGACCGGATCGAGGAGTCGATGGTGTTCGGTCGCGTGGCGACCAGGATCGCCCCGCGCGCTGCGGTGGAGAGCGAGATTCAGACCGCGTAGGTGCGGACGGTCACCCCGGTGCCCAGCAGCTGTGTGGCACTCAGGCCGAAAGTGGACTTGAAGCGGTCGGAGAGATGCGACGGGCTGGCGAAGCCCGCGCTCGCGGCGGCGGCGGTCAGGTTGTCTCCCCGTGCGATCGCCGAGCCGGCGTGTACCAGGCGCACCCACATCCGATAGCGACGCACACTGGTTCCGACCTCCTGGCGAAACAGGTGCAGGAACCGGGATTCGGACAGCGCTGCGTGGGCCGCCAGCTCCGGGGTGCTCACCGCCGCGGCGGGATCCTCGCGAATCAGCTTGCACGCAGCGGTGATTCGTGGATCGACGCTACCGTCACCCGCCGGTACGGCGAGTTCACGCCACCGCTGCGCCGAGGCGTCGTCGGTCGGTGGCTCGACGAGGCCGGTCTCCTCGATGTGGTCGACCGCGAGCGGCCCCACACGGTCGGTGAACGAATCTCGCGCGCACCGCGATCCATGCTCGAAGTAGAACGACACGATGCGGCCGTCGGAGGCGAGGTGGTGGGAGAGTCGGGGCGGGATCAGCACGCTGCGTGAGACCGCACGTGCGCCGTCGACGAGGGTCACTGTCAGCGGACCGTCGACCCCGACCGCGAGGCACCACACCGAGCCCGAGTGGGCCGACAGGTTCAGTCCCGGCCCGGCGTACAGCGCCTCGCCGGGACGTAACCACACCGTGGGACAGCAGGTTTGTGGAAGCGTCGCGCCTGATTCGCTTGGCATGCTGGCCTCCTGCCACTTCGCAAGGAGGCTATCGTGACCGGCACCATCGTCGTAGTGGTCGTCGCTGTGTTGTTCCTTGGCATGGGTCTGTACGGATTGGCCGCGCCGGCGGCGTTGGTGCGGCCGTTCGGCACGGTGCTGCCCGAACCCGCGTCACGGGCTGAGGTCCGCGCCGTCTACGGCGGCTTCGGGCTCGCCATCGCGGCGATCCTGACGCTGGCAGTGACACGCACGGGTGACGTGCGCGTGGGCATCGTGATCACCGTCGCCGCTGCGTTGGCCGGGATGGCGTTCGGGCGCATCGTGTCCCTGCTTCTCGGCGACCGGACGTCCTTCTACCCCAACTGGTTCTACTTCCTCGTCGAGGCGCTCGGCGCAGCGGTACTGGCGCTGACCGTGGCGTGAGGGTTACCCCCGGCGCGGTTGATTCCTGCCAGCCGTCGGTCAATTTCTGCCAACGGAAATGTATCCCTTGACCTGCTAGTTCTACGTGTCAGACAACAACAGAAGCAGTCAAGGAAGAGGGATCATCATGAAGAAGTTCGGATTCGCCAGCATCATTGCCACCGGTTTCGCCGCCGCTCTGTTGGGCTTGGCCGGCCCCGCCGCCGCCGACTCGACCCACCACGGCTGGATCCAGGACATCCAGCAGCAGGCCACCGTCGGCGCCGTCACCTCTACCGTCGGCAACGGACGCTGACCCACACGACAGAAGGGGCACCCGCCGCGCGGGTGCCCTTCTGTGTGCGTTAATCCGTCTGTCGTGAGTTACTCCGCGACGGTGAGCCAGTCGGCGAAGCCCGACGGGTCGTGGCGGCCCAATGCGCCGTGCTCGAACAGACCCCAACCCTCGACGGGTGCCGCGGTGCCCTCGGTGCAGACGGCACGCCCGACGTGGTCGATGACACCGAACGCGGTCCGGCCGATGACCGCCGGATCGGTCATGTCGTAGGTGAGCCGTTCGGTGAACTTCTCGCCCTTCCATACGCCGTGGATCCAGTCGGCGTCGCCGCCATAACCGCCGCCGACGTGGATCGGCACGGGCAGTTTGGATTCCACGTCGAACCGGACGGGGGTGCCGTCGAGGGCGGTGGCATCGATGGTGGCGCCGGTCGGGATACGAGTGCCGGATCGGTAGTGGATCTTGATCCTGGGCCAGCCGAGCTGCTCGATGCGGCCGTCCTTCCAGATCCGCGAGCAGTCGTTCAGTGAGCGGAAGCCGTTGGGCTCCTCCTGGATGATGAGGACCAGCGCGAAGTCGTCGAATGCCATCGGCACGTACAGCCACCACATGCCCTCGAACGGCGGGTCGGCGGGCCGGCCGGCCGGTTCGGCCTCACCGATCGGCCGGATGCCCCAGGACCGGTCGCGGGAGCCGACCCAGGTGGCAGGGTCAACGTCGATACGCTGGCCGTCGATCTCCAGATAGCCACTCCAGGAACCCAATTGAGCGAACCGCTGGGCGTCTAGGGTCACCCGGTTGCCCTGACGCATCAGGTGTGGCTGCTCCTGCACCACGTCGAACAGTCCGTCCCATGTGAGATCCGCTGCGACGCCCTCGGTCTCGTCGAGCACGATGCGCAGCTTCTTGAGCGGCTCGGTGACCTCGACCCGATAGCCACCGACGTGCTGGTTGAGCCGGTCCTGATCGATCGCGTCGGACAGATGCACGGCCGTCTGCTCATCCCCGCGTCGTACCAGGAAGTAGGCGTCCTTGACCCCGAGGTTGGGGTAGTAACCGAGGCCGGTGATGACGAAGATGTCGCCGGTGCGGTCATGGGCGTTGAAATACGAGCGGTCGTAGAAGTTGCGGTCCGAGGATGCCGGCCAGGCGATCGGCTGCGGAACCTGGTGGACGGGGAATTCGTCCATGGGGCCGAGCATCAGCTGTCCTCCTCGATCAGTCGCTTCAGCAGCGACACGTGATAGAACGCCGACTCCACGTCCTCGGGTTTGTCCATCTCGCCGAACCGCACCCGGCGGGCGGTCGTGCGCATGAACACGCAGCACCAGATCACGCCGGAGTAGATGTAGAACCAGCGCAGGTCGCCCAGCGTGGCGCCGGTCAACTTCTCATATGTCGCCCGGACGTCCTCCTCGCGCATGACATCAGGCAGGCCCGGCAGGCCGGCGAGCCCCGCGAGTTCCTGGAACACCATGTGCGCGAAGATGATCCATGAGACGTCCATCTCGCGCGGTCCGACGGTCGCCATCTCCCAGTCGAGTACGGCGACGGGCCGGAAGTCGTCGTAGAGCACGTTGCCGATCCGCGAGTCGCCCCAGACCAGGACCGACGGCGAGGCGGCGACGTCAGTGGGGAAGTTGTCCTCCAGCCAGGCCAGGGCGCGTTCCACGGTCGGTGAGCGGCCGATATCGGGCACCGCGAACTCGTACCAGTCCTTGAGCCAGCCGAAGTGCCGACGCAGCGCGGTGTCACCGGGCGGGTCGACCTCGGACAGGAAGGCGAACGTCTGCTCGGCGTTGGGGATCGAGTGGAGTTTGGCCAGGACCTCGACGGTCGTGTCCTGCAGTTCGCGGCGCTTCTCGGCGGGAGCGTCGGCGAACCAGTTGTCGCCGAACGTGTAGGGCATGACATCGGGCGGCACGACACCCGAGACCTTGTCCATGAGGAAGAACGGCGTGCCCAGCACCGCGCCCTCGTCGTCGATCCAGCGGACCCGGGGGACTGGCACGTCGGTCAGCTCGCCGACGAGCCTGATCACCTCGAACTGATGGTCCATCCGGTAGCTCGGAAAGACGGGGACGTCCTCGGTGGTGGGCGCGACTCGCGCCACCCAGTGCTCCTCGACTGGATTGCCGTCCGCCTCCCAGCGTCCGGTCAGGAGAATGGTCTCCGACGACATGCCATTGGACTCGACGCCACTCTCGATGGTCACGTCAGGCGTCACGCCGCCGGGCATGCAGGTGGACAGCCATTGCGACAGCACCGACGGGAGCACGCTGACGTCCCGTGATGAGCGATGCAAGCGGCTGACGTCTTCGACGGCCGGTTCATTGACCACAGTGTCGCCCTCTCAGAAATTACGATACGGTGAGTAGCGTTATGAAAGCAGACGCACCTGCGGATGACAAGACCCGCGGCCGCGATGAGCAGAGGCAGATCCCGAGTGCGGGCCGTCCACGCGACCCTCGGATCGACGCTGCCATAGTTGCCGCCACGACGGACCTTCTCGTCGAAATCGGTTATGCCAACCTCACGATGGCCGCGGTCGCCGAGCGGGCCGGAACCACCAAGACCGCGCTCTACCGTCGCTGGTCGAGCAAGGCCGAACTGGTGCACGAGGCGGCCTTCCCGATCGCGCCGTCGGCACTGGCAATGCCCGAGGGTGACATCGCCGGCGATGTGCGAGCCATGATCTCCGCCGCCCGCGACGTGTTCATCAGCCCCGTGGTCCGGGCCGCGCTACCGGGCCTGATCGCCGACATGGCGGCCGACTCCGATCTCAACGCCCGAGTTATGAGCCGCTTCGTCGGCCTGTTCGAGGTCGTGCAGGACCGCCTGCGCCACGCCGTGGAGCGCGGGGAGGTGCACGCTGACGTCGACCCCGAGCGGCTCATCGAGATCATTGGCGGCGCGACCATGCTGCGGCTTCTGTTGCAGCCCGACCGCGATCTCGACGAGGCTTGGGTCGATCAGACCACGGCCATCGTCATCCATGGAGTGCTCGCATGAGCCTGCAGCCATTTCCCTCCGACTGGCACTCCGCGCTGGTCCTCGTTCCGCACCCCGACGATCCCGAGTACGGCACCGGTGCAGCCGTCGCGAAGTGGACGGTGCAGGGCCGCACGGTCACCTACGCCCTGGCCACCAGGGGCGAGCGGGGTATCCAGGGCATGTCGCCCGAGCAGGCGGGCCCGTTGCGTGAGGGTGAGCAGATCCGATCGGCCGCCGTCGTCGGCGTCGACGACGTGCGGTTCTGGGACTTCCCCGACAGCGACGTCCGCAATACCGCCGCGCTGCGTGCCCGCATCACCGAGACCATCACCGAGTGCATGCCCGACGTCGTGATCACCATCTACAGCGGGCCGCAGTGGGCGCCGGGGCTACCGAATCAGCGCGACCACATCGAGTTCGCCAACGCCGTCGCCGACGCGTACGACGCCATCGGCGCCGAGCAGCAGGGCAAGCCGCGGTGGCTTTTCGAGCACGGTCCGGACGGCACGCACGGTGAGACGGTCGACGGCTTCGTCGAGGTGGCGGTCGCATCGCTGACCGCGCACGAGACCTACCTGTCGGTGCTGGATCCTGACACGCCGGTCATCGAGCAGGCGCGCGCCCAGGTTCAGATGTCCACCGCACCGCACCCGGACTTCGGTGGCAGGCCGACGGTGGAGTTCATCCTGAAGCGCCAGGCCTAGATCGCGTCATCGCCTGACGCCGTGGTGAGCTGCGACTTGTTGCGTGCCGAGACCTCACCGAAGCGATCACCCAGACCGGCGAGGTCGTGCTCTTGGGACCCTGCGATATCGCGCTCGGCGGCGAGTGCCGGATCGACCGCCGCCGACGTGCCGCGTACGTAGATCTCCTTGAGACCCAACATGATCGGGCCGGGAACCTCCGCGACGTGACCCGCTAGTTCGATGGTCCGCGTCATCAGGTCATCGTGGACGACCACCTCGGTGACCAGCCCGATGCGCTCGGCGTGCGCGGCGCTGACCACCTCACCGGTCATCGACAGCCGGCGTGCCATCGCCGCGCCGACGACCTGCGGCAGCCGTGCGGTCATCCCGCCGCCGGGCAGGATTCCGACCCGGGCATGGGTGTCGGCGAATACCGCACGCTCCGAGGCGATCAGGAAGTCACAACCCAGAGCCAGCTCCAGACCTCCCGTGAACGTCGCCCCGTTGATGGCGCCGATGATGGGCGTACGCATCTCGGCGACGGCGGTGATGCAGCTGCGCGACTTGAACTCCTCGAAGTACTTCATCCCGTCGCGCGCCGCCTCCTTGAGGTCGACACCCGCGCAGAACGCCGGGTCGGTGCCCGTGAGCACGACGGCGCGCACCGACTCGTCGGCGTCGGCCTCCTTGAGTGCGGCGTAGAGGGCGCGGATCAGGTCGCGGTTGAGCGCATTTCGCGCGTCCGGCCGGTTCAGGGTCAGCGTGCGCACCACTCCGGTGCCGCTGGTGGCGTCGTCGATGAGCACGTGCTGGCTGGCGGGCATCTGCTCAATCTAGCGGGCTGCCTGGTGTCGCGAACACTATTTCGTTACGATGGCGTTTCGTTAATGGGAGGCGGCATGGTCGACGTAGACGTTGTGGTGGCGGGTGCCGGACCGGCGGGGCTGGCCCTGGCATGCGGACTTCGCGCCCAGGGTGTGTCGGTGTGGGTTCTCGACCGAGCGGACGGCCCCGCAACGACATCGCGGGCGAACTTCGTCCACGCCCGCGGGGCGGAGGTGCTCGACCGGCTCGGAGCGCTCGGTGACCTGCCGTCGCGATCCGTGTCCGCCATGCTCATCACCACCTACCTCGGCGGAGATCCTGTGATGAGGGTGCGCTTCGGCGACCCGGGCATGCGGACCGCCGCGCCACCCATGGTGATCTCGCAGGCGGCCGTCGAGGGGGAGCTGCGGGCCCGACTGACCGAGCTCGGCGGCGACATCCAGTGGAACGCGAAGGTGGTCGGCGTCGAACAGGACGACCTTCGGGTCGTGGCCGAACTCGAAGACGGCCGGCGCATCGAGGCGCACTGGCTCGTCGGTTGCGACGGAGCGTCGAGCGCGACGCGGCGTCTGGTCGACATCGCCTTCCCGGGAGTACAGCTGTCTGAGCGGTTCCTGCTCGCCGATGTTCGCCTCGACTGGGATCTTGACCGCGCGGGCACGAGCGGGTGGATCCACCGAGACGGCATGATCGGGGCGATGCCGATGCCGGACGACTCGGATCGGTTGTGGCGCATCATCGCCTACGATCCCGGCCAGGAATCCGACAAACCCTCCCAAGAGGCCATACTCGCCCGGATCACGGAGATACTGCCCGAGCGCACCGGCCTCGACGTGGCGGTGACCGACCCCGAATGGTTGTCCGTCTTCCAGGTCCACCGGCGTCTCGCCGATGACTACCGCAATGGCCGCGTCCTCATCGCGGGAGACGCTGCGCACACGCATGCACCCTTCGGCGGGCAGGGAATGCTCACCGGGCTGGGAGACGCGGAGAATCTGGCGTGGAAGCTCGCACTGATCGTCAAGGGCGGGGCGAGTGCCGCGCTTCTCGACACCTATCAGGCCGAGCGCCGCCCGCTCGCCACCGAAGTCCTGCGCAGCACAAGTGCGGTCACCAAGCTCAACATCGCGGACCGGCCGATGGGTCGATTCATCCGCGACCACGTCCTGGTGCATGTCTTCAACCGGCCCGCCCTGCAGCGCTGGGCGACCTACCAGGCGTCCCAACTGTGGGTGAGCTACCGCCGGGGCCCGTTGGCGGATCGGCCACGTCCACGACCAGGTTTTGGGCACAAGCCCCGCCCGGGAGATCGGGTGCCCGACCAACCCTGCATCACCGCGGACGGTGATGCGACCCGGTTGTACGCCGAGTTGCGCGGACACTGGGTGCATCTGCGGTCCGGTGGTGCGGAAGCCGTCGCGCAGACGCGCGGGCTCGCAGGCGTGGTGACCCTCCGGCGAACCGATCCCGACCCGATCGATGACTTCCTCGTCAGGCCCGACGGTCACCTGGCCTGGCGCGGGCGCGATCACGACGACATGTTGCGATGGATCCGAGACGTGTTGATGATAGGTCGCGTGCGGTGACGGCCGGCGAACGTGGGCGTCCACGCGACCCCACCCGTGACACGGCGATACTCGATGCGGCACTTGAGACGTTCATCGAGCACGGCATCGCCGCGACGAGCATCGAGCAGATCGCCAAGCGAGCGGGGGTTGGGAAGCCCACCGTGTATCGCCGATGGTCGTCGAAGGAACGCCTCGTCGCGGATGCGATCGAGGTGCATGTCCGTGGCGAAATTGATTGGCCCACAGCAGAGCAGGTTGCCGTGATCCCGGCTGCGGAACTGGTGCGGCGCAATATCGCCGGTGCCGCCCGCACCGCCGCTGATCCCAGATTCCGCGCACTCATCGCCGCGATCTTCGGCTCCGCGGTGTCACACCCACTACTGATGGAGACGTACTGGACGCACTACATCGCCCCGCGACGCACCCTGATCATCGCGATGCTTCACCGCGCGCAGGACGAGGGGCACGTCGACCCCGACGCGGATCTCGAGGTCCTCGTCGACATGCTCGCGGGTGCCGCGACCTACCGTGTACTGCAGCCGAATCCACCCTCAGTGCAACAGATGCAACGATTCCTGGAGGAGACGTACCGCCGCGTCGGACTGCTGCACTAGGTGCGCTAGCGCACGAATTCGGCGGCGCTGTTGGCCAGGTCCAGCAGAGGCTGGGGCAGTGCGCCGAGTGCCAGCGTGATGGCCGCGGACAATGTCACCGTCGCCATACTCAACGAACTCGGCACCACCACGGTGGGCGGATCCTCGGGCGGCTCGGTGAAGAACATCAGCACGATGACGCGTACGTAGAAGTAGGCGGCCACCGCGCTGGCACAGACACCGACGATCACCAGCGGCACCGCACCACCCTCGGCGGCGGCCTTGAACACCGCGAACTTGCTGACGAAACCACTTGTCAGCGGAATGCCGGCGAAGGCCAGCAGGAACAGCGAGAACACCACGCCCACCAGCGGATGACGCCGCCCGAGACCGGCCCAGCGCAACATGTCGGTCTCCTCCTCGTCCTGCGCGTTGCGCACGAGACTGACGACCGCGAACGCGCCGAGCGTGCTGAAGCCGTACGCCGCCAGGTAGAACAGGGTGGCCGACAATCCGCTGTCGTTCAAGGCGATGACGCCGGTCAAGACGAATCCGGCATGCGACACCGATGAGTACGCCAGCATCCGCTTGACGTTGTTCTGGGACACGGCGGCCACGGTGCCCACCACCATGGTGAGGATCGCGATGGCCCACATCAGGGGCCGCCAGTCGTCCTCCAACCCGGGCAGCGCGACGTAGAAGATCCGCAGCATCGCACCGAATGCGGCGATCTTCGTGGCTGCGGCCATGAACGCGGTGACCGGTGTGGGCGCACCCTGATAGACATCCGGGATCCACGAATGGAACGGCACGGCACCGACTTTGAACAGCACACCGACGGAGAGCAAGCCCACGCCGACCAGCGCGAGGGTGGTGTTGTCGGGGTTCGTCGCGACCGCGTCGTTGATACCGCGCAGGCTCAACCCGCCGGAATAGCCGTACAGCAGCGCTATGCCGTAGAGGAAGAACGCCGAGGAGAACGCACCAAGCAGGAAGTACTTCAGTGCGGCCTCCTGAGACAGGAGTCGGCGTCGTCGCGCCATCCCGCACAGCAGGTACAGCGGCAATGAGAAGACCTCAAGCGCGATGAACATCGTGAGGAGATCCTCGGACGCGCCGAACAGCATCATGCCGCTCAGCGCGAACATCGTCAGCGGGAAGACCTCAGTCTGTGCCACACCAGCTTTGGTGGCGAGTTTCTCGGCGACGCTGCCCGGCACGGTCGACGCCTGCGGGGTGAACGCGTCCAGACCCGTCGCTCCGTCATCCGCATCGACCTCGGAGGTGATCCTGCGTTCGGCGATCAGCAGCGTGCCGAGGATGCCAACCGCCAGCAGGGTGCCCTGCAGGAACAGTGTCGGCTTGTCGATGGCGACAGCGCCCATGACGGTGGTCTGACCGGCAGAGGCGCCGAGGTCGATACACTCCTTGGCCACGGCTATCAGCGCGGCGACCTGCGCGCCGACGGCGACCACGAGTTGCACCGGGTAGCGCATGCGCCGCGGCAGGAACGCCTCGACCAGCACGCCGACGATGGCCGCGCCGAGCACGATGAGCATCGGCGAGACCAGTCCGTACTCGACGGTCGGTGGGGTCAGGTTCATTTCGAGGCTCCTTCCGCAACGCGTGGAGCGGGGTCCTGCTGGTCGATCGTGATGAGCGTGTGCGTGACCGCCGGATTGATCACGTCCAGCGCGAGCTTCGGATAGATCCCGAGAACCAGCAGAATCGCGATCAACGGGGTGACCACCAGCAGCTCGCGGGGGACCAGGTCGTGCAGCTTCTCGTTACCGTCGGTGACGGGCCCGGTCATCATCCGCTGATACGCCCACAGGATGTAGATGGCCGACAGCACCAGCGCCAGAGCCGCGAACACCGCGAAGGCGGGATACGCGGTGAATGTGCCGATCAGCACCAGGAACTCGCTGATGAACGGTGCCAGGCCCGGTAGTGACAGCGTGGCGAGGCCGGCAACGAGGAACGTGCCAGCCAGCACCGGCGCCACCTTCTGGACACCGCCGTAGGCGGCGATGGCTCGGGTTCCCCCGCGCGACACCAGGAACCCCGCGATCAGGAATAACGCGGCGGTCGATATGCCGTGGTTGACCATATACAACGTCGAGCCGGACTGGCCTTGGCTGTTCATCACGAAGATGCCGAGGATGATGAACCCGAAGTGCGATATCGACGTGTAGGCGATCAGCCGCATCACATCGGTCTGGCCGATCGCGACGACGGCACCGTAGATGATGCCGATCACCGCGAGCGTGATGATCAGGGGCCGGAACGTCATCGATGCGTCGGGGAACAGCTGCAGGCAGTACCGCAGCATGCCGAACGTGCCGACCTTGTCGACCACCGCCATCATCAGCACGGCGGTCGCGGGTGTGGACTCCACCGCCGCGTCGGGCAACCAGCGGTGGAACGGCCACAGCGGTGCCTTGACGGCGAAGGCGAACATGAAGCCGAGAAAGAGCGCGTTGAGCACGGTGGGGCTGATGCCGAGCTCACCACTGGAGACGGCCGCCACGATGGCACGGAAGTCGAATGTGCCCGCATCGAACGCGCCACTGGTCGCGGTCGCGACGTACAACCCGATGACCGCGGCCAGCATGATCAGGCCGCCGAAGAGGTTGTACAGCAGGAACTTCACCGCCGCCCTCGATCGGCCCTGTGCGGTCCCGGCGCCGAATCCGCCGATGAGGAAGTACAGCGGGATGAGCATCGCCTCGAAGAACACGTAGAACAGCAGCACATCCAACGCCGTCAGCGAGATCAGCACCATGCCCTCGACGGCCAGCGTCAACGCCATGTACGTGTGCGCCGAACGGGGCTGATCGCCGCTGTCGTTCCAGCCCGCGATGATGAGCAGCGGCACCAGCACCGCGGTCAACACGACCAGTGCCAGAGCGATCCCGTCCAGGCCCAGGATGTAACCCGTTCCGAACGAGGGGATCCACTCGTGGTCCTCGACGAACTGGTACTGCGCGCCCGCGGGGTCGAACTCGACCGCCAACAGCGCGGCGAGGACGAGGACCACCAGCGAGAAGCCCAGCGCTGCGTACTTCGCGAGATGCCGTGCGGCCGAGGGCAACAACATCACCACGACCGCGCCGATCATCGGCACAGCCCACAACACGGTCAGCCACGGCATGCCGGTCACCAGACCCTCACCGCCAGAATCGCGGCCACCACGACGGCGGCACCGGCGAACATCGACAGTGCGTAGGAGCGGGCGTAACCGGTCTGCAGCAGACCCAACCGGCGCGAGGCGCCACCCACCACCACGCCGAGGCCCCGCGAGACACCGTCGATGGCGTCATCGTCGATCTCGACGAGCCCCGCGGTGACGTGCTGGCCAGGGCGCATCAACACGTCCTCGTTGAACGCGTCACCGTAGAGGTCGCTGCGGGCGGCGACGGTGAGTGCGGAGACATTGTCGGGCGCGGTCTCCGGGATCGGCCGGGTGGCGTACATGCGGTAGGCGATGCCGACGCCGATCGCGACCACCGAGAGCGTGATGATCGTCATCACCCACACCGGGACCGCGTGGTGCACTTCCTGGCTGCCCACGACGGGTTCCAGCCAGTGCTCCAGGGTTCCGCCGATGGCCAGCAGCGCACCCGCCCCGACTGAGCCGATGGCCAACACCACCATGGGGCCCGTCATCACGCCGGGTGACTCGTGCGGATGCACGGTGGGGTCCTTCCAGCGCCTCTCCCCGAAGAACGTCATCAGCATCACCCGCGTCATGTAGAACGCCGTGACGCCCGCGCCCAGCAGCGCCGCGCCGCCGAGCAGTAGGCCCCGGACTCCGCCTGCGGCGAAGGCGGTTTCGATGATGGCGTCCTTGGAGAAGAACCCGGCGAACGGCGGCACACCGATGATGGCGAGGTAGCCGAGTCCGAACGTCACGAACGTGATCGGCATGAAGGTGCGCAGCCCGCCGTACCGGCGCATATCGGTCTCGTCGTTCATACCGTGCATCACCGAGCCCGCACCGAGGAACAACCCGGCCTTGAAGAAGCCGTGGGTCAGCAGGTGCATGATCGCGATCGCGTAGCCCGCGGGACCGAGGCCGGCCGCCATCACCATGTAGCCGATCTGGCTCATGGTCGAGGCGGCAAGCGCCTTCTTGATGTCGTCCTTGGCGCACCCGATGATCGCGCCGAACAGCAGTGTCACCGCACCCACGATCACCACGCCGGTGCGCGCGTCGGGCGCCAGGTCGTAGATTGGTCCCGACCGCACGATCAGGTACACACCGGCGGTGACCATCGTGGCCGCGTGGATCAGCGCCGACACCGGGGTCGGGCCCTCCATGGCGTCGCCGAGCCACGACTGCAGCGGCACCTGTGCGGACTTCCCGCACGCCGCCAACAGCAGTAGCAGGCCGATCGCGGTGAGCGTGCCCTGGCTCATCTCATTCGCGGCGCCGAACACGCCCTCGTACGAGACACTTCCGACCTCGGTGAACATCACCATCAGCGCCAACGCGAGGCCGATGTCTCCCACGCGGTTGACGACGAACGCCTTCTTCGCGGCCGCCGCGGCCGACGGCTTGAATGACCAGAAGCCGATCAGCAGATAGGACGCCAGGCCGACGCCCTCCCAGCCGACGTAGAGGCCCAGGAAGTTGTCGGCGAGCACCAGCAGCAGCATCGCGGCCACGAACAGGTTGAGATAGCCGAAGAACCGCCGGCGTTCGGCATCCTCCTTCATGTAGCCGACTGAGTACACGTGGATCAGCGAGCCGACACCGGTGATCAGCAGGACGAAGCACACCGAGAGTTGATCGAGTTGCAGGCCGAAGTCCACTTGTAGCTGCGCGACCGGAACCCAGGAGAAGAGCGTCTCATGCAGCACCCGGTCGTCTGCGCCGCGGTTGAGCAGATCGACGAACAGCACGACACCCACGGCGAACGACGCGATCACGGTGAGGCAGCCGAGCACGTGTCCCCACGCATTGGTGGCCCGCCCACCGAGCAACAGGACCGCCGCACCGGCCAGCGGGAGCGCGATCAGAAGCCACACGGGAAGTGTCATCCGCTCAGTTCCTCAGGAGGTTCGCCGCGTCGACCGAGGCCGACCGCCTGGCCCGGAAGATGGACATGATGATCGCCAGGCCCACCACCACCTCGCACGCGGCCACCACCATCGTGAAGAACGCCACCACCTGCCCGTCGAGGTGACCGTGCATGCGGGAGAACGTGACGAACGCCAGGTTGCACGCATTCAGCATCAGCTCGACGCACATGAACATGACGATCGCATTGCGCCGCAACAGGACTCCCGCGCCGCCGATGGTGAACAACAGCGCCGACAGATACAGGTAGTTCGCTGGGTTCATATTGCTCCTCGCGTCCGCGGATTCACCGCGTCCCGCTCCTCGGCTCCAGGATCGCGCTCACCGACAGCTCAGAGTCCGACCCGTCGGGCAGTCGGGCGGCGACGTCGACGGCGTTGTGCCGGGCGTAGACGCCGGGATTGGGCATGGGTGTGGGATGGCCGCCCTCGGCGAAGCGCTCGATGGACATCTCGCGTTGCGTCTTGCGGCGCTCGATCCGCTCGCGGTGCGCCAGCACCATCGCGCCGAGTGCAGCGGTGATCAGCAGTGCGCTCGTCAACTCGAACGCCCACACATACCGCACGAAGATCAGCGCGGCCAGGCCCTCCACGTTACCGCCCGCATTCGCCTGGGCCAGACCCGTGAATCCGGCGGTGCTGACGTTGCCGATGCCGGCGATCAGCAGCAGGCCGAACGCGATCCCGACGACGATGCCGGCAAGGCGTTGGCCGCGAATGGTTTCCACCAGCGAGTCCGACGAGTCGACACCGATCAGCATGAGCACGAAGAGGAACAGCATCATCACCGCGCCGGTGTAGACGACGATCTGGACGACGCCGAGGAACACCGCGTCCTGCGCGATGTAGAGCACGGCCAGGATGATCATCGTCGACGCCAGGAAGATCGCCGAGTACACGGCCTTCGGCGCGGCCACCATGGCGATCGCACCGATCACCGCGAGAGTGCCCAGCGTCCAGAACAGCACGGCCTCTCCGGTGGAGGTGCGATAGGCCGCATCGGCGGCCAGCGCGACGAGTTCCGTTGTCACCGAATCGGTTCCTTCGGTGCGATCTTCAGACCGTCCGATGTGACGTTTCCGCGGTAGTAGTCCTCATCGGTGCTGCCCTCGGCCATCGCGTGGGGCGGTGGCGTCATCTCGGGTTGCATCGGGGCGAGCAGTTTGTCCTTGCCGTAGATCAGGTCGGCCCGGTTATCGTCGGCCATTTCGTAGTCGTTGGTCATGGTGAGCGCCCGTGTCGGACACGCCTCGATGCACAACCCGCAGCCGATGCAGCGCAGGTAGTTGATCTGGTACACCCGGCCGTAGCGCTCACCCGGCGAGAACCGTTGCTCATCGGTGTTATCGGCGCCCTCGACGAATATCGCGTCGGCGGGACACGCCCACGCGCACAGTTCACAGCCGATGCACTTCTCCAGGCCGTCCTCATACCGGTTCAACTGGTGGCGGCCGTGATAGTTCGCCGCGGTCGCGCCCGGTTTCTCCGGATACTGCTCGGTGATCGGTTTGTGGAACATCGTCTTGAAGGTCACGCCGAAACCGGCGAGCGCGTCGACGAAGTTGGGCTTGTCAACCGGCATGGGTGACCTCCTTGGTGGGGAGCGGGGGTGTCGGGAACGCACCGGAGTCCGGCGCCGGTCCCGTGTCAAGGCGGGTCTGTCTGCGGCGCAGGATCTTCGACAGGTAGGCGAGCAGACCGATGCCGGCCACCGCGCTGGCGATGACGAGGGCGACCGCCCATCCGTCGTAGCCCTCGATGCGCAGCGTCCGGACGATCGCCACCGTCATGATCCACGCCAGCGAGATGGGAATGAGGACCTTCCAGCCCATGTTCATGAACTGGTCGTAGCGCATGCGCGGCAGCGTCGCGCGCAGCCACATGAACATGAACATGAACACCCATACCTTGCCGACGAACCACAGCAGTGGCCACCAGCCACTGTTGGCGCCGTCGATCATGCTCAGCGGCCACGGTGCCTGCCAGCCGCCGAGGAACAGCGTGGCGGCCAGCGCCGAGACGGTGGTCATGTTGACGTACTCGGCGAGCATGAACATCGCGAACTTCAGTGACGAGTACTCGGTGTGGAAGCCGCCGACGAGTTCGCCCTCGGCCTCGGGAAGGTCGAAAGGCGCCCTGTTCGTCTCGCCGACCATCGACGTGACGTAGATGAGGAACGACGGCAGCAGCAGGAACACGTACCAGACGCCCTGCTGGCTGGCGACGATCTCCGAGGTGGACATGGTGCCGGAGTAGAGGAACACCGCGGCGAAGGACAGCGCCATCGCGATCTCATATGAGATCACCTGCGCCGTCGAGCGCAGGCCGCCCAACAGCGGATAGGTCGACCCTGATGCCCATCCCGCCAGAATGATTCCGTAGACGCCGATCGAGGTCACCGCCAACACGTAGAGGACGGCGACCGGAAGGTCGGTCAACTGCAGCGGTGTCTGGTGGCCGAAAACGCTGACCATGCCGCCCATCGGGATGACCGCGAAGGCCATGATCGCGGGGATCACCGCGATCACCGGTGCCATCAGATAGATCGGCTTGTCGACACCCGCTGGGATCAGACCCTCCTTGAGGGCCAGCTTGACGCCGTCGGCCAGGCTCTGCAGCAGCCCGAAGGGGCCGACGCGGTTGGGGCCGTACCGCATCTGCATGCGGCCCAGCACCTTCCGTTCGACGAGGATCGCCACCAGGACTGTCAGCAGGCAGAACACGAAGATGCCAAGAGCCTTCGCCAGCACCAACCACCAGGGGTCGTGGCCGAACGAACTCAGGTCGGGATACGTCACGCCGATCCACCTCCGAGTTCGATTCCCACGACGGAACCGACGGGGGAGTCCACTGCGCCCAGCGGAAGCCAGACGACCCGGTTGGGCATATCGGGGGTGATGGCCAACGGCAGTGTGGCCACCCCGCCGACGGTCACCAGATCACCGTCGGCCGCGCCGATCTCGGCGGCGGTGGCCGCGGACAGGTGCACCAGCGCCGGCCGCGCGGTTCCGGCGAGATGGGGTTCGCCGTCCTGCAGCCTGCCCCGACGGGGACCCGGGTCCAACAACATCCGCCAGCCGGCCAGTACCGCGGTGCCCGCAGCGGGATGCGCAAGCTCGGGTGCGGGCACCTCCGGTGCCGTGGCGGGTGCGCCCTGCCACGGTCCGAGGCGTCCGAGCTCGTCGCGCACCGCGGCGGCGTCGCGCAGGCCGAGGTCGACACCCACCTCGTCGGCGAGTGCGGCCAGCACCCGCATGTCCGCGGTGGCGTTCGGGGACAGCGCGGGCTCGAACGTGCGGGGCCGGCCCTCCCAGTTGACGAACGCGCCCGCCTTCTCCGTCACGGGGGCGACGGGGAACACGACGTCGGCACGATCGGTGACCGCACTGTGGCGCAGTTCGAGACTGACCACGAACGGCGCGGCGTCGACTGCCGCGACGGCGGCGTCCCGATCGGGGAGGTCGTCGAGGTCGACACCCCCAACCAGCAGTGCCTGCAGTGTCCCGTCGGAGGCGGCCGCGAGGATGCCCGCGGTGTCGCGTCCGTCCGCGTCGGGCAGGCTTGCCACGTTCCAGCCAGTGGCCGTCTCGGCGCGTGCGAGGGGGTCGGCCAGAGGCCTGCCGCCCGGTAGAAGGTTGGGCGCGGCACCGGCTTCCAGCGCACCGCGGTCACCGGCGCGACGCGGCACCCAGCCCAGCCGGGCACCCGTCGCGTCGGCCAGGCGAAGGGCCGCCGAGTATGCGCCGGGCGCGGACGCCAGTCGCTCGCCGACCAGGATTATCGTGCCCGGTGCGAGTTCCTCGGTGAGTGCGTCCAGGGCGTCCGCCTCACCACCGGGTGGCGTCGCGATCAGACGACCGCCCATCTTCTCCAGGCCGCGCGTGCGGAACGGCGCGATCGCCGACACCGACAGTCCGCGCTTGCGGTGCGCCTTGCGCAACCGCAGGAAGACGATCGGCGACTCCTCCTCCGGCTCGAGGCCAGCCAGCAGCACGGCGGGCGCGGACTCGAGGTCGGCGTAGGTGACCGCCATCGGCCGGCCCGCGACCGCGACGGCCAGGAACTGCGCCTCCTCCTCGGAGTGCGCGCGGATGCGGAAGTCGATGTCGTTGGTGCCGAGCACGATACGGGCGAACTTGGCGTAGGCGTAGGCGTCCTCGACGGTGCTGCGCCCACCGACCAGCACACCGGTCCTCGCGCCGGCCGCCATCAGACCGCGGACCGCGACCGCGACGGCCTCCGACCATGAGGCAGGACGCTGGCTGCCGTCGGCGTCGCGAATCAGGGGCGTGGTGATCCGGTCACCCTGCGTGGCATAGGTGAACGCCCAGCGGCCCTTGTCGCAGTTCCACTCCTCGTTCACCTCGGGGTCGTCACCGGCGAGCCGGCGCAACACCTTTCCGCGGCGATGGTCGGTGCGCTGTGCACAGCCGGACGCGCAGTGCTCGCACACACTCGGCGAGGACACCAGGTCGAACGGCCGGGCGCGGAATCGGTAGGCGGTGCCGGTCAGCGCGCCGACCGGGCAGATCTGCACCGTGTTGCCGGAGAAGTACGAGTCGAACGGGGTGTCTGACGCGATGCCGACCTGTTGTAGCGCACCACGTTCCAGCAGCTCGATGAACGGGTCGCCGGCGATCTGGTTGGAGAATCGGGTACACCGCGCGCAGAGCACGCAACGCTCCCGGTCGAGCAGCACCTGCGCCGATAGGTTAATGGGTTTGGGGAACGTGCGTTTGACGTCGGTGAACCTCGAGTCGGCCTGCCCGTTGGACATGGCCTGGTTCTGCAGCGGGCACTCGCCGCCCTTGTCGCACACCGGGCAGTCCAGCGGATGATTGATGAGCAGCAGTTCCATCACACCGTGTTGAGCCTTGTCCGCCGCTTCCGACGTCAGCTGCGTGCGCACCACCATGTCGGGGGTGACGGTGATGGTGCACGACGCCATCGGCTTGCGCTGACCCTCCACCTCCACCAGACACTGGCGGCAGGCTCCGACGGGGTCGAGCAGGGGGTGGTCACAGAAGCGCGGAATCTGAATGCCCATCAACTCGGCGGCCCGAATCACCAACGTGCCCTTGGGCACGCTGATCGGATGGTCATCGATGGTGAGCGACACCATCTCCTCGTTGACCTGCTGGCCGGTGAGGGCCGCCGCCTTCTTGTCGGCCTTGTCCTCCGCGGTCGTCACACCCCAACTCCTTCCGGCACTTCGAGCATCGACGCGTGTGGGTCGAACGGGCACCCACCGTCGAGATGGGCGAGGTACTCGTCGCGGAAGTGCTTGACCGACGACAGGATCGGGCTGGCCGCACCGTCCCCGAGCGCGCAGAACGACTTACCGTTGATCGCGTCGGAGATGTCGAGGAGCTTGTCGATATCGGCCTGCCCGCCGGACCCCTCCTCAAGTCGCGCGTAGATCTGAGCCAGCCAGTAGGTGCCCTCGCGGCACGGCGTGCACTTACCGCACGACTCGTGGGCGTAGAACTGGGTCCAGCGCCGGACGGCGCGCACCACGCAGGTGGTCTCGTCGAAGATCTGCAGCGCCTTGGTGCCCAGCATCGACCCGGCCTTGGCCACGTTCTCGTAATCGAGTGGCACGTCGAGATGTTCGGCGGTCAGCAGCGGTGTGGACGATCCGCCGGGGGTCCAGAACTTCAGTTCGTGTCCGGCCCGGACACCACCGGCGTAGTCCAGCAGCTCGCGCAGCGTGATGCCCAGCGGCGCCTCGTACTGGCCGGGACGGGTGACGTGGCCCGACAGCGAGTACAGCGTGAACCCCGGTGACTTCTCCGACCCCATCGACTTGAACCAGTCGACGCCGCCGCGCACGACGGCGGGCACGCTGGCGATGGACTCGACGTTGTTGACCACCGTCGGACAGGCGTACAGGCCCGCGACAGCGGGAAATGGTGGCCGCAGCCGTGGTTGGCCCCGCCTGCCCTCCAGTGAGTCGAGCAGTGCGGTCTCCTCACCGCAGATGTAGGCGCCCGCACCGGCGTGCACGATGAGGTCGACGTCGAAGCCCGACCCGCCGACGTTATTACCGAGGTACCCGGCGTCGTACGCCTCGGCGACGGCGACCTGCAACCGTCGCAGCACCGGAACCACCTCGCCGCGGACGTAGATGAACGCGTGCCGTGCCCGGATCGCGTAGGCGGCGATGATCGCGCCCTCGATCAGCACGTGCGGTGTCGCCATCATCAATGGCATGTCCTTGCACGTCCCGGGTTCGGACTCATCGGCATTGATCACCAGGTAGTGCGGTTTGGCCCCGGCACCCTCATCACCCTGCGGGATGAAGGACCACTTCTGCCCGGTCGGAAAGCCTGCGCCGCCGCGGCCGCGCAGACCGGAGTCCTTCACCAGGGCGATGACGTCATCGGGTGCCATCGACAGTGCCTTGTCGAGTGCCCGGTAACCATCGTGGCGCCGATAGGTGTCCAGCGTCCATGACGACGGCTGATCCCAGTAACTGCTGAGGACGGGGGTCAGGGTCACTACGACTGTCCGTTCGTCGGGGGCACGTCGGCCGACGGCGCGGGTGCCGGCTCGTTGCGAAGCGTCTCCCGTGTGATCCGCTCGTCATCGGGACCGGCTGCGACGGCGCCGGACTCGCCGACGGCTGGGGCCGACATGTCGCGCTGCCGTGCCACCTCAAGGCCGGCCAACGTGGCTGCACCCGGCGCACCGTCATTGGCGCCCGGCCGCTCGTCGGGAAACCCCGCCAGGATGCGGGCGGTCTGACGGAACGTGCACAGTGGCGCACCCCGGGTCGGCCGCACCGGGGTGTCCGAGCGCAGATCGTCGACGAGATCCCGTGCCGACGAGGGTGTCTGGTTGTCGAAGAACTCCCAGTTGACCATCAGCACCGGGGCGTAATCGCATGCGGCGTTGCACTCGATGTGCTCCAGGGTGACCTTGCCGTCCGCGGTGGTCTGGCCGGCGTGCACGCCCAGGTGATACTCGAGTACCTCCAGTATCGCGTCACCGCCCATCACGGCGCACAGCGTGTTGGTGCACACTCCGACCAGATACTCGCCGGTGGGGGTACGCCGATACATCGAGTAGAACGTCGCGACGGCGGTGACCTCCGCGGCGCTGAGGTCCAATTGTGCAGCACAGAAGGTAATTCCGGCGGGGGTGAGATAGCCGTCCTCGGACTGCACCAGGTGCAGCAGCGGCAGCAGGGCTGATCGAGCCTCGGGGTAGCGGGCGATGATCTGCGCGGCGTCCGCGGACAGCCGCGCCGCGACGTGGGGCGGATATGCCTGCGTGCCACCACCGATCGGCGGTCCGGCCTCGTCGGGTCGCTGCCCAAGCCGAAGTTCCACTGCCGTCATCTATCCACACCGCCCATCACCGGGTCTATCGACGCCACGGCCGCGATGGCGTCGGCGACCATGCCGCCCTCGCACATCGCCGCCACCGCCTGCAGATTCGTGAACGAGGGATCGCGGTAGTGCACCCGGTAGGGACGAGTGCCGCCATCGCTGACCATGTGCACTCCGAGCTCGCCGCGGGGGGACTCGACGGCGACGTACACCTGGCCGGCCGGTACGCGAATACCCTCGGTGACCAGTTTGAAGTGGTGGATCAGTGCCTCCATCGAGGAGCCCATGATCTTGGCGATGTGATCGGGGGAGTTTCCCAATCCGTCGGGGCCCAGTTTCAGATCGGCGGGCCAGGCCAGCTTCTTGTCGGTGATCATCACCGGTCCCGGCGTGAGCCGGTCCATGCACTGCTCGACAATCTTGATCGACTCGCGCATCTCGCGGACCCGGATCATGTACCGGCCGTAGGAGTCGCACTCGTCGGTGGTGATGACGTCGAACTCGTAGTTCTCGTAGCCGCAGTAGGGCTGGGCGCGGCGCAGATCGTGTGGCAACCCCGTGGAGCGCAGCACGGGTCCGGTGATGCCCAGCGCCATGCACCCCGTCAGGTCGAGGTAGCCGATGCCGACGGTGCGGGCCTTCCAGATGTAGTTCTCGTTGAGCAGGTTCTCCATGTCCCGCAGACGTTTCGGCAACAGCACCATCAGCTCCTTGAGCTGCGGGATCGCCTCGTCGGGCAGGTCCGAGGCCAGGCCGCCGGGCCTGATGTAGGCGTGGTTCATCCGCAGTCCGGTGATGGTCTCGAAGACCGACAGCACTAACTCGCGTTCACGGAACCCGAAGAACATCGCCGACATCGAGCCGAGTTCCATACCACCGGTGGCCAGTGCCACCAGGTGACTGGATATCCGATTGAGTTCCATCAGCAGGACGCGGATGACGTTGGCGCGCTCCGGGATGTCGTCGGTCACGCCAAGCAGTTTCTCGACGCCGAGGCAGTAGGCCGTCTCGTTGAAGAACGGCGACAGATAGTCCATCCGCGTCACGAACGTCACGCCCTGGGTCCAGTTCCGGTACTCGAGGTTCTTCTCGATCCCGGTGTGGAGGTAGCCGATTCCGCACCGTGCCTCGGTGATGGTCTCGCCCTCGATCTCCAGGATCAGTCGCAGCACGCCATGTGTGGACGGGTGCTGCGGACCCATGTTGACGACGATCCGCTCACCGGCCACCGACGCTTCCCGTGCTGCGGCGACAACGTCCTGCCAGTCCTCTCCGCCGACCGTGACGACGGTCTCGCCGCGGTCTGTGTCGTGTGTGGTCATCAGTTGTAGGCCCTCCGCTCGTCGGGCGGGGGTATCTCGGCACCGTGGTACTCCACCGGGATTCCGCCCAACGGATAGTCCTTGCGTTGCGGGTGTCCGACCCAGTCGTCGGGCATCTCGATTCGGGTCAGCGCTGGGTGGCCGTCGAAGATGATGCCGAAGAAGTCGTAGGTCTCGCGTTCGTGCCAATCGGTGGTGGGGTACACCGAGTACAGCGACGGCATGTGCGGGTCCGCGTCGGGTGCGGCCACTTCGATGCGGATCCTGCGGTTGTGCGTGATGGACATCAACGGGTACACCGCGTGCAGTTCACGATCGGTGTCACTCGGGTAGTGCACACCCGAAACGCCGAGGCACAGTTCGAATCTCAGTGCGGGATCGTTGCGCAGTGTGCGCGCGACGGCGACCAGGTGCTCGCGCCGCACCTCGAGGGTGAGTTCGTCGCGGAACACGACAACGCGCTCGACGGCAGCCTCGAAGGTGTCGTCACCGAGCGCCGCGGCGAGTCCGTCGACGACCTCGTCGAAGTAGCCGCCGTAGGGCCGGGGGGAACTGCCGGGTAGCGAGATCTCCCTGACGAGCCTGCCGTAGCCAGATGTGTCACCGCTGCCGCTCACGCCGAACATGCCTCGGCGCGTGTCGATCACCTCGCGCTCCGTGGCGTCGCGGCTGCCGTTGGTAGTGCCGTTCGACTCGGTCATGGCCGCAGCAGTCCCGTGAACTCGATGGTCGGTCGGGAGGCGAGCGCGGCCTGCTCGGCGGCCGCGATGGCCTCGGCTCGGTTGACGCCCAGCGGCATCTCGGCGATCTTGGCGTGCAGCATGAGGATGGCGTTCATCAGCATCTCCGGGCGTGGTGGGCAACCCGGCAGGTAGATGTCCACCGGCACCACATGGTCGACGCCCTGCACCACGGCGTAGTTGTTGAACATGCCGCCCGATGATGCGCAGACACCCATCGCGAGAACCCATTTGGGCTCGGCCATCTGGTCGTACACCTGCCGCAGCACCGGCGCCATCTTCTGGCTGACACGACCCGCGACGATCATGAGGTCGGCTTGGCGGGGGGTGGCAGAGAAGCGCTCCATACCGAACCGGGCGATGTCGAATCTGGGCCCCGCGGTGGCCATCATCTCGATGGCGCAGCACGCCAGGCCGAAGGTGGCGGGCCACAGTGACCCCTTGCGCACGTAGCCGGCGACCTTCTCTACGGTCGACAGCAGGATCCCGCCCGGCAGGCGTTCTTCGAGTCCCATCAGATCAATCCCAGCTCAGTCCGCCGCGCCGCCAGACATAGGCGTACGCGACGAAGACGGTCAGCATGAACAGCAGCATCTCGATGACGGCGAACAGTCCGAGGGAGTCGAAGGACACCGCCCACGGGTAGAGGAACACGATCTCGATATCGAAGACGATGAACAACATCGCAGTCAGGTAGTACTTCACCGGGAATCGTTGACCGGTGGCCTCGCTGTTGGGCGAACCCGGCTCGATGGGCTCGATACCGCACTCGTAGGCCTCGAGCTTGGCGCGGTTGTAGCGCCTCGGGCCGATGAGAACCGCGATGCCGACCGAGCCGACCGCGAATGCGGCCGCGATGGCACCGAGTACCAGGATGGGTATGTATGAGTTCATACCGCCGTGTCGCTCCCTCGTTGGGCTGTCGATGTGAGCTGCGACACAGCTTAGTCTCGTTAACGGATGGCCCGACGCATTTTGGATAGGATCGGAAGTGTCACTGCGGGGCCGGATTCCTCAACGCGACGAACGCGAAGAGTGAACGGCCGCAGAGTGTTTCGTGCTGGTTAATTGACCAGTGTGCGGAGCAGCGCGGCGACGGCCTCGCCGAGTCGGATCGGGTCGATCGGATGCGAGACCGCAGCTTCCGCGCGGGACCAGGAAGCCAGCCAGGCGTCGTCGGGTCGGCCCGTCAGCACCAGGATCGGCGGGCAGTCCGCCACCTCGTCCTTGAGCTGTTTTGCCAATCCCATACCGCCCGCCGGAGCGGCCTCACCGTCGAGGATCGCCAGGTCGATGCCGCCCTCGCCGATCGTGGACACCACCACGGGCGCGGTGGCCACGTCGAGATACGTCAATTCCGGTAGGTCCGGGTGCACCCGCTTGCCCAGGGCGGAGCGCACCTGGTCACGGGTCCGGGCGTTGTCGCTGTAGACAAGAATCCGGATGCGGCCTGCAGGGTCTGCGGCTGGGTCCAGTCCGGAGGGCACGCCCTCGATGCTACGACTGCTTGACGAACACCGCGGCCGCTTCGACCTTCGTGATGTCGCCCATCATGCCGATCAGATTCCCGTTCACGCCGAACTCGCTGCGGTCGAGCTCCGCCCGCGCCACCACGCGCAACGCACCATCGGCCAGTTCCTCGATGTCGACCTGCAGGTCGACCGGCCGCTCGATACCTCTGATGGTCATCCCGGCGTGCAGTTCGACGGTGTTCGTTCTGGTCGCGCCGTCGGCGTGAACCACCACGTCGATGGTCGGGTGTTCGGCCACATCGAAGAAATCGGCCGACCGCAGATGCTCGTCGCGCTTGCGGATGCCGGTGCGCACAGATGCCGCGCGTATGCGGAGTCGTCCGTCGACCGCACCGGGTGCCGTTACCCTCCCGGTGCCGTCGACCTCGGTGAACGTGCCCTTGACCTTGGACAGGCCCCACATCGTGGGGCTGCGGAAGGTGACCTCCGACCTCTGCGGGTCCAGCTGCCAGCTACCCGCCCAGTCGCTCATCGCCATGATTCGCTCCTCACCGATTCATCAGGGGGGCCATATCGGCCGGATCGAAGTACTCGTCGATACGAGTGATCAGGTCGTCGGCGCCCACCTTGATCACGATGCATACCCGCAAATCGATCGATTCACCGTTGGTCCCATCCGCGTGGAGTAGGTGCTGCTGCACGAATCCGCCGTCGAAGTGATGGCGGTCGAGAATCTCGTAGCGCCGCGCTGTCGTCACGTTGATGAACCAGCGGATCACCTTGAGTGCCTTGACGCGGTCGTTGTCGGCGGTGTCGCCGCTGTGCCAGACCAGGACGTCGTCGGCCCACATGCCGGCGACCGTCTCGTAGTCGCCTGCCTCGATCGCGCTGAAGAGCTTGGCCGCCACGTCAGTGCTCATGTGTTCCTCTCGTTGGTTGACCTCAAGTTTGGTTGAGGAAGCAGACTGGTCTCATGACCACACCAGCAAAGGACAGGTTCAGCGAGGCGTACGAGACACGGACGGCGCCCTGGGTCATCGGCGAGCCCCAACCCGCGATTGTCGCCCTCGAACACAGCGGCCGGATCAGCGGGAGGATTCTCGACGTCGGCTGTGGCCTCGGCGAGCACACGATCCTGCTGACCGGACTGGGCTATGACGTGCTCGGCATCGACTACGTCGCCAGCGCGGTCGAGCAGGCGCGTGCGAACGCCGCGGCCAAGAACGTCGAGGCGCGTTTCGACGTGGGTGACGCGATGAACCTCCCCGCCGACGGCGGTTACGACACGATCCTGGACAGCGCACTGTTTCACATCTTCGGCGACGACGACCGAGCCCGCTACGTCGCGAGCCTGCACGGCGCGCTCAAGCCGGGCGGTCACGCTCACGTGCTCGCACTGTCGGATGCGGGACGCGGCTTTGGACCTCAGGTCAGCGAGGCGCAGATTCGCACCGCGTTCGCACACGGCTGGGACCTGGAGGCGCTCGACACCACTACCTACCGCGGTGTCGTCGGCCAGGCCCACACCGAGGCGATAGAACTTCCCGTCGGCGCACTCGTCGACGAGCCCGCCTGGTTGGCGCGGGCCCGACGTCTGTGAGTCGCTACTCGTTCTCATATCCGGGATGAGACACGGCGAGCCGATACAACACCAGTTCGCGCAATGCGGGTGCGACCTCCGCGCTGCGCTCGTCGAGGTCACCACGTCGGATCGCGGCGGCCAGCGCGGCCTCGTCGGGGAAGCCGAGTAGGTCGGGCGCCGCACTGTCATCGAGCAGTTCGCGCTCGACCGTGCGCAGCACATTGGCGGCGACCCGGGCGTGGAAATGGACGGCTCCGACGTCGGCGAGCCGACCATCTGACCCGTCGGCGAGCCGACGATCTGACCCGTCGGCGAGCCGACCATCTGGCCTAGTGGCATCCCGGACCTCGCCCTCCAGGAACTCGGCGACCGCGGCGACGAGTTCAGCGGCTGTGGGCCGGTTGTGCAGCCCCGTCATGACACCTCCAGCAGGGTCAGCAGATCGAACTCGGTCTCGCACACCCGGCGGCCGATTGCGGCGAGTTCGACCGACGGTGTCTGGCCCGAGAGGTGGCGCTGCGCCTGATATCGGCAGATGACGCCCCATCGCAATGTGGACAGCACCAGCCACCAGTGCATGGCCGCGCGGTCCAGCGTGCTGCCCGACGCCGCCTCGTAGGCGCGTAGCAGGTTCTCGATGCTGCCGAGACCACCCGCGCCGAGGCTGCGCGGGGCACCGAATCGCCAGGCCCTGATACAGAACCACGCGAGATCCTCGTAGACCTCGCCGGAGTGTGTGAGTTCCCAGTCCAGTACCGCCGCGAGCCGGGCGGGTCGGGCATCGGTGTCGATGATGAGGTTGCCCATCCGGAAGTCGCCGTGCACCAGCACCTTCGGGGACGCCGGCGGCCGGTTGGCGGCGAGCCACCGGAAGGCCCATTCGAATGTGGCCGTGGTGTCGGCCATCTCGTCGAGTTGGGCGTGCCACTCCTCCAGCGGGTCGGCGGCCGTCAGCCCGATCCCGTTGGGGTCCGCCCGGTGGATGGCGGCCAGCGCGTCGGCGCACTGGGTGAGCAGGCTGTCGCGGGATGCGTCGTCGATCGCGCGCTGGATCCGTCTGACGATTGTCTCGCCTCCGATGAAGTCGCAGACCAGGAAGGGATTACCCAGCGCGGCATCGGAATTGGATGCGACCAGCACGGTCGGCACCGGCGCGCCTTCGGTGCCTGCCCTGGTCAGCGCCGCGGCTTCGAGTTCCATACCCGCGTGGAGCTCGTCGGGTGGCCCGATGCGCAGGATCAGCGGGCGCGAACCGGAACCCGCCGCTGCGTCGAACGCCCACGTCGCCCGGCTGGCGCCACCGGTGAGCACCCGCAGATTGTCCACCCGGACCTCACCGAGCGAGGGAGCCAGCACCGCGGCCAGCGCGGGCGCGAGTTCCTTGGGGCTCACTTGCGCGAGCCGAACTTGAACATCCGCTGCGCGACACGTCGGATCTGGATCTCCTCGGCTCCCTCGGTGATCCGATAGCGGCGGTGGTGGCGGTAGATGTGCTCGAACGGCTCGTGCCGGCTGTAGCCGAGGCCACCGTGCACCTGCATGGCCCGGTCGGCGGCCTCGCACACCAGTCGGTTGGCGCGGTAGTTGGCCATCGACACCTTGTCCGACACCTCCATGTGGTGGTCGCGGTCCAGGTGCCATGCGGCATAGCGGACCAGAAGGCGCACCATCTGCGCCTCGGTCTGCAGTTCCACCAGCGGCCACTGCACGGCCTGGTTCACCGCGAGGGGTTTGCCGAACACCACGCGTTCGGAGGCGTACTGCGCGGCCCGGTCGATGCAGTACTGGGCGGCACCCAGGCTGCTGGCTGCCTGCCGAATCCTGTTCTCGTGCAGGAAGGTCTGGCCGACCTCGAGACCGTGATCCACCTCGCCCAGCACGGCGTCAGCCGGCACCCGGACGTCGGAGAGCACGACCTCCGCATGGTCGGTGGGCATGTTGAACGTCCACCAGTAGAACGGCACCGTGAAACCCGGTGAGTCGCAGGGCACCAGGAACGCCGTGATGCCGGTGGCCTGCCCCGCCTCACCCGATGTGCGCGCGAACACCAGGTCATGGGTGGCGCGGTGCACGCCGGTGTTCCAGCGCTTGGTCCCGTTGATCACCCAACCGTCGCCATCGGCAACGGCGGTGGTCTCCAGCCATGTCGCATCCGAGCCGTGGGCGGGTTCGGAGAGCCCGAACGCCATCGATCGTTCGCCGGTGAGCAGTGCTTCACCCCACTCCCGCTTCTGCTCGTCGGTGCCGAACCGGTCCATCATGATGACCTGCGGGAAGTTGCCGACGATCGACGACTCGTCCTGCAGGTCGTTGTGCAGGCCGAGCCCCCTGTGCGCCAGGTGCTCCCGGATCACGGCCATGTCGAGGTTGGTGCCATCGCGTCCGCCGAAGCGCGACGGCAGGCCATAGCGCAGCCAGCCCGCCGCGTCGGCGCGGCGGCGCATCTCGTCGAGCAGGTCCTCCCACGCCCGCTGCGGAATGCCGCCGTTCTCCCAGTCGGTTCGCGCGTACTCCCGGCGCTGGTCGAAGTACTGCATGTGCTCGGCCTCGAGAGGTTTGATCTCCGCCTCGATGAAGGCGTCCATCTCGGCGAGCAGAGCGGGGAGATGTTCGGGCAGAGCGAAATCCACAGTGATTCTCCTTAGAAGCCGTAGAGGGTTTTCTTCCAGATGGTGGAGAGCGTCTTGATGGCGTCGGCGTCGGTGGTCTGGACCCCCAACGTCGGCGCGTCTGACCGGAGGTAGACGGTGGTGAACCGCTCGAAGAGCAACGAGATCGCCAGCGCGGTGTGCTCGGGGTCGAGGTCGGTGCCGTAACCCTGCTCCTGTGCCCGCAGGACAGAGGCGCGCACGATGTCGATGCCGAACCTGCGGAACTCGTTCTGCACGGCGGAGAACCGCTCCTGCGCGGAGGCGAGCTGATCGACGGCGACCATGATGCCGATGTTCTGCTTGAACATGTTCCAGTAACCCGTCACCACCGAGACGAAGAAGTCGGTGTCCTCGGGGGAGTCCGGCAGATGCACCTGCGCGCCGAGAGGTGCAACGACATCGCGCAGGAAGGACTCGGCCAGCACCGCGAGCAAGTCCTCCTTGTCGTCGTAGTACCGGTAGAACGCCGCTGGTGACCTGCCCGCCGCCGACGTGATGTCTGCCAGGGTCGTGCCATGGAAACCGCGTTCGGCGAACAGTTTTCGCGCCGCGAGTTCAATGGCATCACGGGTCTGGCGGCCCTTCGCGGTGAGCGTGTCCGGCGCCACGGTCGGTCAGCCCCTGATGCGATCGCCGGCGCGCAGCAGCGCGCTGGGAAGGTCGTGTCCGACGACGCGCTGGGCGACGGCGGCGGCATCGATCGCCGCGTCGAGGTCGACGTCGACACCGATCCCGCTGTCACGCAACATATAGACGAGGTCCTCGGTGGCGATGTTGCCGCTCGCGCCGGGCGCGAACGGGCAGCCGCCCAGGCCGCCGACCGAGGAGTCCAGCCGGGTGATCCCGGCCGAGACGGCGGCGTACGCGCTGGCGAGGCCCGCTCCGCGGGTGTTGTGGAAGTGCGCCCCCAGTGGCAGGTCACCGACGATGGGGCGGATGGTCTCGATCAGGGTGCTCACCCGCCGCGGTGTCGTCGTTCCGATGGTGTCGGCGATGGCGATCCGGTCGGCGCCGATCTCAACGGCGGCGGTGACGATGTCGACCACGCGTTGCGGATCGGTGGGGCCGTCGAACGGGCAGTCCCAGGCCGTCGCGATGATCACCTCGATGGTGGCGTCGTTCTCGTGGGCGATGCGGGTGATGTCGGCGATGAGGTGAGTGGAGTCCGATGTCGAGCGTCCGACATTGGCCTGACTGTGGCCGTCGGCGGCCGACACGACGTATTCGATCGATGCGATGCCCGCCGCCACGGCGCGTCCGGCGCCCCCCGGACCGGCGACCAACGCGGAGAACTCGACGTCGTGGGACTGCCGGAAGCGGTCGAGTTCGGCGGCCAGCGCGGCAGCGTCCGCCAGCGCGGGCACCTTCGACGGCGATACGAACGCCGTCGCCTCGATCTCGCGGACGCCGGTGGCGACCACGGCCTCGAGCAGCTCGAGCTTGGCCGACAATGGGATCGGGTCCTCGATCTGCAGCCCGTCGCGCAGACAGACCTCGCGGATCGTCACGTGATGGGGCAGCGGCAGGCCGCTCATTGAACCCTGCGCGTTCACAGCACTCCCTCCGCCCGCAACGCATCGAGTTCCTCGGCCGACCGCCCGAGCAGATCGCCGTAGACCTCATCGTTGTGCTGGCCGGGCCGTGCCGACCCGGCCCGGCGGATGGTGCCCGGTGTCTGCGACAGCACGGGAATCACACCGGGACCCTTCACATTTCGTCCGATGCGTTCGTCCCAGTGATCGGCGATCATGCCGCGGGCCTGCAGCTGTGGATCGGTGACGACCTCGGCGACAGTGTTGATGGGTCCACTGATCACGCCGGCCTCCGACAGTGTCGAGATGACGTCGGCAGGCTGCCGCTGCGCCGCCCAGTCACCGATGATCTTGTCCAGCTCGTCCTGGTTGCGGCCGCGCGCGACGTGGTTGGCGAAACGATCGTCGGTGGCGAGTTCGGGCTGGCCCATGGCGCCGCAGAGCCTGCGGAACACGGTGTCCTGGTTGGCGGCGATGACCACCCAGCTGCCGTCGGCGGTTGGGTAGATGTTGGACGGGGCGATGCCCTCGAGCCGGGTGCCGGACGGCCCGCGCACCACGCCGCCGACGTCGTAGTCGGGGATGGTCGACTCCTGCACCGCCAGACAGGCCTCGGTCAGCGCGGCGTCGACGATCTGCCCCTCACCGGTGACGGTGCGCCGGTAAAGCGCGGCCAGTGCGCCCTGCGCGGCGAACATGCCCGCCAGGCTGTCTCCCAGGGACAGCGCCAGACGTGGGGGAGGCCCACCGGGGAAGCCGTTCATGTGGCGCAGCCCGCTGGCCGCCTCGGCCACCGATGCGTAACCCGCCTTGTGCGCGTCCGGCCCGGTCTGCCCGTAACCGGAGACGCGCACCAGGATGATGCCGCGGTTACGCTCGCGCAGAACGTCATAGCCGAGATTCCACTTCTCCAGCGTGCCCGGCCGGAAGTTCTCCACGATGATGTCGCTGCGCTCGACGAGGTCGAGGAAGAGCTCGCGACCCCGGGCCTCGCGCAGGTTGAGCGTGACGGCCTTCTTGTTTCGGGCGTGCACGGTCCAGAAGAAGTGGTGCCCGTCGAGTTCGGCCTGACCCCACGTCCGCAGCGGGTCGGGCGCACCGGGCGGCTCGATCTTGACCACCTCGGCGCCCATGTCACCCAGGAGTCGGCCGGCGAACGGACCCGAGATCAACGTGCCGACCTCGATGACGCGGATACCGTCCAGCGGACCGGTGACATTCTCACTCATCGGGACTCCATCGATCCCGGGTCGCTACGCTCCTGCCCGCCGAATCCGTGCCGGTGCAGCCAATCGGTGATGACCCCGACGGCCTGGCGCAGCGTGTCCCGTTGGTCGGGGCCCACGTAGTAGTGGTTGGCGCCGGGGATCTCGTGCATCTCCTTGTCAGGATGTCCGATCGCCTCGAACAGCCGCCGGGTGTGGCTGGGAGTACAGGCGTCATCGGCCAGATTGCCGATGACCAAGGCGGGCACGGCGATGTCGGGGCCCGCCTTGACGGCGTCACCGTTGGCGTCGTCGTAGCTCCACTGCGACAGCCAGCTGCGCAGCGTGCAGAACCGGGCCAGTCCGACGGGGCTGTTGTTCACCACCTGCGGGTCACCCAGGTAGCAGGTGCCAGGGGCGCGGTCGTTGGGGTCCACGGTCGGGTCGAGCCAACGGGGATCGGCCATGGTGCCGTGCACGACGAACGCGAACTCGTCATCGGGCCGTCCGGAGTTCCTGAACTCGGCCAGTTTGTCCTTGACCCAGGCCGTGATTCGACGGTTCCGCGCGATCTGTGCCGCGTGGTAGCGGTCCAGGAACTCGCGCGTGTAAGGCGGATGGTTGGGGTTGTCCGGGTTGTACAGATCGAGTTCTGGATCTCGTTTTCCCGGGTCGGACTCGTCGAGTATCGACGCGTCCATCCACTCGGTCATGGTGCCGTGGCGGCTGATGTGCGCGGCCAGCAGCATGATCGCATCGGCGGGGATAAGCCCCAGCTTCGTCAGGTCGGGGCCGTCGCCGGACGGGCTCGCGGTGACTGTGGGGTTCTGCGCCTGCTGCTGGTAGAACACCGACAGCGAGCCGCCGCCGCTCCAGCCTGCCAGCACCACCTTGGAGTAGCCCAGCCGGTTCTTGGCGTCCTTGATGCACTCACCCAGATCCTCGACGACCTTCTCCATGAGCAGGGCGGAGTCGGTGCCGCGGAAGCGGCTGTTGCAGTAGATGACGTGGTGCCCCGCGCGCGCCAGCCCGTTGATCATCGGCAGGTAGGCGCCGCCGCCGATGGGGTGCATGAACACCAGCACGGTGTCGGAGGGCTTGTCCTTCGGTTTGAGCAGGTAGCTCTCCAGCACCACCAGTTCGGCGACGCCGCCGTACACGTCGCGAACACCCGAGGTGTTCTGGTAGGCAACGAGATACGGGATGCGCTCGTAGTCGTGCTTCGCCGGCTGCTGTGTCGTCGTCACTGGTGCTGCCCCAGATCGTTGGCCAGAACTTCTTCGGATGGGATGAGTCGACGCCTGGTGTCGATCGCGATCACCGACCAGTCCACCCGGTCGTAGTCGTCGAACTTGCGGCGCGCTCGTTCGCGTGCCTTCTCGGGTGCGCCGTGGTGAACCCCTTGTGGCGCATGGGATACCAGGCCGGGTGGCATCGGGATGCCGTACAGCGAGCCGGAGTGGAAGAACGCAATCTCGTCGTAGTCGACGTTGCGGTGGTACCAGGGGGTGCGCTCGGTTCCCGCGACGCCCTCGGCGGGCTTGGGCAGGAAGTTCATGATGTAGACGCCGGTCGCCTCCATGAACAGGTGCACGGTCGGCGGCAGGTGAACGCTGTCGGAGGTGATGACGTTGTAGTCGTCGATGTTGAAGGTGAAGGGGAAGTTGTCCCCACGCCACCCCTCGACGTCGAGCGGATGATGTTGGTAGTACAGCGTTGTCGGGCCGCCGTCGTGAATCAGCCGGACCTCGTACTCGCCGTCGACCTGCGGACCGACGCCGTCGTCGATGGGTGCGGGATCGGGAATGACGGCCTGCGACGGATCGAACGGGAAGTGCCTGCCCAGGTAACCGGCCGGCGGGACCCGGAACTCGTCGGTCGCCTGGATCATGAGCCAGGTGCTCTCCTGGTCGGGGATCTGGCGCCATGTGCACGCCTTGGGGATGTAGACCCAGTCGCCCGCGCGGTAGCGCAAGGGGCCGAACTCGGTCTCCAGCAGGCCGGCACCCGTGTGCACGAACGCCAACACGTCACCATCGACGTAGCGCACGAAGAACGGCATCTCCTGACTGCGGCGAGACAGCAGCACAAGGCAGTCGGCGTTGGAGAACATCAGCAGCGGACCGCCGTGCGCATCGGTGGCGTCACTGGGCTTGAGCTCACTGGACAACACGTCGAGCGGGCGCAGCGGACCGACCGACCGATAGGCGGTTGGGTCGTTGCGCCGGAACATGTTTGCGGTGCGGCCGGTGAACCCGGCGCGGCCGAGTTCGTCATCCTTCAGGCCGTTGAGATCCGCATGCAGTCGCCGCGGGGTGTTGCCCTTGCGCAGGTGCACGAACGATTCCATCGTCAACTCCTCGAGTGCCGATAACTAAAAGTGACATTAGTTTCACTTATGTGGCGGTGTCAACGCTCCGTCGTGTCGCGGTTCCGTGGGTCCGGAAAGGTTCAGAACTCCGCACAGAAAATCTCACTCAGCGGGGGTAGACATTTGGATTTGGGTTGGTTAAGTTATCTCTCGTAACCAAGAGAGTGATGGCGCGGGAGATGAACTACCCGCGGAGAGCATGGATGGTGGCGGTCCACACGCCCGAGACATGTAGGGCGTTGTTGTCGGACCGTCTGTAGGTGCAGTACAAGCAAGACGCAGTACAAGCAAGACGCAGTACCGAGCATGTGAATTACCCAGCAAGTGAATTACCCAGCAAGTGCAGTACAAGTTGGAAGAAGGGAGGAGTCGCATACCCGCTGCATCGCCCGTTGTTGATCGAGTGTGTGTTGGGCCGATGCAGCAATTTCATCAGCAATACAGATGGATGGTAGTAATCACTCCTCAGGGCCGGCGGCCCCGGTGCGATCGTTGCCCGGGCCGCCGGCCCTTCACTTGCAGTGGGGGGTGACCGTGAAAGGTGTTGTGGGAAAACGAAGGATTTGACCGAAGGAAGCGCCGAGGAGAGATTCGACGACGAGAGTTACCCGGCTTACAGCATGGGTAGCGCCGCACGGATTCTCGGTACGACGCCAGGATTCTTGAGAAGCCTCGATGAGGCGAAGTTGCTTGCGCCGCAGCGTTCGGAGGGCGGGCACCGCCGTTACTCCCGAGACCAACTGCGGATCGCGGCACGGGTCCGCGAACTGGTGGATAACGGCACGGCCCTCGAGGCGGCGTGTCGCATCATCGTCCTCGAAGACCAACTCGCCGGCGCACAGGCCGACAACGCGGAACTTCACCGCACCATCGATAATCGACGTGCGGATACCAACGCCGACGAAACCCAGTGAGACACCCGACGAGATCGACCCGGATTAACCGTCGAGGTCGACGCGCACGGTCAGCAGATTGGTTCCGAAGGTGCGCACGCCGAAGCTGTTGAACTGCGGTAGTTCTCGAAGTCGCGCATGAGGGTCGTCCCCGGGAACCAGATGCGCTGTGCCGCTGTGCCACCGACCGCGCAGGCGCACGCGCACACGCGGGTTGGCCTGGATGTTGCGCACGTACTGGGACTGCTCGCCGAACTCGGACACGAACCAGAACTGCTTGTCGATCCGCTTGCCTCCCAGTGGGGTGCGGCGGGGCTCACCGGACTTGCGGCCGACGGTCTCGAGCAGCGTCTGCGTCGGGATGTGTCGCATCACGGGGTTGGCGATCCGCTTCTGGAAGAACTGGGTCACTGCGGCGCTTGGCATGTTTCCCATTCCACAACGCCTGAGGGTCACACCATCGCCGTTCGCGGAATCTTCATGCCCAGGCTCAGCGCGCCGGCCAGTTCGCGGCTGGTGTCGTAGTCGAACACCACGTGGCCCGAGAGGACGTCGACGTCGCGCTTGAACCGCTGCAGGGGACTGTCCAGGAAGTGCACGCTGGCTCCGGAGGCCTCGAAGAGCATCGCGATCACGGCCCGTGACTCGTGCACGATGTGGGCGGCGGCCATCCGGGCGTCGCCGCGCACCGGCTGGGGCACCTCGTCACCGCTGGCGACGATCGTCTCGATCTGGCCGACGGTGTCATCGAGCAGGCCGTGCAGTGCACGCAGCCGCACCTTGGCCTCGGCGAGGCGGGCCTGGGCGATGGGCTTGTCCCTCTGCATCACGCCCTCATAGGCCAGCACGCGCTGCGCGACGCGTTCGGCGTACAGCTCGGTGACACGCTCGGCGCTGCCGAGCGCGGGCATCGCCGCCAGAAGGGCCAGTGCGGGCACCATGGGCCAGCGGTAGGTCGCCGAGTCGTGCAGGCCCGCACCGGGCGCGGTGCCGCGGTAGATGTCGATGACGCGCACCAGGCGGTGCTCGGGCACGAAGACGTCGTTGATGACCGCGTCGTTGGATCCGGTGGCACACATCCCGTCGGTGTGCCAGACGTCCTCGACGACGATCTCCGAGATGGGCACCAGAGCCATGGCGGGATAGATGCCGTCGTCCGGCCCGCACAGTGCGCCCACCATGATCCAGTTGCCGTGCATCACGCCGGTGGCCCATGACCACTTGCCCGTGAGTCGGATGCCGCCATCGACGGGGACGCCGCGGCCCGTGGGGGCCAGGGGAGCGGGGGCCAGGAACGGACGGTTGGAGAACGCCTCCTGCTGGGCCTGCTCGCCGAACAGGGCCAGCATCCAGTTGTGCAGGGTGTAGAAGCCGATCGTCCAGGCGCTGGAGGTGCAGCCGTGCGCCATACGTCGGACGGGATCGAGGATCTCCGGGAAGGCCGCCTGCTCGCCGCCAAACCGCTTGGGGACCAGAAGTTCGGTGAAACCCGATGCGGCCAGATCGATCAGGGTGTCGTCCGGGAGTCTGCGGATGTCCTCGGCGTGGCGGGCGCGTTCGGCCAGCCGTTCGACGAACTCATCGGTGATGGCGCTGTCCATGCGCCGAAAGTACCATACTTTTTAGTATGGAAGCCGTGAGCTGTCGGCTCTCAGTTCGTGAGCATCAGCTCGACGAATCGCTCGCGGCGAACGGCATCCATCGCGCCGGGCGTCGCCCCGGACAGATGCAGGAAGCCGATTCCGGCCGCGAAGACCACGTTGGCGCGCAGGTCGGCCTCCTCGGCGTCGAATCCGTACTCCAGGAACGTCCGGCGCACCGCCTCCACGACCCGGCGGTCAGATGAGCGCACGCTGGTCGCGACCGCTTCATCCGACCGTGCCCATTCGCGCATGGCGCGCTCCAGGGTCCAGTGCCGAGGGCTGACCAGTGCCGCCATCATCTGGGAGAGCCGGTCGGCGGGTGTGAGGTCGTCCATGTCGTCGAATGTGCGCCGATCCTCGTCGCGCAGCTGGCCCCACGACTCGACGAGCGCGGCGCGATAACTGGGCATGCCGTCGAAATGCCAGTAGAAGCTGCCCTTGGTGACTCCGAGCCGCGCGCAGAGCCGGTCGATCTTGAGCGCCTTGATGCCGTCCTCGGCGAGAATCACAAAACCCGCCTGGACCCAGTCGTCGATGCTGAGCCGGCTCGCCGCCTTGCTGCCGGAAACGCCGCGAGAAGTCGCCACGAGCAGCAGCCTACGGGTCGAATGTGCACGTCAACTGACGCTCGCGTCACCGGGTGATAGTCGTTACGAATGGGTGTCGCGGACCGTCCCTAACTTTCAGGAGGTACGTCCGACGTGTTTTACTGCCCAGTACAACTGAATTCTTCTGGTCCGCTCTTCCCCCACTATGGTTGGGTAGAGCGGGCGCTGCCGCGGGAGTAACAAAAGCGGCGGGGTGCGCGATCAATCCGATCATAGAATGCACGGGTTACCAGGTAACCGGGACTGAATGGGAATTTGATAGATGTTCGTTGACAGAATTGGCGGCCGTTGGGCCCGCCGCTTGTTGGTTGCGACCATGGCAGCGCTGGTGCTGCCAGGACTGGTCGGGCTGACGGCAGGCAGCGCGACCGCAGGGGCGTTCTCACGTCCCGGTCTGCCGGTCGAGTATCTGATGGTGCCGTCGGCCGGTATGGGCCGCGACATCAAGGTGCAGTTCCAGAGCGGTGGCGAGAACTCGCCCGCGGTGTACCTGCTCGACGGCCTTCGTGCTCGTGATGACTTCAATGGCTGGGACATCGAGACCGCCGCGTTCGAGTGGTACGTCGACTCGGGCCTGTCGGTCGTGATGCCCGTCGGTGGCCAGTCCAGCTTCTACGCCGACTGGTACGCCCCGGCCCGCAACAAGGCGGGCCCGCCCGTCACCTACAAGTGGGAGACGTTCCTGACTCAGGAGCTGCCGGCCTACCTGCAGGCCAACCACGCGGTGAAGCCCACCGGTAGCGCCGCGATCGGTCTGTCGATGGCCGGCTCGGCCGCACTGACCCTGGCGATCTGGCACCCGGAGCAGTTCATCTACGCGGGTTCGATGTCCGGCTTCCTGAACCCCTCCGAGGGCTGGTGGCCCTTCCTGATCAACGTCTCCATGGGTGACGCGGGCGGCTTCAAGTCCGAGGACATGTGGGGCAAGACGGAAGACCCGAACAGCGGCTGGAAGCGCAACGACCCGATGGTCAACATGGACCGCCTCGTCGCCAACAACACCCGGATCTGGATCTACTGCGGTAACGGCCAGCCCAACGAGCTCGGTGGCGGCGACGTCCCCGCGAAGTTCCTCGAGGGCCTGACCATCCGCACCAACCGGACCTTCCAGGAGAACTACATCGCTGCGGGTGGCCGCAACGGCGTGTTCAACTTCCCGGAAGCCGGCACGCACACCTGGTCGTACTGGGGACAGCAGCTTCAGCAGATGAAGCCTGACCTCCAGCGCGTCCTGATCGGCTAGTCAGCTCGTAAATCGGTTTAGCTCGTAAAACGGCACCGATGCATGACACCTCCGGGTGTCGGCATCGGTGCCGTTTTCGTTGGCGTGACGGGTCGTTCGGTGTGGACGGCTCAGAAGCCGCCGGCCACCCGCACGACGGCCCGACCCGAGTGGCGGCCCGCCCGGACCTCATCGATCACCGACACCACGTCCTTGACGTCGACGATGTGAGACACCTCCGCGAGGTGACGTGGCCGCAGCGCGGCGCCAAGTCGGCGCCACAGCTCGCGGCGCGGTTCGATGGGTAGCTGCACCGAGTCGATACCCAGAAGGGCGACACCGCGCAGGATGAACGGCATCACGGTGGTGTTCAGCGCCGGGCCACCGGTCAGGCCGCTGGCGGCCACAGCGCCGCCGTAGGAGATCGTGCTCAGCACGTCGGCCAGGGTCGCGCCGCCCACACAGTCCACCGCCGCGGCCCATTTCGTCCGGCCAAGGGGGCGCGGCTTGGCGTCGGGATCCTCGGGCAGGCGCCCGATCACCTCGGATGCGCCGAGCTGCTTCAGATGGTTGGTGGCGTCGGGCTTGCCGGTGGAGGCGACGACGGTGTAGCCGGTGGCTGCGAGGAGGTCAATGGCCACCGAGCCGACGCCGCCGGTGGCACCGGTGACCAGGATGGGACCGTCGCCCGGGGTGATACCGCGTGCGATGAGCGCCTGCACGCTCATCGCCGCAGTGAAGCCGGCCGTGCCGATCGCCATGGCGTCCTGGGCGCTCAGAGCGCCCAGGCGGACCACCTGATCGGCCGGGACCCGGGCGATCTCGGCGTACCCGCCGTGACGCCCCGTGCCGATGTCGTAGCCGTGGGCCAGCACCTGATCGCCGGGGGCGAACTCCTGCGACTGGGACTCGATCACCTCACCGGCCAGATCGATGCCCGGCACGATCGGATACTCACGCACCACACCACCCTTGGGCGTGACGGCCAGTGCGTCCTTGAAGTTCACGCTGGAGTACGCCACCCGGATGGTGACGTCGCCCGGGGGTAGGTCGGCGGGCTCCAATGTCTCGACTGCCGTGACGATCTGATCGCCGTCCTGGCGCGCTAGGAGTGCGTGGAAGGAGTTCATTCCGCCGACGCTAGCGCGTCGGGCTCGTGAGGTCTCCTACTTCAGTTCGGCCGATGACAGCCCCAGCAGCCGGCGGGCAATCACGAGCTGCTGAATCTGTTGAGTGCCCTCGAAGATGTCGAGGATCTTGCTGTCGCGGGCCCACTTCTCGAGCAGCGTCTCCTCGGAGTAGCCCGCGGTGCCCGCCAACTCGACGGTCTTGAGCGTGATGTCACTGGCGACGCGGGCGGACTTGGCCTTGCCCATCGACGCCTCCTTGGAGTTCGGAATCCTGTTGTCCGCCTGCCACGCCGACTTCATGGTCAGCAGGTAGCCGGCCTCCCAGTCGGCCTCCATGCGCAGGAACTCCGCGGCCGCGGCGTTCTGGGCGTGAGCGGGCTTGTCGTACGAGATCTCGACGCCTGCGTCGGTCAGGATCTTCCGCAGCTCCTCCAGGGCGGCACGTGCGATGCCGACGGCCATGGCGGCCACGATCGGACGGGTGTTGTCGAACGTCTCCATGACGCCGGCAAAACCCTTGTCCACGTGGATGTCCGGATCTCCCAGGAGGTTCTCCTTGGGGATGCGGGCGTTGTCGAAGCGGATGACAGCGGTGTCGGAGGCCTTGATGCCGAGCTTGTGCTCGAGGCGCTCCACCGTGACCCCGGGGTGCTCACGCGGCACGATGAACGACTTGATCGCAGCCCTGCCCTTGGACTTGTCCAGCGTGGCCCAGACGACGATGTGGGAGGCACGCGAACCGGCGGTGACGAAGATCTTCTCGCCGTTGATGACGTACTCGTCACCATCGAGCTTGGCGGTCGTGGACACCGCCGCCGAGTCTGAGCCGAAGCTCGGCTCGGTGATGGCCATCGCGGCCCACACCTTGCCGAGGCGTTCGAGCTGCTCGTCGGTCGCCACGCCGGAGATCGCCGCGTTGCCCAGGCCCTGGTAGGGCACGGACAGCATCAGGGCGACGTCGCCCCAACTGACCTCGATCACGTTGAGCACTGCGGACATGTTGCCGCCGTTGATGTTTCCCTGTGGTCCGTCGGTCGCCCGGAATGCCTCCGCCCCGGCGAACGAGATGGTCTTGGCCTCCGACATGCCCTCGAACAGGTCGGCCAGCGTGTCCAATTCGACGGGGTAGGCGTGCTCGGCGAGGTCGTACTTGCGCGAGATCGGGCGCAGCATCTCGGCGGCTCCGGCGTGGCCCTTGTCGATGACGGCCTGGAGCTTCTTCGGCATTTCCAGATTGATTGCCATGTCGATTATCCGTTCTTCTTCTCACGCACCGTTAGAGGACTACGACGCCCTCGGCGACGCCGAGCACGCGAAGGTCGCGATACCAGCGTTCGACGGGATGTTCCTTTGTGAAGCCGTGACCACCGAGCAACTGAACGCCATCGAGGCCGATCTGCATCGCCTTGTCGGCACCGAACTTCTTGGCCAGGGCGGCTTCTCGCGCGAATGACAGCCCCTGCTCGGCGCGGGCGGCGCCGCGCCAGGTGATCAGACGCAGGCCGTCGAGTTCGATCGCGATGTTGGCGCACATGAACGCCACCGACTGACGGTGGGCCACCGGCTCACCGAAGGCCTCGCGTTCCTTGACGTAGGGCACGACGTAGTCGAGTACGGCGTGCGAGGTGCCGACTGCCAGCGCGGCCCAGCCCAGGCGGGCCAGTGCGATCGCCTCGGAGTAGTCGGAATCGGATGCGTCGTCCTCGCCGAGGCGGTTGTGCAGCGGTACGGCGACGTTGTCGAGCTCGATCCGGCCGAGCGCTGCAGCGCGCACGCCCATGCTCGGGTCGGCCTTGACGGTCAGACCCTGCGAGGCGGACTCGACGATGAAAAGGGTTGGCTTACCGTTGAGTTGGGCTCCGATGATGAAGATCTCGGCATCGGCGGCGGCGGGCACCAGCGACTTCACGCCCGACAGGCGGTAACCGCTGGGGGTGCGCACAGCGGTGGTCTTCAGCGCGGTCGGATCGAACAGCGCCTGCGGCTCGGCGATGGCTACGCAGGCCTGTGGGACGTCCTCGCCCGAGAACTCCTTCAGGTAGGTGGCCTGCTGATTGGCGCTGCCCCAGTGCGTCAGCGCTGACGCCACACCGCCCGGAGCGAGAATCGGCAGTGCCAGACCCATATCGCCGTAGGCGAGCGCCTCGGCCACCAGCGCGTTGGTCACCGTGCTGCGGTGTTCGGCGATGCCGTCGAAGTCCTCGGGAACGTGGAACGCCGTGATGCCGAGTTCGGCGGCCTTGACGATCAGGTCCGTCGGGTAGGTGGCGGCCTCGTCGGCGTCGTGGGCCGCTGGCCGCAGGATCTCGGCCGCGAAATCGTCGACGGTCTCGACGATCATCTTCTGATCGTCGTCGGGGGTGAGGTCGAAGTAGTCGGCTCCACTGGGTCGCAGCCGGGTCGCCGGCTTGCCCAGGCCCTGTACGCGTTTGAACTGCCGGGTCGAGGCGCCGACTGCGGAGAAGCTCGTCTTCACGCCGAAGCGCAGGCCGCGGTTCAGCGGCTCGCGCAGGTTGTAGCGGTCCAGGAAGCTAAGGCCCAACAGCGGTGTGAGTAGCGCCAGTCCGATGTCGGTCGGCGTCCTCTTGTGCTTGCGGACGCCGACGGCGCTCTCCGAACCGGAGCGGCGCGGCCGCTGCTTGGTGCCGGACTTGGACGGCAGGGTGTTGGTCATGTCGCAGCCTCGCGTCGTTGGGGCAGTGCAATATGACCCTATCTTACTCCGGAGTAAGATAAGTGGACTGTTAGGCAGCTCACATGGGTTACAGGAGCCCCAGCACCTGCTCGTGCAGAAGGCCGTTGGTGGCCACCGCACTGCCGCCGTGCGGTCCGGGTGCGCCGTCGAGATTGGTGAACGTGCCGCCCGCCTCGCGGATCAGGATGTCCAGGGGGGCGAGGTCCCACAGCTTCACCTCGGGCTCCGCGACGATGTCGACCGCGCCCTCGGCGAGTAGGCAGTACGACCAGAAGTCGCCGTATCCGCGCACCCGCCACGCGGCGTCGGCGAGGTCGAGGAAGCGTGCCCGCCGATCGTCCCAACCGATCAAGTCCGAGTAGGACAGGCTCGCGGATCCGATGTCGGCGACGGCGGACACCGAGATGCGGCGGGTGGTGCCACGGAACGACGTGAACGCGCCCTGGCCCGCGCCGGCCCACCATCGGCGGTTCAGCGCAGGCGCGCTCACCACGCCGACGGTGGGAACACCGTCCTCCAGAAGCGCGATGAGCGTCGACCAGACGGGAACTCCGCGGACGAAGTTCTTGGTGCCGTCGATCGGGTCGAGCACCCACTGCCGGCCCTCGAAGACCGCGGTGCCGCCGTACTCCTCGCCGAACAGCGCATCCCCGGGCCGACTCGCGGTGAGCAGTGCGCGCAGAGTCTCCTCGGCCGACCGGTCGGCGTCTGTGACCGGCGTCAGATCGGGCTTGGTCTCGATCCGCAGGTCTTGGGCGCCGAAGCGGTCCAGGGTGAGGGCGTCGGCCTTGTCGGCCAATCGCAGTGCCAGTTCGACGTCATCTGCAACGGTGCTCATGGCAAGCAGTCCTACCATGGCGGTGTGTTGGAATTTATGGCGCTGGTGATCCTGGTCGGTGTGATCGCGATGATTGTGATTCCCCGCATGCGGAAGGGTGGACCCCGCGGTGAGGTCGCGCACGGCACGCTGCTGGTCACGGGCGTGAGTCCCCGACCCGACGCCGAGGGGGAGCAGTTCGTCACGATCAGTGGCGTGATCAACGGCCCGACCGTCACCGAGCACGTCGTCTACCAACGGATGGCCGTCGACGTCGGTAACTGGCCCACCATGGGCCAGTTGATCCCGGTGGTCTACTCGCCGAAGAACCCGGACAACTGGAGCTTCGCGCCGCCCGAGCCCATCCAGCCGCCGCCTGCGCCGCCGTACTAGGCGGCGTGGCCGAAATCGCCGACGTCGAAGGCGAAGTTGATCTCGGTCTCGCTGAGTATGAGACGGTAGGTCCCCGGTAGTGGCGGCGCCTTGGAGGCGTAGGTCGAGCCGGTGGTGTGACGAGATGCACTGTGTGACAACCCGAGTGGTCAAACCTGCCGTTCGCTCGCCAACCGGCGGCTTCCTTGGCGTAGTTGCAGGCCGCACACGTCCCGCGTCCGTTGACGGCGTTGGTGCATCCTCCGTGCGCGGCAGGCTCGGCGTGGTCGTGATGACGGATCGGGGCATCGCAGTACGGGGTGCTGCAGGTGTCGTCTCGGATGGGTATGACAGAACGATGCGCCAAACCCCACCGCTACCCGCCGATCTGCTCGATCTCCTTCGCCGGCCGAGCCCATGTTTCGTCACCACGCTGATGCCCGATGGCTCGCCGCAGCTGACGCAGACGTGGGTGACCACCGACGGCGAGAACGTCGTGATCAACATCGTCGAGGGCAGTCAGAAGGACAGGAATCTCGTGCGTGACGGACGCATCGCCGTCAATGTCGTCGACCCGGACAACGTCTTCCGCTACTACGGCGTGCGCGGCCGGGTGATCTCCAGGACCACCGAAGGCGGCGCCGAGAGCATCGATGAGATATCGCAGAAGTACCTGGGTGTTCCGTATCCCGGTTTCACCGGCCGGCCGGAGACCCGGGTTCTGGTCACGATCGCCGCCGACAAGGTCACCCCACCGGTGAGCGACTGACGGGCCTGCCGTCAGCGGTGGCCGACTCGCAGCATGTCGGCGATGTTGGTCAACTTCACCCGCGGCCGTCCGAGCTTCTCGCCGGCCGCCTTCTCATGATCGTCGATCAGCTTCCAGTGGTCGCCGGTGACGAGTTTGGGTTGGCGCTCCAGAAGCCACGCGGCGAGGGTCTCGGAGTGGTCGGCCGCGAAGTCGGCCACCTCGCCCGCCGCGAGGTCGGCGACGAGGGTGTCGACGGTCTCCTGGGAGTCCTTCTTGTTGCTGCCGATGACGCCTGACGGGCCGCGCTTGATCCAGCCCACCACGTAGGCGTTACGGGCCCCCTCGACGTGGCCCATGGTGTGGGGGATGGTGCCCGACCGCTCGTCGAACGGAATCCCAGGTGTCGGCACGCCGCGGTATCCGACCGCGCGCACCACCAATTGGGCGGGCAACTCCTCGCGCACGCCGGTGTCCTTGGCGACCACGCGCTCCCCGTCGTCGACGAGTTCGTTGGTGCCCAACACGATCGACTCGACTCGACCGTCACCCTTGAGTTCGATCGGCGACGTCGCGAAGCGGAAGATGATGCGGCGCTTGGCGCCCCGCGGCTCCTGCGCGGCGTACCCGCGCAACACCTTGATGTTCTGCTTGACGGCCTTCGGCGCGGCCTCGAGGTCCTCGTCGGAGATGTCGGCGAAGTCCGCGGGGTCGACAATGACGTCCACATCCGCCATCGCCTCGAGATCACCGAGTTCACGCAGTTCCAGCGTGGTGAACGGGGCCTGCAGCGGGCCACGACGCCCGACCACCACGACCTCTTCGACGCCGCGCGCGTGCAGCGCATTCAGTGCGTGGTCGGCGATGTCGGTGGTGGCCAGCAGGTCGGGGTCGCTGACCAGGATGCGCGCCACGTCAAGCGCGACGTTGCCATTGCCGATCACCACGGCCCGCCCGCAGGAGAGGTCGGGCAGCATCTCCTCGAAGTGTGGGTGCGCGTTGTACCAGCCGACGAAGTCGACGGCGGCGACGCTGCCGACCAGATCCTCGCCGGGAATGCTCAGCGGCCGGTCCGACTGCGCGCCGATGGCGTAGACCACCGCGTCGTAGCGTTCGGCCAACTCGTCGGCCTGCACGTGCTTGCCGACCTCGATGTTGCCGAAGAAGCGAAAGCGTGGGTCCGCCGATGTCTTGGCGAACTGCGCGCTGATGGTCTTGATCTTCGGGTGGTCGGGTGCCACGCCGGACCGCACGAGCCCCCACGGCGTCGGCAGCATGTCGAGCATGTCGATGCGGACGTCGCGCCGGTTCGCGTCGTCGGTGCCGTCCGAGGCGTCGGCAAACTTCAACAGCGAGGCGGCGGCGAAGTAGCCCGAAGGACCGGAACCGACGATCGCGACGTGATAGGGGCGCATTCTTCAGCTTTCTTTCAAGCACTGTCCCGGGCGTGCAAGGGGCTGTCGCATCGCCGATGGGCTGGTCACACAGGCATGCTAGCCCCGGAATTGGCCGCCATGTCCTGGGGGAAGTAGGAACATGTGATGGGGGAAGTGGGAAGTGTTAGGTGAAGCGGTGGGTACGCTGATTTCCCGTGGATCCCGACCAGCAAGCCGACATAGCAGCCCTTGACACCACCCTGACGACGGTGGAGCGGGTGCTGGACGTCGACGGTCTGCGCACGCGCATCGCGGGTCTCGAGCAGGATGCCTCAGATCCCAAGCTGTGGGACGACCAGACGCGGGCCCAGAAGGTCACCAGCGAGCTGTCCCACGCCCAGGGTGAGCTGCGCCGCGTGGAGGCGTTGAGGCAACGGGTCGACGACCTCCCGGTGCTGTATGAGATCGCCGCGGAGGAGGAGGGCCAGGACGGCGAGACTGCCACGGCCGAAGCCGATGCCGAACTCGCGAAGCTGCGCGAGGACATCGAGGCCATGGAGGTCCGCACGCTGCTGTCCGGAGAGTACGACGAGCGCGAGGCCGTCGTGACGATCCGCTCGGGCGCGGGCGGGGTGGACGCCGCCGACTGGGCCGAGATGTTGATGCGGATGTACATCCGCTGGGCCGAGAAGCACGACTACGGGGTCGAGGTGTTCGACACGTCGTATGCCGAGGAGGCCGGCATCAAGAGCGCCACGTTCGCGGTGCACGCGCCCTACGCCTACGGCACGTTGTCGGTGGAGCAGGGCACCCATCGCCTGGTGCGGATCAGTCCATTCGACAACCAGGGTCGACGGCAGACGTCGTTCGCCGAGGTCGAGGTGCTTCCCGTGGTCGAGACAACCGATCACATCGAGATTCCGGAAGGCGATCTGCGCGTCGACGTCTACCGGTCCAGCGGTCCCGGCGGGCAGTCGGTCAACACCACCGACTCCGCGGTTCGACTCACCCACATTCCCACCGGGATCGTGGTGACCTGTCAGAACGAGAAGTCGCAGTTGCAGAACAAGGTGTCCGCCATGCGGGTTTTGCAGGCGAAGTTGCTGGAGCGCAAGCGTTTGGAGGAGCGCGCCGAGATGGATGCGCTCAAGAGTGATTCCGGAAGCTCCTGGGGCAACCAGATGCGGTCATACGTTTTGCACCCGTATCAGATGGTCAAGGACCTGCGTAACGAATACGAGGTCGGGAATCCGGCCGCGGTACTCGACGGAGACATCGACGGATTCCTGGAGGCGGGAATCCGTTGGCGCAATAGGAAAGATGACGACTAGTAGCGTCCAAGCGGTGAGCTACCACGCGATCGGGTGGGCCCAGGGCTGGCACGATTTCTGGCGGGGTGACATCGGCGAGTGGATCATCACGCGCGGTCTGCGGATCGTGATGCTGATCATCGCCGCGGTACTGATGGCTCGCTTCATCACCTGGGCGGCCCGAAAGATCACCCGCCGCATCGACGCCGAGTACCTCGAGAGCGACCAGCTGGTGCGCACCGAGAGTGCCAAGCACCGCCAGGCGGTCGCATCGGTGATCTCCTGGGTGTCGATCGCGGTGCTGTTCGTGGTCGTGATCGTCGAGATCACCGACATCATCGCCATCCCGGTCGGATCGCTGGTCGCGCCGGCGGCCGTGCTCGGTGCCGCGCTCGGTTTCGGTGCGCAACGCATCGTGCAGGACCTGCTGGCCGGTTTCTTCATCATCACCGAGAAGCAGTACGGCTTCGGTGACCTGGTGTCGCTGACCGTCACGGGCATCGCCACGCCGGCGGAGGGGACCGTCGAGGACGTGACGCTGCGCGTGACCAAGCTGCGTTCCAGCGAGGGCGAGGTGTTCACTCTTCCCAACGGCCAGATCGTCAAGACCGTCAACCTGTCCAAGGACTGGGCGCGTGCCGTTGTGGACATCCCAGTGCCGACGACGGCGGATCTGAACAAGGTCAACGAGGTACTGCACGGGGTGTGCAGCACCGCGATGGACGACAAGCTGATGGCCCCGCTGCTGCTTGATGCGCCCCAGCTGATGGGTGTCGAGAGCATCGAACTCGACACCGTCAACCTGCGTATGGTCGCGCGCACCTTGCCCGGCAAGCAGTTCGAGGTGGGCCGACGGCTACGCATGCTCGTCGTGCGTGCGCTCGGCCGCGCGGGCATCGCGAGCCCCGCCACGTCCTCGCCCACGGTGGGAGCCATCGTGCACCCGTCCACCGCGGGCGGCGCGGAGGAGGAGACCCAGGGTCCGGTGAGCAGCCGATGAAACCGACCAATCGGAGTTGGTGGAAGCCGCTTCGTACGCGCGAGGCGGGAAACGGCTGGCCCGATTACCTGCTATGGGGACGGGTCAGGACGTCGACGGTCGCGTTGATCATCGCGTTCTTCGCCGTCAACTGGCTGTATCAGACCTATCGGCCGCCGCCCCCGCCTCCCGTGGAGCGGCAGCCCTCGCAGGTGGTGCCACCGGGCTTCATGCCCGACCCGGAGTACACCTGGGTGCCCCGTACCAACGTCCAGGAGCGGCCACGGACGACGACACCGACAACCACGACGACGACCACCACGACGGAGCCCAGCCCGACTGACACGCCGTCACCCACGACGCCCACGACACCCGTGCCGCCGACGGACGAGGTGCCGACGACCGTCGTCGACCCAGACGGTCCGGGGCCACTGCCGCCGAGCACGGTGACGACGACGATGCCCCCGGCGCCGGGCTTCACGCTGCCGACTCTGCCGCCGCTGCCCCCGCCCTTCGGACCGGGGCCCGCACCAGCGCCCACCACTCCTGCGCCACCGCGGTAACGGGGTATCGGAGCGTGCACCGCTACACTGGCGTGCCGTGATGATCACCCTCGACCACGTGAGCAAGCAGTACAAGTCCTCGGCCCGCCCGGCCCTGGACAATGTGTCGCTCAAGATCGACAAAGGTGAGTTCGTCTTCCTCATTGGCCCGTCCGGATCGGGCAAGTCGACGTTCATGCGGCTGCTGTTAGCTGAGGAGCATCCGTCCTCGGGTGACATCCAGGTCTCGAAGTTTCACGTCAACAAGTTGGCGAACCGGCACATCCCGAGCCTGCGGCAGGTTTTGGGCTGCGTGTTCCAGGACTTCCGCCTGCTGCAGCAGAAGACGGTGTTCGAGAACGTCGCGTTCGCGCTCGAGGTGATCGGCAAGCGTGCCGACGTCATCAACCGGGTTGTGCCCGACGTGCTAGAGATGGTGGGCCTGTCGGGCAAGTCCAACCGGCTGCCCACCGAACTCTCGGGCGGTGAGCAGCAGCGTGTGGCCATCGCCCGCGCGTTCGTCAACCGTCCGCTGGTGTTGCTGGCCGATGAGCCGACCGGCAACCTGGACCCGGACACCAGCAAGGACATCATGGATCTGCTCGAGCGGATCAACCGCACGGGGACGACGGTCCTGATGGCAACCCATGACCATCACATCGTCGACTCGATGCGCCAGCGGGTCATCGAACTCGAGCTGGGACGGCTGATCCGCGACGAACAACGCGGTGTCTACGGAATGGATCGCTAAGTGCGCTTCGGCTTTCTCATCAACGAGGTCTTCACCGGACTTCGTCGCAACGTCACGATGACGGTCGCCATGATTCTGACGACCGCCATCTCGATCGGGCTGCTCGGCGGTGGTCTGCTGGTGGTCCGGCTGGCCGACAGCTCCCGCACCATCTACCTGGACCGGGTGGAGAGTCAGGTCTTCCTGACCAACGACCTCTCGGCCAACGATCCGACGTGCGACGCGGACCCCTGCAAGAGCCTGCGCGCGCAGATCGAGGATCGCGACGACGTCCGGTCGGTGCGCTTCCTGAACCGCGACGAGGCCTACGCCGACGCGATCAAGAAGTTCCCGCAGTACAAGGACGTCGCGGGCAAGGACGCGTTTCCGGCGTCGTTCATCGTCAAGCTGGATAACCCCGAACAGCACAAGGCCTTCGACGAGGCCATGGTCGGTCAACCGGGCGTGCTCAACGTGCTCAACCAGAAGGACCTGATAGACCGATTGTTCGCGGTCCTGGACGGCCTGAGCGCCGTCGCGTTCGCGGTGGCGCTGGTACAGGCGATCGGTGCGATCCTGTTGATAGCCAACATGGTTCAAGTCGCGGCGTACACCCGCCGGACCGAAGTCGGCATCATGCGACTCGTCGGCGCCAGTCGCTGGTACACGCAGCTGCCGTTCCTGGTGGAGGCGATGCTGGCCGCGCTCATCGGCGTGGTGATTTCGATTATCGGGCTGATAGTGGTGCGTGCGTTCTTCCTCGAGAAGGCGCTGAACCAGTTCTATCAAGCGAACCTGATCGCCAGGATCGACTATGCGGACATCCTCTTCATATCGCCGTTCCTGCTGTTCGTCGGTGTGGCCATGGCCGGTGTGACCGGGTACGTCACGCTGCGCCTGTACGTGCGGCGTTAGCGTGGTCAACAAGAAGAAGATCGACGAGCAGACGCGGCGCAACAACCAGGTCGTCGCGACCAATCGCAAGGCGCGGCACAACTACACGATCCTTGAGACCTACGAGGCCGGCGTCGCTCTCATGGGCACCGAGGTGAAGAGCCTGCGTGACGGGCAGGCTTCGCTGGCCGACGCCTTCGCCACGGTCGACGACGGTGAGATCTGGCTGCGCAACCTGCACATCCCGGAGTATCACCACGGCAGCTGGACCAATCACGCGCCGCGCCGCAATCGAAAACTGCTGTTGCACCGCAGCGAGATCGACAACCTCATCGGCAAGATCCGTGATGGCAACCTCACCCTGGTGCCCCTGAAGCTGTACTTCACCGACGGCAAGGTCAAGGTCGAACTCGCGCTGGCGCGCGGCAAGCAAGCCCACGACAAGCGTCAGGACATCGCTACCCGGGACGCGAATCGGGAAGTGACACGGGAGCTGGGCCGCCGGATCAAGGGAATGCACTGAGCGGGATTCTCACCGCGCGGGCCACAGCGGGCGATACGGTCGTCTGGTGAACAGCCCTTCACGCCCACTGACCGTGCTCGACAAGAACGATGTCCTCGACGGCCTCTTCACGTCCTGGGACGACATCGACCGTCTGATGGCCGACGTGCCCGATGACGGGTGGCGATTGCCGACCTCACTTCCGGGTTGGTGTGTCCACGACGTCGTCGCGCATGTGATCGGCACCGAGGAGATGTTGCGCGGTACCGCGACGCCCGAATCCGACGTCGACGTGTCGACGCTGGAGCACGTCCGGAACCCGATCGGCGCGATGAACGAGTGCTGGGTACAACACCTGAGCGGTGAAACCGGAGCCGATGTGCTGCAGCGCTTTCGCAGCGTGACGGCGCAGCGCCGCGAGGTGCTGACCGCGATGAGCGATGAGGACTGGAACGCGCCGTCGGTCACGCCTGCCGGGCCAGACACCTACGGCCGCTTCATGCGCATCCGGATATTCGACTGCTGGATGCATGAGCACGACATTCGCGACGCGTTGTCGCGCCCAGCCTCCGACGCCGACTTAGCCGGGTCCGCGTCACGCCTCGCGCTCGACGAGATGACCAGCAGCATGGCGTTTGTGGTCGGTAAGCGCGGCAAGGCGCCCGACGGCGCGCGGGTGGCGATCGAGCTGACCGGTCCGGTGGAGCGCAGCATCGCGGTGGCCGTCGACGGCAGGGCTGCGGTGGTCGATGACTTCGGCGGAGCGGAGCCGACGACGACCATCACGTTGGACGGCCTGCAGTTCACCAGGCTGTGCGGCGGGCGGCCGATGACGACGGCACGATCCCAAGAGATCGGCTACCGCGGTGACGAGGAAGTCGGCCGACGGATCGTCGCCAACCTGAACTACGTGATCTGACGGCCTGCCAGGTTACGGGCTGGAGCTGAAGGTCGAGCGCGGAATCGCCTGTGGTCCCGCGGCCTGCTGGTCCTCTTCCAACCCGATGGCGGTTCCGCTGTTGGTCCCGGTGAGCGGGATACCGTCGATCTCGGGGATGTCGGGATTGGCCGCGGTTGAGGTGAAGCCCTGGTTCGAGGTCGGCACCAGGTACGGCACGCACGTCGTGGTGAACACGTCGGATTCCTCACCGCTGGTGCACGCCGCGAGGGGAGTGGACACGGCCGTCGTGGCCATGATGGCCGGCGCCGCGAGGGCGGCCAGCGCGAGACCACCGGTGAGCATGAGTCGTTTTGACGGGATCAGCGAGTGCACCATGCGTCCTATTCTAGGTCGGCGAATGGTCGTCGGCCCGACTACGTGACCGGACCGGAACCTAAACGCGTTGGCCGTTGTCGTAGCGCTCGGTATGATGGGATGTCCGGCCGAAACTCGGCTGGGATGCGAGGGGCTGAACGGTTTCGACTTCGCGCATCGAATCAAGGGAAGCGTGCCGGTGCAGGCAATTGACCACCGTAAGCGTCGTTGCAACCAATTAAGCGCCGATTCCAATCAGCGCGACTACGCACTCGCTGCCTAAGCGACTGCGTGTCTGTCAGACCGGGAGCGCCCTCGGCCCGGACCCTGGCATCAGCAAGAGGGACAAACCCATACGTCCGGTCGCGGGATGTACGGGGACATCAAACAGCGACTGGGATCGTCATCTCAGCTTGTTCGCGTGACTGAGAGATCCAAGTAGAGACATAGCGAACTGCGCACGGAGAAGCCTTGAGGGAATGCCGTAGGACCCGGGTTCGATTCCCGGCAGCTCCACCGGACGAGCGGGCCAGAGCGAAAGCTCTGGCCCGCTCTCGTTGACGTCGCCGCGCGAGCACGCATGTCGGGCGGGCGCCAAAGCGCCGCCCTCGGACTTCGCTGAAAAGCCACGGCTTGTGCGTTTCTCCTTGCGAAGCGATAAATTCGAGACATGTCTCCTCATTGTGGGCGTAGCTCGCGCGCGATGGGCCTGCGATCGGCGGGTCGCTGGGTCGGCCGCGGCGCTGCCGCGCTCAGCATCGCCGCCGTTCAGCTGTGGACTCCGAACGGCGTGCCGCTTGCGGCCGCCGCCGACTGCGCCGACGCCGAGGTGGTTTTCGCACGGGGCACCGACGAGCCGAAGGGCATGGGCGCCGTTGGCAACGCCTTCGTCGACGCGTTGCGCGAGCAGGCCGTCGGCCTGAACATCGCGACTTACGCGGTGGACTACGACGCGGGCAAGCTGCAGCTGGGCAGCGGGGACGGCGCCAAGGACGCGATCAAGCGCATCAAAGCCACGGCGACATCGTGCCCCGACACCAAGATCGTGTTGGGCGGATACTCGCAGGGGGCGAACGTCATCAACATCGTCGCCGGCAATCCCATCGTCGGGATTGCGTGGGGCGCTTCTCTGCCTTCTTCGTTCGCGACCAACGTCGCGGCGATCGCCACCTTCGGCAACGTCGCGAACCGCTCGGGCACGAAGCTGCCTTCCCAGTCCGAGATGTTCGCTGGGAAGGGGATCGACCTCTGTAACCCCGCCGATCCGATCTGTCACGCAGGGCCCGGCAACGAGTGGAGCGGTCACACCGACGGCTATGTGCCCGGGTACACCACGCAGGCAGCCGCTTTCGTGGCGTCCAAGTTGTTGGCCGGCACGGACCAGGTGGCCCCCGGTATCGGACCGCCGACGGGTTACGGACAGCTGCCGGGGTATGACACGTCGCTGCCGGGGCCCGCTCCTCAGGTGCCGATCTACGCGTCGCAGCCGCGGGGCTCCGACCACATGCCGCCGGGGTGGGACGAGTCGGCGCCGGGATTCGATCCGTCGTTGGCGACCGGGTTGCCGTGACGCTCGCGGGCCGGCGAAAGCCGTGGCCCGCTGTCGTTGTCAGTCAGTGGCCGCCTGCGGAGCGTGTCGCGCCACCGTGGTGTTCATCGCCGCGCGAAATTCGTACCGGTTTCGATTCCCGGGTCCTACTTTTTTCACGTCTCTTACTACGTGAAGACGACAAGCAACGCGGTGAGGGCGATCGCCATGAGCATGGGTTCCTCACGCACGGCGAGTCGGCGACGGATTTTGCCCATGAGTTCGGGGCGTCGCGGGCTACGGTCTACAAGGTGCGGGCCCTGGCGGCTGGTGATGGGGAGGGTGGCGATGAGTAAGCAGAGCCGAGTGTTCCTGCGCGGGCTCAGGTTGGCGCTTCTGCACCATCTGAGCACGTGCGGCAAGTGCAAACGGCCGTACCCTGCCGACCCGGATGAGCGCGGCGATTGGTTGGCTCAGACCTTTCAGGAGCGCACGTTTCAGGTGATCTGCCCGGATTGTCAGACGCCGGAGCAGGTGGCCCAGCGTGAGATTCGGGCAGCGACAGAGTTGCACGACTTCGACGACAAGGGCTGATCGTCCAGCAGCCAAAGGGGTTCGATGGCGACGGTGAGGCGCGAGGGGCTCAGCGGTTCCGTCAGGGGCCTCCCAGGGATGGCGGCAATTCCCCGATCCTCGTCAACGTGATGGGCGTCTCAACGTTGCGCCACTCATTGCCGCAGGCGCTCTCCTCGACAAACTGCGTCAGGTTGCCCTGATAGACAGATCCCGCACTGGGATAGACCTGCCCCACCGCCGAAACCTGATTTGCCCCATGCAGGCTCCCGTCGGGGTCCCTGCATGGGTAGGTCACCATTTCAGTGCCAGCGCTCTCACGCCACGCACCCCCGGCGAACCGCATCTGACTTCCCCGCAGATCAGTCATGACAGTGAGGGCCTCGGTCATCCGCGTCAGAGTGACGACACAATCCGCCGGTGTGCAATGGGTCGCCAATGCCATCACTATGGATGACGGCGGGGTGTTGGTCAGCGAACTCCAGAAGTCATCTTCCTCGCGGTGCTTCGAATTCGGCCAGTCGTAGTCGATGCGGTACACGCCGTCACGCAGCCTGGGCACATCGGGTGCGGCTACGGGTGGCGCTGGCGCGACCACGGGTACCTCAGACGTAGTTGGCTCCACTGCAACGGGCGCCGGCTCGGGCGGGCTGTCGCGCAGCTTCGTGTAGGCGATTGTCCCGGCGCAGGCGGTGGCGACCAGGCTGGCGGCTACCGCCGCAGCGGTGATCTGGGCTGGCGTAAAGCGGCGCGGCCGGACTTCGTCGAAGCGATCTTCGGCCAGCCCCCACGCGCGCTCCGGTCGGGTGTCAGCATCAGCTATGCCCGCCAGCTCCGTCGGCGCCGCGGCATCGACTTCCGGCGTATCCCCCATGCGGGGGCAGTGTAGTGGCGCCCCCGACAGGATCGCAGCAGATTCACAGGGCGTAGCTACGACGAAGGAGAGTGATCAGTTCCGCGGTGGCATGGCCTCACCTCGCTACGTGTTCGAGTAATGGGACCGCCGCATGGGAGTGCTGCATGCCGTGAACGAATCGATGACATATCGCCGCCCGATCCGGCGTCGCGAAACAGCACCCTGTAGGACTACCGTCCTACCTCCGCAACAACGCGGCCTCGGCGGTCGGCCGATCCCGCTCGAACTGCGGTCACGCGACTATGTCGCAGCCTAGGGCTCCGCTGATCGCTGGCGGCCGCTGCTTGAATTAATGGTGGCCTCGAGCGCGCGTCGGCGAGGTGTCTGCGCTCCGGCCTCGCGACGTCGACCCCGTTCGCGTGACCGTGACTACGAGGGGGAGTGGCTGTTCGCCCCAATCAAGGGCGGTCCGCTCCAGGGCGTCCGACTGGGCTCTGAACTTCCGACCTCAACTTGCTTCGGCTGCTTGGGGCGATTAAGTCGTTGTGCCCTAGCAGTATCCATTGCTACCGTCGGATCATGCGTTTCGCCCGCCGATCATCCAGTACCTCGCGCTAGCTGCGTTGGAGGGTTAATTCGGCTGGGCTGGAGCGCCGTTGCTAGCGGCTGCGAGGCACGTCCTTGAGGTTCGATTCCTCAACCCTCCGCGAAGGAGGGTGCCGCGGAATGGTCTGCAACTGGCGTCGAATACCAGGGTGCGGTGAAACGTAGGGGTTCGAGTCCTCCACCCTCCGCAGAAATCTAGTGACGGTGTCGCACGCCGATGCTACGATCTGAACAACTGATTGCCGAGCTACGGAAGGAGCCGATCATGCGACGACAGCGCAAACCCGCTGAGCGAGAACGCATGCAACTAAATCGTGCGCCCGTAGCTCAGTCGAGGTAGAGCAGCTTCCTTTTAAGCCGCGGGTCGGGAGTTCAACTCTCCCCGGGCGCACCACGGTCCTATGGGGTAGTGGTAGCCCGCGAGATTTTCACTTTCGTTGCCCGAGTTCGATTCTCGGTGGGACTGCGAAGCTCGATTGGTGTAGTGGTAGCACGACGGTTTCTCAGATCGTTGGCACGGGTTCGATCCCCGTATCGAGTGCATGCAAATCCAGTGGCCCGTAGTTCAATCCGGCAGAACACCTTCCTGTTAAGTAGGTAGATGGAGGTTCGAATCCTCTCGGGTCAGCGCGACAACACCTGAACATTACCTTTCAAACCCTTGATCGGGAACCAATCCTCTGTGGCCCAACTGGACAGGGCGTCGGCCTACGAAGCCGAAGATTGCAGGTTCGAATCCTGCCAGGGGAACGTGATTTGCGACGGCGTAGATAAAGGCGTACACAACAACATGTTTCGTCATACCGCTGTTGCTGAGACGGATCAGCTGGCGGCTCCCAGCCCTCGCCAGCGGATCTGGCCCTGAGCTTCCGAAGCTCGGTGTGCGCGTTCGACTCGCGCCGGGGGCGCCGATGGCTTGTGGCGTAGTCAGTCGTCCCGCAGGGCTTGAATCCAGGAAGTTCGGGATCTAATCCTGGCGAACCAGCTTTGCGCAAAAAGCCCTCGCTGCGAGTTGGGTTGGCCTGCTACGGTTATCGCATGACTGCAGCGCGCCGACCGTGGCTCTGGCGATATACCGCCGGGGTCTAGGCGCGCATTCCTGCCAGCACCCCCGGTCTCACGGGGTGTAGCTCAGCTTGGACCAGAGTGCCGGTTTTGGGTACCGGATGTCGTGGGTTCAAATCCCACCACCCCGACCATGCGCCTCTGGTGTAGTGGCAGCACAACGGCTTCCAAACCCGTTGGCGGGAGTTCGATTCTCTCGGGGCGTGCGCAAGGACCCTTCATCACCACATGCGGGTCAGCAACTGGTGTCGCAGAGGGGCTGTAAATCCCTCGCCGCGAAAGCGGCATGGAGAGTTCGATCCTCTCGGCCCGCACGGCAGTGCACGACGAACCGAACCAGTCAGCTCCGGTGCGATCGGGGCGGCTTTGTCGTATGCTGTAGGGCTTTTCAACTGACCGAGGAGGTGCCTCATGCCGACGTAACGACATGAGAGGAGGCCACAGATGGCCCACACAGACAGAGACGACGAACGCATCTTCTGGAGTCGTCATCACGGCGAGGAGTGCCCCAACGCCTGGGCCCGTCGTGCCACGGGTGATTGGACCACCAGGCGCTGCGACATCTGCAAGACCGAACCACCCCGCAAGTTTTGGTGCTCCATCGAGGGCAAGCCCGCGTGGAACCGCAACGAGCGTCAGGCCGAACGCGCGAGCGCCAAGCGTGCGCTGCGCGAGTGCCACGACTACGACAACCTGACCATCAGATACCGCCGCCCCTACTGGGACTGAGGAGACGTCATGCACGACAAGCTCCTAAGGAAACGCGCCCGCATTCTCGACGTCGACGGAACGCTGTGTGACGTCTCTTCGGTGCGCCACCATGTCCTCAAGCCCCGCGACGAGAAGGACTTCGACGCTTTCCACGGCGGCAGCCTCCACTGCCCGCCCAATCAGATGGCGATCGACTACGCCATCGAAACCGTCAGCCTGGGCATGACGCCGGTCGTGGTGACTGCGCGCATGGAGGCGTGGGCGGAACTGACCCGACAATGGCTAGCCAAGCACATGCCGGTCGATTTCGACGGCCCGTTCCACCGCGCCGAGGGTGATCGCCGTTCTGATCGCATCGTGAAATTGGAGATCCTGCGGTACCTGCGCCGGCACTACGACATCCGAGGGGCGATTGACGACAACCCCGAAGTGATCGCACTATGGGAGTCGCAAGGCATTCCGGTGACGATCGTGCCGGGCTGGTGACCGCGCGACGCTATGCCAGCCGGGCGCCATTTCGTCCCTGGTCCAGTAAGTTCGAAGGCCGCGCGGGACCAAACGCTGATTCTGAGTCAGTGCTCGGGGCTGTCGCTGCTGCCGCGGCGCCAATCGGTGATCTTGCGCCCCAGCGTGTCTGCAGCACTTGTGGCAGTGCGCCCCACTCCGTCGACGACGCCCGACAACCCATCTCGCAGTCCGCGAATCAACGGATCATCGGACTGGTCGAAGCCTTCGCGGTACACCCGCGCGGCGGCGGCTACATCGTCACTCCAGGAATGGTCTTCGTCGTTCGACCGCACGGGATAGTCCCCGGCCAGGATTGCGCCGTATCCTCCGGAGTCGACCCACTTCGTCAGCGCGGCGGCCCTAAGCACCGAGAACGGATGGGTCTGAAGCTCGAGGTTGAGCAGCTTGAGCACTCCGTCGCGCATGTCGCCGCTGCGGTCGTACTCGGCGGCTTGGGCAAGGAAGGCCTGCGAGTCCATCTTGTCGAGCCGGCCGCCTCCAGCCAGCTTCAGTTGCACTCGGATGCCGGCATCGAAGTCCTGCCCGCACAACAGGCCGGCGCGGTCACCGGACAGCTCCGACTTTCGCTGCCACTCCATAAGTGCGGCGACGATGGCACGCAATGCCCAGCCGCCGACAGGTAGGAAGCCAAGTGCCGACGACAGTCGCATGAGGTGCATCAGCATGGTCCGATACACGGCATGACCGCTGAGGGCGTGGCCGAGTTCGTGCCCGATGACGAAACGCATTTCGGCTTCGCTCATCAAGTCACACATCCCCGATGTGAGAACGATGAACGGCTGCTCCATCCCGATTGTGTAAGCGTTGACGGTCGGCGACTGCACCACGAACAGCTCAGGTTTGACTGGGGCGTCCAGCACTGAGACACACTCCTGCAGTATCACGTCGAGATCGGCGAACTGGCGCGGTCCCACGCGTGCAGCGCTTGCCAAGTACAGGAGACGGTGCTGGCGTTCTCGCAGCATGCCCGACAGCACCTTCAGGATCTGATCGAATCCCTTGAGCCGACGCAGCGCCGTGAGCGCAGTCCGGTCCGCGGGGTGCTCCCACGCGCGCGAGCTGATGTCGGGGAACGCTGTTCGGCCGACGGCTTCCTTGGTCACACCCACAACGCTAATCCACATCGCAATGCTGCGATGCACCAATCGCCCTCGACAAGGGCATGAAGGCCCCGTGGCGTGGTGGCGAGGTGTTGGGCTTCGAGCAGCAGTCGGGTGATCGTCGGTTGCCCGCAGGCGCCTGCGTAGCGGTCGCTGCTCCCAAGGATTGACTAACGACGTTGTTATTCATGGGATTTGGGAGGTTCGTCGCAGCAGGAAGGGTGCAGTTCATGCTCCAGGGTTCGCCGTAGGTGGTGACACTGTCGCTGGTAGAGGCGATCAAGCGCGCGAACGGACGTAGCAACACACCACCGGCAGCACCGGTGACCGTGCAGTGGGCATTGGCCTTTGTCTGTGTCGGAGCGTTTTCACCGGTTTCGTGTTCATGCTCTGACACTCTGTGCGGGTGGATCTGATGTGGGGTGTCGTCGCGGTGACGGTCGCGACGTTGACGGTGGGGCTCGCGGTGCGCCGGTTCTTCATGGTGGGAAGCCAGTTGGTGTTCTCCCGCTATGTCGCCGTCGGCGGGTTGGTGGCGTTCTCCACCGACCGCGACGACTTCACCGACCGCGACGACTCGACCGACGCCCACGGCGGCCTCCACCGCGTGCGGTTCGAGGTGGGCGGGCCAGGCGTCTTTCACAACGTCACGGTGCAGCTGCTCGGTGTGCCGGAATTGAGCGAGAGTGCTGAGTTGCAACCGCCCGCGCTGCGGCACACCATGGCCGCCGGTGACAGTCCGATCGAGTGGGCCTTCAGGCTTCCCCATGAAGCGACCGAGCGGGCGTGGGTGATGGTGACGTGGGTCCGGCCGTACCTACAGGGCGTCGAGTCTGAGGCACTCGCGCAATGGTTGCTGACCGGCTGCCTCTACGAATGGCGGTGGTACTCCGAGACCACCCGCTACGTGCGGACCATGATTCGCTTCGTTGCCCGACGCTGGTCGGTGCCGGCAGGGGAGTCGGTGCGTGAGTTGCCTCTGTACGGGCGGTGGCGGCGCACGTCGTCGAACACCAGCGCCGATCTGTTGGGCCCGGCGGCCAGTCCGCCGCCGACGGCCTAGGCCTCGAGCGCGCGCTCCACCCGGCAACCTGGCCGCACCAGGAAGCGGAGGTCGTCCTGAGCTGTGTTTACTTGTCCTTGCGTCCCGGCCTCGGGGGTGGCGGTGGTGTGGCCTTGGTGGTGGGCGAAAACTTGCCACCCTTCTTGGGGTCGTAAGTGTTGCCCTGCTTGGGGTCGGCCATGATGACACCTCTCGCTTGTTCGGCGTCTTCCACGGTATCGATGACCGTGTCCGACTATTGCGGAACGGGTGAACGAGCCGGGGAAGGCGCGAATAGTCAACAAGAAGACGCAACACCGATGAGGAAGGGGCGAGCGATCAGTCGACGAAACCATGCCTCGTCTGGGCGGTGCGCAGCTTCCAACTCCTGAGTGCGGCCCCCGGGGCAGCGATCACACAGGAGAAGACCATGACACGTGCTTACCAAGGCCACACCCGCTGGCGGGGCCGGACCACTGCTGCCATCCTGCTAGCCGCGATCGCGATCGTCGCCGGCATGGTTGGCGCACCCGCCCCGGCGCACGCGGCTGATCAGTACATCGGACTGGCCCTCGGATTCATCAACGAGAATCCTCCCGTCACGATGGCCGGCGGGTCGGCGATCAGTGCCACCCAGGACCAGGCTGGCACAGGGGCGCTGACGAACTGCTCGAACAACGGCGGGGGTCACTGCGTGACTCAGGTGATCGCCAAGAACGAATGCGCCGCGGCCGCCTCGAATGACTTCGGCGAGATGACGGGAGCATCTGACCCGTCGCTGTCCGCCGCCCAGAGCAAGGCCAAGGGCATGCTGCAGAACCAGCAGGGCGCGAAGGTCATCGTCTCGGGCTGTGCCAGCGGAGCCACTCCGCCACCGCCGAATGAGCCGCCGCCGCCCGCGCCGTTGCAGGGGCCGACGGTCTCGTTCGACACGGTTGTGGGCGGTCTGGTGGCTCACATCACCGACCGCAGTGGAGTCTCGTCGCAGTGCACATATACGACGGACAACTTCGACCGCAGTTTCGCCCTACCGGCGAACGGCAGTTACGACATGAGGATCGTCCCCGCGGTTCCGCGCTTCCGGGACTGGACCGTCACGATCGCCTGTGACAACGGAACCACCACGACGGCGACGACGTACTTCTGAGCGATGAGAAACGCAGGCGGCGGGCGCGACCCACCAATCGTTATCAAGAAGCGCGGCTCATCGTGACCACGAAACACCAGCGATATTCGAATGGTGTCGGCGACACTGCTGCACCATTTTTCTATAGAAGCGCTCCGGGGGGAGTCGCGCCACGTTGAAAGGTCCGGTCTCGGCTCGAAGGGGGAGCATTACATGCGACGGTCAACGGTCACACTCGCAGCTGCAGTGATCTGTGTTCTTACCGCGGGGTGTGTGAGTACGGGTAGCGCCGAGCCGCCGACACCGACCCGGTCGAGGATTCCGCGTCCTCTGGTCGAGCGGGAACTGGCCAGCTTGTTGCTGAGCCCCGACCAGGTCAATGCTGCTATGGCGACGTCCGGGATGGCAGTCACGGATAGCCAGTCCGCGATGGCTGACAACAGTGCCACCATGTCGCCGCCGGAGTGTCTCGCTATCGATGGTGCGGCAGAGGCTGCCGTGTACGGCAACAGCGGCTACTGGTCCGAGCGCGATGAGAGCCTCAACAACGGCGATGCCTTCACGCACTATCTCAAGCAGGCCGTGGTGCTGTTTCCGACTAGGGAGCTGGCGGGCGCGTTCTTCGACACCTCGGCTCAGCAGTGGCCGGCCTGCCATGAGTACTCCCACGCGCAGAGCGGCACGCACTGGATCGTGGGACAGATCTCGAACACCAACGCAGTACTAAGTGTGGTTGCGACCGAACAGGACGCGGGTAGCCCCGGCTGGGCCTGCGGACGCGCGTTGGCGTTGCGAAACAACATCATCGTCGACATCAACACGTGCAGCGCCGACCCAGCTGACTCGGCATCGAGGATCGCAGGCCAGATCGCCGACGATGTAACTTCGCGGTGGTAGCAATCACTCAGGCCATCGTCGCTACTGCACAACGGTGAAGGGCAGATTCGCCGAGCCGATCTGGTTCAGCGGGTACGGGGTGACGACAGCCGCCGACAATCCGCCCTGGCCGGCAGTCATGGAGGTGTCGAGCGCGATCCGGTACCGAACCGTGAAGGCCTGGCCCTTGGACAGCTCCTGCGCGTTGGCGAACTGCCCGAGGTAGTCCATGCCCGTACCGGCAGCCGGATGGTCGACCTGGGTCCAGCCGCCGGTGGCCTGGTCGAAGTACTCGACGGTGCCCACGGGAATCTCCAACGGGCCCGGTGCGCAGCTGCAGTGGTCGAGTACAACCACGACGCCGACCTCCGAGTAGGAGACGGGTGAGTCGTTGCAGGCCGTCACATCAACCACGACCGGCGGATCACCGGGTTTGATGGTGCCCGAGGGCAATCCGCTCATCGTGACCGAGATTCGGCCGATCTCCGGAACCCATTGGTAGGGATCGGCCGTCTCGACAGGGGCGTCAGACGGGTTGAGTTCGCAGTCGCTGCTGTCGGCGCGGGGACGGGCGGCAGTCGATGACGGCTCGCTCGCCGCAGTTGGTGGCGGTGACGCTGTACTCGTCGTGGGCGCGGTCACGGTGACTGTCGAGGCACCGGTGCTGGTCGTGTCCGTGGCCGCCGAGCATGCGGTCAACCCCATGACCGTCGCCAATGCGATCAACGTGGTGTTCATCGCCGCCATGTCAGGGCCCCTCCCGCCAGTACTGATGATGGCGGGATTTTGGGGATGCCGTGGCGTGTTGGCGTCAACTACAGGCGATAAGGGCGTCGACGCCGACGCCGGTCGGCGCCGCGGATCAGCTAGTCGGTTCCGCGCCGAGCGCGCGTTGCAAGTCCGGCTTCATCGCCAGCAGCTGATCTCCCCAATAGCCCCAGCCGTGTGTGCCACTGGGTGGGAAGTTGAAGACGGCGTTGTTGCCTCCGGCGGCCACGTACGCATCTTGGAAGGCGATGTTGCTCTTGAGTGTCGAAGTCTCCAGCAGGCCACCGCCCGGGTTGCCCGCGCCCAGCTCGTTCGCAGTGCCGTTACCGCAGTACACCCAGAGCCGGGTGCCGTTGGCGACCAGCTTGGCGACGTTGACCGTGGGATCGTTGCGTGCCCACGCAGGGTCGCCGGGCGGGCCCCACATGGCGTCGGCCTTGAATCCGCCTCCGTCATTCATGGCGATGCCGACAAGCCTCGGCCAGAGGCCCTGCGACAGGTTCAGGAATCCCGACAGCGAAGCGGCGTACACGAACCGGTCCGGGTGGTAGGTGGCGTAGGTCAGCGCGGGTGCACCGCCCATCGACAGCCCTACGACGGCGTTGCCGCTCTGCGAGACACCCTTGTTCTCGGCGAGCCAGGCGGGCAGTTCCTGGGTCAGGAAGGTTTCCCACTTGTAGGTCTGGGTGGTGCCGTTGCCGACGGCGGGTTGGTACCAGTCGGTGTAGAAGCTCGACATGCCGCCGACCGGCATGACAACCGACAGGCCGGACTCGTAGAACCACTCGAATGCCGCGGTGTTGATGTCCCAGCCGTTGAAGTCGTCCTGCGCGCGCAGGCCGTCGAGCAGGTAGACCGCGTGCGGGCCGCCGCCCTGAAACTGGACGCGGATATCACGGCCCATGGCCGCCGACGGGACGCTGAGGTACTCGATCGGCAGGCCCTCACGGGAGAACGCGTTCGCGGTGGCGTGCGTGCCGGCAATCGTGATCAGCGCGGGCAGCACCATCGCGACGAGCGCACCGGACATCAGCCGACGAAGCGTGCGGGCGAGACTCGACAAGGGGGGTCCTCCTGGACGTTCGATCGATCCGATGCGCCTCTTGCAGGGGCGCCGATGGTGCCGGGCGCGCGCCAAATGAGGCCGGGGCGAGGGTATCGCCTTTCCGTCATTATTAGTGCATCAAAGTATCGAAGTGTGGCGAGCGCTACATCCTCCGAGCGTCGGGCCCACCGCTGGCGGACGCACGTAGCCCCAATTCATTGATTCCTCAAGAACGAGGTCGACGACCCGCGTAACTTCCGGCGCAGAGTATTCCGCCGCCCCATCCGCGCGGGTCAACGAGAGGAACCGTCCATGGGTTATGCGAGGCACGTCGGTCGCGTCGGAGCGCTGGCAGTGGCGTTGGGAGTGGGCGCCGCCGTGGCGTCCTCGCCGGGCATCGCGTACGCAGACCCATCGGAGGGCGGGGCATCGTCCGACGCCACGTCATCGGCTTCTGCGGGGGAGTCGTCATCTCCGAAGTCGGCCCCGAAGTCGTCGCTGAAGTCGTCCCTCAAGTCGTCGTTGAAGTCCGCATTGAAATCCTCGGCCAACGCAGACGCCGACGCCGACACATCAGAGTCGGATCCGAAGCCGGCAACGAGCGCGGCCGATAAGACCGCGAAGGATATCGACGCCCCCGCTGCCGATGAGCCAGCTGCTGATGGCGCCGCCGACGCTGACACACCTGCGGACACCGAGGTCGCCGACGCCGAGGCGCCGACCGACGTCGTGGACGCCGAGGAAACGCCGCCCGTGGTCGTTGACGAGGTAGTCCCACCGGTCGTCATCGATGAGGGCACCCCGCTCGTGACTCCGCCGGTGCAGGACCCGGTGAAGGGCAACGACTCAGGGCAGGACCCGACGAAGGGCAATTCGGCCAAGCCCCCCGCCACCCACGAGCAGGCGACCGACGTCGACGCGACGGTCAACGCCGCCGACGACGTCGAGCAAAAGCCGCGGGCGTCCATCCTTGCCGCCGTTGGCGAAATCGCCACGCAGCTCGCGGCCGATGACGTCACAACGGTTGCGGCGGCATCGAATTCGGTCGTTGCGCCGCCGCCGGCGGTGCCGGTCCGGCCGAAGACCCTGGTCGGCGTCGTCACGGAGATCGTCGCCTCGGTGCTGCAGCCGCTGCTGAACCTGGGGGAGGGGTCGCCGATCCAGATGCCGATTCTGTCGGCGGCGCTGGCGTTGGTGCGAAACGAGTTCGAGCGGATCCTCGCTCCCGCCAGGGCGAACTTCATGGCCCAACAAACGGTCGCTCTGGTCCCCAATCCCACGCCACCACCGTCGGTGCTGGCGGATCCCACGAAGCCGCGCGTGCTGGTGATCGCCATCGACGGCGCCAACCTGAGCAGGATCCTGGCCGACGATTACAACCAGAACTTCTTCGACCTGATGGGCGTCAGCACCACCTCGGCGTCGAGCATCGTCGGGCACACCACCATCTCCAATCCGTCATGGACGGCGATTCTGACCGGGGTGTGGGGCGAGCGGACCGGCGTGATCAACAACGTCTTCACCCCGTGGACGTACAACACGTGGCCGACGGTGTTCAACCAACTCGAGTCGATCGATCGAGACATCCAGACGGTGGCCGTCGGGAACTGGGACGTCATCAACGGCATCGCCGGGGCGGGATCGATCCCCGCCGATCAGAACGTCTTCATCGGTCAGGTCGCGGGGGACAAGAACTGGCTGGCAACCGATGACGCGGTCGCCGACTGGACCGTCGACTCGATCTCCGGCCTGAACGGTCCGACCCCGAACTTTCTCTTCAGTTACTTCGTCGGTGTCGACGAGAACGGCCACATGTACGGTTCCGCCTCGGAGGAGTACAAACTGGCCATCCGGAACATGGACGACAACCTCGGTGAGATCTTGGACGCGGTGGCCGCCCGCGAGGCCATGGGCGAGGAGTGGACCATCCTCGTGGTGACCGACCACGGTCACCAGCCGCAGGTGGGCTTCGGTCACGGTTTCCAATCACCGGCCGAGACAGGGACATTCGTCATCGCCGAGGGGACAGATTTCGGCGACGGACTGATCAACCCGCGGTACGAGATCGTCGACATCACGCCCACGGTCGTGACTCTGTTCGGCGGCACACCACGAGCCGGTTCCGACGGTGTGTCGCTGACGACGCTCGGCGGCAGTGATCTCGACCCCGTCGACCTGAAGCAGGCACTCAAGGATGCGATCGCCACGAACGGCTATCCCGATATCGGCACCCAGGTGGCGTTGGGCGTGCGTACGGTCTTCGCCTCGGTGCCCTACTACGTGTTGACCTTTGGCAAGGACATCGTCGCGGCGCTGCCGAGCTTCCTGTCAGGACCGGCGCAGATTGTCATCGACGGCCTGTATGTGATCACCAACATCCCCGCCCAGATCGTGTCGTTCCTGACCGGCGTGTCGGGCGCCCGCATCTTCCCGCTGCTGCCACCGGCGCCGCCCGCGTTCACGCCGGAACAGGACGCGATTCTGCCGGACGCCGTCCTCTTGGCCGGCTGCGGTATCACCAGCTCGGTCGCCGACTCATGGTGCGGCGCGGCCAGTGTCGCGTGACGAGGCGCTAGATCTGCCTTGACACGTCGATATGCAGGTCTGGCCACGGCGGGCGGCGAACCATGGTGATCCCGGCCAGGGTTGCCGATACCAGCCCGACCAGAATTCCCATCAGCGCGATGCGAGAGGCATCCGCCGCGGGAGACCAGGTCGGCTTGCCGTCCTTGATGACGAACACACCGACCGGCTTCGTGACCGGGATGACGGTGGCCCCGTCGGGGGTCTGGAACTGCTGACCGAACACTGAATCCTGGGCTGACGACGTCATCACTCCACATCCCTTTGTAGCAGCGAGAAGAATTGGTACGAAGGATCGTTCGCGTCCGGAGAGCCTACCGGTGTGTCCTTGGTGATCGGATGGCTCAGGTCCACCGAGGACGGGTCGTTGATGTGAGCCCAGTCGGTGACGATCCTTCGCTCGATGAACTTCCATGTGTCGGATCGCTTCTCGTACTTGTCGAGGTAGCGGCCGCCGACGATGACGTCGATGTCGCGATCGCCCGCGCCGAACGTGTGCGTCGCCAAGGTGTAGATCTCGCCTTCGGCGGTGTTGCCGCTGATGGCGAAGTTCACCGTGGTGATGTTGTGCTGCATCGATCGAATGTAGGGGCGGGCGGCCTCGAGCTGGCTGAGGAAGTCGTCGACCCCACCTGTGGAGAAGCTGCCGTGGTCGTCCTCGGCGCCGTCGTGATAGAGGCTGCGCAGCGCATCGATGTCACCACGATCCACGGCGCGGCAGTAGGCGTGCACGAGCTTTCGCAACTGAAACTCGTCGAACATCTCCTGCAACTGGGCATCTGACGGTGGACTCACAGCGACACGGTCTCGTAGGACCCGAGCGCACCGATCAGCGTGCGCAGCTGATCGTCGGCCGAGCCCAGCGTCTGGCCGATCGCGGTGAGGCGGGCGGCGTAGTGCCCCACCGGATACTCGGCGGTGACGCCTATCCCGCCGTGCAGCTGAATCGCCTCCTGGGCGATGTGGCGCCCCGACCGACAGATCTGCAGCTTGGCCCTGGCGGCGATGACGAGGTCGTAGTTGCCGTCGGCGATCGATATCGCGGCGTACAGGCTCATGCTGCGCGCCAGTTCGAGCGAGACGTACATGTCCGCGGCGCGTTGGGTCAGTGCCTGGAACTTGCTCAACGGCACGCCGAACTGCTTGCGGTTCTTCAGGTACTCGGTGGTGAGGCGCAGGGCCTCCTCCATCGCGCCCACCGCTTCTGCGCACAGCGCCGACTGATGTCGGATCAGCGCTCTCTGCAGGCCAGATGTCGCGTCACCGCCGGCCCCGAGTGGTTGCGCTGCAACGGATTCGAGGTTCAGCTGTGCGGCGCGCTGGCTGTCGAAGGTTCGGAAGGCGTGTCTGCTGACGGCGTCGGCGTCGATGACGAACAGCCCGACCCCAGTCTCCAGTGCCGCGCTCACGACGAACACATCGGCGCAATCACCGGAGAGCACCGGGTTCTTGCGGCCGGTGACGGTCCACGAATCACCTTGGCGCTCAGCGCGGGTGGTCACGTGCGTCGACAGCCCGCGCATGCCGGGCTCCTGGTGTGCCAGGGCCAGCAGCGTCTCACCCTCCGACACCGCGTCGAGCAATCCCCGCTGTTCATCGTTTCCGAGTTCGGCGATCAGTCCGCCGGGAATCAGTGCCGCCTGCGCGACGGGTTCGGGCGCCAGTCGCCGCCCGATCTCGGTGAGTACCACCATCAACTCGATCTGGCCGGCCTCCTCCGGGTCGAAACCGAGCCCGAGGATTCCGATCTCGGCGAGCGCTGACCAGACGTCGCGGCTCCAGCCGAGTTCGGTCTCGCCGACCTTGAGGAGCGTGTCGATGTCGTAGGTGCGCGCCAGCGCCTCACGCGTGACGTCACGCAGCATGCCCTGCTCGTCGGTCAAGTCGAAGTTCATGGCGTCCTCACAGTCCAAGAATCGTCGCGGCGACGATATTGCGTTGCACTTCGTTGGTCCCGCCGTATATCGAGACCTTGCGGTAGTTGAGATACTTCGGCGCGCCGAGTTGGGCCCACGTTGGCGAGTCGATATCGCCGGCGCCGACTGGCAACGCGTCGGGGCCCGCGACGTCGATCAGCAACTCGGTGACCGCCTGCTGAAGCTGACTGCCCTTCAACTTGAGGATCGATGACGCCGGGTTCGGCTTGCCACCGACGCCTGAGCCCTCGGATCCACTAACTCTTAGCTGCGTGAGCTCCAGAGCCAGCAGTTCGTTCTCCACCTCCGCGACGCGGGCCGCGAACAGCGGATCGTCCAGCAGCGTGCCGTCTTCGGTTGGTGTGTTCGCGGCGTGCTCCTTGACTTGGGCCAGCCACACCTTCGTCGTGCCGATCCTGGCGATGCCGGTGCGCTCGTTGCTCAGAAGGAACTTGGCGTATGTCCAGCCGCTGTTCTCCTCGCCGACGAGTTGATCGGCGGGGACACGGACGTCCTCGAAGAAGACCTCATTGACCTCATAGCCGCCATCGATCGTCTTGATGGGGCGCAGCGTGATGCCCGGCGTCGACATCTCGGCGAGCAGAAAGGAGATGCCTGCCTGCCGCTTGGGCGCGTCCGGGTCGGTGCGCGCGAGAACGAAGATCCAGTCGGCGTACTGGCCCAACGTGGTCCACGTCTTCTGGCCGTTGATCACGTAGGAATCGCCGTCACGGACTGCGGTGGTGCGGACCGATGCCAGATCCGAACCGGCTTCCGGCTCGGAGAAGCCCTGGCACCACCAGATGTCGAGGTTGGCGGTCGGCGCCAGGAACCGCTCCTTGAGATCCTGCGAACCGAAGGCGGCGATCACCGGGCCGACCATGCTGGCGTTGAACGCCAGCGGCTCGGGCACACACGCCAGCCGCATCTCGTCGGACCAGATCTGTCGCTGAAGCGGCGTCCAGTCCTGGCCGCCCCATTCCACCGGCCAGTTCGGTACCGCGAGGCCGCGCTGGTTCATGATTCGCTGCGCCGTGGTCACGTCGTCGGGGAAGCGGACCTGGCCCGCTCGCACCCGCTCGCGAATGTCCGCGGGAATCTGCGTGGTGAAGAACTCTCGCAACTCGTCACGGAAGGCGGCGTCGGCCTCACTGAGCGTCAACTTCATACTGCCCGACGGTAGGCCACAGTCGTCTAGTCGATGTCGCGAAGGGCCCGACCGATCCGCGCCGCCTGCTTGGTGAGGTGGTGGCGTTCTGCCAGATTTGGAGCAGACTGGGCGGCTTCGGCATACAACCGTGCCGCGGTCGCCAGGTCGCCGGCCCGCTCGTGGAGATAGGCCGACGCGGCGGGGTAGCGGGGCAGGCCCGGGTCGACCTCGGCCAGGGCCGCGAGGCCCGCTTTCGGGCCGTCGGCCTCGCCGACAGCGATGGCCCGGTTGAGCGCCACGACCGGGCTTTCGGTGAGTCGGAGCAGCTCGTCGTACCAGCTGACGATCTGCACCCAGTCGGTCTCCTCGGCGCGCGGCGCATCGGCGTGCAGGGCGGCGATGGCCGCCTGCGCCTGGAACTCGCCGAGCCGATCGCGACTCAATGCCTTCTGCAGGATGGCGACGCCTTCGGCGATGAGCGAGGTGTTCCAGCGGGAGCGGTCCTGCTCTACCAGGGGGACCAGGCTGCCGTCGTCTCGGGTCCGAGCCGGCCGCCGGGCATGGTGCAGCAGCATCAGCGCCAATAGCCCCGCAGTCTCCGGGTGGTCGCCAGCGGACTCGGTCCTCGACGCCAATTCACGCGCGAGCCGGATCGACTCGGCGGCCAGGTCGACGTCGCCGGTGTAGCCCTCGTTGAAGACCAGATACAGCACCCGCCGAACGGTGCCCAGGTCGCCCGGCTCGGAGAAGCGCACGTCGCGGACCGTGCGCTTGGCGCGGCTGATCCGTTGCGCCATCGTCGTTTCCGGTACGAGGTATGCCTGGGCGATCTGCCGGGTGGTCAGGCCTCCGACGGCGCGCAGCGTGAGCGCCACCGCGGAGGCCGAGGACAGCGATGGATGCGCGCACAGGAAGAAGAGCTGCAACGTGTCGTCCGCGGATTCCGTCGGTCCGGGCGCTGGCTCGACGGCGACCCGCTGCTCCCGGTCACGGCGCGAGTTCTCCGAGCGGTGCGCGTCGAGGAACTTGCGCCAGGCGACCGTGATGAGCCAGCCCTTCGGGTCGGCGGGCTGCTGGTCGGGCCAGGCCAGCGCTGCCGCAACGAGCGCCTCCTGCACGGCGTCCTCGGCCGTCGCGAAGTCAACTCCGCGACGGACGAGGACGCCGATCACCGCGGGCGTCAACTCCCGCAGCAGCAGGTCGTCCATCACGTCACTCGGTGACCGTCGGGGGTGCGGTGAGGAACGGGCGCACCTCGAGCCACTCGTGGATCGGCTTGCCACCGGCGCCGGGGGCCGCCGACAACTCGCCTGCCAGGGCGACAGCGCGCTCATAGGTGTCGACGTCGATGATCATCCAGCCGGCGATCAGGTCCTTGGTCTCCGCGAATGGCCCGTCAGTGACGGGTGGGCGGCCCTCCCCGTCGTACCGGACCCACGCCCCCTCGGGCGCGAGCGCCTGGCCGTCGACGAACTCACCGGTGCCCTCGAGTCTCGCGGCGAAGTCGTTCATGTACTGGACGTGGTCGTCGATCTCCTGCGGCGTCCACTGGTCCATCGGCACGCCGTTCACGGCCTCGGGGGCGCCGCGGTAGTGCTTGAGCAGCAGGTACTTCATGTTGGGTTCCTCTCTGTGGAGCGGCCTCGGTGGCCGCATTCAACCCTGGGACGGAGCCGTGACTCCAGTCTCGACACCCTCGGCCCATCTTGTTTTTCGGCGCAGCATTCGGACTGCACTGATTGTGCGGCACCACCGGTTACGGATACATTGTGGGATCGCGGTGAGGAAGTCGCCGTAAATCCAGGATGGAGTGAGTCATTGTCCGTGCCTGTCAGGCCCGGTTGCTCCGTCCGCATCCGCTCCGCGTCGTTGGGGTGTGATGCACCGTTGCCATCACCGAAGTAACTGAGTACGCGCACCTGAGCGACGCCGACGTCGAGGCACTCGGGCGTTCGCTCGACGAGATCCGTCGCGACGTCGAGGCGTCACTCGGCACGGACGATCGCGCGTACATCAAGCGCGTCATCCGACTTCAACGGTGCCTTGAGATCGGCTCCCGGCTGACGATCTTCGGCAGCAGGGGCAAGGCCGGCTGGACGGCCGGAACCGTGGGCCTGCTGGTGTCCAAGGTCATCGAGAACATGGAACTCGGCCACAACATCATCCACGGGCAGTGGGATTGGATGAACGACCCGGAGATCCACTCCAACACCTGGGAGTGGGACATGGTGGGTCCGTCCTCCCAATGGCGGCACGCCCACAACTATCGCCACCATGTCTTCACCAATGTGATCGGCATGGACGAGGACCTCGGCTACGGCGTGCTGCGCGTCAGCCGCGACCAGGAGTGGAAGCCCGGCCACCGGTGGGCGCCCCTGTGGGCATTGCTGCTGTCCATCGTCTTTGAGTGGGGCATCGCACTACACGACCTGGCCACCGAGCAGGACCACGAGACGAGTGAAGAGGTCAAGGCAGAACTTCACCGGGCGATGGTTCGCAAGATGGTTCGCCAGGCGAGCAAGGACTACCTGTTCTTCCCGGCGCTTAGTGGACGACGCTTCTTCCGGACGTTCCTGGCGAATCTGGTCGCGGGCGGATTCCGCAATGGGTGGGCGTACATCGTCATCGTCTGCGGGCACTTCGCCGACGGCGCGGAGAAATTCACTCCCGAAGCCGTCGCGAACGAGACGAAGTCGGAGTGGTACCTGCGGCAGATGCTGGGAACCGCGAACTTCAACGCCGGTCCGGTCATGAGGTTGATGAGCGGAAGCCTCTGCTACCAGATCGAGCACCACCTGTTCCCCGACCTGCCGAGCAACAGGCTCCCCGAGATCTCGGGACGAGTTCAGGCACTCCTTGCCGAGTACGACCTGCCGTACACGACGGGTCCCCTGACCCGTCAGTTCTGGCACACCGTGCGCACGATCTGCAAGCTCTCGCTGCCGGATCGCTTCCTGACCGCGACCTCCGATGACGCGCCGGAGACGGCGTCTGAGGAGAGGTTCCGGACCGTGGCGAAGCAGCCTCGAATCCTTCCCCTGCACGTCGTCGGCACTCGACGACACGGATTGAGCACCGCGATCGCCATTCGTGCGCAGGCGATCGCGAGCACAACGCGTCGGCCCAAGGCGGCGCGTTTCGCCGCCCTCGTCGCGCTCCGGTTGCTACGCGACTAGGAGCTCGAACTTCCCGCGGCGTGCTGCCGGCACGAGATCGAGGTACTCGCGATGGCGGGCGATGAAGCTCTGGACGAACGGACAGATGGGTAACACCGCTAGCCGCTGAGCCCGTGCGGTGTCCAGCGCGGCCTTGACGAGCAGGGTCCCCAGGCCCTCGCCCTCGTGCGACGGGTCGATCTCGGTGTGAGTGAAGGCGATGACTCCGGGACGGCGTCGATACTCGGCGAAGCCGAGGACCACCCCGTCGGTCGTGATCTCAAAACGCCTCCGGTCTGGCACGTCGGTGACGTTCGGCGCCAACGCATCCGACTGTGCGTGCACAGGTGGCAGGAGTTGCAGGTAGCGATGTACGAGAGCGACCGCCACGCCGCCCTCACCCACAGATGCCGCCACACGCTTCACCGATCCGGAACGGATGTCGCCGACGGCGAACACTCCCGGGGCGCTCGTCTCGAGGTCGAACGGCTCGCGGTCGGCCCTCCACTGTTCGGCCCTCGCTGCGTCGACTCCCGTCAAGACGAAACCGTGCTCGTCGCGGGCGATCTGCGAGGGGAGCCAGTCGGTCGATGCCTGAGCGCCAATGAGGACGAAGAGCACCCCCGTGTCCCGTCGGGATTTGAGGCCGGTCGTGCGATCGAGGACGTCGATCGCCTCGAGGTGATCGTCTCCGTGCACCGCGACAACCTCGGATCCGGTTTCCACCCGAATATTGGCCTTCGTCGCGATCTGCTCAACGAGGTAGGTGGACATGCCCGCCGCCAGCGATTCACCACGCACGAGAAGCGTCACCGATCGGGCGTGGCTGGAGAGGAAGATGGCGGCCTGGCCAGCCGAGTTGCCCCCGCCGATCAGGTACACATCGTTACCCTGCGCCACGTTGGCATCGCTGCGTGCCGCACCGTAATAGACACCGGAGCCGACGAATCGATCGATGGAATCGACTTCGAGGCGCCGCCATTGCACGCCCATCGCGAGAACGATCGACCTCGTCTGAAGTACGTCGCCGCCATCCAGCGTGACGGTCATCTCGGCGGGGTCGATGGCCTCGACCCGTCGGGTCACGACGATCTCAGCGCCCAAACGTCTCGCCTGTTGCAGTGCCCGGCTCGCGAGTTCGTCTCCGGAGACGCCGAATGGGAAGCCCGTGTAGTTCTCGATCCTGGTCGAGGTGCCGGCCTGCCCGCCCGGGGCGAAGGACTCGATCAGCCCGGTCTGCAGCCCCTCGGAAGCGCCGTTGACCGCTGCCGTCAGGCCCGCCGGCCCACCACCCACGATCACCAGGTCATATCGGGCCGAGCCCGGCGCGACTGTCAGTCCAGCGCCCGTGGCGACGTCACGCATCGTCGGCGCGATCAACCGGGTGCCGTCGCGGAGCACCACCACCGGATACGGGGCGGCTGCGGAGACACGACCCCCGGCCCGTGCGATAGCGCCGGGATCGTCTGGGTCAAGGCGCTCGTACGGAATCTGGTTGCGGCGCAGAAAGCTGTCACAGCTGTGCACGCCTGGATCCAGGCGCGGACCAATGACGAAGACCCCCGGCTCGGGCTGCTGTGCGGCGGCGCCCTTGAGCATCTCGATGCGATCCATCGCGGCAGCACCGACGGCTGGGGAGATCTCGGGCGCCATCGCCGCAAGGGTGTGGAACACCTCCGTAGTCACCTTCAGGACGCGCGACACCTCGGCGGCCCGCATGCTGGCGGGCAGGGGAGTACCGAGCGTCATCGGGATCTCGCCCGCAAGCTCCCCGGGATGTCGGACGCCGATCACCTGCTCGACGCCATTCACGAGTTTCGTCAGCTCTGCGCGGCCCTCGACGACGATCGCCAGGGCGCGACCCTCGCCCTCGTGGGCCACGTACTCCCCAGGCGTGAGATGGATGTCCTCAACCTCGCCGGCAAGGTATTCGAGAGCCTTGTCCTCAAGACCCGAGAACAGCGGAATTCCTGCCAGCTCCTCGGTGGTGAACATGACTGCCTCCCATGCTTTTCGCGTATGGCGTTCCAAGAGCCATGAGGAAATCGTCCACCGGGCATCGATGGCGGCACATGGGGCATCCGCCTCAACTGCGGCGTGCTGGGGAGGGCTGACGTTTAGCGGGTGTAGCAGTACGAATCGCTTGAGGCGTCGCCACCCTGGAGTCGGGTCTGGTGCACTCGGCGACCACGAAAGTCGTCGCCGTGCAGAAAGAACTTGCTGTCGGGAACGAGGCCTCCTGCTGAGGTGTCGGCGTCGAGTTTCGCCATCCAGGCCCCGACGCCATCGGGATAGAACACGTCGTCCCACGACGAATACAGCGAGTTCGTCAGGTACACCCGCCGGCCGTCGCGGCTGATCTCCACCATCTGCGGCCCACCGACCAGCGGCAGCTCGGGAGCCGCCGGGTGCGGCTCGCGTCGCACGATTCCGCCTAGGTGCACCGACGCCGTCTCCCGCGGATGGGACGGGTCGCTGACGTCGAACTGCTTGAGTTCACCTGTACCCCAGCATGATACGTACAGCCATTGGTCATCGACTGACAGATCGATATCGGTGACCAGCGGCGGAACCGCACCGAAGGACTTCAACAGCGGCGGCAGGTCATCGGGGTTGGCCGGTTCAGCCGGGATCGTGATGACCTTATCTACCGCCCACTGATCACCGTCCTTGTGCCACAGCCACACCGACGCCGACAGGTCCTCAGTGCTGATGACCGTGTCAACGAAGCCCCACGCTTTGGAGGGGTCGTGCGCGGGTCGCAGCTCGAGCACCATCTGATGCTGCTCGCCGAGGTCGACGCGCTGAGTTAGCTTCCGCTCCGACATGCTCCAGAAGTCGATGTGGTGGCCGAACTTGTGCCCGAGCAAGTCCTCCGGGTTGAGCCCGTCCTCGATCATCGACGGTGAGGCCCACTCCGATGTGATCACGGTGTCGTAGTCGAGGTGCCACCAGACGTCGTACGCCAGGACTTGCGGTCCGCGGTCGACCTCCCAGGCTCCGATGACCTCGAAAGTGTCGTGGTCGATCAGGGCGATGCCGCCGGGACCATCGGAGCCGTTGGCACCTCCTAGAGCTGACATGAAGATGCCGCCGGGTCCGCAGTGGACCGTGTGCGGGCGCGAGTACCCGGCCTTGGCAGCGAGCTCATCGGCCTCGATCTTGTGAGTCACCACCGGATGGCGAGGGTCGGGCTTGGTGTCGAGGACGTAGGTCGTCGACGAGCGCAGACCCGGAACGAGTAGATACCGCCGTTCGAGCGCCTCGTGATCGCCCTGCCCGTGTGCGCCATGCCCGTGTTCTCCATGCCCATCGTGGCAGAGTGCGCTCGAGCACGCGTTCCAGCCGAAGTGGTGTAGTTCGTTGCCGGCCGTCGGCAGCTCGGTCCAGCCGACGACGCCGCCAAAAGTCGTGGACTCGGGGTCGCAGTCGACCACGGCAAGCGCGTCGTTCTGCTCGCTCGTCGGGTCGAACGCGGCCACGTAGGCGAGTTGTTCGGGGGCGGCGGCGCCCGCCTGGCCTGGGCTGCGGTAAAACGTCGGATCAGTCGTGGTCATGACTCCTCCTAGGCGCGCGGACTCAGCGGCTCACTTGATCTTTCGCCGGGAGTGTGGGGATGTCCATCCCTTGCCGGGCGCATTTCGAGGCGGCCCATATGCCTCGATGGTCTCCTCAACGTGTTGAATGACCCGGATGACCGGGCCGAACCGCGAACTCGTCCTGACCGACGAGTTCAAGGACGCGCTCACACTGCTCGGCGGTGGCAGGCACTTGTTTCTGACCGGAAAGGCGGGCACGGGCAAGTCGACGCTGATCCGGCGCTTTATCGCCGAGACCGACCGAAACGTGGTCGTCGTCGCCCCGACCGGCATCGCCGCGCTCAACGTCGACGGTTACACCATCCACCGGCTATTCAGCTTCTCCACGACGACGACGCTCGACGAAGTCCGCACGGGCCGGTACTACCCGGGCCGTTTCGCCAAGCTCCTCGGGTCACTCGACACTCTGATCATCGATGAGTCGTCGATGGTTCGGGCCGACCTCTTCGACCAGGTCGCGGCGGCGCTGACCAGATTCGGTCCCGTACCGGGAGCACCGTTCGGGGGCGTTCAGGTGGTCCTCGTCGGTGACCTCTATCAGCTGCCGCCCGTGGTCCATGAAGCCGAGGCGGGCTACCTCAAGGCGCGATATGCCACCCCGTACTTCTTCTCCGCCGACAGCTTTCATGCCGATGACTTCCCGACGGTCGCCCTCACCACCGTCTTCCGTCAGCAGGGCGACGACCGAATGGCGGCTATTCTGAACGAGATTCGAGAGGGCGTGCTGGTGGGGCATGCCCGCGAGCAGCTGAACGCCCGAACGGACCCGAACTTCGTCCCACCCGACGACGAGTTCTGGCTGACGCTCGCGCCCACAAATCGAATCGTCACCGCCAGGAACCGCGAACGCCTGGAGCGGTTGCCGGGCGACGAAATCGCCTACATTGCGACACGATCCGGTGATCTGAGCCTGTTCGACCCGCCAGTCGAGGAGACGCTGCGATTCAAGATCGGCGCACAGATCATGATGCTGACCAACGACCAATTCGATCGCTGGGTCAACGGCACGCTGGGACGTGTGACCGCCGCACGAATGGATGACGGCCTGGTGGTCACCGTCGAGTTCGCCGATGGGGACACCGCGGATGTGCGGCCCTACACCTGGGAGGCGACGACGCCGGTCGTCGACGGCGGTTCGCTGCGCCGCGAGGTGATCGGCACCTACACGCAGCTGCCATTCAAGCTGGCGTGGGCCATCACCATCCACAAGAGCCAGGGGCAGACACTGGAGCGCATGGTCGTCGACCTGAGTGGCGGAATGTTCTCGTCCGGTCAGCTGTACGTCGCGCTGAGCCGGTGTACCTCGATGAGCGGACTGGTGCTCAAACGGCCGGTGCTCCCCAAGGATCTGAAGACTGACCGACGGGTGGTCCGGTTTCTGCGCCAGGCAATGCGTGACGACCGGGCCCGGCGTTACTGCGGGATCGGCATGTTGACAGTCGGCGACGAGGGCCGGATGTCACGGCCACGGCCGGTGGAGTTCGCCGTCGCGTTCGACGACGGAACCTCGCTGAGCACGCTGGTCAACCCGCAGCGCGATCTCGCCGACGCCCGGCAGGCCTACGGAATCACGGTGTCCGACGTGTTGTTGGCGCCCACCTTGGCCGAAGTCTGGGGGATCGTCGCGCCGATGTTGGCTGGCTGCACACCGGTCGGCGTCGGTATCGATGACGTGCTGGGCCTCATCGACTTCGAACTCAAGCGCCTCGGGCTCGTCATGCCCATGCCACTGGGCGCCGACGTGCCGATGTCGGCTCTCGCCCCGGAACACCGTCGCGGCCTGTCGGCGACCACGGCGCTCGAGCGCGCTCGGGCTGTCCTCGACGCGTTCTCCGGTTCGGATTGCGAGGATCCCGATTCGTCGCCGTTCGAGGACGCCGAGTTGGAGTCGCTCTCGGGGCACCTCGTCAGCCGAACCCCCGGTGAGCCGACCCCGGCATCGGCTCACCTCCCGGGGCTGTCGGCACTGCTGGACATCAGTTGCCGCGTCGGCGCGACCCTGCTGGGACACGACACCTCCCAACCGATGGACACCGGATCCGGTGTGGACACCGACACGCCCTGGCATTCGGCCGCTCGGCACACAGTTGCTGACCAATTGCGTTCTGCTGCATCGCGGACACCCGTGACCGTGGAGGTACTGGGCCGCCTGCGCGAGGCCGAGCGGTTCCTGGGGATCGCGATCGTGGACGAGACGCTCGAGTCCGTCCTCGCCGGCGACGACATCGCCTCGGTCCTGGTGCCCGGCGCGCGGGTGTGCTTCACCGGAACCGCCGAGGACGAGGCAGGCCGGATCGTCGAGCGCGACGACATGCAGGACTTGGCGGCGCGGGCCGGGCTGGTGCCGGTGGCGACGGTGTCCAAGACGCGCTGCGAGGTGCTGATCACCGCGGAGGTCGGCAGCCAGTCCGGTAAGGCCCGCAAGGCTCGCGAGTGGGGCAAGCCCGTGTTCTCCGCTGCCGAGTTCCTCGCGTGGGCGGCCCGGCACGGAAGGCGATGAGTCAGTCGATCGCGGGCGCCTGCTTGGCGCTCTGCTCCGCGGCGTGGTCCTCGATCGCCTTGCCGATGGCGTGCGCGGCGCGGTCGACGAACTCGGTCCCGCTCTCAGTCACCCATTCGCACGAGGCGGCCGGCCCCGCGAGTTGGCCGGTGAAGTGCGGCATCACATACTGCGCGAAAAGCTCGTAGCTGTGCAGTTTCGCGGCCGGGGGCGCCCAGTCGTGGTCAAAGAGGAGGAAGGCCCCGAAGCCACCGTCACTCGCCTCGACGAGTTCTTCGATCTTCGCGATCGCGTCCTCGGGGGTGCCGATCACGGCGAATCCCGACTCGCGGTTGTTGGCGATGATCTCGGCCGGCGTCTCACCCTGTACCGGGCCCGCAGGCAGGATGTGTGAGAAGTAGCGGGAGAACTCCGCGATTCCGTACTCAACATCGCGCTCGGCCTGTTCGCGGGTCTCGGCGAGGTGCATCGGGCCTACGAGCCGCCACTTCGAGCGGTCGGCGACATGGCCGTTCTCGAGCGCGACCTCCTCCCACGTAGTCCAGTGGTGCGCAAGCAGATTCATGCCCTGTTTGGCGGTGGCGGCAATCGACAGCATGCCGATCCCGTGCTTTCCCGCGCCACGCGGGCCGGTGGGGGAGAAGGACGCCGCGACCGCGACGTCGAAGCACGGGTCGCTGTACGGCTTGAGCTGCAGGCGGGCATCCTGCAGGGTGAACCCGTCGGTGTGCATGGTGACGGTCTCGCCGCGAAGCAGGCGCATGATGGCGTCGAGGCACTGCTCCATACGCGGCCGCTGCTCGTCGGCCGGGATGCCGAGCATGTGCGCGTCGGAGGTGAGTTGGCCAGGGCCGCAACCCAGCATCACACGACCGCGGGTGAGGTGGTCCAGCAGGACCATCCGATCGGCGAGCATCAAGGGGTGGTGGTAGGGCAGCGAGCTGACGCCTGTACCGAGCTTGATGTGCTTGGTGCGCTCCGCTGCGACGGCGATGACGACTTCCGGCGACGCGATGATCTCGAACCCGGCGGAGTGGTGCTCGCCGATCCATGCCTCGTCGAATCCGAGACGGTCCATCGTCACGATCAGATCGAGGTCCCGCTCGATGGCGAGTGTGGGGTTCTGACCGGTCGGGTGGAAGGGAGCCATGAAGTTTCCGAAGCGCATCCGCTGATTCTTGTCCGGCGCCTACGTTTTTGGGGTGACTTCCGGCTGAGTCGCCGCGGCGACACTGCGTTAGCGCGTCCACCGCCCGGCAGGGGGGTCTTCGGATGTATAGGCCGGCAGCGGCAGCTGTCGACCGTCGAGGAAGGCCTCCAGCAATTCCGTGTAGAGCGCAGGCTGCTCCGCGGAGACCGCGTGACCAGCACCCTGGACCTCCACCAGCGTCGAGCTGGGGAACACGTCCCGATACTCACGGGTGACCGGCCAGCGGATGAAGTCGCATTGCGCTCCGATGACCAGTACCGGCACCTGTACTGCGCTCAGACGCGGACGCGGATCAGGTATGGAGTCAAAATCCGCAGTGGTCATTTGGTTCACGTAGAAACCCTGAGGATTGTCGTGCGCCTCCGCCGTGGCACCGCGTGCGCATGATGCGCCGTCTTGACCGGTCAAAGCGACTTCGTGCATCCATGAGTCGGCCTCAGCATCCGGAACGAAGGCGTGGGCAGCGGTCGGACTGATGCTAAGCAACAGTGACTGAACGAGCACTCGAAGGCTGCTCGTCAGTTCGTCGTAGCGCGATTGTGTTGAGGGGGTCATTGAGTGCCAGGGTTCACCGATGCCATCGGGGTACGCCGACGGCCAGATGGCTCCTGGCACCACGAAGACCGCCTTTGCCACCCGGTCTGGATGCGCCGCCAGGTACTGGGCGGCCAGCGACCCTCCCCATGAGCGGCCGACGAGAATGAGTTGCTCAGCGCCAAGGATCTGTCGGATCTCGTCGAGGTCGTCCACCTGCCTCTGCACTGTGTATTCGTTGACGTTGTCGAGTCGGGTGGACCGGCCGGCACCAACCTGGTCGTAGGCGTAGACGTCGTATCCCCGGGCTGCGAGTTCGGCGCCACCGATCGGGATGCCCTCACCTGGCGTCCCCGGTCCGCCGTGGAGAAAGATCACCGGCGGTTCGCTGGTCGTGTTCGCACCCGCCGCGGCGTGTGCGTACGCTATCCGCGATCCCGACGGCAGGTCCCAGAACATGACGCTGGCCGGCGTCTCCGTAGGCGGCTGAAGCCGGAACGGCACAAGGATCGTCGACGCAGCCACGACGACCACCATGATGCCGACCACGCCGCTCAGGATCGCCGCAGCTGCCGTCCGGCGCTGCACGCCTAGGAGGCGAAACCCCCACAGGGCCAACAGAAATGTCACGTTGACGACTGCAAGCAATCCGGCACCGAGGAACATGGCAGGAACGTCCACGACAGCAGCGGCCACGCCCACGGTGACCACTCCCACAACGAGTGCCACGGCGACGCCGAGGACAAACGTCACCGCTCCAAGTGCGGCGCGCCGCGTCGTCTTCACCGTTGACGCCATCTATCCAGCAGTGCGGGAAGTTCGGACATCAGGAACGCGTAGAAGTCGCGCATCTCGGTCAGGCGCTTCCGGGCCAGGCTGTGGTCGTCGGTGGCCGCAATACCGGCGTTGGCGGCGTCCTGCATCGCCACGATGGTCTCGTTCTGGCTGGTGAACAGCGTGGCCCAGGCGTCCTGCCGAAGGCGGAAGTGGTCACGGCGGCTCGCTGGAGCGGGGACCCGCTCAGCGAGCCCGACCGACGTGAGCATCTTCAACGCCCCCGAGATTGCCCCGGCGCTTGCCTGCAGGCTCTGCGCCAGCTCACTCATGGTCACACTGGGTTGCTCCGTAAACAGCAGTGTCGCCAGCACTCGTGCTGTCATCCGCTGCATTCCGTGGCTGGTCAGCACCAGCGCGAGCTCCTCGGCGGTGTGCTGCGGATCAGACGACGAGATCACGCCAAATACTCCTCTTGCCAATACCCTTCAATTATTACTGAAAGTTTAGTACAGTCACCTCTGGTGCTCCGGGAAGTCTGGTCGGAAACGTGATATCCACCTGCGCGGTGACGGTCGGGACTCCGATCGGCCGCCGCGCACGACCGACGGGCGACCGAGACACCAATGCGCACGAATTCAGCTGCAATCACACCACCGGGCACAGTGACTGACGTCATTGACGTTCGGGGGCTTACCTATTCGTATCCGAAGTCGACCGAGCCAGCCGTCCGCGGCATGGACTTCACCGTGGGGCGCGGGGAGATCTTCGGGTTCCTGGGCCCCAGCGGCGCCGGCAAGTCCACCACGCAGAAGCTGCTCATTGGGCTATTACGCGGGCACGGCGGTCACGCGACGGTGTGGGGGAGAGACCCACTGGACTGGGGGCCCGACTACTACCAGCGCATCGGGGTCTCCTTCGAACTGCCCAACCACTACCTGAAGCTCACCGGTGCGGAGAACCTGCGCTTCTTCGCATCCCTGTATGACGGAACCACGCTGGATCCGCGGGACCTGCTCGGCGCGGTCGGCCTTGGCGATGCCGCTGACACGCGAGTCGGCAAGTACTCCAAGGGAATGCAGATGCGCCTGACATTCGTGCGGTCGCTGATCAACGAGCCCGAACTGCTGTTTCTGGACGAACCGACATCCGGGCTGGATCCGGTCAATGCCCGCACGGTCAAGGACATGATCCTGGACCTGAAGGCGCGGGGGCGCACCATCTTTCTCACCACCCATGACATGGCCACTGCCGATGAGCTCTGCGACCGGGTCGCGTTCGTGGTCGATGGCCGCATCGTGGCCCTCGACAACCCAGCCGAACTCAAGATCGCCCGCAGCAACCGGCTGGTGCGGGTGGAGTACCGCACCTCAGGCGGCGCACTGCAGAGCGCGGAGTTCCCCATGGAGGGCCTCGCCGAGGACGTCGAGTTTCGTGCCGTGCTGCGTAACCACCACGTCGAGACCATCCACAGCAGGGAAGCCAGCCTCGACGACGTGTTCGTCGACGTCACCGGCCGGAGCCTGTCATGAAGAGGTGGGCAAGCGCACTGAGGCTGGAGGTCACCACGCTGGTGCGCCAACGCTTCGCCCACGCCGCGGTGGTCTCCGGGCTGCTGTGGCTGACCGTGCTGGTGCCGATGCCGCCACATCTGCGGCCGATCATCGAGCCGTACGTGTTGGTCGGTGACATCACGATCATCGGCTTCTTCTTCATCGGCGGATCGGTGTTCTTCGAGAAGCAGGAACGCACCCTGGGCGCTGTGATCTGTAGCCCACTGAGGTTCTGGGAGTACGTGTCGGTCAAAGTCACAGTTCTCATGGCGATTTCATTGTTCGTCGCCCTCACTGTGGTCACCGTGTCCCACGGCACCGCCTACAACGCGCTGCCTCTGGTGGTCGGGGTCGTGGTGGGAACGCTGGTGATGTTGTTGGCGGGTTTCGCATCCTCGCTGCCATTCGCCTCGGTCAGTGACTGGTTCCTTGCGACAACGGTGCCGCTGTCGATTCTGTCCCTCCCCGTGCTGCACCTGTCCGGCATGTGGCCCAACCCGGTGCTGTATCTCATTCCCACTCAGGGGCCACTGCTGTTGTTCGCGGCGGTGTTCGACCAGGTGACACTGGCACCGTGGCAGATCGCCTACGCCGTGTTGTATCCGCTGCTCTGCGCAGCCGGGCTCTACTGGCTGGCCAAGGTGTTGTTCGGCCGCTTCGTGATTGAACGCTCGGGGGTGCTGTGATGACCACATCCGCGCTGGTGAACCTGCGGGCCTGGGCATCATTTGGCCGCAACGACATTCGCGGCACCTACCGTGACCCTCTGCTGGTGATGGTTGTGGTCGCTCCGGTGATCTGGACGGTCGGCACCGTCGTCCTGACACCACGACTCACCGAGACACTGGCCCGCCGCTACGGATTCGACCTGGTGCCCTACTACCCGCTGGTGGTCACCGCGCTGCTGTTGCTGACCAGCGTCATCATCGCAGGCGCACTCGCGGCGTTCCTGGTCCTCGATGAGATCGACGCCGGCACCCTGACCGCGTTGCGCGTCACTCCGGTGCAGCTGCCGACATTCTTCACCTACCGGGCGGCGACGGTCGTCGCCGTCACCACCGTCTACGTGGTGGCCACGATGGCGTTCAGCGGAGTCGTGCCACCAGCGCTGGTGCCGGCACTCATCCCGATCGGAATGGTCGCCGGACTGTCGGCGGTGGTGACGCTGCTGCTGATCGTGTCGGTCGCGAGCAACAAGATCCAGGGCATCGCGATGGTGCGACTGCTGGGCATCGTCATCGCAGGGCTGCCGTTGCTGCCGTGGTTCGTGGACTCCGCCTGGAATCTCGCATTCGGTGTGCTGCCGCCATACTGGGCGGCCAAGGCCTTCTGGGTCGCGTCCGATCACGGCACGTGGTGGCCCTATCTGCTAGGCGGCGTGTTCTACAACCTCGCCATCGCGTGGCCGCTGTTCCGACGCTTCGTCGCCAAGAACACGTGATGAAACACCGCATTCGTTTGGTGGGCACGATTCCCGACGAGATCGGACTCGCCGGGCCGATGCTCCGCTGGTAGACGTGTTGTTCCTGATCAGTGCGTGCTGGCCGCCGGTCGCACGATTATCTCGTTGACATCCACCTCGGGCGGCTGACCGATCGCGAACGCGATGGCATCGGCGATCGCCGAAGGCGGAATGGCGAGCGCCCGGTACTCCCGCATGGCGTCGCGGGCGTGTTCATCTGAGATCGACTCGGCGAGTTCGGATTCGGTGACGCCCGGGGATATGACGGTGACCCTGATGTCGCCGGACTGCTCCTTGCGCAGCCCCTCCGAGATGGCCCAGACCGCGAATTTCGTGGCGCAGTACACGGCGGCGGTCGGCTCCACCTCATGGGCGCCGATGGATGCGACGTTGACGACGTGCCCGCCACCGTTGGCCCGCATCACGGGAAGGGCGGCGCTGATGCCGTGCAGCACGCCACGGATGTTCACGTCGATCATCTGGTTCCACTCGTCGACCTTGTCCTCGGCCAGAGCTGAAAGCGGCATCACGCCGGCGTTGTTGATCATGACGTCCACCCCGCCGTAGGCAGCCACGGCGTCGGCGACGAAGCGGTGCACGTCGGCGGCGTCAGTGACATCGAGACGGCGAAACGACGCGGTGCCGCCTGCCGCCTCGATCCGCTCGACCAGGGCTTCGAGACGTTCGGTGCGGCGGGCGCCGAGGAAGAGTCGGTGACCGTCTCCGGCGAGCCGCAGTGCGGTGGCCTCGCCGATACCACTGCTGGCGCCGGTGATCAGGACTGTCTTCGGGTGCTTGCTCATGGTGGTGTTCCTACTCCTAGACGGCTTGCTGGGTGGGCAGGATGGTGATCTCGGTGAGGTTGACGTGTCGGGGCACCGAGGCGATGAACGCGACGGTCTCGGCCACGTCGGCGGCGGTGAGCACGTCGATGTCGTTGATGAGGTCGGCCATCAACTTGGAGGCGTCGGGATCGGTGACATGTTGTGGGAGTTCGGTATCCACCATCCCCGGTTCGATGGTGGAGACGCGGACCATCTTGCGGCCGAGTTCGACGCGCAGCAGCCGGGTCAGCTGACTGATATAGGCCTTGGTCCCCGAGTACACCGAGAACTTCTCCAACACGCGAGTCGCCGCGATCGACGATGTGGTGATGAGGTCCGCCGGCTTACCCTCGGCGGCCGAGTTGATGAGCTGAGGGACGAACGCGCCGATGACATTCATGACCCCGGTGATGTTGAGGTCGATTTGCCGCTGCCAGTCGTCGAACCTGAGGTCCTCTATCGCTGAGATCAGCTGCACACCGGCGTTGTTGAACACCAGATCAACCGGCCCGAGCCGATCGGCGACCTGCTGGGCGGCCGCCGTGACCGCAGCCCGGTCGGTGACGTCGAGCGGCAGCGCAAACGCGGTGCCCCCAGCGGCGGTGATGCGCGCCGCGAGCGCGTCGAGGTTGTCCGAGCGTCGGGCGGCGATGGCGACTTTCGCACCCAGGGTCGCCAGCCGGGCAGCGGTGGCCTCGCCGATACCGCTGGAGGCACCGGTGACGATAGCGACGCGTCCCGTCAGCGGGGTCGTGGTGATGACTGTGTGCCTCTGGTCATTGGACATGTGGTCGTTCCCTTCGAGAGTGCGTGGTTGTGTGCATCCCAGACAACAGCTCTCAACAGCGCATTTGAGGGGTCAACCTGGCCCGAAGTATCCAGGGACAAGATGGGCCACCCTAGGCCCCGGCCTGGCGGCCGCAACACGGCAGACTGGCAGACATGAGTGACCGGAAGCCGACGGAGCTGGCCGAATTCCTCAGCGCGCGACGCGCCCAGCTGACCCCGCACGACGTCGGGCTGGACGGGTCCGTCGCGCGTAGACGCGTCCCCGGGCTGAGGCGCGAGGAACTGGCCAGGCTGGCCGGCGTCAGTGTCGACTACTACACCCGACTGGAGCAGGGGCGCAGCCGCAGTGCATCTACCGATGTGCTCGACGCGTTGGCCGCTGCCCTGCAACTCAACGACGCCGAACGCCAGCATCTGCACCTGCTGGCGAAGCCACAAGCCGCGCAACGGAAACGGCGGGCACGGCCGCAGTCGGTGGATGTGGCGACGCTGCGACTCCTGGATCTCTTCGACCAGGTGTGGTCACCGGCGTTCGTGCTCGGCAGGCGACTCGACGTGCTGGCGCACAACCGGTTGGCGGGTGCCCTGATCACCGAGTTTCGGCAGCTTCCTGCCCCACTGCGCAATCAGGCTCGGTTCGTGTTCTTCGATCCGCACGCGCGTGAGCTGTACGCGGACTGGAAGGAGGTGGCCGCTGACACCGTGGCGATGCTGCGTCTGGATGCGGGCCGCTACCCCGATGACGAGAAGCTGTCGGCACTGGTCGGCGAGCTGTCGATACGGTCGGTCGAGTTTCGCTCCTGGTGGTCAAACCACAACGTGGAGCGCCGGACCACGGGAACCAAGGCCTACCACCATCCACTGGTGGGGGACCTCACGGTCAAATACCAGGCGCTGAACCCATCTGGCGACCCGGATCAGGTTCTCATCGTCTACACCACCGAAGCCGGTTCGGCGGACGAGACGTCGCTGCGGCTGCTGGCGAACTGGCACAACGATGAACATCGCATGAGCAGCCCACGAGGTCAGGTGGGTAGTTGACCGAGTTGTTGGAGGACGGAGTAGAGGTTGGCCACTCCCCAGTGGTCGGTGATCTTTCCGTTTCGGACGCGCATGGCGTCGACGGTTTCGAATCGAATGGTCTTACCGGTGCCGGAAATGCCGAGGAAATCGCCGGTGTGGGTGCCGTGGTAGGTCTTGTAGGTGGTGACGATGTCGCCCTCGGCGGTCTGCCAGTGGATCTCGGGCCGGAAGTCGGTGAACGCGTCGCGCATGCGGTGGTAGAGGATGCGAACGCCGGCCTTGTCGGGGGTGGTGCCCGGTTGTGGGGTGTGGTCGACGAAGTCATCGGCGAACAGCTCGTCGAATAGGGCGAAATCGCCTTGGCCCTGGACTTTTTCGGTGTTGCGGCGGACCACTGCCTTGGCCGCCTCGGCGTCGCTGGGGATCATCTTCCTCGTGCCTCGCTTCTGCTGTGTCTGATGAAGCAGAACAACGTTTCCGTTCGGTTCGTTCCCGACCCAGCCGAGAAGTGCGCGGCGCTACTGGCGCGCCATGGCGATGTTGAACCGGTCCTCTGCGGTGATCAGGTGATCGTGGCCGTCCTCGCCAATGTCGAGTTGCACCCACTCGATCTCACCGGTGAACCGGTTGCCGGTGGGGCCGTAATCGGGTGATGCCGGGGAACCCGTGTCGGAACCCACGTCACACGCCTCGTCGGCCGAGTAGCCCATGGGTATGGTCTGCTCGACACGTCCCGTCCCGACCAGTTTGCCGTCGTAGTAGAGCGTGACGGTACCGCCCTTGGCCAGCCCGCCGCCGTCGTAGGCGAACTCCATCCGCACCTGGTGCTTTCCTGCCGGAATCGGCTTGTCCGCGGTGATGATGTAGTGCTCGATACCGAAGAAGTTGAAGCAGTACCTCAATGTGCCCTCGTGTGCGTACAACGACCAGCCACCCACGCTGCCACCCTGCGTGATGATCACCCCGTTGACACCGGACTCCGGCACCACGACGTTCGCGGTCACGGAGTGCGACTTGTTCTTGAGGGTCAACACGCACCACTCGCTCACGCGCATCCCCGGGAACAGCAGCTGCGAGTTCCCGCGGATCAACTGCGGGCGACCGGCGATATCGGGGTTGATCCGCTCGAAGCCGCGGTCATCCAGCGGGACGACGTTGTACTTGACGGCCTCGATGAGCCAAAGGCGCTGCAGTTCAGCGAGCTTCCCGGGATTCTCGGCGGCCAGATCGCGCGACTGCGTCCAGTCGTCGGGACCGTACAGCTCCCAGACGTCGTCATCGAACGGCGGTGGAGTGTCGGCCTTCCACGGGGTGCGGTGTTTGGTGACGGCCGTCCAACCCTGGTGGTAGACGCCACGGTTGCCCATCATCTCGAAGTACTGCACCTCGTGGGTCTCCGGGGCCTTCGCGTCGCGCAGCGTGCCCAACATGCTGACGCCCTCCAGCGGGGCCTGCGCAATCCCGTTCACCAGTGTCGGTGCGGGCAGGCCGGCAGCCTCCAGAATTGTGGGGGCGACGTCGATCACGTGGTGGAACTGGTTGCGGGACTTACCCTTGTCCTTCAGCCCATTGGGCCAGTGCACAATCGTTCCATTGCGGGTGCCACCCCAGTGCGATGCCACCTGCTTGGTCCACTGATACGGCGCGCACAGTGCGTGTGCCCAACCGACCGCGTAGTGGTTGTAGGCGTCAGGGGTTCCGAAGTCGTCGATCTTCGAGAGTAGGAACTCGGTGGTCTCGATCCCGGGCATCCCGTTGAGCGTGGTCATCTCGTTGAAACAGCCGTTGATGGTGCCCTCGGCGGACGCGCCGTTATCCCCGATGATCACGTAGACGAGGGTGTCATCGAGCACCCCGAGATCGCCGATCGCGTCGACCAGCCGTCCCATCTCGTGATCGGTCTGCTCGAGGAAACCTGCGTAGATCTCCATCTGACGGGCCAGCACCGGCTTGAGTTCGTCGGGCATGTCCTCCCACGCGGGAATCTCGTCGTGGCGCGCGGTGAGTTCGGCGTCCTTAGGCACGACTCCCAGCTTCTTCTGTTGCTTGAAGGTCTTCTCCCGCAGGGCATCCCATCCGTCGTCGAACTTTCCCTTGTACTTGTCCGACCATTCCTTGGAGACCTGATGCGGGGCGTGGGTGGCCCCAGGTGCGAAGTACATGAAGAACGGCTTGTCGGGCATCAGCGCCTTTTGCTGGCGCACCCAGGTGATCGCGTGATCGGCGAGGTCCTCGGTCAGGGTGTAGCCGTCCTCGGGGGAGCGTGGTGGTTCGACCGCGGTGGTTCCCTCGTAGAGGCCGGGGTAGTACTGATTGGCCTCACCGCCGACGAAACCGTAGAAGTACTCGAACCCCGAACCGGTGGGCCACTGGTGGAACGGCCCGACGGGAGTCACCTCCCAGCCCGGCACCTCGTGGCACTTGCCGAACTGCGCGGTCGAGTAGCCGTTCAGCTTGAGGGTCTCGGCGATTGGCGCCTTCTCCTTGGGCCGGATGCTGTTGTTGCCCGGCGCCGACGTCGCCATCTCGGTGATCGCGCCCATCCCCACTGAGTGATGATTGCGTCCGGTCAGCAGAGCCTGGCGGGTGGGCGAGCAGAGCGCGGTCGTGTGAAAACGGTTGAGCTTTAACCCGTTCGCGGCGAGCCGTTCGGTGACCGGAGTGCTGCAGGGTCCGCCGAACGCGGAGGCCGCGCCGAATCCGACGTCGTCGATCAGCACGATCAGGACATTCGGTGCGTCCTTGGGCGGACGAAGCTCTCTGATCGGCGGGTACTTGGTGTTCGGATCCTTGGCGTCGAAGGTGGTCAGCCCGACGTACTTGGCGTCTGGGATGGGTAGCTGCTCACGGGCGAGATGCGGTTCTGCTGCCTTCGGTTCGGCCACCTTCTGTGCGGAAACCTTCTGTATGGGACCGGCCTTCGCCGCCTTCTTGGCCGCGGACTGCTTCGTGGTCGGCTTGCGTCCCGCGCTCTTCTTGGATGTCTTCGCCATCAGTCAGTTCGTCCTTGTCACTGGCGCGCCATGGCGACGCGAGCCTCGGCCTTCTTGGCCTCTTCGGGATCGTGCTGGGAGTCGACGGCAACACTCACCGTGGCGGTGTCGATCGCGCCGGTGAAGGCGAACGGAGGCGCGTACATCACCGAGACCGACGACCCCGGGTTGCGGCCGACGGCGAAGCCGCTGCCCAAACCCAGGGCCAGCGGTATGGTCACCGGGAACTGTGCCTGTCCGACCTGCTCGTCGTCGACGAACAGTTTCGCGACACCGGGTGTGCCCTTGCCTGACCTGAGGTCCGGTGTGCCAGTCGGCTCGAATTCGTAACGCAGGGCATGCCTTCCGGGCGGCACCGGTTGATCTGAGGACACTCGGAGTTCCTGCGCGCCGACGTAGTTGTGCACGTAGTGCAGCTTGCCGTCCTGAATGAACAGCACGTACCCACCGACGTTGCTTCCGTGGCAGGCCAGTACGCCTTCGTCTCCGGCCTTCAGATCGGCGTCCACGGTGATGGAGTGCGCGCGGTTGAGGACCTTGGCGGCGACGTTCTCCGGCACGCTCTGAGTGTTGGGGAAGTAGACGTAGGTATCGCGTTCGGCGGCGATCTGCGGGCGTTCGTCGGCGAAGCGCATGGTGCCGCGGCTGTCGAGTGGCAGCACGTTGTACTTGCCGGCCTCGGTGTACCAGAGCGCGATCATCTCGATGAGCTTCGCGCGCTCCGTCTCCGCCAGATTGACCGTCTCGGCCGGGTCGACCTCGACGTTATAGAGCTCCCATCCGGCGGCGTCGAGTTCACGCAGCTTGTCCTCGGACAGTTCGAGCATGCCGAAACTCACGCCCGCCTCGGCGAATGACGTTCCCGGGAAAGGGCATACCGCGCGCCAGCCGTCGTGATAGAGCGAGCGGTGGGCGAACATCTCGAAGTACTGGGTGTGGTGTTTGGTGGGCGCGGCGGCGTCGTCGAACGAGTGCGAGAAGCTGACGCCCTCGATGGGGGACTGCGACACACCGCGGATCTCGGCCGGTGGCACCAGCCCGAATGATTCGAGCACCGTGGGCACCATGTCGATCGCGTGCGCGTACTGGTCCCTGATCTCGCCCCTGGCGGTGATGCGCGCGGGCCAGTGCACCAGGAACGGGTCGGACACGCCACCGCGGTAGGTCTCCCGCTTCCACCGCCGGAACGGGGTGTTGCCTGCGAAGGTCCAGCCCCACGGATAGTGGTTGAAGTACTTGGGTCCGCCGAGGTCGTCAAGCGCCTCGAGGTTCTGCTGCAGGTCATCGGGCACGTTGTTGAAGAACTTGTTCTCGTTGACCGAGCCGTGCGGCCCACCCTCGGCGCTGGCGCCGTTATCCGAGATGACCATGATGAGCGTGTTGTCCATCTGGCCGGTCTTGTCCAGGAAGTCGAGAAGTCGCCCAATCTGGTGATCGGTGTACTCGAAGAACCCGGCGAACACCTCCATCATGCGGGCGTAGAGCCTGCGCTCGTCAGCGGAGAGATCGTCCCACTGCGCAACGTCGGGGTCATGCCTCGACAGCACGGCGTCCTGGGCGACGATTCCCATCTCCTTCTGACGCGCGAAAACCCGCTCGCGATAGGCGTCCCAGCCGTCATCGAACTTGCCCTTGTACTTGTCGGCCCATTCCTTGGGCACCTGGTGCGGTGCGTGGTTGGCGCCGGTGGCGAAGTACAGGAAGAAGGGCTTCTCGGGGGCGACCTGCTTGAGGTCGGCGATGAACTCGATGGCCTTGTCAGCCAGGTCGACGCTGAGGTGGTAGCCCTCCTCTGGAGTCTTGGGGGGCTCGACCTGGTGATTGTCGAAGACGAGGTCCGGGTAGTACTGGTGCGTGTCGCCGCCCAGGAAACCGTAGTAGCGGTCGAAGCCGCGGCCCAGTGGCCAACGGTCGTAGGGTCCGGCCGCGCTGATCTGCTCTGCGGGCGTGAGATGCCACTTCCCGACGCACAGGGTGGCGTAGCCGTGGGGCCGAAGGATCTCGGAGAGAAAGCCGTTCTCGAACGGGATCGCACCGTTCGCGCCGGGGAAGCCCGTCGACCCCTCGGTGATGCAGGACATCGCGTTGGAGTGGTGGTTACGTCCCGTCAACATGCAGGAGCGGGACGGCGAACACAGGGCGGTGGTGTGCATATTCGTGTACCGCAAACCGTTGTCCGCCAACCGATCCAAGTTGGGCGTGGCGATCGGTGATCCGTAGCAACCAAACTGCCCGTAGCCGGTGTCATCCAGCACGATGTAGACGACATTCGGCGCGCCAGGGGCGGAGCGAATGGGTGCCGGCCAGGCCGGTTCCGACTCGCCGACGGTGCGGCCGATCCGGCCCGCGAACGTGGTGCCCGGCGTGTATTCCGTCAAGCTCATGATGCGCGCCCTTCGACGGTGGATTTCGAAGTCAATACTTCATGAATCACTGACCGACCGCTGGCGCTTTGGCATTTCGCACAGCAGACTCGCGGCATTGCCGATCGCCGCGAGACCATGGGGCGGGACCAGGTGGCGCCGAAGCTGGTCGACACCGGACAATTGGCATATGGACCCGAGCCCCACCGACACGAGTCGTTCGCACATCCTCACGCTGCACTGCGATGACCGTAGAGGAATTGTCAGCGCGGTCACGACGTCGCTGTTCGAAGCGCGCTGCAACATCACCGACGCTCAACAGTTCAACGACGAGTTCTCCGGGCGGTTCTTCGCGCGAATCGAGTTCAGTTCCGAGGGGGCGGATTTCGAGACCACTGCGCTGTCGGGTGTGCTTGAGTCGCTGCACGCCGAGTGGACGCTACGCCCGAGTGACTATCGGATGCGGGTGATGATCCTGGTGTCACAGCAGGACCACTGTCTGGTGGATCTCCTCTACCGCTGGCGCACAGACGATCTCAAGATGGATGTCGTCGCCGTAGTGTCCAATCACCCGAAGAGTGCCTTCGAGCGGGTGCTCCTCGGTGATGTGCCGTTCCATCACCTGCCTGTCACCGCGGAGTCCAAAGCTGTCCAGGAGGAGCAGCTCACGGCTCTGATACGTGAGTACGACGTCGATCTCGTGGTTCTGGCCCGTTACATGCAGGTCCTCTCGGCTGACCTGTGCGCCCAACTGGCCGGACGGGCCATCAACATCCACCACTCGTTCCTGCCCGGTTTCAAGGGCGCCAGGCCCTATCACCAGGCACACGCTCGCGGCGTCAAGCTCATCGGTGCCACCGCCCACTACGTGACCGCAGATCTGGACGAGGGACCGATCATCGTTCAGGACGTCGAGCCGGTGTCGCATCGTGATACCCCCGAGCAGCTCGTCCGCAAGGGGCGAGATATCGAGCGACGAGTGCTGGCGGCCGCGGTGGGATATCACCTCACGGGGCGGATCCTGCTCAACGGGACGACCACCGTGGTGTTTCGGGACTGATCCCGACCGGGTGATCGCTCAGCGCTATGTCACCGCCTCTGCCAGCGCTGCCAGTTTGGCGTCCAGCGCCGTCGCCGCTTCACGCAGCGGCGGGTTGGGTTCGACCACCATCAGTGAGGAGGGCACCACGTAGGTGAGGGCACTTCGACCGTCCGGCTCCTCGGAGAGGAGAAGCTCAACGGGTGCGAAGAGGCCTGCGGTCACGTCGTGCCGCAGCATCGTTATCGCGATCAGCGGATTGCCGATCACGATCCGCATCAGTTTGCGGTCGATGCCGGCCTTCTTGAACCACCCGCCGTGGTTCCAGACGGCTAACAGCATGAAGCCGCCCGGCCCGACGCGAGACCGCACCTCGCGTTCGTACGATTCCCAGTCCGGGAATCTCGTGGCGATGTCGTCGAGGGGCACCGGCTCATGGCCGACGGCATCGAGCAGCGCGTTGAGCGCATCCTCGAAACTCTTGGTGCTCTCGATCCGAATGCGGACGCCGTGAAAGGGGATCTTCTGTGGATCAGGCCTCGACATGCTCGTGCCCATTCTGGGTTGCGGAGTGGTCGATCAACAGACTGAGGAGTCCCGGGCGGCTGTAGAGCACCGGACTCATTTGCACTGCAGCGGCTTTCACGACGGTCATCGGGGGTCTCCCTCGCTTGTCGGCTCATCATCGGTCAATGAGAACAAGTCGCAGGTCGGCCTCCTTATTCCTAAGTATTGATAACTATACCCAGAGTCCGGCGGCCGTGGCACGACTCGAAGGTCATGCCGCTGTCGCAGAAGCATGGTTCGCCACCCGGGATCGGCAGCAGGTAGGCGTCGCCGTCGTCGATGTCCATCACGAGGGTCCGCATGCTGTCGACCGGCGGCCGCAGGTGTCGGTGTGTCCACCACGCGATCGCCACCGCGACGGCGCTCAACAGCATCATGACGACGTCGGAGGCCTCGCCGTGGCCGTGGGTCCGCACCCACTCGGCGGTCCCCGGGGAGTGGATCTCGACCATGTCAGCCACATCGGCGATCGACGGTGCGCCGTCGACGAGCGCGCCGTGCAGCACGTCCCGCACGAGCGCGTGCAGCGCGTCTTGCAGGTCGCATAGTTGCTCTAACTCGAGATCGTGGAACACCACGTCGAGGTGGCCGACAGTGGCCTCGGTATAAGCGGCGAGAGCTCCAGCCCCCGCATCGGTCCCCGTTGAATCCTGCATGTCGACGCGCGTGCGCACGTCCGCCCCATTCCTCATCTCGCTTGCCCCCCGACTCGCGATGTGTGCGTGTGTACGCAGCCAGAAGACGAGCGTGACACACGGGGCTCGCGACAGATAAGGGGGAAAACCCTCGAATGAGACCCTTGGTCAGACCGTTGCCGGCAGCCGCGCGCCGGTGGCGAGCTGTGCGTAGTCGCGCATGAGCCGCAACGCGGTTGGGCGGTCCATGTCCGGATCGCGGGCCACGATTCGGTAGCCGAGATAGTCCTCCAGTGACATCAGCGTCATCGCGACGTCGCGGGCGGGGGTCTCGAGCTGAAACGTCCCGGCGGTAGCGCCGTCGTTCAGGATCTGGGTGTAGAGGCTCACCTGGCGGTGGTAGATCCCCTGCACGTCCCGCCGATGGTCGAGTTCGAAGCCGGCCGAGAGGACGGCGCGCCAGATCGCCCGCCACTCAGCGTCCTCGGGACCGGTGGGCAGCCCGGCGGCGATGGTGAGGGCCAGTTGCTCGCGGACGTCGGCGGTGCGTTCGGCAGTCGCGATGCGGTCGTCGTAGAACCGAACGTCTGAGCGCAGCGCCAACTCGGTCAGGAGTTCGGGCATGTCCTTGAAGTAGTAGCGCACGGCATTGGCGGTGAGGTCGAGCTCGGCGGCCACGTCGGCGATGCGCAGAGTGGCGAGGTCATGGCGCTCGATCAGGCCGATCGCCGCGTCGAGGATCTCCTCGCGTCGTTCGATCTGCCGGTTCGGTCGGGCCACGCGTCCCATGATCCACGGTCGTTGTGCCGAGACCGCGAAGCGACTCGATTTTGGCCGTTCGCTTGCGGGAGGGCCCACCGAGGCGCATTATTTTCCAACTGAGAAAAAAACTCACTGCCACGGAGGATGCCATGCGCGCCCGAGATCTCGGCGTCATCGTCGGTCGACACCCCACGGGGCCGAACAACGCGATCACCGACGTGGACGACGTGCGCGTCGGCCACGTCACGCTCCATGGTGAGGGCCCACCCGACGTCCACACTGGTGTCACCGTGGTGGTTCCCCACGCCGGCATCTGGAGCGAACCTGTCTTCGCCGGTGCACACCGGCTCAACGGCAGTGGCGAGATGACCGGCCTCGAGTGGATCCGGGAGTCGGGCGAACTCACCACGGCGATCGGGCTGACGAACACTCACAGCGTCGGGGTGGTGCGCGATGCACTCGTCGACGCCCAGGTCGAGGCGCGCGGTGAGGGCGTCTACTGGTCGCTGCCGGTGGTCGGGGAGACCTACGACGGTCTGCTCAATGACATCAACGGACACCACGTGCGCGCCGAGCACGTCCACGAGGCCCTGCGCGTCGCGAGCGGTGGGCCGGTCGAGGAGGGCAATGTCGGTGGCGGAACCGGCATGATCTGCCACGAGTTCAAGGGCGGCATCGGCACCGCGTCCCGGGTCACCGACGTCGCGACGGGCAGCTACACCGTCGGTGTCCTGGTGCAGGCCAACCACGGGCGCCGGGAGCGACTCCGCGTCAACGGGGTCGCCGTTGGCGAGCGGATCGGACCCGACCGCGTGCCCCTGCCCGGTGCCCCCGCCGGATACGAACCGGGCTCGGGCTCGATCATCGTGATCGTCGGCACCGACGCCCCGCTGCTGCCACACCAATGCACCCGGTTGGCGCAGCGAGCCGCCCTCGCGGTGGCGAACCTGGGTGGCACCGGCGAGCAGTACAGCGGTGACCTCATGCTGGCGTTCGCGACGGGCAATCGCGGCATCCCGCCGTACGCGTGGGATGAGGACGCGAACGTGCAGCGCCCCGAGATCGCGCTGCGAATGGTTGCGCCACAGCTCATGACGCGCCTGTTCGACCTGACGATCGAGGCCACCGAGGAGGCGATCCTCAACGCGATGGTGGCCGCCACCACGCTGCGCGGCCGCAACGGCATGACCGCGCACGCCCTTGACCACGACCTGCTGCGGCAGGCCCTCGCAGACACCAAGATCGGGGAGCACCGATGACCACGAATGTCACACCCCAAGCGGGACAACGCCTCACCGGGCGCCTAGGCAGCGTCGCTGTCGTCTTCATGGTGGTCGCCGCGGCCGCACCACTGACCGTCATCGGCGGCAACATGCCGCTGGCCATGGGCCTGGGCAATGGTGCGGGTGCGCCGGTCGGCTTCCTCATCGCGGCGCTCGTGTTGCTCCTCTTCAGCATCGGCTTCGTCGCGATGACGCCACACGTGCCGGAGGCAGGCGCGTTCTTCTCCTACGTCACAGTGGGACTCGGACACCGGATGGGCACCGGTATCGCGGTCGTGGCGCTCATTGCCTACACGGCGATCCAGGTCGGCATCTACGGCTACATCGGGTGGGCGATCGGTGACACGGTGCGGTTCTATGGTGGCCCCGAAGTGCCCTGGCCCGTCTACTCATTGGTGATTCTGGCGATCGTCGCCTTGCTCGGTTACCGCCACATCGACCTCAGCGCCAAGGTGCTCGGTGTCGCGCTGGCCCTCGAGATCGGCATCGTCGTGCTGCTCGACCTGGTCATCGTCGCCAATCCCGGCCCCTCCGGCCTGACGCTGGAGTCGTTTCGCCCGGAGGTGTTCACCGACGGCACGCTTGGCATAGCCGTGCTGTTCGCTCTGACCGGATTCATCGGCTTCGAGGCGACCGCGGTGTTCCGGGACGAGGCGCGCGACCCCGAGCGCACGATTCCGCGCGCCACCTACGCGGCCGTGCTCATCATCGGTGGGTTCTATGCGCTGACGTGCTGGGCGTTCGTGGTGGCGATCGGCCCCGACATGGTGGCCGAGACCGCGCAGCGGACGCTGAACGGCGACGCGAACATGCTGTTGGACACGACTGACGCGACCCTCGGGCGGGTGGGCCGTGACGTCGTCAACGTGCTTCTGCTGACCAGCCTGTTCGCCTGCGTGCTGTCCTTCCACAACGTGATCGCCCGCTACCAGTTCGTGTTGTCGGGCCGGGGTCTGCTCCCGCGCAGACTGGGCACCGTGCACCCGACGCATCACTCGCCTGCGTTCTCGTCGGTGGTGCAGACGGCCACCGCGGCCATCATCGTGGGCCTGCTGGCGATGTTCGGCGTCGATCCGCTGGTCGGGGTGTTCGGGTCGATGGCCGGTGTGGCAACCGTCGGGATGGTGCTGCTGATGCTCACCACCTCGGTGGCGGTGCTGGTCTACTTCGCGCGTCACCGCACCGCGGCCGGTGGCCGGCCGTGGCAGACCCGCATCGCACCCGGGCTGGCCTGCCTTGGTTTGCTCGCTAGCCTGTGGTTGGTGTTGTCGAACTTCACGCTCGTCACCGGGGGCAGCGTCGCGTTGAGCACCGCCCTGGCCGCAGTTCCCTTCGTCGGGTTGCTCATTGGTGTCCTCGTCGGTGGCCGGGCGGCCGCAGCGAGCCGGCAGAATGGCCCATGAAATGGCTCCGTAAGTGGCCCAGTAACGTAGGCCATTGCGGCGTAGCGTCATTGCCATGGACATCAGGTCAATCCGCATCGCGACGGCGGCGGCATCGGTAGCCGCCGCCATCGCGGTTGGCGCCGCACCGGCGGCGCAGGCCGCTCCGAGCCCGCTGCCCAAGGTCTGCGTCGTGGCCGGCGAGGCGGTCGCGTGCCCGTCGCCCGCGCCACCCGCCCTCGGCGACTTCCCGGAGGCCGTGCGGCTCTATCCCTACGGCTATCCGCCCATCCCGGTCATCGGTCACCGATGAGCACGGCGACGCGGTCAGGCAGGCGGATCTACCTCGCCGGTGCCACCGGTGTTATCGGCACTCGCCTTGTCCCACTGCTCGTCGACGCCGGCTACACGGTCGGCGCCATGAGCCGGTCGGCGGACAAGGCTGGCCGACTGGCCGCCGCAGGCGCGGAACCGATCATCTGCGATGTCTTCGACCGTCCGGGGCTGGTGCAAGCCGTTCGCACGTTCGAACCCGACCTGCTGCTGCACGAACTGACCGACCTCCCCGACGATCTCGAGGATCTGCCGAAGCACTCGTCGCTCAATGCACGGATTAGGACCGAGGGCACACGCAACCTCCTCGATGCCGTTGAGGACTGGCACCACACGAAGGTGGTGGCCCAGAGCATCGCGTGGACGATGAGCCCGGGTCCCGAGTCCGACGCGGTCGCCTCACTGGAGCATGCCGTGCTCGCGGTGCGCGGCGTCGTCGTGCGATATGGCAGGTTCTACGGCCCGGGAACGTTCTACGAGTCCGACCTTCCCCCTGCACCGCGTGTCCACATTGACACGGCCGCCGCGCGGACCCTCGCGGCCTTGGACGCGGCGTCTGGCATTGTGGCGATCGTGGACGATAGCCCCTCGACGTGAACGTCTGCGTCTTCCTGTCAGCCGCCGACCTCGATGAGCGCTACACCCTGCCCGCGCGCGAATTCGCCGAACTCATCGGCGGGGGTGGTCACACCCTGGTGTGGGGAGGGTCTGATGCCGGGCTGATGAAGGTGGTCGCCGACGGTGTCCGGGAGTCCGGGGGACGACTGGTCGGTGTCTCGGTCGAGTTCCTGCGCAGTTTCGCGAGGACGGACGCCGACGAGATGGTGATCACCCGGGATCTCACCGAGCGCAAGGCGCAGTTGCTCGCGAAGTCGGATGTGATTGTCGTGATGCCGGGCGGCCTGGGGACGCTGGACGAGGCGACCGAGATCCTCGAGCTGCGCAAGCACAAGCTGCACGACAAGCCCGTCGTGCTGCTGAACACTGCGGGCTTCTACGACGGTTTGATGCTGCAGCTTCGGCGCATGGAGGACGAGGGTTTCCTGCCCGTGCCCCTGGCTGATCTGGTGCATTCCGCTGACGACGCCGCCGGTGCAATCGCCTACCTGGAGCGCGCGAGCGGCTAGCTGCCGACGAACTCGACTAGCCGAGGGTCGTTCGACGTGAACCGGTCGACCTCCTCGCCGCCGTCGCAGCGCAGCATCGCCACCGTGACGCCATGGCGGTTTCGTGCGACCACCTGCCAGGTGGCGCCCGCGTCCTCCCACCGGCGAAGTTCCGCCACCCGGTCTCGTTCGGAATCGGTGCTCACAGCGCTGGCCTTCCCGGTGAGTTCGGTGAACGCAGTTTCGTAGGCGCGCGTTCGCGGATAGTCACTGTGCGTTTGGATCTCGGCGAGATAGCCGACGGTCACCACTTCAGCGGCGACGACGTCGAGTGGGTTCTGTTCGGCACTCGGGGCCACCGGGTATCGCCAGACCGGGAAGCCCAGATAGTCGGTGCGCCGCCAGAGGCTCTTCCATCGTGGCGGGGTCGCCGGGACATCCGTTGTTGCGCCCAGTCGGCCGAGCAGCGACTTCCTGTCCACTTTGGGGCGCGGCGGTGGTGACACGGCGTTCGCCGCGTCGACCTCGTCCTGCCAGGGATCTGGTGACGCGAGGCGGCTCGACCGGCAGGCGGGGATGCCAAGCACCGCGGTTCCCAACAGTTCTGGGAAGATCCGACCGAAGTAGGCACGCAATTGGCTCCCATAGGACAACAGCGACGCATCGTCGATCCATTGGGTCTGCGGGGCCGTGGTCCGCGACTGCAACATGCGCTCCGAGAGCAGCACGCCCACCGCGAGCACTGAGCCGAGGCTATGCGCGGACAGCACAATCGTGCGCCCGTCCGCCCCTGACAGCCATTCCCTGCACCGTTCGGAGAGTTCGGGCACCACACGCTCGGCATAGCACGGCGGTGCCAACGGATGCCCGGCTCGGGGCAGGAAGCACATCAGATCCCAGGCCAGGCCCAATGGTCGAGTACCGCCGACGAGTGCGCCACCCGCCGCCAGGCCGATGACCCCAAGACCGCCTGCCGCCAGCACCCACATGCCCAAGTTGATGCTGGCCTGCAGATACTCGGGAAGCTGCCGGTCGGGGGATTGCAGCTTGTCGCCGAACGCCGACAGTGCGACCGCAGTCATCATTCCGGCAGTCCCAAACAGGGCCAGCCACTTGACCATTGGCTCTGCCCGGTGGGCAATCGCGACGAGCTTGCGACGCTGCAGCACCGACGGGCGCGGGTCGTCGAGCAGTCCGGCACCCGCGCCGGCCGATCCGGCCGGCACCGTCGCCTGACCACTCCACGTGCGCAGCGACCTGTACACGACCACGGCGATGACACCGCCGAACAGCAGTGCGATCGGCACACAGGCCGCACCGAACCACGCATAGGGAAGCGGCACTTCGAGGTTCGGCGGCTTGAGCTCGGTGATGCAGGGAAACGGGCACGGCCCCCTCTCGACAGCCCTGGGCGCCAGCGTGTCGGCAAGGGATGCCGCGGAATTGGCCCCGTTGAACCAGTTTCCCGCCGCCGTCGCCACCGCGCTCGACAGCAGCATCGCCATCAGCGCGGCCAGTAGCACGAAGACTCCCGGTGCGGCACCGCCCCACGCCTCGTAGGGGTTACGGCGCGCGTACAGGATCCCCAGCACGAGTCCGACGACCGCGAGGATCAGCAGGCCGACGACCCATCGGGCGGTCGTCGAGTGCCAGGACGCGAGGAGCCCCGTCAATACGATCAACACCAGCGCGAGCACGACGGGCACGTGCCGAAAGTACGTGTCGGTCAAGGGCCGCCATATCAATGCCGAAAGACCGAGTGCCAGCAGCGTGGTGAGGATGATCGCGGGTGTCGCCGAACCCCCCATGAGGAATGCGACGGTCGGCTCGACTGTCGGCGGGGTGAACCCCAGTACGGCTGACTGAATGACGAACAGTGCGATGCTCAGCAGCAGCGGCAACCAGTCCGACCAGAAGATGTCCGCGTGCGGTTTTCGGCTTCGGGTGCGGCTGGCGTTCTTCGGCATGGGGACGTCGACGGCGTAGTCGCTGCGCTTGACGATGCTCACCACCACGAGCACGAGCACGAGGACCCCGGCCACCACGATGAGTGCCTCACCCCGAACGCGAGTGTCACCCGCCATGACCTGTTCGAGACAGGCCGTGCCGAAGAGCTGGCCGCGGCGCGTGCACTCCGATCCGAAACCGAAGGCGTAGTGCCAGGCGGTGCTGAGCGTGACGAGCGTCAGCGTGGCGGCGACGTGCAGCCGGGCCGTCACGCGGGTGATGGCCCGGTGCGCCCAGAATCCCTTGGCGGACAGCAACGGCCAGGTGGTGGTCGCATTGGCCGCCTCGGCGTCGAGCGACTTGGGATCGGGCTGTTCGTAGCGGAGCCGAGTGGCGGTGCTCAGGACGAGCAGGGCGCCGATCAGCAGCACCGGCACCAGGCTGAGCAATGCGAGCCGCCTGGCCTGACCCATACCCGTCAGGAAGTCCAGCCACGACGGTAGGACGGTGCATACCTTCGTCGGGTCGAACACGACCGCGCCCGCGGTGGTCGTTCTGAGGTCGACATAGCACTGGACGGCGATGAGGTCGAGGGCAATGACCGAAGCGGTGACCGCCATCATCAGCGTGATCAACAGCCCGGCCACACGCAGCGATGCCGCGCCGTGGCCACGGGTCCAGCCCTCCTCGTCCGCGTTCTCGTCCCCGTCTGTGGTCGCGGGGGGCGTCGATTGTGGTCCCGGTTGTCGTCCTTGTTGTGGTGCCTTGTCGAACCTGCGGGTCCAGTAGGCGACGTTCACCAGACCGAACGGCAGCAGCAGTGTCCAGCCGACGCGTGCCAGTCCGCTGAGGACCTTGCCGAAGCCCGAAGATCCACCCAGGGAACTGCGTGCCATGCTGCCCCACGAGTAGGCCTCGCGCTCGATGTCGTCTGGAATCTCGGACTTGGTCCGACCCTGTTCGGTGGGACGCCAGAAGCTCCCCAGCGCATCGCCCGCGGTCTTCTCGATGAGGTTGGACTCAAGCCCCAGCATTGATTCGGGCGACGTATTGTTCACCCCGTGAATCCGGAGTTCGAGCACTTGCCGTTCGTTGGTCACGGTCCCCCCAAATGCCGCCGAACTGCAGATTACCGACGCTCGCCGCGGCTACGGGCTGGATTCACCGGCGCGGCTGATGGCAACTGGAAGGTAGGTAAAGCTACCCTTACCTGGTCCGGTATTCTCGAGTGTCGAGATGACTGAAATTGAGGAAGCGGTGCCCGTCCTGCCGCGTGAGCTGACGTCGATCACCGCGCAGGTGGCTTCAGTCCCAGCGCCTCCCACTCCGGTGCTGGCCGAGCCGTATCACTTCCGGCTCGCGGACGCCGACACCGATGCCGAGCCGATCTCGGAGTGGATGAACCGTCCGCACCTCGCGGAGGCGTGGGAGTACGACAACCCGCCGAGCTGGTGGCGCGGCTACCTGCGCGCTCAGCTCGCCGGGGAGTATTCGCGTCCGTTCATCGTTGCGTTCCGCGGCAAGGACGTCGCCTATCTCGAGGTGTACCGAGCCGCCAAGGACTCCATCGCGCCGCGCTACACCGCGGATCCGTATGACCTGGGGCTCCACGCCGCGATCGCCGACATGCGCTTCGTCAACCGGGGGTTCGCCCCGATCCTGCTACCCCGCGTGGTGGCCAGCCTTTTCGAACTCGAGCCGCAGTGCAGGCGCATCATGTTCGACCCCGATCACCGCAACACGGGCGCCCGGGCCATCTGCGAGTGGGCGAACTGCACGTTCCTCGGTGAACACGATATGGCGAACCGGCGGATGGCGCTGTACGCGCTGCCGCGGACGCCGGAGGACGCTCCCCAGCTGCCCGACTAGGGCAGCTGGTTGAACTCGGCGTATCCGTCGTAGTCGGGCTTCATCGCCGAAGCGACCAGTTCCCACAGCACCTCGTCGGTGCCGCCGCCCACGCGCGCCAATTTCATGTCCCGCCACCATCTTCCGAGCGGGGTCTCGTCAACCAGGTAGCCGGACCCGCCGAAGATGTGCATGCACTCGTTGACCACCTCCTCGCCGAGGCGGGCGGCGCTGACCTTCATCGCCGCGGAGGTGCGCAGGTCCAGCTTGCCCGTCGCGGCGATACCGTCGAGGGCGTAGCGCAGCATGTCGACGCGCGCCTGCAGGTCCGCCATGCGCAGGCGCAGCGCCTGATGTTCGTAGAGCGTGTGGCCGAACTGTCGTCTGGCCATCATGCGCGCCAGCGTGATTCCGAGGACGCGCTGCGCGGACGACGACACCAGGCCGGCCACCGACATCCGCTCCTGTGCCAGGCCCCACGAGATCGCGGCCAGGCCGATGCCCGCGCGGGCGACCAGGGCGTCGGCGGGCACCCAGGTGTCGATATGCACGGCGGCGGTGTCCAGCGGTCCGGCGCCGACCTTGCGGTACGGAGTCTGAATATCGCACTGCGCCAACGGGACAGCGATGACGACAACGCTGCCGTGCTTGCTGTTCGGGTCGCGATCTATGCTGCGCGCCACGCACATGACGTGATCGGCGATCGGGGAGAGCGACACGAACTTCTTGATGCCCTTGACCTCGAAGCCATCACGCGCGGACCGCATCTCGGTGCCGACGATCTGCAGGTCGGATCCACCTGACTGTTCGGAGGCGCCGATGCAGAGCACCACCTCGCCGCGAATGGCCTGCTCGGCGATGTCCTTGAGGTAGTCCGACTTGCCGAAGCGTCGCAGGATTGCGATGGCCGAGTCATGCAGTCCCACACCGACTCCGATGCCGGCTGAGCCAAGGTGCCCGAGTTTCCTGGCCAGCGCGATGACCTTCGCGACGTCGGACTGCTGTTGGCCGGCCGGCCACTTGGCCGCGAAGACCCCAGTCTCGCCCAGGTATTCAATCAGTTGGCGCGGGAAGCGTTCCTTCTCCTCGGCTTCCGCGGTCCACTGCGTGACGCGGTCGTCGAACACGCGGTCGAGCAACTCGTTGAAGTCCTGGATGGGCATTGCTTCGGTGAGCGTCATCGGCCTGCTCCCTCGAGGTTTCGCTTGACTTCCAGTCGGCGCAGCTTGCCCGACGATGTCCGGGGCAGTGCTCCCGGCTTCATGAAGATGACATCGGCTGGCACCACGCCGCATTCCGATGCGACCCGGGCAACCAGGTCGCTGCGGGCGGCGGACTCGTCGGTGCCCTTGAACTCGGCGGCAATCACCAGGCCGGGGCGTGCCGAGGTCTCGTCGGTGCCGACTGCGACGACGCCACCCTCGCGGACACCCGTGACCTGTGCGGCGACCCGTTCGATCTCGGTGGGGAACAGGTTGCGACCCGCCACCGTGATGAGTTCCTTGACCCGCCCGCAGACGACGAGGCCACCGGCCACGAGATAGCCGAGGTCACCGGTGGGCAGCCACACAGTCGGGTCGATGTGTGCCTCGCCGACATAGCCGGTCATGAGCGACGTGCCGCGCACCTCGACGTCGCCGACCTCGCGTCCCTCGACCTCGGTGTCCCGCGGCTGTTCGGTGTTGATGCGGACCTCCATGCCGGGGATGGCCTCACCGAGCACCGCGAACGTTCGGGTCGATTGACCGCTGTCGGAGCGGACCGTGGGCTCATCGATCACCAGACCCGAGAACGGGGTGGGAACGGTTACCGCGCAGGTTGATTCGGCGAGTCCGTAGGACGGGGAGAGTGCCGTGGGGTCGAAGCCGAAGCGGGCCATCTCGGTGGCGAAGCGCTGCGTGCCCGCGCAGTCGACCGGTTCGCCGCCGTTGAGCGCGAACCCCACATGGCTCAAATCGACGTCGTCGCTGACGATCTTGGCGTACTTGCCGACGATGTTGTAGGCCATGTTCGGTGCCGCGGTCATGGTGGCGCGGCTCTCGGTCAGCCACTTCAGCCAGCCGAACGGGTTTCCTGCGAACGCCGTCGTCGGGGCCTGCCAGAGGTCGGCGCCGGCCAGCATGGTCGTCAGCAGGAAGGCCAGGCCCATGTCGTGGTAGATGGGCAGCCAGCTGTGGGCACGACTGTTGTGATCGACGTTGACCCGTTGAGTGAGCCCGCGGTAGTTCGCGAGTGCCGCGGCGGGCGATATCCGGGCGGCCTTGGGGGTACCGGTGGAGCCCGCCGTGCCCTGCAGGATCGCGACGTCACCGCCATCCGCGCCGTGGAAGGTCGTCGAACGATGCGGGTTGGCGATCTCAGTCACGTCGCGCAGCTCGATGGAGTCCGTGTGCCCACGCAACAGGTCCAGGTACGTGCCGTGGCTCAACACCGTGCGCACTCCGATGGAACGGAATCGCGCCAACGTGGCCTGGGCCCACTGCGCGGGAGCGGCGCCACGCACCGGCCCGGGCAGGATGGACAGTGCCGCGCCTGCGAAGAACGCGCCGGGAATGGCGGCGAGGAACTCGACATTGGGCTCACCGATCAGGCCCACCGCGTCGGTGTCGCCGTCGGTGAGGTGTGCTGCGACGTTCTCCGCCCGGGTATGCACCTCCTGCCAGGGATGGTGCGCCCACGAACCGTCGTCGGAATCCAGAACGACCAGGTCTGTCCTGGCTCCTCGCATCGCCTCCGACAGGGCCGACGCGAGGACGTTCATGAGTTGTTCTGCGCAGCAGGGATCTTCGCGAGAATTGCAGCCTCGAGGTCGCCGACAGTCTCGGAACTCAGCAGATCCTCCTCGGACAGCGCGACACCGAGCTTGTCCTCGATGGCCACCATTCCGACGGCGAACGCCACCGAATCAAGGCCCACGTCGTCGATCAGGTGAGACTCGCGGGTGATCCGGCTGACGTCGACGTTCATGTCGTCGCGCAAGATCTCGGTCAGGGCAGCGCTGACCGACTCGGGCGTAGAGGTTCCCATGGCGAGAAACCGTACATGCCCGCTTTAGGCAAGGCTAGGCTTACCCCCTGTCGAACCTGCCCACCGGACAGGGGAACTGATAGCCTGATTCGCGGCGATGGATCTCGCCTGGGTGCGCCCGAACCGCCGATGACGGCTGATAGCTCCTACTCCGATACCGACGGAGAGGATTCTTGATGGGCGCAGAGCGGCAGGATTCCCACACAGAGCTTCCCCTGGACCCTGACTCGGCGCGTCCGCTTCACCTTCGGCCGACCGCGTGGGCGTGGGTCTTCGCAGGCGGGGTCATCGGAACAGGACTGCGCTGGCTGATCGAGCAGGCGGTACCCACCTCGCCAGGGGCCTGGCCATGGGCGACCTTCGTCATCAACATCACCGGCGCCTTCGTTCTCGGGGCGCTGCTGGAGACCCTCGCCATGGTCGGTCCCGACGCCGGCTGGCGACAGCGCATCCGACTGTTCGGAGGCACTGGTCTCTGCGGCGCCTTCACCACCTACAGCACACTGGCACTCGAGGTCTCGCTACTGGGGCGTCATGGTGACGTGCTGCTCGGTGTCGTGTACGGCGTGTGCACCGTGCTCTTAGGGGTCATCGCCGCGTGGACGGGCATCGTTGCCGCCGGCCGACTCAGCAGAACGTGGTCGGAGTCGGTGTCGTGACGGTCCTCGCCATGATGCTGGCCGGCGCCACGGGAGCACTCCTCAGATTCCTCATCGACGCCGCGGTGAAGCATCGCCGGACCGTGTCGTTTCCGTGGGCCACCGTCATCATCAACGTGACCGGGTCACTGCTGCTGGGGATTCTGGCCGGGCTGGTGATCTTCGACGGAGCCCCCAGCAGCATGCAACAGATCGTCGGCACCGGATTCTGCGGCGGTTACACGACATTCAGCACCGCCAGCTTCGAGACGGTGCGACTCGCTGAACAGAGGCATTCGATCAAGGCGCTCGCCAACGCCGTCGGTTCGCTGGTGGCCTCAGTGAGCGCGTGTATCGCGGGGTTGGTATTGGCCTGGACCCTGTCCTAGGTAAGGAGCCATCACATGAGCGACGACTACCGGTCAATCGCCGGCCCCCTCACACGATTCCGCCCGGGGCCAGAGCCACGGCTAGAGCCGAGGGCCGCGATAGTCCTCGGATGGGATGGGCATCGACCGAGCACCGGCGCATTGCGGTACTCCGTCGAGTTGGCACGGCGACTGACGGCGCACATCCACGTGGTCCACATCATCGACCTCGACGACACACCCGTTGACCCTGATTCCGCCGACTGGGAGCAGCAACTGGAGGCCGCGCTCGCTGACGAGGCGACAGAGGCTCGTCGGCTCCTAGACGGGCTGGCCGCATCGTGGACCTATCACGGCGGCCACGGCGACCCAGCCGAGCTCCTCGCCAAGGTCGCCGACGAGTACTCGGCGCTGATGGTCGTCATCGGGAGTCCGCGCGGTGGCCTGATCTCATTACTCGACACCGTACTCGGCCAGTCGGTGGCACACCGCCTGATCGGGATTCGCAAAACTCCGCTGCTGATCGTCCCTGCGGACACCATGGCCAGTTGAATTCTCGGTGACGGGACGGTGCGACCGCCCGATGAGGGGCAGAATCGTGCCCATGGCTGCCAATCCGCGTGCCGGCCAACCGGCGCGCTCCGAGGACCTGATCGACGTGGCCCATGTGGTCACCGCCTACTACACGGTGGCACCCGACCCGGACGACATCGCCCAGCAGGTGACGTTCGGGACGTCGGGGCACCGCGGCTCCAGCCTGGACGCCGCGTTCAACGAGGCGCACATCCTGGCCACCACCCAGGCGATCGTCGAGTACCGCGCAGCGCAGGGCACCACGGGCCCACTGTTCATCGGCCGCGACACCCATGCGCTGTCGGAGCCGGCGTGGGGGTCGGCCCTGGAGGTGCTGGCCGCCAACGACGTGGTGGCGATGGTCGACGCCGCCGACCGGTACACGCCGACGCCGGCGGTCAGCCACGCGATCCTGGCGTTCAACCGCGGGCGGGACAGTGATCTGGCCGACGGCATCGTCGTCACGCCGTCGCACAACCCGCCCCGCGATGGCGGCTTCAAGTACAACCCGCCCAACGGCGGGCCCGCAGACACCGATGCGACCGGGGTTATCGCCAAGCGGGCCAATGAGATCCTGCGCGGCGGGCTCGCCGACGTGAAGCGCATCCCGCTGTCGCGCGCGATGCAGATGGCGGAGCGCCACGACTACCTCAACGCCTACGTCCAGGACCTGCCCAACGTCGTCGACATGCATGCCATCCGGGCAGAGGGTGTGCGCATCGGCGCCGATCCACTCGGCGGTGCCAGCGTCGACTACTGGGGCGCCATCGCCGAGACGCACGGACTCGAACTGACCGTGGTCAACCCACTGGTCGACGCGACGTGGCGATTCATGACCCTCGACACCGACGGCAAGATCCGGATGGACTGCAGCTCGCCGAACGCGATGGCCTCACTCATCGGAAAGATCGGCGACTACCAGATCGCCACGGGCAACGACGCCGACTCGGACCGGCACGGGATCGTCACACCCGACGGTGGGCTGATGAATCCCAACCACTATCTGGCGGTGGCGATCGACTACCTCTACACCCACCGGCCCGGGTGGCCGGGTGCCACGGCCGTCGGCAAGACGGCGGTGAGCAGTTCCATCATCGACCGGGTGGTGGCGGGACTGGACCGCAAGCTGATCGAGGTGCCCGTCGGGTTCAAGTGGTTCGTCGACGGACTGCTCGGCGGCACCATCGGATTCGGCGGCGAGGAGAGCGCGGGAGCGTCATTCCTGCGCACCGACGGCACGGTGTGGTCGACCGACAAGGACGGCATCATCCTGGCGCTGCTTGCCTCGGAGATCCTGGCGGTGACCGGCTCCACGCCGTCACAGCGCTACACCGAGCTGGCGCAGCAATACGGGGCGCCGACGTACGCCCGCATCGACGCGCCGGCGAACCGGGAGCAGAAGGCGCGGCTGGCCAAGCTGGCACCCGAGCAGGTGAGCGCCACCGAACTCGCCGGTGAGCCCATCACCGCCAAGCTCACCGCGGCACCGGGTAATGGCGCCCCGCTGGGTGGGCTGAAGGTGACCACGGAGAACGCCTGGTTCGCCGCACGCCCGTCGGGCACCGAGGACGTCTACAAGATCTACGCCGAGTCCTTTCTGGGGCCGGAGCATCTGGCGGAGGTGCAGGAGGCGGCCCGCGAGGTGGTGAATACAGTCATAGCGTGAGTTCTGACGCGGAGGCCGACTGTTCGCAGGCCACCGACTCGGGTCAGCAGGAGCTGAAGGCGAAGCTGCCCCGCGAGGTCTGGGTCCTGATCTTCTGCAACGCGGTCGTCGCGCTCGGCTATGGCGTGGTGGCGCCGGTGCTGCCGCAGTACGCGCGCCACTTCGGCGTCAGCATCGCGGCGGCCACCTTCGTCATCACGGCCTTCGCGCTGATGCGCCTCGTCGGGGCCCCGCCCGCGGGCCTGCTGGTGCAGCGGCTGGGGGAGCGGCCCGTCTACGTCAGTGGCCTGCTGATCGTGGCGCTGTCCACCGGCGCGTGTGCCTTCGCCGACACCTACTGGCAGCTGCTCCTGTTCCGCTCGCTGGGCGGGCTCGGATCGGCGATGTTCACGGTGTCGTCGCTGGGGTTGATGATCAGGATCTCGCCGCCCGATGCGCGCGGCCGGGTGTCGGGCATGTTCACCTCGGCGTTTCTGGTCGGCTCGGTGTGCGGGCCCGTGCTGGGCAGCCTGACCGCGGGCCTGGGCCTGTCGATGCCGTTCGTCATCTACGGCGTCGCGCTACTGGTCGCCGCCGCGGTGGTGTTCGTCACGCTGCGCAAGTCGTCGCTCGCGACGCCGGACGAGCAGACCGAGCCGGCCCTCAGCGTGCGTGCCGCGTTGCGCAACCGTGCCTACCGCGCGGCGCTGGCGTCGAACTTCGCGACGGGCTGGTCGGCGTTCGGCCTGCGCGTTGCGTTGATCCCGCTGTTCGTCGTCGAGGTCCTCGGCCGTGGCGCGGGCATGGCGGGATTGGCGCTGGCGACGTTCGCCATCGGGAACGTGGCGGTGGTGTTGCCCAGTGGGTATCTATCCGACCGGGTCGGCAGGCGGATTCCTCTGCTGATCGGGCTGCCGGTGGCCGCGGCCGCTACCGTGCTGGTGGGTTACACGGATTCGCTGCCGGTCTTCCTGGCCGCGGCGTTCGTCACCGGTGCGGCGACCGGCATCTTCATCTCGCCGCAGCAGGCCGCGGTCGCCGACATCGTGGGCAACAAGTCGCGCGGAGGCACGGCCATTGCGACATTCCAGATGACGTCGGACTTCGGTGCGATCCTCGGTTCGCTCGCGGTCGGGCAGATCGCGCTGCACTTCTCCTACGGGGCCGCGTTCGCGGTCAGCGGTGTCATCCTGCTGGCCGCGGCGGTGTTCTGGGTTTTCGCACCGGAGACGCGGCCACGCACCGATACGGAGCACACTCCGGCCCGCCCACTGGGTCCGGAGGCCGGTGGAGAGGTCCCGTGACCAGCTGTTTTGAACCGTGGATCCAGTTGGTGTAACTTCGACAGGCACCACTTGAGGGGCTATGGCGCAGTTGGTAGCGCACCACACTGGCAGTGTGGGGGTCAGGGGTTCGAATCCCCTTAGCTCCACGTACGAAGACCCGCTCTGACCTCGGTCAGGGCGGGTTTCTCGTTAGCGGGACTCCCGGGCTCGCCCGTATTCTGGGTTCGGAGTGCTGTGTTGTGCAGCACGCACTGCCTGTGTGCCCTCGCCGAGTTTGGCGAACGGGGGTCATCTCATCCTTGTTTGCTTCGCAGCCGTCGGTGTACCCCGCCACAAGTCGGGCACACACCGTGTCAAATGCAGATTGAGAAGCATCGTGCCAAGACTGACTCCTGCAATCACGTCGGCGCCCGCGCGTTCGTCGCTGCCAGCCGCATCCGTACGCTCATCAGAATCACGCCGAGTGAGTTATCGCCAGGGATGTCGTAATGCTCTGGGCAGGTACATGATCCCCATGTTTGATCGTGCCAGTTGTTGCCTTCAACCAGCACTGTGCCGCGCGTCGCGATGAGCTGATCCGTGAGGGCTTGGCTGTGCGCGAACTTGGCAGTGACGATCTCCTCCATGACACCGAACCGATGGATGTCCCAGTCATCGACGAGCGGAGATTTCCGGGCAATCGCTTTGGCCTCAGCAGGATCGGCGGTGGCGCAGATTGCGTCGATAACGTTGGTGTCGAGAGTCTTCGCAGCGTGATAGGCGTGCTCGCTGGTGGGGAAAACGCGACCACGGTGCGGAGTCGTCGCGGGATAGAAGTTCGACAGGAAGTAGTACTCACCGCGGAACGAGTCAATGGTGGGAACCCGAAGCTTCATGACGGTGACGCTACGGCGAGCATCCGACGAGCACGGTTGAAGCGTCAGGAATTTGGCGCGCGGTTTGGTTGCTCGAACCACAACAGTCCGCCTGGTTCCGTGGAGCCGAGGGAGTGTCCGGCATCCCACAACCCGTAGTCGGTCTCGTACCAGTCGACTGAATCTCGCGGAACTCACGATCTGTGAACCGCACCTTTCGGCCATCCGGCAGTTCGAAATCGTCCATCTCGCCATCGTTACACCGTGTACCGACACATCTGCTTCCCGGAACGATCAGGCCGTCGGCGCTGTCGGTGCGGGGTGCCATGATCGCGTCTCGGTTAAGGAGGACGCACTATGGCTGGTGGACTGGTCACCGCCGTTGTTGTCGCTGTAGCTCTGTCGCTGGTGATTGCCGCGGTTCGGCTCGCCCGCGATGACAGCGTCCGGCAGGAATACGTCGCAACAGTGCGCGCGGTCCGCTGGTGGATGCTGCCAGCGGCCGTCGGTCATATCGCCGTCATTCTCGCTGTCGCAACGCTTCTCCTCATCGCAGTTCCTCCGCTGAGGGTGGGCTGGTGGATGCTGCTCGGCGGTCACGGCAACATTGCACTGGGCCAGACTGGCCGTGACGGGCCTTGGTGGCATCTGATCGCCATGGTCATCCCACTAATCGTGCTTGTGCTGATTCCCTATCTGGCCCACCAGGAGGAACTGACATTTCGATATGGCAGTGAGGATGATTCGTGGTGGGAGCGGTTGCGTCTGCAGGTGGTGTTTGGGCTCGGGCACTCACTAGTCATGGGTGTGCCGATTGCTGCCGGTGTGGCAATCATTGGCAGCGGGATCTTTTACCAATACGTCTACCTGGCGGCGTGGAGCCGGCTCCACGCCCGAGCCGACCTTGTGCCGATTCCACAGTCGGCCCCGCGCGTGGACTATCCGTCAGCTCCGGAAGGGCGGTATGACCCACGTGCTTGGGAAGCGCATCAGGAGAAGGTGCGTCGAGTAGGTGAACAGAACGCACAGCTTCTAGAGGACTGGTTAGAGGAGCGTGCCGAAGTGGACGTGCAGCGCGAGGATCAATTGGACAACCTTCGGGAAGTTGCCGTCGCGAAGGTCGCCGCGGTCCACGCTTGCAGCAACTGGCTCGTCATCGGATTGCTTGTCGTCTGGCTCGCGCTCGGGAATCGCCTGTAGCAGTGACGGTTTCTCGCTGTGGTGGTGTGCGGGCTACCAGAAAAGCCTCCGATTCGGCACGGTGAGGTCATCGAACGCGAATCCGTCACCGCGGTCCCAGTGCTGCTTGGCGGCAGCAAGCGCCACCCGGTCGCGGTGGCGCTGGGTGCGGTTGGCGCGGCGAAACTCCCACCCGGAATGACACATCCAGCAAGAACACACAGGGGTGCCGGTGTAGCGGAATACCCAGTAGCATTCCGTCCTTCGGTCGCCTGCCGGCACGTCGAACGGCGGTCGCGGCGGAAGGTCGCAGTGAGCGTGGTCGGCCGCGTGGCATGCTTCGGCCGCGAGTTCTTCGCGAGCGAGACGGACCCACAGCGGAGCGTGAGCATCGGTACGGGACAAGGCAAGGCCTCCAGGGACAAAGGCCCCTGCCCGCTACCCCTGGTTGAGGACGGACAGGGGCCACGGTGTCTCTATCGAGTCCCGTGGCCTCCGGTGTCCTGCATCCATGAAGTCACTGTAACAACGCCGTCGGACGGATCGCCCCCGATTATCCGCTACGGTTCAGTGCCACCGGGTTTCAACGCGAGGCGCTGATCGCCTCCAGCATGCCCCGAGTCGCCAGTTCATCGGCCAGCTCGTTGTCGGCGATGCCCGCGTGGCCCTTCACCCAGAACCACTCCACCTGGTGCTGTGCGCAGGCCGCCTGGAGGCGCTGCCAGAGGTCGACGTTCTTCACCGGCTGCTTAGCAGAGGTCATCCAGCCGTTGCGCTCCCAGCCGAGGATCCACTTGGTGATGCCGTTTCGGACATAGGTGCTGTCGGTGTAGAGGTGCACGATCACCGGTCGGGTGAGCGCCTCCAGCGCCATGATCGGCGCGGTCAGCTCCATCCGGTTGTTGCTGGTCTCGCCGGGCTCTCCACCGCTCATCTCCCGGACGTGGCCCCGCTGACGCAGCACCGCGCCCCAGCCGCCGGGGCCGGGGTTGGGTCGGCATCCGCCGTCGGTGTGAATGACGACTGTGTCTTCAATGGACTCGCCCATGAGCTCAGAGGATAGGCACTGCGGGCGGGCGGTCGGCTCAGCGACGCGCGGCATGAGACGAGGACGACGGCGTCGGTGAGATCAGCGCCGTCGGGACCGACATCCCGAACTCGTGATGCCGCAGCGTGGTGATACGGCGTCCGCGTTGCACCGCCTCCTTGACCGGTGCCGTGCGGTCACCGAAGTACGACGCCGTGGCGTCGATGTCCGCGACCGTGTACGTCATCCCCCACAGAGTGGATGGACCCTCGTTCGCCGACTCGGGCGAACCGACGACCTCGACGATTACCTCGCCGAGCCGGAAGAAGATCTGTCGCATCGATCGTCCCGCGAGGTGAGTGTCGCGTTCCCGGCGCGGGTTCACGCCGATCGCGGCAAGCGTCTCGACCGTCCGACCCAGATCGGGTGACAGCAGTACGACGTGGTCGATCGCGACGACGCCGTTCGGGTGCGTGGCCGCCGTGGCGGCGTCCTCGCTCGGACTCGTCGTCGGGATGCCGTCGAGATCGTGCACCGAGCCGTCCGGTGGCAGGCCGCGCAACGACCACCCGACGATGCCGGTGCCGCGGTCACGCCCAACGAGGCGGATGCCGACGCCGCCTACCCAGCAGACGGCAGCGGCGTCTCCGCCGGAATTGACACTGAACCCGGCTTGCGTCCACGCGGCCGCCGGATCAGCCACCTCGAACTCCGCGACCTCTGGCTCGAAAAGGATCTGCGACTCCATCGTGGGTTCACACTGTCATGAGACGTCCACGACAGGAACGAGACACTGTTCATGACCGCAGACTTGCCTGATACTGCCCTCCAATTGCGTTCGTTGGTGACGTCGGAGGGCACGCTGGAACTGTCGCTGCAGGACGTCCCGGTGCCCACACTCGCTGCCAACGAGGTGTTGGTCCGCGTGGAAGCTTCGCCGATCAATCCGTCGGACCTGGCTCTGCTGACAGCCGGCGCGGACATGGCCAACGCGACGGTCGGGGGCACCCCGGAGCGTCCCGTCGTCACGGCACCGCTGAGCGAGGGCGCCTTGGCGGGACTGTCGGCGCGCGTCGACGTCCCGCTTCCCGTGGGCAATGAGGGGGCGGGCACCGTCGTGGCGGCGGGGTCATCGCCGGCGGCGCAGGCACTCCTCGGCAAGACCGTGGGCATCGCGGGTGGTGCGATGTACGCGCAGTACCGCGCGGTCGACGCCGCGTCGTGCCTGGTCCTGCCCGACGGCGCGACGGCGAGAGAGGGGGCGTCGTCCTTCGTCAATCCTCTGACGGCGCTCGGGATGCTGGAAACGATGCGCCGCGAGGGCCATTCGGGTTTGGTGCACACCGCTGCGGCCTCGAACCTCGGCCAGATGCTCGTGAAGGCGTGCCAGAAGGACGGGGTGCCGCTGGTCAACATCGTCCGCAAGCCCGATCAAGAGCAGCTGCTGCGCGCGCTGGGCGCGGTTCACGTCTGCAACACCGCGGCGCCGTCGTTCTCGACGGATCTCGTCGAGGCGCTCAAGGCGACATCCGCGACGATCGGGTTCGATGCCACGGGCGGAGGGACACTGGCGAGCCAAATCCTCAATGGCATGGAGGAAGCGGCCAACTCGACCGTTGCGGAGTACTCACGCTACGGGTCGAGTGTCCACAAGCAGGTCTACATCTATGGCGGCCTCGACACGGGCCCGACAATCCTGACCAGGAACTTCGGCATGGCGTGGGGTCTCGGCGGATGGCTGCTCACCCCGTTCCTTGCCAGCGCCGGTGCCGAGACCATCGGCCGACTCCGAGCCCGGGTGGCCGCGGAACTCACGACGACGTTCGCCAGTACCTATACCCGAGAGGTGTCATTGGCCGGCATGCTCGCCCCCGACGCGTTCACCTCATACGTCAGGCGGGCGACGGGGGAGAAGTTCCTCGTCACTCCCCAGTCGGAGTGACGTTCTCGGTAAAGGCAACGTAAGTCCCGCAATTCCCTACGATCGCGTTGTGCCTGGCAGAGCGTCATTTCGACACGCGCGTGCCGTGCTGTCGGGGGAGTTCGCGGCGATCCGCCATCGCGATCCGGACCTGGACGCTGCACAGCTCACCGTCTTCAGCCTCCCATTGCTGCTCGGTCTGCTCGGGGTTCTCGCCATTGGTGCGGTGCCTCTGATAGTTGTTCGAAACAGCGCCGACACCGACTCAGTGCTCGTGCCGCTGGCGGGGTCGTTCGCGCTGACCGCGATCTGCACGGCAGTTGTCGCTTGGCTGACGGCCAACGTGTTGTCGGGCGTCGTCGTCATGGTGCTCTATCGCACGAACTCGCGGGCGGCGTCTCGACTCGTGGTGCGGACCATGGTCGAATCCTTCTACCGGATTGAGGACATCACCGGACGCATCGCGCTTCTCGCCGTCGTGGCGGGGTTGTTGTCGGTGGCCATCGGACTGCCGAACAGGACTGAGGCCGACCGCGCGAACAGCGTGCTCGACGACCTCCTGACCGCCCAGGTGGCGTGTCTGGTGGCGGCGTTGTCGATTGCGTTCGTCGCCGAGTCCATTCGTTGTGCCGCCGACATCGTCGATGACCAGTCGCTGTTGCTCGCGTGGCCGTGGGCACTGCTCATCGCATCGTTGGGGTGGTCGCTGTCCACCGTTGTCGGCCCGTTCGAGACCACCCGGATACTCGCGATTCTGTTGAACGACTGGCTACCACCCATGGTCAATGAGACTCCGCGACAGCAGTTCATCGCTGAGCTGCTGCCCGCTTCGGCGCGGTGGTGGGCCGCCCTGGGCCCGCTGCCGCTCATCGTCGGGCTGTGGGCCTATATGGCACGGCGGCAAGACGGGTTCGTCCACATGAGCAAGTTCCTCGCCGATGACCGGAGCGCGGACTGAGCCGTCACGCGACCGTGGACGGACGCCCCCGCGTGCGTCCGTCCACGACCGGCGATTCTGGAGGTTGGCGGTCAGGTGTGCTTGAGGTAGCGGATGAGGAAGGCGGCTGAGACGGCTGCCGTGGCGACGCCCACTGCGCCCCAGAAGAGTGTGGAGAAGACCAGGGAACCGGAGGAGTAGCCGACACCGGAGAGCACGGATATCGAGTAGAACAGCCAGAACACGCGGTAGAGCGACCACAGGGCGATGAGGCCGGCGGAGATGCCGATCAGCAGGCTGCGTGAGCGATCGACCCGGTTGGTCTGTTCTTGGATACGGGCGAGAACGGTGTTCATTGCTTGTTCCTTCCATCGTGCGCGCCTTGGGCGGCGTCGGCATGGCAGCAAGTACAGCCATCCGAAGCGGCTACCGATCCCAAGAATTCGTCTCGGACCTGGGATTGATGCGGCTGGCTCGCGTCAACATATGGTGACGCCGTCAAGACGCGAGGTGCATGGCGTGCGATCGCACGTCGCAATCAGCTGGCGATGCACCGCTTGGCGCAGGCAAGCATGATGTCGCGCAGTTCCGCGTCGTCTATCTCGGCGAGCTGCGGGTCGCCGACGATCGTGTAGATCCCGGCGATCGCCATCGCCACCGAAACCCTTGTCGCCGTGTCGGGCTCGGGGCCCACGATGAGGTCATTGAGCCTGTTCACCGGGCGCTTGAGTTCTTCGTGCGCTTCGAAGATGTGAACGATTGCCGGGTCGCCGTGGAAGACCGCCGACGTGCGCCGGTGCCGGATGACGAGTTCGACCAGGCCGCCGATGGCCACCTCGCGGCGCGTCTCCGGTGACGGCACGGTCTCGGCGATTCTGACCACGTGGTCGACGTCCTCGAACATCGGCATGACGACCGCCAGCGCGATGTCGTCCTTCGACGGGAACTGGTAGTACACCGAGGCTTTGCTGATACCGAGACGGTCGGCGATCATCTGCAGCGAGGTGCCGGTCACCCCGTGCTCGGCGAACAATTCGATTGCCGCTGCGAGAACTCTTTCGCGTGCCAGGCCGCGGGCAGCCACGGGCTTTGCCATGTCCCTCCCAGCGTCGCGGTGTCTCTGTCGTCAAAAGACTGTAACTCAGCTCACCCTTTGCCAGCCGCTTGACTACGCTATAGTCTGCCAATCGGTCAGATTTAATCAGTCGTAAGGCAGACTCACTCTGGGTGGGGAGCGCGACTGATCTCGAATCCTTGAAGGAGCGCATATGCGAGCGGTGAAACGGGCGTGGCTTCCACTGCTCGTCGTGGTGGTTCTTGCCGTCGGGGCATTCGCCGTTCAGAAGGTGCGCGGGATCTTCGGTTCCGAGGGTGTTCTCGTCGCCCCGACCAATTTCGCCGACGACGCCGAGCCATTCGACCCCAAGGTTGTGCGCTACGAGATCTTCGGTCCCGAAGGCGAATTGGTCGACGTGAACTACGTCGACCTGGAGAGCAAGCCACAGAAGGCGAAGGGTGTCGTCCTGCCGTGGTCGATCACGCTGTCGACCACCGCACCGTCGGCGGCGGCCAACATCGTGGCGCAGGGACGGACGGACTATCTCGGCTGCCGAGTGTTCGTCGATGACGAACTCCGCGAGGAACGCGTGACCAAGGGCACCAACGCCGCCACCTACTGCATTGTGAAGTCCGCGTGAGTGCCCACAGCGCTGACACGCCCACCGATCAGTTACAGGTGGCCAAGCCCACGCACCTTCACTTCGGCCGGGTGGCCGGTCTGATCCGCAAGCTATCCGTGCCGATCATCATCGGATGGGTTGCGCTCGCCGCATTCCTCAACATCTCAGTGCCCCAGCTCGAAGAAGTGGGCAAGCTGCGCTCGGTGTCGATGAGCCCCCAGGAGGCGCCTGCGGTCATCGCGATGCAGCGCATCGGCTCGGTGTTCGATGAGTACGAGTCCAACAGCTCGGTGATGATCGTGCTGGAGGGCCAGGATCCGCTCGGAGAACCTGCGCGGCAGTACTATTCGGACCTCATCGAACGCTTGCTCGCCGACCCCGAGCACGTTGAACACGTCCAGGACCTGTGGAGCGATCCGCTGACCGCCTCCGGTGTGCAGAGCGCCGATGGCAAGGCGGTGTACCTGCAGGTCAACCTGGCCGGTGATCAGGGCGAGGCCAAGGCCAACGAGTCGGTCAACGTCGTACGCGACCTCCTGGAGACCATGCCGGCACCCGACGGTGTGTCGGCCTTCCTGACCGGCGCCTCAGCGCTGTCAGCCGAACAGGAGGAGGCAGGCCACTCCAGTACTCGAGTGGTCGAAGCGCTCACCTTCCTGGTCATCACGGTGATGCTGCTGTTCTTCTTCCGATCGATTGTCACCACCCTGTTGATCCTGGTCATGGTCGTGGTCAGCCTGCTGACCGTGCGCGGGGTGATCTCCTTCCTGGGTTACCACGAACTGATCGGTCTCTCGACGTTCGCCACCGGTTTGTTGGTGACGCTGGCGATCGCGATTGCCGTGGACTACGCGATATTCCTGACCGGCCGATATCAGGAAGCGCGCGGTGCCGGTGAGGACCGAGAAGTGTCCTACTACACCATGTTCGGCGGTACCGCCCACGTGATCGTCGGCTCCGGGTTGACGATCGCCGGCGCTACGTTCTGCCTGTCCTTCACCAGGCTGCCGTACTTCCAGACACTGGGCGTCCCGCTGGGGCTGGGGATGCTGGTGCTGATCGCCACGGCGATGACTTTCGGACCGGCCGTCGTCACCGTCGCCAGCAGGTTCGGCCTGATGGAACCGAAACGGCAGATGGCGGTCCGAACCTGGCGCAGGATGGGTGCGGCAGTGGTCCGCTGGCCCGCTCCGATCCTCGTCTCCACGATCGTGGTGTCGCTGGTCGGTCTGCTGGCGCTGATCGGCTATCAGTCCAGCTACGACGACCGCAAGTACCTCCCCGCCGACTCCGAGTCCAATCTGGGTCACGCCGCTGCCGCCCGGCACTTCTCGCCGGCGCGTCTCAATCCCGAGATGCTGATGATCGAAAGTGACCGCGACCTACGGAATCCGGCCGACTTCCTGGTCATCGAGCGAATCGCCAAGGCTGTCTTCGGTGTACCGGGCATCGGACGTGTGCAGACCATCACGCGGCCCAAGGGCACGCCGATCGAGCACTCCTCGATCCCGTTCGCGATGAGCCAGCAGAGCACGACTCAGGTGCTCAACCAGCAGTACATGCTGGAGCGGATGGACGACATGCTCGTCCAGGCCGAGGACATGCAGAAGACCATCGACACCATGGAGAAGATGTCGGCGATCACCACCGAGATGGCCGAGACCACCAGCAGCATGGTGGCGAGCATGAAGGACATGACGGTAACCGTCGCCCAACTGCGAGACCAGATCTCGGTCCTGGACGACTTCTTCCGGCCGCTGCGCAACTACTTCTACTGGGAACCGCACTGCTACGACATCCCGGTCTGCTGGACGCTTCGGTCGATGTTCGACGCCATCGATGGCGTCAACTCGATGACCGACGATATCCAGGCCATGATGCCCAACATGGATCGGCTCAACGAGTTGATGCCGAAGATGGTTGCGCTGATGCCGCCCATGGTCGAGACGATGAAGTCGATGAAGTCGATGATGCTGACGATGCATCAGTCGCAGAACAACATGCAGCAACAGATGGGCGAGATGCAGGAGAACTCCACCGCGATGGGGGAGGCGTTCGACAAGGCCAAGAACGACGACTCGTTCTATCTGCCGCCGGAGGCGTTCACCAACCCCGACTTCAAACGCGGTCTGGAACAATTCCTTTCGCCCAACGGACATGCCGTGCGGTTCATCATCAACCACGAGGGTGACCCGATGGCGCCCGAGAGCCTCGAGCGGATCGATGCCATCAAGTTCGCGGCGAAGGAGGCCATCAAGGGCACGCCGCTGGAGGGGTCGAGCATCTACCTCGGCGGCACGGCGGCCACGTTCAAGGACATGGCCGACGGCACGCAGTACGATCTGATTATCGCCGGCATCGCGGCCGTCATCCTGATCTTCATCATCATGTTGATTCTCACCCGCGCCGTAGTCGCGGCGGCGGTGATCGTTGGCACCGTCGTGCTTTCGCTGGGTGCGTCTTTCGGAATGTCGGTCCTGCTGTGGCAGTACCTACTGGGCATCAACCTGCACTGGATGGTGCTGCCGATGGCCGTCATCATCCTGCTCGCCGTGGGTGCCGACTACAACCTGCTGGTCGTCTCCCGGCTCAAGGAGGAGGTCCATGCCGGGATGCGCACCGGTCTCATCCGGACCATGGGCGGTTCGGGCTCCGTGGTGACCATCGCTGGACTGGTCTTCGCGTTCACGATGATGACCATGGTGGTCAGTGATCTCACCGTCATGGGACAGGTCGGTACCACCATCGGACTGGGCCTGCTGTTCGACACCCTGGTCATCCGGTCCTTCATGACGCCCTCGGTTGCAACGCTTCTCGGCCGCTGGTTCTGGTGGCCGCGCAACGTGCGGACCGTGCCCAAACCCCAGCCGTGGCCGTCCATTCAGCAGCACCCACAACAGTCGCTCGGAAGCTAGGAGATGAGTGTGCGAATGAGTGTGGTGATTGGGTCTTTGCTCGCCACGATCGCGATCACGCCCGCCGCGCCGGCGGCAGCCGACGCCGACACGGACTTCGCGAATCAGCTGCACACGCACGGCATCTACGGCCAGCGGGACTACAACGCGTGGTTGGGCAAGCTGACGTGCAAGCGTCTGGCAACACAGCTGGATCGCAACGCGTTCGACGCGGCGTCGTTCCTGTCCACGAACCTGCCGCGAACGACAACTACCGACCAGACGTGGCAGTTCCTTGGTGCGGCGATCTCCACGTACTGCCCCGACCAGACGCCGGCGCTGCAAGCGGCGGCCGCGCCTACGATCCGATGAGGAGAACCCGATGAGAGGGAAGACCGCTCGATGGTTGCTGCGGGCCGGTGTGCTGACGGTGGCCGCAGCCGCCTCGGCCGCGATCCTCGCAACGCCCGCCAGGCCGGCGGCCGCTGACTCGACCGATGACTACCCGATCCCGAAGCGGCAGATCGAAACCCAGTGTGACGCCGAGCAGTTCCTGGCTGCCGCGCGTGACACCAGCCCGGTGTACTTCGAGCGCTACATCATCGACAAGAACAACCGACCGCCGGAGATCCAGCAGATGGCCGTCGACCGCATCCACTGGTTCTACTCGCTCGACGCCGCCGGTCGTCGCCAGTACTCCGAGAACACCGCCACCAACGTGTACTACGAGCAGGTGGCCACCCGGTGGGGTAACTGGGCGAAGATCTTCTTCAACAACAAGGGCGTGGTGGCCAAGGCCACCGACGTGTGCATGGAGTACCCCCGCGGCGATATGTCGGTGTGGGCCTGGCCCGTCACTCGCTGACTGGAGAGTGACGGGAACACACGATTCAGTGAGATCAGGTCTGCGGACTGAGGGCAGGTTTCGCTCGCCCAATGGCTTCGAGCCAGAGCGGTCCTATGCCCAGGACACTCGAGGCGCCTATCGGCGGACTGCAGTAGTAGCCCTGAATGATGTCGCAGCCGTGTTCAGCGAGCCTGGCTGCAGTGGTCGCGTCCTCGACGCCCTCGGCGACGCACGTCATGCCGAGTCTGTGCGTCAAGTCGATTATCGCGCACACGATCGCCTCTGCTCGGTCGTCGGACAGCATCGGCGCGATGAACTCCCGATCGAGCTTCAACTCATCGATCGGCAACTCTCGGAGGTAGCTCAGCGCTGAGTAGCCGCTGCCGAAATCATCGATCGACACGCGAATATTCAACTCACGCAACATCTCCAAGACCTTGCGTGCGCGCCGGGTGTTGCCGAGCAGGAAGTCCTCGGTGATTTCCACGGTCAGACAGTCCGTGTTGAGTCCGCCGTCCGTGATGATCCGGGTGAGCCGGCTCGGTAGCTCAAGGTCGCCGAGCGACGGTGGGAACAGATTGACGGCGAACGGTACGTCGGTGCCGGCGGCGCGCCATCCGGTCGCGTCCTGAACCGCTCGATGGACCACTGCATCGGTGAGCGCACCCATGAGGCCGTTCTGCCGCGCGAGCGGAAGGAACTGACCCGGGAGCATCAGTCCGCGTTCCGGATGCTCCCACCGCACGAGCGCCTCCACGCCCGTCATACGTCCCGTCGCGACGGTGAACTTCGGCTGATAGACCAAATTCAGCTCACCGTGGTCGATGGCGCGGCGAAGCTGCGCGAAGAGTTGAAGTCCCGCCGAGCCGTTTCGACGCGGTGCGATGTCGCGGTCTCGCGGCGGATCCACCTCCCGTAGATCGATCAGCTGCATATCCGTGGTGAAGGCCGCGACGCCGCCGTGCTGGCTTCGCTTCGCCGCGTACATCGCGAGATCCGCGTGTTTGAGCAGGGTGTCGGCAGATGCTTCGGCATCGCCGTGGGCGACGCCGGACGCCACGCCGACGCTGGGGCGCATGAAAACGTCGTGTCCGTCGACCGTGAACGGCGCATCGAATGCGTCGAAGATGCGGTGCGCGACGACCAGCGATGGCTCAGGACCGTCTTCGATCAGGACGGCGAACTCGTCGCCACCGACCCGGGCGACGGTATCGCCGGCGCCCACGCAGCCAACGATGCGGTCGGCGACCGCTTTCAGGAGGGCGTCGCCGGATGGGTGCCCGAGAGAGTCGTTCACGAGTTTGAAGTCGTCCAGATCGATTGACAGCACCGCGACGCTGCGTTCATCCCGGATCTGCAGGGCCACCGCATGGCTGAGGCGATCCTGGAAGAGGGCCCGGTTCGCCAGCTTCGTCAGTGGATCCCGGAACGCCTGCTCGGCGACCGTCGCCAACAGTCGCCGATTCTCGTCAGCCATGAGGAACTGCCGGATCACGACGGCCAATACGAGCAATAGCGCCGTGATCAGCAGCGTCGCAGAGCCCTCGCTCAGGACGGTGCATATCGTGACGACTGGTAACAGCAGGTACGGCAGCCATAAGGCTGTTCGGGAGGGGGGTCTGGCTAGTCCGAATTCGATGTGCTTGGAACGTAGTCCGACCAACGCCGCGACGCCGAGCAGTAGCAGTCCGGCCACCCAGCCGATATCGAGCAGGCCGCCGCTGACGTATCGCTGGTCGGCGTTGATGAGCACGAATGCGCTGTCCGACAAGGCCATCACGCCCATGGCCAGGGTGAACACCGTGATCACCGCACGCTGACCCACGCGGGCACGAGTCAGGATGAGCAGTGCCACCGTCAGGAGCACCAGATCGAAAATCGGATAGGCCACCGACACGGCGAACACGAACCGGCTCTCGCCACCGCGGTGGAAGACGTCGTCGAGACCGAGCGTCCATAGGATCACCAACAGTGAGCAGGCAACCGTCAGCCCGTCAAGGATCAGCCGTGTCTGCGACTGTCCGACGCTGCCGATCGGCAGCAGGATCAGTGAGACGCACGCCGCGATCGAGAAGAGCAGATACCCCGCGTCGGCCGGGGACGGGAACGGAGTGCCCACCGCGAGCACCAACTCGTAGTACACCCAGATCGCATCGCCGAAGAACCAGCCCGTCAGTGCGACGGCCAGGGCGCTCCAGGCCCATCGCTGACGGCCGTGACTCGATCGCGCCGTGATGCCCGCGCACGTCGCCGCGAACCCACCGGCCAGTAACGTACCGACATTGCTGACCATCACCACGGTCGACGGTCCACCCCACCCGCTGATCAACCACGCAGCGAACACAATGAAGGCAATCCCGAGTGCGCCGCACGTGAGGTAGAACCTCGACCGTGACATTAAGCTCCCTCGATCGGCGTGCAGCGATCGACAATGTTATCCCGACCGCCGAGCTGGACTACTCAGGAGCGGAATGTCGCCCGATGGTGCTGTCATGAGCCTCTATGCGAGTCGGCTCGTAGTCCGAGGTCCGAGGCGGGCTGCGTCACCACTGCCGACTCTGTTCTCGGCGATCAGCTTGGTGAGATGCGCGCCAACTAGTCGAACTCGGGGTAACCGGACGAGATCGCGCGGTATTGACATCCAGTAGCTTCGTTCGACTTTCGCCTCGATCTGGTGCAGTCGGCGAAGGTGGGGGCTGACGTCGCCGATAAATGTCGGGAGAAAGGCGATACCCAACCCGGCGGCAGCGGCTTCAATATGGCCGGCGATGTAATTCGTTTGAATGTGTGCCTGCGCACGAGGCAGCAATTCGTAGAGCAAATTGAATGTGCTGTCCTCCAGAGCGTCGTCGACGTACCAGATCAGGGGATGTTCATAGAGATCGTCGACCTTGGTGATCTTGTTGTGGCGTGCCAGGTAGTCGGGGGAGGCATAGAAGGCGAGGGTGAAATCCGTGAGTTTGTGGACGTCGACCGCTCGAGCCCGAGGCCGCTCGATCGTGACAGCCACGTCGAACTCCCGCGGGGTCAGGGACTCGTGCCGATTGGCGGTGACAACCTCCACGATGAGCCCGGGGTGGTGGCGCCGGAGGTCGCCCAGTTCGGGCAGCAACATATACGTGCCGAATCCGTCGGGAGCGATCACTCGCACATGCCCCGTGAGCGACGGTCCAATCGACGAGCATTCCTCTTGTGCGGCAAGGAGTGCGGCTTCGATCGCCTCCGCATGCACAACAAGGTGAGTGCCGGCCTCGGTCAGTGTCCAGCCGTCGACCTGCCGGTCGAACAGGCGGTTGCCCGCGGCTTGCTCCAAACGTGTGACGTGCCGGCTGACCGTCGTGTGGTTGACCTGGAGGTACTTGGCCGCCTCAGTGAGGCGCCGTCGCCGTGCGACTTCGAGAAAAACCCTCAGATCGTCAGCCGAGATCATCGGACAAGCCAAATCCTTCGATAGTCCTGCGGCAATCGCTCGGTCAACTATAGCCAATCCCCTTGGCGCCGCGGCACAAAAACGCTGTCAAGCAGCGGGTGTGCAGATCTGCAGAGGCTTCCTCTGTATTGGTCATTGCTCACATCTAGGTCATGACTGAGACTCGGACCACACCGAAATGGAGCCCGAGGGCGTCGCCCCAGGAGGCTCCAAAAGTCGCAGGAAGAAGCCTGGCGGATGACGCGGCTTCCAACAGATTCATCGCAATACAACTATCGAGTAGGAGTGATCATTCGTGAGCGAGGCCATGGAACGACAGTCTGTGTCGGATCCCAACGTCGGCGCGGTTGACATAGGAACCTTGCCACCCCTCGGTGTGGTGCCGAAGAACATGCACGCCCAGGTCGTGCGACCCGCTCGCTACGGGGATCCTGCGACAGCGTTCGCGCACGAGGTGATCGACACACCATCGTTGGGGGCCGGCGAGGTCCTGATCGCGGTCATGGCCGCCGGCGTCAACTACAACAACGTGTGGGCGGCACGGGGGTACCCGGTCGATCAGGTCGCCACGAGGCAGCGTCGCGGTGAGACCGAGGACTTCCACGTCGGTGGCTCCGACGCGGCGGGAATCGTCTATGCCGTCGGCCCCGGCGTCGAGTCGATCCAGGTCGGCGACGAGGTCGTCGTACACCCAGGAGTGTGGGACGCCGATGACCAGTGGATTGCGGCAGGACGCGATCCGATGATCGCGCCCAGTGCCAAGATCTGGGGGTACGACACCAACTACGGCTCGTTCGGACAGTTCGCTCGCGCGCAGGCGCACCAGGTTCTACCGAAGGCCCCTCACCTGAGTTGGGCCGAGGCCGCTGCGCCAACACTTGTCGGCACGACCGCGTACCGCATGCTGCACGGTTGGGCGGGTAACACCGTCGCTGAGGGCGATCTGGTGCTGGTGTGGGGCGGTTCGGGCGGCCTAGGCACACAGGCTTGCCAACTGGTGCGCGAGGCCGGCGGACGCGCAGTTGCAGTGGTTTCCGACGAGGACCGCGGCGCGTTCGCCATGAAGTATGGGGCCGTCGGTTACATCAACCGCAAGGAGTTCGACCACTGGGGCGTTCCTCCTCTGGTTGACGACACGGCGGGCCAGAAGGCATGGACCGCGGGTGCCCGCGCATTCGGCAAGCGTCTCTGGGAGGTCGCCGGCGGCCGGGAAGATCCGGCGATTGTGTTCGAACACCCTGGCGCCGCGACGATTCCGACCAGTGTGTTCCTCTGCCAGCCCGGCGGCATGGTGGTTATCTGTGCCGGTACCACCGGGTTCGACGCGATGGTCGACCTGCGTTACCACTGGACCCGCCAGAAGCGCCTGCAGGGATCACACGGCACCAACGACGCGCAGGCCATCGCCTACAACCAGATGGTGATCGACGGCCGCATCGACCCCTGTGTGGGACGTGTCCTGCCGATGGGTGATATCGCACTGTCGCACGCCCAGATGGGCAGGGGAGAAGAGGTTTTCGGCAACACCGTACATCTCATCGGAGCACCGAGCCCAGACACCGGTCGCAGCTGATCGCAGGCAGCACGTCGAGTCAGGTCGAGAGGAGGATTACGGATGGCAGGCGCGTGGACGGCACGCGAATATGGCGAACCAGGTGCAGTGCTGCGATGGGAGACGTTGCCCGATCCGCATCCCGCTGCTGGCGAGATCCGCGTGCGAGTCGCCGCCACCTCGTGCAACTTCGCCGACGTGCTGCTGTGCCGCGGCGAGTACCAGCAGAAGCCGACGATGCCGTTCACGCCCGGCCTTGAGCTGTGCGGGATCGTCGACGAGGTCGGCAGCGGCGTGGCGCCGGCGCTGGTCGGATCGCGGATCGTGGGTCAACCACATCTGCCGCATGGGGGCTTCGCTGAGTTCGCACTGATGGCGGCTGCCGACGCTGCCGTCGTCCCGTCAGCGCTCGACGACGTCACGGCGGCGACGCTGCACTTGACCTACCTGACGGCTTGGCTCGGTCTGCACCGCCGGGCATCGGTGCGACCGGGCGACACCGTCGTCGTCACTGCTGCCGCCGGTGGCGTCGGATCGGCCGCCGTTCAGTTGGCTCGTGCGGCGGGCGCTACCGTGATCGGCATCGCCTCTGGGCCAGGCAAAGTGGAGACCGTCTCCGATCTCGGTGCGGATGTCGTCATTGACGGGGCGGCAGAGGACGTCATCGCCAGGGTTCGCCACGTCGCGCCAGACGGAGTCGACATCGTCTTCGATCCCGTCGGTGGCCACGCCTACGAGGCCGCGACGAAGTACATCGCCTTCGAGGGCACCATTGTCGTGGTTGGCTTCGCCAGCGGAGCTATCCCTCAACCGCGACTCAACCACGCGTTCGTCAAGAACTACACCATTGCCGGTCTGCACTGGAGCCTGTATCGCCGGCACAACCCCGAATTGGTGCGAGCCGCACAAAACGAGATCTTCGATATGGCGGCCGCCGGGTGGATCAAGCCGCTGATCGCCTCCTGTGTCGGCATCGATGGCGTGCCCGCCGCACTGGAGGAACTCGGCGGTGGTCGGAGCAGAGGAAAGACCGTGATCAGGCTCTGAACATGAGTCACATGAACAGCTTTCCGGTATCGCAGTTCCTCACATTGGAGTGTCGACATGACCAGTAACCCCCCGCCCGACAGTCCGCCGGACAGTGTCGCCGTCCAGGCATCGCTGTCCTGGCCGAAGCGGATCACGTGTGCCGTCCTCATCGCGGTCCCCGTGATACTGGCGCTCGCGGTGCCGGTGTACCAGCGCACCGAGCCGACCCTCATGGGCATTCCGTTCTTCTACTGGTTCCAGATGACCATGGCAGTCGCGGCCGCCTGCGGTTGCGGAGCCAGCTATCTCATTGCGTTCCGCAACGAGCCCGAAGGTGGTGCTGAACAGTGAGTTTCAATGCGGTCACCTTCGGGGTGTTTCTGTCACTCTTTCTCCTCGTCACCGGTATGGGATTCGTCGCTAGCCGTTGGCGACGCGCCAACGACCTGAACCATCTCGATGAGTGGGCGCTCGGTGGTCGTGGTTTCGGAGGGTTCGTGACGTGGTTCCTGCTCGGCGGTGACCTCTACTCCGCCTACACACTGATCGCCGTTCCCGCAGCCATCTTCAGCATCGGTGCCTTCGGCTTCTACGCCGTGCCAAACGCTGTCGTGCTCTACTCGCTGGGCTTCCTGTTCCTGCCGAAACTCGTTCGGCTGGCGCACGAGAAGGGGTATGTGACGCTCACCGATTTCGTCAACGATCGGTTCAAGTCGCCGACCCTCGGGCTGGCGATCACCCTAACAGGTCTATTGGCGACGCTGCCCTACCTGGCTTTGCAGCTCATCGGTCTTGAGGTCATATTCACCTCCATGGGCCTCAATTTCGGGCCGCAGGCGAGCTGGTTCCTCAACCACCTGCCGCTGTTCGTGGCCTTCGGTGTGCTCGCTGCCTACACCTACTCCTCCGGGATCCGGGCTCCCGCGCTGATTGCCTTCCTCAAGGACGGTCTGACCTACATCGTGGTCATCGTCGCGGTCATCGTCATTCCGATCAAGCTCGGCGGGTTCGGCAACATCTTCGCCGATGCTGGCGAGGTTATTGCCGCACGCAACAACACGACTGATCCCGATGCCGCTGCCATCAGTGTGAATGCCAGTATCTACATGACGCTCGCGCTTGGCTCTGGCATGGCGTTCTTCCTCTACCCCCACGCCATTACCGGAGTGTTCGCCGCTCGCGGCGCCAAGACCGTCCGACGCAACATGTCCGTTCTGCCGATCTACACCGTCTTGCTTGGACTCGTCGCGCTGCTCGGAATGATGGCCCTCGCGGCCGGAATCACGCCACTGAATGGGAATCCGCAGTTCGCTGTGCCACAGCTGCTGATTGAGATGTTCCCGTCCTGGTTCGTCGGCGTCGCCTTCGCCGCCATCGCGATGAGCGCACTGGTGCCTGCGGCCATCATGGCAATTGGAGCGGGCAACCTGGTGAGTCGCAACATCATCCGGCAGTTCTCCCGAAAGGACATCTCCAACCATCGTGAGACGACGATCTCCAAGATCGTGTCCGTGCTCATCAAGGTCGGCGCGCTGGTGTTCGTCCTGACCCTCGATAGCCAGTTCGCATTGAACTTCCAACTGCTCGGCGGTATCTGGATCCTGCAGACGATTCCGACCGTGCTGCTGGGTCTGTTCACCGTGCGATTCGCCAACAGGCACGCACTGCTCGCCGGTTGGGCCGTCGGAATCGCATACGGAACTATCGCCGCCTACAACGTCACATCGCCCACCGCCAGTCACTTCGGTGGATCAACCGCCGTCCCGTTCTTCATGTCATCACCGATGTACATCGCGATCTCCGCGCTGATCCTCAACCTGGTGATCACTCTGACCTGGAGCCTGGTCGCCACCACCCTGCGACGAGACCGGCCACGGCCCGGTACGCCGCAGTCCGATCGCCCGGCTGAACGCGATGAGATCGGCACCGCGACAACGGCCTCCGCCAACTAACTGCCCAAGGAGAACTCTCATGACCGCCACCATCAACCCCACCGATCGGGGACCGGTACGGATCTTGTCGATCACCAACCGGGCCAAGCGCAACGCCTTCAGCGGCGACATGGCACCGCGGCTGCGAGACCTGCTGCTCGAGGCCGACCGCGATCCCGCCGTTAGGTGCATCGTCGTCACTGGCGACCGCGACATGTTCTCGTCGGGCCACGACCTGCAGGAGGTCCTCGAGAAGCCGGAGACGGCAGGTGATCCCGAGGCGAACGCGGCCTTCACCCTGCCTACGGAACTCGGTACCCCAGTGATTGGCGCGGTGAACGGACCGGCGTACGCGGCCGGATTCATCCTTGCGCTCAACTGCGATATCAGGATCGCCGGCGACAATGCGCGGTTCTGCGCCGTGGGCGCCCGAATCGGACTGGTGCCGGTCGGAGGTCAACTCAGCCGCCTGCTTGATGTGGTCGGCTACCCGGCCGCCTTCAAGATGCTGGCCAGTGCGGCGCCCGTTGGGGCGGCTGAGGCACTCGCATCCGGTTTCGTCAGCGAGGTGTGCGATCCCGACGACACTCTCGATCGCGCCATCTCGCTGGCAACCGAGATCTCCGAGGTCTCACCGGCCGTGGTGCGGGCGATCAAGACCGGTCTACGGGCAACGCTGCACAACGGCCTGGAGGCGGGAGCGTCCCTCGAACCGCAACTGGCAGCAATTGTCCGAGACCTGCCCGATGGTGACGAGGGAGTGCGGTCGTTCCTGGAGAAGCGGCCGCCTCGCTATCCGGACGCGCCCAGTGATCTGCAGGACAAGCTCGACAAGGCGGGGGCTCATCGATGAGTCGACGTCTGCGTGAGGACGTCGTGCGAGATCTCGCGATCCGCTACGGTGTCCCCGCCAACGTGGTCACCTTCGCCGAAACAAGTGATGACGCCAGCCGCATCGCACACGCGATCGGACGTCCGGTGGCGATCAAACTCGTTGCCGACAATGTCGTGCACAAGAGCAAGGCCGGTGGCGTGCTGCTCGCTGTGTCGCCGGACGACGTCCGAACGCGCACCGATGCGCTTCTGTCGCAGCAACGAACGAACGGTGCGCAGGTGCGCGGCGTGACTGTCGAGGCAATGGTCGACGCCGGTATCGAAGCGGTCGTCGGGGGCTTGCGCGCACCTGGTTTCGGGCACGTGGTGATGTTCGGTCACGGCGGAGTAGACATCGAAACACTCGATGACGTCGTGTTCGCGCTGGCGCCGATCGATGCCGAGGACGCCCGACGGATGGTGTCGGGTACTCGCCTCGGCCGGATTGTGGAGAAGCGATTTCCGGATCGGGTGGACGATATCGTCGCGATGCTCGTGGCGGTCGGGGGTGCCGGTGGACTCCTGCTGAGCGAGGACATCACCGAGGTCGACTTCAACCCGGTCGTGGTCACCGCTGAGCGCATCGTCGCCGTCGATGCGCGTGCCACCGAACTCGATCCAGCCACTGCGCAGGTGCCCCCGATACCGGAACCGGGTCGGGCCTACGAAGCGCTGCGGCCAGCGATCTACCCTCGGTCGATCGCCATCGTCGGTGCGTCAGCCGATGAGCACAAGATGGGCTACCGAGCGGTCAGCAGCCTGGTTGACTTCGGCTACACCGGCCAGATCCTGCCGGTCAGCAGTAAGAACGACAGCCTGTGCGGTGTCGCCACGGTCGCCAGCGTCGCCGATCTGCCAGCGGCAGTGGACCGCGCCGTTGTCGCACTACCCGCGTCGGCCGTTCCCGCCGCACTGCTGGCTCTCGCTGAACGGGGCACCCGCACCGCTCACGTGTACACCGCGGATACGCCGCGACTCGACGGGGCGGGGATGCGCGTACTTGGGCCGAACTGTATGGGTCATTACACGGCGTATGAGGGCATCACGTTGATCTCGCCCGCCGCCTCGGCCACCACCCCCGGCCACATCGCCTTCGTCTCCCAATCTGGCACCTATGCGGGCGACGTGTTGCGGCGCGGTACAGAGTTGGGGTTGCAGTTCAGTTTCGTCAGCTCGGTCGGCAACTGTGACGATGTCAGCCCCGCTGAACTACTGGCGTTCTGTGAAGCCGACCCGCGGACCCACGCAGCGGCGTTCTATCTCGAAGATGACCGCTGGGCCGGTGAGTTTCTGCGACTGGCAAGGACAATGACCAAGCCCGTCATCGTCTTCAAGGGTGGACGAACTGCAGCGGGGGGAGCAGCGGCGGCCTCGCATACAGGGGCTCTCGCCAGCGACCCACAGTTGCTCTTGGACGCCGCGCGGCAGGCCGGTGTGCTGCTGGTCGACGATCTCGACCAGTTGATGGACGTCCTTACCGCTCTGCAATTCGTTCCCGGCATCGACGGCGACAACCTCGCACTGCTCGGCAGCGGCGGAGGCGTGGCCGTGGTCGGATCAGATCGGGCTGATCGGTGGGGTCTCCGGATGGCGCCGTTCTCGGAGAACACCCGAGCCCGGCTCCAGAGGTTCGAGGCACCGGGCACCAGCCTGTCGAATCCGATTGACATCCCCGTGTGGTCGCTGTTCGACGACACCGGCACCTTCACAGGCGCCATCGCCTCCGCCGTTGCCGATGACGAGTCCATCGACGTGATGTGTGCGTTCCTCGACCTCGGCACCGTGTTCGACATGAAGGCGACCGAAGCGGGCAACAAGCTGGTGTGGGCCCTGACCGAGGGTCTGGTCAACGCCGAACGGGGTAGCACGCCGCTGGTATTGGTGCTGCGCAGCGGTTTCGACGCAAACCAGGACGCGCTCGTCCGTGATCTCCGACCGGTCGCTGCTGGTGCCAGGGTGGCGATGTTCGACTCGGCGGAACGTGCGATCGACGCGATCGGCGGTGTCCGATGGATGACCCGGCACGGAAAGAGGTCACGAGGCATCCAATCGTGACCAAGGAGGAGGTGACGGTGGCGCCGGCTCACCCGGCGTCGCCCGTAGCACCTCGTCAGCGTCCCGGCGTGGCGCTGACGCTTATCGCCGCAAGCACGTTTCTGTCGATGAGCGTGTGGTTCTCGGCGTCCTTCGTCGCGCCGCAACTGGTGGGTGCCTGGGAGCTCTCTCCCACGGGCGCGTCGTTGCTGACCATCGCAGTGCAGGTCGGGTTTGTCGTCGGCGCGATCGCCTCGGCCGCAACGGGTCTGGCCGATGCGATCTCACCCAGGCGGTTGATGTGCGTGGGCGCATTCGGTGCGGCAGCGGTCAACATGGCGCTGTTGTGGGCAGACGGAATTGAAACTGCGCTGCCCCTGCGGCTGCTCACCGGGATCTGTCTGGCGGCCATCTACCCACCCGCACTCAAGGAGGTGTCCACCTGGTTTCGCACTGGGCGTGGCACCGCGCTCGGTGTGATGATCGGCGCTCTGACCCTGGGATCCGCACTTCCGCATCTGGTCCGATCGTTCGGTGACGTGCCCTGGCAGCATGTCATTGTCGCGACGACGCTCATGACCGCGGCCGGGGGCGCGCTGATCCTTCTGCTCCGTGGGCCCGGCCCGTACCCATTCCCTCGGCGGCCGTTCACCTTTGGCGCCGCGATCGCCAGCCTGCGCAACAGGAATGTGGCCTTGGCCAACGTCGGCTACATCGGCCACATGTGGGAGCTGTATGCGATGTGGGCCTGGGTCGGGGCGTTCATCGCCGCCCTGCCGGGGATCGCGGCGCTTCCGAACGCACAAGCCACGGCCGCGGCGTTGGCGTTCGTGTGCATCGGGGTAGGCGCCCTGGGGTGTTTGGTCGGTGGCCGTCTCAGTGACCGGTTCGGCCGTGCTGAGGCTGCGTTGACGTCGCTGGTGTGTTCGGGGTTGGCCGCGTTGGCACTCGCCGTTCTGGGAACCGGGCCCCTGCTGATCGTGTTGCCGCTCTGTGCGTTCTGGGGTTTCTGGGTCATCGCGGATTCGGCTCAGTTCTCGGCGCTGGTCACCGAACATGCCGACCCGGTTTACGTCGGTGGTGCGGTGTCCATCCAACTGGCACTCGGTTATCTCACCACCGCGATCAGCGTGTGGATCGTTCCGGTTGTCGTGGAGCACTGGTCGTGGACGGCGGCGCTTGCCGCGTTGGCTATCGGACCCGGCGTCGGTGCCGTCGCCATGGTTACCCTCATCCGAACGCGGCGGCAAGGCTCACCCGTCTAGCGTGGCGAATTAGGTGATCGTGATGCCGCCGTCGACGACGATGGTCTGGCCGGTGACGTAGCCACCCGCATCGGAGGCGAGCCACACCAGCGTCGCCGCGAGTTCGCCGGGGTCACCCATCCGTCCCATGATGACGCGACTGGCCATCACGGTCTCAAGGTATTCGGGGGCGTACTCGTCGGTCATCTCCGACTTGAAGAATCCCGGGGCGACGGCGTTGACGCGTATTCCCTTTCGCGCACCCCATTGCTGCGCGAGGTCGCGGGTGAGGCCAACGATGGCAGCCTTGCTCGCGCTGTATGCGGCCTGCGGCAGGCCCGCGGTGGTCAAGCCCAGGATGCTCGAGACGTTGATGACGGAGCTGCCAGGCTGCATGACCCGACCGCACGCCCGCGCGGCCCAGAACGAGCCGTTCAGGTTGATGTCGATGACCGAGCGAAACTGCTCATCGGTCTCACGGACAGCGGGCACCGCGGTGCCCACACCGGCGTTGTTCACGAGGACATCGACGCGGCCGAACTCCTTGATCGCGGCATCGACAAGTGCGTCGCATTGGTCGGAGTCTGTGACGTCGGTCGCCACGCAGAGTGCGCGCCGACCTGCCGAGTGGACGAGTTCAGCTGTATCACTGAGCTTGTCGGCACGCCGGGCGGCCAGCACCACATCGGCGCCGGCCTGCGCGAAGGCTTCGGCGAATGACACGCCCAGACCCGATGAGGCGCCGGTGATGATGACGACCTTGTCATCGAGTCGGAATCGATCCAAAACTGTCATTGCGCAGGGCCTTTCGTTGATTTGTTGGCTGCGGCCAGAACGTCGTGCAGGCGATCGGGGTTGGTGTCGATCATCCGAAGCGCCAGTTCTGCGTATGTCCTGGCGATGGCTTCTGGTCCGGTGGGGCCCGTCTTGTCGAACCACTGGGGCAGTGAGGTGCACATCGTGGCGATGGCGCGCCCGATCTCGCGCGGGCGCTCGCAGCCAGCGGACCCCTCGCGCACTGCACTGAGAATCTCATGGTCGACCAAGTGCTGAATGGCACTGCGCCGCGCTGCAATCCGCGTTCGTTCAGGTTCCTCGAAACTTCGCATCTCGCTTGCGCCGATGTAGGCGACATCGGCGCGCAAGGTATGGAACAGGGCCAACGCCTCCACCACGCGGTACAGCCTGTCCAGCGGGCCGCCGGGGCCATCGATCGCGACGGCGCAGCGCCAGTCGAGTTCGTCCATCGTCATGTCAAGGATCTTGACCAGGAGCGACTGCTTGCTGGGGTAGTAGTGGTAGATGCTGGCGAGGCTCATGCCAGCCCGTTCGGCGATGGTGCGCATGCTCGAACCGTGATAGCCGGCCTCCACGAACGCGCTGATCGCCGCGCTGATCGCGGGGTCACCGTCGATGGACTCGGGGCTGGTATGCGAGCCGAGCAAGGTGGCCGTGGGCACATCGAACGTGCGCGCGAGATCGTTGAGGCGGTCGGCCGATATGCCGGTGCGGCCGTGTTCGATCGCATTCACGGTGGCGGCACTGACATCGAGGCGGCTGGCGAGTTCGCGCATTGACCAGCCACGGGCGGTGCGCAGCGACAGCACCTGTTGGCCGACGTGCGCGATGTTTACCGGACGCCTCATGTGTTCAGGGTAAAGGACCAGGTATAGCGCTGTCTAGGCGATCAATTGGGGTGTAGCTGCGCACCGGACCGATCGAACGTTCTATTATCTAAACATGAACGTCGACACACTCGTGCGGCCCGCACTCCTGGGCAGGGCTCTTGCGTCACAGTTGGGCGACGATCGCTGGATGGCGCTAGAAGCGCAGCTGATCACCGGTGGGAAGTCGAATCTGACGTTCGGTCTGTCCAGCCCGGCCGGTGAATTGATCCTCCGGCGGCCTCCCACGGGCGAGCTGCTCCCGCGCGCGCACGACATGGGCCGAGAGGTCCGCGTGCAGGAGGCGCTTGTTGGATCGACCGTTCCCGTTCCGGCGATCGTCCTGGTCGAACCTGAACCAGGACTTCTCGACGTGCCCTTCTACGTCATGGAGCGAATTCCCGGACTCGTGCTGCGCGATGAGTTGCCGCCCGGTTCGGCCTTCGACACGGCCGCGATCGCGGCCGTCGCGGAAAGCCTCGTCGACACTCTGGCGGCGCTCCACGCGCTCGATGTCGCCGATATAGGGTTGGCGGACTTCGGACGTCCTGACAATCACGCCGAGCGCACGGTCCGCACGTGGTGGCGACAGTACGAGGCGGCCCAAACCCGTGACGTCGCCGACGTCGCCGACCTTCACCGTCGGCTGGTCGAGCATGCTTGGCGCCCCTCGGCGAAGCCCTCGCTGGTGCACGGTGACTACCGACTGGACAACTGCGTGATCGAGCTCGGCGAGCGGCCTGCGGTCTGCGGCGTGCTGGACTGGGAGTTGTCGACGCTGGGTGACCCGTTGTGCGACCTGGGCACATTTCTCGTCTACTGGATTGAGGCCAGCGATCCCAAACCCTTGTTGACCCCCTCTCTCACGGCGAGCCCCGGGTTTCCGACAAGAGCCGAGATCGCGGATCGCTACGCCAGGACGTCGGGATGCGACCTCGGCGATCTCGACGCGTATGTCGGACTCGCGCACTTCAAGTTGGTGGGGATAGCCCAGGGAATGGCCCAGCGTGTAGCCCGCGGCCAGATGGCGGGCCAGGACTTCGGCGACCTCGACGCCGAGATCGACCGGATTGCGGCGGCCGGTCTGGCCGCCCTGAAAGGACAACACTGATGGACTTCGCACTCTCTGCTGCCGGCCAAGACGCATCCGAGAAGATGTGGTCATTCATGCGCGAGGAGGTGTTCGCGGCTGAGTCGGTATGGCGCGAACATCTGCAGACCCACGGACAGCACTCCTACCCGCCGGTCATGGAGGAACTCAAGGCCTCGGCACGTGCTCGCGGACTGTGGAACCTGTTCATGCCGGAGTACGGCGGACTGTCCAATGTCGACTACAGCGCTGTCGCCGAGATCTCCGGGTGGTCGCCTGTCATCGCGCCCGAAGCGATCAACTGTCAGGCACCCGACACCGGAAACATGGAGACGTTGGATCTCTTCGGTACCCCGGAGCAGCAGGCGCGCTGGTTGACCCCGTTGCGCGACGGACACATCAGGTCTGCATTCGCGATGACCGAACCGGCCGTCGCGTCCTCGGATGCGACCAACATCCAGACCTCCATCGTGCGCGAGGGAGACGAGTACGTCATAAATGGCCGCAAGGCGTGGATCACCGGGGTCGCCGATGAGCGCTGCGTGATCTTCATCGTCATGGGTAAGACCGACCCGACTGCGGCCACCCACCGTCAGCAGTCGATGGTGCTGGTGCCCCGTGACACCCCGGGAGTCGAGATCATCCGGCACCTGCCGATCTTCGGTTACCAGGACCAGCACGGACACTCGGAGATCGTGTTCGACGACGTACGCGTCCCGGTGAGCAATCTGCTCGGTGACGAGGGAGACGGATTCAGCATCGCCCAGGCGCGGCTGGGCCCGGGCCGAATTCACCACGCGATGCGCGCTGTCGGAATGGCCGAACGGGCGCTGGCGCTCATGGTCGATCGGGCACAGAATCGCGTCGCATTCGGCACCGCGCTGGCCAATCAGGGTGTGGTGCAAGAGGCCATCGCCAAATCGCGTATCGAGATCGACCAGGTTCGGCTGTACGTACAGAAGACGGCGTGGCTGATTGACCGCGACGGAGCGGCGAACGCCCGCAGCGAGATCTCCGGTATCAAGGTCGCGGCCCCCGCAGTGGCCACGGCCGTCATCGACCGTGCCATCGAGATATTTGGCGCGACGGGTGTCAGCGATGACACCCCGCTGGCGTACTTCTACGCGTGGGCTCGCATCCTGCGGATCGTCGACGGTCCAGACGCCGTGCACCGCCGGACCATTGCGCGGCTGGAACTCAAGCGCGAGCGTCCCTACGTTGGCTAGGAAGCCTGAGCTACCCAGTCGGGCCGCACGCAAGCCTGCTGATCAGGGCTGGCGTAGGCCGTCAGTTTCCTCGTTCCCGTGGCCCGAGGCAGCGTGCTCGCCGGGGGTAACTGACATTACGGACAATTCGCCAGGTATTTTCTCAGCATGTTGCCAGTAGCCGGTGGCGGCCCGTATCGAGAGGTCGCATCGTTGACCATCGCCCATGGTGAGCCCGTATTTTTGTCGTCGATCGTCGTTGCAGCGAAGCGCACCGATAGCGAACAAATACGGCATAGCCTGCCAAACGGCACGGGTACGTCATGAACTCCTTGGCGGCAGCGCTCACCGAGGTCCTACCCGCGAGTGGCAATGACCTCGTCGTGCTCAACGACGGGACCTGGGCGCACCATCCGTGGCCCGAGGTGTACGCCCGGGCAGAGAACGTCGCCGACTGGTTGCTCAACGAGGAGGCCACCGCCGTCGGACTGGTGGGCGAGCCCACGGTCGAGTTCATCTCGGCGATTCTCGGGGCCTTCCTCGCGGGGGCCGGCCTGTCGATCCTGCCGGGGCCGGTGCGCGGCGCCGATGCGGATCAGTGGGCCCACAGCACAGTGAACCGGTTCACCGGAATCGGAGTGGGCCATGTCCTGAGCAACGGAACGTATCTCGAGGGACTGTTAGCGAGCGAGGGACCGACGCGGATCAACGACGTCGCGGGCATCGCCCTCGCTGACCGCTCGACGACCTTCTCGTTGCCCGACACCGCAGCGCCGGTGGCGGTCCTGCAGGGCACTGCCGGGTCGACCGGAACGCCTCGGACGGTGCAACTCTCGCCCGACGCGGTGTTGTCGAACGCGCGTGCCCTGAATGCCCGCGTCGGTGTCACGTCCGCGGACACCGGCTGCTCCTGGCTCCCGCTCTACCACGACATGGGGCTGAGCTTCCTGCTGTCGGGCGCGGTCAGCGGCTCCGATGTGTGGCTGGCGCCGACCAAGGCATTTCAGGCCTCACCGTTTCGGTGGCTCAACTGGCTCACCGAGTCCGGTGCCACTGTCACCGCGGGACCCAACATGGCCTACGGGCTGATCGGGAAGTACTCGCGGCGCGTCACCGACGTTGACCTCAGTGCGGTCCGGTTCGCGCTCAACGGCGGCGAACCGGTCGACTGTGAACTCACGGGGCGCTTCGCCGAGGAGATGGCGCGCTTCGGGTTCTCCGCGGGCGCACTCTCGCCGTCGTACGGACTTGCCGAGGCGACCTGTGCGGTGACCGTTCCCGAACCCGGCGTCGGCCTGCGGTTCGACGAAGTCGTGGCGCACACCGATGCCGGCGCCTCGCCGCGCAGGCACGCGATACTGGGCAATGCCGTGCCCGGTATGGAGGTGTGTATCGAACCGCGCGACGGCGTCACCACCAAGGGCGAGCGCGACATCGGGGAAGTCCTCATCCGCGGTACGTCGATGATGTCCGGCTACCACGGCGGCGAGTCGCACGAACCAGGGAGTTGGTACCCCACAGGTGATCTGGGGTACCTCGTTGACGGTGGCCTGGTCGTGTGCGGGCGGGCTAAGGAGATCATCACCGTCGCTGGACGCAACGTCTTTCCCGCCGACGTCGAGCGAGTTGCCGCGCAGGTGGCCGGCGTCCGGGAGGGAGCCGTTGTGGCGGTCGGCATCGGGGAGCGCACCATCCGCCCGTCCCTGGTGATCATTGCCGAATTCCGTGGACCCGACGAGGCTGAGGCCCGGTCCACGCTGATCCAACAGGTCGCGTCCGAGTGCGGCGTGGTGCCATCGGATGTGAGCTTCGTCAGACCAGGCACCCTACCCAGGACGTCGTCGGGCAAGCTGCGCCGACTCGAGGTGAAGCAGAGCCTCGAGGTCCAGTAGCGCTGGCAGTCAACGAATCCGGCGTCAGCCGGGCGGTGGCGGCAGCTCCCCGGGAGGCGGTGGCGGCTCCGGCAGGAACTGAACCAGGCCCGGGGGAATGTTGGTTCCGGGCGGCGGTGCGGTACCCGGCAGCGGTTGGCCAAGCTGCTCCTGCGGCGACTGGCCGAGCAGTCCACCCCTGAGTCGGCCGTCGCGGTACATGTCGACGTAGCGCCCTAGCCACTCCCGGCGCGACACGTCGGAGTTCTCCTGCCCGGGAGCCACGTCGAACTGTGTGCCCTGCCCGGGTGCCGAGGGCACCTCGTTCTGCGGCAGGCCGTAGGCGTTGTTGAACACGTTGAGGCTCGGCGAGATGCCGGGCCCGCCTCCCGGCCCGGATGGCACGAGGTTCTGGCCGAGCACCGTGGACGAGTCCAGGCCGGTCACCGGCGGCATGCCCAGAGGCCCGGCCTCCGGTGCGCCGGTTTGTGCCAGGACCGCAAGCCCGTTGGGCCCCAGCGGCATCCCGATGACGGGAACCGCCGGCGCCGGTGGCGGTGGTGCGGCCGGAGCCAGCCCCGGTTCGACGGGCGGCGGTGGCAGAGGGTCGGCCGCGGCGGCCGCCGGGAAGGCGACCGCCGCTCCAACCGAGAGGGCGCCGACGATGAGACCCGCAAGCCTGCCCCGTGTCATGTCAGTCCTCACACGGCCTTGGTGACGCCGTAGTACGCGACAACGTCATCGGTGTCGGTGGTCGAACTCGTCAGCGTGGCGTAGGACCGCAGGAAGGACTGTCCGACGCAACCGTCGACCTTGATGTGAGTGTCCTTGAGCGTCACGCGAACAGGCGCCGCCTTGTACTCTTTCTTGTTGACGGAGACCTGGGTGACCGTGCCCGGCTTGGCGTGGATCTCGATGGTGCCCGAGATGGGCATCGTCACGCCCGTCGGGATGAGACCGCCGGTTATCGACGATCCCGAGGTGCCGATACCGATCGACCCGATCAGGCGGACCTGGCCGAGTTCGATACCGCAGCCGACCTGGTAGCCGGCGTCCAACGTTCCGCCGGACAGCGTCGTGCTGCCGCTACCGGTGACAGTGCCCATGAACGTCGCGCCGACGAGGTACTCACGTGATGAGGTCGCGGTGGTCAGCGGGGCAACCGGAAGTTGCGTCTCGTTGCTGGCCACGACGGTCAACGTCCAGCCGTCGGGTGTCGTCACGACGCCCGGAGGGGCCGACGCGACGACGCCGGTGTCCGGCGGCGGACCGACATCGCCGGCCGGGTCAATTGGGGGCTCCGCCATCGCGAGCGGTGAGATGGCGGCGAACGGGATGGCGAGGCAGGCAGCCGTCACCATGGCAAGGCGATTCAACATGGGGTTCTCTCGTTCGAATTAGGCTGGAGTTAGACGGACTTGGTGACGCCGAGGTAGGTGATGACGTCGTCGGTGTTGTCGGTCGAGCTGGTCAGCGTCGCGTACGAGCGGATGAACGACTGACCTGCACACTGATCCGTCTTGATGCGGACTCCGGTGATGGTGATACGCGTCGAGGTGCCCTTGAACTTCTTCTTGTCGATCGCGACGGTGGTCACCGTGCCCGGCTTCAGGTACACCTTGCCCTGGAGGCTGACGCCGAAGGCACCGGTGGCGTTGCCGGTGAACGGGAGTCCGATACCCGGGGTGAAGCTCGCGCCGGGGTTGATCTCGGTCTCGTCGGCGATGATGCCGCAGCCGATCTGCTCGCCGGCCTCCATCGATCCGCCTGTGAGCTTGGTCTTGCCTCCGCCGGTGATGGTCCCGGTGAACGTGCCCGCCACCAGGTACTCCCGCGACGAGATGGCCGTCGTCAGCGGTGCCACCGGGAGCTGGGTCTCATTACTGCCGACCACCGTGAGCTTCCAGCCGTCCGGGGTGTCGAGGACTCCGGCAGGGCCCGACGGCACGGCGCCCTCGGGGGGAAGGGGGTTGGTGGCGTTGACCGGCGTCACGGGATCCGCGGGCACGGGGTCCGCCAGGGCCAGGGGTGTGGTGCCGACGGAAGCCAACACACAGGCGACTGCCAGGGTGGCGAAGCGATTGAGCATGGTGGTAGGGGCACCTCTCGTAGTCTGAATCCCGCTGGGATTCAAGCGATCTGTCGCGACGGAGCATCCACGGATGGGATGGCGATTCGGTGAACGGGCAACGAACACATCAGGCCGCAATCGCGTCGAGTGAGCGCTGAGGCGCCGCGACCTGCCGCCGACTCCGACAGGCTCGATTGCGTACAGGAATCTCCCAGCTGACCGACATGCGATTGGTGGCGCAGCGAAAGTTATTGAGGGGCAGCTGTTCACATTCCCGACATGTGATGCCCCGACGGTGTGAGCGGACTGACTTGGGAGGAACCTGTTGTGAGGCAATCAATTGCGATCCGGCGTGCGATGCTCGCCCCCATTCTTGCGATCGGACTGGGGCTGGCGGCGCTCCCCGTCGCGTCCGCGGAACCCGATGACGCCGGGCAGCCCGCTGTGCCCGCACCGGGCCCCGTCGAGTTCTCGGCGCCCGTGTCGGGCGACGCGAACCCCGCGGCGGTCGCGGCGTGCGGTCAGTTCGCCGACGTATTGGATGCCACCGCGGTCTACTACGGTGACTTCGCCGACGCACTCGAGACCTATGCCCAGCCCGACTACCAGGACCCCGCGGTGTCCACCAGCAATGTCACCGGCCGCACCGCTCTACGGCAGGGAGCTGGTGTCACGATGAGCGCGGCGAACACACCGGGCTTGACACCCGAGATCGCCAACCCGATGCGCTCGTGGTCATGGGGCGCAACGAAACTGCTCGTCAAGATGGGTCTGCGTGGCGGTGGCGAGTCGCTCAACTCGACGGCCAACGAGATGAACAATGACGCCCTCGGTGTGCAAGAGGCGTGCGCCGCCGCGGGCACTCATGCGTGAGTCGACGGCCCGAGGAGCGCTGATCGCGCTGCTTGTCCTCGGCCTGTCGATCACAGGATGCTCAGCCGCCAGAACGCAGAGTTCGAGCGCGCCGAGCCTCATCCCGGATTCTGCGCTTGAGGGGCTACTGCTGAGTGCCGCCGAGGTCAACACCGTCATGGGCACCACGCAGATGGCGCAGTCCCCGATGATCACGGCCATGAGCGACGACCGCAATCTGCTGCCCAATCTGAACTGTCTGGGCGTCTGGCAGGTGGATCAGGCGGCGATCTACGGGCCCGCCGGCGGCGACGATGGTTGGCAGGCATTGCGCCAGAACATGTTCCGCACGCCGAATGGTGACGATTGGTCCGTTCTGGTGGTTCAGTCCGTCGTCTCCTACCCGTCGGCGCAGGCAGCGCAGCGATTCTTCGACGAGTCGGCGGAGCGCTGGTCGAAGTGCACTGACCACCACGTCAACATCACGCTCAACGATCGACCACTCCCGAAGTGGTTGAGCGGTGATCTCAGTCGGACCGACACCCGCCTCGCGATACCCATCGCCCGTGGCGTCGGCGACGAGAGCCGGATGTGCCAGCACTCACTGTCGGTGGCATCCAACGTGATCATCGACGTTGAGGCCTGTCGCCCGCCCACTCGAATCGTCACGCAGGCCGCGATCATCGCAGGAAAGATCGAGACAGGTCTGCTGGCCTGACACTCGGTCACCGATCGAGTGAGGTCCTCGCATAGGCGCGCACGGCATCCTTGGCGACCTTGCCGTTGGTGGTCAGCGGCAGCGCATCGACGAAGAGCACGTGACGCGGTCGTTTGAACGCGGCGATACGGGACCGAACGTGGTCGATGAGTTCGTCGGGTTGGGGTCGTCGGTGCTCGGCGGCCACGATGACTGCGCAAATCGCCTCGCCCCAGTACTCATCGGGTACGCCGACCACCGCGACGTGCTCGACGTCGGGGTGCGCCGACAGCGCGTCCTCCACCTCGCGTGAGGTGACATTCTCACCGCCGGTGATGATGACGTCCTTGCTGCGGTCGAGTACGACGAGGCGCCCGTCGTCGTCGAAGCGGCCGACATCGCCGGTGTGCAGCCAGCCGTCGACCGTGCAGGGGGAGAGGTCGGGCCACAACCCCGCCGCGACCTGTGCACCGCGGATCAGAATCTCGCCGACGCCGGAGCCCGCCCCGGCGATGCGAACCTCCACACCGGCGTGTGGCCGGCCCGCACTGGCGAGCACGGCGTCCTCGCCCGCGGCCCCGGCCCGGTGTTCGGCAGGCCCGAGAAATGTGACGTTGCCGCCGGTTTCGGTCATCCCGTAGCCCTGATGGAACCCGACGTCCAGGCGGCTGAGTGCCCGGCGCAACAGATCGGCTGGGATGGCGGCGGACCCGTAGGCGACGTCGCGCAGTGTCGGCAACGCGGTGTCCGTGTCGTCGAGGTGGCTAAGAAGGCTGTGCAGCATCGTGGGGGCCAGTGAGCACGATGTGACGCCGTGGGCGTTGACGGCCGCGACGAACGTCTCGGGCCGAAAGGCGGCCACGGGCAGGACCGTCGAGTGCGCTGCGTGGTGGACCAGCATGTTGTAGCCCGCGATGTGACACATGGGAAACGGCAGCAGGTAGACGCCGCCCGAGGCGACCGACCTCCCGGCCACGGTGCCCCACACCGCCGCGGTGATCGACCGGTGCGTGTGCAGGACCCCCTTGGGTGCGCCCGTTGACCCGCTGGTGAACAACAACCACGCGGGGTCGTCGGGGGCCACCGGTTCGGCGGTCACGGGCGAACCGTGCTTGGCCCGTAGCCATTCCGGCCCGTCGAAACTGACGGCGCGGTCGGCGACCGATGGCAGTGCCTGCAGGTACCGGGTGTCGCCGATGACCAATGCGGGGTCGGTCGACGCGAGCTGGGCGACCTGCTCGGCGGGGCTGAGGCGCTGGTTGATCAGCAGCAGAATCCGGCCGCTGCGCGGCACCGCGTAGTACGCCACGGCGTACTCGGGGCCGTTGTCGGCGATGACCGCAACCCGGTCGCCGCGGTGGGTGCGCTCGGTCACCCACCCCGACACCGCGGCCACCCTGCGGTCGAACTCGGCGAAGCTGGTGACGGCTCCGTCCGCCGAGATGATGGCTGGCCGCTCGGGTACGGCCGCGGCGGCCGACGAGATGAGCGCGTGGATGAGGTCGATGCGTGCGGTCATATCGGTGCGGTCATCACCCTTCAGTACGTCGTCAGACTCACTCGGCGACGGTACGCCGAGGGTGTCTCACCGCAGAACTGGGTGAAACAGCGTGTGAACGAACTGAGGCTCTCGAAGCCGACTGACGTCGACGTTGCCTGTACGGACTGCCCGGGTGCGGCAAGCAGTGCCATGGCCCGCAGCATTCTTGCGTGCAGAACGTATGTCCGCCAGGACAATCCGAGGGTGTCGGAGAACAGTCGTCGTAATGTCCGCTCGGACACCGACACTGCGCGGGCGACCTCATCGGCGCTGACCGAGTCGAGGTGCGCCTTGGTGTAGGCCAGTGCGGCGGCCACGATGGGGTGGTCCGAGGTGGGAAGGCTCAGCGGCGCCTCATGGTCGAGCGCTTCGACCACCAGGTCGGCCAGGGTGTGGAAGAAGTTGTCGGACGCGGCCTCATCCTGGGCGGAGCCCGGCCCCCGCTCGATCGACCAGCGCAGTGCGTAGATCATCATCTCCCGGATCAGCGGTGACACCGCGATGATGCGGGCGCGATCACCACCGTCGGGGATGAGTTGGCTGTCGAACATCACCGCGACGGTCTTGATGTCAGGGCTCATCACGGCCTGGTGCTCCAGCCCGGCCGGGATCCAGGCCGCCTGTTGCGGCGGAAGCAGATAGTGCGCGGCCTCGGTCTCCACTTCGACGACACCGTGCAGCGCGTACTCGATCTGGTGCACGTCGTGAAAATGCCAGCCGGTGATCAGCCCCTCGCCCTCGTAGAGATAGCTCCCAGCGGGTGCGAGCCCACCCCTGCGCAGGTCGATGTGCCTGGCTTTGGCCGATTCGGACAAATCTCTGTCCGAAGTCGCAGAGACGGTCATGCTGTTCGAGGGTACTAGTTAGGTATGAATACCGACGACCTGATCCTGGTGAGCATCGATGACCACGTCGTCGAGCCGCCCGATATGTTCCTCAATCACGTCCCGGCCAGGTACAAGGCCGAGGCACCCATCGTCGTCACCGACGACAAGGGCGTCGACCAGTGGATGTATCAGGGTCGGCCGCAGGGTGTGAGCGGTTTGAACGCCGTGGTGTCGTGGCCGCCCGAGGAGTGGGGGCGTGACCCCGCAGGTTTCGCCGAGATGCGCCCGGGTGTGTACGACGTGCACGAACGCGTCCGCGATATGAACCGCAACGGCATCCTGGCGTCGATGTGTTTCCCGACCTTCACCGGTTTCTCGGCCCGTCACCTCAACATGACACGCGAGGACGTCACCCTGGTGATGGTGTCGGCCTACAACGACTGGCACATCGACGAGTGGGTCGGGTCCTACCCGGACCGGTTCATCCCGATTGCGATCCTCCCGACGTGGAGCCCCGAGGCCATGTGCGCCGAGATTCGACGCGTCGCGGCCAAGGGCTGTCGGGCGGTCACGATGCCCGAACTGCCACACCTCGAGGGTCTGCCGAGCTACCACGACGAGGACTACTGGGGCCCGGTCTTCCGGACGCTGTCGGAGGAGAACGTGGTGATGTGCCTGCATATCGGCACGGGCTTCGGTGCGATCAGCATGGCGCCCAATGCCCCCATCGACAATCTGATCATCTTGGCCACCCAGATCTCGGCGATGTGTGCCCAGGATCTGTTGTGGGGTCCCGCAATGCGCAACTACCCGGACCTGAAGTTCGCGTTCTCCGAGGGTGGGATCGGCTGGATTCCGTTCTACCTGGACCGCAGCGACCGGCACTACACGAACCAGAAGTGGCTGCGCCGCGACTTCGGCGACAAGCTGCCCAGCGACGTGTTCCGTGAGCACTCACTCGCCTGCTACGTCACCGACAAGACCTCGCTCAAACTGCGGCACGAGATCGGCATCGACATCATCGCCTGGGAGTGCGACTACCCGCACTCGGACTGCTTCTGGCCCGATGCGCCCGAACAGGTGCTGGCCGAACTCAACGCCGCCGGTGCTGACGACTCCGACATCAACAAGATCACCTGGGAGAACTCCTGCCGGTTCTTCGGCTGGGATCCGTTCGCGCGCATGGCGAGAGACCAGGCCACCGTCGGGGCGTTGCGCGCCAACGGCGCCGACGTCGACGTCTCGATCCGGCCGCGCAAGGAGTGGGCGCGCCTGTATGAGGAGAAGCAGCTCGCGCAGGCCTAACTGCCAGCTCGCCGGCGCGAGGTGACCCTGTGGATGGACTCCGCACTGTTGATGAGCGCCGTCGGCGGAGCCCTGCCTGTCGGTGAGTAGGGCGAACCTCGTCGTAATAACACGACGAGGAGTTACGCGATGGGTAATCGGGCCAACCTGGTGATCGTGGAGAACGGTCAGTGGCAGCTGTACTACGCGCATTGGGCGGGCTGTCGGATGCTCGACGCGCTTGCGTTCGGGCCGGAACATGCGTTGCGGTACATCAAGGCTCACCGGTTGTGCCCGAAGGACCATTGGACTGATCCGCTCTGGGCGGATGGCGGCGCGGTGGTCGACGTGGACAGGCACAAGCTGCTGTTCTTTGGGGATGAGCTGATGTCGACGATGTCGGAACGCCGCGCGATGCTTGACGTAATCCCGCTGATGTGGCCGGACTACTCCGTGGGTTGGGCCTATGGCGGCACTGATGAAATCGCGACATACGTTGGTGCAGAACGTTGTTGGCCTCTTGGCCGAGATGGACAACCGCCCAAACTCGCGCGTGGGCGGGACGGGCTGTGTCAACTCGTGTCCGTCGTCGGCGCCGATGGCACGGTTCGGCTGTGGCCACTGTACTGGGGTTACAGCGTGGCATGGCTCGGGCCCTCGCTGCGGCACGCGCTGCCCGGCAAGGGTGTTGGTCGGACCCGTCGGGAAATGATTCCCGAGAGCGGGGTGCACATCGACGTGCCTAAGCAACAGGTCGGTGCGTGGGTCACCACGGAGGCGCGGGGGCTGGGCGACTTCATGTCCAGCCGATGGTCCGGATGGCACGCCGAGTTCTGGGAGGACCGCTACGAGGAGCAGATGCGGCGCTGCGACGGCGCGTTGCGGGTGCCTGAACTCGATGTTTCCGCTGGGGTCGCGGAAGCGTTGAATTGGTTGCAGAAGCGCGTGTTTCAGAGCTTCGAAGACAGCCCGGCAGGGGCCATCGTGAAGATGATGGGACTCTTCAGCGAGGCTGGGCTCCCGCAGCCCGAGCTCGGTTCGGACGATGTCTTGCGTTCGCCGCTGCAGCCCGACCGGGCATCGTGGGACCGGTTCGAAGCTGCGTGCGGCCAGGTGCGTGAGCTATATACTCGGAGTGCGTGATGTATATAGGAGGTGTCCGAGTGACCAAGCGCTTGATTGACATCGAGGACGACCTATTGAACGGCGCCCGGCAAGAGCTCGGAACCACTGGCATCGCGGATACGGTGCGGTCTGCGTTGACGCTCGCCGCGAACCGGTCCGCACGTGTCCGCCAGGTCGAATGGCTGGTGTCGGGCGGAATGGCGGAGATGGCCGATAAGGACGCGAGGGACGACGTGTGGCGTTGACGGCGCGCTTCCTCATCGACACGAGCGCGGCCGCACGTATGCAGTATCCGCATGTCGGGGGAGTGCTCGGCGAACTCGTCGAGGCCGGACTGGTGGCAACAACCGCTGCACTGGACGCCGAAGCCTTCTATCGCGCGCGCTCGGCCGACGAGTTCGCGCGCCTGCGCGATGACCGTCGGAAGGCCTTCGAGTACATCCCCACGAATGACGAGGACTGGCAGAGCGCGATCGATGCCCAGTACAACCTGGCGCTGTCCGGGCGGCACAGGTCGGTAGGCGTCGCGGATCTACTCAATGCCGTGCTCGCCGGGCGCCACGGCCTGACGATTCTGCACTACGACCGCGACTTTGACACGGCCGCAGACGTTGTGGACTTCGAGCATCGTTGGGTCGCCGATCGGGGCACGCTGTGACTCGGTGCCGGATCGGCCAAACCGTCTGAGCCTCAGGCGTTGGCGAGGTCCGCAACGGGCCTGCCGTTGAGCGCATTGCCCAACTGCGGCACCAGTTTGTCCATCGCGTAGAGCAACGCGTCGGGGCCGCTGTAGGTCAGCGCGCCACTGAGGTTCGAGTCGAACGACGTGTAGAGCGTGCGGTCCTCCTTCACCACGTTGAGACGGGCGAATGCGGGTGAGGCAAGCATCTGTTCCTTGGCGGCTCCGTTGACGAACAGCACGTCGTGGTCGAGCAGTGCGAGCTTCTCCTCACTGAGGTCTCCGGTGACGTCCTGTGTCGCGAATCCGAGCGCGCTGAACAGCGACCGGCGCGGATCGTTGGCACCCAACAGGTAGTGCCCGCCGTCCTCTGGGCCGAAGTCCTCGACCAGAACCTTGCCCGCGAACTCCGGGTTGGCTGCCTTGGCCTCCTCGATGCGCGAGTTGACCTGATCGAGCAGGGCCTGTGCCTGAGACTCCCTGCCCAGGGCCTTACCTGTGGTCGACAGCTGAACGTTCCACGGCGTCTCCTCATCGGGGTACTCGTCCGACTGGATGACAGTGGGGGCGATCTGTGACAACCGGTCATAGGTCGGCCGGTCGATGGTCTCGTAGATCGCGAAGATCAGGTCGGGCTTCTCCTTGGCGATCGCCTCGAAGTCGATCGTGTCGGAGCCCCACGTCGGGATGGCCTTGCCATCGGTCGCCTTCTCCACCCACGGGAACTTGTCGTAGTTGTCGAAGAACGAGCGCGCGGCGACGGGGACCACACCGAGGGCCAGCGCGAAGTCCTGGTCGTTCCAGCCGACCGTCACGACCCGCTTCGGGTCAGCGGGGACCACGGTCTCGCCGAACTTGTGTGAGACGGTGACAGCACCCGCTTCGGTGCCACTGGCCGCGTCGTCGGTCTTGCCGCTACCGCACGCGGTCATCAGACCCATCGCGAGCAGAACCACAGCCAGTATCGCCGGCACTGTCTGGGCGTTCCGCCAGCTTCGCGTCTTCGACATCGACACCCCATCAATCTCGCAGGAAAGTAAGGCTAACCTAACGCATTGGGGGGATTCGGTCAGCGCCCCGGTCTCAGTTAGCGGGTGCTGCGGGCTTCATGATTTCCTGGCGCGCGATGCCAGCGGGATCACCAGAGGCGTGCCGGTCTGCGGGTCGACGATGATCTGGCACGCGAGACCGTACACCTGCTCGACCAGCTCAGGTGTCACGATCTCATTCGGATCGCCCTGGGCGACAACGTGTCCGGACTTCATGGCGATGACGTGGTCGGCGAACCGGCAGGCGTGGTTGAGATCGTGCAGCACAGCCACGACTGTCCTGCCCTGTTCGTGGCACAAGTCAACGCACAGGTCGAGCACATCGATCTGGTGTGCGATGTCGAGGAAGGTGGTTGGCTCATCGAGCAGGACCAGCGGGGTCTCCTGTGCCAGCACCATCGCGATCCACACCCGCTGGCGCTGGCCGCCGGACAGTTCGTCGACGAGGCGTTCGCCCAGGTCCGCGGTGCCCGTTGCGGCCATAGCCGAAGCGACAGCGCGTTCGTCGTCGGTGGACCATTGCCGGAACACGCGTTGGTGGGGGAATCTGCCCCGCGACACCAGGTCCGCCACGGTTATGCCGTCGGGTGCAGTGGAACTCTGTGGCATCAGACCCAGGCGGCGGGCTACCTCCTTGGTGTGCAACGCCCGGATGTCGCCACCGTCGAGCAGCACTTGCCCGCCCGCAGGTTTCAATAGGCGAGCCAGGCCCCGCAGTAGCGTCGACTTGCCGCAAGCGTTGGGTCCGACGATCGCTGTCAGTGCGTGGTCGGGGATGTCCACGGAGAGGTCATCGATGACGGGACGCCCGTCGTACCCGATGGACAGGCGCGACGCCGCGAGCCTGGAGGTCTCGGTCACGTGCGCCGCCCCTGCGCGACGAGCAGATACACCAGGTACATCCCGCCGAACACTACGGTCACCGCCCCGACCGGCAACTCGGTGGGTGCGAACGCCCGTTGCGCGAGAACGTCACTGGCCAATAGCAGGAAGGCACCCGTTGCCGCTGACGGCACCATCGAGACTCCGGCGCCCCCGGTGAGCCGGCGGCCGATCTGCGGTGCGGCCAGTGCGATGAACGTGATGGGGCCCGCGGCCGCGGCGGCGACGGCGACCAGTGCGGTTCCGACCAGCAGGTAGCCGATCCTGGCCTGGTTGGCGTTGACGCCAAGACCACCGGCCACGTCATCGCCCATCTGCAGGATCTGTAACCGAAGGCCCATGGCGACCAGGGCAATCGTGGACACACACACTAGTGCTGCCATCGGTCCCGCCTGGCTCCACGTCAGACCGTTGAGGCTGCCCTGCTGCCAGACGGCGGCGGTGACGGCCGCATGTAGGTCAATCCGGATGATGATCCACTGGTTCACCGAACTGAGCACGGCACCGACGGCGATGCCGACGATGATGAGCCGAAATCCCGAGATGCCGCCCTTGAAGGACAACAGGTAGACCACCAGTGCGGTGACCAACCCGCCGACGAGCGCGCTGCCGGCCGTTGCGTAGTACCCGCCGCCCAGAACGACGATGCCGATCAGGGCACCCGTGTACGCGCCGACGTTGAGACCGATTATGTCCGGACTGCCCAGCGGGTTTCGGGTAAGCGCCTGAAAGATAGCTCCGGACACGCCGAGTGCGGCGCCGACGAGTACCGCCATCGAGGCACGCGGCAACCGCCACTCCAGGACGACGACGCGATCGAAACCGGTGTTGGAGCCGACGAGGACGCCGAGGACGTCGGCGGGGGCCACCGGATAGGTGCCCGTCGAGGTCGCCACGATGACAAGGCCGAGTCCGGCGACAGTCAGCACTGCGACCACCACGGCGGTGCGCAACGTCACGCGCAGTGACCACGACCGCCCGCGTGCCATCACGTGACGGCGTTCCCGACGTGTGTCCGCATCGGGGGGAGTGGTCGGCGCGGTCGTCATCGCTGCCAGTCCCCGCGGCGCCGGATCACCCAGATCAGCACTGGTGCCCCGATGAACGCCGTCACGATGCCGGCGGGTAACTCTGCCGGACGCACCACGACCCGGCCGACGATATCCGCGGCCAGCAGCAGAGCGGGTGCGGCAAGCGTCGAGTACGCCATGATCCAGCGCCAGTCGGGGCCGACGAACCGGCGTACCAGGTGCGGCACCATCAGGCCGACGAATCCGATGGGTCCGGCTCCTGCGGTCGCCGCACCGGCCAGCAACGTGACCGCAACCAGGCTCAGCGCCTGGACGCGAACGACGTTGCCGCCCAGTGAAGCCGCGAGTTCATCGCCCAACGAGGTCGCGTTCAGCGATCGGCTGATGACGATGCACAGCACCACGCCGACGGCGATGAACGGTGCGATGGCCGCGGTCACCTCGAGACCACGGCCGTCGAGTGCGCCGGTGTCCCAGAACCGCATGTTGTCGAAGGCGCGTGGGTTGCGCAGCCTAACGGTGAACGAGATGCCGTCCAGTACGGCCCCGACCGCGACGCCTGCGAGCAGGACGCGCACCGGGTTGGCCGTCGACCGGCCGGACCAGCCGATCAGGTACACCAGCACCATGGCGACGAGTGCGCCCGCGAACGCGAACCAGATGTAGGACCAGACGTCGTGCAGGCCGAGGAAGGCCACCGCCGCCACGACGAACAGACTGGCGCCCGAGTTGATTCCGAGGACGCCAGTGTCGGCCAGCGGATTGCGCGCGACGGCTTGGATGACCGCACCCGACAGGCCCAGTGCTACGCCGACGACCAAAGCCAGCGCGGTCCGAGGGATGCGAAGGTCGTGGACCACCCACTGGTCGCCGACATCGCGGTAGTCGGTGAGGGCATCCCATACGACGGACGGAGCGATATTCTCCGTGCCGATCGCAAGGCTTGCGGCGCAGGCGATCACGACGAGCGCGGCGGCGACTGCTAGGCCGAGGAGTCTTCGTCGGTGGGTGCCTGCCACGCCCGAGGGGAGCGCAGTGGTCGCTGTCACGCCCGCTAGAGCCCGGCCCGCTCAAGCGCCTCGTCGAACTCCTCGGAGGCGATCTTGTCACCCTTGCCATCGGCCAGGGCCTTTTCGTAAACCGCCACCAGTTCGGTGCCGACGTCGGCGAACTTCGCGTCCCAGGACTCCGAGTCTTGACGCCAGTACCCGACGATGTCGAACTGCTCGGTGGTCCAGCCGAGCGCTCGGACGTGCTTGCGAACGGCGCGCGACTGGGCGGCCTCGCCGGCGAACCAGCAGTAGCCGCGGCCCGGCGGGAGCGGCTGGTCGGCGACGAGTTGGGAGAGCCTGCTGCCCGGGCGGCCGTTGCCGGACCCGACCGCGGACACCGGTGACACGTTGGAACGGTTCGGCAGATACGCCAGGTCGGTCTCATCGTGCACCTCGACGATCGCCAGAATCCGCTCCCGTGAGGAGGACTCGGCGATGATGCGGGCGAGTGCCGGAAGTCCGGCGAGGTCGGCGACGAGCAGTTGCCAGTCCGCGTCCTCCGGCGGCCGGTACCAGGACCGCGCGTGGCTGATGACCACGGTGTCACCGGGAGCGGCGCGCCGGGCCCAGTCGCTGCCGGGTCCGCGGGCGTGCAGGACGGCGTCGACCGTGATGCGGTTGGCCCGTGCGTCGTGGAATCGCACCGAGTAGTTGCGACCCTGGGGCGCGGTCTTCTCGTCGTGATAGCCCCATACGCCATCGATGCACTGCGCGTCCGGGGTGTGCCGCTGACCGTCGCTCGGGAGATAGATACCCACCGCGGCGTCGGCGACGTCGGGGAGCCCGATGTGCGGCAGGTCAGGTACCTCGAACACGATCCTGCGCAGCCGAGCGCTCAGCGCCGAGATCTCTGCCACTGCGGCCCGTGCGAAGTTCATCGAACTAAGGGTAGCCTCACTCGACGGTCGGAGGGGACTCAGCGTCGGGCAGGATCGGCGACAGCGACCTGCTCGCCGGTCGGTCGTCTTGTCGCCAGCACCGACCCCGTGAGGATCAGTGCGAGACCGGCCACGTTGAAGGCGGTCAGCGGCTCGTTGAGGATGATCACGCCCGCGGCCAGCGCGACGGCGGGATTGACGTAGGTGAACACCAACGCGCGGGATCCGCCCACCTCGCGAATCAACGCGAAGAACACGATGAAGGCCAGCGCCGTGCAGACCACTGCCAGCGCAGCGAGGGCCACCAGCACACGGGTGGTGGGCATTTCGTCCGGCCAGGTGGCGGCGGCCGGCCCGGCGTAGACCAGCGCGGCGACCGTCAGGCAGCCCGCGGTCAGTGGCAACGTCGGCACGTCACCGAGATAGCGGGCGGCCACCAGTGGCGCAATGGCGTAGCAGGTGGCCACCAGGAGTACCTCGGCCACGGGCCAGGCGCTCCCACCAGTGAGACCCGGCCCCGCGAGTACCGCCACACCCGTGAACCCAACTGCGAGGCCGGCGATACGCATTGGGCCGAGCCGTGATTCGCCGCCGGTGAGCCGACTCAGCACCGCCGCGATGATCGGTGACGCGGCGATCAGCAGACCGGTCAACGAACTTGAGATGTGCCGCTCGGCGTCCGACAGCAGTAGCCAAGCCGCGATGATCTCGAAGAACGCGAACACAAGTGCCGGACGCCAATGCCGCAGCACCGGTGCCCATGCGGAACGGCGCAGCGTCAATGGAAGCAGCACGGCGGCTCCGATCGCCGTGCGGGCCAGTACCAGGACCGGTACCGAAACACCCTCGACCGCAACCTTGATGAGCAGGTATGGGATACCCCAGATGACGCTCATCGCAGCGAACAGCGCCCACGCCCGCGGGCTCACACCGAAGTCAGCTCCGCGTACCGCGCGACGTGATAGTCAGTCGAGCCGAACTCGTACTGAACTGCGGTGAGCCGCTTGAAGTAGTGGCCGATCGCCAGTTCCTCGGTCATGCCCATACCGCCGTGCAGCTGAACCGCGTTCTCTCCGACGAACCGCGCAGCGCGACCGATAGTGGCCTTCGCGGCAGACACCGCACGGGCGCGTGTCGGCGCGTCGGCCTCGAGGTTCAGGACCGCGAGGTAGACAGCGGCCACCGACTGCTCAACCTCCATGTACATGTCCACCATCCGGTGTTGCAGGACCTGGAAGCTGCCGATCGGCTGGCCGAACTGATGGCGCTGCTTGCTGTACTCGACCGTGTCGGCCAGAACCCTTCGCATGCATCCGACGGCTTCGGCGCACACCGCGGTCGCGCCCTCGTCACGCGCCTGCTCGAGTGACGGCCACGCCTTGCCGTCGTCACCCAGGAGTGCCGCTGAGGGCAGGCGTAGGCCGGTCAGAGTGAGATCGGCGGCGCGACGGTCGTCAATCGTGCGGTAGGAGTGCATTTCCAAGCCCGGCCCGGCGTGCGCGACGTCGACGAGGAACAGCGAGGGGCCCGCCGGGCTCGTCGCGGTGACCAGAAGGTGGGTCGCCAGCGGTGCGGCCACGGCCACGATCTTGCCGCCGTCGAGCACCCACTCGTCACCGTCGCGTCGGGCGGTGGTGGTGATCTGATGCCAGTCGTCACCGGACTCGGCCTCGGCGGCGGCCAGTGCCACGATCGCCTCTCCAGCGGCCAACCGCTCCAGCAGGTTCGTGGCGGTGCTGCCGCCGGCCCGCAGCAGCAGGCCCGCGGCCACCACGGCGGTTTCCACGTACGGTTCGATGACCAACGCGTGGCCCAGTGCCTCAGCGATCACCATTACCTCGACGGGCCCGCCGCCGATGCCGCCGACCTCTTCGGGAAGTGCGGCGCCGATGATGCCGAGTTCGTCGGCGAACGCGCGCCAGATGTCGGTCTGCCACCCGGTGCCGGTCTTGGCTGCCTCCCGGCTGCTCGCCAGGTCGTAGCGGGTCGCCAGAAACTTGGTGAGCCCGTCGCGCAGCAACGTCTGCTCATTGGAGATGGTGAAGTCCATTGGAATTCCTACCTAGAGTCCGAGAGCGGCCTTGGCCAGGATGTTGCGCTGAATCTCGTTGCTTCCCGCATAGATCGACCCGGCGCGGTCGTTGAAGTACCGCAGCGGGGCCACCGCCTGCCACGGCTGGCCGCTGACGTATCCGTCGGACGGCGGCTCGAACTCGGCCACCGGTCCGCCCGGGCACGTGGCGTGTGGCTGGTACACACGACCCCGCGGTCCCGCGGCCTCCATCGCCAACCCGGTGAGCGTCTGACTCAGCTCGGTGCTCAGGATCTTCAGCATCGAGGAGTCCGATCCGGGGTGCCCACCGCCGGCCAGAGCCGCCAGCACCCGGTACTCGAGGATCTCGAGCACGTCGGTGCGAATTCTGGCCTCGGCCAGTCTGCGGGCGAATCCCGGGTCGTCGATGAGCCGCCCACCAGAGGGGCCCGGGGCAGATGCTGCGCTGGTGGCGACATTCTCGGCAGCCACTTGCAGCGCCGGCGCATTGGCTCCGCCGCCACGTTCGAACTCGAGGAGGTATTTGGCGACGGTCCACCCGTCGTCGATACGACCGATGACGTTGGACTTGGGCACCCGTACGTCGTCGAAGAAGACCTGGTTCTGGATCTCCTCGCCCGATGTCATCACCAACGGGCGGATCTCAATCCCGGGCGCGCTCATATCGATCAGAACGAATGTGATGCCCTGCTGCTTCTTGGCCGACCGTGTCGTGCGGACCAGGGCGAACATCCAGTTGGCCTCCTGCGCGTGCGTGGTCCAGATCTTGCTTCCGGTGCACACCAGGTCGTTACCGTCATCGACCGCCGCCATCGTCAAGGATGCGAGGTCGGAACCGGATTCGGGCTCCGAGTAGCCCTGGCAGAAGAACACCTCACCGGTCAGGATCCGCGGCAGGAAGTACTCCTTCTGCTGCGGCGTGCCGTAGGCGACGATCGCGTGGGCCACCATTCGGATGCCCATCGGCGACAGTGACGGAGCGCCGGCCAGGGTCGACTCACGGCTGAACACGTAGTGCTGCGTCAGGCTCCAGTCGCAGCCGCCGTACTCGACCGGCCAGGCAGGCGCGGCCCATCCGCGCTCGTGAAGGAGAGCCTGCCATTTCAGACTGGCCGCGTGATCGCTGTAGACGCTCGTCGCGAGGCGGCCCGCCCGTTGCAGATCGGGAGTCAGCTTTTCGCGCAGAAACGCGCGCACCTCGTCGCGGAACTCAAGGTCGGCCGGCGACCAGTTCAGGTCCATGAATACGTCCCGTTCGTCGTCCCGCTTTTGGATGCCTGAACCAGATAGTAAACCTAGTTCAACTTCGGCCGGGGACCGCTCGCGGTTTAGGGGGTGGGCCTGGATTCCCGTGTGGCGGCCTCGCGATTGGGGGCACTGCCGTGCATTGATTGGCGAGCAACGAATTCGCGGTAATAGGCCAATGACTCATCGGAAACGATTGCGGGCAACATGATTTCCAGGGCGCGCGTGAAGCGTGCCCGCAGATCTTTACCGTTGGCCAGTGCGCTGGAGAACAATTCGGCACCGAGCATGGCGCCCACGATTACGTTGCTGGATTCCTCCGCGCCGAGGCCAGGGCGAAGGTCTCCCTCGGCGACAGCGTTCGCCGTCATCTGCGTCATCTCGTCCAGCAGCGCCACGTACGTCTGCTTGGCGCTCGCGTTGAAGCCACCGAAGGTGCGCAACAGCCGACTCGCCGCCTGTGCCACCCGATCTCCGCTGAGGACGTCTGTGACCATGAACAGCCCGTGGACGATGTTCTCCATCGCGGGCGAACTCGACCTGCTCGCGGCACGGAACGTGTCGAGCACTGTCGCCGCGCCCTCCTCGATGATCGCTGTCGCCAGTGCCTCTTTGGAGTCGAAGTGGTAGTAGAGCGCACCCTTGGTCAGCTCCGCGCGCTCGATGATGTCCGCCAAACCGGCGGCGGGATATCCGATCTCGTTGATGAGATCAATCGCCGAGTCGATGATCCTTCGTCGGGTCGCCTCGGACCTAGCCTGGCGCACCACCGTCGAATACCTCCGTTGACTTTTCGGAAAAACGCTACGTTCTTAACGGAATCATAGATTGTCAGTTCCGAAGGATGCGGCATTCCAGTTCTCCAGTGCCGTCCCGTGGCGTGTGGGCGTCGTCAGAATCGCTAAGCGCTCGGCATTCGCGAAGCCCGAAGCGACCAAGGGTGATACCGATTCCAGGCCGCCGTTTGGCCATGAATGCGCCCGCCAACATCGCAGACCTTCGGTCACATTCTGGCCCGCATATCAATCTAAAGGTATGTAAAGTAACGCCATGGCGGCTCGCGGTTTGGTGTTGCAGCCGACTCGGCTCTGTGTTGGCAAATTTTGTCGAGATCGGTTGTCAGCGGTGCGTGGTGTGTCACTCCCGTACGCGCGAGATTCGCTATGCAGGGGGAAAGAGCCGTCACATGCGACGTTGTCGTTCGGGATGGCAGGCGGGGGTCATTGGCTGACACTTCACTGAGGCGCCGATGACCCCTTTCAGCTGGACTAGCAATTCAGGGGTAGAAGCACATGTGGGATATCGAAGTCGACGTGGTGTCCGTGGGGGCGGGCTCCGGTGGGCTAGCGGGTGCCATCGCCACCGCGGATGCCGGTGGCACAGTTCTTATCGCCGCCCCGTCGCCTAGCCGTGATCGTGGGGCATCAGGGGTCGCGACTGGCCGACGTGTCCACCCCGCGTGCGGGTGGCTTCAGCACGTGGTGACGGACACCGAGACCGACCGGTTCCTGGCGTCACTCGCAGAGGGCGTGCCGGCGCCGGTCTATCTCAACCGCAATATGCCGGTTCCGACGCGCGTGGCCTCCGCGCTCCCTGACGGGCGTGGCGTCGAGCCCTTCCTGGGGTCGACATTGATGGACTGGGCCGGCCAGTGCCTGAGCACTCCCTACGGAATGCTCAGCTCCAGCGTGTTCGGATGGGACGGAACCAGGATGCGTTCCACTGACGGCGAAACCATCGAGGTCGTCCCGATCGGCACGCTCGACTGGTGTCATGGGCTGGGCGAACCTGTCCTGCGGGACTGGATGCTCGATCGTGCGCGGGAGCGCGAGATCGAGATGCTCACCGACACCGGGATGGAACGGCTCGTGTTCGACGGTGGCCGCGTCGTCGGTGTCGTGCTGTGGACGACTGACGGCCCGCTCGCCGTGCGTGCTCGCCGGGGCGTGACCATCGCGCCCGTCGAGGTCGATCGCACCACTGTCGGCATTGCACCCGTTGGGGAGGAGCAACGGGACGTATGTCTCGTCCGTCGTTCTGCGAGCCGCTTCGGGCGTGTCGAACTGCTCAGGACTGTTGCGGCCGAGGCGGCTAGCCGCCCGATGTGCCTGGGTCCCGTGGACGCGGACGCGTTCCTCGCCGGGCTGCACGAATCGCGGCAGTCACCCTCAAGCCTCTGGCGATACGGGAAAGTGCACCGGCACCCGGCCTTCGGCCAATAGCTCCAGCATCTCGTCACCCGATAGCGGATGTGACAGCAGGAAGCCCTGAGCGCTGCTGCATCCCAGCCGCAGCAGGGTGGCCGCTGCGACGGCGGTCTCGACACCCTCGGCCACCAGTTGCAGACCGAAGGCGTCAGCCAACGCGATGATCGCCGTCACGATCGCCAGATCGTCGGGATTGTTGCCCAGATCGGTCACAAAGCTGCGGTCGATCTTCAGCACGTCGACCGGTAGTGACTTCAGGTGCGAGAAGACGCTGTACCCAGTGCCGAAGTCGTCGATGGCGACCTGCACGCCGACATCCCGCAGCCCCTCCAGGGTGACGGTGGTGGTCTCGATGTCCTGGACCACCACGCTCTCGGTGATCTCCAGGCACACCCACGCAGGATCCAGGTGGAACTCTGCCAGGATGCTCGCCACTGATTCGACGAAGCCGGCTGTAACGAGTTGCACCGGTGAGACGTTCAGCCGCAGCACAATGCCTCGAACGGCATGCGAGCGCCACCGCGCGAACTCTGCGCACGCCGTCCGCATCACCCAACGGTCGAGTTCACCGGCCAGATTGATGGATTCGGCGACACCGATGAACGATGCGGGGGACAGCAGTCCGCGGGTCGGATGCTCCCACCTGACCAACGCCTCCGCCGCCAGGACCTCGCCGGTGCGCATATCAACCTCGGGCAGATAGCGCAGGAACAGGGCACCGCTCTCGATGACGTTCTGAAGATGCAGTTCGATGTCGTTGCGCAACGCCGCCTGCAACGACATCTCATCGGTGAACACCGCGACGCGGTTTCCGCCTGCGGCCTTGGCCTCGAGAACCGCCTGGTCGGCGCGCCGAAGTAGGTCTTCGTTGGTGTCCTTGCCTGGCTCGCCGAGCGCCACACCGATGCTCACCGTGCGTGCCAGCATCTCGCCATCGATCGACACGCGCTCGCGCAACACCCCCAGCAGGTGATTGGCGAGGTCCTCGGCGTCGGTGGCCGTGGTCGGTGCAGCCGGCACGACGACGAACTCGTCCCCGCCGAGGCGGGCGATCATGCTCGAACCCTTGGTGCCCCGTTTCAGACGGTCTGCGAGGACGCGGATGAACCAGTCGCCCGCGTTGTGGCCCAGGTAGTCGTTGACCGTCTTGAGCCGATCGAGATCGAAGAACAACGTCGCGACGGGGCCGGGACTGTTGGGCGCCAGCCGGGCGTCGAGATGATCGAGCAGTGCCCGCCGGTTGAACAGACCGGTCAGATCGTCATGCTCGGCGAGAAAGCGAAGCCGATCCTCTGCCGCCACTCTGGCCTGCACCTGTGCGAACAGCGACCCGATGGCCTCCAGCGCATTGAGTTCGGCAGGGAGCCACTCGCGATCACCGAACTTCACGAAGCCGAGTACACCGGTGGTGGTGTCGCCGGACACCAGAGGTGCGGCCGCCATGGACGTCGTGGGGATGTTGCGGCCCTCCTCGATGCGGCGCTGATAGTCCGCGTCGTCGGGTCGGAACACCAACGGCTTCTTGCCGTGCTCAGATTCTGCGAACACGGGATCCGCGTCGGCGAAATACACCACACCCAACGGATCCGGAACGGGGACGCCCGGCCGCTCGGGCCACTCGGCGACCAACAGCGATGCACGGATTGAATGGTCGTTGTAGCGCAGGAAGCTGACGTCCACGTCGAAGTACTCGACCATCACCGCGAGGACGCCTTGTGCCACTTTCACCGACGTCGCGGCATTGGACGCCATCAGGTCGACGGCGACGTTGGTCACCAGTCGGTCAAGGCTGACGCGGGGAGTCGTTGGAGACATTTGAATCAGAATATCGCCGCACGCCGGAATTCATATTGCGTCTCCGGCTCTTGACCGTGGCCGGGGGTGTCGCCGCGAGCCGCAGGATGAGCGCCGGCGCGTCACCTGCGACCCCCGAGAGGGCTCCGAAACGCGTGCTGAGGTCGGACAGCTCGGTGGCATGGTCACGCGAGACCTCGAGGAAATCGCCATCGGACTGCGCGTACAGGAATGCCGGTGAGATGGGCTGCACCGACAATCCGCGGTCCTGCGCGGTGACCCACACGGCTTCGGCCGCAGCTCCGCCGCGGGCGTAGTCGGTCAACTCGGTGCCGGCCACGGTAATCACGGCCAGCGCGCTGCTCGAGGCGACACGGGCCCGGGTGTCGGCGCCGAGCACACGACCGGCGTCCCACGCGGCCAGCGCCGCCATCACATCGGGGCGCGCAAGGAGGTCCAGGACAGGCAGTGTTCCCGCGTCCAGCTCGAGGCTGCGCACTTCGATACCGGAATCCATGTCGTCGGCGCCCGGCCAGCGCAGCTCCGACATCATTTCGGCGTGCAGCGCGGGCGTCAGATACCTGATCCGATCTGCGGCGGCGAGAATGTCTGCCGCGCTGTCGATCTGAGCACGCTCAGTCAGCAGGCACAGCCGCGCCCCCTCGCGGTCGGCTGCCCTCGCAAGCGCCTCTTGGACGTCGTCGGCGAGGCTGGTGGGAGCACCGAGGTGACGATTCGTCTCGCGGTGCAGCAGCGCGGGATAGAACGCAGCACGGGCCGGGTCGGTCCCCGGCACGAAGCGCACCGTCGCCCGCAGGGGCCACTGCTCGGCCGGCTCGGCCCCGGCGGGTTCGTGGTAGTCGACCTGCGCGATGACGTCGTTGCCGACGGCAGCGATGGCTGCCGACGCGTTGAAGACGGCCGCCCCGATCGCCACAGCGCTGCCGCGGAAGCCCAGATCCATCGTCGAGGTCAGCTCCGGGTTGAGCATGATCTCGACGGACTGGTCGTGAGCCTCGATCGCCCAGGGCTGGCTGTTTCCACCCGAGGGCGCCCGGAGAGCCGCCGTGACGACAATCCCGATCAGATCCTCGGGTCTGTTCTCCTCGGGCTCCTCAGGTGGCACGGGCGGTTGCGGGATCGGCGGTTCCTCGATCCGGTCGAGTGCTGCACCCACGTCGAGCTGCACCCGACCCGAGGACAACGGCTCGGCGAGACCGATCCGTCTGACGGCCTCGGCAACTCCGCCGGCGCCGAGCGTGACATCGCCCGCCAACTGTGGCCACGTCGCCAGTGACTGCCCAACCTCGAGCAGCGAGGCCGCCGCCCGGGCCGACAGCCCGGTGTGCTCGACGAGTCGCATCACGTGCGGGATCTTCTGCTGACTGTTCAACGCGCTCAGCCCCGCAACATCGAGGGCACCGAGCAGGCCATGGAACAGCGGCCGGTCGGGTTCGAGGTCGAACCTCTCGACGTCGATGCGTCCTCGATCGCTGGTGGCCATCACCACCGGTAGCTGGCGTGCCCGTGACTCCTGGCGGACCAATGCCTTCACGTCCAGCGAGTCGCACTCCTCGATCACCACGTCCAGCCCGTCGAGGAACTCCTCGACATTGTCGCCGACGAGGCCCGCCGGCCACGGGTGCACCGACAGGTACGGGTCGAGTTCGGCGAGCCTGCGAGCGGTGGCGATCGCCTTGTTGAGACCGAGGTCGAACACGCTGGCGGGTACGCGATTGAGATTGGACAGTTCCAGTTCATCGAAGTCGGCCAGTCGCAACTCGCCGCAAAGGCCCTGTGCGGCGAGTGTGTGCGCGATGACGTGACCGGAGCTAAGCCCCACCACTCCCACTCGGAGCTGGCCGAGTCGATCCTGTTCGTCGATCGTGATCAGGTTTCGGTTGCGATCGAGTCGAAGGCGCCGGAAGGACTGTGGGCCAAGGATCTTGACCAGCGATCTGCGCCATGAGTAGTAGGCCCACCGGGGTGCCTCGTCGGCCAGTTCGGATTCGTCCGTGGTCAGCGCGCGAAGCAGTGCTTCGTGCTGGACCGCCCAGGTGTCGATGGTCTCGATGGTGGCGTCGGCCCGCAAATCTGCCAGGGCACCGGCGTCCTCGGCGCGCGAGTCGTCCAGGACGACAGCACCGAAGGTAACTCTGTCTCGGCTTGGGCTCATGACACCAAGGCCGCGCGGCGCGACACCACGGCAATCTCACGCAAGATCTTTGATACCTGTTCCGGCTCGGCAAGTTTGGAGAACGTTCGACGATCCCACCACATCATCTTGGTTCGATAGCGCTCATCAGGATAGGGGGCCGCCGGGATGGGGGCCACAACGCCCCCCGACGTGCCCCAACGTTCCAGCACATGCGGGGCGGACGTGGCCATGCAGAACTGAATCCCCATGAGTTCCATGGCATGGAATCCGCTGCGTGCCAGTGCATTGGATACCGGGCGAGCACGGTTGCGGTCGTTGGTGGTCCAAGCCGACTTCATCTCGAGAATGCCGAACGGCACCCTGTCGTCGATCATCTTGCGCACCGCGGGCAGTCCTTCGTGGTTGTCCCACTCGACCACCGCGTGCGAGTCGTCGGCACACGTCAGCGGTCCGATCGCGCGGACGCCGCCGGTGACTCGGCCCGAGTCGTCGACCAGGGCCCAGAACATCGCGGTGTCGTGGCCGTCGCTGATCGCGGCGATGTCGAGTGCGTCCTCGACGCCGTGGCGGCGATAGCTTAGGTCGGCGCCCTGCAGGTATTCCGTCCACAGGCCGGGGTCGAGGTCAGGTGTCGACAACACCATCGTGGCCTCTGAGTCCGAGTCCCACCAACTGATGTTTTCGGTCATCCGAAACGCAGCGGAGGTCTGGAATTCGAGGGAAGGTACGCTCATTCTGGTCCTATTCGTGTGGCGGTCCGGCGCCAAGACATGGCGCCGCTAACTGGCGTCATTCGCATTTGTGATGCGTGTAGCAAAGTCAGTATTGGGCCGTTTCGCGCGCTGAACCAACCTTTTGAGACCGATCGAAGACCATTTCGTTGCAGGTCGCAGGGGCTAAGTGGGCCCGTTTGCGCGTGAATTTGCGAATATCGCAATTGTTAAATCTGGGGAAGTCCCTGCATGTGACTCATCACCCCGGCCTGTGGCGAACTCGAGGCGAACTCGCAGCCCTGTTTGCGTCGTTTCAGCAAATGAGTCGTTGTGTTCCAAGGCCCCAGCGACTAGATCTATTACGGGCGGCATCCATCTCCGCCAACCCACCGAGAGGAGTACGCGTGAAAGTCTTCAATGATCTGAACGAGTTTGCAGCGGCCCATGGCAGCCAACTCGGACCCACCGAGTGGATGGAGATCAGCCAAGACCGCGTGAACCTGTTCGCCGACGCCACCGACGATCACCAGTGGATCCACATCGATCCGAAGAGGGCGGCTGACGGCCCCTTCGGCGGCACCATCGCCCACGGCCTGCTGACACTGTCGCTGCTTCCGCACTTCTCCCATCAGCTCTACCGGGTCGACGGCATCACCCTGGCCGTCAACTACGGCTACAACAAGGTTCGCTTCATCACGCCGGTCAAGGTGGGGGCCAGGATCCGGGCGCGCGGTGAGGTCACGGCCATCAACAAGCTCGAGGGTGCGGTGCAGGCGACCACCACCATCACCGTGGAGATCGAGGGATCCGAGAAGCCCGCCGCGGTCGCTGAGAGCATTATTCGCTACATCGCTTGATTGAGGCGGACGGCGAAATATAGCTTCCACCAAGCTTTTCCATCCCCGCGCGCCGTGGCGGCGCACGGGGATGGAAAGTCGCAGTCAGTCTGTCGTGGGATTGGCGGGCATCCGCTCCCGGAGGCTGTCGTAGATCGGCGGCGATCTCAACAATTCGGCGACGAGAACTGCCGCGGCGGTGGCAGCCAGCATCGGTACCGCCACCGATGTCGTGGCCGTCATCTCGATAACGATGACGATGCCCGTCAATGGCGCTCGGACAGTCGCTCCGAAGAATGCCGCCATCCCGACGATCGCCATGGGAATTGCCATCGATGCGTGGTCTCCGGGCCACACGGCGTCAAAGCCGCCGACGAACAGCACTCCCCATAGCGTGCCTATCGCCAGCAGCGGGGCGAACAATCCCCCGGGTACGGCTGCGGCGTACGACAGCGGGCCGGCAATGAACCGCAATGCGAGCAATCCGGCTATCGCAGCCAGGACCATGCTGTTTCCGCCGAGAATCAACTGGTTCAGGGTGTCGCCACCGCCGGTCGCCAGTGGCTGGATGAACGTCACCAACCCAATCAGCGCACCGATCACGGCGGCTTTCGCAACCGCGGGAACCCGGGGCACCGCTTTGACACGGTCGAGGAAGGTCAGCACCAACCGGTTGTAGAACACGCCGAGGCATCCGGTCAGCAGACCGAAGACGATGAACAGGGGTAGCCAGGAAAGTGCCGGGGACGCAACCGGTTCGACCCGAAAGTCGGCATGGTTGCCGTTGATGAGCCGCGAGCATCCGACCGCCGTGGCCGTGGCGAGAACCGTGGCCAGAACGGTTCGGAGCCGGAAGGACTTCGTCACCTCCTCAAGGGTGAAGAGGGCGCCTCCGATGGGTGCGTTGAATGCGACCGCAAGACCCGCGCCGCCCAGAGCGGTTTGCAGCATTCTGACCTCGGAATCGGGAAGCCGGGCGCGTCGTGCCGCCTCTGCTCCGATCGCCGCACCCATGTGCACCGTCGGCCCCTCGCGGCCCAATACAAGTCCCGAGCCGATCGCCAGCACGCCGCCGACGAATTTCGCGGGAAGCAAGCGCAGCAGTGGGGGCGCGGCGTCGCCTCGGTGAACGGCCTCAACGTGCTGGATGCCGCTGCCGGCGGCCATCGGCAGCCACCGCACGATCAAAGCCGCGAGTGTTGCGCCGGCCGCAGCGGCGGCCATCACGACGAGCCAGCCCGGGCCGGGTAGCCGGTGCGCCCAGTCGGCGAGGTCGACGCGCAACCCATCCGCTGCCGTGAGGCACCAACGGAATGCGCCGCCGACGAAGCCTATGAGCACGCCCGCGACCATCGCGGTGACGCATATGAGCATGATGCCGTGGGTGGAGTCGGGCGGCGGTGTCGGATCAGCCGTCGAATTCGTCATCCTGTCGCACGCGCCAGTCCGTCGTCTGTGGCTGTCATCCGACCATTGTGGGGGAGACGTCGCTAGATCAGGAGCGTGGGCGAGCAAGACTAACTACACCCAGCATTTGACAGTTGTCAGAATTCATTGACGTACGTCAAACCCGCTGATAGTGTCCCGCCGCATACCGTGAGGAGCGGCCTTGAACATGACCTTTTCGCGCACGACGCCGCGCACCGCCGTGATCGGTGCCGGCATCAGCGGTTTGACTGCGGGAAAGATGCTGAAGGATTACGGCATTCCCCATACGACGTTCGAGACGTCGGACCGGATCGGCGGCAACTGGGCGTTCGGCAACCCCAACGGGCACAGCAGTGCGTACCGGTCGTTGCACATCGACACCTCGCGCCAACGGTTGTGCTTCAAGGACTTCCCGATGCCGGAGCACTATCCGTCGTTCCCGCATCACTCCGATATCAAGACCTACCTCGATTCCTACGCTGACGCATTCGGCTTACTGGAGAACATCGAGTTCGGTAATGGCGTGGCGAACGCACGTCGCCGCGACGGCGGCGGTTGGGACATCACCGACCAGGCCGGCGAGCATCGCGAGTTCGATCTGCTGGTTGTCGCCAACGGGCACCACTGGGATCCGAGACTGCCGAACTTCCCCGGCACGTTCGCGGGAGAGTCGTTTCACTCGCACCACTACATCGACCCTCGACAGCCTCTCGACCTGACCGGTAAGCGGATTCTGGTCGTGGGCCTGGGTAACAGCGCGGCCGACATCACCGTCGAGTTGTCGTCGAAGGCGCTGCAGAACCAGGTGACACTCTCGACGCGGTCGAGTGCCTGGATCGTACCCAAGTACATCGCCGGACGCCCGGGTGACACCCTGTGGCGCACCACCCCGCATCTGCCACTGTCCTGGCAACGCAAGGCACTTCAACTCGTCGCGCCCGTCATGGGGGTGGACCCGACCATGTACGGCCTGCCGCAGCCGAATCACAAGCTCTTCGAAGCGCATCCAACTCAGTCGGTCGAACTGCCCCTACGCCTCGGCTCAGGCGACGTGACACCCAAGCCGAACATCGAACGCCTCGACGGCGACACCGTGCGATTCGTCGACGGCACCAGCAGCGACTTCGATGTGATCATCTACGCGACCGGCTACAACATCACGTTCCCATTCTTCGATCCGGAGTTCCTCAGCGCGCCCGACAACCAGATCCGGTTGTACAAACGGATGTTCTCCCCGGGTATCGACGATGCCGTGTTCATCGGATTCGCGCAGGCAGTCCCCACGCTGTTCCCATTCGTGGAGTGCCAGTCCCGGCTGCTGGCGGCCTACGCGGTCGGCCGCTACGCGCTGCCGTCGGTCGCCGAGATGGAACGCGTCATCGACGCCGACCAGCAGCGTTACACCGGGCACTGCACCGAAAGTGCGCGCCACACACAGCAAGTCGACTACTACGTCTACGAGCACGACCTGCGGACCCGGGAGATCCCCGCGGGGATCAAGCGTGCAGATGGCCGACCGTCGAGGCTGGTCCCGGCGTGAGGTCTGCGACCGATCGTCGGCCCCCTCAGCGCAGCGACCACCGTCGTGAGGCCATTCTCGACGCACTCGACGGCTGGCTGCGCGAGGAGAGCCTCGAGGCGGTCAACATCGCGGAGATCTCCAAGCAGGCTGGGGTGACTCGTTCGGCGTTCTACTTCTACTTCGAGAACAAGGGCGCGGCGGTGGCCGCATTGATGGGCCGGATGGTCGATGAGGTGTTCGCGGTCAATGACGCCTTCACCATGGCAGAGGATTCGCCGGGCGGACGCATCCACGCAATGCTCGACGGGCTGTTCTCCAGCTGGGAGGGCCACCGGCACATGTTCAAGGCGATGCTCGATGCGCGTGGCACGAGCGCCTCGGTGCGCGATATCTGGGACGAGGCCCGCGAGTCGTTCGTCGAGTCGGTCGCGGAGATGATCCGCGCGGAACGAGCGGCGGGGCGGGCGCCCGCCGGCGTGGACGCAGAGGTCTTGGCCTCGGTCCTGCTGGAGTTCAATGACCGCCTGCTGGAACGGCTGACGCTGGGCGGAACGCTGACGCGTGAGCAGTTGATGGACGGCGCGGCAACCGTCTGGCTGCGTTCCATCTACGGCACCACCGATACCGCCCAGCAGTCATAGGAGATGGCATGACCCATACCGACGTCACCTTCACCTCAGAGGGTGTGGCCTGCAGCGGATGGCATTTCGGCGCCAACTCCGACCGGCTCGCGGGCCCCGGCGGCCGACCGGTCGTGGTGATGGCGCATGGCTTTGGCGGGACGAAGGACTCGGGGTTGGAACCGTTCGCCGAGCAGCTCAGCGCCGCGGGCGCCGACGTGCTGGTCTTCGACTATCGCGGGTTCGGGGCGTCGGAAGGTCAACCACGCCAGTCCATTTCGATCAAACGGCAGCAGCGGGACTACCACTCGGCGATGGATGCTGCCAAGCGCCTACCCGGCGTGGACGGCGACCGGATCGCGTTGTGGGGATCCTCGATGTCGGGAGCCCACGTGTTCCAGGTTGCCGCCGGCCGCCCCGAGGTCAAGGCGGTCATCGCGATGACACCGCTGACAAGTGGGTTGGCGGCTGGGCGGGCGTCGGTCGGTGAACGCAGCGTCCTGACAGCGCTGAGCTGGACGCTCACCGGGATGGCGAGCAAGGTGGCTGTCGCACGCGGCGCGAGCCCCACGATGATGCCGTTGGTGGCGCTGCCAGGCCAGCGTGGGGCGCTGGCGCTGGACGGCGCCTACGAGAGCTACACCTCGATCGCGGGACCCACGTGGCGCAACGAGATTGACGCCGCGGTGGGCATGGAGATCGGCGCGATCCGTACTACGGCTGCGGCCAAGCGGATGCGTGCGAGACTGCTGGTGCAGATCGCCGACTTCGACCGCTACGTCCCCGCCGAGTCCGTCGCCAAGACGGCCGTGCACGGCAGGGGCGAGGTCCACCACTACCCGTGCGACCACTTCGACGTCTGGCCCGGTCACGAGTGGCACGACAGAGTGGCCGCCGATCAGGTGGCGTTCCTGACGCGCGTGTTCGCCCCCGGTGTGGGCGCTAGCGCGAATCCGGCGGCCGATACCACGCAGCCACTTCGCTCGGTCTGACCTTCATCGCCGCATTGCGGGGCAACGCCTCGACGATGGTGATCGCAACGGGCACGTGGTGACTCGGCAGTGTCTCGCGCACCAGATCCTTCAGCTCCGCCTCCGACGGCGGGCTCGCATTGCGGCGCAGTTCGACTGCTGCGAAGGGTACTTCGCCGAGGCGGTGATCCGGTACGCCCACCACACACGCGTCGAGAACCGCGGGGTGCGTGATCAGCACCCGGCGCACCGACTCGGGCAGGATCTTGAAGCCGCCGCGGTTGATCGCGCCGTCGTTGCGACCGTGCAGCGTGATGAATCCGTCCTCGTCGATCGACGCCAGATCGGTTGTGCGCAGCCAGTCGCCACCCATCACCTCGACGCGGGCCTCCAACAGTCCGGTGCCGCCCGTTGGCACTATCTGGCCGGTGTCGGCGTCGACGATCCGAACGTGCACACCCGGCAGCGCCCGACCCGAGCTGTCGGGCTTGGTGTCGCCGAACCGGGCGCGCAGATCCGGGGTCCACGCGCATATTGATCCGGCGAACTCCGTTGCGCCATAGGCCCACAACACGGGGATGCCGAAGCGTCGCTCGAACTCCACGCGGAGATCGCGCTCCAGCGGGCCGGACCCGCCGACGACGCACTCCAGGGAGGGAACGTCGTCGCGGGTGACATCGGAGTCGAGCAGCATCCGCACGATGGCGGGTTGAACTGCGGTTCGCCTGAGTCGGTAGGTCTGCACGACGCGGACCCACTCCGACACGGAGAACTTCTCGAGCAGCACCATCGACTTGCCCACGCACGGGACGGCCAGCAGCTGGCAGACACCGATGCTGCCGAACGGCCAGAACACCAGATCCGGCGGGTCATCGGGGGATGGCACGTGGCCGTGGATCATGCTGCCCACGGTGTGGGCGAGCACCTCGGTCCGGATCGGAATCCGCTTGGGTGCCCCGGTGGTGCCGCTGGTGAGGATGTGGATGCCGGCCTGCGCCAGGCTTCGATCGGCCCGCGCGCCGCGATGCGCGCGGAGGACAGCTATGGAGTCGGGCGACAGCGACACCGCGGCGGTGCCGGCACGGTGCGCCGCCTCGATGACGGGGTTGGTCCAGTCCTGCGTATCGGCGACGACGGCGCCCAGATGGAGTCTCTCGACGTCGGCAGCGATCGCCGCTGCGGACTGATAGGAGTAGATCATCACGACGGGCCTGCCATCGGCGATGAACCCAAGCAGCGCCGCGGCGTGGGGCACCCGGTTGCGGACGACGACGCCCACCGGTTCACCGGCCGGCACGCCTGCGTCGTCGAGGGCCCGCACGATCCGGCGGCGGTAGTCCGCGATGTCGTCTCCCGAGTACCACCACCGGTCGAACTCGATGAACGGCCGCTTGCCGTAGCCGGCCAGGCCGGCAGCAAGGCGCTCGGTAAACGGCGCGGGCGTACTCATCGGCCGCTAAGGTGCTGTTTGTGAAGCGATCGATGGGCCTTATCGGCCTGGCAGTGGGCATGGGGCTGGCCGGGGTGGTGCAGGCCGCACCCGCGGGCGCCGACCAGATCGGCTACCTCGTCAATGTGACGGTGCGGCCGGGCTACAACTTCGCCAACGGTCAGGCCGCGCTGGACTACGGCTACGGCCTGTGTGGCCGCGTCGAGGCCAAGCAGAGCTACGCCGATATGGCGGCCGCGATCAAGTCGGACTTCCGCACCTCTGACGAACACATGGTGTCCTACCTGCTGAGCCAGGCCACCCAGGAACTGTGCCCCGGACAGATCTGGCAGTTGCGCCAGTCCGCGGTTGGCTATCGCGCACCCTGACTCCACTCCATCTCCTCGGTATCGCGCGCCTCTCTCAGTACTGCGTGGCGCCCTGGTCGATCGACATCGCCGTGGCGGTGACGAGTTTTGACTCGTCACTGGCAAGCCACAGCACGGCGTCGGCGATGTCCTCGGGCTCGGCCATCCAGGTCGGCAGGAATGGTGTGATCATGTGAGCGAGCTGCGGATTGCTCTCCATGGTCCTGCCGATCGCGCCGATCATGTCGCCCGATCCCATATCGGAGTTCACCGCGCCCGGGTGGACGCTGTTGACGCGAATGGCGTGCTTGCCCAGCTCGGCGGCGAACGCCCGCGCCATGCCGGTGACGGCGTGCTTGCTGGTGGTGTAGTGGATCATGAACGGCTGCATCTTGACGCCCGCCGCAGAGCTGATCAGGATCACTGACCCGCCGCGGCCACCGTCGATGATGTGCTGCGCACCGGCCATCACGGCGTTCCACGTGCCGGTCACGTTGATGTCCATGACGTCGCGGAACGACTCGGGCGTGATCTCGTCCCAGATCTGCGGCGCGGCGATACCCGCGTTGGCCACGATGACGTCGAGGCGGCCGAACTCGGCGACACCGGCGTTGACCACCTCACGAAGCCCGTCATAGTCGCGGGTGTCGGTCACCGACGTGAGGATGCGCTGACCGGTGGCCCTCACCAGGCTGGCCGTCTCCTCGAGCTGCTCAGGACTGGCCGAGTCGTAGGGGACGCAGTCGGGCAGCTTGCCCGCGATGTCCACGGCGATGATGTCGGCACCCTCGGTGGCCATCCGGACCGCGTGGGCCCGCCCCTGTCCGCGCGCCGCTCCGGTGATGAACGCCACCTTGCCTGCCAACCGACCCGTCATCCGTTCTCCGTTCCCGTGCCATTGCCGTGAGCGGTGCCACGGTGAATCTTAGTGAAGCTAACAGTAGCTATCGCGCAGAGCTGTCGCCCCCCGGTCATGAGCGGTCCGCCTCGGTGAACCTGATGACGCCGCGAATGTTGCGGCCCTCCAGCATGTCCCGGTAGCCGTCGTTGATCTGCTCCAGGGTGTACTCGCGTGTCACCATATCGTCGAGGTTGAGGCGGCCGAGCCGGTAGAGCGACAGCAGTTCGGGGATGTCGAACTGGGGGTTGCCGCCGCCGAACAGGCTGCCCTGCAGGCTCTTCTGCAGCAGCGTCAACCCGGCCAGGTTCAAGGTCGTGTCGGTGTCCAGCACGTTGCCCATCGCGGTCAGCACGCACGTGCCGCCCTTGGCCGTGAGACCCAGCCAGGACTCGACCGCGCTGCCCTCGGCACGGCCGACGGTGACGATCACCTTGCGGCACATGACGCCTCGGGTTGCCTCGGCGATCGGTGCCATCGCACTCTCGATGTCCGCGAAGACGTGGGTGGCACCGAACTCGAGGGCCTTCTGACGCTTCCACTCCACGGGGTCGATGGCGAACACGCGGCGCGCGCCCGCGATGGCCGCGCCCTGGAGCGCGGCGGTGCCGACACCGCCGATGCCGATGATGGCGACGTCCTCGCCAGCCTTGACGGCCGCGCTGCGGATGGCTGAACCGTAGCCGGTGGTGACCCCGCAGCCGACGAGGCAGGCCACCGCGAAGGGGATGTCCTTGTCGATCCTCACGACCGACGACTGGTGCACGACGGCATACGGGGCGAACGTGCCGAGCAGCGACATGGCGACGACGTCCGTGGCGTGCTCGCCGGTGTGGATGCGGAATGACCCGTCTGAGACCGACGCGCCCGCAAGCAGTCCCATGCCGAGGTCGCACAGGTTTCGCATCCCGGTCTGACAGGACCGGCACGTGCCGCACGACGGGATGAACGACATCACGACATGGTCGCCTACGGCCAGATCGCGCACGTCGGGCCCGACCTCGGTGATGACGCCTGCGCCCTCGTGCCCGCCGAGGATGGGGAACGCGGCCATTGGAATGTCACCGGTCATCAGGTGATGGTCCGAATGGCACAGCCCGGCCGCCTCCATCTGCACCTTGACCTCGCCGCGACGAGGATCGCCGATGTCGATCTCCTCGATCGACCAGGGCTGGTTGAAGCCCCAGACGAGGGCCCCCTTGGTCTTCATCGACTGTCCTCCAGTGTCGCCGCATCGGTGAGCATGTCGCGAAGCCGACGGACGTCGACCTTGCCGGTGGTGCCGCGGGGGATGGGGTCGTCGGAGTCCAGCAGCAGCCACACTGTCGGAATCTTGAACGAGCTGAGCAGTTCTCGCGCGGCGCTCCGCAGGCCGGCTTTGGTGGTGTTCGCGGCGTCGCAGACCACAGCGGCGCCCACCCGGTCGCCGCCACCACCGACCACGTTGGTGACGAAGGCGCCGTCGACACCGGAGATGGTCCGCAGCGCCGCCTCGACCTCGCTCGGATAGACGGTGGCCCCGCTCACCTTGAACATGTCATCGGACCTGCCGTGATAGAACATGAACCCGTCATCGTCGAGGTGGGCCAGGTCGCCAGTGGGGTAGAAGCCATCGGGGGTGAACAGGTCCTCGCGACTGCGTCTGCAGATACCCCGCAGAGTGTGCGGTCCGCGGATCTCGATCTCGCCGACGGTCCCGGCGGGCACCGGCGCGCGGTCGTCGACGTCGACGACGCGGATCTCCATGCCCTCGAAGGGGCGACCGCAACTGCCCCAGGCGGATTCGGGCATATCGGTGTCGGCGGGGTAGCCGCAGTACGGACCGAACGCCTCGGTCATGCCGAACAGCTTGGCCCGCGTCCCCGGGCGTCCGCGCAGTGCCTGCGGTAGCAGTGCGTCGAGGCTTCCCGGTCGCAGCGCAGACAGATCGACGCCGGTCGAACCCGATTGGCGGGCCAACGCCTCGGCCTGATCGGGCCATCCGCGGAACAGTGTGACGCGTTCGCGCTCGAGTAGCTCCAGCGTGGAGTCTGGTTGTGGAGCGGGTTCGGTGACCAGCGTCGCACCCGCCAGCAGGGCTGACAATACGCCAGCGCCGAAGCCCCCGACCCAGAAGAACGGCATCGGAAGGTACAGCCGGGTGCCAGTGTCGATGCAGCGTGGCGCCAGGCTTGAGGCCACCGCACGCAATGCGTTGCCATGCGAGTGCACAACACCTTTCGGTGTTCCGCTGCTGCCCGAGGTGAACATGATCACCAGCGGGTCGCTCGGGGTGAGCGCGGCGGTCATGGCCTCCACGACGGCGCGCATGTCATCGCCCGCGGCCGCCGCGGGGAGCGCCTGCGCCGCCCACACCGTGCGCAGGGCGGGCAGCACCGGGTGGTACAGCGTGCGACCGAGCACGCTGGTGGTGTCCAACTCCGCGGCGAGTTCGTCGGGGTAGCGGTGACCGCGGAACTCGGTGACGGTGATCAGCGTCTGGACTGACGCGGCGCGCAGTTGCGCGACCAGTTCCCGCGGCGCGAGAAGCGTACTCAGCGGCACCAGCACCGCCCCGATACGGCCGAGGGCCACGGCGATCTGCACCCAGCGGATGCCGTTGGGCATGATCAGGCCGACGCGGGTGCCCTTGCCGACACCCGCTGCGACGAAGGCGGCGGCCAACTCCAACGTCGTGGAATCGAGTGTGGCGTAGTCGATCCGCTCGGTGGGATCGATGACCGCCGGTTTCGTGCCGTACTCCGCGCACCCGCGACGGACGAGGGCGTCGAGAGTGTCAAGGGTGTCAGGTGTCTCAGGGGGGTCAGTCATCGAACACCTCGCGAAGGCGGCGGAGGTCGACCTTGCCGCTCGAGAGCAGCGGCACCTCGGTGACGGTGGCGACTCGGCGCGGCAGTTTGAACGCCGACAACTCCGAGGCGAGCAGGTCGCGCAGTGCCGACGGGTCGACGTGGTGTTCGGTGACGAGGACTGCGGCAACGATCTCACCGCGTTCGAGGTCGGGCAGACCGACGACGTGGGCGACCGTGCCGTCGGTGACCCGCGCGATGGCCTTCTCCACCTCGACGGGTGACACGTTGGCGCCGGCGGTCTTGATCATCGCGCCGCGCCGACCCAGGTAGTAGACGTAGCCGTCCTCATCCGTACGGACGTTGTCTCCGGTGTGAAACCACCCGTCGGGGTCGAAGCACTCCTCACGGCTGCGCCGGTGGTAGCGCTGCATGAGATACGGGCCGCGGATGAGCAGTTCGCCGACCGTGCCGTGTTCGACCACCGCGCCGGTGTCGGGGTCGACGACCCTCGTCTCGAATCCGGGTGCCGGTCGCCCGAATGAGCCGCGGCGCGCCTCGGGCTGATCCGATTCGTCGGCGTGTAGCAGGAATGTGCCGCCCGCCTCGGTGATCCCCAGCATGTTGTGTCGGCGGTCGGGATCGGCGGGGCGCACGTCGGCGGGCATGATCGGGTACAGGTTGCCGCGTCGCATGGATGACAGGTCGCGCCCCTGAAAGCTGTCGTGACGGGCGAGGTGGGCGACCGCTGCCGCGAAACCATTGGTCAGCGTGGGCCGTTCGGTCTCCAGTAGATCGAGGGTGGCACCCGCGTCGATCGCGTTGGAACATACCAGGGTGGCGCCGGCGACGAGGGTGGCGAGCAGGCCGAAGGCCAGACCGCCCACCCAGAAGAACGGTGAGTTGCAGAACAGCCGGTCATCGGCAGCCAGGCCGCGAATCTCATTGAGGTTGCGCTGGTGGCCGAGGACGCTTGCGTGGGTGTGCACGGCCCCCTTGGGAACGTCCGTGGATCCCGATGTGTAGACGATCGCCAGCGGATCCGACCCGTCGACGTCGTCCTGAAGCGCGGACAGCAGGTCGTCGTGCACGCCGTCGGCCAGGTTCGCGACCTCACTCTGGTCGAAAACGATATGGCGTAGTTGCGGTGCTCTCGCGATGAACAACGGCCGCGACGGCGGGAACTCCCGCACGCCGAGGGCCTCGGTCAGGCGGCCGACGTAGTCGTGTGAGCGATACGACGGTGCGGCGAGCAACACCGTGATGTCGGCGTGGGCGAGTTGCTCACCGAGTTCACGCGCCGTGGCGAACGTGGTGAACGGAACTGCGACAGCACCGATGCGGGTGACGGCCAGTATGCCGATGACGAAGTGGGCGCCGTTGGGGTAGAGCAGTCCGACGTGGCTGCCCTTGCCGACCCCGAGCGCGATGAGCCCCCGCGCGAGCAGTGCCGAACGACGCTCGGCGTCTTCGTAACTCAACCGCTCGGCATCGCAGATCAGCAGTGGGTGAGTGGTCCTCGTCCGCGCCTGACGGATCAGGACGGACGCGGTCGTCTCTGTGCTGGTCGCGATGTCAGGCGCCATGCCCACCTCGGGACGCGGCGAAGTGTGCCCGCACCGCGCCCAGATCGGCCTTGCCCGAAGGTGTTCTCGGGATGGTGTCGACGATCGCGATCTCGGTCGGGACCTCGTAGCGGGCCAGCCTGGTCCGCAGAAAGTCGGCGATCTCCTCCGTGCCGGTGTTGGCTTCGGTGCGCAACTCGACCATCGCCACCGGTGTCTCGCCGAGTCGCTCATCGGGGCGCGCCACCACGGCAGCACCGGCCACGGCGGGATGGGCTTCCAATGCCAGGCGCACATCGTCGGGCATGACCTTGAACCCGCCCCGGATGATCGCCTGATCGGCGCGACCGAGGACCCACAGGAAGCCGTCCTCGTCGATACGGGCCAGGTCCGTCGTGCGGATCCAGCCCGTTCCTGGGCCGAGCTGGCCGGGCTTGACCTCGAGCAGGCCGGGCACGCCCGGGTCGACGGGGTTACCGTCGTCGTCGATGACCCGCAGCTTCGCGCCGAGGGTGGCGCGGCCCACGCTGCCCCGCTTGTCGTGCCAGTAACGGGTGTGGTCGGCGAGGCTCCAACCGGCGACGCCACCACCGAATTCAGTTGCTGCATAGGACGTCAGCACCGGGATGCCGAACTTGTCGGTGAACGCATCGGCGTCCTCGGCCGACAGCGGCGCGGTACCTGAGGTCACCGCGAGTACGCCCGCGAGGTCGTCGCGGGTCAGGTCGGAGTGCAGCACCATGCGCAGCGCGGCGGGCACCAGTGACACCGCCTTTGGCCGGTGTTCGCGCACCACCTGTGCCCAGCGCTGCAACTCGAAGCGGGGGAGTAGGACGAACGGGCGGGCCTCGGTGACGCACTGCAGTACCCGGTAGACACCGCCGATGTGCACCAGGGGCGCGTTGACGATGGCGACACCGCGCCGCGGTTCTCCTGGGGCGGTGGCGGCCTCGGGGTTGGCGCCGAGTGCGCTGCGCGCCAACATGTCGTAGGTCAGGTCGATCCGCTTGGGCGGACCGGTGGTGCCGCTGGTCAGCATGCGGACCGCGACACCGGGTCGGGTATCTGCCGATGTGTGTGTCGGACAGGGTGATAGCCGCGGCGGTTCGGTCAGCGTCGACACCGTGACAGCGGTCATGGAGTCTGACGGTCTGACCAGTGCGGCCAGGTCGTCGGCCGTCCCGATGACGATGGACAGTCCCAGTGCCGCGATGTCATCCCTGGTGCGGTCATCGCCGCGTGCCGGATTGATGACCACGAGCGTCGCCTCGGCGAGCATCAGCCCCAGGAACGTCGCGACGTGGGCGGGTGTGTTGCGCAGCAGGACACCCACCTGCGGGTGCGACCCCCCGTGTTGTGCCACGACCGCGGCGATACGCCTCGCATGGTCGCCCACCTCGGCCCATGTCGACCAGTCGCCCTCGAACTCGATGGCGCGGGACTGTGGTGCGAGAGCGAGGACTTCGGTGATTCGCCGGGTCAGCGGATTCGCCATCAACGAATCCTCGGCGTCGGCGGACGACGACTCGGATCCAGCTCGGAGTCTCCGATGGCATTGCCGAGTCGGGTGTAGATCAAGCCCTGCTCGAGCGCTGCGCGGTACGGTTTGTCGAGCGACTCCCAGATGGCCTTGACGGTGCCCTGGGTCGCCGATGTCGGGTGCGCGGCAATCATGCTCGCGATCTCGTGCGCGCGGGCCCACAGCTGCTCGGTCCCTGTTCCCTCCACGATCTCGGACACCAAACCGATCCGCAGTGCGGTCTGCGCGCTGACGCGTTCGTCGTTGCCGGTCAAGGCGATTCGCAGTGTCTCACCGAGCCCGATGCGGCGCATCAGCCCGATCGGCTCCAGCGCACAGACCCGGCCGAAGCTGACATGGGAGTCGAAGAACGTGGCGTCGGCGGAGCAGATCACGACATCGGACTCGTTGACGTAGTAGAACGCCCCGGCGGTGCACATGCCCTGCACAGCACACACGACGGGCTTCCACATCTTCTGCCACTTCGGGCTGAGGAACTCGCCGGGATCCTCGTGGTTCCACACATTCGACGGCTGACCGTAGGGGGTCTTGACGTCGAGGCCCGCGGAGAACGCCTTCTCGCCGGCCCCGCGCAGTACCACCGCGTTGACCCGGTCGTCGAGTTTCACCGTGCGCCAGACGTCGGCCATCTCGTGGCACATGCGCCTGTCGAACGAGTTCAGCCGGTCCGGTCGGTTCAATGTCACGGTGGCGACTCGCGCCGCCTCGTCGACGTCGAGGAGGACTGTCTCGAAGGTTGGCATCACCGGCACTGCCAGTTCGGCGTCCGCTTCTCCATGAACGCGCGTGGCCCCTCGAGCGCGTCCTCCGTCCGCACGACCCTTTCCCGGAATGTCTCGGCCAGGATCTCGGCCTCGTGCAGGGGAAGGTCCAACGTCTTGTGGATGGCCAGGCGTGTTCCCCGGACGGCCAGTGGGGCGTTGGAGTTGATCACGTCGGCGATCTCGTGGGCCCGTTCGAGCAGTCGGTCGTGCTCGACGACCTCGCTGATCATGCCGAGGTCATACGCGCGCTGTGCGGTCATCCGCTCGTGCTTGCCCATCAGTGACATGCGCAACGCGATGTTGCGAGGCAGGACCCGAGCCAGGCGGACCATCTCGCGGCCGGCGACCAGGCCGATGCTCACATGCGGGTCGAAGAACGTCGCCCGATCCGAGGCGATGACCACGTCGCCGGTGGTGACCCAGTCCAGCCCTGCGCCACAGCAGATCCCGTTGATCGCGGCCAGCACCGGCTTGGCCATCCGGCGGAACGGCGGTGTGCCCTCCTGCGGAGCCTCCCACTGTTCATACGTCGACAGGTAGGGCCGCTCGTTGATGACCTTGCCGTCACCGGGGATCTCCGAGACGTCCGCGCCCGTGCAGAACGCGCGACCATTGGCGGTGACGATGAGGATCCAGACTTCGTCATCGTTCTCCGCCGCGTCATACGCGGTCCTCAGCTCGGTGATCATGTGCGGGCTCAGCGCGTTGAGCGCTTCGGGCCGGTTGAGCGTGATGGTCGCGGTGTGGCCGGTGACCTCATACGTGATCGCGTCGAATGCCATGGATTTCCCTTCGGTCATCGGCCGGTGAAGTCCGGTGCGCGGCGCTCGCGGAAGGCCGCGAGTCCCTCCTTGAAGTCTGCTGTCCGGCACGACAGTTCGAGGTTGTACAGCTCCTGGGTCATGGCCTGCTCCAGGGTGGCGTGCTGATTGGCCCGCATCGCCGACTTGGCCAACCCCAGCGCGACCGTTGGACCAGCGGCTAGCCGGGCCAGCAGGGCCTCGGCCACATCGTCCGCGTCCTGCGCGGTCGTGGCCTGGTGGATCATGCCCCAGTCGGCGGCGTCGGCGCCCGAGACCCTCTCGCCCAGCAACAGCATGCGCCGCGCCCTGGCCACGCCGACCAGGCGGGGCAACAGCCAGGTGGCGCCCGAGTCGGGGCTGAATCCGCGGTCCAGGAACGGTTCCCAGAACACCGCGTCGTCGGCGGCGACGGTGAAGTCGGCGGCAAGCGCGAGGTTGCAGCCCAGGCCGACTGCCCAGCCGCGAACCGTGCACACGACGGGAAGTGCGATTGCCCCGACGAGTTCGATGATGCGGTGCGAGGTCAGGGGGATGCGGCGGACCAGGTCCCCGGTGCGGGGGCGTGTCCCGCCTGATGCGTTGGTGGCCACCCAGTCGGCACCCGCGCAGAAGTCGTCGCCGGCTCCCCGAATGTGGATGGCGCGCAGGGCATCGTCGGTGGTGGCGTCCGTAAGTACCTGAACCAGCGTGTCGATCATTGTGTGGCTCAGGGAGTTCCGTCGATCGGGACGGTCGAGTACGAGACGCAGGATCGCACCGTCGTGAGACACGGTCACCGAGCCGGCGGCCTGGCTCTCACCGACAACCTCGCCGCTCTCTTGACTCACCGTGGATCGCCCCTTCCGCATCGTTACGGTTACCCATACAGTAGGCGCTACGATTGCTATCTTGTACAAGTTAGCAAGGAAAGGCCGCCTGCGGAAGCGCCGGCGCCCGAGTCGACGGAGGGGGTGGTCCGTGGCCGACGCACCGCGGTTTGGCGAGAAGCCGCTGCCACAGACCGTGGAAGCTGCCGCCGCCATCCGGCGACTGACGGGTCTGCTGCTGTCCATCGAGAACGAGCATCCCGCCGTCGACGACATGCTGGTCCGATTCGCGCAGTGGGAGGCCGACCTCGCCGAGGCGGCACCACCTGATGTCGCGCCCCGCATAGGTGCCGATCCGGACGGTCTGCGCAGGCTCTACCTAGACCACGCATTCGACGTCGGTGCCTACAACCCGAGCTTTCCCGAGTACCGCCTCGACGTCGTCGACGGCGACCCGGACACCGCGACCGGCACCGTCACGTTCCCGCTGAACTTCGAGGGACCGCCGGGCCTGGTGCACGGCGGCTTCCTCGGCGTGTTCTTCGATTGCGTGACACAGCACCACAATTGCGCCACCCGACTGTCGGGGAAGACGCGATCGCTCACCGTGAAGTACCGCCGACCGACGCCACTTCTGACCGAGTTGACCTTTGACGTGCAGCGTTGTGAGACCGAGCGCGGTCTGACCTCGACGGCCAGACTGCGGCTCGACGACGAGGTGCTGTGCATCGGACTGGTGGACACCGTGGCGCTGCCACCCGAGAGACTCACCGGCGCCGCTTTCGGCGCCAGGCAGCAGCGATGACAGTGGTCGAGCACCGGATTCGCCAGCCAAGGGTCGCCGAGATCCTCGCGGCACGCCTGCGCAACGACATCCTGTCGGGACGGCTGAAGCAGGGCGACATCCTGCCCTCTCAGGAGCAGCTGCTGGCCGAGTTCAGGGTGAGTCCGCCGGCGCTTCGCGAGGCCATCCACATCCTGGAGACCGACGGGCTGGTGTCGGTGCGGCGAGGGAACGTGGGCGGCGCCGTGGTGCACCTGCCGTCCTCGGAGCGGACCGCGCACATGATCGGCATGGTGTTGCAGTCACGCGACTCGACGCCTGCCGACGTCAGCGCGGCGCTGCTGTACCTGGAGCCCATCTGTGCCGGAATGTGCGCCGCCCGCGAGGACCGGTTGACCGAGGTGGTCCCGTACCTCGAAGCCGAGATCCGCAACCAGAGCGAGCAATTCGATGATGTGGCCGGCTACGTTCCCAACGCGCGTCGATTCCACGAGGCGCTGGTGGCGCGGTGCGGCAACGAACCGATGATTCTGCTGATCGGGTCCCTTGAGCTGATCTGGTCGGCACACGAGTCCGCGGTGTGGAGCGACGAGTCGTCCCCGATGGACTCACCCATGCGGGACAAGACGATGCGTGCGGCCCTGCGCGACCACCAACGCATGACCGACGCCATCCGTGATGGCAATCGCGACCGCGCCATGCGCATCGCGGCAGACCACCTCGCCGCCGCCCGGCGGCACACCATCGCCTTTGGCACCGACAAGACCATCGAGGCTCGGCTGATCTCGAACGTCGACCACGGATAAGCCGACCACGGATAGAGGGGTTCCACTATGACCACAGACACGACGACGACCGACGACCGCGTGCTGTTCGACGTCGACCCAGATCGCCGAATCGCGACCATCACACTGAACAACCCCAAGCAGCGCAACTCCTATGACGCAGCGATGCGCGACGCCATCGAGCGGTGTCTCGATCAGGTCGCCGAGGACGACGACATCACGGTGGTGATCCTCCGCGGCGTCGAGGGCGTCTTCTCCACCGGTGCGGACATGAACAACGCGTACGGCTGGTATGGCGACAAGGGTGAGGAGGCGGCCAGGCGTCGGCCCAGCCAACGCAGGCGACTCACCGTGGACCGCAAGTCATTCAGCTTCTATCACAACCTCATGGGGTTCCCGAAGATCACAGTGGGGGAGATCGGCGGCTACGCCCTGGGCGGCGGCTTCGAGATGGCGTTGATGACCGATATCTCCGTGATCGCCCGCGACACCCGCATCGGCATGCCCGCCACGCGCTTCCTCGGCCCGGCGCTGGGTAGCCTGCACATGTTCTTTCACCGCCTCGGGCCCGTGCTCGCGCGACGGATGCTGCTGACCGGCGACATCATCGCGGCCGGTGAGGTCGAGCACCTCGGGGTCTTCACCGAGACGTGCTCCCCGGAAGCCGTCACCGCCAGGGCCCGGTACTGGGCGGAGAAGGCGGCCAAGATGCCCGCCGACGGCGTCGTGATCGCCAAGGAGGCCTTCCGCATGGTCGAGCAGAGTCAGGCCTATCAGGGTGAGGAAGTGGCCAGCTACCTGTTCCACGCCTACGGGACGAACCTGCAGTTCGCGCCGGGTGAGTTCAATTTCGTCAAGACCCGTGCCCAGCACGGCACGAAGGAGGCGTTTCGGCTGCGTGACGAGCACTTCCACGTGCCCGAACCCGACGTTCGCTGACCACCTCCCGTCAGCGCTACAGTTTCTGCTAGTTTTGTAACGCAGTTAATCCACCGCCGGAGGCGGCCCAAGAACTGAGGTTTGAGACATGCCCACACCTGTCATCGTCGGAGCGGTCCGGACTGCCATCGGGCGGTCCTTCAAGGGCACGCTGGTCAATACGCCGCCGGAGACCCTCATCACCGCCGTGCTGCCCGAGGTGATCCGCCGCTCAGGCCTGGATCCTGCGGTCATCGACGACCTCATCTTCGCCGAATCCAACTACGGTGGTGGCGATCTCGCGCGCTACGCGGCGACGGCGACGGGCCTCGAGCACGTCCCCGGCCAGTCGGTGAACCGGCACTGCGCGGGCAGCCTGACCGCGATCGGCAACGCGTCGGCGCAGATCGGCTCCGGCATGGAGCGCGCCCTGATCGCCGGTGGCGTCCAGTCGCTGTCGATGACACCGTTGACCAACTGGCGCATCCCCGGCCCCGAGCTGAAGTTCGAGGAGCGCTGGATGACACCCACGCACGTCGAGACGCCGGACGCTCCGATGAAGGACATGTCGATCACGGTCGGCTGGAACACCGCGCAGGCCGCGGGTATCAGCCGTGAGGAGATGGACGCCTGGGCAGCTCGCAGCCATCAGCGCGCCGTCGCAGCCCAGGACGCAGGCAAGTTCGCCGACGAGATCCTGCCGCTGAAGATCACCCAGTTCGACGGCTCGGTCACCGAGTTCGCCGTCGACGAGCATCCGCGGCGTGACACCACAGTCGAGAAGCTCGCCGGGCTCAAGGTGCTGCATCCCGAGATCGAGGGCTTCTCCATCACCGCCGGCAACGCCAGCGGCACCAATGACGCATGCGCCGCGGTAGCGGTCGCAGAGCGCGATCTCGCCCTTGCGGAGAACCTGGACGTCATGGCGACCGTCAAGGCGTGGGCGTCCATCGGCGTCGCGCCGCGCGACACCGGGCTCGGCGGCGTGAAGGTCATCGGCAAGGTTCTTCAGCGCGCAGGCCTGAAGCCGTCGGATGTCACGCTGTGGGAGATCAACGAGGCGTTCGCGTCGGTGCCGATCGCAGCGTGCAAGGAGTACGGCCTCGACGAGGATCTCGTCAACTTCTCCGGCAGCGGATGCAGCCTCGGCCATCCCATCTCGGCGTCGGGCGCCCGGATGGTGACGACCCTGATCTACGAGCTGCGTCGCCGCGGCGGCGGTATCGGTGTCGCGGCGATGTGCGCAGGCGGCGGCCAGGGCGGCGCCGTCGTCATCGAGGTGTAAGCCAGCTACCGCGCCGGGTTAAATGGGCGCTACCGCGCCGGGCTAAATGGGCGCTACCGCGCCGTGGCCTTGCGTCGCGGCGCGGCGGCCGCCCGCCGCGGAGCGGGCCCGTCCGCCTGCTCGGCGATGAGCCGAGCGGCGTGATCGAGGATGCAGTTGAGTCCGTACTCGAAGCTCTTGTCATCCGATGCGCCGATGCGGTGGCCCTCCTCGGTCACCTTGGCGAGAAGGGGCGCGGTCTCGGCGTCGATGACCATGACCTCCTCGAAGTCGCCTGGTCCGCCGTCGACCGAGCGGTTCTTGTCGTAGAGCCGCTGCAGGACGACAGATCCACGCACGTGAACCGACACCGCGGAGTACGTGTCGAAGGCGTCCTCGGGGGAGAGGCCGGCCTCCGCCAGGCTCTCGATCGCCTTCTCCACAGCGGCGACGCCCATCTTGGCCGCGCGAGGAGACAGCGCCGAGCGGATCAGGATCAGGTCGCACAGGATGGGGTTCCCCATGAATGTCTTGCGCATGGTCCAGGCGTGGTTGCGCAATGTCTCGCGCCAATCCTTGGCCTCGACGTAGGGGGTCGCGAAGACGTACTGCTTCAGCGCGCGGTCCGTCATCGCGTTGAGCAGATCGTCCTTCTTGCGGAAGTACCAGTAGATGCTGGTGACGCCGACACCGAGGTGTTTGCCCAGCAGGGGCATGCTCAGGTTGTCGATCCCGACGTCCTCGGCGAGTTCGAAGGCGCCCTTGATAATGTCGTCGGGATTGATGGAGCCGCGTTCGCGGCGTTGCCGCTTCTCGCCGGTCACTTGCTTGGCCACTGGGGCACCTCCATCGGGTTCGCGGCGGACGTCAATCTACCGGCAACGGCCGTGTGAACCGCGGCTAGAATCTGCGTGTCCCGGTGCACACGTCACCGTAGACCTTACCGGTAGGCATACGGTCGGGGTCTCGTTACGCCTGGGCGTGCGCGTGCGTGAAGGTATTGGCGAGAAATCGACGAGACGTCGAACACTTCTTCACGTTCGCGCTGTCGGGCCCTAATGCCTTGTTGAGCAAGGGATTAGCTCGATGGCAGTTCAATCGAGCAATGGCCTGTCGGACGGTACTGAAACACCTATAGTAGGTTTCACGGTGCACTTACCGTGTCGTGAATCACGATAACCATCTCGCGAAGGGGCCCACGTGTCCGAAGAAGTAGTCCTCACAGAGCGACGGGGACGGACTCTCGTCGTCACCATCAACCGTCCCGAGGCGCGTAACGCGTTCAACCTTGCCGTCGCGCAGGGGCTCGCCGACGCGGTGGACGAACTCGACGACACCCCGGAACTCTCGGTCGCCATCATCACCGGCGCCGGCGGAAACTTCTGTGCGGGGATGGACCTCAAGGCATTCATGGCCGGCGAGGTGCCCGCGATCCCCGGACGCGGGATCGGCTTCACCGAGCGTCCACCGCGCAAGCCGCTGATCGCCGCGGTGGAGGGGTACGCGCTGGCCGGAGGCACCGAGATCGTGCTGGCCACCGACCTTGTCGTCGCTGCCAAGAACGCGAAGTTCGGTATCCCCGAGGTGAAGCGTGGCCTGGTGGCAGCGGGTGGCGGACTGCTGCGGCTGCCGCACCGCATTCCGTACCAGAAGGCGCTCGAGCTGGCGCTCACAGGTGACAGCTTCACGGCCGAGGACGCTGCGCAATGGGGCTTCGTCAACGTCCTGACCGAGGCGGGCGGCGCACTCGACGGAGCCCTGGCACTGGCCGAGCGCATCACCAAGAACGGTCCGCTGGCCGTGGCGGTGACCAAGGAGATCATCGCCAAGTCCGCCAGCTGGAGCGAGGACGAGATGTGGGCCAAGCAGCAGGAGCTGATCCTGCCGGTGTTCTCGTCCAAGGACGCGATGGAGGGTGCCACCGCCTTCGCTGAGAAGCGCGCGCCGAACTGGACCGGTTCCTGACCGACGGGGTGGTGGCGTGGACCTAGGTTTCACCAACGCGACCGCCGTCGTCGTCGGCGGTGGTCGTGGAATGGGTCTGGCGACGGCCCGGTGCCTGGCGCAGGACGGCGCCAGGGTGGCCGTCGTCGGACGCTCCGCCGAGGTGCTCGAGGCGGCCGCGGCCGAACTGAGTCGGTGCGGTAGCCCCGATTCGGTTGCCGTGGTCGCCGACATCTCGGACGCCGACCAAGTGGAGCGGGTGTTCGCCGACATCGGACGGCGTTGGGACGGTGAACTCAACGTCCTGATCAACACCGTGGGCCCAGGCGCGGCCGGCTCGTTCGAGGAACTCACCGACGATCAGTGGCATGCGGCCGTCGACGACGGCGCGATGGGCATGGTGCGGTGCGTGCGCGCCGCGCTTCCGCTGCTGCGCAAGGCGCAGTGGGCCCGAATCGTGAACTTCTCCGCACACTCGACGCAACGCCAGAGCACCAGGCTCCCTGCCTACACCGCGGCCAAGGCGATGGTGAACAGCGTCTCGAAGAACCTGTCGCTGCTGCTTGCGCCGGATGCGATCCTGGTCAACGTCGTCTCGCCCGGCAGCATCGCATCCGAGGCTCTACTCGGCTGGGCCGACTCGGTCGGCGTCGACGGCTCCGACCCGTACCGCCTGATGCAGGCGATCGACGAACACTTCGGCCATCCGGCGCACCTGCCCCGCGCGGGCCTGCCCGACGAGATCGGACCGGTCGCGGCATTCCTGGCGTCACGCCGCAATTCCTACATGACCGGCGCGAACGTCAACGTCGACGGCGGTAGCGACTTCACCTGAGGTTTCACCAGATCAACTCTGCAGGGAGCGGCGCATGGCGAATGCAAGGGATGCACGCGAGTGGGCCCGCACCGCGCTGCGGGGGATAGGTGACTCCCTCTACACACCGTTCTGCGGCACCGACGGCGATGACATCGACTGGGACGCCTACCGGGCCCTGGTGCGGCATTGCATCGGCACGCTCGACCATCAGATGCTCTGGTGCACAAGCGGGTTGGCCGAGTTCTGGGCGCTGACCATCGGAGAGCGCAAGCGTCTGCTCGAGGTGGCGATCGCCGAGGCGCGCGTGATCAAACCCGATGTCGTGATCCAGGCGTGCACATCGGCCACCGCGGCCAAGGACTGCGTCGAGCTGACCCGGCACGCGCAGGAGGTGGGTGCCGACATCGTCTACATCCAGACACCGATGATGGAGGCGCACGGAGGACACGGCGTGCTGGACTTCTTCCGTTACGTCGCCGATCGCACCGACATCGCGCTCGGGATGTTCAACTCACCGTCATCTGGATATGTGCTGACACCGGCCGAGGGTGCGCGTATCGCCGCCGAGATCCCCGCGGTGTGCGCCACCAAGGAGGGTGCCTTCCGCCCGGGCAGCAGTCGGATGCTGCACGAACTCGCCCCCGAGTTGTTGATCTGGGAGTGCGACACGACGGTCTACCGGGCCGGGTGGCTGCGCGATGGCATTGTGGTCCCCGCGCTCCTCGGGACAAGCGGCTACCTGTTCGAGACACCGCAGCGCCGTATCTTCAGCGAGTACTGGAACCTGGTGTGGGACGACAAACTCGTCGAGGCGATGGACTACGCGCGCACGTCGGGACTGGACCAGTTCGAGCTGGACCGCGGCCCGTGGTTCACCTGCTATCCCGGCCGCGCGGACTACTTCACGCACTGGGGTGGCGCGTTCAAGTACGCGGCTTCGCTGCTGGGTCTGCCGATCGGTGACTACCCGCACTCGCGACCGCCGCAGGCGCACTTGCCGCATGAGGCAAAGACTCAGATTCGTGAGGCCTACGCGCGTATTGGCCTGCTGGAGAACTGAATCCGGGGCCTGACGACACGGTCGCGTCGTCAGGCCCCGGAGGCTCAGTTCATGTCAGCGCAGCTCACTCACCGCCGCTGGACTTGTTGTCACTGCCACCCGACTTGTTGTCGCTGGACTTGGACTTGCTCTCGTTGGACTTGCTGTCGTCGGACTTGGCGTTGTCCGACTTGCTGTCATTGGACTTCTTGTCGTCTGACTTGGTGTCATCCGACTTGCTGTTGTCGGACTTGCTGTCATCCGACTTGCTGTTGTCGGACTTGGTGTCCGACGGCTTGGTGTCGCTGGGCTTGGTGTCGGACGGCTTGGTGCCGTTGTCCGTGCCGCCCTGCGCGCCTTCGCTTTCGCCACCATCGGTGGCTCCAGTCTCGCTGTCGGTGCCACCATCCGTCTCATCGACGGGGGTGGTGCCGCTACCGTTGCCCGCACCCTCAGGCTCGGGTGAGGTGACCACGGCGTCGGTCGAACCGTCGGTGGTTGCGCCCTCGTCGACAGCCGGGGCGGTTTCGACTGCAGCAGTTGGAGTCTCGAGCGTGAGCTGGAGGGTACCGCTGCTGGGGATGTCGCTCGGCGACGCCGATACCAGGGTCGCGTCTGCCACGGAGGTGGTGACCACTGCCGGTGCAACCGGCGGAGCGGGCCGTGGGAACTGCAGAGCCTTGGCGATCTCCTCCGGCACTTGGCGGAAGAAGAAGTCGAAGGTCCCCGTCGGGGAGAGGAGGCCAGGGAACGTCTGTCCGGGGCCGGGAGGGAAGGGACCGTCGGGGTCGCCAACGAATGCCGGAATGTACCCGTTGACGAAGGCGTTGACGATCCTTGCCGGTGCGTTGATCAGCTCGCTGATCGCGGTCTGGATGTCGCCGGCCTGGACCGCGGCCCCGAAAGCGTCGAAAATCTCCATGGTTTGGAACATCGCGGTGACTGGCGGGCCCAGCAATGCCCTTGCGAGATTGCCGATCACAGCGCGTGACAGCAAGCCGGGGCCGGCGATCTGGGCTCCGGGCGCAGATGTGACCATCCAGGAGGTGCCGAGGATGCGGGCGAGCGGCTCGAGGCCGATGGAGTCCAGGAAATCGCCAGGAACCCTGAAGGCGTCCAGCATCTGGCCACGGAAGTCAGACAAACCGGCCGTCAAGAACCAGTAGTTGACCTCGGCAAACGACTCGAGGAACTTGCCCTGTGCGAGGAGGCCCGCCGAGGTCTGCAGGACTCCCGGAAGGGCTCCGAGCGCCTCCTGGAGCTGCCCGGTAAAACCTGCAGCCGCGGCGCCGAGGCGCCCCCCGAACTCCGGAAGTGTTGCCAGTGCGTTCAGCATGCGGTGCGGGTTGAAGCCGGTGAACATGCCGGCGAACTGGGCCTGGACCGCCGGATTGCTGAGCGCCTGCGTCAGCGCGGCCGCGGAGGCCGAGACGCCGGTGCCCAGCGTACCCAGAGCGGTGAACGTGTTGGTGAAGGTCTTCTGCCACTCGGTGATCGGATTGGCGAACGCCGAGAGTTCAACGGCTGCCGCTCGCACGTCGGGCATGGCCGGTGTCGCAATCACGGGATTGACGGCGATGACACCGGCGCTGGCCATTGCGACGCCAACCACCAGAAACTTGGTGCTGCGGGTTGGCGACGCTGGGCGTTGCGACGTGTAGTCGCAATCCACCGAGTCGGCACGAAGAGCTAGTTGCACGGTTTCTCCTGATCAATGTGGCGAAGTTGCCTGTGAGTCGCCTGGACGTTAGCTGAGCCTTACCTGTGTAACAACAGGTAAGGCTTGCCTTCTCTCAGCGGGCTCACAGGAATTTGCGGATCGGCGAGTTCGGCTGGGTGCTTAGCGAATCTAGATTCATGTGCGCACGGTGAACGGGCGTGAGCCACGGGCCGGTTCGACGCCGGTCGGCGGAGGTTGGCCGCGTCGGCGATTGTGTTCCCAGCCCTATGGCGGAGAGCGCTACCGATAGGTATACAGTATGTGCATACATTCAGCTTGGGGCATTCCGGGAGTCGACGACGCGATGAAGTCACAGTGACAGCCACCGATCAGAAGAGTCCGGTGCTCTATGAGGCACTCGAAAATGGCGTGGCAGTGGTGACACTGAACCGCCCCGAGCGCATGAACGCCTGGGGTGGCGGACTTGCCGCGGCCTTCTACCGCTGTATGGACGCGGCCGAGGCGGACCCGGACGTTCGGGTCATCGTGCTCACCGGAAACGGGCGGGCGTTCTGCGCCGGTGCCGATATGGGTGACCTCGACACCATAAGCGGCGCAAGTGAATCCACCGGAGAAGAAGACAGCGACATGTCGCATCTCGTCGGTGAGCGGCACCCGCATTTCCTCACCGACATGCGCAAGCCCATTATCGCGGCCATCAACGGAGCCTGCGCCGGTATCGGCCTCACGCACGCGCTGATGTGCGACGTCCGGTTCGTTGCTGCGGGAGCGAAGCTCACCACCGCGTTCGCCCGACGTGGACTCATCGGCGAGTACGGCATCTCCTGGATCCTGCCCCGGCTGGTGGGGTGGAGTGCGGCGCTCGACCTTCTCCTGAGTGGGCGCACCTTCTACGCCGAAGAGGCGGCCGAACTCGGACTCGTCAAGGAAGTCGTCGCCCCCGAGGATCTGCTGCCCAGAGCGCTGGCCTACGCGCAGGACATGGCGGCCCATTGCGCGCCGAGTTCCATGGCCGTGATCAAGCGTCAGATGTACGACGACGCGCTGCGGGATCTGGTGGCCACCAGTGACCACGCCGAGAGACTCATGCACGAGTCGATGCGGCGCCCCGACTTCATTGAGGGCATCACCGCCTTCTTCGAGAAGAGACAGCCCAGCTTTCCGCCGCTGGCGCCAGAGCAGGAGGACCGATCATGACGGACAAGGCCACGCTCGACTATCGTGCGATCGACGTCGACAACCACTACTACGAGCCGGTCGACTCGTTCACTCGGCATCTGCCCAAGGAGTTCAAGCGCCGCGGCGTGCAGATGCTCACCGAGGGCAAGCGCACCTTCGCCGTCATGGGCGGTGAGATCAATCAGTTCATCCCCAATCCGACGTTCGATCCGATCATCGAACCGGGCTGTCTGGATCTGTTGTTCCGCGGCGAGATCCCCGAGGGTGTCGACCCGGCCTCCCTGATGAAGGTCGATCGGATGGCAGACCACCCCGAGTACCAGAACCGCGACGCGCGAGTGAAGGTCCTGGACCGCCAGAACCTCGAGACGGTGTTCATGCTGCCGACATTCGCCTGCGGTGTCGAGGAGGCGCTCAAGGCCGATATCGAGGCGACGATGGCCTCGGTGCACGCATTCAACCTATGGCTCGACGAGGACTGGGGTTTCGACCGACCCGACCACCGAATCATCTCGGCGCCCATCATCTCGTTGGCCGATCCCGACAAGGCTGTCGAGGAAGTCGAGTTCGTGCTGGCGCGCGGGGCCAAGATGGTGTTGGTCCGGCCGGCGCCGGTACCCGGGCTCGTCAAGCCGCGGTCCCTGGGTGATCCGCTGCACGATCCGGTCTGGGCCCGGTTGGCCGAGGCCGGCATTCCGGTCGGTTTTCATCTGTCCGACAGCGGTTATCTGGCGATCGCGGCGCTATGGGGCGGCCAGGCGAAGTTCGAGGGATTCGGCAAGAAGGATCCGCTGGATCAGATCCTGCTCGACGACCGGGCGATCCACGACACCATGGCCTCTATGGTGGTGCACCAGGTTTTCACGCGGCACCCGAAGCTCAGGGTCGCCAGCATCGAGAACGGTTCCTACTTCGTCTACCGGCTGATCAAGCGGCTGAAGAAGGCCGCCAACACCGCGCCGCACCACTTCAAGGTGGACCCGGTCGAGCAGATCAGGAACAACGTCTGGATCGCCCCGTACTACGAGGACGACGTGAAGCTTCTCGCCGACACCATTGGCGTCGACAAGATCCTGTTCGGCTCGGACTGGCCACACGGTGAGGGGCTTGCGGATCCGATGACCTTCACCGCCGACATCCCGCAGTTCCCCGAGTTCAGCGCCGAGGACACCCGCAAGGTCATGCGCGACAACGCCCTTACCCTGCTCGGCGTCTCGGTCAACGCCTAGCCATGGGTGAATGGACCCTCGGCGACGTCGTCGACGCCATCGCTGACGCGGTCGGCGACCGCACGATGACGGTGTGCGGCGAGCGTCGAACCACCTACGGCGAGATGGCCACACGGACTCGACGGCTGGCGAACTTCCTGGCGGACAGGGGGTTCGGCGTGCACGGCGACCGTGCCGGCCTGCAGAACTGGGAGTGCGGACAGGACCGGGTGGCGTTGGTCATGTACAACGATCGCTATCCGGAGATGGTGCTGGGCGCGCTGAAGGCGCGGACGATCCCGGTCAACGTCAACCACCACTACACGCCACGCGAGGTCGCCGACCTACTGGACTACGTCAAGCCGCGGGCGGTGATCTATCACCGCGCACTGGGCGCGAAGTTCGCCGACGTGCTGTCGCCCGGTGCGGACGCGAGGAGCAATGCCGGTTTCAGCGCCGATCTGTTGATCGAGGTCGACGACGGCAGCGACGCGCCGCAGCTGGCGGGTGCGGTGAGGTTGGAAGACGCTATCGCGCAGGGTGATCCGGACCGCAGAATTGCAGGCTCGCCCGACGATCTCATCATGTACTGCACCGGTGGAACCACCGGGCGCCCCAAGGGCGTGCTCTGGAGGCAGAGCGACACCTACGTCTCATCGATGGTGGGTGCCGACCATGCGTCGGCCGAGGAGATCCACGACAGGGTGCGCGCCAACGAGGGTTCGCCGTGGTTCGCCGTCTCACCTCTGATGCACGCCGCCGGACTGTGGACGTTCTTCTCGGGAACGCTCGCCGGGCTGCCGGTCGTGCTCTACGACGATCGAAGCAAGTTCAACCCACCCACCGTCTGGCAGACCGTCGAACGCGAGAGGGTTGGCCTGATGACCATGGTCGGCGACGCCTACGCGGCACCGCTGGTCGAGGAACTCGAGCGCAGCGCATACGAGCTCTCTTCGCTCTACGCCATCGGAACGGGCGGCGCGGCGACCAATCCCAAGCATGTGAGCGCGCTGTTGGAGAGACTGCCGCAGCTCACCATCATCAATGGCTACGGGTCCTCAGAGACCGGAAACATGGGCTTCGGTCACAACCAGCGTGGCTCGCATCGCGATACGTTCGACCTACGCGAGGGTGGCACCGTGGTGTCCGAGGACCTCACCCGCTTCCTGGCGCCGGGGGAAGACGAGGTCGGTTGGGTGGTCCGGACCGGCCGGATCCCGTTGGGGTACTTCGACGATTCCGAGGCCACCCGTAAGACCTTTCCCGTCGTGCAGGGGCAACGGGTGGTGGTCTCGGGGGACCGGGCGTCCCTGGAGTCCGACGGCACGCTGCGCCTGTTCGGTCGTGACTCACTGGTGGTCAACACTGGAGGCGAGAAGGTCTTCGTCGAGGAGGTGGAGGCGGTTATCCGGGCCCAGGGCGGCGTCGCCGATGCGCTCGTCGTGGGCCGCGACAGTGAACGGTGGGGCCAGGAGGTCGTCGCGCTCGTGCAACCGCACGCCGGAGAGAGCGTTGATCCAGACGCGCTGCATGCGGCGTGCGTCGAGCAGCTGGCTCGCTTCAAGGCGCCCAAGGAGTTCATCGTCGTTGACAGGGTCCGCCGCCTCGGCAACGGTAAGGCCGACTACCGCTGGGCCAAGAGCCAGGCGGTCCGACAAGCACTGCTGACATTTCAAGCACCGAAGTCCACCTGAGCAAGGGAAGCGATGTCACACAGCGACACTCAAGACGCGGACGCTCAACGCAGGGCCACTGGACACAGGGCGATTGACTGTCTGGTCAACGTGCACTTCGGCGAGACCAAGAAGCAACCCGAGTTCATGCTCAAGGTGCGTGACGACTACTTCAAGGGTCCGCAGTCGCTGTACGACCAGGTCGAGCTGCCCGCGCTGCTCGATGAGATGGATGAGCACGGTGTCGCCAAGGCGATCCTGATGGACAACCTGGTCAAGCCCTCGGTGACGGCACGCAAGTTCGTGGCCGAGCGGCCCGACAGGTTCGCGTTGGCCGTCGGTGGCATCAACCTGCTGCGGCCCGTCCCGGCGTTACGTGAACTCGTGGCACTCACCAAGGATCTGCCCGTGGCGTACACCGCAGTGGGACCGAGTTTCTGGGGCGACGGTCAGTACCCGCCGAGTGACGCCGTGTACTACCCGCTATATGCCAAGTGTGCCGAGATCGACCTGCCGCTGTGCGTCAACACCGGCATACCTGGTCCGCCGATCCCCGGCGAGGTGCAGAACCCGATTCACCTCGACCGGGTATGCGTGCGGTTTCCAGAGCTGCGGCTGTGCATGATCCACGGCGCCGACCCGTGGTGGGACGTGGCCATCCGGATGCTGATCAAGTACTCGAACCTGCGCCTGATGACCTCGGCGTGGTCGCCGAAGCGGTTGCCGGACAGCCTGTTGCACTTCATGCGCACCCGCGGCAAGGACAAGGTGATCTTCGCCTCGGACTGGCCGGTGCTGCGGCAGAGTCGCGTCGTGCCCGAGGCGCTCGCCCTGGACCTGCCACCTGATGTGCTCGACAACTATCTGTACAACAACGCGCAAGCGTTCTTCTTCGGCGATCGAGAGGGGCAGTGATCATGGATCGTTACGAACTACGCAGGGAGGACTACAGCCTCTCCGAGGACCAGACGGACCTGCTGAGCGCGTATCAGAAGTTCTTCAAGGCGAACTGCTCGATCGAGTCCGTTCGTGCTGCCGAGGCCACCGGCTTCGACAAGGGTCTGTGGGAGCGGTTGTGCGCCACCGGCGCGACGTCGATGGCCCTGTCGGAGTCCGTCGGCGGCGACGGAGCCACAATGGTCGACCTCGCACTGGTCGCCGAGGAGATCGGGCGTTCGCTCGCCCCGGTACCGTGGATCGATCATGTGTGTGCGGCAAGGCTTCTCGCCCGGTTGGGCGCGTTGGACTCCGACGACGGTGCGATCGTGTCCGGAGAGCAGATCGTCGGCCTGGACCCACGTCAGGTCGATGCGAGCGGTCGACGGCTTGTTCCGTGCGGCTCGATCGCCGACCACATCGTCGTGCGCGACGGTGACGACGTGGTCCGTCTGACGTTCGACACCCGGCCGCCCCACGTGGACAACATCGGACGGCTGCCCATGGCCTGGGTGGACCCCGCCGCCGCAGACACCGCGACCGTGCTGGCCAGCGGACCGCAGGCACTGGCGGCCTACCAACTGGCGCTAGATGAGTGGCGTCTGCTGACCGCCGCCGCGCTCGCCGGTCTGGTCGAGGAGACGATGACCATCGCCGCGGAGTTTGCCAAGACGCGCTACACCCTCGGCGTCCCGATCGCGACGCTGCAGGGCATCTCGCACCCGCTGGCCAATATGGCGATCGTCGTCCAGGGTGGGCGGGCGCTGGCCCGGCGGGCGGCGTGGTATCTGGACAACGAGCCCGACGCGCGTCCGGAACTCGGGCCGTCGGCGTTCGTGTTCATGGCGGAGGAATCCGCGAAGGCCGCGACCATGGCGGTCCACATTCAGGGTGGCCTTGGCGTGTCGGCCGAGGCGGCCGCAACGGCCTATCTGGTTCGCGCCAGGGGCTGGCCGCTGGCAGGTGGCGATCCGGGTGCTACCGCGGTCCGGATCGCCCACATCGTCGCCGCCCGGGAAAGCGCCTAGGACACCGGCTAATAGGAGACAAGAACATGGATTTCTCACGAGTCGAGCTGTCCGACGAGGACCACGACTTCCTCGACGAGGCGCGCGCACTGCTGTCGACACAGGTCACCGATGAGGTGCTCCGGCGGGATCGCGAGACGGGCGACAACTTCGACGAGGACGTCCACCTCGCACTCGGCGCGGGCGGCTACATCGCGGGCGAGTGGCACAGCGAGGACGAGGGCGGGTTCAGCCGGCTGCGCAACCGGCTGTGGCAGCTGGAGAAGCGCCGCTACCACGTGCCGTGGGTGACGGCGGGCACCACGTCGATGATCGCCAAGTCGGTGAAGAGGTTCGGCTCGCCCGAGGTGCAGGAGGAGGTGCTGCCGGGCGTCTTCTCCGGACACATCCGGTTGTGTCTGGGCTACACCGAACCCGATGGCGGCTCCGACATCGCGACATGCAAGACGCGCGCCGTCCGCGAAGCGGATGGGTCGAGCTGGATCATCAATGGCTCGAAGATGTTCACCACCGGTGCGCACAACTGCCAGTACGTCTTCCTCATCACCAACACCGATCCGGATGCGCCAAAGCACAAGAGCCTGACCATGTTCCTGGTGCCGCTCGACACACCGGGCATCGAGATCCAGGGCATTCGCACCGTCGACGGCGACCGAACCAACATCGTCTACTACAGCGACGTCCGGGTCGATGACCGTTACCGACTGGGTGAGGTCAACGGCGGCTGGACAGTATTGCGCGAACCGCTCAACGCCGAGCACGGCGCCGTGGACGCCAGTGCTGATGGCCTGCAGGACGTCTCGATCATGATGCACCAGGGCGGCTTCATGGTCGCGGCGTGCGACAGGGCCGCCGCGATCGTCGGTACCGCCGATCCAAGCGGCCGCCGCCCGGTGGACGATGGATCGGTGGCCTATCGACTGGGCCGCAGCGTCGCCCGTATGGAGGTGGCGATCAGCACCCCGAACATCTTCGGCCGGGTCGCCCTCGCGCAGACCATGCGTGACGTCTCACCCGATTTGATGGACCTGCTGGGTGAGGCGTCGGCGCTGCCGATCGACACCGACGGCGCCATCGACGGTGGTGCCGCGGAGTACGTCTACCGGTTCGCCCCGCTGGTCGGAATCTACGGCGGCACACTGGAGGTGTTCCGCAACATGATCGGCCAGTACATGCTCGGGCTCGGCAAGCCCAACTACTCGCCCGCCAAGTCCGCGTCGTGACCACGCGCGTCGTCCAGTGGACGACCGGTAACGTCGGCAGCCAGTCGGTCGAGGCCGCGCTGGCGCACCCGGACCTGGACCTCGTCGGGTGTTATGCGTGGTCACCCGACAAGGCGGGCCGTGACGTCGGCGAACTGTGCGGTCTTGCTCCGACGGGTGTCACCGCCACCAACGACGTCGAGGCGCTCCTCGCGCTCAAGCCGGATTGCGTTGTCTACAACCCGATGTGGATCGACGTCGACGAGGTCGTCCGCATCCTGGAGGCCGGCGTCAACATCGTGACCACCGCGGCCTTCATCACCGGACACTCGCTCGGTGATCGACGGGATCGGATCGCGCTGGCCTGCGAGCAGGGTGGCGCCTCGATCTTCGGGTCGGGCATCAACCCCGGCTTCGTCGATCTGCTGGCGATCGTGGCCGCAGGCGGATGCGACCGCATCGACAAGGTCACAGTCATCGAGGAAGCCGATATCAGCGGCTACGACTCGCCGGCCACCGAGATTCCGGTCGGCTTCTCCCATCCCATCGACGATCCGAACCTGCCGGCCATGACGGCCAAGGCGACCGACGTGTTCATCGACGCCGTCCACCTGCTCGGTGATGCGCTGGGGGTGGAGTTCGACGAGGTCGTCTGCGAGGCCGAGTACGCCAAGACCACCGCTGACGTCGATCTCGGCTCGTGGAGCATCAAGGCGGGATGCGTGGCAGGCATCGCCTTCAGCTGGCACGGGAAGGTCAACGGGCGCAGCATCGTCGAGCTTCGCTTCGTGTGGCGCAAGGGCCAGACGCTCGAGCCGGACTGGCCGATCGACACGGGTCACCGCATCAGGGTCGACGGCAACCCCAACGTCGCAATCAAGGTCGACATCTCACCGCCCGCGGACTTCAAGGGCACCACGATGAACGACTTCATGCGGCTGCCGATGATCCTCACGGCGATGCCTGCGGTCAACGCCATCCCGAAGGTGGTCGCGGCGGCGCCGGGCATCGTCACCTACGCTGACATCCTGCCGCTACCAAGGGGTCTGGTCCGGCTCTAAGCCTGGCGAACTTGCTAGAAGGCGCGTTTCCGCCGTTCAGCGACCTCACAGATTTCGCTGAGATTGCAGCCTTTTACTTAGCCGGTCTTAGTGGTAGAACCGAGTGCATGAAGGCGATCATGAGACTCATCGGGCCGCTGGTCATGGCGGGTGCGGCCGCGACGGCGATAGCCGTGGCACCGATTGCAGCAGCAAGCCCGGGTGTGTTCGGCCCCGACGGTGGCAGCGGGTGTACAGCCGACGGCACATGCGGTCACGGAGGCCCCAATGGTGGCGGCGGCTGCACGGCCGACGGAATCTGCGGCCACGGCGGCCCGGGCGGCGGTGGCGGCTGCATTCCCAACGTCGGTTGCTTCGAGTGGCCCTAAGGGTCACATCGCAGCGCCGAAACTGCTGTGAGATCGGGTTTCCTCGCTAAATCGCGATCTCACAGCAGTCTCGGGGGATGTTGGTGACTCAGATCTTGGCCATCGCCGGCGGGTTGACCGCCTGCGGGTCGGGGTTGGCGATGGGCAGTCCCATGAAGCGTCGCGCGTTGTCGCCCATGAAGTCATAGGTGCGACGCACGTCCATGCCCTCGGCGTACTTCCAGAACCCGTTCGGTTCGGCGAGCCCCTCGGGATGCGGATAGTCCGAGCCGAACATCACCTTGTCCCACCCGACCGTGTTGACGACGTCGGACACGCAGCCCTCCCAGAACGGGCTGACCCAGATGTTGCGGCGGAACACATCGTGCGGATGCTCGGGGAAGTTCTGCGGCATCTTCTTCTGCAGGTCCTCGAAGTCGTTGAACAGCGGGAAGATCCACCCGCTTCCGTTCTCCACACTGGCGATCCGCAGTTTCGGGAAGCGCGTGAGCGTGCCGTGGCAGATCAGGCTGGTGATCATGTCGGCGATCTCGCGGTGGCCGAGCGCCATCCATCGGAACGCGCTCTGCGCCATGAAGTTCTGGGTGTGCGGCGGCTCCCACCGGCTGACGTAGTCGTCGAGCGGCGGATAGCTCGCGTGCAGGACGATGGGCAGTCCGGCGGCCTCCACATCACGCCAGAACGGGTCGAACTCGCTTAGCGCGGGGGAGCGCCAGCCGTGCAGGCCGTTGACCGGGCCCGGCTTGATCAAGGCCACCTTGGCACCGCGCTCCAGGAGCCAGGCCAGTTCACGCTGCGCCGCGTCGACCTCGGACAGGTTGATGATCGGCGTGGTGAACACCCGGTTGTCGTAGTTGAACGACCAGTGTTCGTGAATCCACTCGTTGAGCGCGTGAATGATCGCCAGCGTCAGCGCTGGATCGTCGGCGCTGGAGTGTTCCACCAGGCTGCCCAGGGTCGGATAGTTCAGCGCCTCGACGACACCCTGGCGATCGAGTTCGGCGACCCGGTCCTCGGGATTGCGGGTGGCCGCCGGTGCCTCGATCGCCTTGCCCTGCATCTCGCGCAGCGTCTGGCCCTCGGTGTTCTCGCCGGCGAAGAACTTCTCGTGTGCCCCCGGGGCGGCGACCCGCTCGAAGGTGGGGTTGGGGATGAAATCGGTGACCCGGTTGTTGATCACGATCCGGGTCTGCCTGCCGAACTGCGCGTACTGCACGGCGCGGCTGTACTTCTCGGGTAGGTACTTGATCAGCGCGTCGCCCGTCTCGTACATGTGCTGATCGGCGTCGAACACCGGCGCGTCCCTGAACTGTTCGGTCATGGTGGTTCCTTCCTCCCCGCGAACAGACATAAACCTGTCCAATTCAGGCGACTATTGGGCAGGTTTATGTCTGCTCGGCGGGGGACTAGAGCGTGAGGATGGTGGCGCCCGCAGTTCCCGGGGCGCCGTAGAGCTGGGCGAAGCCCACCCGTGGATTGCCGGGCACCTGGCGGTCGCCTGCCTCGCCGCGTAGCTGGTGGACGAGTTCGTGGATCTGCCGCAGGCCCGATGCGCCGATGGGCTCACCGTTGGCGATCAGGCCACCGTCGGTATTGATCGGCATGGAGCCGCCGATCTCGGTGGCACCGTCGGCGAGGAGCTTCTCCTGGTCTCCGTCGGGGCAGAACCCGCACTCGGCCATGTGGATGATCTCGGCACCCGCGTCGGTGTCCTGCAACTGGATGACGTCGACGTCCTGCGGTGATATGCCCGCCTTCTCGAATGCGGCGCGGGCGGCGTACACCGTGGGCGCCGGCATCTCGTCGACGGGCGCGAAGGTGGTGTTCACCTCGTGTGCGCCGTACGTGCGCGTGCGGATCTCCACGGCGCGCAGGTATACCGGCTTGGTGGTGTAGCGGTGCGCGATATCGGCCCGGCACATGACCACTGCCGCGGCCCCCTCGTCGGGTGCGCAGAACATGTACTGCGTGAGCGGGTAGTTGAGCATCGGCGAGTTGAGGATGTCATCCTCGGCGATCGGCTTGCGGCGGAAGGCATTCGGGTTAAGGGCGCCGTTGCGCAGGTTCTTGTTGGCCACCTTGGCCAGCGTGCGCTGCGAGATGTTGTGCTCGTGCAGGTAGCGGTTGGCCTTCATGCCGAAGAACTGTGTGGTCAGGTACTGGCCGTTCTCGGCGTACCACTGCGGCATGCCGACCAGCCCCGGATCCTCGGTGAAGGCGCCGCGTGGATGCTTGTCCAGGCCCACGGCGATGCCGATGTCGTAGTCGCCCAGCCGAATTCCGTCGGCGCACACCTTCGCGGCGCTGGCCGCGGTGGCGCATGCGTTGAAGACGTTGGTGAACGGGATGCCTGAGAGGCCGACCATGCCGACGATGGCGTCGGGATTGGCGACCGTCCAGCTGCCGCCCGCCGCGGCGCCGATATCGCCCCATGCCACACCGGCGTCGGTGACTGCCGCGTCGATGGCGTCGACGCACATCTCCATGGCGCTCTTGCCCTCGAACCGGCCGAACGGATGCAGCCCGACACCGATGATCGCCACTTCATTGCTCATGTCTGGGCTCCTGTCGGCTGGAACGCGAAGGTGACGATGTCGACCGGGTTGTCTGGGTCAGAGGAGTCCGTGGCGAACGGCAGGAACGTCAGCTCGACCTCCATGCCGAACTCGAGCTTGGCCGGATCGCTCTCGGTGAGCCGACCCTCGACACGCACCACCGCGTCCTCGCCCAAACCCAACTGCACCAGGCCCACGCCGAACGGTACGAAGTCCTTGCCGGTGGGGCCTGCATAGGGCGGCCCCGGCGGGAAGCCCTGCGTGGTCCACGCGATCACCGTGCCGCGGCGCGGCAACAGCACGTCGCTCATGTCCGCCTTGCTGCACCTTGGACAGTGTGACTGGCGCGGAAACACGGTCGCCCCACACGCCCCGCAGCCGCTACCGATCAGCTGCGGATTCTCATCCGGCCAGGTGGAGATACCGGGGTCGATCGCCTTCTGCACGTGGCAGCCTCCATCATCGAATCTGGTCTGCAACTGTAACCATTACAGTAACCTAGTTCCGGTGATCGATCACAAGCCCACCTTCTGCCGTATCTGCGAGCCGCTGTGCGGCATGGTGGCCACCGTCGAGGACGGTCGTCTGGTGTCGTTGCGGCCCGACAAGGACCATCCGCTGTCAGCGGGTTTCGCCTGCCAGAAGGGCATTGCGTTCGCCGAGGTGGTCAACGATCCCGACCGTGTCACGACACCGCTGCGAAAGGGCCCTGACGGCTTCGAGCCGGTCTCGTGGGACGAGGCGCTCGACGACATTGCGGGGCGGCTGTCCGACATCCACCGCAGACACGGCTCCGGCGCGGTCGGCTGGTACATGGGCAATCCGGCGGCCTTCAGCTACTCGCACGTGATGGGCGCGATGACCTTCATCAAGGGCATCGGCCGCCACAGTCACTTCTTCACGTCATCCTCGCAGGACACCAGCAGCAGACTGCTGGCCAGCCAGTTCCTGTACGGCACACCGATGTCGGTGCCGATCCCGGATCTGATGCGCACCGATCTTCTGGTGTTGATGGGCGCCAATCCCGTGGTGTCCCACGGCAGTTTCCTCACCGCGCCGCGGATCAAGGACCGCATGCACGACGTCGTCAAGCGTGGCGGACGGGTCGTCGTCGTGGACCCGCGCAGGTCAGAGACCGCCGCGCAGTTCGAGTGGATGGGCATCGTGCCCGACTCCGACGCCTACCTTCTCCTGTCGCTGTTGTCCGTGATGTTCGCCGAGGCGCTGGTGGATCCCGCCACGGTGGCGAGGCAGGCCGACGGTGTGCAGTGGTTGGCGACGCACTGCGAGCCGTTCACCCCCGAGCGCACCGAGCAGCACACGGGCATCGCGCCGGAGGCGGTTCGGGCGCTGGCCCGCGACCTCGTCGCGACGCCGCGCGCCGCGATCTACGGTCGACTCGGAACGTGTGTGGGCCGCAACGGCACGTTGACGACCTACCTGATCGACGCGGTGAACCTGGTGGCGGGAAACCTCGACCGGCCCGGCGGCAGCGTGTTCAGCACCCTCGGCATCTCGGGACAGAGGTGGGGAATCAAGGCGATGGGGTGGTCGATGCGACGGGCCTACCGCCGCAAGCGAAGCCGCATCGGCGGCTTCGGGCCCGTCGTCGGAGCCGAGCCCGCGGCGCTGATGGCCAAGGAGATCGCCACGCCGGGCGCACGGCAGATCAAGGCCATGTTCGTCGCGGCGGGTAACCCGGTGCTGTCGGTGCCCAACGGCGACGAGTTGGAGGGAGCGCTCGAGACGCTCGACCTGATGGTCGGGCTCGACCTCTATGTCAACGAGACGACGGCGCACTGCGATTACGTCCTACCCGTCACCACGATGTACGAGCGCGACGACTTCGCCCTGACGTTCCAGCAGTTTCAGGCGACTCCGTTCCGGCAGGCCACCGAGGCGGTCATCGCGCCGCGCGGTGAGGCACGCACCGAGTGGGAGATCGTCGACGACCTGACCGCGCGGATGGCCACCCGCACGCCGGCGTTCGCCGCGCTCGGCGTCCTGCGAAAGGCACTGGGGGCGTTCGGTGCCCGACTGACACCGCGCCCGCTGGCGGACGGCATGATCCGGCTCTCCGACGGCGGTGACCGATTCGGGCTACGCCGAGGCGGCTTGACGTTCGCCCGCCTGAGTCGCGACCACCCGCACGGAGTGGTGGTCTCGCCGCACATCCGCACACCGGTGCTCGACGAGGTCGTTGTCTACCCCCACGGGCGCGTGAAGCTGGTGCACGACGATATCGCCGCCGAGATCACCGCGATGGTGCGCAGGCAGCCGCCCGCGGACTATCCGATGCGCATGATCGGGATGCGGGAACCCCGGTCGGAGAACTCCTGGATGCACAACTCGCCCTTGTTGATGCGGGGGGAGCGGACCAACCGGGCGCTCATGCACCTCGATGACGCGGCGGCGAGGCGGATTGCCGATGGTGACGTGATCGAGGTCAGTTCGGCGCACGGCAAGATCGCGCTGCCGGTGTCGCTGACCGCCGACATCGTGGTGGGCACCATCGCGATCCCGCACGGTTGGGGTCACAAGGGCACCGGGGGATGGCGAGTCGCCAACAAGGCCGGCGGGGTCAACGTGAATCAGCTGATGTCAAGCGATCCCGACGATGTCGAGGCGCTGGCGGGCATGTCCTGGCTTACGGGCGTACCGGTCCAGGTGGGGCAGCTCTAGGACGGGCCTCGACTAGGACAGGGCCTCGACCGCGGCGCGCGCCACGGTGATGTCACCCGATCCGGTGCGCACGTGTACGGCCAGGGTTTCGTCGCCATCGGCAGGCCCGTCCGACGCTGCGAGCGCGTTTCGTATCTCGCCCGACCGGGTTCGCACATCGAGTTGTGCCGCAGTGCCTTCCGCGATCCCCAGCTCGACGTCGCCGCTGCCGGTCTGCACGGAGACACGGCCCTTGACGGCGGTGGCGACGGTGATGGCACCAGAGGCGGTCTGCATGTCGACGGCACCGTCGAGTCGCCCGACCGACAGCCTGCCACTGGCCGACTGGAACTTCACATCGCCGACGAGACCGCCGACCGACGTGTCACCGGACGCCGAAGCGATCGCTGCCGAACCCTTGATGGCCCGAACGGTCATGCGACCAGAGGCCGTGTCCGCCTTGAGCCTTCCGGTCACAGAATCCACGGCGAACGCACCGCTGGCCGATGCCAGTTTGCATTCGGAGTACTCGCCCTCGGCGTGCACCTCGGCGGATACCGTCGACGCCCGTAGCCGAGAGCCCGAGGGCAATGCGATGTCGATGGTCACCGCTCCGCCGCGGCCCAGCGATATGAACTTTCTGCCGGCCGTGACAGTCAGGGTGCCGTTGTGGAAGTCGACGCGCGCCTGCTCGGCGGCCTTGATATCGGAGGCACGCGAGGGGTCGCGGGGTCGGATCTCGACATCGGTGTCATCGCGATCGGTCGCGATCAGCCGGACAGAGCCGGCAACCACCTCGAGTATCGCGGTGATGGGGTCGGGGGTCGGAAAAGTGGGCATCGGCTGTCCTCGTCGTTTCGTAGGGATGGGTGAGAGTTCTCAGCGGACCCAGCCGCTGAAGTGCTTGTCGCCACCGGGGCGCTGTCGCTGCCGGCGATTGCCACTCAGTGCGGTGGTGACGGCACGAACCAGCCAGGCGTTCACCGATACCCCGGCGTCCTGAGCTGAGGCGTCGACTCCGGCCCGAAGGTTCTCGGGTAGGCGCAGTGTCACCCGCCAGGTGCCGCCGTCAGCGTCTGTTTCCGGGGCTGGGAACGCAGCATCGTCGAGCATGTCGTCCACCCCGGGCGTCACGGTGAATTCCGGGTCGCGACCGCGTAACCGCACGTCGACCGATCGGGGGGCCAGGTCGCGGGTGATCTCCTCGGCTGCCGCGGACAGCGCTTCGAGCAGCGCCAGCCGGATGGCCGACTCCAGCGGAGCGGTAAGGCGATCGGCCAGAGCGACGGCGTCATCGCCGCCGGCCGCCGCGGCGACACTCAGCTCGTGCCGCACGCTGTCGACGAACGGTTGCAGTTCCATGACATCACTATGACACCACAATGGTGTCATGGCAACCGTCAAAGTGACGCACCCGCGTCGGGACGCGGTCAAGCTGCGATGCCGAACTGCGATACTGTAATCTTTACCGTTGGTGGTGCGGTGACGCGCTTCCGAACGCCCGGACCGAGGGAGCGCAGTGAGCGAAGCCATCGAGGCGCCGTCGGCGTCGAGCGTCGAGTTGGGCCATCTGGCCGCGCAGGCCGCCGAGAAGCGCATGCTGATCGACGGTGAACTGGTCGCTGCGGCGTCCGGCGCGGAATTCGACAATCTCTCCCCGGCAACGGGTCTGGTGCTCGGAGCGACGTCCGCCGCAGGCGCCGAGGATATGTCGAGAGCCATCGGATCCGCGCGACGGGCGTTCGACGAGACGGACTGGTCGACCAACGGCGCACTACGTCAGCGGTGCCTGCAGCAGCTGCAGACGGCGCTGGAGTCCGAGCGCGACGAGCTGCGCGCGGAGCTGATCGCCGAGGTCGGATGCCCTGACGTGACGATCGCCACCGCACAGCTGGACTGGCCGCTGGCCGACTCGCTGCGGTACCCCTCCCGTCTGATCGACGAATTCGATTGGGAGCGCACACTCGACGGCGGCGGTCTGTTCGGTGATCGCAACGTCCGCACCGTCGTTCAGGAACCCGTCGGCGTCGTGGGTGCCATCACGCCGTCCAACTTCCCGATCGAGGTCATCCTCAACAAGCTGGGGCCAGCTCTGGCGACGGGCAACACCGTCGTGCTCAAGCCCGACCCGCACACACCGTGGAACGCCACCCGGTTGGGAAGGCTCATCGCCGAGCACACCGACATTCCCGCGGGCGTCGTGAGCGTCGTGCCGACGCCGGACAACGCGGTGGCCGAGCTGCTCGCCACCGACCCCCGCGTCGACATGATCTCGTTCACCGGATCGACCGCCGTCGGAAAGCTGTTGATCCGCCAGGGCGCCGAGACGATGAAGCGGACGTTCCTGGAACTGGGCGGTAAGTCGGCACTCATCGTCACCGAGGACGTCAACCCGGCCAAGATCATTCCGAGCGCCATCGGGGTGTGCGTGCACGCGGGACAGGCCTGTGCGCTCACCACCAGAATGCTGATCCACCGATCGCTGTTCGACGACGCGGTGGCCGGTGTGACGGCCGCCTTCGGGATGGTGCCCGTCGGCGATCCCGCGTCGCCGCAGACCCTTGTCGGTCCCGTGATCAGCGCGCGGCAGAAGGAGCGGGTGCTGGACGCGTGCGAGCGTGCTCGCCGCAGCGGTGCCGAGATCACCGTCGGCGGTGGCTCATACGATGATCTGCCCGCTGAGTTGGCAGGTGGCTTCTTCGTCCAGCCCACGGTGGTGGTGGGCGTCGACAACTCCGCTGCCATCGCGCAGGAGGAGATCTTCGGTCCGGTGCTGGTGATGCTGCCGTTCGACGATGACGACGACGCCGTGCGGATCGCCAACGACAGCGCGTTCGGCCTGGCCGGTGCCGTGCTGTCGGGGTCGGTGGAGCGCGGAATGGCGATCGCCCGGCGGATTCGGACAGGATCCATCGGCGTCAACGGCGGGATGTTCTACGGCGCCGACGCACCGTTCGGCGGGTACAAGAGCTCCGGCATGGGCCGGCAGTGCGGTATCGAGGGTTTCCAGCAGTACCTGGAGACCAAGACCATTGGCTGCCGGATGCCCCGGCCCAACTGATGAGAGGACAGCGGATGGGCAAGCTGGACAACAAGATCGCGGTCGTGTCCGGAGCGGCGCGGGGGCAGGGTCGCTCGCATGCGGTCAACCTGGCGGCCGAGGGCGCCAGCATCATCGCGCTCGACATCTGCGCTGACCTCGAGGGCAACACCTACCCACTGTCGCGTCCAGAGGACCTCGACGAGACCGCGCGCATGGTCGAGAAGGAAGCGGTCCGGTGCCACACCGCGATCGTGGATGTCCGGGAGCGTGGTGCGGTGTGGAAGGCGATCGCCGACGGCGTCGCCGAACTCGGTGGACTCGACGTTGTGGTGGCCAATGCCGGGATCTGCGCGATGGGCAAGAATCAGACGATCCAGTCGTGGTCGGACACCATCGACACCGACCTGGTCGGCGTCTTCAACGTGATCCAGGCCAGCCTGCCCCACATCAGCGACGGTGGATCGATCATCGCGACGGGATCGCTTGCGGCCCAGTTGGGTAGCGCCACCAATCAGGGTCCGGGCGGATCGGCCTACAGCTTGGCCAAGCAGATTGTCGCGCGCTACGTCAACGACCTCTCGATCCAGTTGGCGAAGCGGATGATCCGCGTCAACGCGGTTCACCCGACCAACGTCAACACCGACATGCTGCAGAACGAGGGCATGTACAAGGTGTTCCGGCCGGATCTTGAGTCACCGACCCGTGAGGACGCCGAGGCGACCTTCTCGATGATGCAGGCGATGCCGGTGCCGTACATCGAGCCGCAGGACGTGTCCGAGGCGGTGGTGTTCCTCGCCAGCGACTCGTCGCGCTACATCACCGGAACGCAGCTGCGCATCGATGCAGGCGGGTACGTCAAGTCTGTCCCCTGGAAGGGGTAGTGGGGCCAGCAGGCGTGAGTGTCATCTGGCGCTGAAGGTCACCGGCAGCACGGTCGGTGACCGGAACGGCTGCCCGTGTATGTGCGGGTCGCCATCGTCGAGCAGGGTCAAATCACCGAGCCGTTCGAGGATGCACTCCAGCGCGACTCGTGTCTCCAGGCGCGCCAGATGCAGACCGAGGCAGGTGTGCTCGCCGGCCGCGAACGTGATGTGCGGTGTGCGCTTGCGGAAGATGTCGAACTGCTCGGGGTTCTCCCAACGCGCCTCGTCGCGGTTCGCCGAACCCATGCACACGTCGATCACGGAGTTCGCCGGTATCTCGACGCCCTCGAGTTCGGTGTCCTCGGTTGAGAAACGCTGCACGGTGGTCAGCGGGGTCTCGAAGCGCAGCCCCTCCTCGATGGCGGGGGCGATGAGCTCGTGATCGTCGCGCACCGCCTCGAACTGCTCGCGGTGAGTCAGCAGAAGGTAGATCAGGTTGCCCGACGATCGGTAGGTGGTCTCCAGCCCGGCGGGCAGCAGCAGGCGCAGGAACGAGTAGATGGCCTCGTCGGTCAGTCGCTCACCGTCGATCTCAGCGGTGACGAGATCGCCGATGATGTCCTCGGTGGGGTGAGATTTGCGCTTGTCCATCTGGTTGAGGAAGTAATCCTTCAGCGCCGCTGACGATTCGAACGCCTGCTTGTACTTGACGGTGTAGCTGATCAGGTCGACCGCCCACTGCCGGAACATCGGCAGATCGTCCTCGGGTAGCCCGAGGAGCTTCGCGATGACCCGGGTCGGGAACTCGAAGGTGAAGTCCTTCACCAGATCTGCCTCGCCGCTACCGATGAACTCATCGATCAGGTCGTTGACGATCGGCCGGACGATCTCGGGCTCCCACCGCACCAGCGACCTGGACTTGAACGCCGCAGACACCAGGTTGCGGTGCTCGCGATGCGTGGTGCCGCCCATCGCCAGAATGGTGGGTCCGATGAACAGGCCGATCGTGGCGTCATACATCGCCGAGTTGAACACCTTGCCGTCGCGGAACACCACGTTGACGGAATCGAAGGACATCGCCGCGTAGTTCTGCTTGGGACGCATGCTCTCGGGCAGTTTGGAGTAGTCCATGACCGAGCCGCGGAAGACGCCCGACTCGTTGCGCTTGGTGGCGAAGAAGGGGTACGGGTTGCGGATCCGCTCGGCCCGTTCCTCGGCCGACCATGGGACGTCTACCTGGGTTTCCACGGTGCCCTTTCCGCTGCTGAACAACGTCGACAGCACTGCTACATGTTCCTACTGTATGGATTACAGTATCGTATCTGTCGGGCCTACCGAAGACCGACTGTGAAGGTGGCATGGCAGATGAGCACAGCGGAACGACCACTCGACACCGTCCCCGTCGGCCATGGCGCGTTGACAGCAGTCCTGGATCGCCAACGCAAGGCGTTCGTCGGAGACGGCCCCGCAAGCCTGGCCACTCGGCTCAATCGCATCGATCGGCTGTTGGCCATGGTGCTCGACAACACCGACGCCTTCGTCGATGCGATGGCGGCCGACTTCGGCACCCGATCCCGAGCGGCGTCGCTGTTCACCGAAGTCGTCGGCATGATCCCCGTGATCGAGCACACCCGAGCCAACGTTGCCAAGTGGATGCGACCGACCACGATGATGCGTGCGGGCCGGCTGTTCGGATTGCGCGCCGAGGTCGAGGTGGCGCCGCTGGGTGTCGTCGGCATCATCGGCCCGTGGAACTTCCCGCTGAACCTCGTCGTGCTGCCCGCATCGGCCGCGTTCGCCGCGGGCAACCGCGTGATGATCAAGATGTCCGAGGTGACCCCTCGCACGGCCGAGCTGATGCGAATCACCGCGCCGAAGTACTTCGACGCCCTTGAACTCGACGTGACGACCGGCGGCCCGGACGTGGCGGCGGCGTTCTCGACACTGCCCTTCGATCACCTGTTCTTCACCGGTTCACCGTCGGTCGGCGCACTGGTGCAGAGGGCCGCCGCGCAGAACCTGGTCCCGGTGACACTGGAACTCGGCGGAAAGAACCCCGTGGTGGTCGCCCCCGGCGCCGATGTCACCCGGTCGGCGACCCGAATCGCTCAGGCCCGCATGGTCAACGGTGGTCAGGTGTGCGTGTGCCCCGACTACGTGTTCGTGCCCGATGACCGCGTGGAGTCGTTCGTCGACGTCGCCGTGGCGACCTGGCGCGGCATGTTTCCCGCGATCATCAGCAACGCCGACTATTGCTCATCGGTGAATGAGGCCAACTTCGACCGCGTTGTCGGTCTGATCGACGACGCCCGTGCCAATGGCGCCCGTGTCGACGTCATCGCACCGCCCGGCGAGGCGCTACCGGACCGCACGACCCGAAAGATCGCCCCCACCATTGTGCGGGGCATTGACGACACGATGAGGATCGCGGCAGAGGAGGTGTTCGGTCCTGTCCTGACCGTGCTGGGCTACTCGCACCTCACCGACGTCATCGACCACATCAACGGGCGGCCAGCACCGCTGGTCGCCTACTGGTACGGACCCGATGGCGACGACTTCCGTCACTTCGTCAGGAACACCCGGAGCGGTGGGGTGGCCCGCAACGACTTTGCCGCCCAGATGATTCCGTCGGCGGCACCATTCGGTGGCGTCGGCCGCAGCGGTATGGGCGCCTATCACGGCAAGGCGGGCTTTGACACGTTCAGCCACCAACGCACCGTGGTGGGAACCGACCTGCCGTTCAGCATGACGGGTTCTGCCGCACCACCGTTCAGCCGGCCAATGAGGGCCTACGCCGACCTGTCACTGCGGATGGCCCGGCGCCGGACCAACCGCCGCCTGCGGGCGAGTGGCGGCAACGCCTAGACCGCGCGACGCACCCGGGCCGCTGCAGCATCCGGCATCGGTTCGTAGCGGACGAAGGATCGGGTGAACGAACCCGCGCCGTGCGACAACGACCGCAGGTCGATGGCGTACCGGGCCAGCTCCACCTGGGGGATCTCGGCGCGCACCAGAGTGCGGTCCTCGTCGGCCTTATCGGTACCCACCACCCGCGCGCGACGGCTGGACAGATCGCTCATCACGGCCCCGACCAGATCGTCGGGGATCAGCACGATGATCTCGTCCACCGGCTCCAGCAGGTTGACCGTGGTGGCCGCGGCGGCTTCCCTCAACGCCAGCCCGCCGGCCATCTGAAAGGCGAAATCCGAGGAGTCCACACTGTGCGCCTTGCCGTCGTACAGGGTGACCCGGATGTCGACCACCGGATACCCGGCGTCGGCCCCCAGCCCCCGTTCCATCTGCGCCCGGATCCCCTTCTCGACGCTTCCGATGAACTGCCGCGGCACCGCGCCGCCCACCACCTTGTCGACGAACTCGAAACCACTGCCCTCGGGCAGCGGCTCCACCTCGATATCGCACACCGCGTACTGGCCGTGCCCGCCGGACTGTTTGACATGACGCCCGTGGCCTTTGGCCTTGCCGCCGAAGGTTTCCCGCAGCGGCGTCCGCAGTTCGACGGTGTCCACCGATGCCCCGTAGCGCCGCGTCAACGCGTCGAGCACCACCCCGGCGTGCGCCTCACCCATGCACCACAACACGATCTGGTGGGTTTCGGGGTTCTGCTCGATGCGCAGCGTCGGATCCTCGGCGGCCAGCCGTGCCAAGCCCACCGACAGCTTGTCCTCATCGGTCTTCGCCCGCGGTTGCACGGCAACCGGCAGCAGCGGGTCCGGCATCGTCCACGGCCGCAACAGCAGTGGGTCGGCCTTGTCGCTCAGCGTGTCCCCGGTTTCGGCCCGGCTGAGCCGCCCGATCGCACAGATGTCACCGGCCACCACCGCGGGCGCGGGACGCTGCTGCTTACCGAGCGGGAACGACAGCGTGCCGAGCCGTTCGTCTTCGTCGTGGTCGGCGTGGGTGCGTCTCTCGGTGAAGGCAGAAAGATGGCCCGACACGTGCACGGTGGCGTCGGGCCTGATGGTGCCGGAGAACACCCGGACCAGACTGACCCTGCCGACATAGGGATCCGATGTCGTCTTCACCACCTCGGCCAGCAACGGCCCGTCCGGATCGCAGGGTAACGGCCGGCGTGGCGCACCCTGTGGAGTGAACACCTCGGGCAGCTGGTGTTCCGGGGGTGACGGGAAGCCGCGGGTGACGACCTCCAACAACTCCAGGGTGCCGATGCCGGTTCCGGCGCACACCGGGATCACCGGGAAGAACGAGCCGTGGGCCACCGCCTTCTCCAGATCCCCGATGAGCACCTCCTGGTCGATCTCCTCACCGCCGAGGTAGCGCTCCATCAGCGTCTCGTCCTCGGATTCCTCGATGATTCCCTCGATCAGGGTGCCGCGCAGCTCGGCGATCTCATCGGCGTAGTCCTCCGCGGGTGCATGTGTGCTGCGCTTGCCGTCGGCGTACTCGTAGTGGGTGCGCGTCAACAACCCGACCACCCCCTCCGCGGCCGGGAAGTACAGCGGTGCCACCTTGTCGCCGAACGCCTGCTGCGCGCCGGCCAACGCGTTGGTGTAGTTCGCCCGGGCGTGGTCGAGCTTGGTGATCACCACCGCACGCGGCATACCGATCTGGGCGCATTCCAGCCACAGCGCCTTGGTCGGTTCGTCCACGTTCTCGTTCGCAGCGATCACGAACATCGCGCAATCGGCGGCCCGCAGCCCGGCTCGCAGCTCGCCGATGAAATCGGCATAGCCGGGCGTGTCGATCAGGTTCACCTTGATCCCGTTGTGCTCCAACGGAGCCAGCGCCAGGCTCACCGAGCGCTGCTGGGCGATCTCGGCATCGTCGAAGTCGCACACCGTGGAACCCTCGGTCACCGAGCCCATTCGGGGCAGTACCCCGGCCGCCACCAACAGCGCCTCGACCAGAGTGGTTTTTCCCGCCCCGGACGGGCCCACCAGTGCCACGTTGCGGATGGCGTCCGGACTGTCCGCGGTCGGGACGCCGGCTGCTGAAGAACTCGTCCTTTCCGCCATGCATCCACCATTCCCCGATGTGACCTACGGCACAACCCCCGCCGGTCACGCTCGCGAGGACGCCCAGCGGATATGAGCCAGGGCAAACTCGCACACGTCGCGGCCCTGAGCTAGGCGCCGGCTTGCTCGCGGGCCCAGCGGTAGTCGGCCTTACCGGCTGGGCTGCGCTCGATGACGGGCCGGAACACTATGGCTTTGGGCAGCTTGTAGCGCGCCAACGACGTTGCCGCATGGGCGATCAGCTCGTCGGCCTCCACGGCGGCACCGTCTTCCAGCGCCACCACTGCCACGACCTCCTGACCCCAGCGCTCGCTCGGCCGTCCCGCGACCACGACGTCCGCCACTGCGGGATGGGCTGCGATGGCCGCCTCGACCTCCTCGGCGAAGATCTTCTCGCCGCCGGAGTTGATGGTCACCGAGTCCCGACCCAGAAGTTCGATGACCTCGACCTCCAGGTGGCGTGCACGGTCGCCGGGCACCGCATAGCGCACACCGTCGACGACCGGGAATGTCGCCTCGGTCTTCTTCGCGTCACCCTTGTAACCCATTGGCACGTAACCACGTTGGCCCAGCCAGCCGATCCCGTCGTGCCCGGGCGCCAGCACGGTGCCCAAGTCCTCGGAGACGACAACGGTGTCGGGGCCCGGCTTGAACTGACCGGTCGACACCGCACCCGGCGCCGACATGTGGGTGAGCTGGGCGCCGGTCTCCGAGGAGCCGACTCCGTCGATCACCACCATCCCGGGCTTGGCGTCGATCAGCCGTTGCTTGGTGGTCGGCGTCAGCAGCGCGCCGCCGTTGGCGACCGCCGCAAGCGGGGTGGTGCCCACCTTCTCGATGGCCGCGGCAAGGGGCCGGGCCATCGCGTCGCCGACCACGGTCGCGACCATGACCTGCTCGCGTTCGATGGTCGCGACCACTTCGTCGGCGTCGAGGTGGTCGACGACAGAGGCGAACACCACCGACTGGCCGGTGGTGAGCGCCGTCATGACACCCCACTGCGCGGCGCCGTGGATCAGCGGCGGGAGGATCATCATCTTGGTGCCTGGCCCGGCCGCCGCCCGTTCGGCGAGAGCCGGATACGACTCGATCACGCTGCCGTCGAACAGATTCCGGCCGCCGAAGGACGTCACGAAGATGTCGTGCTGGCGCCACAGCACACCCTTGGGCATCCCGGTGGTGCCGCCGGTGTAGAGCACGTAGAGGTCGTCGGGGGACGGTTCCACCGGCGGTGGTTCGGCGGTGCTGGACGCCAGCGCCACCTCGTAATCCACCGCACCCTCGAGTAGATCGTTGCCGGAGTCGTCGGCGATCTGGATCAGCACCTTCAACAGCGGAAGGTCGGGCAGGATCTCGGCCACCCGGGGCGCGAACGCGGCGTGATAGACGAGTGCCGTCGTCCCGGCATCGGCCAGGAGGTACTGCAGCTCACTCTTGACGTAGCGGTAGTTGACGTTGAATGGCGCGACGCGTGCCCGGAACGAACCGAGCAGCGTCTCGACGAACTCGTTGCCGTTGTAGGCGTAGATCCCCAACAGATCCTGTCCCACCTCGTGACCGGCCAGGCTGGATCGGGGGGTGTGGCAGCCCAGGCCCCGGGAGTGCAGATACGACGCCAGTCGATTGGAGCGCTCGACGACGTCGGCGTAGGTGTACCGGCGGTCGCCCTGGATGAGGAGGACGCGATCGGGGATCGCGGCGGCGACGGCGTCGAGCGCGGCGGGAACGGTGAATTGCATGTGCTACTCCAAATCGGGGGCGCTACTCCAAGTCAGGGCTGATGGGGGAGGAGTTTGATCATGAGCCCGGTGGCCTCGCTCAAGACCGTGCCCTCGGGATCTGTCATTGTCGCGGTGATGAACGCCTTGCGTCCGTCGATGCGCTCGATGTGCCCGCGGCTGATCAGCGGCACGTCAATGGGGGTGACCGCACGGTACTCGACGTGAAGGTAGGCGGTCCGGCTGATGGGTCGGCCGGCCGCGGACACGATCATGCCGAAGTGCCAGTCATAGAACAGTGGGATGACTCCACCGTGGACGGCCATGTTGCCGCCGACGTGGTAGCGGGTGAAGCGCCCCTCCATGGTGACGCCGCCCTCGTCCGAGGAGCGAATGGTCCACGGCGGCATCAGCGGTGACCCCAGTCCGGGCAGCTCGATGGCCCGGCCCGCGGGGGCCCTTTCGTCGGGCACCACATGGGGGTCGAGCTGGTCGCAGATGCGCTCGATCTGCTCGGTGGTGGTGGCCCACACCTCGCTCGGCGGGTGGATCGCCACCGCAAGGTCCTGCAACCGGCGTACCGCGGCGGTGAAGCGCTCCAATTCCGCTGGCGCCCTGATGGGTTTGAGTTCGGGGAAACCGCGGGTCTCCGCTGTTGGGTCGCTCGTCATCGGGGCTGCCACGTGGCGATGAGTTCCTCGGTGGTGGTCACCGTGGCCAGCAGCGAGAGACTGTTGTCGATCATCGCAGCACCGTACTCGGCGGGATAACCGGCGACGCCGTCGCGGGGGAGCACCACGCGGTAGCCACGGTTGACCGCGTCCATGACGAGGTTGGGGATCGCGATGTTCAGTGACACGCCGACCGCCACGATCGTCGTCACTCCGAGGTTGCGCAGGACGGAGTCGAGGTCGGTGCCACCCATCGGCCCCACTCCGTGCCAGCGGGTCAGCAGCAGATCGCTTGGCTGGGGCCCGAGTTCGGGGAGGAGTGTCGCGCCCTCGCTGCCGGGAGTGATGTCTATTCCCCTCCCGGACGCCTTCCCCGCGCCGGCGAATATCCGGGCGTTGTGGTTGGAGCCGCGTCCGTCGGGTCTGCGCTGGACAAGGCAGTGCACCACCGCCACACCGGCTTCGCGCGCGGCAGGCAGGAGCGCGACGATGTTCGGCAAGGCCTCGCGCCGGGCCTCGGCGGCCAGAACTGCCAGTCCCGCATTGGCACCCATGACCGCACCCTGGCACTCCTGGGTGACGACCGCGGTGTGCCCAGGTGCCACCAGGTCGGCGAGATCGGGTTTCACGCCGGAATGTCGCCGGGCGGGGTGGCGGGAATGTCGTAGAACTGGGTCGCCCACTTGCGCATCGCCATATATGGCTTGGCGTCGACCTTGGACAGCGATGGGCGCTCGATGTACTTCTGGTAGCGCCAGATGTCGCAGTCCTCCCACACCGTCTTGAGGTATTGCTTTTCCACCTTCGCGCGCACGTGGTCCGGCGGGATGTCGGAGGTCTCGCCGGCAACCTTGGGCCACCAGATGGAATAGAACATGTCCGACACCTCGTCGTCGACCGGGGTGCAGGCGAATATCAGGCGGTGGTTCGACGAGCCCTCGAAGGCGCTCATGGCGAATCCCAGTCCGGAGAAGTGGCTGTGGATGCGCAGGGCCATCTTGTTCGGGTCGTCGCTGCGAGCGTCGGGCCAACCGGTGAGGAATCGCCACTCCTCATCGACGTGCTCCCACTCCAGGCACACCGGAGTCACCGTCGCGCCGTGGACGTAGCGAAAGTGGCTGCTGTCGGGTCCGTTCTCGGCGACGATCTGCGGGTGCACCGGAATCGCGTTCGCCCGGCTGGAGAACTCCGGGTAGGGCCGGTAGTAGGCATCGGGATCGGTGTCGAACTGGGGGAACTTGTGAAAGATGTCCGGGAGCTCCCAGCGCGGCGGCTCACCGTTGGGCTGGTACCACATGAAGATGCACCCGTACTGCTCCTTGACCGGGTAGGAACGCAGTCTCAGGCCCCGGTTGGGTTTGTCGGGCTGGTAGGGGATGTAGCGGTTGGTGCCATCAGGTCCCCAGCGCCAGCCGTGGAACGGGCACTCCACGCAGTCGCCGACGACCTTGCCGCCGTGCCCGATATGCGCGCCGAGGTGCTTGCAGTGCGCCTCGAGTACGTGCAGCGTGCCATCCTCGTCGCGGTAGCCGGCCAGATCCTCGCCGAAGTACTTGAGCGCCTTGACGTCGCCGACCTCGAACTCCGCCGACCAGCCGATCATGAACCAGCCGGTCACCTTCCAGGTGAACGGGACCTTCACGGGTCCCCCTTCCTCGTCGACATGGAACTAACGGAATACATTACAGTAGAGGCTTCGGCAACTGGCTGAAACTCTGGGACGGAGCAATGGATGACCAGCGTGAACGCGGCCGACGAACAAGTGGCACCGCAGCGGGCCCTCGTGATGGGGGCCAGCGGCTTCGTCGGCAGTCATGTCACCCGTCGCCTCGCCGAACGCGGCGATGACGTCCGGGTGTTGCTGCGTCAGACCAGTTCGACCATCGGCATCGACGATCTGAACGTGACGCGGCACTACGGCGATATCGATGACGTGGACGCTGTGCGCGCGGCCATGGCTGATCGTGACGTCGTGTACTACTGCGTCGTCGACACCCGCGCGTGGCTGCGCGACCCGGCACCCCTGTTCGCGACCAATGTCGAGGCGCTGCGCGGCGTGCTCGACATCGCGTGCGAGGCCGGCCTGAGCAAATTCGTGTTCACCGGCACCATCGGGACGATCGCAGTCGGTGCGGGCGTCACCGAGGAGACGCCGTTCAACTGGGCGGGAAAGGGCGGTCCGTACATCGAATCTCGGCGTCAGGCCGAGGATCTCGTCCTGCGCTACGCCCGCGAACGCGGTCTGCCCGCGGTGGCCATGTGCGTGTCCAACACCTACGGTCCGCGGGACTGGCAGCCCACACCGCACGGGGCGATGGTCAAGGCCGCGGCTCGCGGCAAGATGCCCGGTTACGTCCGCGGCGTGGCGGCCGAGGTGGTCGGCATCGAGGATGCCGCCGAGGCGCTGCTGCTGGCCGCGGACAAGGGCCGTGACGGCGAACGCTACATCGTCTCCGAGAGCTACCTGCCGATGCGCACTCTGTTCGAGACCGCCGCGGACGAGACCGGGGTCAAGCCACCGCGGTTCGGCATTCCCATTGCGCTGTTGTATGCGGCGGGGCTGGCCGGAACCCTGGTGGGCAGAGTGCTGCGACGGGACTCGCCGCTCACGTTGACGTCGGTGCGCCTGCTGCATCTGACGTCGTCCCTGGACCACGGCAAGGCTACCCGCGAACTCGGGTGGCAGCCCAGTCCGACCACCGATGCGGTCAGGCGTGCGGCCCAGTTCTTCACTACCAAGTTCTTCACCACCAAGTCCCTCACTACCAAGCTCTCCCCGGAGCGGCACCAGTCGTGACGGCGACGAGGGTCGCCACGGCGAGCGGCACGGTCCAGGGATTCGCCCGCGACCGTGTGGTCCGGTGGCGGTCCATCCCGTACGCGCGACCACCCGTGGGCGCGTTGCGTTTCCGGGCGCCCGAGCCGCCGCAGCCGTGGCGTGGCGTGCGGTTCTGCGAGGAGTTCGGCAACTGCGCGCCGCAGGATCCCCGGTACACGTACGTGGGACGCAGTGGCCGTCAGTCCATGGGCGAGGACTGTCTGACTCTCAATGTCACCAAGTCAGCTGAACCGCATGACGAGCCGCTGCCGGTGATGTTCTTCATCCATGGCGGCGGTTACATGTTCGGCAGCTCGGCCACCTCGGTGTACGACGGTGCGTCCATCGCCCGGCGCGGTGCGGTCTTCGTGTCGGCGAACTACCGGCTGGGAGCGCTGGGGTGTCTCGACCTGTCGTCGTTGTCGACGGCGGAGTACCCGCTGCAGGCGAACCTGTTCCTTCGCGACCTGGTGATGGCGCTGCGGTGGGTACGCGACAACATCGCGGAGTTCGGTGGTGATCCCGACAATGTCACGATTTTCGGCGAGAGCGCGGGGGCGCATGCCGTGGCCACCCTGTTGGCCGTCCCCGCCGCCGCCGGGCTGTTTCACCAGGCGATCTCGGAGAGCCCGCCGGGTGGACTGATCCACACACCCGAGGCGTCGGCCGACGTGGCGCGCAGGCTGGTTGCCGGTCTCGGTGCCGACCCCGCCGATGGGGCGCGGGCGGTGATGACAGCGCGACCGTCGCAGCTCGTCCGCACCCTCGAACGGATCATGACCGACACTATTCGGGCGACTCCCGACTCGTTCGGCATAGGGGCGACCGCGGGCGGTGACTACCTGCCGCACAGCCACGTCGAGGCGATGGCGCGCGGGCTCGGTCACCGGGTACCGCTGATCATTGGCAGCAATGCCACCGAGGCGACTCTGTTCGCCCGGTTCATGGACTATCTGCCGACCAACGAGCCCGTCATTGAACGCTTCCTGGCGAGCGCGGAACCCGCTGAGGCTCAGCAGCTGAGGGACGCCTACCCGGGCTATCCGAGTCGGCCCGCCTGCCTGTCCTTCGGCAGCGATTTCACCTTCGGCGCCAGGGCGTGGGAACTGGCGGAGGCGCATAGCACCCATGCCCCGACGTATCACTACCGCTACGACTACGCACCGCGTCCGCTGCAGTGGTCGGGCTTCGGCGCGACACACGCCAGCGAGTTGCTCGCAGTGTTCGATGTCTATGACACCCGGATCGGCGGGCTGCTCACCCTCGCCGGTGACCGCGCGTCGGCGCGGCGGGTCAGCCGTGACGTGCAGCGTCGGTGGCGGTCATTCAGCCAGACCGGGGTGCCCGGTGACAACTGGCCGCGCTACACGACTCAAGCCGGTCGCGCGACGATGATCTTCGATCGGCGCTCGCGTGTGGAGTCCGATCCGGTCGCCACCCGGCGCGAGGCATGGGCGGCACTCAGTGCGGTGCCCCGTAATCGGAAATGATCCGAGCGTGGGCGTAGTCCAGTTCGCGTGCGAGGTCGTAGTTCGCGAATTGCACGATCCAGTGGAACGCGATACCGAATGCCGCTGCGCTGATGTCGTTCACGGCCCGCTCAACGTCGATATCGGGTCGCACGGATCCGTCGACGATGCCGTTTCGCAGACCAACCTCAACGGCCTCGACGCCGCGATCGAACCAGGTTTGAAGCAGGGTCCGCACAGGCGAGGTGGTCTTGACCGCTTCGAACGTCATCACGAACATCGCCCGCAGGAAGTCGCGGTCCTGGGCGTACATCTCCTGAATCCGCCCGAAGTGCGCCACCGCGTTCTCCATACCGGTGGCACCGGGCTGGGCGGCGGGGAGGAGCCGTTGCACGTCCCCGTGCTCGAAGAACGCTTCCAGGATGGCGTCCTTGCTGCCGTACCGCGCGTGCACCATCGCCCGGCTGTAGCCCGCGCGTCGACCGATCTCGGCTGCCGTGGTTGCCTCCCAGCCCTTTTCGGCAATGAGTTCGGCGGCCGCCTCGACGAGCCGTCGGTTTGATGTCTCGACGCGCTGCGGTTGAGTCAGCCCGCGGGTGGGGGAGGGCACCCTTGCATATTAGACGATCGACAACTAACTTAATTGCGCAGTGTCAAATAGCTCGACGGGTCACATTGCTCGAAGGGGAGCCCCGATGTCCGTAGCCACCGTGCCATCCGGCATCGAGGACGTGACGGCGCAGTGGCTCGGTGAGGTGCTCGGCGCGCCGGTCAGTGAGGTTCGGGCAGAACAGATCGCGCTCGACACGGGGTTCTCGTCGCGGCTGTACCGGGTGCACCTGACCGGGGGCAGTGTTCCGGACGGTGGCCTTCCGGACAGTGTCATCGTGAAGCTGCCCGCGGACTCCGACGCCCGCGGCGCCATGGAGATGATGGGTGGCTACACCCGCGAGGTGGCCTTCTACAGCGAGGTGGCGGGCCGGGTGCCCACAGGGACGCCGGCGGTGCTCGCCGCGCGGACGGCACAGAACGGTCTGGACTTCGTCATCGTCCTGGAGGATCTGGGCGACTGGGACAACGTCGACCACCTCGCCGGGCTTACGCTGGATCAGACTCGGCTGATCATCGCGGAGCTGGCGAGTCTGCACGCCTGGTCGGTTGAGCCGGCGAATGCTGTTTTCGGGCAGCTCTTCCCGAGTCTCGACACCCCGATGATGCGCGATGTGCTGCCCGCGGTGTTCGGCCAGGGCTGGCAGGTCTACCGCGATCGGTCCGGTGCCGACATCCCGGTCTCGGTCGCCCGCCACGCCGAGCGATTCGCACAACGGGCAGCACCTGCGCTGAGCGCGCTGACTGAGCGAGACATGCTGGTACACGGTGACATCCGAGCCGATAACGTGTTCTTCTCCGGAGATCGCTGCAAGATCGTCGACTATCAGATGACGGCACGTGGGGTGGGCGCCATCGACATCGGCTACCTGGTGAGCCAGGGACTGGCGACGTCGGTCAGGTCGGGTCGCGACGAGGAGTTGGTCAGGCACTACCTGGACGGCATCACGTCACGTGGCGTGCGGGACTACGGGTTCGACGCGGCCTGGCGACACTACCGGTTCGCCGTCGCGTACATGATGGTGCTGCCTGTCGTGGCTTTGGTGGGCTGGGACATGCTCCCAGAGCGCTCGCGTCGGCTGTGCCTGACGCTCACCGATCGGGCCGCGGCCACCTTCGACGAGATCGGAGCAACGGAGGTGTTCGATGACTAGCACGGTGCGGACCGCGCGCGAGGTGGTGGAGGCCTACAACCTCGTGGTCTGGAATCAGCGCGACTTCGCGCTGGCCGAGGAGTTGATGGGCGACACGGTGACTCGGCACGACGTCGGTGAGGCGACGGTGCTCACGCACGAGCAGGCCGTCGCGCGCATCGTGGACCACTGGGCAATGTTCTCCACGATTCGATTCGATCTGAACCTCGTCGTCGCCGGTGACGACGGCGAGCACGTGGCGATCGTCTATCAGTCGCCGATGGCGCTGAAGGATGGCACGGAGACCACCGTCGGCAGCATGGAGATCTTCCGTGTCGTCGAGGGGCGTATCGCCGAAGTCTGGAATTGTGGCTACAAGCAAGGGGTTTGGCAGTGACTGAACGCGTGTTGGATGAACTCGGCTATTACCTGTTGGCCGGAGCTGGCGGCGAGGGCCCGGCGGGGCTAATGGATGAGGCCAGGCGCGGCGAGGAGCTGGGCTTCGGCACGGCGTTCATCTCCGAGCGGTGGAACGTCAAGGAGGCGTCATCGCTCACCGGAGCGGCGTGCGCGGTGACCAATCGAATGCAGATCGCCACCGCCGCAACCAATCACAACACCCGACACCCGCTCATCACAGGGTCGTACGCCACCACGATGCACCGGTTGTCGAAGGGGCGTTTCACCCTCGGAATAGGCCGCGGGGTGGCGGCCATGTACGGAGCCTTCGGCGTACCGCCGGTAACCACCGCCCAGATGGAGGACTTCGCGCAGGTGATGCGCAAGCTCTGGCACGGGGAGCTGATCTTCAATCACGACGGGCCGATCGGTAAGTACCAGTTGCTGTTTCTCGACCCGGACTTCAACGAGGACATCCGGCTGGCGATCGTGGCCTTCGGTCCGCAGACCCTGGCGCTTGGCGGCCGCGAGTTCGACGATGTCATCCTGCACACGTACTTCACTCCAGAGACGCTGAAACGTGCCGTGAAGACCGTGAAGGATGCCGCCGAGCAGGCCGGCCGCAACCCCGACGATGTCAAGGTGTGGTCGTGTTTCGCCACCGTCGGTGACCATCTGCCCGAGGAGCTGCGGCTGAAGAAGACCGTCGCACGGCTGGCCACCTACCTGCAGGGCTACGGCGATCTGCTGGTCAACACGAACGGGTGGGATCCGGAAGTCCTGCAGCGCTTCCGGGATGACAAAGTGGTGCAGTCGATTGGAGGCGGCATCGATCACAAGGCCAGCGCCGAACAGATCGAGCACATCGCCACCCTCATTCCCGACGAGTGGCTCGAACCGTCGGCCACGGGGTCCGCGCAGCAGTGCGTGGACCGCATCCGCAAGGAGTTCGACTACGGGGCGGACGCGCTGATCATGCACGGCGCCACCCCCGACGAACTCGAGCCCATCGTGTCGGCGTACCGCGCGACCGTCGACTGAGCCGCCAGTACGGTGGCGGCGCTCAGCCGATGCCGACTCCGATGCCGCCGACCCCAATGGAGACGTCACCACCCTCGTCTGGATGATTCGGGCACCTGACGTCCACGTACACGGTGTCACCGACCTCGGGTGGCGCACCCGAGTGATCGGGGTTGTTGACACCGACCACGGTGCACTGCGACAGGGGTTGGGTGTTGAATCCATTGAGCCAGTTGATCTGAACGCTGTAGCCCTGTGCCTCTAGATCGGCAATCTCTGCATCCGCGCCGGCACCAGACGCGATCGGCGCACCGATCATCGCCACTGCGGTGGCGCCTGCCACGAACGACAGTGCTGCCACGAACGACCGAGGGCAACCTGGCATGCCTTCACGATCCTCCACCCGGCGTCACGGTGCAACGGTGTGGTCGAGGGCGCTATAGTCGCCCTTATCGAAAGGCCAACGGGAGGCCCTTCAGGAAGGGGTGCCATGACCCTCATGGAACCAGGGCAGGCAGGAGCGATCGTGTTCGATCCCTTCTCGGCCGACTTCTACAGAGACCCGCACGCGATCTATCCGAGGCTGCGTCGGGAAGCGCCGGTGTACTACAGCGAGGAGTACGACTTCTACGCGCTGAGCCGGCATGCCGATGTCGCCGCGGGTTTGCGGGACTTCGAGACGTACTCGTCGGCGTACGGGGTCGATCTCGGCATGGTGCGCCGTGGTGAGAAGGTGCCGGTGAAGATGATCATCTCCATCGATCCGCCCGAGCACCGGGTGATGCGCAGTCTGGTCAACAAGGTGTTCACCCCACGCGCCATCGGGGCGCTCACCGACATGATCACCGCGACGATCGAGCAGTTCCTCGGTGCTGCGGGCAATGGCGGGGGGAACGTGGAATTCGATGTGGTGGAGGACTTCTCGGTGTTCTTTCCTGTCGACGTCATCACCCAGATGCTCGGCGTCCCACCCGAGTACCGGCAGCAGGTCCGACTGTGGATCGACGAGTCACTGCACCGGGAGCCGGGCCAGATCGACATGTCCGCCGCAGGCATCGACGCCATGGCGCAGATGTGGGTGATGTACTACGAGCTCATCCAGAAGCGTCGGGCCGACCCGCAGGACGACATGATCAGCCAGCTGATCGCGGCCGAGGTTGACCGTGAGGACGGTGCCCGCACGCAGCTGAAGGATTCCGAGATCGCCGGATTCGCCACGCTTCTCGGCGGCGCGGGCGCGGAGACTGTCACGAAGCTGGTCGGCGGCGCCGCCGTCACCTTCGCGCAGCATCCCGGTCAGTGGCAGGCGCTGCTCGCCGACCGCAGTAAGGTTCCCGTCGCCATCGAGGAACTGCTTCGCTACGACGCCCCCGTGCAGTACAACGTGCGCCGCTCGGTCACCGATGTCACCCTGCACGGCACCACCATTCCGGCGGGCGCCCCTGTGTTCCTGCTGGGTGCGTCGGCCAATCGCGATCCTGACGCGTGGACCGACCCGGACGTCTTCGACATTGACCGCGACCGCAGCGAGGCGCAGAACGTGGCCTTCGGCTACGGCATTCACAGCTGCCTCGGTGCGGCGCTGGCGCGGTTGGAGAGCACCATTGCCCTGGAGAAGATGCTCGAGTTCATGCCTCGCTACGAGGTCGACTGGGAGGGGTGTGAACGCGTCAGCATGCAGAACGTCGCCGGGTGGTCCCGTGTCCCGGTGCGGGTCTTGCGCTGAATCCGCAATCGTGTTGCGCCCGGCGCAATTTCTGGCGTCAGGGCAGGATGACCGTCCGACTCACTGGCTCGGCGGCGACCTGCCGGCTGAACAGACCGCGCTGCAGGCCGGCCAGCAGGGCATCGCGGGTTTCGCGTGGATCGATCAGCTCGTCGAACCCGAGGTTCTCGGCGGAGCGGTAGGACGCCTGGAGTTCGGCATCGCGCAGCTTGGCGCTCAGATCCTCCTCGGCGTTTGTGGCGCGGGTCAACGCGGCCGCACTCATGGCACCCATCGTCGCGCCGGGGTAGGCGTACGTCGCCACCTGCGAGTCGAAGCCCAGCAGCGACATCACCATCGAACCGAAACCGTAGGCCTTACGCAGCGTGACATGGAGCTTCAGAGTCGTCGCCGCGGTCTGCGCGGCGAACATCCTTGCGCCCGCCCGCAATACGCCGGTTCGCTCCGAACGGCTGCCCGGCATCATGCCCGGGTTGTCGGCAAGGAACACGATCGGCAGATGGAACGAGTCGGCCACCATGATGAAGTGCGCGGCCTTGTCGGCGGCGTCGGCGTCGATCGAACCGGCCATCACCTGCGGTTGATTGGCGACCACCGCCACCGGGTGCCCGCCGAGGTGGGCCAGCGCGCAGATGATGGCGCGTCCGTACTTGGGTTGCACCTCGAACCAGTTCGGGTCGTCGAAGACCACGTCAAGGACCTTGCGCATGTCGTACACGCGCTTGTTGTCGCGCGAGACGATGTCGAGCAGCTCGGGGGTCGGTCGCGGCGCCGTGGTCTCGTCGGCGGGCCGCGGGGTCGGGTACGACCATGCGCTCGGCGGGAAGTAGGACAGGTACCGCTTGATGTCGTCGATGACGTCCTCGTCGGAGTCGGCGAGGTTGTGGATCACCCCGCTCGGCAGAGCGACCGTGGGGCCACCGAGTTCCTCCTTGGTGATCTCCTCGCCGGTCGACTCGCGCACCACCGGCGGTCCGGCGGTGAAGATCGCGCCCGTGGCACTCATGATCCGGAAGTCGCACACCGGCGCGACGAGTGCGCCGTGTCCGGCCGACGGGCCGAGGACGGCACCGACTGTGGGCACCTTGCCGGAGCAGTTGGCTTGGGCCAGCAGGTCGGTGGGAGTGCGGCCGTAGTGGCCGCCGGTGGGACGAAAGCCTGCGCCCTCGAGCAGCATCACCAGCGGAATGCGGTCCCGCACAGCGAGTTCGGCGATTCGATACCGCTTGGCGTTGCCGCCGGGCCCGATGCTGCCCGCCAGTGTGGTGAAGTCCTCGGCGCCCACCATGATCGGGGAGCCGTTGATCGAGCCGGAGCCGACCACGATGCCGTCGGCGGCGATCTCACCGCCGACCAGGGAGCCGATCTCTCGGAACGAGCCCTTGTCCACCAGACGGTCGATCCGCGCGCGGGCATCGAGCTTGCCCTTGCCGTGATGCTTGGCGAGGCGGTCGGGCCCGCCCATCGCCAGGGTGCGCTGACGGCGCTGCTCGAGATCCTCGAGAGTCTCGTCCCAGTCCGGGGGCTTGCTCATGCTGTCCTCAATCTCGAACGTTCGTAACGCGGGGCTGAAGCCCAAAGTCGTTGACCATACTGAAGTGCTTACTGTAGCGTCTGCCGCATGGGTAGCGGTGACGAGGGGCGAGGCGCCGAAGGGCAAGCCGCCGCGATGACCGTTGTCGAGTGACACGGCTCCGCGACTGAAGGTCGACACGGGAATCCCCAGCGACCTCTCGCGGGTCCCCGCGGTCGCGAGTGCCATTGAACGGCAGGGCTACGACGGCTGCTGGACGGGTGAGATCAACCACGACCCCTTCCTTCCACTACTGCTCGCGGCGGAACACACGTCGCGCCTTGAGATCGGCACCAGCATCGCGGTGGCCTTCGCGCGTAGTCCGATGACGGTAGCCAACCTCGGGTGGGATCTGCAGGCGTACTCCCGAGGCCGGTTCAATCTTGGCCTCGGCTCGCAGGTGGCTGCGCACATCGAGCGACGATTCAGCATGCCGTGGAGTCGTCCGGTGCCGCGCATGCGCGAGTTCATCGCTGCGCTCCGGGCGATCTGGGGGTGCTGGCACGACGGAACCCGGCTCGCCTTCGAGGGCGACTTCTACAGCCACACGCTGATGACGCCGATGTTCACTCCCGAACCCATGCCGTACGGCACTCCGCGCGTGTTCGTCGCCGCTGTCGGGGAGGCGATGACGCAGATGTGCGGGGAGGTCGCCGACGGTCTGCTCGCGCACGCTTTCACCACCAAGCGCTACGCCGACGAGGTCACCACCCCCGCGCTGCTGGCCGGCCTGCAGCGCGCGGGACGCAGCCGCGAGGACATCGTGGTGTCGTGTCCGGTATTCGTCGTCACCGGCGAGGACGAGACCGCGATGGCGCAGGCGGCCGCTGGCGTCCGCAAGCAGATCGCCTTCTACGGGTCGACGCCTGCCTATCGCGGCGTGCTGGACCTGCACGGCTGGGGTGACCTGCACACCGAACTTCACCGCCTGTCCAGGCTGGGGCAGTGGGATGCCATGGGCGACCTCGTCGACGATGAGGTGCTGAGCACGTTCGCCGTGGTCGCGCCGCTGCCCGAGGTCGCCAAGGCACTGATCGTGCGCTGTACGGGGGCTATCGACCGGGTTATGCCCGCATTACCCGCAAGCCTGCCCGTGGATGCCGTCACCGCGGTCCTCGAGGACGTGCGCAGCGCGTCGAATGCGTTGGGGGATAGGACCAAGAATGGCTAGGAGTGTCACCGTGGACAAGATCAAGGGCCGGACGGTCGCGATCACCGGTGCCGCACGCGGAATCGGATATGCCACGGCACGGGCGCTGCTCGCGCGCGGCGCCCGCGTCGTCATCGGCGACCGGGACATCGCCCGTCTTGAGTCGGCGGTGGCGAGCCTGGCCGGCGTCGGGATGGTGAGTGGCTATCCGCTGGACGTGACCGATCGCGAGTCGTTCGCGGCATTCCTGGACAAGGCCCGCGGCGACGGCTTCGGGGATTCGGCTGGCCGCGTTGACGTGCTGATCAACAATGCGGGTGTTATGCCCATCGGCAATTTTCTCTCGCAGACCGATGAGGCGATCCGGACGTCGATCGAGGTGAACCTCTATGGCGTGCTCACCGGCTGCCAGCTCGTCCTGCCCGAGATGGTCGAGCGGCATGCCGGGCACATCATCAACGTCGCGTCGCTGGCGGGAGTCATGGCAGTTCCAGGTCAAGTCGTGTACGCGGGAACCAAGTTCGCCGTCGTCGGGCTGTCGACCGCGCTGGCCGACGAGGTCGCGCCGCAGGGCGTCGAGGTGTCCGTCGTGATGCCACCGTTCACCAACACCGAACTCATCAGCGGCACCAAACCCGCCGCCGCCAACCGGCCCGTCGAGCCCGAGGACATCGCCGCGGCCATCGTGAAGGTCCTCGACAAACCCAAGACCCACGTGTCGGTGCCCGCCGGGGTCCGGCTCCCGCTGACGCTCATCGCGATGCTCGGCCCGCGCGGGCGACGCTGGGTCCAGCGGCGCACGGGCAGCGACCGCGTCTTCCTCGACTTCGATCCGGGCGCGCGGCAGCAGTACGAGGACCGTGCACAACACGCAACGGGTCTCGCGCCCGCTGAAGAAGGGACCACACCATGAGCACACCCATCATGGACGAGGCCGCAAAGTTGTTGGCGGACCCCAAGGCGTACACCGACGAGGCCGGTCTGCATCAGGCATTGAGCCACCTGCGCGCGCACGCGCCGGTGTCATGGGTGGACGTCCCCAACTACGCGCCGTTCTGGGCAATCACCAAGCACGCCGACATCATGGAGATCGAGCGCGCCAACGACGTCTTCACAAACTCGCCGCGACCGGTTCTGGTCACCAGGGAGGGTGACGAGCAACAGGCCGCCGTGGGCATCAAGACGCTGATCCACATGGACGACCCGCAGCACCGTGACTTTCGGGCTATCGGAACGAACTTCTTCCGGCCAAAGGCCATGCGTGCCTTGAAGGATCGTGCGGACGAGCTGGCTGCACAGTTCGTCGACAAGATGATGGCCGAGGGCCCGGAGTGCGATTTCGTGCAACAGGTGGCGGTCAACTACCCGCTGTACATGATCATGACCCTGCTCGGTGTGCCCGAGGCCGACTTCGCATCGATGCTGCGCTGGACGCAGGAGTTGTTCGGCAGCGACGACGAGGAGTTCCAACGCGGCAAGAGCCCCGAGGAGCAGATGACAGCGCTGCTCGAGATGTTCCAGTACTTCACGGAGTTGACCGCCACTCGGCGCGCGAACCCGACCGATGACCTGGGTTCGACGATCGCCAACGCGACGATCAATGGTGAGCCCCTGTCCGATATCGAGACCGTGTCGTACTACGCCATCATCGCCGCGGCCGGTCACGACACGTCCAGCGCCAGCATCTCCGGTGGCATGCAGGCCCTACTCGAGTATCCCGAGCAGCTAGCTCGACTGCAGCGCGACATGAGCCTGATGCCGTTGGCAGTCGAGGAGATGATCCGCTGGACGACCCCGGTCAAGGAGTTCATGCGTACCGCGCAGCGGGACTACGAGATTCGGGGAGTGCGGATCGCGGCAGGAGAGTCGGTGCTGTTGTCCTACGTGTCCGGTAACCGCGATGAAGAGGTGTTCTCCGACCCCTTCCAGCTCGACATCGGGCGAGATCCGAACAAGCACATCGCCTTCGGGTATGGCGTGCACTTCTGCCTGGGCGCAGCGCTGGCCCGGCTGGAGATCAACAGCTTCTTCTCGGCGCTCCTGCCTCGGCTGACGTCAGTCGAGCTGGCCGGACCGGCGGCGCATGTGGCCACGACGTTCGTCGGCGGGCTCAAGCACCTGCCGATCCGGTACTCGCTGAGCTGAGCTCTGAGTTGCATCTGGTCACCGCGGAGACGGGGGCGACCGCCTACGCGGCGTCGTGCTCGGGATGGGGTGGGTTGGGCCTGCGGTGGAAGCGGTTGGGGCGGGGTTGTCTGCTGGGGTCCACCGACTTTGGTGGGTACCGTCACCGAAGTCCTGACACACCAACCGTCACCAGTGTCTTGATGCAGAACTGTCACCGATGTCCTGAGACATCACAGTGACAGATTTCGTGATGGCGCGGATGGCTACTTCTGTGACGCGGTGGCCTTGTCCAGATTCGCGGCCCAGTCGCTGAAATTGGTCTTCTCGCCGGTGCGGTCGTGGCTGAGGGCGCGGATGGTCACATCGTGGCCCTCGGCGGCCTTGCGCAGGGCTCCGACGGTGGCCTGTTCCCTGGCGATGTGCTTGAACGGCTCGAAGTGGTACAGCTTCATCGCGTTCTCGTGAGTCATCTTGTTGATCTCGTCATCGGGGACGTCATAGGTGTCGAATACCGCCGAGAGTTCCTCGGGCGCACCGGGCCACATCGAGTCGCTATGCGGGTAGTCCATCTCCCAGCAGATGTTCTCGACGCCGATCTCGTGCCGGTTCTTCACGCCGATCGGATCCGAGATGAAACACATCATGAAGTGATCCTTGAAGACCTGGCTGGGCACCTTGTCGCCGAAGTCCTGACCCGTCCACGTCGAGTGCATCTCGTAGGTGCGGTCCACGCGATCCAGGAAGTAGGGAATCCACCCGGTGCCGCCCTCGCTCAGCGCGATCTTGAGCGTCGGGTACTTCTTGATCGGGGCCGACCACAGCAGATCGGCCGCGGCCTGCACGATGTTCATCGGCTGCAACGTGATCATCACGTCCATCGGCGCATCGGGCGCGGTGATCGCCAACCGACCCGAGGACCCGATGTGCACGTTCATCACGGTCTCGGTGTCCACCAACGCCTCCCACAGGGGCGCCCAGTACTCCTGGTCGTGGAAGGACGGATAGCCCAGCGCGGATGGGTTCTCTGTGAACGTCAGCGAGTGCACACCCTTGTCGGCGACGCGGCGGACTTCGGCGGCGGCGAGGTTCGGGTCCCAGATCGCCGGGATCGCCATCGGGATGAACCGCCCGGGGTGGCTGCCGCACCACTCGTCGATGTGCCAGTCGTTGTAGGCCTGCACCAGGGCGAGTGAGAAGTCGGCGTCCTCGGTGGCGAACAACCGGGCTGCGAACCCCGGGAATGACGGGAAGTTCATCGTCGCCAGTACGCCGCCGGCGTTCATGTCCTTGACGCGCTCGGCGGGGTCGTAACACCCCTTGCGGATCTCGTCCAGGCCTTGGGGCTCAAGGCCGTACTCCTCCTTGGGGCGGCCGGCGACGGCATTGAGCGCCACATTCGGGATCACGACGTCACGGAACTGCCAGGTGTCGGACCCGTCGGCGTTGTGCACCAACCGCGGTGCCTCGTCGGCGTACTTCGCAGGGAGGTGGTTCTTGAACATGTCCGGCGGCTCGATGATGTGGTCATCCACGCTGATCAAGATCATGTCGTCCTTGTGCACGACGAACCTTCCGGTCGATGGGCCTTACGGTAAGTTCGACAGTACACGGCGGGTGTTCGTGGCCGCCTACTACGCCTGGGACGAACGGCTGGTCACTTGAACGTCGCATGCGGAGTGCTGGCATCGACCTTCGAGCACGTCTCCGCGCGATTGGCCGACAGCGTCGAGAACGGCCTACTCGACCCCGTCCTGGGCGCGCGCTGAAGCCCGCCCTCGGACCCTGGCAATGGACCTTCGCCGCCCAGATCTTCGACCGCGTGGCCGCCGACGCGCGTGCCGTCCGGCACGTTGTCGGCATGTCTCGCCAATTCTCAACGCAGTCAGCGGTTCTCGCATGAGCACAGCATGCACTCAGATCGGCAGCATAGGGGCACGCGAACGCCCATCCTCGCCGTCCGCCACGACCAAGGCGGAAGCGGCAACTCGGTGCCTCACTCGGACTTTGTAACCACGTCCGTGCCGTGCAGCGGGCACAGTGTCACCGCGTCGCCGGTCAGGGCGAGTAGCTTTTCGGCAGCCGAGAGCAACTCGACGAGTGTTTCGGAATGTTGCAGGGAGTAAATCGAGGCGCGGCCCTTTGGGCGCGAGGTGACCAGGCCGGTCTCCTTGAGGCAGGCCAGATGCTTGGACACCGTGCTCTGAGACAGTCCGAGGTGCTCGATCAGGTCGACCACGCGGTGCTCGCCGAGCTGCAGGTGCTGGAGGATCACCAGTCGGGAGGGATCGCTGAAGCTGTGGAACAGGCAGGCGGCCGGCGTCAAGGCTGATACTTCCTTTAAGCCCGTGTTTGGTTCTCGCGTTTTCATCGCCATATATCGATGATACCGCCGCTTCTGATCGCCAGAATCCGAGATGCGGTCAGCCGTAGGCCCTCGAAGGAGAAGCGGAGCATCGCGAATGTGTGCGATCTTCATGGCGAGGGTCGTCGTGCATGGAGCGCATTGGCCTGGTAGCAGTGCATGATCCGCCGGAGCATCAACGCATGGGGAGAGTGGTTGATGACGTAGTAGCGGCGGCGGCCGTCCCGACGAACGTCCACTATCCCTGCCACGCGCAGTTTGCGCAGGTGCTGACTGGCTACGGTGGCAGCGACGCCAGTTGCTTGGGCCAGATAGCCGACGGAATGTTCATCATCGGCGATGAGGACGAAGATCTTTAGGCGAGTTGGTATTCCGAGTAACCCGAAAAGGATCGCGACGTCATCTAACTGCGGCTTCGGTGCCTCGACATCCAACTGACTCTCCTCCTCGCGGTGAGTTGCATTCGGCATTCGGCATCTGGCGACGTGACCATTGGTGAAGGCTGCTTGCCCGAGCGTGCGTCCGGGACGTTCGATCTCCCACTCCAGAGGCCGCGCTGGTGGGGCGGTCAGGTCGGCCGCCCCACCACACACACGGACCACGCAACTACCTCACCTCGCGAGCCTCAGTGGCTGTGCCCGACGTGCTGGCCGCCACTCACCGACGGGGTCGCGGTAAGGCCTGCGAGGTCGCGGTGCATGGCTCCCTCGTGTTCCAGGTGCCCGGCCTCTTCAAACTGAAAGGTGCAGTGCTCGATGTTGAAGCGCTCGCGCATGCCCGCGGTGAGTTCGTCCAGGATCTGAGCGCCTGCTCCCGTGCGCTGGGCCTGCTCCTCGAGCACGACGTGCGCAGACATCACCGAGACCCCACTGGTGAGGCCCCACACGTGGAGGCTGTGCACGTCGCTGACTCCGTCGGTGTCCTTGACACCACGGCGGACTTCCTCGATGTCGATGCCTGCCGGGACACCCTGCATGATGAGGTTGATGCCCTGCTTGAGCAGCATGAACGCGCGCGGGAGGATGATCACGCCGATCGCCGCGGCAGCGACCGCGTCGCCCCGGGTCCAACCAATGGTGACATTGAGGATGCCCGACACGATGATGGCACCCGCGCCGATTCCGTCGCTCATCACTTCGAGGAAGGCAGCCTTGACGTTCAGGCTCTCCTTCGCGCCGCGGCTGAGGAGGATCAGCGAGATCGATGCGCCAACCAAGCCGACGATCGCGAACAGGATCACACCGCCACCGGCGACCTCCGGCGGGTTGAACCAGCGCTCGACAGCCTCGAAGAGGATGTACCCGCCCAGGGCGAAGAGAAGCAGGCAGTTGATGAGCACGGCGACGATCTCCGCACGCATCATCCCGTAGGTACGCTTCTTGTTGGCCTTGCGAGTCGCCAGGAATGTCGCGATCAAGGCAATGAGGATGCCGCTGGCGTCCACAGCCATGTGCATCGATTCGGCCATCAGGGCGAGGCTGTTGGTGACCACCGCGCCGATGACCTGAGCGATGATGATCGTGGCGTAGATGCCCAGCACCATCATGAGGCGGCGGCGGTGAGCGCCGGTGGCGGTGGCGGTCTGCGCACCGGCGTGGCCACCACCGTGATCGTGATTGTGTCCAATACCCATTGGCTGTTCTCCTTTTCGAGGGTGGTGTGAGTCTTGGGGTTCGCAAGGTGGGCACACAGCACGGCAAGCGAGCACAAGGCCCGTCCAGCTGAGCGGCCCTGCCGACTGCCAACCTCAGGGCTAGGCGCGTCGGGGTCGGTCGGTGGACAGAACGGGTGCGCCTACACGTCCACAGCCGCATCGTTCAGCCGGTCCAGTGAGGACTGAATCATCGCCATTTAGCGATGCTATCGCATCGTGACGATATTGTGAATATTGTGCGTGCACTCCGTGGCCGTTGCGCGGGGAGCTGCATCCTCGCTGGTTCGTACATACCATAGCGGGGTATTGTATCTAATGTATGGGCGGTCGAGCCTTTCCTCGTCTCTGAATCTCGAGGGAGGCCAGTCGGCCTCAGTGGAGCGTGCTGATGACATCAGCCTGTACATCCGGCCGAACGGCATCGCGCGTCGAGTACTGCGAGGTGTGCTTAGAAAGGACGACTGGGCCAAGCCGTACGGATGGCGACAGGATGCATTGCTACCGATTAAAGCCGTTGCATCACAGAATGATCCGGGGTCGCTCTGATCGCTGGGCCAGCGCCCGCCGGGAGCATTGCGCTCAGGCCGTAGGCGGCCAGTAGTCACAACCATTGCGGTGGTGTTGTGCCGCTGACCAGGGGGGTGTGTTGCGCTGTGTCCCTGGCATCCGGCCGAGGCGATGCTAAGGAAACCGAATGTAGCCATTTTGGACGCAAAGCCACTTCTGTTACGGTCATGGGTACGGGGTAGGGGTACCTAAGTGGGTGCGGTTGAACGAAGAGGGTCGAGCCCGCAGCGGAGATGATGTGCGCCAAGCACATTGGATGGATACACCGAAATGCCTTCTTAGGGATCGTTGTAGGACAGTCGCAGGTCGCGTGCCTCGGAGTGATCTAGCCGCGATGTCAGATGCCGCTCTGACTATGGGCAAGGGGTTGTGGCACTCATCGACAGCCGAAGTATCGGCCGGGGCGCCGACCGTCCCATCGCTTGGTCTCGCCCAGCATTTGTAAGCAGCCGTAGCCAATTGCGAGAGGTAGTAGATGCTCCAGCGCAACCAGGGTAATTCCGCGGCAGACGTCAGATGTGATGGGCGGGCTGTTGTGGGCGGCTTAGACAGCGGCCGACGATGTTGAGCAATCGACTCGGAATCGTGGGGGCCTTGCTGTTAGTCGGTCTGTTGTGGGGAAGCTCGTTCCCCCTGATTGCTATAGCGGCCCCGGCCTTCGGAGCTGTTGGGACGACCCTTGGACGGTTCGTTGTCGCGGCGACCGTACTTGCGCTGATAGTGGGTTCCAGCAGGGCGACGTGGCGAGTCGTCGGGCAACGCTTTCCTGCTTTCCTTCTGCTGTCGGCGCTCAACGTCGCCGGTCCCTTAACGCTCGTCGCAACCGCAATCGTCGGTCTCAACTCGTCGATGGCATCGATTCTGAACGCAACCACGCCGATGTTCACGGTATTCGTCGCCGCCTTCTGGCTTCAGCAGAAGATTACTCGGCGAAAGCTGCTGGGGGTGATCATCGGCGTCCTCGGAGTCACGGTGCTCGTCGGCGGGGCCCCCCTGGAGATTGATAGCCGCGCGTTGCTAGCCGTCGGCGCATCTTTGGCCGCGGCACTGCTGTACGCACTGGGCGGGGTATACACCCGTAAAGCGTTTCAGGGCACACCTCCCGTGGCGTTAGCCCTCGGCCAGCAGCTTGCTGCTGTTGCTCTATTGATGCCTGCGATGGCGGTCGTGCCGCCGCCAGGGTCAATTGAAGCCGGCCCGCTGATCGCGGTGGTAGTGCTTGGTTTGGGAGCTACCGCTGGTGGCTACTTGGTGTACTTCTGGATCATTCGCGAGGCGGGGCCGGTCGCCGCATCCGCCGTTACTCTTCTTGTTCCCGTGTCTGCGTCAGCAATCGGCGTGCTCTGGTTGCACGAGCCCGCTACGTTCGGCCTCATCGTCGGACTGGTGATCATCCTCGCCGGAGTCGGCCTACTCATGGATCTGCCGCGGGCGACGAATCCACAAAGGCAGCTCGAATAGCTGTGGCACTGATGTGGTTTCAGTGAACGCAGTCTCAGGGGCGGCAATCTCCACGTGAACGGGTTCAGCAACAGCGGGTCTGCGGGTTGGCCTCGACCGCCTGGTGTCGCATGCGCCAGTAGTCCCTCTCGGAGAGAACCGGCTCACCTGGACAGTTACGTTCGTGATACTCGAGGTAACGCCGGTAGTGGTTGTCGCCCATCAGTGAACTCCAGTACCAACTGACGTGACGCCCGACCTCGGCAAATCGTCCCACTGCTTCTGCACCTCCCTCTCAGTTGCGGTCGGGATCAGGCCCGACGGGGCGAAGATCCGTGACGGTGTGGGTTCGTCCTCCGACAGCGTCACCGTGCGGCCGCGGATGGTCTTCAATGCCACGATGACGCCGGCGACGAACACGATGCACACCAGTACGGCAAAAACGACCGACAGCGTGCCCTGAATGAATGTGTTGCGGATGACCGCGTCGAGCTGGCCTGCGTCCTTGGCCGCCCCGAAGGCGGTCTGGCCGGCATCCCTGGCGTTGCGGTACTGGAAGTGCTGCGTCCAGTAGCCGACCTTGGGATCGCCGGAGAAGATCTTCTGCCACGACGCCGTCATGGTGACGACGAGGTCCCACAGCAGTGGAACCCCGGGTATCCAGGCCCATTTCAGCAGACCACGTTTGATGATCACGACGGTCACGACCGTCAGGGCGATCGCGGCGAGCAACTGGTTCGCGATGCCGAACAACGGGAACAGCGTGTTGATGCCGCCGAGCGGATCGGTGACACCCATCAGCAGAATGCTGCCCCATGCGGCGACGACGATGACGCTGCACGTCCATGCGCCGATCCGCCAACTTGGGTTGCGCAGCTTGCGTAGTGGCCCACCAAGATTGGCAAGACCGTCCGAGAGCATGAATCGTGCCACGCGGGTGCCCGCGTCGACGGTGGTCAGGATGAACAGCGCCTCGAACATGATCGCGAAGTGGTACCAGAAGGCCTTGAGGCCCGCACCGCCGAAGACCTGGTGCAGAACCTCCGACATGCCGAAGGCCAGAGTCGGTGCGCCGCCGGTGCGCGACACGATCGACTCCTCGCCGACACTCTCGGCCGCCGCGGTGATCTCGGCTGCGGTGATGTCGGGCCCGGACAGGCCGAGGCCGTTGACGTAGTCGGCGGCCGTCTGTGCGGTGGTGCCGGTGGCCGCGGTGGGCGCGTTCATCACGAAGTACAGGTGCTGGTTGAGGATCGCGGCGGTGATCAGTGCCATGATCGCGACGAACGACTCGGTGAGCATGCCGCCGTAGCCGATCAGCCGCATCTGGCTTTCCTTCTCGAGGAGCTTCGGGGTTGTGCCCGATGAGATCAGCGAGTGAAAGCCCGACAGCGCACCACAGGCGATGGTGATGAACAGGAACGGGAACAACGATCCGGCGAACACCGGGCCCGTGCCGCTCGTGGCGAATGACGAGACCGCCGGCGCCTCCATGATCGGGCGGGCCAGCACGATGCCGACCGCCAGCAGGGCAATGGTCCCCACCTTCATGAAGGTGGAGAGATAGTCACGCGGTGCGAGCAGCAGCCACACAGGCAAGACCGATGCGGCGAGGCCGTAGATGATGATGCACCACGACAGCGTCACCTTGGAGAGCGTGAACCAGTCGGTACCCCAGGCGGTTTCGGCCACCCAACCGCCGGACACGACGGCCAGCAGGAGCAGGGCGACGCCGATCAGGGACACCTCGGAGACGCGGCCCGGCCGCAGGAATCGTAGGTAGAGGCCCATGAAGATCGCGATCGGGATGGTCATCGCGATCGAGAACACGCCCCAGGGGCTCTCCGCGAGCGCGTTGACGACGACCAGGGCGAGCACCGCGAGCAGGATGACCATAATGACCAGCACGCCGACGATCGCCGCGACACCGCCGACCGTGCCGAGTTCGTCCCGTGCCATCTGCCCGAGCGACCGACCACGTCGACGCACCGATATCGACAGCACCAGGTAGTCCTGCACGCATCCGGCGACCACAGCGCCGACGATGATCCAGATGGTGCCGGGTAGATAGCCCATCTGCATGGCCAGAACCGGTCCGACGAGCGGCCCGGCGCCGGCGATGGCGGCGAAGTGATGCCCGAACAGCACCCGCCGGTCGGTCGGCATGTAATCCGTGGCGTTCTCGAAAGTCTCTGCGGGCGTGGCTATGTCATCGCGCGGCTTGACGATCTTCATCTCGATCAGGCGCGCATAGAACCGGAACCCGATGACGTAGGTACAGATCGCCGCGACGACGAACCAGACGGCACTGACGGTTTCACCACGGAAGAACGCGATGATCGCCCACGCGACGGCACCGAGCAGGGCGATCGCGGCGAAGACGATCCGGTGTTTGGCGGTGATGGGTGAACGGTCGATGATCGCCACCGGTGGCAGATCTGGGTCGGTGCGAACGTAGGTGATATCGCCGACGGTCTCCTCGGATCGCTCAAACGAGGTGGGGGCGGGAGATGAAGCCATACGCCGATCCTGTCACCGCGAGCAGCCGCGTTGGCGAAAACACGCCCTTTCGTTCAGGGCTGGTAGATGGCACGCACCGTGTCCACGGTGTCCGCCTCGGCGGCCGCCTTATCGTCGCGGTAGCGGACCACGCGAGCGAAACGCAGCGCCATTCCCGCTGGGTAGCGGGTCGATCCCTGCACGCCGTCGATGGCGATCTCCACCACCTGCTCGGGCCGCACCGTCACCACATAACCGTCGGTGGGGCCGCTGGCGAGTTCGGTGAATCGGGTGGTCTGCCAGGCCAGCATCTCGTCGGTCATGCCCTTGAAGGTCTTGCCCAGCATCACGAACCCGCCGGTGGCCGGATCTCGCGCGCCGAGGTGGATATTGGATAACTTGCCGGTTCGACGCCCTGAGCCCCACTCCACGGCGAGCACCACCAGATCGAGGGTGTGTACGGGTTTGACCTTGAGCCAGCCCGCGCCGCGGCGCCCGGCCTCATACGGCGCGGTGGGCGACTTCGCCATCACACCCTCATGACCGGCGGCCAGGGTGCGTTCGGAGAAGGCGACAGCCTCGTCGGCCGATGACGTGAGGAGACGGTCCACCCTCGCGTCGCGCCCGACCACGGAGTCCAGGGCCGCGAGCCGGTCGACGGCGGGTTCGTCGAGCAGATCGACGCCGTCGAGGTGCAGCACGTCGAAGTAGAACACCGACAGCGGCTGAGCGGCCCTGGCGGCGGCCACGTCGGCGGTGCGGCCGAACCGTGACGCCGTCACCTGGAAGCGCTGCGGCCGCCCGTCGGGGCGTAGTGCGATCGCCTCACCATCAGCGATCAGCGTCCGAACCGGAAGCATCAGTGTCGCCTCGACCACCTCGGGCAGGCGGTCCGTGACATCGTCGAGGCTGCGGGTGTAGATGGACACCTGGTCGCCGTCACGATGGATCTGCACGCGTGCGCCGTCCAGCTTCGCCTCGAACATCGCCGTACCGCCGAGACGTTTGAGCGCATCGGCGACGCCGGTGGAGGTCTGGGCCAGCATCGGTCCAACCGGTCGGCCCACCTGCAGCGTGAACCGCGGCAGCGCGTCTTGGCCCTCGGTGAGAACCGCCGCAGCCACGGCAGGCAGATCGCCGCCCAGCATTGCCGCCCGCCGGACGTCGGGCGCCGGCGCACCGGCCGCCTTGGCGACCGCGTCGGCCATCACTCCCACCAGCGCACCCTGGCGCAGTTCACCACTGAGTAGGCGGCGCAGGAATGTCTGCTCGACATCGGTGGCTGCCGCGAACAACGCCGTCACCAATTCCGCGCGCCGGGACTGTGACCCCTTGCCCGCGACGGCACCGATTGCGGTGAACGCGGCATCAACGCCCCGCACCGTCAGCGTCGCGGCGTCGGCGGGCTGGGGGAGTGAACGCAGTGCGGCCCACCCCACGCCGATCTGGCGCTGCGGCAGTTCACCCGACAGCCACGCCACGATGATCGCGACGATCGCCGGGTCTCCGGCTGCGGCGGCGCCGGTCAGAAGGTCGGCGATCCGGCTGATCTTGGCCGACCGCGCCGAGACCGCCCCGACGTCGGCTGAGGCCGCAGCGACGTCGTTCAGGAAGACGTCATGAAGTAACACGATGCCACCGTGCCACGGAGGTCGGACATTATGGCGTCAACGGAGAAGGTCGCTCAGCACCGCCGCCTCGGCACGTACCGTCCCGGCGCGTTCGTCGGCGCCGTTCGCGGTCAGTTGTGTGGCGGCAGCTTGGCGTTCATCAATCTCGGCGGTAAGCAGCGCGCGGATCTCGGCGTCGGACAGCACGCGGCGCGCCACCTCGGCGGCACCGGGACCGACCGCACTCTCGGCGAGAGCGCCGGCTGAGGGGACAGGGCCGTCCGGTGTCTCGGCGTTGTCGATGGCGCTGAGTGCGCTGCGCAGCGCCGACACGCGTATCGCGTCGCGCTCCTTGCGGGCGGTGAGCAGCTTCGCGCGCAGGGCATCGCGCCACCGCGTGGCGGGCTCGGTCATGTGCCCAGGCTATTAGATGGCGGCTTGGATCCGCCCGCTACACCTTCTGTGGTTTGGGGGTCTGCCAGGTGCCGTCCAACGCGGCTTCCTTGGGCCAGTAGAGCCGTTCGAGGAGACGGAACGATCCCTCCGGTGCGGGCAGCCAGTTGGATTCCTTGTCCGGGCCGGGTGATTGGTTCTGGACGTAGATGGTGTAACCGCCGTCGGCATCGGGCTTGAGGCTGGGCAGCATCGGTGAGTTGATCAGGTACCGATTGATCGGGTTGGCCACCAGCAGGCTTTCCGGCATCCGATACATGGTCAGTGACCAGAACGCGTGCACCGGCGGCAGCTGTCCCGGCGCGAACCGGTAGACGTACTTGTTGGCCCCATCCAGGGGTGCACCGGCGGCATCGTTGGTGAAGATCGGATACATCGCCTCGGCCTTGGTGTTGCCGTAGATCCCGTTGACCGCGCCCGACATCCGGTAGAGGTAGTTATCCCCGAGCGACTCCCGGCTGCCGAACAGGTCAGCGGCGCTGACGGCGCCGTCGTCGATCTTGGCCTGCAGCCCGTCGAACTCCTTCCAGGCGTCGGTGATCGCCCCCTGGAACGCGTCGCGCTCTTGCGGGCTCAGTTTCTCGGCGTTGAAATCGCCGTCCGAGCCGATTCCGATGGAGGCGAACTTGGCGCGCAGATCCTTCTCCGAATCCAGTACTGGCACATACCTCAGGACGAAGTCGAGAACCTCAAAGAACTTCAGGGAACTCTTCTGCTCGTCGACACTCAGCGGCGTGACGAAGTCGACCTTCGGCGCGGCGGCAGGCGGCTGCTCGCCCAGGAACGCCGACAGTGGCTGCGCCGTGTAGCCAGCCTGGATGGCCTTGACGTTGTCGATGTCCTCGGGGCTGAACAACTGAGTCCGATACAGCGCAAACACGAAATCGGTGTCAGCACGCAGGATCTGATCGACACCCTCGGGCTTGTCGCCCGTCCAGCCGGGACCGGCCAACAGGTATTTCCCGCCGCCGTTGCCGGTGGTGCGGCTACCGACGTAGGCGAAGTTGTAGGTGTAGGCGTCGACGAACTGAACGGAGAAGTAGCGGCCGGCTTCGATGGGTGGGATGGTGAGCACCAGCGGCTCGGTCCGCAGATCGGCGCCCACGAAGGAATAGGGAGTGTCGGAGTTGGGTGTCTGGACTGCGGTGTCGGCGGGTGTGGCGACCCCGGCGAGGCTGTGGATCTGGTTCCATTCCCCCTTGTAGTTCGGATCCTGCTGGTCGACGAAGTAGGAGTGTTGAATCCGATAGTTGTCGACCATCGGATATCCGTAGATGTAGGCCTGCTTCGCGATCTCGTGAATCTGCTCCACGCTCATCTCGCCCTCCGCGCTCACGTCATCGCGATCGGCTGATCCGCCACCACTGCTGCATGCTGTCATCACCGCCGACAACGTCACCGCGACAACAACACTCGACCAGCGCCACCACGAACCGTGAACCCTCAACGACATACCCTTCACCTGGAACGCTCGGGCGCGCCGCATGACGCGCCCGACCATCATTGCCGCCCGCTACCGTTGGCGTCTTGACATTTCAGGACATCTTCTTGACCGTGGTGGACATGCTGCTGATCCGGGGTTCGTCGCTGACAGGGTTTTCGCCGCTGGTGACCGCGCATGGCGGCGACCCCGATGCTCTTCTGGAGCTGGCCAGGATCGACCCAGGCGATGTCGGGCAGCGCGATCGGTTCGTCTCGCTGCGCAACGCCATTGCCGCGGTCGAGGACGCGGCCGCGGTGCTCAACGTGGCCGACTTCGGCCGCCAACTTGCGTTGCGACAGAGCATCGACATCCTCGGCCCGGTCGGGGTCGCGGCTCGCACCGCCGCCACCGTCGCCGATGCCTTCGTGATCGTGGACAACTACATGAGCGCTTACAGCCCCGGTATCGCCACGCGCATCAGTGACCATCAGGATCCCGCCCTGGGGCGCTTCGAATTCGATTTCCTACTCAATCCGCCACCCCCGCAGGCCCAGGCCATCGAACTGGCTCTCGGAGTCACGCTGCGCGTGCTGCACCTGTATCTGGGAACTACCTACCGGCCGGTGGCCGTGCACCTGCCTCACCCCGCGCTGGGTGCCAAGATCGACTACCGCCGCTACTTCGGCTGCCCACCGCACTTCAACGAGCCAACCGCCGGATTCAGCGTGCGCGTCACCGATCTGCAACGGCCGCTCAGCCACGACGTGCTCGCCCACCAAGTCGCCCTGAACTACCTGTCCAGCACCAAGGGCCAGCACAGCCGTGGACTGGCGGACACCCTGCGCAGTGTTATCCGTCAACTGCTGCCCACCGGAAACCTCACCGCGGACCTGGCCGCGCGCCAATTCGGCTTACACCCCAAGACTCTGCAACGTCGACTGGCCGCCGAGAACACCACCTTCGCCGACCTCGTTGATCAGACCCGACGCGACACCGCTCAACGCCTGCTCCTCACCACCGACCTCAGCCTGGGCCAGATCTGTGCTCAACTCGGCTACTCCGAACAGAGCGTGCTGACCCGATCCTGCAAGCGGTGGTTCAGCGCGACCCCCACCGCCTATCGAGGATCAGAAGGTGCTCCGCGGCAAGGCTTTCCGTGACAGCGTTCGCGACGGACCGGGCTATCCCGGTGACGCTGTGAGCCGGCGGATCTGGGCGGTCGCGACCGACAGCGCGGCAAGGTCGGGAGTACCGGAATTCAGGAGTTCCTGCAAGGTTGCCCGTGCTCGCGCGAGTCGTGGCCGGTTGAACTGCTCCCATTCCTCGATGCCCTCGGCAACGCCCGGAGAATCCGCCACGAACGCGACAACGTCGATGGCCAAGGTCCGAAGCGCCCGGTAGAGGTCCTCGCGCAGCGCCAGTCTCGACAGCGCATGCCAGCGGCGTCCTCGCGGAAGGGCGGAGACGGCGATGAGAAGCCGGTCGATACCGAGATGATCGGATAGCGCGAAGTAGGTCTGCGCCAGCATGGCGAGATCGCCATCGTGGGCATCGGCGACCTCGACGATATCGAGGAGGCTGAAGACGTACAGTGCCTCGCTGATGCGTTGTGCGATTGATGCGTCGACACCTTGCTCGACGAGGCGGTCGTAGGCGTTATCGAGCGCCGCCTTCTCGGCGCCACGCAACATGGACCCGACTTGGCCACTCAGCGAGCCGAGAGGGCCGGCGAACCGGGTCACCTCGGCGCCGATGGCCAGTGGTTGTGGCCGGTTGAGCAGCAACCATCGCGAGGCGCGGTCGAGGAGTCGACGGCTCTCGAGGATGAGTGCGTTGGCTGTCGCCGCCGAAATGGGCGAGTCGTAAATTGCGTCCCACAGTCCGTCGAGTTTGAAGACGCGCGACGCAATGGTGTGGGCGCGGACGATATCGGCTGTGGTGGCGCCTATCTCGTCCGCGAGACGAAATGCGTAGGTGATACCTGACGTCCCGACAACCCGGTTCACGAGCGCGGTGGCGACGATCTCGCGATGCAGCGGATGCGCATTGATCGTGCTGCCGAGTCGATCCTGAAGCGTCGAGGGAAAGTAGCCCTCGAGGACGTCGGAGTAGGCAGTGTCGTCAAACTGCTCGTCGGCGATCAGGTCGGCCTTGAGATCGAGCTTGACATGGGCCATCAAGGTCGCGAGCTGCGGTGTCGTCAGCCCGCTGTCGTTCTTCGAGAGTTCGCCATACTGCTTCTTGCTGGGCAGGTGTTCGCGATCGCGGTGCAGTCCCCGGCGTTCCTCGAGCGATGTGGTCATTCGGGCATGAACGTCGACCATCTGTGCCGCGTTGAAACGGGAGTCACTCAGCAACCGGTTGTGCGCGCGGTTGTTGGCCAGAACGAGTTCGCGTACTTCGTCGGTCATCTGAGCGAGAAGATCACCGCGGTCGGTCGAGGAGAGATCGCTCGTTGCCGGCGCACAATCCAGCAGGATCTTGATGTTGACCTCGTGGTCAGAGCAGTCGACACCGGCAGCGTTGTCGATGGCGTCGGAGTTGATCAGGCCGCCGTTGCGGGAGAAGTCGATTCGCGCCTGCGGCGAGATACCGAGGTTCCCGCCTTCGGCGACGACCCTCGCCCTGACATCCGACGCGTCGATGCGGACCGCGTCGTTCACCTTGTCGCCGACATCTGCGTGTTGTTCAGTGCTGGATTTGACGTAGGTGCCGACTCCGCCGTTCCACAGCAGGTCGACCGGTGCCGACAGGATGTGGCGGATGAGCTCTGTCGGCGTCAGCTGGCCGGCCGCGTCGTCGATGCCCAGCGCGGCACGCATCTGAGCGGACACGGGAATGCGCTTGGCTGAGCGCGGCCAGATTCCGCCGCCGGCGCTCAACAGGGTTCGGTCGTAGTCGGCCCAGGACGACCGGGGCAGATCGAAGAGGCGGCGTCGCTCCCGGTAGGCCGTCTCGGCCACCGGAGTCGGGTCGATGAATATGTGGCGATGGTCGAAAGCGCCAACGAGTTTGATGCCGCTACGCAACAGCATGCCATTGCCGAACACATCACCGCTCATGTCCCCGATGCCGACCACGGTGAATTCATCTGTACCGGTGTCGATTCCGAGTTCACGCAGGTGGCTGTCCGCGCTCACCCATGCACCGCGAGCGGTGATTCCCATCGCCTTGTGGTCGTAACCCGCAGATCCACCGGATGCGAACGCGTCTCCCAGCCAGTAGTTGCGCTCCAGTGCGACGCTGTTGGCGGTGTCGGAGAACGTGGCCGTGCCCTTGTCGGCGGCCACCACCAGATAGGGATCCGCGCCGTCATAGCAAACGATGTCCGCCGGGGAATGCGGTGCTGTCCCGGAGGCGGGGAGGTTGTCGGCCATGTCGAGTAGGCCGGCGATGAACTGCCGGTAGCAGGCGAGGGTGTGCGCGCGAACGGTTTCGGGGTCTGCGGCGACGCCTCCGATCGATGTGGGTGCACGCTTGACGACGAATGCGCCCTTCGCTCCGGCTGGAACGATCACGGCGTTCTTCACCGCCTGTGCCTTGGCCAGGCCGAGTACCTCTGTCCGGTAGTCGTCCAACCGCTCCGACCAGCGCAGCCCGCCGCGGGCCACGAGGCCGAATCGCAAGTGGACGCCCTCCACCGTGGGTGAGCACACGAAGATCTCCGAAACTGGCCGTGGCTCGGGAAGTTCGGCGACGTCCTGCGCACGGATCTTGTGCGCCAGATAGGGCATGTCCGCACTCAGGGCCCGGGGAGCGAAGCTGTTCGTTCGTACCGTGGCGGTGACGACGCCCCGGAAGGCCTGCAGTATCCGATCTGCGTCGATCGTGACGACCTGGTCGATCTGCTCGTTGAGTGCCGTCTGGGCTGACTCCACGGCCGCGATCCGGCGCGGATGATCGACGGGTTCACCCGGTGAACCGAAACGGGCCTCGAAGAGGTCGACGGTCGCGCGCGCTGCCCCCGGATGGTCCAGGAGTACCCGCTCGATGCGGTTCTGGCCGTATGGCAATTGTGTCTGGCGGAGGTAGCAGCTGTAACTCCGCAGGACGCTGACCTGCTGCCAGGTCAACCCTGCGCTGACAACCAGTGTGTTCAAGGCGTCGACGTCGGCCAGCCCGTCCCATAGGGCGTGGAAGGTGTCGTGGATGTGCTGATCGGCGTCTGAGCCCTCACGTGCGATGGCCACGGCTGCGTCAGCGCCCGCCTGGAGCACGAAATCGTAGATGTAGCCGGGTGTTCCATCCGGTTGGATCAGCTCTGTGGTGTGTTCGTTGAGCGTTTCCAGATCCATGCTCTGCAGCGCGGGCAGTACCCGGCGCAGCGGCACCGCCTCATTGGCGTAGAGGCTGAAGAGTAGCTGGCTGCTGCCATCGTCGGATCGGATGATATCGACGGCGATGCCACCGGCCGTGAGCGCCGCGAAACGGCCGGAATCCACGGGCGAGGCGGCACCCGGGCGGTGGTGCGCATGTCCTCCCGGGAGTTGGCGTTGAAACATGCTGGCGCTGTGGGTATTCAAGACAGAGTCATCCTTAGGTGCGGCCCGATGTGTGTCCATCGTCTCGTTCCAGGACGGCCCGGAGCCGGATCACAGTGTCACGTGATCACGGCCAATGCGGACACTGTGTAATGGGCTCGTCCGGCCAGCCAGCTACCCCAGCGCGTATATCGCGAGCGCTGTGAAGCCGATGCTCAGCGCGCCGAATGAGCTGAACATCGCGGCCTGTCGGGGATCCGAGTTGAGCCCTCGCCCCTCGAAGGCTAGCGGAAGGAACAGCAACGGATTGATCACGGCGCCATATGCCAGTAGTCCTGTGCTCCAGCCGGCTGCCCACTACTCCACTGCGAATGACACGGTGTGCCAACCCGATGCACCGTCGGGCACAACGTCGGCGAGCTGCGAGGTCTGCACCGCACCGGTGCCGTCGGTGGCTCGGACACTTATCTCATGGGGTCCCGGAACATCGGCCTGCCAGCGGAAGCTCCACAGTCGCCAGGTCTCATTCGAGTAGGCCTCGCCCAACTCCGCGGGCTGCCACTGGCCCTGTCCGTTCGGGCCGTCGACGCGTACCTCCACCGCACGCACGCCGCGGTTCTGCGCCCACGCAACACCGCCGAACGTCACCGGGCCGCGGGCCACGTCCTGGCCGCTGCGGGGGACGTCGATGCGCGACTGCGTCTTGATCGGTCCGCGTTCGGCCCATCCGAGCTTGGTCCAGTACGCCTGCGCGAGGTCGAATTTGGTGACCTCGAGGTCGACGACCCACTTGGTCGCCGACACGTACCCGTAAAGGCCCGGCACCACGAGACGTGCCGGGTAGCCGTGCTCGGTGGGCAGCGGGGCGTCGTTCATGCCGATGGCCAACAACGAGTCGCGGGCATCTGTCAGCGCTTCGGCGGGTGTTCCCGCGGTGAATCCGTCGATCGACGTCGACAGCACCATGTCCGCGTCCGAGTGAACACCGGCCCGCGCCAACAGGTCCCGGACGCGGTAACCCGTCCACTTCGCGGTCGAGATGAGGTCACCACCCACCGGGTTGGACACACAGGTCAGTGTCGCCACCTTGTCGATGACCTCGAACTGATCGAGGTCTTCGAACTCGAGAGTGACCTCGCGGTCGACCATGCCGTGGATCCTCAGCTTCCAGTCGGGTCTGCTGAGCTGTGGTACCGACAGTGCGGTGTCAATTCGGTAGAAGTCGGCGTTGGGTGTGATGAAGGGTGGCAGGTCGACGCCGACGGGCTGCACGGCGGCGGGCACGGCGGGTGCGGGCACGGCTGGCTTGGGCAGCGCGAATGCATTGCGGTCACCGGCCACCGACGAACGCGCGCGAGTCAGCACCGCACCCAGCACGCCGGTCAGGGTTCCAGCGGCCAGGAAGCCGAGCGTCACCAGCGACAACCGTCGCCCTGGGTCGGGTGCGGCGCCGAACTCGCCGTCGCGCGGGCCGGGCTCGGCAGGTTTGCCGTCGCTGAACCTGCCCGATACGAGCAGGCGCAGGACGGCGATGCCGCACACCGTGCCGATCACGGTGGGCAGCACGGCGATGGGTGTCGCCCCGGCGCGGAGGAGAACCGCGGCGCATCCGGCGACACCCGCTAGCGCGATGGTGATGCTGCCCAACGGCACTCGCCGCGTCTCGAGCTTGGCAGTGATCCCGGCGAGCACCGCGATGGTGATCAGGATCAACACCATCAGCATCAGCTTGTCGGCGGTGCCGAACGTCTGGATCGCCCATTCCTTGACGGGTCCGGGCGTGAGATCGATGACGGCCGACCCGACGGCCGTACGCGAGTCGGCCTCCGGACCCACCAGTGCAGCAGTCAGCGCGGTGACGCCCAGTGCGACCGCGGCGGCGGCGACACCGGCCAGCGCCCGCGGGCGAGCAAATGCCCGATCGGCCATGTGAGCCAAGGTACCCAATCGGTGACCCGTGGGCCTTACCGTAAGGTGACCATGCCAGTCGCATTACAAACTGACCACTTTTTGGAAAGGTAGCTAGATGGAGATATCCGGGAAGAAGGCCGTCGTCGTCGGTGGGGCATCGGGCTTCGGCAAGGCCACCGCCGAGGCGCTCGCCCAGCGTGGCGCGAGCGTGGCGATCCTGGACCGTCCGCAGTCGAACGGCAAGGAGGTCGCCGCCGCGATCGGTGGCACCTTCCACGAGGTCGACGTGACGGACTTCGACGGCACCGAGCAGGTGCTCGCCAACGCCGTCGACGAACTCGGTGCCCTGCACATCATCGTGACCACCGCGGGTGGCGGCATCGGCGAGCGCACCATCAAGAAGGACGGGCCCCACAGCCTGGAGTCGTTCCGCCAGTCGATTGACCTCAACCTCGTCGGCACCTTCAACATCAGCCGGCTCGCGGCGTTCCACATGAGCAAGCAGGAACCCGTCGACGACGACGCCGAAGAGCGCGGCGTCATCATCAACACGGCGTCCATCGCCGCATTCGAGGGCCAGATCGGTCAGGTCGCCTACACCGCGTCCAAGGCGGGTATCGCGGGCATGTGCCTCACGATGGCGCGCGACCTCGGCAGCCTGGGCATCCGGGTGCTGGCCATCGCCCCGAGCCTGTTCGCGACCGGCCTGACTCAGGGCATCCCCGACGAGTTCGCCTCCGCGTTGACCAAGGATGCGGCCTTCCCGAAGCGGCTCGGCAAGCCCGAGGAGTACGCCAAGCTCGCCGTCGCGATCGTCGACAACCCGATGCTCAACGGCCAGTGCCTGCGTCTGGACGCGGGCCAGCGCTTCGCCCCCAAGTAGATCCTCCCCAAGTAATGTGACTTCGGCGCGCTTTCGATCGCTCAGCGAACGAAAGCGCGCCGAAATCGCAGGGGAAGGGGTGCCTCGATGGCAACCGTTGCGGCCAAGGTCATCGCCGCCTTGCACAACAGCGGTGTACGCCGCGTCTACGGACTGCCGGGGGACAGCCTCAACGGCTTCACCGACGCGATCCGCCGTTCCGGAGACGTCACGTGGGAACACGTCCGGCACGAGGAGACGGCGGCGTTCGCCGCGGCGGCTGATGCCGCACTGACCGGAGGTCTGGCGGTCTGCGCAGGCAGCTGCGGACCTGGCAACCTGCACCTCATCAACGGGCTGTTCGACGCACAGCGCAGCCGCGTTCCCGTGCTGGCCATCGCAGCGCACATACCGCGAAACGAAATCGGCTCGGACTACTTCCAGGAAACGCACCCGCAGGACCTGTTCCGCGAGTGCAGCGTCTACTGCGAGCTGGTCAGCACGCCGGAGATGGCGCCGCGGATCATCGAGATGGCCATGCGCGCCGCCGTCGAGGAGAACGGTGTCGCCGTCGTCGTCATCCCCGGCGAGATATTCCTGGCCTCGGCGCCGGACTCCCATTGGCTGACCCGCGCGATAGTGCCGACCAGCTCGGTGACCCGGCCAGATGACGACTCGCTGCGCCGCGCCGCCGACATCCTGAACTCAGCGCAGAACGTCACGATCCTCGGTGGAGCGGGGGTGGCCGGCGCCCATGACGCGTTGATCCGAATCGCGGGCACGCTCAACGCGCCGGTCGTGCATGCACTGCGCGGCAAGGAGTTCGTGGAGTACGACAATCCGTTCGACGTCGGCATGACGGGTCTGCTCGGTTTCTCGTCTGGTTACAAAGCCATCAAGGAGGCCGACACCCTCCTGATGCTCGGCACGGACTTCCCGTATCAGCAGTTCTATCCCGACCAGGCGCGCGTGATCCAGGTCGACACGAGGGGGCGCCATCTCGGTCGGCGCACCCCCATCGACCTCGGACTGGTCGGCACGGTCGCCGATACGCTGGAGGCGCTGCAACCCCTGCTGGTGCAGAAGTCCGCGCGTGAGCACCTCGACCGCTCGCTGCGGCACTACCGCAAGACCCGGCAGAACCTGGACGCACTCGCTGTCAACGACCGGGACAAGACCCCGATCCGACCGGAATACGTTGCGGGACTGGTCGATCGGCTGGCGTCCGACGACGCGGTGTTCACCGTCGACGTCGGATCGCCCGTCGTCTGGGCGGCGCGCTATCTCTCCATGAACGGAAAGCGGCGCCTGGTCGGATCCTTCAACCACGGCACCATGGCGTGCGCGCTGCCCCACGCGATCGGCGCGCAGACGGCGTTCCCCGGACGGCAGATCGTGGCGCTGGCAGGCGACGGCGGACTTACCATGCTATTCGGTGAACTCATCACGCTCATCCAGAACCGGCTGCCGGTGAAGCTCGTCGTGTTCAACAACTCGTCGTTGAACTTCGTCGAGCTGGAGATGAAGGCCGCGGGCATCGTCAACTTCGGCACTGATCTGGTCAACCCGGACTTCGCTGCGGTCGCCCGCTCGATGGGCCTTTTCGGCCGTCGCGTCGAGCACCCGGGCGAACTCGAGGCCGCGATGAGCGAGGCGTTTGCTCACGACGGCCCCGCCGTCGTGGACGTGGTGACCGCCCGCCAGGAACTCTCCATCCCGCCTGCCATCACCGCCGAGCAGGCGAAGGGCTTCTCGCTGTACGCGATTCGGACCATCCTGGCTGGGCGCGCGGATGAGCTGCTCGACCTGGTCTCGACCAATGTGGCGCGCCGGTTGCTGGACTAGGCGGGTCGCGGTACTAGGCGGGTCGCGGTACTGCGGCCTTGGCGCCCTGGCCGATCCACGCGGGGATCGCGCGCCGCACGTCGGCCGGCCCCGAGACGGAGACGCTGCCGTCGAGCAGAGCCTGCGGCCAGCCCACGTCACCGCGCCAGATACGAGTCAGCGTGCGAAGACTCGTTGCGACGGTGGCCGTCACGTCATAGCCCGGGTCGAAGTCGCACACATCGGTGTCACCCTCGGCGACCACCAGCCACCACCGCGAGGCCTTCGGTATGACGCCGTCGAATTGGAACGCGATGGTGGTGCGTGACCGGGGCCAGGCGTCGATAGGGACAGACCGGTGAATGTCCCACATCAGCAGGTGCGGGTCGAGGTCCTCCTCACCTAGTTGGCCGATCCAGCGAGTGCCCCAGGTGCCCAGTGCGTCCACCACCTCGCCGAGTTCGAGGCCGCACTGCGTCAGTGCGTACGCGGTCCGCCCGTCGACCTCGGTGCGTTCCACCACCCCGGCCCTGGTCAGCGACTTCAGCCGTTTCGACAGCAGGGCCGGCGACATCTTGGGCAGCCCGCGCCGCAGGTCGTTGAAATGTCTGCTTCCGAGCAGAAGCTCGCGCACGACGAGGATCGTCCATCGCTCGTCGAGCAGCTCCATCGCCTTCGACACCGGGCAGAACTGGCCGTATCCGGACACGTTCATCACCTCCGAGAACATCGGCGTACAGATGGCGTACAGATATGGAACCAGCACCGCTACAGATTTGGTACTAGATCGCCACATCGATCGGCGCGACCCTTGCCTAATGGAGGGAAGCGGGAATCGAAGGACGAAGGGGGTCAAACATGTCCGCACCTGTTGACGATCGGGCGCTGGAGGCCAAACACCGCGCCATCTGGGCGACGGGGGACTATCCGAAGGTCGCCGCCGAACTGGTCTCGCCGCTGGGACCCATCCTGGTCGAGGCCTGCGGCATCGGTCCGGACGATCGGGTACTCGATGTGGCGGCCGGTACCGGTAACGCGTCAATACCGGCGGCTGCGATGGGCGCGAGCGTCGTCGCCAGTGACCTGGTGACCGACCTGCTGGCCCACGGCCGGACGCTGGCGCAAGAACGTGGCCTGGAGTTGGAGTGGCGGGAGGCCAACGCCGAGGCACTGCCGTTCGGCGACGGCGAGTTCGACGTCGTGATGTCGTGCATCGGAGTGATGTTCGCACCGCACCACCAGGCCGCCGCCGACGAACTGGTACGCGTGTGCCGGCCGGGCGGGACGGTGGGATTGCTCAGCTGGACACCCGAGGGGCACATCGGCCAGCTCTTCGCGGCGATGAAGCCCCATGTCCCGCCACCGCCACCGGGTGTCTCGCCGCCACCGCTGTGGGGCGATGAGGACCACGTGCGAGAACTGCTGGGGGACAGGGTAACCGATGTCGAGGTGACGCGCGGTGAGCTGATGGTCACCGCGTTCGCCGACGGGGCTGAGTTCCGGGACTACTTCAAAGCGGTGTACGGACCGACCATCACGGCGTACCGGGCCATCGGCGACGACCCGCAACGCGTCGCGGCGCTCGACGCCGATATCGCCGCCCTCGGAGACCGGACGCGCAACGGTACGTCGACGATGCCCTGGGAGTACCTGCTGGTGACCGCCCGCCGACGCTGACGTCGGGTAAGGCGATCAGAGGCCGCCCAGATCGTCGGGTACGTCGACGGCGTGTTGTTGGAGTATCTCGAGCGGCACCACGTCGATCGCGCGTTCGTGCGTGGCGGCCAGGACCACCGGGGCGGCACAGCCGTCGGCGTGCGCCCGTAGCCAGTTCACCGCGGTGACGCACCACCGGTCGCCGGGGCTCAGCCCAGGGAATCGGTACTCGGGTCGCGGCGTCGACAGGTCGTTGCCGATGGAGCGCTGGTGGGTCAGGAACTCCGTGGTGACGACGGCGCAGATGGTGTGGCTGCCGGCATCCTCGGGGCCGGTGGAGCAGCAGCCGTCGCGGTAGAAGCCGGTGAGCGGGTCGGTACCGCAGGGCTGCAGCGGTTCGCCCAGGACGTTGCGGTCAGCCATCGGTTCAGTATCACAGAGCCAGATCACAGAGCCTGCGCTGTGCCCTGCGATGACTTCCGTCGAACCGGTCACCTGCGCGGCGCGCTACCGCGACGATGTCAGCCATGGCCGATGAAGCGCTACCGACGCTCACCGACGACGACCGAATCGCATTGCAGGACTGGGTGCGCGCAACCGGGCTCGGATCCCGCGTCGCCGATGTGGCGCCGCTGGCAGGCGGAACCCAGAACATCGTGGTGCGGTTACGGATCGACGACCGTCCGATGGTGCTGCGCCGGCCACCGTTGCACCCCCGTCCGACGAGCGACAAGACGATGCTGCGCGAGATCGCGGTCCTGCGCACGCTCGCCGGAACCTCGGTGCCGCACCCGGGATTCATCGCCGGCTGTGAGGACCTCGACGTCCTGGGCGTGGTGTTCTACCTCATGGAGGAGGTGGACGGGTTCAACCCGGGCAACGAGATGGCACCGGCCTACGAGGATCCGCGGATGCGCCACGACGTCGGGCTGGCGTACGCCGCCAGCCTCGCCGAGCTGGGCAACGTGGCCTGGTCGGGCAGTCCCCTTGCCGCAATCCGACGTCCGGGATCGTTTCTGGCGCGCCAGGTTCCGCAGTTTCTCGGGCTGCTGGAGAGCTACCGCCACGAATCGTATGACCCGGCGTCACTGCCCGCGGTGACCGAGCTGGCGGATTGGTTGGAGACCAACCGGCCCGAGGACGGCGAGCCAGGCATCATGCACGGCGACGCCCACCTCAACAACGTGCTGTTGCATCGGGAGCGACCCGAGCTGGCCGCGTTCATCGACTGGGAGATGTGCACCATCGGCGATCCGCTGCTCGATCTCGGCTGGATGATGGTGTGCTGGCCCACCGAGCCCGACACCATCAACGCGGGCTCGCAACTGTCGGCGCTGGGTGGGCTTGCTGATCGGAGCGAACTACTCGCCGCCTACACCGCCGCGGGCGGCCGTCCCACGTCACGCCTGGACTGGTACGAGGCGCTGGCCTGCTTCAAGCTCGGCATCGTCATCGAGGGCACCTGGTCGCGTTATCTGGCCGGGCGGGCGAGTCGGGACGCGGGGGAGCGGCTGCACACCTCGGCGGCCTCGCTCATCGATTTGGGTATCGCGGTGGCCAAGGGGGACAACCCGTTCGCCTGACGCTCAGCGGTACGCGTCGAATCCGAGCTTGACGGCCAGTGCCAGACCGGCCATCGCGATGAGCAGGCGTAGCGGTGTTGCGGGGGCGCGCCGAACGACCACCGGTCCCAGCCGTGAGCCGATCAGGCAGCCGATACCGAGCGGGACGGCGGCCGCCCAGCTGACCGGACCGAACACCAGGAACACCAGCGCGGCAGCACCGTTGGCGGTGCCGAGGACCACGTTCTTGGTGGCGTTGGCACGCGCCAGCGACTCGCTGCCCATGGTCAGAAAGAGCGCGAGCAGCAGCACGCCCGCGGCGGCCCCGAAGAAGCCGCCGTAGACGCAGATCGCCAGGATCGTCGCGCCGAGCAGGACGGTGCGACCCGTGCTGCGGGGTCCGGTTCGCACGGTGCGACGACGAGGCAGCGCGATCAGAATCGCGGCTCCAGCGAGCAGCACCGGGACGGCTCTCTCGAACCCCTCCGAGGGAATCGACAGCAGAAGCACAGCGCCCGCCGCGCCCCCGGCCAGAGCGGTGGGCACCACCTTCTTGAGCCGTGTGCCCTGACCCTCGAGTTCGGGCAGTGATCCCCACACCGAGCCGACCCCGTTGAACACCAGCGCGACGGTGTTCGTGACGTTGGCCGTCACAGGTGGCAGGCCCACCAGCAGGAGGGCGGGATATGTCGACACCGAGGCCAGGCCGGCGATACTGCCGGCAAGGCCGCCGCCGATGCCGGCGAGGGCCAGGAGTATCACGTCCCACCAACTCAGCGCCGCCATTGGCGATGAACACTAGGCGATCAGTTGCGGGAGGCGCGTGGCGGCGCAGCAGCATGAGCGCGCGCATGCGCGACGGCGTCGTCGAGGGAATCGATCAGATGGTTCTCGTGACGCAGGGACTCAAGGATCCCGACGGCTGTCAGCAACGGCAGATGGTCGGGCTGCACCCCCTTGACGATCACCGTGATCCCGCGCGCCTCGAGTTCGTCCACTATGCGGGCGAGTGTGTGCGCGCCTGTGGCGTCGAGCATCCCCAGCTGTGACATCCGAATCACAACCACCCGTATGTCGTGGTGGTCGGCGTCGGTGATCACGTTCGAGATCCGTTCTGCCGCACCGAAGAACATCGCGCCGTCCAGTCGCAGCAACACAATGTGCTGGTCGCCCGGCTGTGGTGGCGCGGGGAGTTCCTCTCGGTGCACGCTGCTGCGTCGGGCGACAGTACGAAGCGCGAAGAACGCCGCCACCAGCACGCCTATCTCGACCGCCTCGACTAGGTCGAAGCACACCGTCACGACTGCGGTGAGTACGAAGGTCAGCGCATCCGACCGCGTGGACCGCATGATCTTGGAGATGGTGCCGGCCGAGATCATGCGAAACGACGTCACCATCAGCACGGCTGACAGGGCCGCCAGGGGAATGGCCGATACCGGCCCGGTCGCCAGGTAGACCACGCCGAGAAGCAGCACTGAGTGCACGATCGACGCGAGGCGGGTGCGCGCCCCCGATCGCACGTTGACCGCCGTGCGCGCGATGGCCCCGGTGGCCGGCATGCCGCCGAAGACACCCGAGGCGACCGACGCCAGACCCTGGCCGACCAGCTCCCGGTCCGGGTCGTACGGGCCGGTTGGTGACATGGTCGCGGCCACCCGTGCCGACAGCAACGATTCGATGGCTGCCAATGCGGCGATCGCCAGGGCCGCCCCGAGAAGGGGCTGTATCGCCCCGAGGTCGGCATGGGGAAGTACGGGCGTCGGCAGGTGCGAGGGCAGCGCACCGATCCGTGCCACCGGCACTGCGAGGACCCCGACCAGGATCGTTGCCGCAACCACGGCGATGAGCGATCCAGGAATCGATCGATGCAGGCGGGGCAACCCGATCATCAGCGCGGCCGCCACCGCTACCACCGCAAGCGACCATCTGGCCGTCGACCAGTCCGGGGACGTCAGGGCGCTCCACGCCGCGATGAGGGGTCGCTGGCCCTGCCGGCCTTCCTGCCCCAGGGCGGCGGGGACCTGCTGCAGGAAGATGATCGTGGCGATCCCGAGGGTGAACCCCTCGATCACGGGCCAGGGGATGAATGTCACGGCGCGACCCAAGCCCGTGATGCCGGCCGCGAGCACGATCAGTCCGGCCAGCACCGTCACCAGTGCGACGCTGCCGATCCCGTACGCGGCCACGATCGGTGCGAGCACAACGGCCATGGCTCCGGTGGGTCCTGAGACCTGGACGTGTGAGCCACCGAATACGGCTGCCACCACACCGGCGACAACGGCTGTCACCAATCCGGCGGCCGCTCCGACGCCCGAACTGATGCCGAACGCCAGGGCCAGGGGCATGGCCACCACGCCGACGGTGACCCCGGCCAGCGCATCGCGTCGCCACGACCTGCCGACATCGGCGTAATCCGACCGCTGCGGTAGCAGGCGTGCGGCGCGCCGCGCCGTGATCATTGAGTGGTTGTTCCAATGGGCGGTAGCGACTGCACAGCGTCGAGGTGGTCGCGGCTGGCGGCGAGGGTGTCGGTGAGGAACGTCCGCGCGATCTGCAGCAGCTCGAAGATCTTGGGGTGTGCGAGGCGGTAGAAGACAGCGTTGCCGTTTCGTTCGGCCGTGACGACATGATGCCGGCGCAACACCGCGAGGTGCTGTGACAGCAGAGTCGGTTCGATGTCGGTGACCGCCAGGATCTCGCTGACCGGGGTGGGTTCAGTCGCGGCCGACAAGATCTCCAGCACCCGTATTCGGGCCGGGTGGGCCAGTGCCTTGAACAGGTTGGCCTTGATCTCGTACAGCGGCTGTTCTGCGCCGGTGGGAAAGGGCACGACCAGATCCTTCGAATGATGGATTGAACGAATTATCAATCCATCATATGGGACAGCCCCGGAAAACGGCACTCACGTCCGAAATCCGGTTGCGTCGTCGCGCGGCGAGCGCCTAACATCGCGGACGTGCCGAAGCGACTCGTAGTAGCAACCCGCAGCGGGGTCTGATCCAGACCGACCCCCCGCTGTGGGTGGTCGCTACTTCGTCGGTCGTTTCCTCTGGCAAGAGAAGACCGGCACATGTACTCCATCTCATCGACACACATCGCAACCAGCGCAGTCCCTCTGTTCGCGGCCCAGTTCGACGCGCCGCTGCCCCCGGACCTGCGCGAGGAGGCTCAAACGATGACCACAGAGGCCTTTCAAAGCACCTACGCCCCGACGTCTGGACCCGTGCGGCTCGGCCACTGGCAGTGCACCGATACCGAGCGTGGTGGCACCCGTCTGGGGCCGCAGGCCCGTCACTATGAGGCCACCATCAGCGTGGGCGAGCGCATCGGCACGTCGACGGCGACCGCCTCGGGACCCGTCGCGGCGCTGACGGAGATGCTGCACCAGCGCGGTATTGCCGTCGAGATGCTGAAGTTTCATCAACTGCAAGCCGACGGTGGTGTCGCGACGTTCATCCGCGGCACCGATGGCAGCCACGATGCCTGGGCGTTGGGGCTGTCCGATGACCCGATTCAGTCGGCGTTGCGCGCGCTCGTCGCCTGCGCCAACCGGCTGCAGGACTAACCGCCTGCCGCCGCTGCGTTCCGCTCCTGCGCCTCTCGCACGGCGCCTCCGTACTGCGCCACCCATTGCGCAAGGGCCGTCAGTGGACCGTTGGCAAGGGAGGCGCCCAGCTCTGAGAGTCGGTACTCGACGCCGCGGGTGCCCGGGACGGTCGCCCGATCGATCAAACCGCTCATCGCCAGCCGCGTGATGGCCTGACTGAGCACCTTGTCGCTGATGCCTCCGATGCCGGCCAGCAGGTCTCGGCGTCGACGAGGGCCGGAGCGCAACGCGGACAACACAACCGGGTCCCAGGCGTGGGCGACCAGATCGGTCGCCAGACGCAGCTGGCAGTCCGCCACGAAGGGTTCACAGTGACTGTCCACGATCGTCCGTCCGCTCCTGTCGTGCAGCCGCCCGTTCTCGCCTACCAATTGGTAGGCGAGCGGTCCCTAGCGTAGTTCGCGCAACGTCATCGCAGCCACGATAGGAGATTCGGCACCATGCGCATCGGAATTCTGGGAACGGGTAACTTGGCCGCCACGCTTGGGCAGGCGTGGGCACGTTCCGGTCATCACGTGATCATTGCCGGGCGGTCGCCAGCACGGGCTGAGCTGACCGCCAACGTGATTGGTGATCAGGCGCGAGCCGTGGCAGCCGAGGATCTCGCCGCGCAATCGGACGTCATCGTGATCGCGGTGGCGTGGGAGGGTCTGGGCACCGCGCTCACCGTCGCGCACGCCCCCGAGGGCGCGTTCGCCGACAAGACCGTCATCGACTGCACCAACGCGCTCGACTTCACCACCGGGCTGCTGATCCCCTCGACAGGATCAGCGGCACAACACATCTCCGACGTCGCCACGGGCGCACACGTCGTCAAGGCGCTGCACCTGTATGCCGGGCAGAGCTGGCTCGACCCGCACGCCACCGACCTCGCGCCGAGGACCGTGGCGATCTGCGGTGACGATCAGCGGTCGCTGGACACCACGTCGGCTCTCATCCGGGACCTGGGGGCGTCCGCCGCTGTGATCGGCGGACTCGACCACGCCCGTCAACTCGAGGACGTCGCCGGATTCGTCATTTCCGTTGTGGCCGCGGGACACAACCCCGTCACCGCGGTGCCGTCAGTACAACCGTCAGCGTGAGTCAGCGCAGCGGGCGAAGGACTATCGGCATGCCGTCCATCGGGATCGGCATGCCGCCGTAGTCCCAGTGCGCCTTGTAGCCGGGGCGAGCCAGCTCGAGGCGGTACTTGCGCAACAGCCGGTGCATGACGGTCTTGATCTCGAGCTGGCCGAAGACCATGCCGATGCACTTGTGCGCGCCACCGCCGAACGGGGCGAACGCGTACCGGTGCTGCTTGTGCTCGTTGCGCGGCTCGTCGAACCGGGCCGGGTCGAACTTCTCCGGATCCGTCCACAGCTCGGGGAGGTGATGATTCATCGACGGCCACGTCACCACCGTGGTGTTGGCCGGGACGTGGTGACCGCACAGCTCGGTGTCGCGCACGGTGGAGCGCACATTGAACGGCAGCGGCGTGACCAGGCGCAGCGACTCATTGATGACGAGGTCGAGTGTCTCGAGCTTGTCGAGCGCCTCGATGTCGAGCGGTCCGTCACCCAGGCGGTCAGACTCGTCGCGGACCCGGTCCTGCCACTCCTGGTTGGCGGCCAGGTGATACGCCATGGTGGTCAGCGTGGACGTCGACGTGTCGTGCGCGGCCATCATCAGGAAGATCATGTGGTTGACGATGTCCTGATCGGAGAAGCTGTTGCCGTCCTCGTCCTCGGTCTGACAGAGCACCGTCAACATGTCGGTGCCGTCGGACCCGCGCTTCTCCTTCACCCGAGCGGCGAAGTAGTCGTCGAGCACCTTGCGCGCCTGAAGCCCGCGCCACCACTTGAACGGCGGCACCGCCGTGCGAATGATGGCACCGCCTGCCCGGGTGGTCATGGTGAACGCGTCATTGACCTTGGTCACCAGTTCCTTGTCGCCACCGTGCTCGTGGCCCATGAACACCACCGAGGCGATGTCGAGGGTGAGTTCCTTGACTGCCGGATAGAACAGGAAGCGTCCGTCGTTGGCGACCCAGTCGTTGGCAACGACGTCCGAGGCCACGCGGTCGATGTGCTCGACGTAGCCAGTCAGCCGGCTGCGCGTGAACGCCTCCTGCATGATGCGGCGGTGGTACATGTGCTCGTCGAAGTCGAGCAGCATCAGGCCGCGGTTGAAGAACGGGCCGATCACCGGATGCCAGCCGCCCTGGCTGTAGTCCTTGTTGCGATTGGAGAACACGGTCTGCGTGGCGTCAGGACCCAAGGCCAGGATCGACGGCAGGGCGGGCGAGTGTGCGTAGTGCACCGGGCCGTGCTCGCGGTAGACCTGCAGCATGTAGTCGGGGCCGCTGCGGAACGTCTCGATCATGTGGCCGAGGACCGGTAGGCCGGCGTCGCCCATCACGGGCTTGAGGTCGCTGCCTGCGGGCGGCTTGGCGAGTTCGAACTGCGGCCAATCGCGTTTGCGGAGGCGCTTCTCGACCGCACCCATTCCGGGGAGGTTGTTGATCGACGGCGTGAGCCGCCGTTTCGCCTCTCCGAGGAGATACTCCGGGGTGTTGATGGTCGCCATGAAAGCTCCTGCGCGTCTGTGGGCTGGGTGGCCGGGCTGTGGTCGATCTCACTGAATTTGTGAACTAGGCCCATCCTGACCGTCACACTTGACGCATGTCAAGTTTTGAAGTGGCGCGTCGCGGGTGCGAAGGTTGACGGGATGAGTGTCGAATCCGTACCCGGCGAGGCGCGCCGCAGTCGTGGTGACCGGCAGCGTGACGCGATCATGTCGGCTGTGCGCGAGCTACTTGAGGTAAAGGCGTTCGCCGACCTCTCGGTCAGCATGATCAGCGAGCGCGCGGGTGTCGCGCGGTCGGGTTTCTACTTCTACTTCGACTCGAAGTACGCCGTGCTCGCGGTCATCGTGGCCGACGCCCTGGACGAACTCGACAAGCTCACCCACGACTTCGCGCCACGCGAACCCGGGGAGACCCCCGCCGAGTTCGCCAAGCGCATGGTGGGAAGTGCCGCGGCGGTGTTCGCGAGCAACGACCCGATCATGCAGGCCTGCACATTGGCCCAGAACACCGACGCCCAGATCCGCGAGATCATGAACGACTTCGAGGACACGGTGATCGACAAGATCGTCGGGCTGGTCCGCCAGGACTCCGGTGCGCGTCCCATCACCGACGACCTGCCCGCGCTGGTTCGCATGCTGACCGCGACGACCGCCATGACGCTGTCGCACGACAGTGGCTTCGTCGGACGGGGGACCGACCCCGTCCGGGCCATCGACGTGGTCGAGCGGCTCTGGCTCAACGCACTCTGGGGCGGTAACGCGCATCCCCACCCGTAACCGCCGGTATCGTCTGCGCCATGACGGCGAAGTTTGCAGGTAAACGGTGCTTCCTGACAGGGGCCGCGAGCGGCATCGGGCGGGCGACGGCACTCAAACTCGCCGCTGAAGGTGCCGAGTTGTTCCTCACCGACCGCAACGAGGAGGGGCTCGCCGAGACCGTCGCCGATGCCCGTGCCCTCGGTGGGCAGGTCAGTGCGCACCGGGCCCTCGACATCTCCGACAACGACCAGGTGTCGGCGTTCGCCGCAGACATCCACGCGGCGAACCAGAGCATGGACGTCGTGATGAACATCGCCGGCATCTCGGCGTGGGGCACGGTGAGCCACCTGAGCCACCGCCACTGGGAGCAGATGGTCTCGGTCAACCTGATGGGGCCGATCCACGTCATCGAGGCGTTCGTGCCGCCGATGGTCGCGGCCGGCCGCGGCGGCAGCCTGGTGAATGTGTCCTCGGCGGCAGGAATTGTCGCGCTGCCCTGGCACGCCGCCTACAGCGCCAGCAAGTACGGCCTGCGCGGCCTGAGTGAAGTCCTGCGCTTCGACCTCGCGCGGCACCGGATCGGGGTGTCCGTCGTTGTGCCCGGCGCCGTGAAGACGCCGCTGGTGCAGACTGTCGAGATCGCAGGCGTGGACCGTGACCACCCGCAGGTGGCGAAGTGGGTCGACCGGTTCGGCGGGCACGCCGTCTCGCCCGAACGCGCGGCCGACAAGATCCTGGCGGGCGTCGCGCGCAACCGCTACCTGATCTACACGTCGTCTGACATCCGCGCGCTGTACGCCTTCAAGCGGTTCGCGTGGTGGCCCTACAGCGTCGCGATGCGTCGGGTCAACGTCATCTTCACCCGCGCACTGCGGCCCCCGCGGGCCGGCTAGCGCTCACCGCTTGCCCCAGTCCCATGGTGGTGCGCTGAGGTTGGTCTGACCGGTGATCCGCGTTTCGCCCCAGTCCTTGTGCAGTTCGATCTCGGTGGAGCCGTCGTCGGCTAGGTGCTTGCGCATCGCGGCCGAGTGGGTGACCACCACGACCTGAGTATTGGCGGCCGCCGCGCGGATCATCGCCGCCAGCGGTCCGACGAGATCGGGATGCAGCGAGGTCTCGGGCTCGTTGAGCACCATGAGCGACGGCGGAGCCGGGCTCAGCAGCGCAGCGCCCCACAGCAGGAATCGCAGTGTGCCGTCAGACAATTCGGCCGTTCGCAGCGGTCGTAGCATGCCCTTCTGGTGCAACTGAAGCTCGAACAGCCCGTCGGTGACCGCGACCGACACCGTGGCATCGTCGAACGCGTCGGCGACAGCCCGAGCCAGGTCGTCGAACCCGGCTTCGATGATGGTCTGCACGGCGGCCGCAAGGTCCGCACCGTCATCGCTCAGCACCGGTGTCCGGGTACCGATCCGCGGCTGTCGGGCGGGCGCGTCGGCGTCGACCCGGAAACCGTCGTAGAACCGCCAGCCGCGCAACCGGTCCCGGACGGCCGCGAGTTCGGGTAGCGCTCCCGGGTGGGCGTACTCGGCGAGCACGCTGCGATAGGCGGGCAGTGAGCGCGTGATCTCCTCGAAGCCGCGGCCCGACTCCGAGGCGGCCTCTGCGTAGTCCCGGCCGCGGCTGACCAACGTCGCGCTTGGCCGCAGCCGCGGACCGGCGAACACCACCTCGCGCTTGATCTCGGGGTCGCGGGTGAACGAGGAACCGGGGCCGGCGAACTGCGGCAACCCGAGGTCGATCAGATAGCCGAAGTCATCGGAGGCGAAGCCGAGTTCCAGTGCGACGGGGCGGGTTCGGGTGGTGCCCTGCGCACTACCCGTGCGGCGGGCACCGCCGAGGCCCTCGGGGCCTGCCCACAGCACCGACTCGAGGCCACCTTCGCGCGCCAGCGAGCCGATCACCTCATTGCGGGCGCAGTCGGCGAGTAGACGCAACGACCGGTACACCGAGGACTTGCCGGTGCCGTTGGCGCCGGTGACGACTGTGAGACCAGTCAGGGGGATGACGACCTCGCGAAGTGAGCGGTAACCGCGTACGGCGACGGTGTGGAGCACCACTGCACCGTAGTCGGCTGCTCAGACATGCTGGGCTACTCAGACATCGTCTGGCATTGCGAGTTCCAGCCGAACCCCGAGCAGGCGCACCGGTCGGTCGAGGTCGAACTGGTCGAACACCGCCAGTGCGGTGTCCACGATCGTCTGCTCGTCGGTGGTCGGCGCCGCGAGCTTGCGGATCTTGGTCCTGGTGAAGAAGGTCTTGGTGCGCACCGTCACGGCAACCCGGGTCACGATGCGGCCCTGTTCGACGATCTCGGCGAGCGTCTGGATGGCCAGCTGCGTTATCGCCGAGTCCATCTCGGCGCGGTCGGTCAGGTCGGCGGGAAACGTCACGACGTGGCTGCGGGACCGCGGGACCCACGGTTCCGCGCTGACCGTCGTGTCACCGCCGCCCTTGGCCAGCAGCAGGATTCCTAGGCCGGTGGACGGACCGAACGTCGACGTCAGCAGGGTCGGGTCAGTGGCGGCGAGATCGGCGACGGTGGTGATGCCAAGGCCATCAAGGCGTTTGGCGGTCTTGGGGCCGACGCCCCACAGGGCGTCGACGCCGCGGTCGCCCATCACCGTCATCCAGTTCTCGTCGGTGAGCGCAAAAATACCGGCGGGCTTGCCGAACCCCGTTGCCACCTTGGCCCGCTGCTTGTTATCGCTGATGCCCACCGAGCACGACAGGCCCGTCTCGGCCGATATCACCGTGCGGATCCGCTCGGCGAGGTCGAAGGGATCGGTGTCGCCGTCCAGCCCGAGGTAGGCCTCGTCCCAGCCCCACACCTCGACCGGATGGCCGAGGTCGCGCAGCAGCCCCATGACCTCCTCGGATGCCTCGTCGTAGGCGGCTGAGTCGGACGGCAGGAACGTGGCGTCGGGACACTTGCGGGCCGCGATGCGCAAGGGCATGCCGGCGTGAACCCCGAACTCGCGCGCCTCATACGACGCGCACGTGACGACCTTTCGGGGCTCGGTCGGGTCGCCGCTGCCGCCCACGATGACAGGCAGGCCCACCAGCTCGGGATGGCGACGCAGTTCCACCGACGCCAGAAACTGGTCGAGATCGACGTGCAGGACCCACTTGCTCATGGGCGATCACCTGAGTCCATTGCTCTTCGCGCAAGCGCTCATCGGAGCCCGTCGCTCTTCGCGCGAGCGCTCATCGGCGCCCGTCGCTCTTCGCGCGAGCGCTCATCGGCCGCACAGCTTGCGGGCCAGGTCCTCCCACGCATCGGCCTGCAGGTCCAGATCGCGGTCGAGGTCGGTGATTTGATGGGCGACGTAGTCGGCGTCGAGGAGGGCCATCAGCGCATCGGCCTGCGCGTCGAGATCGCCCGTGGTGCCCGCCTTGCCCAGCAGCATCCTCACGTGCGTGCGATGCAGGGTGGCGGGGGAGTTGAACCGCATCGCAGGGTCGCGGCTGACGTCGGACAGCAGTGCGAAATGGTTCCACACGAACTGCAGCCGCTCGCGCCCGTAGGCGATCAGGCGGTCCAGCGGCGGCGCGTCCGGGCCCAGCGGCGGGGGCCCGAACATGAAGGCGCGCTGCTCGGCCTTCTCGTCCTCGTCGAGCAGTACGAGCATCAGCCCCGAGCGGCTGCCGAAACGCCGGAACAGGGTGCCCTTGCCGACTCCCGCTGTCGTCGCGACGTCGTCCATGGTGACGGCGTCGGCACCGCGTTCGGCGACGAGGCGGCGGGCCGCGTCCAGGAGCAGAGTGCGATTACGGGCGGCGTCACCCCGCTCGGTCGGCGCTGCGTCAGTGACCGGCAGGTTGGTGAATCCGGCCGACTCGGCCGCCTCTTCTGTGGCACTCACGTTCGCACTTTAACTCAGCCGGAATAATTCGGACCGCGGTCCGGTTGGCCTGTGCGAGCATCGCAGTGGCCAAATGAGAGGAATCTGGGGATATGTCTGAGGGCAGCGACGTCAAGGTCTTGGTACTGCTGGGGAGTCTGCGGCGGGAGTCGGTGAACCGGCAGCTCGTCGAACTCGCCGCCGAGGTGGCGCCCCCGGGTGTCACCCTGGAGTTCTTTGATCGCCTGGGTGAGCTTCCGCACTACAACGAGGACATCGACGGCGACGACGTGGCCGAGTCGGTTCAGGCCCTGCGCGCCGCCGCGGGTGACGCCGACGCCGCACTGGTCGTGACCCCGGAGTACAACGGCAGCATCCCCGGCGTGCTGAAGAACGCGATCGACTGGCTGTCGCGGCCGTTCGGGAACGGCGCGCTGAAGGGCAAGCCGGCAGTGGTCATTGGCGGGTCGTATGGCCAGTTCGGCGGGGTGTGGGCGCACGACGAGACGCGCAAGTCGTTCGGCATCGCCGGACCGCGGGTGATCGAGGACCTGAAGCTCTCCGTGCCGTTCAAGACGCTTGATGGCAAACACCCGAGAGAGAACGCCGACGTCGCCGCCGACCTCCGTGACGTCGTCGCGAAGCTGGCCGCCGAGGTCGGCTGACACCACAGCAACTCAAAGGCCGCCGACACGCCCGAAAGGGACACGTCGGCGGCTTTGCTGTCGGGCGCGCAATCGTGTAGTTGTCAGTGCCCGGTGATAGACCTGAGGTCATGATCGGACACACGAGGGCGGTGTGATGTGCGACACGCCGGAGGAAAACCGCGTCGCTGCGTGTGCGACCTGGGAATTTCATCAATGTTGTTCAGAACATCTTGTATGTCTTCTGATTGTCGGACACTAGGTGTAGTGTCTTGACCACCGACAGGCCCCCACAGTTCCGAAGCGTTTCAGGGTCAGCCGGAGGCACACGATCCGGCAGTGTCTGGTCCCAGACCCAGTCGGATTCGCAGTCTCCGACGACTGGGATCGAGGGAATTTCGAGGGTCCGCGGCTCGCTGAAACTCAGTGAGATGCAGGTCCCGGGTCAGTTGCCAGTCCAAGTTCAGATCACGTCGCAGTTCCGCGTCCAAGATTCCACAGAGGAGCCGTACCGAGATGACCGTCACCGTGTACACCAAGCCGGCATGTGTGCAGTGCAACGCCACCTACAAGGCGCTCGACAAGCAGGGCATTGCCTACGAGCTGGTCGACATCACCCTGGACACCGAGGCCCGTGACTACGTCATGGCGCTGGGTTACCTCCAGGCGCCCGTCGTGGTCGCAGGTGCCGAGCACTGGTCGGGCTTCCGCCCGGATCGCATCAAGGCACTGGCCGGTGCGGTTGCGGCATCGGACGCGGTCACGGCCACGGCCTAGCGGACGCGCACACCAGGAGCGCAGAGGGCAGGCATCACGGCGGTAGAAGGGAGCGATCTCGTGAGCAATCTCGTCTACTTCTCCAGCGTCTCGGAGAACACTCACCGGTTCGTCGAGAAGCTGGGTCTGCCCGCCATCCGCATCCCGCTCCGCGAGCGCATCGAGGTCGCCGAGCCCTTCGTCCTGGTCCTGCCCACCTACGGCGGCGGGCACGCGAACGAGCCCGATCCCGATGCCGGGGGCTACGTCCCCAAGCAGGTCATCGCATTCCTCAACAACAAACACAACCGGTCGCTGATCCGCGGTGTCATCGCCGCGGGCAACAACAACTTCGGCGCCGAGTTCGCTTACGCGGGTGAAGTGGTCTCCCGTAAGTGCGGCGTGCCCTACCTCTACCGATTCGAACTGATGGGAACCCCGGACGACGTGGAAGCCGTCCGTGCGGGTCTCGCCGACTTCTGGAAGGACCAGACATGCCACCAACCGTCACAGCTGCAGAGCCTGTAACCACCGGGGCTCACGCGTTGCCGGGCGAGACGGACTATCACGCCCTCAACGCGATGCTGAACCTGTACGACGCGGACGGCAAGATTCAGTTCGACAAGGACCGTGAAGCTGCGAATCAGTACTTCCTGCAGCACGTCAACCAGAACACGGTGTTCTTCCACAATCAGGACGAGAAGCTCGACTACCTCGTCCAGAAGGAGTACTACGAGCGCGAGGTCCTCGACCAGTACTCGCGCAACTTCGTCAAGTCGCTCCTGGATCGCGCGTACGCCAAGAAGTTCCGGTTCCCGACGTTCCTGGGCGCGTTCAAGTACTACACCTCCTACACGCTGAAGACGTTCGACGGGAAGCGCTACCTGGAGCGCTTCGAGGACCGTGTCGTCATGGTCGCCCTCACGCTGGCCGCCGGTGACACCGAGTTGGCCGAGAAGCTTGTCGACGAGATCATCGACGGCCGGTTCCAGCCGGCCACCCCGACGTTCCTCAACTCGGGCAAGAAGCAACGCGGCGAGCCCGTGTCGTGCTTCCTGTTGCGTATCGAGGACAACATGGAGTCCATCGGTCGCTCCATCAACTCTGCGCTGCAGCTGTCCAAGCGTGGCGGCGGAGTCGCATTGCTGCTGAGCAACATTCGCGAGCATGGCGCACCGATCAAGAACATCGAGAACCAGAGTTCGGGTGTTATCCCGATCATGAAGCTGCTGGAGGATTCGTTCTCCTACGCCAATCAGCTCGGGGCCCGCCAGGGTGCCGGCGCGGTGTACCTGCAGGCGCATCACCCCGACATCTACCGGTTCCTCGACACCAAGCGCGAGAACGCCGACGAGAAGATCCGCATCAAGACGCTCTCGCTGGGCGTCGTCATCCCGGACATCACGTTCGAGCTGGCGAAGCGCAACGAGGACATGTACCTGTTCTCGCCGTACGACGTGGAGAAGGTCTACGGCGTGGCGTTCGCCGACATCTCGATCACCGAGAAGTACTACGAGATGGTCGATGACGCGCGGATCCGCAAGACGAAGATCAAGGCGCGCGAGTTCTTCCAGACGCTGGCCGAGCTGCAGTTCGAGTCCGGCTACCCGTACATCATGTACGAGGACACGGTGAACCGGTCGAACCCGATCGAGGGCAAGATCACGCACAGCAACCTGTGCTCGGAGATCCTGCAGGTGTCGACGCCGTCGCTGTTCAACGAGGACCTGACCTACGCCAAGGTGGGCAAGGACATCTCGTGCAACCTCGGCTCGCTCAACATCGCCAAGGCGATGGACTCACCGGACTTCGCCCAGACCATCGAGGTGTCCATCCGCGCGTTGACCGCGGTGAGTGATCAGACGCACATCTGGTCGGTGCCGTCAATCGAGCAGGGCAACAACGACTCTCACGCCATCGGGCTGGGGCAGATGAACCTGCACGGTTACCTGGCCCGCGAGCGGATCCACTACGGCTCCGAAGAGGGCATCGACTTCACCAACATTTACTTCTACACGGTGCTCTTCCACGCGCTGCAGGCGAGCAACAACATCGCGATCGAGCGGGGCAGGGCCTTCGGTGGCTTCGAGCGGTCGAAGTACAAGTCGGGCGAGTTCTTCGACAAGTACACCGATCAGGTGTGGGAGCCGGCCACCCCGCGGGTGCGCGAGCTGTTCGACGATGCGGGCATTCACATTCCGACACAAGAGGATTGGGTGCGGTTGAAGGAGTCGGTGCAGAAGCACGGCATCTACAACCAGAACCTGCAGGCCGTCCCGCCGACGGGGTCGATCAGCTACATCAACCACTCGACGAGCTCGATCCACCCGGTGGCGTCTCGGATCGAGATCCGCAAGGAAGGCAAGATCGGCCGCGCGTACTACCCGGCGCCGTATCTGACGAACGACAACCTGGAGTACTACCAGGACGCGTACGAGATCGGCTTCGAGAAGATCATCGACACCTACGCCGCGGCCACCCAGCACGTGGATCAGGGTCTGTCGCTGACGCTGTTCTTCAAGGACACCGCCAGCACGCGTGACGTGAACAAGGCGCAGATCTACGCCTGGCGCAAGGGCATCAAGACGCTGTACTACATCAGGCTTCGCCAGATGGCGCTGGAAGGCACTGAGGTGGAGAACTGCGTCAGCTGCATGTTGTGACGCCGGGTCTCTGACAGCCGAGACCTCCGATGTCGACGACCGTTGAGGCGATCCTCATCACCGCTCTGGTCCTCGGCATCGTTGTCGCGATGTTCGGCTTGATCTACGTGTGGGAGACGTGGGTCAAAGGCACTCGACTGGAGCAGCGCATCGATCGCTTCTTCGATCGCGTCAGCGACATGTTCGACCGGTAGTGTCGCGCCTGCTTTCCTCAGCTGCGTGCGGTGCAGAATCAGCTCTCGCGAGCCTGCTCCGCATGCAGCGCCTTCAGGCGTCGTTCCTCGCGCAGCACGCTCTGGTAGCTCTCGCGTTCCGCGACCAACCACTCGGGCTTCTCCTCGAGCAGCGCGTTGATCTGTTCGGTGGTGAGCGCATCCGTGACGCCGCTGCGCGCGAGCCCGGCGATCGAGACGCCGAGCTTGGCGGCCACCAGGTTCTTCGGGTGCGGCCCGTTCTTGCGGAGGTCCTTGAGCCACTGCGGCGGGTCCGCCTGCAGGGCGGTGAGCTCGGCGCGGGTGATCGGGTTCTCCTGGAACTCGGCAGGCGTCGCCGGCAAGTACACGTCCAGCTTCTTCGCCGCTGTGGCGGGTTTCATGGACTGCGCGTTAGGCCTGCTCATGGCACCAGCGTATCGGTAGCCTGATGCGGTGACCTCGCTCCGCCTCACCGTCGGGTACGTCCCTGGCGTGACACCCGCGAAGTGGGCTCGGACCTGGGCGGAGCGTCACCCTGCGGTGCCGCTGCAGTTGCGGGCCGTCGCTGCGGCAGACGCGGCCGACGCCGTGCGGGCCGGCACCGTCGACGTGGCGTTGCTCCGGTTGCCGGCTGACACGTCCGGGCTGGCCGTCATCCCGCTCTATGAGGAGACGACGGTGGCCGTGGTGCCGGCCGATCACATTCTCACCGCCGTCGACGAGATCACCGCCGCAGATCTCGACGGCGAGCCGATGCTGCTCCCACTTGACGACGTCGTTGACTGGGTGGGCGCTCGCGGCACCCCGGTCGATCACCGGCCCGAGACCACCGAGGACGCAATAGAACTCGCTGCCGCAGGTGTCGGTGCGCTCGTCGTTCCGCAGTCGCTGGCGCGGCTGTATCACCGCAAGGACCTCACGTACCGCCCGATCGCCGATGCGCCCACCTGCCCTGTGGCGCTCGCCTTCCCGGATGGGCCGCAGGCTGAACTGGTCGAGGAGTTCATCGGGATTGTGCGGGGCCGCAAACCGAGTTCGTCGCGTGGGCAGGCCGAGCCGGTGCCTAAACGCACGGCACGGGAGAAGACACTCGCGAAGCAGGCCGCCCGCGCCGCTGCGGGCAAGGTCGCCCGCAAGCCGAGTCCGGCCAAACGCGGTCGACGCTAACGCAACGACGCGGTACCGGAGTGCGTCTACCTGGCGCACCGGACGATTCGGGAATTGCGAGCATGTGCGCACGGTTCGTGCACATATGACAACTGGTGGTGATGTTGCGTCGTTCGGACCCAACGCGTCTGGATATGTGTGGAAGTCGACGGCAGACGTCGAATCGATCGAAGTGTCTCCCGGAATCACCGTCCAACCGCTCTGGCGGGGTGCCAACGGTGCCCACGCCGCTGTCACAACAATCGCTCCAGGCGCGGTCTGGGTAGGTGAAGACCTCCATGACCCAGGTCCCGAGGAGGTCTACGTGGTCTCCGGTGTGCTCAACGACGGCGTCAACGACTATGCCGCAGGCACGTTCCTGCACGCCCCGGCCGGATCATGGCACGTACCGCAGTCCACGCAGGGTTGTGTGTTGTTCCTCTTCTACCCGGAAGGCTGACGTTCCCCGGGTCAGGCGTCAGCGCTATGGCGCTGGGGGCGCCGGTGGGGCTGGCAGTTCCGCTGGAGCCGGCGGGGCCGGTGCCGGATCCGGCATGTGTCCAGGCTCGTCGGGGAGCACGGTGTCCGCGCGCACCTCGTAGGTGTCCAGACTCGTGATCTTGTCGTCGACCCAGCCGCCCGGGTAGTAGGTGCAGTTGGTGCCCCAATAGGAGTCGGAGCAGCTGCTGGTTGCGTTCTTATAGTGCCGGGGAACCCCGATGACCCGGCGGCGTGTCCACGACCCGTCCGCTCGGATCGGGTCGTCGCAGATGAAACGGTTCTCCGAACCCAGGAAGCCCCACGGGCGGCTCTCGCAGTTCGCCGGCATCTCGGCATTGGCGGCGGGCGCGAGGACGGTCGCCGCGCTGATGACCGTTCCCAGTCCGAGCAAGAGAAGCGTACGGCCGGTGCCGATGACGGTCATGGCGATCCTTTTCGAGTGTCAAGAATTGAAGGTGTGCGGTGTAACCGCGACGTCAGCATTAGGGCGCTGGCGGGGCCGCCGGTGCCGGTGCCGGATCCGGCATGTGCCCTGGCTCGTCGGGAAGGACGGTCTCCGCACGCACCTCGTAGGTGTCGTCACTCAAGACCTTGTCTTTGGTCCAGCCGCCCGGGTAGTGGGTGCAGTTGGTGCCCCAGTAGCCGCGGGAGCAGCTGCTGGTTGGGTTCTGATAGCGGGTGGGAACCCCGATAGTTCGACGCCGTGTCCACGACCCATCTGGTCGGATCGGCTGGTCGCAGATGAGACGCGTCTCCGAGCCCAGGAAGCCCCAGGCTCGGACTTCGCAGCTGGGAGGAGCCTCGACCTCGGCGTTGGCGGCGGGCGCGAGGATGGTCGCCGCGCCGATGACGGTTCCTAGTCCGAGCAAGAAAAGCGTACGGCCGGTGCCGTTGACGGTCATAGCAATCCTCTTCACGTGTCAAAAAATTTAAGACAGCGTTAATTTACCTGATCGTGATGTTTGCTGTTTGCGAATCGGCACGCGAATTAGTGACTTAGGTCGCTTGTGGCGCCTGGGTTGGCGTTGGCTCGACGGAGAAATTCGCCAGTTGATCCTGCGTCGGCCTCACGGTTGGCGCTCCCGGGAAGGTCGCCCACAAGCCGGGCTGGGCCGCGAGCGCAGGAAGCAGATAGTTCGCAATGACAGCGGGCGCCGATTGTGAACCTGACGACGCTCCGGAGCCTGAGACGTCGTCAGATTCACAGTCGGCGAGCCCAACTCGGCTAGGTGTGCTGCGGGCCCTGTTCCTTCTTGTACATCGCCCGCAGCAGCCGGTCGCGGAACGCGGCCTTGTCGATCAGCTTCACGCCGGCGCTGGCCAGCCTCGGCTGCCCGATCAGCTTGTGCATGTAGCGGCCACGCCGGTACTCCCGGCCCCACGCCGCCTCCATCCGCTGCGCGTAGTTCGTGAAGTCGTTGGGGCCACCGTTGGTCAGCGCCGCGATCGCGCATTCGCCTGCGGCCAGCCCGGACTCGAGGGCCTTGGAGATGCCCGCGCCCGACGCCGGCTTGCCCGCGCCCAACGCGTCACCGGTGAACAGCACACCCGGCCGCCACGGCGGCCATGCGGTGAAGCCCATCGGCAGACGCCACGCCCGCACGCTCTTGTTCTTCTTGAGTTCCTCGATGGCGGGCAGCTCCCAGTCGCGCGGCAGCGAGCGCAGGAACTCGCCGAGGAATTGCGTGGCGTTGATCGACTGCCAGTTCTTGTAGCTGTTGACGTAGCCCAGGCCGATGTTGAACAGGCCGTTGCCCATCGGGAACACCCAGCCGTAGCCGGGCAGCTGGTCACCCTCGAAGACCAGCTTCAGGTAGATGTCCAGGGAATCGGAGTCGGCCCGGTTGGCGTGCATCTCCGAGCGGATCGCGATCGCCGAGTAGCCGTTGTACTCCGAGTCGATCTTCAGGGCTCGCTTGATGGGGGAGTAGGCACCGTCGGCGGCGATGACCGCATCGCCGTGGATCTTCTCGCCACTCTTGAGCACGACGCCGACCACTCGGCCGGTCGCGTCGAACTCCGGACCGGCGACCTCCGCTCCCTGGCGCACCTCGGCACCTGCGGACTCGGCGTGCTTGAGCAGCACGGTGTCCAGGTGGGTGCGGCTCACGGTGTGCCCGTGATCGGGCATACCGGGGCGCTTCGGGAAGGACAGCTCCCAGGCGCTGGGACTGAACACCGTCACCCGGTTGACCCGGTGATAGGTGGCGACCTCGTCGGCCAACCCCATCTTCTGCAGGTAACTCACCGCGCGTGCGGTGAGTCCGTCGCCACACGGTTTGTCCCGAGGGAACTCGGCCTTGTCCAGGACGATCACCTTCGCGCCGGTTCGCGCCGCCTGCCATGCCGCGGCAGAGCCAGAAGGCCCTCCGCCGGCGATTACCAGGTCGTATCGCTGGGTCATGCGCCTCTCTCTTTTTGCTCCTTGGCCCTGGATCAATGTTACTCGGCGGTATCGATCGGGGCCCGGACGAGCGGCGCGGTCTTGGCAGGTCAGGCGGTACCAGCGGGTACAGTAAACGCGTGCGTCGACCGTCGATCCCTCGTCCGGGTGCCCAACCCGGTGTGAAGGTCGATGCGCGCAGCGAGCGGTGGCGCGAGCACCGCAAGAAGGTCCGCAGCGAGATCGTGGACGCCGCTTTCCGGGCGATCGACCGGCTCGGCCCAGAGCTGAGCCTGCGTGAGATCGCCGAGGAGGCAGGCACCGCCAAGCCGAAGATCTACCGGCATTTCACCGACAAGTCGGACCTGTTCCAGGCGATCGGCGAGCGGTTGCGCGACATGCTTGGAGCGGCCATCTTCCCGCAGATCGACCTCGCCTCCGACTCGGCCCGTGAGGTGATCCGCCGCAGCGTCGAGCAGTACGTCCTGCTGGTCGACGAGCATCCCAACGTCTGCCGCTTCCTGATTCAGGGCCGGTTCGCCGAGCAGAGCGAGTCGACCATGCGCGCGCTCAACGAGGGTCGCGGGGTCACGCTGGCGATGGCCGCGATGTTCAGCAATGAACTGCGTGAGATGGAACTCGATCGCGCAGCCATCGAACTCGCCGCGTTCACCACATACGGTTCGGCCGCAGCCGCGACGGACTGGTGGCTGGGTCCCGAAGTCGACAGCCCCCGGCGGATGCCCGCCGAGGAGTTCATCGGCTACATGACCACGATCATGCTCGGCGCGATCAAAAGCACCTGTGAGCTGCTGGGCATCAAGATCGACCCCGAGCTGCCGGTGCACGAGGGTGTTCGCCGCCGCGAGTCCGTGGCCTGATCCGCTAGCTGTGCTGACTTTCGCACTCGCTATTTGAGGCGTCCGCCTCATGCGGTGAGCACGGTGCCCCGGCGAGCATCGGAGTATGACAAACACAACACCCGCCGCCATCGTCGCGGCGCTCAACGAACAACCTGAACTCCCCGCGGGGGCAGACGAACGCTTCGCCGGATTCGGCATCATGGGGCTGCCCTTCGCCAATGGCCACTACCTGGGTTTGCGCCAGTTCCCGACCGCGACGTTCGCCCCGGCCTACGCCTCGGTGTGGCACCGCGACCCGGCCGGCACCTGGACGTTCTATGCGACGACGCCGGGTCAGCAGAGCTGCGCGCGGTACTTCAGTTCCTCGACGTCGACCGACGCGGTGCAGTGCGACATCGACGTCACCTGGGTGACGGAGTGGGCAGTTCGTATTCGCATCGACGGACTGTTGGACTGGACCGTTCAGCTCGGCGAGACCCCGGCCACCCGGTTGATCAGCCGGGTCGGGCCGCGACTGCCGGAACGGGCGTGGACCAACCGCACCGCACTCGGTGTCATCAGCCGGGTCGCGGGCCGCGTCCTCGGCGTCGGTGAGATGCGCCTGGCCGGGGCGGCCTCCAACGGCCAGTCCTTCATGGTCGCGCCGCGGACGGTGTGGGCCGTGACCGCGTCGCACGCCACTCTGCGCGGCGAGGCGCTCGGTCCAACCGGACCACTGCAGACGCAGGCACGGCTCGGCGACTTCCGGCTGCCCCAGCGGGGGATCGCGGTGGTCGCGAACGGGCACTTCGAGAACTTCGACCCGGAGCGCCACCGGAGCTCTGAGCGCACAGTCGAGCTGGGCTGAGTCAGGCACAATCGGCTGATGGTCCCGCTCGCCGCCCGGCCTGCGACGCCCAGCCGCGCCGAGATACTCGCCGCCCTGTCGGTGGCGGTGGATCTGGGGCTGGGTCAGCCTGCCGAGCACATGCTGCGGTCGGCGCTCATCGCCACCCGCATCGCCGACCGGCTCGGACTCAGCCGCGCAGACCGCGACACCGCGTACTACACGACGCTCATCATGTGGATCGGCTGTCACGCCGACTCGCACGAGTACGCGCAGTGGTTCGGTGACGACATCGCGGTTCGGCACGACTCGTACCTGGTCGACTGGTCGGGACTTCCGTACCTGCGCTTCCTGATGGGCAACGTTGGTCGCGGCCGACCGCTGCTGGCCCGCGTCAACACGATGGCGGCGATGGTCGCGAACGCGCGTGGCCAGCTGTCTGCGCTCATCCATTCGCACTGCACGTCGGCGGGCACGCTGGCCGACCGGCTTGGCGTTGACGGCGCTGTGCGCGACGCACTGGCGTACGCGTTCGAGCGTTTCGACGGCGGCGGTCTACCGGGCGGGGTGAGCGGCGCGGCCATCCCGATCGCGATGCGGGTCGCCCAACTCGCCGAGATGGTGGAGGTGCACGCGCGGTCCTACGGTGTGGACGGTGCCGTCGTCATGGCCAAGAGCCGACGCGGCGGGCAGTTCGATCCCGCCGTCGTCGACGCGTTCGTCGACGGCGCACAGCAGATCCTCGCGAGCCCGCCGGGCGGTGACACCTGGGCGGCCGCGCTCGGCGAGGCGCCCGACCGCCGCGAGCCGCTTGGCCCGGCCGAACTCGACACGTTGCTCGTCGCGCTCGGTGACTTCGTCGACCTGAAGTGTCCGTTCACCCTCGGGCACTCCCAGGCCGTCGCGGCGCTGGCCGCCGATGCCGCAATTGCCGCCGGCCTCGACGCCGACTCCGTCACGACGGTCCGTCGGGCCGGTCACGTCCATGACCTTGGCCGGATCGGCGTCTCGAACCAGATCTGGTCCAAGCCAAGCAGTTTGACGTCGGCCGAGGCCGAACGCGTGCGGCTGCACCCGTACTTGACGGTGCGCATCCTGTCCCAGGTCGCCGGACTGGGGAAGGTGGCCGAACTCGCGGGCAACCATCATGAGTGCATCGACGGCTCGGGGTATCCGCGCGGGCTCGCCAGCGCCGGCTTGAGTCTGGCTGACCGCGTGCTCGCCGCCGCGGTGGCCTACCAATCGGCACGTGAGCCCAGGCCGTACCGAGAGGCGCTGTCCGCCGATGCCGCCGCACACCGTCTTCGTGACCGGGTCCGGGCGGGCACGCTCGACCCCGTCGCCGTCGACGCGGTACTGCACGCGGCTGGCCATCCCACGGCGCGAAGAGCGGCGCGGCCGGACAAGCTGTCCCCCCGCGAGGTCGAGGTGTTGGGGCTGGTGGCCCGCGGGGCGTCGAACAAGGAGATCGCCGCGAGGTTGGTGATCTCGGAGAAGACGGCCCGCAATCATGTCGAGCGGATCTACGCGAAGATCGGCGTCTCGAACCGGATTGGCGCGAGCATGTATGCGCTGGACCACGGGTTGGCTCACCCCGTCACGCCCTGAGCAGAACCCGGTACCAGCGTTCCCAGGTATCGTTGATGTCATGACGATTGCCGAACAGGCCGACGACGCCGTCCTCCACAGCGCCCCCGTCCGGACCCGAGCGTTGATCATCGGCTCGGGGTTCTCCGGGCTCGGCATGGCCATTGCCCTGCAGGGCCAGGGCGTCGACTTCCTCATCCTGGAGAAGGCCGACGAGATAGGCGGCACCTGGCGGGACAACACCTACCCCGGCTGCGCCTGCGACATCCCGTCGCACATGTACTCGTTCTCCTTCGAGCCGAAGCCGGACTGGCGGCACATGTGGTCCTACCAGCCGGAGATCTTCGACTACCTCAAGGGAGTGGCCGACAAGTACGGATTGCGGCGCCACGTACGCTTCGGCTCCTGCGTGGACCGCGCCCACTGGGACGACGAGGAGAAGTGCTGGCACGTCTTCACCACCACGGGCCAGGAGTATGTCGCGCAGTTCCTGGTCTCGGGGGCCGGTGGCCTGCACATCCCGTCGATTCCCGATATCGAGGGCATCGACACCTTCGAGGGTGCGACCTTCCACTCCGCGCAGTGGGACCACTCCGTCGACATCACCGGCAAGCGCGTGGCGGTCATCGGAACCGGTGCCAGCGCCATCCAGATCGTCCCGGAGATCGTCGACGACGTCGCGGAACTGCAGGTCTACCAACGGACTCCGCCCTGGGTGATGCCGCGCGTCAACAACGCCTTCCCTGAGTGGATGCGCGACATGTTCAGCAACGTGCCGGGCACCCGTGCGCTGATGCGGGCCGCGATCTACTGGGTGCACGAGTCCGTCGGCTTCGCGATGACCAAGCAGCCCCGACTGCTCAAGATCGGCGACCTGCTGGGCACGTGGAACATTCGGCACAGCGTGAAGGACCGCGAACTGCGTCGTAAGCTCACCCCGAACTACCGCGCGGGGTGCAAGCGAATCCTCAACTCCAACACCTACTACCGCGGTATCGCCGATCCCAAGACCAAGGTCATCACCGAGGGCATCGCGCGGATGACACCCACCGGCATCGTGACCGCCGACGGCGTCGAACGCCCGGTGGACGTGGTGGTCTTCGCGACTGGGTTCCACGTCACCGACTCCTATACCTACGTCGATATCAAGGGCGCAGGCGGTGAGGATCTGGTGGACCGCTGGAGCCGCGAGGGCATCCAGGCGCACCGCGGCATCACCGTGGCGGGCATGCCCAACCTCTTCTTCCTCTTGGGCCCCAACACCGCGCTCGGCCACAACTCGGTGGTGTTCATGATCGAGTCGCAGATCCGCTACGTCGCCAAGGCGATCGCCGCCGTCGACAGGGCCAAGGCGAAGGCGCTGGCGCCGAGCAGGGCCGCCCAGGACGAGTTCAATCGCGGCTTGCAGGGTGAACTCGCGGACACGGTGTGGAACACCGGCGGTTGCCGGAGTTGGTACCTCGACGACCACGGCGTCAACCGCACGCTGTGGAGCGGAATGACCTGGCAGTACTGGCTGTCGACACGACGATTTCGACGGTCGGAATATGACGTTCTACGATGATGCGCCACGACACGCCAACACCAGTGGTTGTGCTGGCGTTCGATGTGGGACACCAGGGGTAGTGTCATCAATGCCGCTCCGGCAAACAGACTTTCGCAGGTGAAATGAGGTTCCAGTGTCCGATGGAATGAAGCTGGTCGACCGGGTCTCGGCCATCAACTGGAATCGCCTGCAGGACGAGAAGGACGCCGAGGTGTGGGAGCGCCTCACGGGCAACTTCTGGTTGCCGGAGAAGGTGCCGGTGTCCAACGACATCCCGTCCTGGGGCACGCTCAACGCCCACGAGAAGCAGCTCACGATGCGGGTCTTCACCGGTCTGACGCTGCTCGACACCATCCAGGGCACCGTCGGCGCGGTCAGTCTGATCCCCGACGCGCTGACACCCCACGAGGAGGCGGTGTACACCAACATCGCGTTCATGGAGTCGGTGCACGCCAAGAGCTACAGCAACATCTTCTCGACGCTGTGCTCGACGTCCGAGATCGACGAGGCGTTCCGCTGGTCGGAGGAGAATCCGAACCTGCAGCGCAAGGCGCAGATCGTCATGAACTTCTACAAGGGCGATGACCCGCTCAAGCGCAAGGTGGCCAGCACGCTGCTGGAGAGCTTCCTGTTCTACTCGGGCTTCTACCTGCCGATGTACTGGAGCAGCCGCGCCAAGCTGACCAACACCGCCGACATGATCCGGCTGATCATTCGTGACGAGGCCGTGCACGGTTACTACATCGGCTACAAGTTCCAGAAGGGTCTGGCACTCGAGAGTGAGGCCCGCAAGGCCGAGCTCAAGGAGTACACCTACGAGCTGCTGTTCGAGCTGTACGAGAACGAGACCGAGTACACCCAGGACCTTTACGACGAGGTCGGCCTCACCGAGGACGTCAAGAAGTTCCTGCGCTACAACGCCAACAAGGCGCTGATGAACCTCGGCTACGAGGCACTGTTCCCGCGCGACGAAACCGACGTCAACCCCGCCATCCTGTCGGCGCTGAGCCCCAACGCCGACGAGAACCACGACTTCTTCTCCGGCTCGGGCTCGTCGTATGTGATCGGCAAGGCCGTCGTCACCGAGGACGAGGACTGGGACTTCTAGACCTCCGGTAACCGCCTGACCGGCAAAGCTCCTGCACGACATCGGAATTGCCTCGCTGGGTCGACCGAGTTTACTCAGGGCTCAAATGCGAACGGAAGAAACACAATGTCTCCAGTGCTGCCCGCAGTGTTCGATCTAACCGGTCAGGTGGCACTCGTCACCGGATCGAGCAGCGAGCGCGGTATCGGGTTCGCCTCAGCCCGGCTGTTGGGTCAACTGGGTGCGTCAGTGATGGTCACCGGGACCACCAGCCGTGCATCCGAACGAGCCGACGAGTTGCGGGCCGAGGGCATCGCCGCGGCAGCCCATATCGCCGACCTGATGGACCCCGATGCCGCGCGTGGACTGGTGGCGGCCACCGAGGCGGCCTTCGGCAAGGTCGACATCGTGGTCAACAACGCCGGGCTGGCGTCAGTCAACATCCCCGAGCGGCCCAACCTCGTCACCGTCATGACCGACGACGAGTGGGCGCTCGCGCTGCGGCGCAACCTGGACAGTGCCTTCTTCGTCACCCGGGCGGCGCTGCCCGGGATGGCCGAGCGTGGTTACGGCCGAATCATCAACGTGGGCTCGACCGCCGGGGTGCTCACCGCCTACACCGGTGATGTCGGATATCACACCGCCAAGGCCGCAATGTTGGGGATGACGCGGTCGGTCGCCGTCGACTTCGCCAAGGACGGGGTGACGATCAACCTCGTGATACCCGGCTGGATCGCCACGGCTGCCCAGTATCCCTCCGAGGTCGAGGCGGGCAACGCGACGCCGATAGGCCGGTCGGCGACGGCGGCCGAGGTCGCTGCCGGCGTCGCCTTCCTCGCGACACCGGGCGCCTCGTACGTCACCGGCACCACCCTGGTGATCGACGGCGGTAACTCCCTCGGTGGGTGATGGCCGACTGAGGTCTCGAATTCGACCGTGAGGCCGGGTCGCGCTGGCGTGCCCGATTCCGTGCCGCCACACTGGTCGGATGAACGCCAAGACGCTCTTCGCGTCCGTCATCGACTGGCTGCGCGCCGGCTACCCCGAGGGAGTGCCGGGACCCGACCGTGTGCCGCTGCTGGCGCTGCTGCGGGCCACGCCATTGACCGAGGACCAGGTCAGAGAGGTCATCCGCAACATCACCGCCGCGGACTCGCCCGCGATCGTGGACGGCGCGATCAACACCGATGAGATCGAGACCTTCATCTCCGAGGTGACCCAGCACGACGCCGGTCCGGAGAACGTCGAGCGGGTGGCGGCCAAGCTCGCTGCGGCGGGCTGGTCGGTGGAGGGTTTCGAGGCGGCAGAGGAGGACACCGCCCTGGCTGCTGCGGAGACGACTGCTGCCGACACGAAAGCGGGCGAGGCCCCCGAGGGGACCCCGCCCGCGTGAGATCGGGATTGACTACAGCGTCGAGTTATCGATGACGAAGCGGTACCGCACGTCGCTGGCGAGCATCCGCTCGTAGGCCTCGTTGACGTAGGACGCCTCGATGACCTCGATCTCGGGGGTCACGTCGTGTTCGGCGCAGAAGTCCAGCATCTCCTGGGTCTCGCGAATACCGCCGATCAACGAGCCCGAGATGCTCTTGCGCCCGAAGATCAATGCCCCGGCGGGGATCGGCATCGGGTTCTCGGGCATGCCGAGTTCGACCAGCGTGCCGTCGAGGTTCAGTAGTCCGAGGTAGGCGGCCATGTCGAGGTTCGCCGACACCGTGTTGATGATCAGGTCGAACGAGCCCCGCAGCTTCTTGAAGGTGTCGGGGTCGCTGGTGGCGTAGTACTCGCCTGCGCCGAGCCGCAGCCCGTCCTCCATCTTCTTGAGCGACTGGCTCAGCACGGCGACCTCTGCGCCCATCGCGACGGCCAGCTTCACGGCGAGGTGGCCGAGGCCGCCCAGTCCGATGACGGCGACGCGCTTGCCCGGGCCCGCATTCCAGTGCCGCAGCGGCGAGTAGGTGGTGATGCCGGCGCATAGCAGCGGTGCGGCCTTGTCCAGCGGAATGGCGTCGGGGATGCGCAGCACGTAGTTCTCGTCGACGACGATGGCCTGGCTGTATCCGCCCTGGGTGGACTTGCCGTCGCGGCCCTTGCCGTTGTAGGTGCCGACCATGCCCGGTTTGGTGCAGTACTGCTCCTCGCCGGCGCGGCAGTTGTCGCACTCGCGACAGGAGTCGACGAAACAGCCGACGCCGACGCGGTCGCCGACCTTGTACTTGGTCACCTCCGAGCCGACCTCGGTGACGACGCCCGCGATCTCGTGGCCGGGTACCAGCGGGAACGTCACGTTGCCCCACTCCTCGCGCACGGTGTGCAGGTCGGAGTGGCAGATGCCCGCGAACGCGATGTCGAACGCGACATCGTGCGGGCCGACGTCACGGCGCTCGATGGTGGTCTTGGTGAGTGGCTCAGTGGCCGACGTCGCGGCGTAGGCGGTAACGGTCGTGGTCATAGCTCTAACTGCCTCTTCATATCGTGTTGCAATTCAAACCCCCACCAAAAAGCTTAGCGAAGGTAACGGAATCGGGCGCAGCAGCGGGCCCTGCGACCTAGTTCAACGGTCGTCGGCGCGGGTTTAATCCCGCGGATACATGATCGCGCGGATCTACAGACCTGGCGCGCGGAAACCGGCGTTGAAGCCGACGCGCTCGTAGCTGACGAGTCCGGCCACCTGATAGGGGTCGGTGGCGATGAGGTCCTCGGCGTCCTCGGTGCTGATATCGCCGGTCACCAGCACGCCACCCTTCTGCGACTCCTGGCGCCCGGCCAGGATCAGGCGGCCTGCGGCCACCTCGCGAGCGATCCACTCGAGGTGGGCGGGACGCGTCTGGTCGACGACATCGAGTGGCTGCACGTAGGTCAGCGTGAGGACGTGAAACACGCCACGAAGACTACGGCACCACGGTCGGTGCGATACCTGTCACACGACAGACACATGCGACGCGTGTTGTTAACGAACGCCCGGTGATCGGTTACACCGGGGCAACCACGGACCCCGCGTTCTCCCGAAAACTGTCAATCGACAGAAATATTCGCTGAAGCGATATCGCGATACCGGGGAGAGTTGTGACGAGCGACACCGCCACCACCGCGGGGGCCAAGGCCCACGCCCGCGCACAGCACGGGCGCGCCACCGACTTCATGCGCCACGTGCCAGCATCGAGCAGTTCGACGGCACCCGAGGACGTCTCGGCCGACCGGCTGGTGTGGTCGGAAACCGTTGCACCAGGCGGATACACGGCCGCGGTGATGGCCCGTGGCACCCGCATCCGCCTCGCCGACCCCGACGGTGACGCGTGCGCGCACCTACTGCTGCACCGCGCCGACGGACCGCACGAGCGCCTCAACGTCGCCGACACCGTCAAGGTGCCGTGGCAGGCATACCTCGGGGTGGGCCATCCGCTGCTGAGCGGATTCGGGCGCGTGCTCGCGAGCGTGGTCGCCGACACGTCGACGGCCCACGACGCGCTCACCGGCACCACGACGCGGGCAGGCAACGACGAGAAGTACGGTGTGTCGGCACCGGAGTCGACATCGCCTGCGGGACGAGATCTGCTGCTGCTCGGAGCGCTCAAACACGGTCTCGGACACCGTGATCTGCCGCCATCGGTGTCGTTCTTCAAGGCCGTGCGCGTCGATAACAACGGCTCCCTGCAGTGGCGGGGATCGGCAGGCCCTGGCGGCACAGTCGATCTCCTGCTGCACGTCGACGCGATCGTCCTCCTCGCGAACACCGCGCATCCCCTGGACCCGAGACCCGACTTCACCTGTTCGCCGCTGCTCGTGCACGCCTGGCCCGCCGCAGGCGATCTCGACCGACTGGCTGCGGGTGAGCTCGTCGGCCCGCTCGGACCGGAACACCGCCAGGCCATCGCCAACACCGACGCCGATCTTCACGCCAGAGGAGTCCTGTGAGTATCACCGCCCTCGTCCCCGGCACGGTCGTGCTCGATCAGGGGGTCGCCGCGCGTGCCCCCTGGTCGGCCGTCGTTGCCGCCGGCGACGTCCTCACGATCGTCGATCTGGCCGGAAACCAGGCTGCCGACTGCCTGCTGTATGACGCCTCCGACACGACGGTGCGCTACTCGGCGTCGGAAACGGTTGCGCGGCAGGGCAGGATCGCGCTGAGCACCGGATCGGTCCTGCGTGCCGACACCGGCGTGGCGCTCATGACGGTCGTCGATGACGAGGTCGGCGTGCACGACACCCTCGGCGGCGCCTGTTCGAAGGAGTCGAACACGCTGCGCTACGGGCAGCACACCCGCGCACAACACGGATGTATGGAGAACTTCCTCATCGAGGGCGCCAGATACGGGCTCGGTGCGCGCGATCTGGCCAGCAACATCAACTGGTTCATGAACGTGCCCGTCGATCCCGATGGCGCGTTGGGAATCGTCGACGGCTTGTCCGCACCGGGCAAGCGCGTGGCGCTGCGGGCTGAGGTCGACACCCTTGTTCTGGTGTCCAACTGCCCGCAGATCAACAACCCGTGCAATGCCTTCGATCCGACACCCGTGCGCATGATCGTCACCCGGCCGGAGGGAGTCGCATGAGCGAGACTGTCCTGATCGCCAACCGCGGTGAGATCGCAGTCAGGTTGTTGCGTGCCGCACAAACCCTCGGTCTTCGCACCGTGGCCGTGTTCTCCGAGGCCGACCGTGGCGCACCGCACGTGCGTCTCGCCGACGAGGCCGTACTGCTGGGCCCGGCCGCGCCGAGCGAGAGCTACCTGCGGGCCGACGCCATAGTCGCTGCCGCACTGGCGAATGGCGTCGACATGGTGCACCCCGGTTACGGCTTCCTCTCCGAGGACGCCGAATTCGGCGACGCGGTCGAACGTGCGGGCCTGGTGTTCGTGGGTCCGACGCCGCATCAACTACGCGTGTTCGGCACCAAGCACACCGCACGGTCGGCGGCCGTCGCCGCGGGTGTTCCGGTGTTCCCCGGATCCGGTCTGCTCGACTCCGCCGACGAGGCTGTCGCCGCGGCGGAGGCGATCGGCTATCCGGTGATGCTCAAGGCGACCGGTGGCGGTGGTGGGATAGGCATGCAGGTCTGTCGCAGCGCCGACGATATGCGCGCGGCGTTCGACCGCGTGACACGCCTTGCCGCCCGAAGCTTCGGAGCGGCAGGTGTCTTCGTCGAGCGATTCGTCGAGTACGCGCGCCACGTCGAGGTCCAGATCTTCGGCGACGGTGCGGGTCGCGTCGTCTCCCTCGGCGACCGCGACTGCTCGCTGCAACGCCGCAACCAGAAGGTGATGGAGGAGGCGCCCGCACCCGCGCTACCCGATGCCATTCGAAGCCAACTGCATTCGTCGTCTCGGAGGTTGGCGGGATCGGTTGACTACCGGTCCGCGGGCACCGTCGAGTTCATCTACGATCCGAGGCGGCAGGAGGCGTCCTTTCTCGAGGTCAACGCACGTCTGCAGGTCGAGCATCCCGTCACCGAGGCCGTGACGGGAGTCGACCTGGCGGGCTGGATGTTTCGGCTAGCGCGTGGTGAGGGTGACGTCCTTGCCCCGTACCTGGGCCCGGGAGTGACCAGCGGCGCGGTGGCTGTTCGGGGACACGCCGTCGAGGCGCGGGTGTACGCCGAGGATCCCTCGCGTGACTACCGCCCGAGCACGGGAACCCTGACCGCCGTGACCTTCCCGACCGACGACGACGTCCGCGTCGACACCTGGATCGAGCAGGGCACCGAGGTCTCGGCATCGTATGACCCGCTGCTGGCCAAGGTGATCACCGCCGGCGCCGACCGTGACGAGGCGCTCGATCGGTTGGGTCGTGCGTTGGACGGGACGGTCCTGCACGGTATCGAGGTCAACGTCGGGCTTCTCCGCGCGGCCGTGGACAGTGCCGATGTCCGGGCAGCCGCGCACAGTACGTCCACCCTCGCCGAGGTCGCCGATCCGCGGCCGCGGATAACCGTCGAACGGCCGGGCCTACTGACGACGGTGCAGGATCTGCCCGGCCGGCTCGGGCTCTGGGGCGTCGGAGTTCCGCCGAGCGGGCCGATGGACGATCTGTCGTTTCGGCTCGGCAACCTGGCGTTGGGCAACGCCGAGGGGGCACCCGGCCTCGAGTGCACCGCCTCGGGTCCGGCGCTGCGCGTCACGCACCCGACCACGGTGTGTGTCACGGGTGCCCAGTGTGCCGTGACCGTCGACGGTTCGGCTGTCCCGATGTGGGAGCCGATCGAGGTCGCAGCCGGCGCACTTCTCGACATCGGCGCGGCCGAGACGACCGGACTGCGGACCTACCTGCTCGTCGCGGGCGGTTTCGACGTGCCCGAATATCTGGGCAGCGCATCGACGTTCACGCTCGGACGGTTCGGTGGCCACGGCGGCCGCCAACTGGTCGTCGGTGACGTCCTGCGCGCCGCGCCGCGGTCAGGAGACGCCGAACCAACGGGGCCGGTCGCACCCGAGGTGCGTCCTGCGATTCCGTCGGACTGGGACCTGGCGGTCACCGAGGGTCCGCACGGGGCACCGGAGTTCTTCACCCGCTCCGATATCCAGACACTGTTCGGCGCCAGTTACCGCGTGCACTTCAACTCGGCGCGCACCGGGGTCCGACTCGAGGGACCACGGCCGCAGTGGGCCCGACCCGACGGCGGGAACGCGGGGCTGCACCCGTCCAACATCCACGACACCGCCTACTCCGTCGGTGCCCTGGACTTCACCGGAGACACCCCGATCCTGCTCGGACCCGACGGGCCCAGCCTGGGTGGCTTCGTGTGCCCGGTGACCGTCGTCACCGCCGACAGATGGAAGCTCGGTCAGCTGCGCCCCGGTGACACCGTGCGATTCGTGCCCATCCTCACAGCGGAGGCACCGTCGCGCAGCGACCTCGGAATCACCCGTGGTGCAACGGCATCGGTGGTGCGGACCGGAGGCGACGGGGATGACGGCGTGCTCGCCCGGCGCGCGGACGACGGCGCGCCCAGCGTCACCTACCGCCGCAATGGGGATGACAACGTGCTCGTCGAGTACGGCGACATGGTTCTCGACCTCGCGCTGCGGGCACGTGTGCACGCGTTGCACGGCCGGCTTCAGGCAGAGATCGCAGGCGGATCCGTGCACGGCATCGTCGACCTGACGCCGGGGATCCGGTCGCTGCAGGTGCACGTCGACCCCGACGTGCTACCGATCGACCGCCTGCTTGGCCTGCTGTTCGAGTTGGAGGACGATCTCCCAGGGACATCCGAACTCGTCGTGCCCAGCCGTTCGGTGCGGCTGCCGCTGTCATGGGATGACCCGGCGACGCGGGAGGCCATCGCCCGCTACACCTCCGGCGTGCGCGACGACGCGCCGTGGTGCCCGTCGAACATCGAGTTCATCCGCCGCGTCAACGGTCTGGCATCACAGGCCGATGTCATGGACGTCGTCTTCTCGGCGGAGTACCTGACGCTCGGGCTCGGGGACGTGTACCTGGGGGCGCCGGTCGCCACCCCACTGGATCCCCGACATCGACTGGTCACCACCAAGTACAACCCGGCCCGCACATGGACTGCGGAGAACTCGGTCGGCATCGGCGGCGCCTACCTGTGTATCTACGGCATGGAGGGTCCCGGCGGCTACCAGTTCGTGGGACGCACTACGCAGGTCTGGAGCCGCTACCGGCACACGACGCCGTTCGAGCCGGACAGCCCCTGGCTGCTGCGCTTCTTCGACCGCATCTCCTGGTATCCGGTGTCGCCCGACGAACTGCTCGACATGCGTGCGGATCTCGCCGCCGGGCGGGGTTCGATCGACATCACCGAGGGCACCTTCTCGCTGGCCGAACACGAACGGTTCCTGGACGAGCACGCCGCGTCGATCGCGGACTTCCGTGAGCGCCAGGGTGCGGCATTCGCCACCGAGCGTGCGGCATGGGCCGCGGCCGGCGAGTTCGACCGTGCCGAACGGGCGGAGTCGCGAGCCGAGCCGCTGACCGCCGATCTCGTCCTCGACGACGGTGAACAACGGGTCGATGCGCCGTTCGCATCGAGTGTGTGGAAGGTCGACGTCGAGGTGGGTGAGTGTGTGGTGGCCGGACAGTCGCTGCTGGCATTGGAGGCCATGAAGATGGAGACGGTGTTGAGGGCGCCGACTGACGGCATCGTGACGCAGATCCTCGTCCAGGCGGGCCATCAGGTGGACCCGGGCGCGCCGTTGGTGGTGGTCGGTCCGCCCTCGGCGGGCCGCGACGCGGCGGGCATCCCGGCATGACGGCGGTCGAGCGGGTTCGCGCGGCGTACGCCGCGATCGAGGCCGGACAACGTCCCGAAGTCTGGATCTTCCTGCGCCCCATGGCGGAATCGCTTGCCGATGCAGAGGCTGTCGACGTCTTGGTCGCCGCGGGTGCTGAACTCCCGTTGGCTGGCCTGGTGGCGGCGGTCAAGAACAACGTCGACGTCGCCGGCCTGCCCACCACCGCGGGCTGTCCGTCCTACTCGTCGACGCCCGCGACGGAGGACGCCGTCGCGGTCGCTCGTCTGCGAGCGGCGGGTGCGGTCGTGATCGGCGCAACCAACCTCGATCAGTTCGCCACCGGTCTGGTCGGAACACGCAGCCCGCACGGCGCCGTCCGCGACGCCCGCAGGCCCGACCGGATCTCGGGGGGATCCAGCGCGGGATCCGCTGTCGCGGTGGCCCTTGGCCTCGTCGACGTGGCGGTCGGCACGGACACGGCGGGATCGGGGCGGGTGCCCGCAGCATTGCAGGGCATCGTCGGCATCAAGCCCACCTACGGTGTGGTGCCGACCGACGGCGTCGTGCCGGCCTGCCGGTCATATGACTGCGTGACGATCTTCGCGCGTGACCTCGACACGGCATCTGCCGCGATGGGTGTGATGGCCGGCCCGGACGAGACGAGCGGTGCACGGCCGTTCCCGCCCGACGCGCCGCTTGCCGCGCCCGACGCCCCGGTCGTGGCGGTGCCGCGGGAGCTTCCGGCACTGTCCGTCCCGTGGCAGGCCGCGTTCCGGACGGCGTGCGAGCGGCTCGCCAATCACGGTGTGACACTGAAGGAGATCGACCTCGGCCCGTTCCTGTCCGCCGCGAGGCTGCTGTACGACGGCGGGCTGGTTGCCGAACGACACGAGGCCGTCGGCGCATTCGTCGACGCCCACCGCGACGAGGTCGACCCCACCGTCGGTGCGATCGTGGCGGCGGCCGGTGAGGTCACCGCGAGCACCCTGCTGGCCGACCGTGCCCGCCTCGCGGCGCTGACAGCAACGGCGATGGCAGAACTCGAGGGCTGCGACGCGCTGCTGATCCCGACCACCACGGAGCATCCGACGATCGCCGAGGTCGCCGCCGAACCGGTCACCGTGAACGCGCGGTTGGGCACCTACACCAATTTCTGCAACCTGATGGATCTGTGCGCCGTCGCCGTGCCGTCGGGCACCGCGGGGGAGGACCAGTTCGGGGTGTCGGTCATCGCGCGGCCTGGTGCCGATGCCGTCGCCCTCGATATCGCGCGGCTTGTCATCGAGCAGTCGGTGTCGGTGGCCGCTCCGGGCACCGCACTCGCACCGGCCTCTGCGTCGGCGCCCTGGCCGACGAGCGCCGGTTTGACTGCGGTAAAGCTCCTGGTGGTGGGCGCGCACCTGCGTGGCCAACCACTGGCGTGGCAGCTGACCGACCGCGGTGCGCGTTGGATCGGGCCGTCCCGCACCGCGCCGTTGTACCGACTCGCGGCGCTGGACACCACGCCGCCCAAGCCTGGGCTGGTGCGCGTGGGCCACGAAGGCGGCACCGCGATAGGCGGCGAGCTGTGGCTCATCGGCACGGCCATGTTGGGTGACTTCCTGGCGGCGCTGCCGGCCCCCATGTCACTGGGTGCCGTCACGCTCGCCGACGGCACCGAGGTGGTCGGGTTCGGCTGTGCCCTGCAGGCATGGCGTGATGGCGAGGACATCTCGCACCACGGCGACTGGCCGACCTACCTGGGGTACGTCAATGCCGGCTCACCGTCGACGTCGTCGTCGGACGCGGCGCGGGTATAGCGCTCCATCTCGTCGAGGCTGCGTGCCCGTATCCCCGTCGCCGCGACGTCGGGGATGCCCAACACCCGCATACACGCGTCGGCGACGTGGACGGGCAGCTCCGCACGCTCTAGTCCCGCGGGCACCGACCACATGTTGACCAGCGATTCGACGAGGCGGAATGGCAGGTCCGCGGCGGCCTCGTGCACGCCGGTCTGATCGATCACCGCACGGCTGAGCGCCAAGTAGTGAAGTCGCAGCCGCTCGCGGTCCGACCAGAACGGCTCCAGCCTGGCGTCGCGAAGCTCTGGCAGCAGGTACAGCGCACCCAGATTCCAACGGCCGCTGAGTAATTGGTTGCCATCGAACGCGGCAAGCGCGTGCAGGTGTTCGGCGGCGGTGAGTGCGGGATCGGCACCGAGGAGGCTCGGGATGAAGCCCAGCGTTGGCGCGACGGTCTGGCTCAACAGCGCGCAGAGAATGTCGTCCTTGGTCTTGAAGTAGTGGTAGAGAGACGCCTGGCGGATGCCGACCGAGTCGGCGATGGTCCTGGTCGAGGTGCCGGTGTAGCCCATCGTGGTGAACAATTCACCTGCGGCATCGAGGATTTCGTCACGCGCAGTGGTTCCCGGACGCCGCTGGTCATGCAGGCGTGGGCGTCCGGCCTTGGCGAGTGGCATGCCCCCATGGTGGACCATGGGGGACCACCTTCGGTAGCCCTCCGAATTCTGTCACACGATAGAAACGCGCGATACGTAGCGGTTACGTACGGCGTCAATTGGTTACGCCAGCGACACCCGTCGGGGTCACGCGCCGTGAAAACTGTCAACTGACAGGCCAGCGGCACGAGGTGGTGCCGCGGCCACCCACCACACACACCGGGGAGTGCTTCGATGGGAATCGCCGTCTCCACAGTCGACGCGCCTGCCGTGCGAGCTGCGGTCCCGCCGACGCCGGATCCCGTCGCGACAGTCAATGACCTTCGGGTCACGTTCCGCCGCAACGGCCGTGACGTGTGTGCGCTCCGAGGTGTGTCGCTGGCGATCGCCCCCGGTGAGATTCTCGGGCTGGTCGGCGAGTCGGGTTCCGGTAAGAGCGTGTTGGGCTTCACCCTGCTGGGTCTGCTGCCCAAGCACGCGAAGGTCGACGGCACCGCCTCCGTGACCGGTTCGGACATGGTCTCCGGTGACGCGAAGGCGCTGCGAAAGGTCAGACGGCTCGATCTCGGTGCGGTGTTCCAGGATCCGATGACGTCGCTGAACCCCACCATGCGCATCGGAAAGCAGGTTGCCGAGGCCGCGGGCAGCGACGCGGAGGCCCTTCGCCTGCTCACCGCAGTCGGCATACCCGACCCCAAGCGCCGGATGCGCGCGTTTCCCCACGAACTCTCCGGCGGACTGCGCCAGCGCGTCATGATCGCGATGGCCATCGCGGGTGATCCTGAGCTGATCATTGCCGATGAACCGACAACCGCACTCGATGTCACGGTGCAGGCACAGGTTCTGCGGCTGCTACAACGGCTGCGCGACGAGATCGGCTGCAGCATCGTGCTGATCACCCACGACCTCGGGGTGGCCGCTGCGATCTCCGACCGCATCGCCGTCCTGTACGCGGGCCGCATCGCAGAGATCGGTCCCACCGCCGACGTGCTCGGTGCGCCGAGCCACCCCTACACCCACGGCTTGCTGCGCTCGCGACTGACGTTGGACACACCGAGGGACCGACGGCTCACCGCGCTCGCCGGCTCGGTGCCCAGCCCTACCGACCCGCTACCGGGATGCGCGTTCGTGCCGCGCTGCACGCTCGCCACCGACGACTGCGCGCAGACGCCACCGGAACCTGTCGCCGTCGCGCCGGATCGGGTCAGCGCGTGCATCGTGGCGCTCGACCAGGCAGACGGTGTCTCCGTCGTCGAGCACCTCGAAGCGACCTTGACCGCAGCGACCTCGACCGGAGCGCCCTCGACAGATACGCCAGAGCCGTTCGCCGCGCCATCCTCCGACCGCGCCGCGCAACCGCCGTCGGTGGTGTGCCATGGCGTGACCAAGACGTTCACGGTGGCCAGGCGCTGGCTGGACCGCTCCGCGGGCGATCACGGCAAACTGCATGCGCTGCGCGGAGTCTCGCTGACGGTTGGGCACGGCGAGTCGGTGGCACTGGTCGGTGAGAGCGGGTCGGGCAAGTCGACGCTGCTACGGGTGATCGCCGGACTCGAGACGGCCACATCCGGTTCGGTTGAGCTGGCAGGCCGCAGGCCGCAGATGGTGTTCCAGGATGCCGGCGCCTCGCTGACCCCGTGGCTGTCGGTGGGCGAACTCATCGCCGAACGTCTGCGCGGCACGTCCATGTCGCGTGCGCAGCGCCGGGACGCGGTGACCGAGGTGCTGACACGGGTCGGGCTGCCCGCCGACGTCGCGAAGTCGCGTGCCGGCCAGCTGTCGGGTGGTCAGCGCCAGCGAGTGTCGTTGGCACGGGCCACCGTCGTCCCCCCGTCCGTTCTGCTGTGCGACGAGCCGACCAGTGCGCTCGACGTGTCGCTGGCGGCCTCGGTGCTCAACCTCATCGGTGACCTTCGCCGAAGCCTGGACATGTCAGTGGTGTTCGTGACCCACGACCTGTCGGTGGCCCGCGTGGTCGCCGACCGGATCGCGGTGATGTACCTCGGTCGCATCGTCGAGATCGGACCTGCGGACAGGGTGATACGGGACCCCGCTCATCCGTACACGCAGGCGCTCGTCGACTCGATCCCGGATCTCGGTCGTGAACCCCGGGCGCTGGCAGGTGAACCCGCGAGCCCGTTGTCACCTCCCGCCGGTTGCGCATTCCATCCGCGCTGCCCGATCTCGATCGACGCGTGCAGCGGGGCCGAACTCGACGTCCGCCTCGAGGGCATACCGGGCAATCCGCATCAGGTGGCATGTATCGAGAGGCGGGCGCTCTGATGGCAATTGCACTGTCCGATGTGCCCCTGGCGCGTCAGCGCGAGCGCCGGATCCCGGCACTTCCACGGGTCAACTCGATGGTGGTGAACTGGATCGGCTTCTCACTCGTCATCGTCGTGACGCTGATAGTCCTGGCGGTGCCGATTCTTGCGCCATACGACCCGTTGACACCGGTCGGTATGCCGCTGCAGGCGCCCGGGAAGAACGGCTTCCTGCTCGGCACCGACAGCATCGGACGCGACATCCTGTCCCGGGTGCTCTATGGGGCCCGCTCGAGCTGGTTCGCCGCACTGGTGGTGGTCGCCGTCGGACTGTTCATCGGTGGCCTGGTCGGTCTGATCGCTGGCGCGACCGGCGGCTGGGTGGACACGGTGCTGATGCGTATCACCGACGCGTTCCTGTCGCTACCCGCACCGGTGCTGGCGATCGCTGTCGTGGCCGCACTCGGCCCCGGGTTCGCCCACACGCTGATCGCCGTGTCCATCGTGTGGTGGCCGTTCTATGCACGGCTGGTGCGCGGCGAGGTGGCCAGGCTGGCCGCGCGCCCGCACGTCGAGGCCGCGAAACTCGCTGGCGTGAGCCCATTTCGGCTCGCGGGGCGGCACCTCCTTCCCGGTGCGGTGCCCAACGCGATCGTGGCAGCCAGCCTGGACATCGGGACGCTGATCCTCACACTGGCAGCACTGTCGTTCCTGGGTCTGGGGCAGTCCGCTCCCGCACCGGAGCTGGGTGCTGACTCCGCTCGCAACCTCAGTTACTTCCTGCAGCAGTGGTGGATTCCGGTGATGCCCGGTCTCGGTGTACTCGTTCTGGCGCTGGTGGGAAACATCGCGGGGGACTGTCTGCGCAATCTGATGAAGGGCGGCGGGGGCCGATGAGCGCTTGCGCGAAGAGAAAGGCGCCTGAGTGAAGACATTCGTGGCGGCCCGGCTGGGCGCGATGATCGCGATCCTGATCGCGCTCACGGGAGTGATGTTCATCCTGCAACACATCTCGCCGCTGGACCCCGTCAAGGCGCAGCTGGGTGCGCAGGCCTCGGCCGACGCCGTGGCCGCCCGCCGGGAGGCGCTTGGACTCAACGAGCCCGTGCTGGTGCAGTTCTGGCACTACGTCACCGGTGCGGCGACCGGCGACCTCGGCACGTCCTACCGCACCCGTCACCCGGTGCTGTCCGATCTCGGTGACTTTCTGCCCGCCACACTGGAACTCGCGATGGTCGGACTGGCCATCGCGATCCTGCTCGCGGTGCTGCTGGCCTTCAGCACGACACTGCGGTGGCGCGGTGCCAGCCTGCTGCGCGCGGTGCTGTTCACCGGATCATCGGCGCCGATGTTCCTGCTCGGGATCCTCGGGCTCATCGTCTTCTATCAGAGCTTCGGCTGGCTTCCGGCCAACGGTCGCACCGGGTTGCCGAACCCGACCGACGGGCCCACTGGCCTACTGACGTTGGACGGCCTTTTGCACGGACGGTTCGATGTCGTGGCCGACGCCCTGCACCACCTGATCCTGCCCGCTCTCGTCATTGCCATCGGGCCTGCCGTGGCGATCGGCCGGGTGCTGCGCAGCAGCCTGCTCGGCGACATCGACAGCGACTACGCCAGAACCGCGCGCGCCAAGGGACTCTCGGAGGGCGGAATCATGGCACGGCACGTGCTGCGGAACTCCGTCGGTGCCGCGCTTTCGATGACAGGTCTGCAGGTGGGCCTGATGTTCTCGGGCGTTCTCGTCGTCGAGCAGGTCTTCGGGTGGCCCGGCATCGGCCAGTACATCGCGCAGAGCATCCCGGTCGCCGACTTCCCGGCGATCGCCGGCGTCACCATCATGCTCGGCGCCATCTACGTCTTCATCAACACCGCCGTGGACCTACTCCAGGCGGCCGCCGACCCACGTATCGCAATCACAGGAGGATAGGTGCCGAAACAGCCACTCATCGTGGACAACCCCGTTCTGGTCGTCGTCGACATGCAGGAGGCCGGTGACATGCCGGCCGACGAGGTGGGTATCGCCCACATGCCCGGCTACGACGGCCGGATCGAACGCGCACAGCGCCTGATCGCCGCGGCGCGGGCCGCCAGCATTCCGATCGTGTTCTTCCAGGAAGTCCACCGCCCCAGTGGAATCGACTTCGGTCGCGAACTGGACGGCACTGAGGGCGTGCACTGCGTCGACGGCAGACCCGGCACGGCGTTGCACCCATCACTGCTACCCGATCTGGACGGACCGAACCTGGAGTTCCACATCGTCAAGCGTCGCTACTCGGGCTTCATCGGCACCGAGTTCGAGATCGTGCTGTCCGGCTTGAAGGCGTCCACGTTGATCCTCGTCGGCGGACTGACCGACGTGTGTGTCCACTACACGTTCGCCGACGCCCATCAGCGCGACTTCTACGTCAGGGTGGTCGCCGACTGCGTGGGCGGCTCGTCGCAGTACCGCCACGACGCCGCACTCGACGCGATGGAGTACCTGCAGGCAGGTGCGGTGCGTAGCACCGACGAGATCCTGGACGCGTTCGCGGCGCGCAGCCTGACCACCCCCGTTCTCGAAGGAGCCACCCGATGACGTTGAAGCGTATGAAATTTCATGCTCTGTCGGCGCTCGGCTTCGCAGCCGTGCTGACCCTGAGCGGATGTGGGGGTTCGGACTCCGGGGGTGGCACCCCGAGCGCCGCGCCGACGGACAAGGTGCTGCACGTGTCGTTCCTGCAGGACCCCGGGCAGCCGCCGGATCCCGATATCTTCTACGCCAGTCAGGGTCTGCTCCTGACCACGAACACCTACGAGGGCCTGCTGCAGTACAAGGGCGGTACGGCCAAGCCCGAGATCGAGCCGCTGCTCGCGACCGAGTGGACCGAGTCACCCGACCACAGGGTTTTCACCTTCAAGCTGCGCGAGGGTGTCACGTTCCATGACGGGACCCCGTTCACGTCGGCGGCCATCAAGGCGTCGTTCGACCGGCGCGCGGCGGTGAACCAGGGGCCGGCGTATATGGTCAAGGACGTCGAATCGGTGACAACACAGGGTGATTACGCCGCCACCATCACCCTCAAGGCGCCCAACTCGGCATTCCTCGACTATCTCGCGTCACCCTACGGGCCCCGCATGGTCAGCCCCGAGGGCCTGGCGAAGAACGCCGGTGGTGACGACGCGCAGACCTACCTCACCAACCACGATCTGGGCACCGGCCCGTACACGTTGACCGCCGCGGAGGTCGGGTCCCGTTACGCGCTGGCCGCATATCCCGAATACTGGGGCGAGAAGCCGTATTTCGAGAAGGTCGAGATCCCCGTCATCACCGACGTCTCGGCGCAGCAGCTGCAGTTCAACAATGGTCAGATCGCCGCGATCATGCACGACCTGCCGTCCTCGGCCGTCGAGCAGTATCTCGACGACGACACCTATGCGCACTACTCGCTGCCGTCGATGATGTCGAACTACCTCTACCTGAACCCTCGCAAGGGCATGCTGACCGACGTCGTGAACCGAAACGCAGTGGTGGCGGCGATCGACGTCGACGCCCTGGTCAAGCAGACCTACTTCGGCCGCGGCAAGAAGGCCGAGCAGGTCTACCCGCCGAACATGATGGCACCGGAGTTCGCCAAGCAGTCCGTGACGCACGATCCGTCGACACTGACCAACATCGCGGCGAGCCTGCCCGCCGACCAGAAGTCGATCACCATCGGGTATGACTCGTCGAATCCGGACAACCAGCTGATCAGCAACCTGATTCAGACTCAGCTCGCTGCGGCCGGGCTGACCGCGAAGGTGCAGAGCTATCCGACCTCGGAGATCTACGGCTGGATCGGCACCGACGGGCAGTCGGCACCGGAGATCTTCTCAGCCACCGCCTGGCCGGACGCCCCCTCGCCGTACACGTGGGGACACATCACCTTCGACCCCGACGGCGGGCTGAACTACCTGGGCTGCTCCGCACCGCCGATCACGGCGGCGCTGGCAGAGGGTTTGAACAGTGGTGCACCACAGCCATTCTCGGCCGCCGCCGAGGAGGCGATCAAGACGGGTTGCTGGCTGAACATGGCCGACGTCGATGACTTCATGGTCACCCAGCCCTGGCTGAAGGGCGTGGAGGAGGCGCATGTCGTGACGAACCCGAACTCGCTGCGGCTGTTCAAACTGTCGGTGGGCTGATGGCGACCCTGATCCGCAGGAGCGGCGTACGCCGGATCATCCTGCTGACGCTGGGCTGGGAGGAACTGCCGAAGTCGGTGTCGGTGTACGGGGCGCCGGCCGAGGAACGCATGCGCGAACCGGTGCCCGGCGTGCTGCTGCAGACCGACGGCGGTTGGGTGCTGCTCGACACCGGTTTCAACACCGCGCTGGTGCGGGATCCCGCGCTGTATCGGCGGTTCTTCCCGACCGTCGAGTACCGGCCGGTGCTGCCCGGTCCCGGCGAGCCCATCGAGCAGCGGTTGGCCGAGGTCGGCGTCGACTTCGACGATATCCACACCGTCGCGGTCAGCCATCTGCACCATGACCATGCCGGGGGACTGAAGCTGTTCGCAGGCAAGGTCCCGGTGCACGCTCAGCGCCGCGAACTCGAGTACGGGCTGTCCAACCACCCCGAGCCGGAGCGCAACGCCATAGTCCGGGTGGACTTCGACGATCCGAATATCGAGTGGCGCCTCGCCGACGGGGAGGCGCAGGTCGCGCCGGGTATCACGGCGGTGCCGACCTACGGCCACACCCCGGGTCACCAGAGTTTCGTCGTGGAACTCGACGAGTCGGTCGGCGGCGATGGGTTCGTGTTCGCGTTCGACGCAGCCGATCTGACCGAGAACATCGAACAGGAACTGGCGATCGGCGGGTTCATCGACGTCGAGCCCGAGGAGACGATTGAGCCGATCCGCAGGCTCAAGAAGTTGGCCAGTGACAAGGGCTATCAGTTGATCCCGGGCCACGACCCGCACGTGTGGCCGGAGCTGACGCAGCACTTCCACGACCGGTTCGGTCACCCGTGACGGTTCTCGTGGCATCCGACTACGTGGGCCTGTGGCGGCGGACGCTTCTGGTGAACGCCGATGGCTCCCGCGACACGGGAACCGACGTCACCTGGTTGCAGGGCCCAACCGCATACGTCGACTCACGTGGTTTCGCGGGCACGCTGGGGGTAGGTGGTGACATCTTCGAATGGCACCGCGAGATCGACCTCGAACCGCCGGGCCCGTTTCCCGACGTGGGCAGGATGGTCTGGGACGGTGACACATTGGTCGAGACGGGCATACACGAGAACTACGTGGAGCACTGGGTCCGCGATGACGGACCGTCGTCACCGTGCGGCGCCTGGTTCCTGCGTGCACCCGACGGTTCCCCGGCGCTACTGGTTCGGGCGGGCGCGCTCTTCGGCTGGGCCGGCGGCGGTGCGGTGGTGATCGACACGGTGGGTGGGGTGAGGTGGCAGGCCCTCGGCATCGGGTGCTTTGAGAATCAGGTCCAGGCCAACGGTGCGCGGTGGGCCATCGATCGAACTGAAGGAGACGTCGATATATGAGTGGCACAACAGCATTCACCTCGGTGCCGATCGTCGACATCAGCGGGCTTCGGTCACCGGATCGGGCCGAGCGGGAACGCGTCGCCGCCGAGATCGGCCGGGCGGCACGCGATGTCGGCTTCCTCTACATCCGCGGCACCGGTATCGACGAGTCACTGTTCGACCGGATGCTCGAGGCCACCAAGGCCTTCTTCGCGCTTCCGGTCGAGGAGAAGATGCGCACCTACATCGGGTTGTCGCGCTGTCACCGCGGCTACGTACCGGTCGGGGAGGAGGGGATGGAGACCGGCCCGCCCGACTTCAAGGAGGCGTTCGACACGGCGCTGGACCTGCCCGAGGACGACCCCGACTACGTTGCAGGCAACCCGATGCTCGGCCCGAATGCGTGGCCGGACCTGCCGGGTTTCGCCACCGCGGTCACGGAGTATTACGGCGCGGTTCTCGAGGTGGGGCAGCAGCTGCTGTGGGCGTTCGCGGTCGCGCTTGGCGAGGACCCAGATGTGTTCTCCCGACATGCATCCAAGACACCGAGTCAGTTGCGCCTCGTGCACTATCCGTATAACCCCGATGCCACCGACGGCCTGGGGATCGGTGCCCACACCGACTACGAGTGCTTCACGCTCCTGAAGCCGACCGCGCCCGGTCTGGAGGTGATGAACGGCGAGGGGGAGTGGATCGACGTGCCCCCGGTGGACGGAACGTTCGTCGTCAACATCGGAGACCTGCTCGAACTGTGGACCAACGGCGCGTTCGTCGCCACCAGTCATCGCGTGCGAAGGGTGCGCGAGGAGCGGTACTCGTTTCCGCTGTTCTTCAACGTCGACTACGACACCGAGGTCAAGCCGCTACCTCAGTTCGCCACCTCCGACGGCCCGCAGCGTCCCACGCTGCGCGCTGGCGAGCACCTCTTCGCGCAGACCGCGCAGACCTTCGCCTACCTGCGAAATCGCATCGACAGTGGCGATCTGGTGCTGCCAGAGGATGCGCTGGCACTCGGCCAGTTCGGCCAGCAGGCGCTGCACGAGGTCGGGCACGGCGGCTAGCCGCGATCGGATACGGCGGCTAGCCGCGATCGGGTGCGCCCATGTCTCCCGTCCCCGGAGTGCCATCGGCGAGCCCGTAGCGCAGGTACACCGTGCCCTTGGGGCTGGCCGCCGGCGGCTCGAGGAGTGTGAGGTTGGTGGGCACCTCGCCACCGTCGAACACCTTCTTGCCGACGCCGAGCACGATCGGGTGCACCCAGAGGTCGAGACGGTCGAAGAGCTTCTCGCGCAGCAGGGTCTGCACCAGGTTCAGGCTCCCGACGACCTTCACGTGCTCGTGTCGGTCACCGATCTCGCGTACCGCGTCGGCGAGATCCGGGCCGAGCTGCGTGGACCCGGCCCACGACAGGTCGGGCGTGCCGCGGGAGGCCACGTACTTCGGGACGCTGTTGAAGAGCGTGGCGATCGCCCCGTCCTCACCGTCGGCCTCCTGGTGTGGCCAGTGGGCGGCGAAGATGTCATAGGTCCGCCTGCCGAGCAGCAGGGCGTCGGTGCCCTCATACGCGGCGCCGATCTGCGCCCCGGCGACCTCGTCAACCAGGGGTGCCTGCCAGCCGCCGAACGGGAACCCCACGGGGTCCTCGTCGGGGCCGCCGGGCGCCTGCCCGACGAGGTCGAGGGTTGCGAACAGTTCGATATGGATGAGGCCCATGCCCACTCCCGAGGTATTGGTGATTCCGGTCGGAAGATAGACCTGCAGGCGCCGCCAGACTCATCGCTGAGCCGGGTACTAGTTGACGCGTACTAGTTGATCGGTGTGTTGAGCGACCGAAGGTCGTCGAGTATCCCGCGGGCCGCGATGATGCCCTGGCCGGTATGCCACACCTCGTCGTTGACGGCGAACACGCGGTTGTCGTTGGCCGCCGACAACCGTCGCCAGGCGTCACTCTCGAGCACCTCGGGCGCCCTATCCCGCGCGGTGGGGGAGTCGAACGACATATAGACGATGTCGCCGTCGGCGGCCGAGAAGTCGGCGTCGGACAGGTCGGAGATGGAGATCTCGAGGTACGGCTTGTCGGTGAACCGCTGGGCAGCGGGGCGATCGGCGCCCGCCGCGGTCAGCACACTGCCCGCGAAGTCCTCTCTGCCGTAGACCTGCAGCGTCTTGTCGGTGAGCCGCACCACCGACGCCTGGAAGTGGGTGGCGTCGTTCTGGTTGCCCGTGTCGGTGGCGTCGGTGTCGAAGCCCTCGATCAGGCGACTCGCCGCACCGCCACGCCCGGTGGCCTCGGCCACCGTCCGCAGCGTGTCCCGCCACGCCGAACCTGGCGGACCGGTGAACACCGTCGGTGCGATCTCCGACAGCGAACCGAAGTCCTGCGGGGTCAGCGACTCGGAACCCAGGATGAGATCGGGTGTCGCGGCCCTGATCGCGTCCAGGTCGGGCGCGGTGCGCTCACCCACGGCAGGCACCTCGTGCACGACGGTGCCCAGGTAGGACGGTTGGCTCTGCGTCCCGTCGGGCACGGCGGCAGCCACGATGCGCGACTGCAACCCCAGCGCGCACAGGGCGTCGAGTTGGTCGCCGGACAGCACGACGATGCGCTGGGGGTCAGCGGGGACCTCGGTACTACCCGCCGCATGCCGGACCTCGCGCCGGTCGGGCCCGTCGTCCAGCGGCGCGGGGTCGGGTGCGCAGGACTCGTCGGGCCTGCGCTGGTTGCCCAGGACGTTGGCACCCGCGATTCTGGTGGTGCTGGTGACGGGTGCGTCGGCGGCGTTGAGCGCGGGTGGATTCTGGTCACCGTCGGCGCCGCCGCAGCCGCTCACCAGTGTGATTGTGACGGCCGTCGCGACCGCGGCCGTCGCGGCGATCAAACCCGTCCGGCGTCGGAATAACTGCACGTCGCCGACGGTAACATTCAGCGACAGCGCAGTCGGTCAGGCGTCGTCGATCGACGCGACGGCACGAAATACGACAGTTCGTAGGACCCATGGTGTCGGGCGGGGGTTCGGGGGATAAGATTCACTCGAGCATCCCTGGGCACGACGGCATCGGGCCGTCGAAACTTATTGGAGGATCTGTTGGTAGCCGAAGCGCCCCCAATCGGAGAACTCGAGGCACGGCGTCCGTTTCCGGCGCGGATGGGTCCCAAGGGCAACCTGATCTACAAGCTGGTAACGACGACCGATCACAAGGTGATCGGCATGATGTACTGCGTCGCCTGCTTCATCTTCTTCTTCATCGGCGGACTGATGGCGCTGTTCATGCGCACCGAACTCGCCCTGCCGGGGCTGCAGTTCCTGTCCAACGAGCAGTTCAACCAGCTCTTCACCATGCACGGCACGGTGATGCTGCTGTTCTACGCGACGCCCATCGTGTTCGGCTTCGCCAACCTGGTGCTGCCGCTGCAGATCGGCGCGCCCGACGTGGCGTTCCCGCGGCTCAACGCGTTCTCGTTCTGGCTGTTCCTGTTCGGTGCGCTCATCGCCCTCGGCGGGTTCATCACGCCCGGCGGCGCTGCTGACTTCGGCTGGACCGCCTACTCGCCGCTGACCGACGCCATCCACTCCCCGGGAGCGGGCGGTGACCTGTGGATCATGGGCCTGGCAGTCGGTGGTCTTGGCACCATCCTCGGCGCGGTCAACATGATCACGACGTGTGTCTGCATGCGTGCCCCGGGTATGACGATGTTCCGGATGCCGATCTTCACCTGGAACATCCTGGTGACGTCGATCCTGGTGCTGCTGGCCTTCCCGCTGCTCACCGCGGCGCTGTTCGGCCTGGCCGCCGACCGACACCTGGGCGCTCACATCTATGACCCCGCCAACGGCGGCGTTCTGCTGTGGCAACACCTGTTCTGGTTCTTCGGGCACCCCGAGGTGTACATCATCGCGCTGCCGTTCTTCGGCATCGTCAGTGAGATCTTCCCGGTGTTCAGCCGTAAGCCGATCTTCGGCTACACCACGCTGATCTACGCGACGCTGGCCATCGCTGCGCTGTCCATCGCGGTGTGGGCGCACCACATGTACGCCACCGGCGCGGTGCTGCTGCCGTTCTTCTCCTTCATGACGTTCCTGATCGCCGTACCGACGGGCATCAAGTTCTTCAACTGGATAGGCACGATGTGGAAGGGCCAGTTGACGTTCGAGACACCCATGTTGTTCTCGGTTGGCTTCCTGATCACGTTCCTGCTGGGTGGTCTGTCGGGTGTGCTGCTGGCCAGCCCGCCGCTGGACTTCCACGTCACCGACAGCTACTTCGTCATCGCGCACTTCCACTACGTGCTCTTCGGCACCATCGTGTTCGCCACCTACGCGGGCATCTACTTCTGGTTCCCGAAGATGACGGGCCGACTGCTCGACGAGCGCCTCGGCAAGCTGCACTTCTGGCTGACGTTCATCGGCTTCCACACCACGTTCCTCGTGCAGCACTGGGTCGGTGACGAGGGCATGCCGCGTCGCTACGCGGACTACCTGCCCACCGACGGGTTCACCACGTTGAACGTGATCTCGACTGCCGGTGCGTTCATCCTCGGCGTCTCGACGCTGCCGTTCGTGTGGAACGTGTTCAAGAGCTGGCGCTACGGCGAGCCCGTGGTCGTCGACGATCCGTGGGGTTACGGCAACTCGCTGGAGTGGGCCACGTCCTGCCCGCCGCCGCGGCACAACTTCACCGAGCTGCCCCGGATCCGTTCGGAGCGCCCGGCGTTCGAGCTGCACTACCCGCACATGGTCGAACGGATGCGTGCCGAGGCACACGTCGGTCGCTCGCACGGACCCGATGACGGGGACGTCACGCGGCTCGACGACGAGCACGTTCGCACCTGAGCGGGCAGTCGGGGCGGTTCGCAGGGGTGAACACGTCAAAGGTGTCGGTGTTGATCACCGTCACCGGAGTCGATCAACCAGGTGTGACCTCAGCACTCTTCGAGGTGCTGTCGGGTCACTCCGTCGAACTGCTCAATGTCGAACAGGTTGTCGTCAGGGGACGCCTGACGCTGGCCGTGTTGGTCGCCGGCGCAGCTGATATCGCAGGCGGCACCGAGCTGCGCGATGCGGTGACCAACGCCATCCACAGCGTCGGCCTGGACGTCACCATCGAACGCAGTGACGACCTCGCCGTGCTGCGTGAGCCGTCGACCCACACGATCGTGGTGCTGGGCCGGCCCATCAGCGCCGAGGCGTTCGGCGTGGTCGCCCGTGAGGTGGCCGCACTCGGGGTCAATATCGACACCATCCGCGGTGTCTCCGACTATCCGGTCACGGGGTTGGAACTGCGGGTGTCGGTGCCGGCCGGAGCCGCCTACGCCCAGCTGCAGACCGCACTGGCACGGGTGGGTGTCGACGAGGCTGTCGACATCGCACTCGAGGACTACAGCCTGTCGCGACGAGCCAAGCGGCTCATCGTGTTCGACGTCGACTCGACGCTGATCCAGGGTGAGGTGATCGAGATGCTGGCCGCGCGTGTGGGTGCGGAGGCCGCGGTCGCCGAGGTCACCGAGGCGGCCATGCGCGGCGAACTCGACTTCGCCGAGTCACTGCACCGCCGGGTGGCGACACTGGCGGGCCTGCCCGCTGAGGTGCTCGATGACGTCGCCGAGCAGATTGAGCTGACCCCCGGCGCGCGTACCACCATTCGGACGTTGCGCCGCCTGGGCTATCACTGTGGCATCGTCTCCGGCGGCTTCCGGCAGGTGATCGAGCCGCTGGCGCACGAGTTGATGATGGACTTCGTCGCTGCGAACGAACTCGAGATCGTCGACGGCAAGCTCACCGGCCGGGTGATCGGACAGGTCATCGACCGGCCCGGAAAGGCCAAGGCGCTGAGGGACTTCGCGCAGCAGGTCGGTGTGCCGATGGAGCAGACCGTGGCCGTCGGCGACGGTGCGAACGATATCGACATGCTCGCCGCGGCAGGGTTGGGCGTCGCGTTCAACGCCAAGCCTGCGCTGCGAGAGGTCGCCGACGCCTCGCTGAGTCACCCGTATCTGGACACCGTGCTGTTCCTGCTGGGTGTGACGCGCGGTGAGATCGAGGCCGCCGACGCCACCGACGGGACACTGCGCCGCGTCGACATCCCCGAGTAGCCCGCGGGTTAGACGACCACGGCGCCGTGGTCGGTGCCTGCGCTTCCGGTGACCGAACGCCATGCGTGTGCGAGCAGTTCGATCGCCTCGGTCAGCTGGGGTTCGGGTAACGCGTAGGGGACTCGGATGAACCGCTCCAGCGTGCCGTCCACGCCGAAACGTGGACCCGGCGGAATCTCCAGCCCCATCCGCGATGCCGCCGCCGACAGCGCGGAACTCATCGGCGCGGGCAGCCGCACCCACAGTGACAGGCCACCTGTGCCGGGCAGGGGCTGCCAGTCGGGCAGAAGGTCGTTCAGCATCGACAACAGCAGCGCGCGACGCCGACGCAGGATGTCGCGGCGTTCGGGGAGAACCTCGTCCTCGACGGCGAGAAGCCTTGCCGCGGCGAGTTGTTCGAAGATGGGCGTGCCCATGTCGATCGACGGGCGCTGCGCTGCGATGGTGGCCAGCGTGGCGCGGTCGGCGCGGATCCAGCCGATACGCAAGCCGCCCCAGAACGACTTCGACATCGACCCGACGGTCAGCACCAGCTCGCGCCGGGCGGTCATCGAAGCCGCCAACGGAGCGGGGACGGCCTCGTCGAGCCACATGTCGGTGATCGTCTCGTCAATGATGGTGCGGGTTCGCGTCTCGGCGATGACGCGGGCCAGATGCTCGCGGCTCGGCACGGGCAGCGTCAGACCGGTCGGGTTCTGGTTGTCGGGGATCAAATAGGCCAGATTGGGGGCCAGTTGCCGCATCGCGGCGTCGATGGCGTCGACCTCCCAGCCGTCGCTGGTCACCGCGACGGGGATCGGTCGCAGCCCGCGGGTCGCCATGGCTGACAGCGCGCCGTGATAGGTGGGTTGTTCGACGAGCACCCGATCGCCGGGCTGGGTGTAGGTGGCCAGGATGAGGCCGATCGCGTGCAGGGCGCCGGTGGTCACCATGATCTCGTCGGGATCGGTGGGAAGCCCACGCGCACTGTATCTTTCGGCCAACGCGGTCCGCAGAGGCGCGACGCCGGCCAACTCGATGCCGATATCGTGCAGATACGGCGTGACCTGCTCGGCGGCCTCGGCGAAGGCCTGTGCCGCGAGGGCCGCGGGTGCGGCGAGGGTGGCCGCGGCGAGCGTCACCGTCGCCGGCGTCGGGACCACGGCACCGCCCCGTCTGATCGGCAATGCCGTGACGCTGCGCGCCCCCCGGCGGCCGCTGAGGTAGCCGTCGTCACGCATCTCGGAGTAGGCGGCGGTGACGGTGGTGCGGGACACGCGAAGGGCATCGGCCAGGGCGCGCTCGCTGGGGAGTTGGGCGCCGACCGGCAGCTGGCCGTCGACGATCAGCATGCGCAGACCATTGGAGAGGCCCTGATAGGCCGGGCCGCTGGCATTGGATGTGCGCCAGTTTCCCAGCTCGCGAACCAAGAGGTCCACATCCAGCTTTCGGCCTGCTAGATCCTCGATCATTCCAGCCAGTTTGCCCCAACTGGCTATTGATGGCAAGGAAATCAATAGCCAGTATTGAGCCATGGCACTCAACTGGACCTCTCGGGTTACGCGATCGGCTCGGCAACTGGGCCGGGTCTTCCGCACCAGTCCCCGCATGGCCGGTTCGGCCGGCTGCGCCGACGACGCCGATGCCCGCCGGATGAGTGCCGACCTCGACGCGATCCGCGCCCGTTTCCCGGACCATGCGTGAGGCGCGCCCTCGGCCGCGGGACGGCGCTGCTGGTCGGCTTGACCGGCTACGGCCTCTCGATGGCGATGATGGTGCGGGCCGGCCTCGGACTGGACCCCTGGGACGTCTTTCATCAGGGCCTGGCTGAGCGCACCGGCGTGACGATCGGCGTGGCCTCGGCCGCGGTCGGCGTGGTCGTCCTGTTGGCGTGGATCCCACTGCGTAACCGGCCGGGCATCGGCACGGTGGCCAACGTCATCGTCATCGCGGTGACTGTGGACGCGAGCCTGGCGATCCTGCCCGAACCATCGGACCTCGCGGTGCGGGTCGCGATGATGCTGGGCGCCGTCATCCTCAACGCCGTGAGCACTGTGCTCTACATCGGCGCCGGCCTGGGCCCTGGGCCAAGGGACGGGCTGATGACAGGACTAGTTGTGCGGACCGGACTGTCGGTGCGTTTGGTGCGCACAACGATCGAGGCGACCGTCCTGGCCGCCGGCTGGCTGCTTGGCGGCACGGTGGGAATCGGCACCGTCATCTACGCGCTCGGCATCGGCCCACTGGTTCAACTGGTGCTGTATCTGACGCCGAAGAGGTGGCTCGCCGCCAGCGGGTGGGCGACCGTCACACCGCGCCTGACTACGATGAGCGAGTGCCCACGGCAGGAGACGATGGATCCGAGACAGTCGACCCAGACCTGCTGATCGACTTCGCGGGGGTCACGCTGCGGCGCGGCGGCACGACACTCGTCGGACCCATCACCTGGGCGGTCGAACTCGACGAACGCTGGGTTGTGGTGGGCCCCAACGGCGCGGGCAAGACCTCACTGCTGCGGATGGCCGCCGCCATGGAGCACCCCTCGTCGGGAACCGCCTACGTACTGGGTGAGCGGCTGGGCAAGACCGACATGTCCGAGCTCCGCGCCCGGGTCGGCCTCAGCAGTTCCGCACTGAGCCAGCGCGTGCCCGACGGCGAGGTGGTGCGCGACGTCGTCGTCTCGGCCGGCTACGCGGTCATGGGCCGTTGGCGCGAGCAGTACGACGACGTCGACTACGCGCAGGCCGTCGACATGCTGGAGAGCGTCGGCGCCGAGCATCTCGCCGAGCGCACCTACGGCACGCTGTCCGAGGGGGAGCGCAAGCGCGTGCTGATCGCGCGGTCGATGATGACCGACCCTGAACTGCTGCTCCTCGACGAACCCGCCGCGGGTCTGGACCTGGGTGGCCGCGAGGAACTCGTGGCACGCCTCGCCGACCTCGCCGCGGACCCCGACGCACCGGCGACCGTGCTGGTCACCCACCACGTCGAGGAGATCCCGCAGGGCTTCAGCCACTGCCTGCTGCTCTCGGAGGGCACCGTGGTGGCCTCCGGGCTGCTCACCGATGTCCTCACCTCGGAGAACCTGTCGAAGGCATTCGGCCAGTCGATCGCCCTGGAGATGATCGACGGCCGCTATTTCGCGCGGCGCACTCGCACCCGCGCGGCCCATAGGAGGCGTGCATGACACTCAGCGAAGAGCCGAAGGCGGATCGCGCACCGGAAAAGTCCGATCCCACCGATCCGCTCGTGCCACGGCCGGCCTCGACCGTGATGCTGGTCCGGGACCAGGGCAAGGGCCTCGCCAGTCAGATTGAGGTGTTCCTCATGCGGCGGCACTCCGAGATGGACTTCGTCGCCGGCGTGATGGTGTTCCCCGGTGGCGGCGTCGACGACCGTGACCGGAACGCCGACATCGCCTGGTACGGACCCGAGCCGTCATGGTGGGCCGAGCGACTCGGCGTGGACACCGACCTCGCCGAGGCATTGGTGTGCGCGGCGGCACGGGAGACGTTCGAGGAGTCCGGTGTGCTGTTCGCCGGGCCCGCCGACGACGCTGACCTGCTGGTGGACGACGCCTCGGTGTACTCCGCGGAGCGCGCGGCGCTGGCCAACCACTCGCTGTCCTTCGCCGACTTCCTGCGTACCGAGAAACTGGTGCTGCGCGCCGACCTGCTGCGCCCCTGGGCGAACTGGGTCACGCCGAAGGAGGAGCGCACCCGCCGGTATGACACCTACTTCTTCGTCGGCGCCATGCCGGAGGGCCAGCGTGCCGACGGTGAGAACACCGAGACGGACCGGGCGTTCTGGAGCACGCCACAGGCCGGTCTCGACGAGTTCGCCGAGGGCCGCTCGTTCCTGCTCCCGCCGACCTGGACCCAGCTGGACTCGTTGAACGGTCGGACCGTCGCCGAGGTGCTCGCCGTCGAACGCAAGATCGTCGCCGTCGAACCCCACCTGACCGCCAACAAGGACACCGGCAACTGGGAGATCGAGTTCTTCAACAGCGACCGCTACAACGAGGCGCGCAACCGTCGCGCACCGCAGGGCTACAGCGCCGACACTCCACTGGCATGAGCGACACCGCCAGGGAGTTCGTGGGCGTCCACGTCGGCGACGGGATCGGCACTCTGCTGCTGTCGCGCCCGCCGACCAACGCGCTGACCCGCCAGGTGTGCCGTGAGATCGCGTCCGCGGCGACCGAGCTCGGTGCGCGTGACGACGTCACCGTCGTCATCGTGTTCGGTGGGCACGAGATCTTCTCCATCGGCGATGACCTGCCCGAACTGCAGACCCTGAACCCCGCCGAGACCCGCGTCGCGGGTGAGGTGTGCCGTCACGCGATCGACGCCGTCGCGGCGATTCCCAAGCCGACGGCGGCCGCCGTCACCGGTTACGCGCTGGGCAGCGGTCTGACCCTGGCACTGGCCGCCGACTGGCGGATCAGCGGTGACAACGTCAAGGTCGGCGCCACCGAGATCCTCGACGGCCGGGCTCCCGTCGAGGGCGCGACGCACCGGTTGGCCCGCGCGGTGGGGGAGAGCAGGGCCAAGGAGATGGTGTTCAGCGGACGCTTCGTCGGCGCCGAGGAAGCGTTGGCGATGGGGCTTGTCGACGAGACCGTGGCACCCGATCACGTGTTCGACGCCGCACTGGCGTGGGCCCGTCGGTTCGCTGACTCCTCGCCCGCGGCGTTGGCTGCCGCCAAAGCTTCGTTCGCAGCCCGTTAGGCTGCCCTTCATGACCAGTTTCGACCCGGCTCCGAACCCCCACGCCACCGCTGAGGAGGTGGAGGCCGCACGGCACGACACCAAGCTGGCGCAGGTGCTCTACCACGACTGGGAGGCCGAGAGCTACGACGACAAGTGGTCGATCAGCTACGACCAGCGCTGCATCGACTACGCGCGTGGCCGGTTCGACGCGATCGTGCCCGACGAGGTCCAGCGCGAGGTGCCCTACGACCGGGCGCTGGAGCTGGGCTGCGGTACCGGCTTCTTCCTGCTCAACCTCATCCAGTCGGGTGTGGCCCGTCGCGGCTCGGTCACCGACCTGTCCCCGGGCATGGTCAAGGTGGCGACCCGCAACGGTCAGTCGCTTGGCCTTGACGTCGACGGTCGGGTCGCCGACGCCGAGGGCATCCCGTACGAGGACAACACCTTCGATCTGGTCGTCGGCCACGCGGTCCTGCACCACATCCCCGACGTCGAGCTGTCGCTGCGCGAGGTCGTGCGCGTGCTCAAGCCCGGCGGCCGCTTCGTGTTCGCGGGCGAGCCGACGACCAAGGGCAACGTCTACGCGCGCAACCTGTCCACACTGACCTGGCACGTGTCGACCAACGTCACGAAGCTGCCCTTCCTCGAGGGCTGGCGACGCTCGCAGACCGAACTCGACGAGTCCTCGCGCGCGGCCGCGCTTGAGGCGATCGTCGACCTGCACACCTTCGAACCGGGCGACCTCGAGCGGATGGCCCGCAATGCCGGCGCCACCGAGGTCGAGACCGCCAGCGAGGAGTTCACCGCCGCGATGCTGGGCTGGCCTGTGCGCACCTTCGAGGCGTCGGTACCCCCGGGCCGGCTGGGCTGGGGCTGGGCGAGGTTCGCGTTCAAGAGCTGGACCACCCTGAGTTGGGTGGACGCCAATGTGTGGCGTCGTGTCGTGCCGAAGGGCTGGTTCTACAACGTCATGGTCACCGGGGTCAAACCCTCCTGACTCTGCAGTTCACCCTCGACGACGTCGCGTACCTGCGCAGCGAGCAGGGACGCAGGGCGATCGACGAGGTTGCCGCATACCCGTTGAGCGATGCCACGCGCATCGCCGACATCGGTTCGGCGCGAAAGAGTTTCGGCGACCGCGCGGCCGTCCTGATCGAGACGGCGCTGCTGCGGCGGCGGGCGGCCGGCAAGTTCGACACCGCGCAGACGTGGCTTTTCACCGATGAGGCGTTACAACAGGCCACCCCGGAACCCGTTGCGGCACACCGTGCCCGGCGGCTGGCCGGAGCGGTGGTGCACGATGTCACGTGCTCGATCGGTGCGGAGCTCGATGCGCTGAGCAGGTCTGCGGCCATGGTCGTCGGCAGCGATATCGATTCCGTGCGCTTGGCGATGGCCGCCAACAACGTCGCGGGCGTGGACCTGCTGTTGGCCGACGCACTGCGCCCCGTCACGCGTGACACGGTCATAGTCGCCGATCCTGCCCGGCGCAGCGGTGGGCGGCGCCGGTTCGATCCGCGGTCCTATGCGCCCGCGCTCGATGCGCTGCTCGAGGTGTATGCCGGGCGAGACATCGTCGTGAAGTGCGCGCCCGGAATCGATTTCGCGGCCATCGGTCAGCTCGGGTTCATCGGCGAGATCGAGGTGACATCGCTGGCGGGCGGTGTCCGTGAGGCCTGCCTGTGGTCGGCGGGCCTCGCCCATCCAGGCGTCACGCGGCGCGCGACCGTCCTCGACCGTGCCGAACAGATCACCGACGCGGATCCCGACGACTGCGCTGTCGCTGCCGCGGGTCGATGGATCATCGACCCCGACGGAGCCGTCGTGCGTGCCGGTCTGGTGCGCCATTACGCCGCGCGCCACGGACTGTGGCAACTCGACCCCGAGATCGCCTATCTGTCGGGTGACCAGCTGCCTGACGGTGTCCGGGGGTTCGAGGTGCTCGACGAGATCACCTACAGCGAACGGGGCCTGCGGCAACTGCTCTCGACCCGCGAGGTCGGGGCGGTCGAGATCCTGGTGCGTGGCGTCGACGTCGACCCCGATGTGCTGCGCCCGCGCCTGCGGTTGCGCGGAACCCAGCGGCTGTCGGTGGTTATCACCAGGATCGGCGCAGGCCGGGCGAGCCGGGCGGTGGCATATCTTTGCCGACCCACGCACTGATGTCGCAGGTATTGTGTCGAGTGCGGCGCCGGTGCCGCCCGGTGGCTGGAGGGCTTGAAATGCGCGTTGCGACACTTGCGCTGGCGGTGGCGGCCACCACGGCGCTCGGCTGGTCGACCGTGGCCGTCGCATCGGCGGCCCCACCCAAGTGCGCTGACTTCTCTGGTGTGCTGGACGGTGACCAGATGTGCCGCATCGCCGCGACCGATCCCGCCTACACCCTCGACGTCAGCTATCCGGTCGACTTCCCTGACCAACAGAACGTCGCCGACTACATCAAGCAGACTCGCGACGGCTTCCTCAACGTGGCCAAGATGCCCGGGCCACGCGATATGCCCTACCAACTGGACACCGTGGCAACGGAGTACAACTCCGCGGTCCCACCGCGCGGCACGCAAACCGTGGTGTTCAAGACATTCCAGGACGTCGGTGGTGCGCACCCCCAGACCTTCTACAAGTCGTTCAACTGGGATCAGGGCATGCGCAAGCCCATCACGATCGGCAACCTGTTCCGCGAGGGCACCGAGCCGTTCCCGGTGATCGCACCCATCGTGGCCGCCGAGCTGGAGAAGCAGTCGGGTCAGGCGGTGGCGATTGCCCCCGCGGTGGGCCTGGACCCGACGAACTACGAGAACTTCGCCATCACCAACGACTCGCTGATCTTCTTCTTCAGTCAGGGCGAGATGATGCCGGAGTCGGTCGGGGCGCTCGAGGTCACCGTGCCGCGCGCTCCCATCGACGCCATGATCGCCTGAGGACGATCACCTGACTCGTCAGGCGGGAGCGAACGCGTACACCTGACCGTCGCTGGTTGCGGTCACCACGCGCCGGTCATGGCCCACCGACACACCAACGGGATACCCCGTCGCGTGCGGCAGCGGGTAGGCGTTGAGCGTGTGGCCGTCGGCGGGATCGAACACCAGCAGCGTCATACCGTTCTCGCCGTCGCGCGCGACGGTGTAGCCGACGTCGGCGCCCGCTCGAGAAGATGTCGAGAGGGGCTCGACGTCATCGCGGGTCCAAACCACCTCGCCGCCGTCCCCGTCATCGCGCACGGCGGTCAGCCGCGCATCCGGGCCGCCGCCCGCCACGATCAATCCGTCCGGTGTCACCGAAGGCGGGGTCTGCGGCTGGAACCCGAGGTCAACCGACCACCTGGCCTCACCGTTGGCGGTGTCGAGCGCCCACAGCCGGTTATCGCGGCCGTTGACGTAGACCGTCTGGCCATCGGCGGACATCACGGGGCTCGACAGCGGCCCACCGCCGACGGCCGTGCTGGTCCACTCCCGGTTGAGCAGCGGCTTCTGACCCTGGCGGTACCGCATCCCGATCAGGACCGGCGCGTCGGCATCGGGTTCCCACAACCCGAGGACCACCATCTGCGTCTCGGGTGAGAACGCGGGCGCCGCAGCCACCGGACAGCGTGCCCTGGCGGGCTGGCAGTCGCCGAGCCCGCGTTGGGAATCCTTGGGGTCGAGCCCGCTGACGAGGTCGACCGGGGTACCGACGACCACGCCGCGGTGCGCGTCGAACACCAGGACCTGCCCGAGGTGCGTCGTCACCAACAGCTGGCCGGGAGCCAGGACGCGTGGTGTGAGCGGCAGGCCGATCACCGGCTGGCGCCACCGGATCCACTGCGTCGGCGGGTAGGACAGCATCGCGCCCGGCTGCCCCACGTACAGGTTGTCAAAGCCGTCGAACAGTGGTCCGGACAACCCGCCGCCCTGCCACAGCCGGCCACACCAACGCTGTCTGCCCTCATTGTCGGTCTCCCACACCATCAGCGAGCACCCCGCGGCGGTCTGGGCGTTGGCGGCGAGGTAGTTCCCCGAGCCCAACGCCACCTGCGCGGCGAGTTCGCCCTTGACCGAGCGGGTCCAGTCCAGCGCGAGCGACTCGGCGCCGGAGACCGTGGTGGAGCTGCTGTTGGCCGCGTCGGCGTACTGGGCGGCCCATCCCGTTGCGGGGACCGCCTCGACCCACGAGCTGGTATCGGCGCCGCACGCGCTCATCAGCAGCGCCACCAGTGTTGTGGCCGTCACGGCAGTCATTCGGCGCGCGGTCGTTCGTCGAGCAGACATCGAGTCCCGAGACTAGCCCGCGGTGTCGGGGCGCCGGGGGACCTCCCACCCGTGGGAGCGCCCGGGGCGAGCGAAGCGACGCGAGAGAGTCGTGCGCGACCCGGAAAACCCACGATCGGGCTCGCGTAGGCTTTCCCGCCATGACGACGATGTGGGGCTCTCCGTTGCACGTTCGCTGGCGGGGCTCCCGACTGCGCGACCCCCGCCAGGCCCGGTTCCTCACACTGGCCTCATTGAAGTGGGTGCTGAACAACAAGGCCTACACGCCGTGGTACCTGGTGCGGTACTTCCGGCTGCTGAAGTTCAAGCTGGCCAATCCGCACATCGTCACGCGCGGCATGGTGTTCCTCGGCAAGAACGTGGAGATCCAGTCCACCCCGGAGCTGTCCACCATGGAGATTGGCCGCTGGGTCCACATCGGTGACAAGAACACCATCCGCGCGCACGAGGGGTCACTGCGCATCGGGGACAAGGTGGTCCTCGGCCGTGACAACGTCATCAACACCTACCTCGACATCGAACTCGGCGACTCGGTTCTGATGGCCGACTGGTGCTACGTCTGCGACTTCGACCACAGGATGGACAGCGTCGAGTTGCCCATCAAGGACCAGGGCATCGTGAAGGCGCCGGTGCGGATCGGTCCCGACACGTGGGTGGCCGCCAAGGTCACCGTGCTGCGGGGCACCTCGGTCGGGCGTGGATGCGTGCTCGGGGCACACGCGGTGGTCAAGGGCGAGGTGCCCGACTACTCCATCGCCGTCGGTGCGCCGGCGAAGGTGGTCAAGAACCGCAAGCTGGCATGGGAGACCTCGGCGGCCGAACGTGCCGAACTCGCGGCCGCACTGGCCGATATCGAGCGCAAGAAGGCGTCCCACTAGCCCGCCGCCCCAGGCGCGGCGCCCTTGGTGGTCAATAGGTCACCAACACGCCGAACGTGCCGCTGCTGCGAGAAAATCGCCGAATCTTCGCAGTGGCGTCACGCTGGGCGGGCCTATCCGCCAGCGCGCGGCCGCGACGGGCGCGCGACTACCGGTCGGGCAGCGCGTGCTCGACGATCATGCGGCGCCGGTGCGGTTCGCGCTCACCGCGTTTGGCGGCCAGATAGACCTGTGCGGTCTCGGCCGCCACAGTGTGCCAGTCGAACTCCGAGGTGAGCCGGTCACGCGCCGCGATGGCCATGGTCTGCGCCGTGTCCGGGTCGTCGAGCACCGACCGCACCGCCGTCGCCAGTGCCGCGATGTCGCGGGGCGGGAAGGACACCCCGGTCTGCCCGTCGATGACGGCCTCGCCCAGGCCGCCGACATTGGCCGCGACCAACGGGGCGCCGGTGGCGGCCGCCTCGAGCGCGACGATGCCGAACGGTTCGTAGTGGCTCGGTAGGACGGCGGCATCGGTGTCGTGCAGCAGGGTGACGAGTTGCTCGTGGTCGACCTGCCCGACGAACGTGATCGCCTTGAGCACCTTGTGCTTTCGGGCCTGCTCGATGAGCCACTCATGCTGCGTGCCGCTGCCCGCGATGGTCAGCGTGGTGCCGGGATGGGTCCGGCGGATGCGCGGCAGCGCGGCGATCGCGTCGTGCACACCCTTCTCGTACTCCAGGCGGCCGAGATAGAGCAGCCGGGGCGGACCCGCGTGGGCCTTGCGGCGGGCGAACGGCCATAGGTTGGCATCGATACCGTTGGGGATCACCCTGTTCTCGGCCAATCCGGGGCCGAACAGTTCGGTGATCTCGTCGCGCATCGACGCCGAACACGTGATGAGCGAATCGGATTCGTGCACGAGCCAGGACTCGACGGCGTGAACCTGACGGCTGATGCGGCCCGATACCCAGCCCGAGTGCCGTCCGGCCTCGGTGGCATGGATGGTGGAAACCAGTGGGACGTCGAAGTATTCGGCGAGGGTTATCGCCGGATGGGCCACCAGCCAGTCGTGGGCGTGGACGACGTCGGGCCGCCACGGCTTGTCCGCGTGACGACCAGTCGACTTGATCGCCAACCCGGCGCGGACCAGGGCATGACCCATCGCCATCGTCCAGGCCATCATGTCGGTGCCGAACTCGAACTCGTGCGGATCCTGGGCTGCGGCGATAACCCGCACGCCCTCGCTCATCTCGTCGGTGGAGGGGTGCGTGCTGGGGTCGGTGCCCGACGGGCGACGGCTGAGCACCACCACCTCGTGTCCGGCGTCGGCCAGCGCGGTGGCCAGGTGGTGGACGTGGCGACCGAGTCCGCCGACCACCACCGGCGGATACTCCCAGGACACCAGCAGGATTCTCATCGGGGTAGCCGCCTCGCGTCCAGAGCGCCGAACAGCCCGTCGGCGCGATTCCAGTCCTGCGCCAACCGCTCGGCGTTGTCTCGTCGTCCCGACGCGTAGGCGCTCGAGATCTCACGGGCGGCGTGCGCGTGCAGATGTGCGCGGTAGCGCGCGTATTCCGCTGCGGTGTCCTTGCTGACCATGAACGGCCAGTCGCTCGACACCGTCAGGAGCGTCTCCCGCAGGATCTGGTCGGCGACGATATCGCGCGGTGCCCAGGTCGACGCAGTCGAGCCGCCAGATGCGTTGTGGGCCAGCGCCTTGTCGACCGTGGCGAGCGCGGTGTCGACCACTTCGGCGTTCAGCGCGACGAGGTCGGCGACCTGTTCGCCCGACCACACCTGCCAGTTCTTGCCCGATCCCCAGGAGCTGGGTGGAAGCTCAACGGGGGAGCCGACGTAACCGTCGGCGATGGCGTCGGACAGCGTGCCGACACGGACGCCGGCCTCGGGCAGAGCCCGCAGCACGCGCTCCAGCCAGACCGGACCCTCATACCACCAGTGCCCGAACAGTTCGGTGTCGAAAGCGGCGATCACATGCGCGGGTCGTCCGATGCGGTCGGACTCGGCGATAAGCCGCGAGCGCACCACGTCCACGAAGTCGGCGACGTGGCTGTCGATGGCGGCATCCGCGCGGGCCGGATCGTAGGGCGCCTTCTCCTCGGACGGCACGTTGCGCCCGGTCACCCGGGCCGGCTTGAGACCCGTGACGTGGTCGTAGGTGTGGAAGTCGCGGTAGGCGGCGTTTCCGGGATAGCCCGACTTGGGTGACCAGACCCGGTAACTGACCTGTAGATCGCGGCCGAAGGCGATGACGTCCGAGTCGGCGACGGGCCGGCCTAGGGTGGTGTCGCCGTGCAGCGACGGCCCGTCGACCATGAAATGCGTCACACCCGCGGCGGCGTAGCCGGTCTCCATTCCCGGCGCGTACGCGCACTCCGGCGCCCAGATGCCGCGTGGGGTGTGGGCGAAGCGCGCGCCCGCATCGGCGAGGCCCTCACGTAGGGCGAACTCGCGCAGGCGGGGGTTGAGCAGCGGCTGGAACGGGTGCGCCAGCGGTCCGCCGAGCAGCTCGATGGTGCCGGCGTCAATGAGCGAGCGCAGCAGCGGACTGCCGCCGTGTCGCCACGCCACCGCGAAGTCCTCGAGCGCGCGCTCGGCCTCGGCACGCTCACGAACACCGAATGCGCGCAAGGCCTCAGGCGCGGCGTAGCCGGTGCCGTCGCCGGTGCGCGCTGTGGTGGCCTCGGTTGCGCGCAACTGCCAGTTCGTCAGCCAGTGATCCATGCCGGTCAGGCAGTACGGGTCGTCGAGTTGGGCGGTGACCACCGGTGTCATGCCGAGTGTGACCAGGCCACGGCGATTCTCGGCGGCCAGCGTGCTCAGCACACGCATCAACGGCAGATAGGACGCCGCCCAGGACTGGTAGAGCCACTCCTCGCCGACGGGCCAGCGCCCGTGATGGGCCAGCCATGGCAGGTGGGTGTGCAGAACCAGGGTGAAGAGTCCGGGTACCGACTCCGGTCCTTCGGAGTCAGTCACGCCGCACCGCGATCGCCACCAGATCGAGGCTCTCGTCGATGTCCCGGACCCCGGCGTCCAGCAGCTCGAAGTCGGCGGTGGAGATAGAAGCCACGTCGGCCAGCAGATCGGCGGGCCACGGTGCATTCGCGACCGCGCGGTCGATCTGGGCGCCGATGATCGATCCGCCGTGCCGCGCGTCTCGGTCGAGAAGGCCCGGTCCGTGGAAGACGCCGAGCATCGCCTCGAGTTCAAAACCGTTGTCGGTCAACAGTTCGGTGAGTTCGTCAGCGTTGAGCTCGCGGGTGTGGAAAGGGTTGAGAGGGGTGTCCAGACCGGGGGAGAACGTGATCCGGTTCGGGGTGGACATGAGCAGCGCTCCGCCCGGGCGCAGTACGCGAGCGCACTCCGTCACGAACTGCCCCTGATCCCAGAGGTGTTCGATGACCTGGAAGTTGACCACGACGTCGACCTCGCCGTCAGCCAGAGGGAGCTCCGCCAGGTTGCCGTGCCGCATGTCCACGCGCGGGTAGCGAGACCGCACGTGCGCCACAGCTGACTCGTCGTAGTCGAGGCCGACCACGCGGTGTGCGACGTCGGCGAGAAGATCGGCGCCGTAGCCCTCGCCGCATCCCGCCTCGAGCACATCGCGTTGCGCGCAGCGCCCCGCGAGGAATTCGTAGACCACCTCATGACGGCGGAACCAGTAATTCTCCTCGGCCAGGCCGGGGATCGTGCGTTCGCCGGTGAGGGGAAGCACGTCGGAGGTCGGCTCAGCCGACGGCTGCCGAGGAGAAATTGCGCTCATTGGAAGGCAGGCTAACGCAGCGGGGGTGTCGTCAGGGCTTCGCGGACGGTTCGCTCCGAGTTAACCGGAGTTAAGGGGAGGTCAGAAGGTCATCTTCGGTCAGGTTATGGTGTTCCTGCGCGTCTGCTTAAGTTACCGTCGAGTAACATGTAGGCGAAAGCGAAATCGTGGTAATGCAGGCCGGTCAACGGCCTCATCGAGGAGGACGAACCAGACTCATGACGAACATCGTGGTCCTGATCAAGCAGGTCCCTGACTACGAGGATCGCAAGCTCGCGGACGACCACACGCTGGATCGCGCAGGTAGCGATTCCGTGTTGGACGAGATCAACGAGCGGGCGGTCGAAGTAGCTCTGCAGCTCAAGGAGAAGCACGCCGACGCGAACTACAACGTCGTTGTGCTCACCGCGGGGCCCGCAGGCGCCGAGACGGCGATCCGCAAGGCGCTCTCCATGGGCGCCGACGAGGCCTACCACCTCTCGGATGAGGGCCTGCACGGCTCCGATGTCGTCCAGACCGGATACGCGCTGGCGAGTGCGCTGGGACAGATCGAGGACATCGAACTCGTCATCGCGGGCAACGAGTCCAGCGACGGTGTCGGTGGCGCCGTCCCGGCCATCCTGAGCTACTACCTCGGCGTACCGCAGCTGACGCACATGCGCAGCCTCGACGTGGCCGACGGCAAGGTGACCGGTGAGCGCGAGACCGACGATGGCGTCTTCGAACTCGAGGCGACTCTGCCCGCAGTGGTCAGCGTCAGCGAGAAGATCGTCGAGGATCCCCGGTTCCCGTCCTTCAAGGGCATCATGGCCGCCAAGAAGAAGACGGTCACCCCGCTGACGCTCGAGGGCGTCGGCATCGAGAGCGGCGTCGTGGGTGGCGATGTGGCCGAGACGCAGGTGAAGCTGGTTACCCCCAAGCCGCCGAAGTCCGCAGGCGAGAAGATCACGGACGAGGGCGAGGGTGGTCAGAAGATCGCCGAGTACCTGGTCGCGCAGAAGCTCATCTAACCCCCACCCCCAGACGCAGAGAGCGAACAAGAGGCAATGGCAGAAGTACTCGTGCTCGTCGAGCACGCAGAAGGCAATCTGAAGAGCATCACCGCCGAGTTGATCACCGCGGCGCGTGCGCTGGGTGAGCCGTCGGCCGTCGTCGTCGGTGCCCCGGGCACCGCGGCGCCGCTGACCGACGCACTCAAGGCAGCGGGTGCGGCCAAGATCTACGCGGCCGAGTCCGACACCGCCGACCAGTTCCTGGTCACCCCCAAGGTCGCCGTGCTGGTCGCGCTGGCCGAGTCCGCCAGCCCGGCAGCCGTGCTGGTGGCCTCGACCGCCGAGGGCAGGGAGGTCGCTGGGCGACTTGCCGCTGAGGCCGGTCTTGGCGTGCTGTGGGACGTCGTCGGCATCAAGGAGGGTGGAGTCGCGGTGCACTCCGTGTTCGGCGGTGCCTACACCGTCGAGGCGACCGCAGGCGACACCCCGATCATCGCGCTGCGCCCCGGTGCAGTCGAGGCCGAGCCCGTCGCCGGTGCCGGTGAAGTGGTCAGCGCCGAGGTGCCCGCTCCCGCGGAGAACGCCACCAAGATCATCTCCCGTCAGCCCGCTGCGAAGAGCGCGCGTCCGGAGCTGACCGAGGCGAAGGTCGTCGTGTCCGGCGGCCGCGGTGTCGGCAGCAAGGAGAACTTCAGCGTCGTCGAGGATCTCGCAGACGCACTCGGCGGCGCCGTGGGCGCCTCGCGTGCGGCCGTCGACTCGGGCTTCTACGAAGGCCAGTTCCAGATCGGTCAGACTGGCAAGACGGTGGCACCGCAGCTGTACATCGCGTTGGGCATTTCCGGCGCGATCCAGCACCGTGCAGGCATGCAGACGTCCAAGACGATCGTCGTCGTCAACAAGGACGAAGAGGCGCCGATCTTCGAGATCGCCGACTTGGGCATCGTGGGTGACCTGTTCAAGGTGACCCCGCAGCTGACGGACGCGGTCAAGGCTCGCAAGGGCTGACCCACCGGCAGATCCACCGCAGAACCCCGGCGCCCTTGTGGCGTCGGGGTTCTGTGTTTTCGACGATCGGCGCGCAGAACTACGGACTTTCCAGGGTGCCGCGATGGCCTGCGCAGTGGGAGAGTTTTCCCATGAGAATCGCAGTTATCGGGGCCAGTGGTCTCATCGGTACAAAGGTCGTCGAACTGCTCACCGCGCAGGGCCACGATGTCGTCGCCGCGTCACGCGGCAGCGGGGCCGATGTGGTGACCGGTGAGGGCCTTGCCGAGGCCGTCGCGGGCGCACAGGTACTCGTCGACGTCGTCAACTCGCCGTCGTTCGCAGACGATGCGGTGCTGGCCTTCTTCACCGCGTCCGCGGCCAACCTGGTCGCCGCGGCCAAGGCTGCCGGTGTCGGGCACTATGTGGCGCTGTCGATCGTCGGTGTCGACGGGCTACCCGAGAGCGGCTACCTGCGGGCCAAGGTCGTGCAGGAGCGCACGATCTCGGAGTCGGGCCTGCCCCACACCATCCTGCGCGCCACCCAGTTCCACGAGTTCGCCGACTCGATCACACAGACGCTGCAGGTAGGCGACGAGGTGCATGCACCCGACGCGCTGATCCAACCGGTCGCCGCGGCCGAGGTGTCCGCCGAGGTGGCCCGCGCGGCGACGGCCGAGCCCATCAATGGCACGCGGGACTTCGGGGGCCCCGACAAGATGCCGTTCGCCGATATGGCGCGCGCGGTGCTCGCCGCCAAGGGCGCTGACACACCGGTCTCCGTCGACCCGGCCGCCACGTACTTCGGTACGCCGCTCACCCAGAACAGCCTCGTCACCGGAGACGGCGCGACGCTGGCGAGCACCCACTTCGCCGACTGGCTGGCGACTCGCGCGTGACCGCGCGGGAGTTGGCGGGCCGCCGAGCGCTTGTCACAGGCGGAACGGCGGGCATAGGCCTCGAGGCGGCCCGACTGCTGGCCGCGGCCGGCGCCGACGTTGTCATCACCGGCCGCGATCGTGACCGCGGTGCCGCCGCGGCGGCGCAGCTCGGCGTGCGGTTCGTCGCCGCCGACCTGTCCGACGTCGAGTCGGTGAGTGCGCTTGTCGCGCAGTGCGGCGACGTCGACGTCATCGTCAACAACGCGGCCTCGTTCCCGGGTGCGTTGACGGTGGATCAGGATCTCGCGTCATTCGAGCGGACGTTTGACACCAACGTTCGTGGGACGTACTTCCTGGTGGCGGCGTTGGTGCCGGGGATGCTCGCACGCGGGGGCGGCAGCATCGTCAACGTCACCTCGATGGTGGCGTTCAAGGGTGTCGCCGGGGCCTCGGCCTACAGCGCCTCCAAGGCGGCGGTGGAATCGCTGACCCGCACCTGGGCTGCCGAGTTCGGGCCCCGCGGCGTCCGCGTGAACAGCGTCGCACCGGGCCCGACCGCGACCGAGGGCGTCGTCGCCGAATGGGGTGACACCAACGAGGAACTGGGCCGCGCGCTGCCGCTGGGACGGACCGCGAAGCCGGCGGAGATCGCCGAGGCGATCCTGTTCCTGGCCTCACCGCGGTCCAGTTTCATCACCGGGTCGACGCTGCACGCCGACGGCGGTGGCGCGGCGGCATGACCGAGATGGGGCTCGACGAGGCGATCCGGGCGCGCCGGTCATCGCGGATGTTCCTGCCGGACAAGCCCGTTCCCCGTGAGCTGCTCGATGAGGCGTTGGCGTTGGCGATGCGGGCACCGTCGAACTCCAACACCCAACCGTGGCATGTCTTCCTGGCCACGGGCCAGCGGCGCGCGCGGCTGGTCGACGCGCTGCTGGCCGCCGTCGACGCGAATCCGCCTGCGATCGGATCGGCGGGCCTACCGCCGCGCTTCGCTGATCGGCGCAGGCAGAGCGGCGCCCTGATCTATGGCGCGATGGGCATCGAGCGCAGCGACGCCGAGGGCCGGTGGAACGCGCAGCTGCGCAACTGGGAGTTCTTCCACGCACCGGTGGCCGGGGTGGTGTGCATGCATCGGGAGTTCGGGAACGTGGATGCGGTGGGGGTCGGCATGTTCCTGCAAACCCTGTTGCTGGCGCTGACCGAGCGCGGGATTGGCAGCTGCGTCCAGGTGTCGATAGCCCTGTATCCCGACGTGCTGCGCGAACAGCTCGGCATCCCCGAGGAGCTGACAATCCTGTGTGGCATGTCGATCGGCTACGCCGATCCGCTGTTCGCCGCCAACCACCTGGACATTCCGCGCAACCCGGTGGCTGAGCACGTGGTGTTTCTCGACCACTGAGGAAGCGGGCACCGCACACAACTCGTCACCAAGCGTGCACGGACGCGTCACGTAGCCGTTGGCATCCGGTCCGACGGCTGGGCGACCGTTCAGGCCATGAGCACTGCATCCGTACTCATCGCCGCCGACGCTGCCGCCCCCGGCGGCCCGACCAGCCCGACAACGCCGCGCTACACCCTGCTGCTGTCCACCGATCCGGATCTGATCGACGCCGCTCAGCGGCTGCGCCACGAGGTGTTCACCTCCGAACCCGGGTTCGGCCTAGTCGCCTCGGCCGACGGTCGCGACGCCGACCGGTTCGACGAGTACTGCGATCACCTGCTGGTCCGCGAGGACGGATCCGGCGAGCTGGTCGGCTGCTACCGAATGCTGCCGCCACCGGGTGCCATCGCCGCCGGCGGGCTCTACACCGCCACCGAGTTCGACGTCAGCGCCCTGGACACGCTGCGGCCGTCACTGGTCGAGATGGGTCGTGCAGTGGTGCGCGAGGACCATCGCAACGGCGCCGTGGTGCTGCTGATGTGGGCCGGCATCCTGGCCTACCTCGATCGCTGCGGATACGACTACGTCACCGGATGCGTCTCGGTACCGGTCCAGGGGGCACCCGACGAGCCGCCAGGCAGCCAACTGCGGGGCGTGCGTGACTTCGTCCGCCAGCGGCACCCTGCGAAGTACGAGGTGCGCCCATACCGGCCGGTGCTGCTCGACGGTAGGGGACTGGACGATATCGATGCCCCGGCCCGGGTGAGTATTCCGCCGTTGATGCGGGGCTACCTGCGGCTGGGTGCCAAGGTGTGCGGCGAACCGGCTCACGACCCAGACTTCGGCGTCGGCGACTTCCCGGCGCTGATGGACAAGGCCGACGCCGACGTGCGCTACCTGAAACGCCTGCGCTCGGTGGCGCAGGCTGAAGCCCTGGGTGACGGGTCGGCCCGATGAGCAGCCACGGGCTCACCGCGAGTCCCTGGCTGCCGCGCGCGTCGTGTGACGCGTCGTGCATCGGGGTCGACGTCGCGACCGCCTCTCGTCCGGCGATCGTCGTGCTGAGGACAGCCGCGCGCATCGCGTGTGCGCTGCTGCTGCTTCCCGCGCTACCGCTGCTGGCGGTCCCGCTGCCCGGTCGCTCGAGGGTGCAGCGCGTCTACTGCCGCCTGATGCTGCGCTGCCTCGGCGTGCGAATCACCACCTCGGGAGGTCCGATCCGCAACCTGAGCGGTGTGTTGGTGGTCAGCGGTCACGTGTCGTGGGTGGACATCTTCATCATCGGGTCGGTGCTGCCGGGGTCGTTCGTCGCGCGCGCCGACCTCATCGACTGGCCCGCGCTCGGGCTCGTCGCGCGCCTGCTCAAGGTCATTCCGATCGAGCGAGCCAACCTCCGTCGGCTGCCGGACGTGGTGCGCACCGTGGCCGCACGGCTGACCGCGGGGCAGACCGTCGTCGCGTTCCCGGAGGGCACGACGTGGTGTGGCCTGGGATACGGACGGTTCCGGCCCGCGATGTTTCAGGGGGCGATCGACGCGGGCAGGCCCGTGCAGCCGCTGCGGATGACCTACCACCACCGGGACGGTCGACCATCGACGATTCCGGCGTTCATCGGCGACGACTCGCTGCTGGCGTCGGTGCGGCGCGTCATCACCGCCCGGATGACGGTGTGCCACGTTCAGGTGCAGTCACTGCAGCTCCCCGGCACCGACCGCCGCGACCTCGCGGCACGGTGTGAGGCCGCTGTGCGGGGGGTATCCGACGCCCCCGCACCGGCCCGCGGCGCTCACGGGCATGCGCTGGTCGCCTGAGGTCATCCGGCCTGCCGGTATCCTGGTTGGGCTATGCGCTCCGTCTACCTGGATCATGCCGCCACCACACCGATGCACCCCACTGCGATCGAGGCAATGGCGGCTGCTCTGGCGACGGTGGGCAATGCCTCGTCGCTGCACACCACGGGCCGCGCCGCGCGCCGCCGCATGGAGGAGGCGCGCGAGGAGCTGGCCGGTCTGCTCGGGGCCCGGCCGTCGGAGATCATCTTCACCGCCGGCGGGACCGAGAGCGACAATCTGGCGATCAAGGGTATCTACTGGGCCCGCCGCGACGCGGCGCCGCAGCGGCGCAGGATCGTGACCACCCCGGTCGAGCACCACGCGGTGCTGGACGCGGTGGAGTGGCTGGTCGAGCACGAGGGCGCCGAGGTGACGTGGCTGCCGGTCGGTGCCGACGGCATGGTGACGGCCGCCGCGCTGCGCGAGGCGCTCAGCGATCACGACGATGTCGCCCTGGTGACGGTGATGTGGGCCAACAACGAGGTCGGCACCATTCTGCCGATTGCCGAACTTGCTGCCGTGGCAGCCGAATTCGACATCCCGATGCACAGTGACGCCATCCAGGCGGTGGGCCAGATTCCGGTGGACTTCACCGCAAGCGGCCTATCGGCGATGAGCATCGCCGCCCACAAGTTCGGTGGTCCCACCGGTGTGGGCGCGCTGCTGCTGCGTCGCGACACCGCCTGCGTGCCGCTACTGCACGGTGGTGGCCAAGAGCGTGACGTGCGTTCGGGCACACCGGATGTCGCCGGTGTCGTCGCCATGGCGACCGCGGCGAGCGTAGCGGTCGAGGGTCTCGACGTCCAGCGCGCGCGGATTTCCGCGCTGCGGGACAAGCTGATCGACGGTGTGCTCGCGGCTATCGACGATGTCGATGTCAACGGCTGCACCGGTGTCGACCGTCTGCCGGGCAACACGCACTTCACCTTTCGCGGATGCGAGGGTGACGCGCTATTGATGTTGTTGGACGCCAAGGGAATCGAGTGTTCGACCGGCTCGGCCTGCACCGCGGGTGTGGCGCAGCCGTCGCACGTGCTGATCGCCATGGGTGCTGACCCGGCGAGCGCGCGCGGATCGCTGCGTCTGTCCTTGGGGCACACCAGTACCAATGCCGACGTCGAGGCGGCATTGGAGGTTTTGCCCACAGCTGTCGAGCGGGCCCGGCAGGCCGCCCTCGCGAGCGCAGGGTACGGGAAGTAGTCATGCGTGTTCTGGTCGCGATGAGCGGCGGGGTGGACTCATCGGTCGCCGCCGCGCGGATGGTCGACGCCGGCCATGACGTCGTCGGCGTGCACCTGGCGTTGTCGTCGGCCCCCGGCACGCTGCGGACGGGCTCGCGCGGATGCTGCTCCAAGGAGGACGCCGGTGATGCCCGCCGGGTCGCCGACATCCTCGAGATTCCCTTCTATGTCTGGGATTTCGCCGACCGCTTCAAGGCCGACGTGATCGACGACTTCGTGTCGTCCTACGCCCGCGGTGAGACACCCAACCCGTGTGTCCGGTGCAATGAGCGGATCAAGTTCTCCGCGCTCGCGGCGCGCGCCCTTGCGCTGGGCTTCGACGCCATCGCGACCGGCCACTACGCCCGCCTGTCGGATGGTCGGCTGCGGCGCGCCGTCGACCACGACAAGGATCAGTCCTATGTGCTCGGAGTGTTGACCGCCGAGCAGCTGGAGCACTCGCTGTTCCCGATCGGCGACACCCCTAAGGATCAGATCCGCAGCGAGGCCGCCGAGCGTGGACTCGCGGTCGCCGACAAGCCCGACTCATACGACATCTGCTTCATCCCGTCCGGTGACACCCAGGCATTCCTCGGCGCCCGAATCGGCGTCCGCCGCGGCAACGTCGTCGATTCGGGCGGGACGGTGCTTGCCGAGCACGACGGCGTGCACGGCTTCACCATTGGCCAGCGCAAGGGACTGGGCATCGAGGGCCCCGGACCAGACGGTCAGCCGCGGTACGTGACCTCGATCGACGCCGACACCGCGACGGTGCACGTCGGTGCCGTCGCCGACCTCGAGGTGCGGACGCTGACCGGCGAGCGGCCAGTGCTCGCCGCGGGCACCGTCCTGGACGGACCCGTCGAGTGCGAGGTCCAGGTTCGGGCGCACGGTGGTCTCATGCGTGCGGTCGCGCAGGTGCGCGACGGGCACCTGGTCGCCGAGCTGGCCAGCCCGCTTCGTGGCGTGGCACCCGGCCAGACGATGGTGCTCTATGACCCCGACCCCGACGGTGACGTGGTCCTGGCCAGCGCGACCATCAGCGCTGCGACACCCTGAGCGGTGTGAGTCAGGACGTCGTCGGCGCCGCTTGAGTGATCTCCGCGATCACGTCGGAATACCATCGGAACAACCGGATCGGTTGTGAGGGATCGGATTTCAACAGCTCGGTCCAACAGGCCGCGACCGCCGAACGCGCTGCGGTGCCGACCCAGGGCTGTGGAAGAAGCTCCGGCGGAAGCAACGGATCGGGTTCGACGGCCTGGGTGAACTCGGCAGCGAGGTCGATCGCGATGGTCAGACGCTCGATCGGTGAGGCTTTCCCCAGCGCCGCCAGTGATCGTTCGGCGACCGCAAGTAGTCGTCGATGCCTCTCGGCGATCCGGTCTAGCGGCCACAGGTGGTCGGCAAGTGCGCGGGGCGCCTCGATACCACCCACCGACAAGTTGGTCGTGGTCAGCGTGGTTACGTGTTCGATGATCGCCAATTCTGTTGCTGCCGAGGATATCCTGTCCTCCCACCGGTTCGGTGAGACATACAGGCCGCCCTGAATCGGTGCGCCGCCGAGACCCACGATGGCATCGCGCATCGCGTCGCGCGCCGCGCGAGTCGACTCGGGGACCCCGAACGCCACGAGGTGCCACACGCCGTCCCAGGTCGCGTCACCCCGATCCTGGGCGAACATGTACCGCACGTACTCGCGATCGGGCGTGATGGTGTTGCGCACCCGATCCGTCGCTCGCAGCACCGCCTTGCGTCCGCGACCCTCCTGAGTGAACTGCCCGTCGGCGATCAGACGTTTGATGCACAGCCGCACTTGCTGATCGGTCATGTCGAGCGCGTTCGCGACGTCGTACAGCGCGCCGCTGTCGATCGTGGCGTCTTCGCGGATCATGCTCTCGACGAGTGTGCGGGTGGGGATGTCCAACGGTTGACTCCTTGTCCGCCAGCCGCGGCGAGTGCGATACGACGATTCTAGGCAACGGGCTCGGATTCGACGATGAGCAGCGGGGTGTCGGCAGACAGTCCGAGGTGACGGTCCAGGTCTGTGAAAAACCGTCTCGGGTCGATGACGGCATCCGGTGGATGCACACCTGGGCGCCGGGCCGTACCGTCGATGATCTGTGACATGCCGACGGCGAGTGGAATTCCCGTCGCGCGGGCCATATCGCCGAATAACCCGCCGGCGGGGCCCGCCAGGTTCAGGTGAGCCAATACCGTGTGATCACGCCCCTTTCTCGGCCCGGACACCGCGGCGAAGAACGGTGGCAGCGTTCCCGGGCCCTTGCATCGCAGTGCGGTCGGCAGGGATCGGATGTAGCGCAGTGGGTTTGGCCTCGCGAACTGCGCGGCAGCGGTCTCGTTGGTAAGCCGGCCGCGGTCGATATCGCGGCGCAGAACGTCGAGGTAGGCAAGTGTCTGCGGGGCGATCACCATCAGGTTGACGGCCTCGCCGGTCAGGCCGAGGGTGCGGTGCAGCGTGATCGGCTCGGGATGGCCGATCGAGTACGCGGTGCCCGTGCGGCCGCCGGGGAGTGTCAATGCGACCGGGCGCAGTGGGCGTTGCATCGCGAGTCGACCCCCACTCACGGTCGAGATCGTCCCGCTGCTCTGCTGCATCCAGTGCACGGCGGCGGCGGAGGGTTGTCCGTCGGGTCCCAGCAACGCCTCGGCACCGTAATCCGAATTGCCCTCGCCTGCAACGTTATTGCCCTCGGCTGAAACATCGACGGGCCACGCGGTGTACGCGTCGTGCACCGAGTCGAGTCCGGCGGCTGCGGTCGCGGCGAGCAGATTGCTCACGCCGGGGCTCGCGCCCATGCCGATGACCGCGCACACACCCGCGCTGCGGGCGGTGTCGTCGAGTTCGAGCATCTGCACCGTTGGTTCCCAGTCGTCGCAGATGTCGATGTAGTGCGTTCCGGTTGTGATCGCCGCTCGCAACACCGTGAGTCCGAAACGGTAGTACGGGCCAACGGTGTTGACGACGAGGTCCGCCGGTCCGAGCGCGTCGTGCAGCTCGGCGTCGTCGGTGACGTCCACCGTGATGGCGCGGACCGGCACCGGTGCGTCGGCGAGCTGGCGGGACAGCCGTTCGGCCGCGTTGCGGTCGCGGTCCGCGATGACGATCTCGTCGACGCCGGGCAGATGTGTCGCGACCCGGACGGCGACGGCGCCCATCGCGCCGGGCCCACCCAGGGCAAGAATCCTCATGGTGTGCTCCTCGCTGGTTGTTGTTCGACGTAGCGGCACAGGTTGTCGAGATAGCCGGGCGCGTAGATCTGTCGCGGCGCGAACACGGCAACCAGGAACGACGCCACACTGTCGCGGTCGTTGTCCAGGTTCTCCCTGGCGATGCTGTGCGATGCGTGTGGATACGTCTGGACCGTCAGCAGATCGGGGCGCACCAGCTTGCGGTAGACGCGCTCGGTCTCGGCCACGTCGACGTTGAGGTCGCCCTCGCCGAGTTCCAGCAGCACCGGAATCCTGATCTGGGGAAGGCTGGAGCTGACGTCGGACAGGTAGTTGCGGGCGACGAATCCCCACCGGTCGGCGGACATCGGTGATGAGTCGATGCCGGCCGCGAGGTATCGGTCGTATCCGACGTTGTCGCGCAGCAGCTGGTTTGTCCGGTCGCGGTGCGCGAGTGCCGTGGCGAGTTCGGACTGCGGGGCGTTGCGGGCCCGCAGCTCGGCGCGCAGGTTGTATTCACCCTGGCGCAGCCAGTTGACGGCCACCCCGACCAGGATCACGAACTGCATATCGGGCCTGCGCGCGGCCACCTCGGGCAGCACCCAGCCGCCCTGGCTGATGCCCCACCCGCCGATGCGGTGAGGGTCGATATCCGAGCGTCCGCGCGCCCAGTCGATGGCGGCGGTCACCTCCGCCGCACGGTCTTGCATGCTCTGGTTCAGCCAGTTGCCGGGCGCGCCCTCGATACCCGGCTTGTTCCAGGACAGCGACGCGTAGCCCGCCCGCGCGAACGTCTCCCAGATCGGCCGATAGAACGAATCGCGGGTGGCGTCGGCGGGCCCGTCGCCGTGGACGAACACCACCAGTCCGAATGGTCCGTTGCCCGATTTCGGCAGCGCCAGCACTCCGTCGAGAGGCTGTTGCGGGCCGGGAATCGTGACGCGTTGTTCGCGGATCGCGAAGTCATTCTGATAGGTCACCCAGGCCCCGGCCGTCAGCACCAGCGCGGCGACGCAGCCAAGGGCGATACAGGCGCGGCGCCGCCAGCGCGACAGGGGTTTGCGCTCGGCAGTTCTATTGAACACAAAACGATCGTATGTGAATTGATAGATATTGGCCATCCGGGCATGGATGGTCCGGGTGTGAGGCGACGCAAGCATTCTTTGAGAGGGTTCATTGACAATTGCGAGCTGAACCCCGATTGTTGACGCGGTCGCTACCGCATCCGCACACCACCGCCGGCGTCAACGAATTGGGAATGGTGACACCTTCAATGACCAACCGCACGACTGACCAACTGAACGAACTCGGCTACTACGCCGTGACCCGGCATCCGGCCGATGCGAAGGTCGTCTTCACCGAGGCGCGCGACGCCGAGGCACTCGGCCTGGGCTCGTGCCATGTCGGCGAGCGTTTCACGGTGAAGGACGCGGGAGTGCTGTCTGGGGCGCTGGCGGGCTGCACCACGGATTTGGGTATCGCCCCGTCCACCAACCACCACACCCGGCATCCCACGGTCACCGCGACGATCGGATCGACCATGCACGCGCTGACCGACGGTCGCTTCGCGATGGCGTTCGGCCGCGGTATGGGCGCGTATTGGAAGGCCATCGGTCTGCCCGTGGTGACCGAGGCTCGGTTGCGCGATTTCATCGGCATTCTGCGCCGCCTATGGGATGGCGAGATAATCCTCGATCACGATGGGCCAGCCGGGAAATGGCCGATGCTGCGGCATGTGAACGGGCTGGAGGACGCCCCGCCCATCGGCATGGTCGCCGTGGGGCCGAAGACGATGGAGTTCGCGGGTGAGATCTGCGATTTCGTTGTGCTGCATACCTTCTTCTCCGACGAGGCGACCGCGAATTCAGTCGCAGCCGTGCGCCGCGGCGCCGAGCGGGCAGGCAAGGACCCCGACAGCGTCCGGATCTGGGCGTGCCTGGCAACGGTCAGCGACACCCTGCCCGAGGAGGACCGGCTGCGCCGCCGGGCCGGACGACTCGCGACCTATCTGCAGGCCTACGCGGATGTGCTGATCAACGCCAATGGCTGGGATCCGGTGGTATGGGAGCGGATGCGGGCGACTGAGTTGTTCGCCAACGCGGCGGCCGCCGGTCCGATCGATGCAAGCGCCTCGGTCGAGACCCTCGAACAACTCGACGCGATGATCCCCGCCGAATGGCTGGCCGCCGCGGCCTCGGGATCGCCCGAGGACTGCGCGTCAACCGTGGCGCGTCAGTTCGAGCTGGGCGTGGACTCCGTCATCATGCACGGAGCCACCCCGCGCGAACTCGCCCCGGTGGTGACCGCCTATCGCGCCGATCGGCCGACGCTGCGCCGGGCCGTCGCGGTGAATCCCGGGCGATTCGCCTGAACATGACCGAGTCGCCGCACGCCGCCCGCGCCCTCGCGCAGTGGCTGGTGGCGGTCCCGCCCCCGGTCACGGAGTCGGCAGCGGGCACAAAACTGAACAAACGTGGTCGCGAAACCCGAGCGCGTCTTCTCGACATCGCCATCGGATGCCTGGCCGACAGCAGCAGCGAACCCGTCTCCGCGAACCGCATCGCCAAGGAGGCGGGAGTCACCTGGGGCACAGTGCAACACCAGTTCGGCGACATGGACGGCCTGTGGGTTGCCGTCGTCACCGAGATCCACGCCCGCAGTTGGGCCGAGAACCCGGGTCCATGGCCCGCCCTGACCGGATCGCTGCGCGAACGGGTCGAGGCCGCCGTCGACTCCGTGTGGATCTACCTCGAGACAACGGAGGGGCGGGCGCTCACCGCACTGCGCACTCTGCTGCCACCGCAGCGCTCGGACGTCGTCGCCGAATATCCCCGCACGGCAGCGGCTCTCACGGCTCGCGAACATGACTGGATTGAGGGCTTCGACTACCTGATGGACGGTCTGGACCTCGCCGCAGACAAGCTGTATCAGGTTCGGTGTCTGCTCCCGGCTGCGGTGCGAGGCCTCAGCAATGAGCGGGAGATCGGCTTCACGACAGAACTCGACGTCGCCCGCCGCACACTCGCCGAAGTGCTCGTGGCATACCTGAGCTGAGCCCGTACCTAGCCGGGCACCTTGGCCAGGATGTTGGTCACCACGATGTCGGACACGTTGTCCCCGAAGGCGCAGAACGTGACCTCAACGAGCACGACTGACTTGAGCCGGTAGTCACGTCCGCAGCCGTCGGTGCGAGTCGAGATGGCGTCTGAACTGGCCGTCCAATCACCCACGTAGATCGCGCCGGCGTCCGTGGACCCGCAGGCGTCGATGTAACCGACCAGACCGTCGAAGGCCCGGCGCGCGGTCTCGGGATCGCGGTATGCCGCCGCACCCTGGGAGATCAGTGCGGCGCCCGGCGGGTACTGATAGGTCGTCTTGTGAAACTCCTCGACGTCGAGTCCGAAGGTCTGCGACTCGGTGAAGTACCACCGGCACTGCGGGGGAGCGGCCTTGGCGAGTTGGTCGATGTCGACGGGCAACTTGCCGTCCATGCTCGGAATGATCGTCAGGTCGTCGCCCGCACCGGTGATGGCGCGCATCTGAGACTGCTCGAGTAGGACGGTGTCGACGTCGATCGGGGACCGAGAGTCGTCGTCGATACCCGGCACCGACCGCACCGCCGTACCCGCTGTCGTCTGTGCGCACGCCGTCATGCACACCGCCGCGGCCAGCCCGAGCAGCACGTGTCTGACGGTTCCGGGCATGGTTGAGATTAACGCTTTTACCGGGTGTATCGAATAGTGTTGGCCGCGTGAGTATTTTCGCTGCGGCGACCGGCATCGGCTCTTGGCCGGGTACCTCCCCACGCGAGGCGTCCGAGGTGGTGGTCGGTCAGCTGACCACCCTGCCCCATCTGGTCGAGTTACCGGCCCGCGGGGTGGGCGCGGACATGATCGGCCGCGCGGCCGCACTGCTCGTCGACATCGGTGTGGACACGGTTCCTCGCGGCTACCGGATCGCATCGCGGCGCAGTGCCGCAGCGCGCCGGGCCGTCAGCCTGCTCGACGAGGACACCGACGCGCTGGAGGAGGCGTGGGAGAGGGCCGGGCTGCGGGGCAGCGGCAGAACGGTGAAGGTGCAGGCTTGCGGGCCGATCACGTTGGCGGCCGAACTCGAGCGGACGGGTGGCCACCGGGCCATCACCGACTCTGGTGCAGTTCGGGATCTGGCCGCCTCGCTCACCGAGGGGCTGGCGGTGTACCGCGCACAGCTGGCCCGACGACTTGACGCGCAGGTGGTGGTTCAGTTCGACGAGCCGCTGCTGCCTGTCGCGTTGGCCGGCCGCTTGACTGGCGTCACCGGAATATCGGCGGTGCACCCCGTCGATGAGGCCGTCGCGACGAGCCTTCTTGACGATTGCATCGAGGGTGTTGGCGGCGAGGTGGCGCTGCACTGCTGTGCCGCGGACCTGCCGTGGAGATTGTTGCAGCGCAGCAAATTCCATGCGGTCAGCCTGGACGCGTCGCGTCTGGTCGCCGCCGATCTGGACGGGATCGGGGAGTTCATCGAGTCCGGCCGGGTGGTGATGCTCGGCGTGGTGCCCGCGACCGAGCCCGCGAAGCGGCCCGTCCCCGAACAGATCGCAACCAGTGCCGCGTCGATCACCGATCGCCTGGGTTTCGCCCGCACGGTCCTGCGCGAGCGTGTCGGCATCACCCCGGCCTGTGGGTTGGCGGGCGCGACGATTGAGTGGGCCCGCACCGCGATCGATCTGGCTCAGAAGGTGGCCGACGGAATCGCCCTTGACCCGGATTCGGTGTAGTGGGCGGCATTTGCCCAGCAAAAATCGACGCCGCCGATAATATTTCGAGATTCGGGGTTCCCGAGACGTTTCACGCATGCGAACATGGGTTTAACCCGCGAAGGCATGTGCAGATGCTGGGTGAGGGAGGACAGTGACCGGCTCGACACTCAGCTCGGCCGTATTGGCTGGGGCGCTGGCTGCCTTGGTGGCAATCGGGGGCCCTGGCGTGGTGGTCGCCGCCGCTGACCCCGGCTCACACTCCTCGCAATCTCGCGACGGATCTCAGCGCAACAATTCCGGTGACCGCCGTGGTGATCGCGGCGAGTCTCGGCGGGACCGCGATAACGACGGCCAGCGCGGTGGCCAGCGCGACGGCCGCACCGGCAATCGCGGGGACTCCCGAGGGTCGAGCACGGGCCGGGGCTGGCGGGATGCCGACTCGCGGGACACCGACTCCAAGGGCAGCGGCTCAAAGAGCACTGGCTCGAAGAACACCGTCTCCAAGAGCGCCAAGGACGAGCCCGTCTTCCTCGTGCCCGAGGGCCGCCCCGAAACCAGCGAGCAGGGCAGCCCATCGGTCGAGCTGGTTGAACCGGCGATAGCGGTGCCCGAAATCCGGCCCGCCGCAGAGAGCGGAGGAGGTGGTGGCGTCGACGTGGCTGCCGCCGCGCCGTCCGCGGAACCGCCGCGCGTGGTCTTCGGCAACGGGCGCACACTGGGGACGCTCGCCGAACCAGCAGAGACGCCGTCGCTGGGCACTGCCCCGGTCATGGGGCCCACGAATGAGGTGCCGGCTCCCGCTGTGGTGAGCGCGCCACCCCCGCCAGCACCACCGCACGAGTCGGCGTCGACGATCGTTGAGCGCATGATGGCTCCGCCGCTGACACCGGTGGGGCCGACCTCGAGCCTCAGCTTGCTGTGGGGTCTGGCCGGGTTACTCCTAGCGCCGCTGGGCGGGATCGTGCTGGGTTATCGCCAGGCCCGCGCGAATAAGGCTGCGGCGGAACTGAAGTCCTCGCTGTCTCGCTAATTCGAGCGCCGAACGTGAAGTCGATGGCGAGAAGTTCGCGAGACCTCGCCATCTAGTTCACGTTCGCGGGTTACTTCAGGTCCTTGCGCAGGATCTTGCCCGACGCGGACTTGGGGATCGCGTCGATGAACGCCACTTGGCGGACCTTCTTGTACGCAGCCACTTGACCGGCCACGAAGTCCATCACCGCGGTCTCGGTGAGTTCGGCCGCATCGTCGGACTGTTTGACCACGAACGCCTTCGGCACCTCCTCGCCCGAGTCGGGGTCGCGCACTCCGATCACGGCGGCGTCGGCGATCTGCGGATGGCTGAGCAGCACGGCCTCGAGTTCGGCGGGCGGCACCTGGTAGCCCTTGTACTTGATGAGTTCCTTGAGCCGGTCGACGATGTATACGCAACCCGTCGAGTCGACGCGCGCGATGTCGCCGGTGTGTAGGAACCCGTCGCCATCGATGGTCTCGTCGGTGGCCGTGGCGTTGTTGAGGTAACCGGCCATCACGTTGGGGCCCTTGAACCACAGTTCACCCGCATCGCTGAGACCTGATGCGGGAGGGTCGATCTCGGCGCCAGTCTCGGAATCGACGATCCTGCTGACGGCATTCGGCACGGTCCACCCGCATGAGCTGAGCGGGGCAGTGGTGCCCAGCAGTTCGCGTCCGCCGTCGAAGGGCGCCACGTGGCTGACGGGGCTCAGCTCACTCATGCCATATCCCTGCACCAGCGCGCAGCCGATCCGGTCGGCCACCGCCCGTCCGAGGTCCTCGTCGAGCGGCGCCGCACCCGACATGATGCCGCGCAGGCTGGACAGGTCGTAGCGCTCGACCAGGGGGTGCTTGGCCAGCGCGACGGCCACGGGTGGCGCGATGTACGCGTGCGTGCACTTGTGCTCGGCGATGTTGCCGAGGAACTCGGCGAGGTCGAAGCTGGGCATGATGGTCAGCGTCGCGCGCGCGTGCAGTGCGGCGTTGAGCAGGACGGTCATGCCGTAGATGTGGAAGAACGGCAGGACGGCCAGGATCCGGTCATCGGTGGTCATGCCCTGCAGCGGCCGGATCTGTGCCACGTTCGCGACGAGGTTCCGGTGAGTCAGCATGACGCCCTTGGGATTTCCCGTAGTTCCCGAGCTGTAGGGCAGGGCCGCCAGATGCGTCGCGGGGTCGAATGTCACGTCCGGTGGGGGCAGCGCGGGGCCCAGCAGATCCGCGGCATTGGGGTGCCCGTCGGCGTCGAGGCCGGGCCCATCCAGCACGATGAGTCGCTCATTGTCCAGCCCGATCTCGGCGGCGGCCTGGGCCGCCTGGGGCAGCAGCGGTGTCACCGTGACGAGCAGGGTGGCCCGTGAGTCGGTCAGCTGTTTGACGATGTCCTTGGCGGTGAACAGCGCATTGATGGTGGTGGCCGTCGCTCCCGCCCGCAGGATGCCGTGGAAGGCGACGGCGAACGCCGAACTGTTCGGGGCCAATAGCCCCACGACGTCGCCGACCCCGATGCCGCGCGATGCGAGCGCACCGGCGAAGGCGTCGATGCGGGCGATCATGTCGCGATAGGTGGTCTGCGCGCCGGACTTCGTGTCGACGAGGGCGACCCGGTCGGCGTCGTCGTCGGAGAGGTCGGCGAACAGATAGTCGTACAAGCTCGTCGGCGGAATCTGGACCTGGGGGAATGGGCTCTCGAAACTCATGGCACCTCTGATCGAACCATGCCGGGGTCGCGCGGGGCCGCCATATGTCGAGCTACTTGAGTTCGTCGAGCTGTCTGAGCAGTTTCGCCGGCGCGACGTTCCGGTAGGACGCGTCGACGAGTTCGGCAACCTCATCCCAGTCCACGGTGGCGGCGGTGAAGTCCAGGCCCAACCACCCCGACGGGCCCATATAGGCGGGGTAGAAGAAGCGGGTGTCGTTCTCGAGTGCCTTGCGTTCGGATTCGTCGACCTTGACCAGCAGCGAATGGGGGTAGGCGACCATTTCGCCGGCCGCGACGGTGACTCCCGGCGGACGGGTCACCTTCGAGTTGCCGCCGTAGCTCGCGAACATCTTGGCTGCGAAGAACCCCGGTCGCCCGTGCGTGACCTTCTCGTGGGCCTCGGGCAGGGCCAGCGCGATCTCACGCAGCTGCGCCAGGCCCAAGTCGTCGTCGCGGAACATGATCGGGTGCGGCATGGGACGACCCTAGCGATGCCCGCAATAAGTTAGGCTAGCCTTACCTATTGAAACGGCGACGAGGAGGGGCTATGCCCACCACATGGCTGGACACCGTTCTCCGGCAGACGCGCCGCGCCGGTGACTTCCCGTATCCGCACTGGGCGGCGGTGTTCCTGAACAACCCGATCAGGCGTCGCCTCGGCAGGCCCGGCGCCGTGATCGAGAGGCTCGGTCTCACCGGCGACGAGAAGGTGCTCGAACTCGGTCCGGGTCCGGGTTACTTCAGTGTCGAACTCGCTCGTCGACTGGCGACCGGGAGTCTCGATCTGTTCGACCTGCAGCCCGAGATGCTCCAGAAGGCGCGTCGGACACTCGATGCCGCAGGCTTCCATGGCGTGGGCTTTCACGCCGGCGACGCCGGCGCCGAAATGCCCTTTGCGGACGCTCAGTTCGACGTCGCGTTCCTCGCGGCCGTGCTCGGTGAGGTGCCGGACAAACAGGCATGTATCCGCGCCCTGCAACGCGTGCTGCGCCCCGGTGGCCTGCTGATCTTCGTGGAGGCGTTCCCCGACCCCGACCGCCTGAGTGTGGCGATGCTGCGTGATCTCGTCGAGTCCGAGGGATTCGCCTATGAGAGCCATGCCGGCACGTCGTGGCGCGATGTCGTGCGGTTCCGCCGGTTGCCGGTCGACGGGATCCCGGGGTGACGACGACGTGGGCGGATCGGCTGAGGCCACCACGGACGGTCGAACTCATTCCGTACCGGTCGGCGTTCATGCTGGACAACCCTGTGCGCCGGCTCGTCACCGACCCCCGCCGGAGGGTGCAACACCTGGCGCTCACCGGACGTGAGAGGGTGCTCGAGGTCGGCCCGGGACCGGGCTTCTACAGCGTCGCGATTGCACAGCGGCTCACCACCGGGCACCTGCATCTGTTCGATCGTGCACCACAGATGCTCGACCGTGCGCGGCGCAAGCTCGCCAGGAACGGCTTCATCGACGTCGGTTTTCACAGCGGTGACGCGGGTGAGGGAATTCCCCTGCCGGATAACGCGTTCGACGTGGCGTTCCTCGCCATGGTGCTCAGTGAGGTGCCCGACAAGCGGACATGCCTGGAGTCGCTGGCGAGGATCGTCCGCCCGGGCGGTCTGCTGGTGCTCCTCGAGGGCTTCCCCGACCCGGACCGGCTGGAGGTCAACGAGCTGCGCGAACTCGCCGAGGAAGCCGGCTTCTGGTATTGCGACACCGTCGCCGACAACTGGCACGACGTCGTGCGGTTCCGGCGTCCGCCGCCACCTGTGTAGGTGCACCGGGGTGTCGGCGCACTCGGATAATCTGCCAGCGTGAACTCTGCCGACTCCGACGTGCCCACCGACCCCGTTCCACCGGACGTTCGGCGTGAGTGGCAGGAACTGGCCGAGGAAGTCCGCGGCCACCAGTTCCGCTACTACGTCAAGGACGCGCCGATCGTCTCCGACGGCGAGTTCGACGAGCTGCTCGGCCAGCTGACCGCGCTCGAGGAGGCGCACCCCGAGCTGCGCGTGCCCGATTCGCCGACGCAGCTGGTCGGTGGCGCCGGGTTCGCCACGGACTTCGGCTCCGCCGATCACCTCGAGCGGATGCTCAGCCTGGACAACGCGTTCGACGCCGACGAGCTGGTGGCGTGGGCGGACAGGTTGACCGGTGAGGTCGGTGATGACCCGGAGTTCCTGTGCGAGTTGAAGATCGACGGCGTCGCGCTGGCTCTGGTCTACCGCGACGGCAAGCTCGATCGGGCGGCGACGCGTGGCGACGGGCGCACCGGCGAGGACGTCACGCTCAACGCCCGCACCATCGAGGACATCCCCGAAAGGCTCACTGCGAGTGACGAGTACCCCCTGCCGCGGGTGCTCGAGGTGCGTGGCGAGGTGTTCTTCCGGCTGACCGACTTCGAGGATCTCAACGCCGGACTGGTCGCCGAGGGCAAGCCTCCGTTCGCCAACCCGCGCAACAGTGCGGCGGGTTCACTGCGCCAGAAGAACCCGGCGGTCACCGCGCGCCGACGGCTCCGGATGATCTGCCACGGCCTGGGTCACGCCGAGGGTTTCACCCCGCCGACGCTGCACGACGCCTACCTGGCGCTGAAGGCGTGGGGTCTGCCGGTGTCCGATCACACGACGCGTGTCACGGGTATCGCAGCGGTCGCCGAGCGCGTCACCTACTGGGGTGAGCACCGCCACGACGTCGAGCACGAGATCGACGGTCTGGTGGTGAAGGTCGACTCCGTCGCGCTGCAACGTCGACTCGGTGCCACCTCACGCGCGCCGCGCTGGGCGATCGCCTACAAGTACCCGCCCGAGGAGGCCACCACCAAGCTCCTCGACATCAAGGTCGGCGTCGGCCGCACCGGCCGTGTCACGCCGTACGCGTTCATGGAACCCGTGAAGATCGCCGGTTCAACGGTCAGCCAGGCAACGCTGCACAACGCGTCAGAGGTCAAACGCAAGGGCGTGCTGATCGGCGACACCGTGGTGATCCGCAAGGCGGGCGACGTGATCCCGGAGGTGCTGGGCCCCGTCGTCGACGTGCGGGACGGCACCGAGCGCGAGTTCGTCATGCCCACGCAGTGCCCCGAGTGCGGTACCACGCTGGCACCGGCCAAGGAGGGTGACGCCGACATCCGCTGCCCGAACTCGCGTACCTGCCCGGCGCAGTTGCGCGAGCGCGTGTTTCACGTCGCGGGCCGCGGCGCGTTCGACATCGAGGGACTGGGCTACGAGGCAGGCATCGCGCTCCTGCAGGCAGGTGTCATCACCGACGAGGGTGACCTGTTCACCCTCACCGAGGACGACCTGTTGCGTACGGAGCTCTTCACGACGAAGGGCGGCACGCTGTCGGCTAACGGCAAGCGGCTGTTGGCCAACCTGGGCAAGGCCAAGTCGCAGGCACTCTGGCGGGTGCTCGTCGCGCTGTCGATTCGCCACGTCGGGCCCACCGCTGCACGGGCGCTCGCAAGTGAGTTCGGCAGCCTCGAGGCCGTCGAGGCTGCCTCCGAGGAGCAGTTGGCGGCCACCGAGGGTGTCGGGCCGACGATCGCCGCCGCCGTCATCGAGTGGTTCACCGTCGACTGGCACCGCGCCATCGTCGACAAGTGGCGTGCTGCGGGCGTGCGAATGGCCGACGAGCGTGACGTGTCGATCGAACGGACGCTTGAGGGCATGTCGATCGTGGTGACCGGGTCGCTGACGGGGTTCTCCCGTGACCAGGCCAAGGAAGCGATCCTGGTTCGGGGCGGCAAGGCCGCGAGTTCGGTGTCGAAGAAGACGGCCTATGTGGTGGCGGGTGATGCGCCGGGATCGAAGTACGACAAGGCCGTTGAACTCGGGGTGACCGTGCTCGACGAGGACGGCTTCAGGCGGCTTCTCGAGGGTGGCCCGGATGCCGTCTGAGTCTCAGCGATAGCCGAGGCGCATGTCTTCCACGACCCGCGGATGGTCCAGGGTGGACGGCTCGAGTGTCATCGGGGCGATGTCGCTGGAGAACACGGTCGCGGCATCGAGCACGCGTTGATCCAGGAATCTCAGTGGTGGAGTGTCACGCGGCATGGTCGGCGTCGGAGGCTCGGTACCGCGTCGGGCAAGGGCGAAGCCCCAGTCGCCGAATGTCGGTACGTCCACGTGGTACGGGGTCACCGCGAAACCGGCCGACGCGATGGTCGACACTGTGCGCCAGAATGCTGTCGGAGTGGAGTACGGACTGCCGGCCTGCACGACCATCAGCCCGTCGGGTGCGAGGGCCCGGGCGACCAGCGCGTAGAACTCCGTCGAGTAGAGCCGTCCCAACACCGGGTTGTCGGGGTCGGGCATGTCGACAATCACTGCGTCGAAGCCGTTGGCCGGCATCAGATCCGGAGTCGGTTCCCGAAGCCAGGTCATCGCATCGTCGATGATCACGCGTACACGCGGGTCCTCGAGAGCCCCTGCGTTGGCGTCGCTCATGACGGTGCGGGCCAGGTTGATCACCGCCGGATCGAGTTCGACCTGGACGATGACGTCGATTCCCTCCGCGCGGAGCAGTTCCCGTGCGGCGAGGCCGTCCCCGCCGCCGAGGATCAGTGCTGAGCGTGCGCCGGCGCTGATCGCCGGATAGACCAGGCTCTCGGTGTAGCGGTACTCGTCACGGGTCGAGAACTGAAGGCCGCCATCGAGATACAGCCGGGTGTCGTCTCCACGACGTGTTACGACGATCTCCTGATAGGCGGAGTGCTGGTAGGCGATGATCGGGTCGGCGTAGAGCCGTTGTCGGCTGGTGGTCTCGATCCCTGCCGCGCTCGCCAGCAGGGCGGCCAGCGTGGTGAATGCGATCGCCAGAACACACAGTGCCCCAAGGAGTTCGCGGACACTGACCACGGTGCGCAGCACGAACACGGCCACCACCGCCGCGGCGACGAGGTTGATCATGCCCGTCACGGCGGCGCCGCGGATCATGCCGAGTTGCGGTAGGACCAGGAACGGCCAGGCCAGCCCGCCGAGCAGTGCACCCAGGTAGTCGGCGGCGTTGAGATTGGCCAGCACCCGGCCCGCGTCCGTGGCTCCCGTGGTCCGTCCGCGCTGCAGAAGCGTCATCAGCAGCGGAACCTCGGCGCCCACCAGGGCACCGATCACCGCGGTGGCCGCCGCCAGCACCCAAGGCGAGCCGCCGATGAACGCGAATGAGACATACAGCGCCGCCGCGGAGAGGCCGCCGATGATCCCGAGAAGTGTCTCGACCCCGATGAAGGTGATCGCCGCCCGCCCCAGCAGGGGTTTGACCAGCAGCCCGCCCACGCCCAGCGCGGCCACGTAGCCCGCCACGATCAACGATGTCGAGACGATTCCGCCGCCGTGCAGGCTCGCGGAAAGTGTCAGCAGCGCAAGCTCGTAGACGATTCCGCATGCCGCGCACGCGGCCACCGCGGCGAGCAGCAGCGCCCGCCACCGGGTGGAACCCGACGGCACGGGCATCGCGGTCGCGGTGTGCGCGTCAGTCGTCGTCATGACAGCGCGGCGGCGTTGACCCCTCCCACGGCCAGCAGCACCACTGCGGTGGCGATCGCCGAGGGGTGCAGCCGGTCGGAGTCGATGAGATCGCGGAACCGGCCCGGCACCACCGCTTCGAGGACCACGAGCGCCACACCCTGCAGGACCACGCCCACCAATCCGTACACCAGCGCGTCGACGAGGCCCTGGCCGAGTTCGGTGGAGCTGGCGATGATGGCCGACACCACAACCAGGGCCAGTGCGGCGTACATGGCCGATGCCACCGCGACGGCGTTGGGGCGGTGCTCGACGAACACCAGGTGTCGCAGGCTGCCGGGGGTCAGCACGTCGACCATCAGGAATCCGAGGGTCAACACCGCCACCCCGACGATGAAGTACAGCACCGCGGCGATGACGTTCTGCAGCACGGAACCGGCACTGACGGAACCGAACTCCACGAGGGCCAGGTACATGGTGTATCTCCTAGGATTTGGGGTCTGTGGTGATCACTTGCTACCGCCGGGGCCGCCGGAGCTGCCGCCGGATCCGCCTGCCGGTGACCCGGGAGTGAATCCGGGCCCGAGGAAAATGAAGGCGCCCCCGTTGTATCCGGCGTCGACGTCCTCGATGTGGATGGTGCAGGGGCGGTTGCCGTCGGGCCCCACCGTCACGACATCGTCGTCATAGCGCAGGTACTCCTTGCCGCGGTCGGACGCGCGGGCCTCCGGCTTGTCCACGCCCGCGAGTTCATCGGCCACGGCCTGCGCCGACCCGCTGCACTCGTAGCGGTCACCGTCGGACGTCGTGGCGTAGTGCGGGTAGCGCTCGGCCACATGGGATTTGAGGTTCGGAAGCATCGACACCCCGATGACGAGGCACAGCAACGCTCCGGCGCCGAGCATCGCCGCCAGCAGGAAGAGGCCGCCGCGCGTCACGGGTACCACCGGCTCTCGGTGTGCACGACGGTTCCACCTGCATCCGACGGATACAGATGCCAGGTCTGCCAGTGCCAGCCGGTGCCGTCGGGGCTTGCGCGGATCGCCGTCAGTGCGGCGTCATCGCCGGGAAACGAGCCGCCGAGCCAGCCCTGATCCCGTGCGCAGCGGTCGCGGAGGTCGGCGGCCAGGGCGCGAAACGTCGCCTGGTCGTGGTCGACCGTGCTCGAGGTGAGCCGATAGCCCGGCGCATCGGCCTCGGTGGGCAGCGTCGAACGGTCGGTGTGCGCGGTGCACGAGATCTGCTCGGAGAAAACTGTGCCGGGATGTTCGACGGTGATGACGTGCGATGCCCCCAGAACACCCAATATCAGTGTGCCGCCGTCGGGATGGCGCAGTTGGTGGCTGGCCAGTGGCTCGGGCGCGGGGGCATTCAGTGACAGGCGCAGGCGCGCACCGCTGGTGTCGGCGGGGGTCACCGCGAGTTCGTGCAGTGGCACCGCCGTGTCCTAGGTGCCCGCCGGCGGCGCCGGGTAGACCGTGAGCTCACCCGGTAGCACCGTTCGGCCGAGGGAGATCTCCCAGCCCATTCCGTCCGCCCAGCGCTCGAAGCCCAGCAGGAGGGTCTCGTCGTCTCCTGCGTAGTCGACGAAGTCGACGTCACCACCTGCGGGCAGTCCCGTCGTGCCCTCGGTGGTGTAGGAGGCCCGACCGCGTTCGGACTCGCGGAACCGCACACCGTCGACGAGTTGCTCGCCGCCCGGTTCGAGACGAAGGTCGTTGCGGCGGGTCCAGGTGGCCAGCTCGAGTCGGCCCTCGTCCTCCTCGACGCTGAACCAGAGGGGTTCCCCGCCGCCGCCCTCGAGCAGGTGCTCCCACCAGACGAACGGTCCCTGGCGCAGGGTGACGCTACCGCGGACCACGTAGTCGACTCCGCCGTGGCTGACGATCGCGCCCGGGCCGAGTTCACGTGGGCCGAAACGCGGCATCTCGCCGAACTTGAGCGGATCCTGACGCTGCGCGGGTGCTTTCGGTGTCTTGGGCCGTCGGAATGCGATGACGGCGACGCCGACAGCGGCCACCAACAGCACGATGGCCAGGATGATGAGGAGTTCTCCCACGTGGTAAACCCCCTGCTACGTGGCCAATGGATTTCGTTCCACCGTAACAGCCTTGTGGGTGAGCGAAGTTCAGCGAATGATCGTCGCCACGATGCCCGCGAGGTAGCCCAACCGCGCCACCTCCGACGGGCGGAACTGAGGCCCACCCGGTCGGCCCAGCACCACCGCGGTGTGGTGATCGCCAAGCGGTGCGGCCGCCAGCGTGGTGTCCATATCGCGCAACACCTGAGGCAGCCAGTCGCCGGTGCCGTCGAGGGCCTCGGCGTGCTCCAGCGGGAGCCAGGGGGCCGATGTCGGCTGCGTCTCGGGCGCTCCGGCGCTACCCGCCAGGCGTTGCAGACCCGAATCGGTGAGTCGGAGCACCGTGCACCAGCCGACCCGCAACACCTTGGGCGCCTCATCGACGAGCACCTGCAGCTTGCTGTCTTTGCCCCGCGCGGCGGCGATGTGGTCGATCAGTTCGAGTTCGCGGTGGGCCTCGAGCAGTCCGGTGTGGGGTCTGATGCTGTCGACATAGACGCCGCTGAGGTTCTCCGCGGCCGTGATGAGCATGTCGGGCATGGCCCCGGCGGGAAGATCCACCACCAGGTCATCGATGGCGTAGCCCGGCGCACGCTCGACGACGTCGAGAGACAGGATGTCGGCGCCGACGGACCCGAGCGCCACGGCGAGCGACCCGAGGCTGCCCGGTCGGTCATCCAGCTGGACCCGCAGCAGATATGACGGCACGCGCATTACTGTTTCACACGCTGGCGGGGCCAGCACTTTCTCACAGCGACGCTGCCAGCACTCCGGCGCAGCCCGCACTCGACGCGGTGACTAGGCTTGCCAGTCGTGTCGCAGATATCCCGGGATGACATCGCCCACTTGGCGCGTCTTGCCCGGCTCTCCCTGACCGACGGCGAGCTGACTAGTTTCGCCGGCCAACTCGATGCCATCCTGGCCCACGTCGGCCAGATCCAGGCGGTGGACGTGACGGGCGTCGAGGCAACGGATAACCCGCTGTCCCGACGGGCAGAGCAGCAGCCCGGGGAGACCTCCGGGATCGTCAACGTCACGCGCCCCGACACTGTCGTACCCAGTCTGACCCAGGACGAGGCGCTATCGGGTGCCCCCAATGCGGTCGACGGTCGGTTCGCGGTGCCGAGAATCCTGGGAGAGGCCGAATGAGCGAGTTGATCCGCACCGACGCCGCGACGCTGGCGGCCCGGATAGCGGCCAAGGAGGTGTCCTCGACCGAGGTCACCCAGGCCCACCTGGACCAGATCGCCGCGACTGACGACAGCTACCACGCGTTCCTGCACGTCGCGGGCGAGCAGGCGTTGGCCACGGCCGGCCGCGTCGACGCCGCGCTGGCCGCCGGTGAGACACCAGCGTCGCCGCTGGCGGGGGTGCCGTTAGCACTCAAGGACGTCTTCACCACGACCGACATGCCGACGACGGCCGGGTCGAAGATCCTGGAGGGGTGGCGTTCGCCGTACGACGCGACCGTGACGGCTCGACTGCGTGCGGCGGGTATCCCGATCCTGGGCAAGACCAATATGGACGAGTTCGCCATGGGCAGCTCGACGGAGAACTCCGCCTACGGCCCCACCCGCAACCCGTGGAACGTCGAGCGCGTCCCCGGTGGTTCGGGTGGCGGCAGTGCGGCGGCCCTGGCGGCTTTCCAGGCGCCACTGGCCATCGGTACAGACACCGGCGGCTCCATCCGCCAGCCCGCCGCGCTGACCGCGACGGTCGGCGTCAAACCCACCTACGGCACGGTGTCGCGGTACGGGCTGATCGCCTGCGCGTCATCACTGGACCAGGGCGGACCATGCGCCCGCACGGTGCTCGACACGGCCCTGCTGCATCAGGTGATCGCGGGCCACGACCCGCGGGACTCGACATCGGTTGACGCCCCGGTGCCCGACGTCGTCGCCGCGGCGCGCGCCGGTGCCGGCGGTGACCTCAAGGGCGTCCGGGTCGGCGTGGTCAAGCAGCTGCGCAGCGGTGAGGGCTACCAGCCCGGCGTGCTGTCCTCGTTCGACGCCGCCGTTGACCAGCTCACCGCGCTGGGTGCCGAGGTGGTCGAGGTCGACTGCCCGCACTTCGACCACTCGATGGCCGCCTACTACCTGATCCTGCCCTCGGAGGTGTCCTCCAACCTGGCGCGGTTCGACGCGATGCGATTCGGCCTGCGTGTCGGCGATGACGGCACGCACAGCGCCGAGGAGGTGATGGCGCTGACGCGGGATGCCGGTTTCGGTCCAGAGGTCAAGCGCCGCATCATGATTGGTACCTATGCGCTGTCTGCAGGGTATTACGACGCGTACTACAACCAGGCGCAGAAGGTGCGCACGCTGATCGCGCGTGACCTTGACGCCGCCTACGAGCGCGTCGATGTGCTGGTCTCGCCTGCCACGCCCACCACGGCGTTCCCGTTGGGGGAGAAGGTCGACGATCCGCTGGCGATGTACCTCTTCGACCTGTGCACGTTGCCGTTGAACCTCGCCGGGCACTGCGGAATGTCGGTGCCATCGGGTCTTTCGCCGGACGACGGCCTGCCCGTCGGACTTCAGATCATGGCCCCCGCTTTGGCCGATGACCGGCTCTACCGCGTGGGAGCGGCATACGAGGCGGCGCGAGGTGCGTTGCCGACGGCGCTGTAGTCCTTCGGCGCATCCATCGACGGACTACCACGTGCGCTGACGCGCGGGGTTAGTTCGTTGTTGGTGGGGGTTGTGGTTGGAAGGGTTGGTACCACCACCAGTCGGCGCGTTCGCCGGTCGGCCCGGGATAGGGCGCTACCTCGGGTGGGTCTGTGGTCGGTGGGCGAGCAAGCGACGCCGCGTGCAGGTTTCGCCCCTCGTGATCGGTGATCACGAGCCGATGTGCGGGTCCGGTGATGGTGATCCCGCCGCGATGATGCAGCCGGTGGTGATACGGGCACACCAGTACCAGGTTGGCCAGCTCGGTCAGGCCACCGTCCTGCCAGTGGGTGATGTGATGGGCATGCAGACCACGGGTGGCCCCACACCCGGGCATCACACAGCAGCGGTCACGATGCTCCAGTGCGCGGCGTAGCCGCCGGTTGACCGTCCGGGTGGCTCGCCCCGACCCGATGACACGGCCGTGCTGTTGGAACCAGACCTCACAGGTCGCATCGCAGGTCAGGTAGCGGCGCTCGTCATCGGTGAGCAGTGGGCCCAGATGCAGTGCGGCCACGGGTGTCTCGACATCGACGTGCACGACCACGGTGGTGTGCTGGCCGTGCGGGCGACGCGCCACCTCGGCATCCCAACCCGCCTCGATCAGGCCCATGAATGCGTCGACCCCGTCGGGGAACGGCGGCACCTCAACCCCATCACCGTCCTGGTTGTCGTGGTCGTGTTTCCACGCCGCGATCTGCGCGTCACGATGAGAGGCCAGGGCGGCGTCGAACTTGGCGGCGTCCACGCGCGGTAACCGGATCCGCCACGTCGTGTACTCATCGTCGGGGCCGGCGGTCTTGGTGATGCAGCGCTGGGGTTCGGGCTTCGGATCGGGGTCGGGGCGCGGTTCGAGCTTGACCGCGGTGTGCAGTTGGCTGACCGTGGCCACAGCCGCCAGCTGCGCGTAGTGCTCATCAGAGCCCTCGGCTGCGCGCTCGGCGATGACCCCGACCTGATCCAGTGACAGCCTGCCCTCACGCATGCCCTCAGCGCAGCGCGGGAACTCCTCAAGCCGGTGGGCGACGGCGGCGATGGTGTGGGCGTTTCTCAGTGAGGTGCCGGTCTTCCAGGCCACCAACGCCGGGATCGACTTCGCACCGGTGGACCCGCACAAGTCGTCGCGGTCCAACTCCGCCACGATCTCCACCACACGACTGTCGATGGCGTTGCGCTGACCGGACAGTTCGGCCAACTCCTCGAACAACACCTCAAGACGCTCATCGGGACGCAGCTGCTCGCCGGCCAAAGAGGCTGCGGCTGAAGACATAACTCCATTATCGCAACGGGGTCCGACATTGATGATGGGCCCACAACTCGCCGACCCAGCATCCCAACTGCAGTTGTTGATAATGCAAGAAAGTTGGGATCGGTAGCCGGCAGCACTCGGACAGGATGACCGTGAACCGAACACCCCCAGGAGGTGATGTGCTGATGATCGATCAGGTGATCGAGATGTCCACCCGCGCAATCGCAGAGGGATACGGGTATCTGATCGTGTTGGCCGCGGCGGCGGTCTTCGGGGTGGTCTGGCGGATCGCGACGACGCCCCGCCGGCGCGCGGTGACCGAACCCATCAGCGCGACCGAGCTGGCCTTCCTGCGGTCAGACGTCGCTCCGGTGGTGACCGCGCTGGCGGGTCTGCGCGCCGCAGGGCTTATCAACGGGAACAGACGGGTGGACCGCGCGGTGCAGGCCGGCCCCGAGATCGACCCGTTCACCGGCCAGGTGTTGGAGCAGGCCGCCACCGATTCCAAGCACACCGTGTCGGGCCTGTTCGATGCCTCACGGGGCGACCTGCTCGCCCTGGAGCGAGGACTGAGCCGGCGCGGGCTGGTCCGGAGCCGTGCTAAACGGGCCCGGATGCGCTGGGGAACGGCACCGTCGGTGCTGGTGCTGGCCTTCGGGGTCGGCTACTGCGTGTACATGGGGATTCAGCTGTTCGATCACCCCGACAGCGCGGTGCGGTTCGCGGTGGTCTGCGTCGCCACGGTCCTGTATGCGGCGGTGGTGCTTCCCGTGCTGCTCGCGGTGAACCGACTGACCCGGGCGGGTCGCCGTCTGCTGGAGGCCGAGCAAGAACGCCTGAGCTACTTGAAGCCAGCCGAGCGCCCGGCCTTCGCCACCTACGGTCCGGCGGCGGTTGCGTTGTCGGTCGCGCTGTTCGGCACCGGCGCACTGTGGGCGATCGATACCGACTACGCGACCTCGGTGGAAGTGGCTGGGGACTCCTCGGGCGGGACCGACGGGGCCGGGTGCGGCGCGTCCTGCGGGGGCGATGGCGGTGGTGGCTGCGGCGGCGGCGGATGCGGTGGTGGTTGCGGCGGCGGGTGCGGCGGATGACGACCGCGACCCGCACCGTGCCCGCGTTGGGCGACATAGGCCTGGGCTGGCGCCGCGAGATCGCCGGAGTCATCGCCGATCTGCGGCCCGGCTTCTGCGAGGTGATCGCCGAGTCGGTGCCGATGCGCCGCCGCGGGGTACGACCGGATCCCGCCCTGGCAGAGCTGGTGGCACGTGGGGTGCCGGTCATCCCGCACGGCGTCGCACTGTCACTTGGCGGTGTGGAACCGATGCAGCCCGCACGGGTGCGACGGCTGGCGGCGTGTGCGGAGACACTCGACGCCCCGATGGTCAGCGAGCACATCGCGTTCGTCCGGGCAGGCGGGATCGAGGCAGGCCATCTGCTGCCAGTGCCTCGCACCCGAGAGGCGCTGGACGTGCTGGCGCGCAACATCGAACGCACCCGCAGCGAGCTGGATGTGCCGCTGGCAGTGGAGAACATCGCGGCGTTCGTGGAGTGGCCGGAATCCAATCTCAGCGAATCGGAGTTCCTCACCGAGTTGGTGCAGCGCACCGGAGTACTGCTGGTGCTGGATGTGGCGAACGTCTACGCCAACGCCCGCAACCGCGGGCTCGATCCGCAACGGGAGCTGGCGCGGCTACCGGTTGAGCGGGTCGCCTACAGCCACGTCGCGGGCGGACACCAGCGCGATGGCATCTATCACGACACCCACACCGACCGGACTCCGCCGGAGGTGTTGGAACTGGTCACGGCATTGCGTGAGCGGGTGGACTCGCCGTTCATGCTGGAGCGCGACGGACTGTACCCGCCGGCTGCGGAACTGTTCGACGAGCTGGACGCGATCGCCGCGGCTGCGGGGGCCGCGCCGATCACCAGCGGAGCCCGGAAGGTGTGGAGATGACCGGGCACGACACGTTGGCGCGACGTCAGGAGGCTCTGGTGTGGGCGCTGGTGGCTGGGGGCCCGGTGCCGGACGGTTTCGATCCAGCGGCCGTGGCCGCGGCCGGCGAGGTGTGCCGCCACAAGCGGGATGCGCATTCGCGTACCGCCGTTCGTCGGCCCCGGTGGTGGGCTCGGCTGAGGAGATGACGATGACCGGTTTCGGGCTCTCCGGCTAGCTCTGGCGGGCTAGTCGGTAAATCACCCCGTAGGGGGAGTGCTTCGTGGTCAATCCGTCCTACATTTGGTCAGTGGACAAGCCCAGGGGATTCAAGAGTTGGATGCGGAGCGGGCACTGGACGGCGTGGTTTCTCTTCGCCGTCACCGGGATCCTCTACGCGGTGGCCTGGCCGACGCTGTTCCTGACACACCAGGTACCGGCGGAGCTGGCCCCGATCGTGGCGGCATTCGCCGCGTTCCCGCTCCTGCTCATTCTGGTCAATCCGCTTCTGGGATGGTCGATTTCGGCCGCATCGGCGGTATTGATACCGCTGATATTCGACAGGCTGCCGGGCTGGAGTTATCCGTGGCAGGTGGTGCACCTCCTCGAACTGCTGGTGCTGATCGTCGCGGTGGCCTGGACCCGTTCGCTGCCGACTGTGCTCAAGGTGTGGCTGGCGTCGGCGGTGCTGTTCCTCATCGCGATGCCTGCTGACGCGGACGCCGGCTGGGCTTTCGGTGTCACCGCCATCGTGTTCGCGGTACTGCTGGTGCGCTGGTTGGTGCTATCGCGCCGGCAGGTCGCCGCGCTGGAGGAGGTCAGCGAGCTGGAGCGGGCCAAGCGGACGGTGTTGCAGGAGCGCACCAGAATTGCGCGCGACCTCCACGACATCGTCGCTCACCACATGTCGATGGTGGTGGTGTCGGCGCAGACCGCGCCGTATCGCCATACCGATGTGCCGCCGAGTCTGCAGGCCGAGTTCGAGACGATCGCCGCGACCGGTCGCCAGGCGCTCAATGAGATCCGCGGCCTGCTCGGGGTGCTGCGCAGCGACGCCGAACTGGCCGAGCTGGCACCCGCCCCGACGCTGGCGGACCTGCCCGATCTGTTCACCTCGACACAGCGTGCCGGCGTTCCCCTGACGTGGCAGTTCGACGGTTCGACGGCGTTGGTGGGGGAGCTGATCGGGGCGACCGCGTACCGGATCGTGCAGGAATGCCTGGCGAACGCGTCGCGGCACGCGCCGGGTTCTCCTGTGGTCGCCGAGGTCATCGTCACCACCGATGGCGTGGGTATCGAGGTCCGCAACAGGATGGTGACGGCATCGGCGGAACCCGGTCTGGGCATTGCCGGAATGCGGGAACGGGCCGCTGCGGTCGGCGGCACGGTCGCCGTGCACGATGCCGACGGAGAGTTCGTGGTCTGGACTTATCTGCCAAGCGTCCCAGCCGCGTTGATCGCCGGTTAGCGTTTACGGGGTGTCCGGCCCGATCGATCCTGCGACGTCCGGCGCGCCGATGATCACCGCCTTCATCGCCGATGACCAGGCGATGGTTCGTCAGGGGTTCGGCGCGCTGCTCAACGCGCAACCCGATATCCGCGTGCTCGGTGATGCGGCCAACGGGCGTGACGCGGTGACGGGCGTGTGTGAGCTGGTGCCCGACGTGGTGTTGATGGACGTGCGCATGCCCGAGCTGAACGGCTTGGATGCCGCGCGCGAGATTCTGGCGCAGACCACCTCGAAGGTGCTCATGCTGACCACGTTCGACATCGACGACTACGTCTATTCCGCGTTACGTGCGGGTGCCAGTGGTTTCCTGCTGAAGGATGCGCCAGCCGAGGAACTCATCCGCGCCGTGCGAGTCGTCCACGCCGGCGAGGCGCTGCTCGCGCCATCGGTCACCCGCAGGCTCATCACCGACCTGGTGAGTCGGCGTCCCGCCCCACGTCGTAATGCCGAGCAGCTGGCGCGGCTGACCCCGCGGGAGACCGAGGTTCTTGAACTGATGGCCCGCGGATTGTCCAACGCCGAGATCGCCACCGAGTTGTTCGTGTCCGAGGAGACCGTGAAAACCCATGTCGGCAAGGTGTTTTCGAAACTAGGCCTCCGAGACCGGGCGCAGGCCGTGGTGATCGCGTACGAATCCGGTCTGGTGTCCCCGTTTGCCCGTTGAGCGGCTGTCAAGCCCCGACTGGACGAAGCTGGCAAGATCGTGGGTCGGCGGATACGAGGAGCGGAATAAAGCATGCGGATCGGAGTTCTCACCGGTGGCGGTGACTGTCCTGGCCTGAACGCGGTGATCCGGGCGGTGGTACGGACATGTGACGCGCGCTACGGCTCGACCGTGGTGGGGTTCCAGGACGGCTGGCGGGGCCTGTTGGAGGACCGCCGCGTCCAGCTGCGCAACGACGACCGCAACGACCGGCTGCTGGGCAAAGGCGGCACGATGCTCGGCACCGCGCGGGTCAACCCCGACGCGCTGCGGGCAGGTCTGGACCAGATCAAGCAGACGCTAGAGAACAACGGCATCGACGTGCTGATCCCCATCGGCGGTGAGGGCACACTGACCGCGGCGCACTGGCTGTCCGAGGAGAACGTTCCCGTCGTCGGCGTGCCCAAGACCATCGACAACGACATCGACTGCACCGACGTCACTTTCGGCCACGACACCGCACTGCAGGTGGCCACCGACGCGATCGACCGGCTGCACAGCACCGCCGAGTCCCATCAGCGGGTGATGCTGGTCGAGGTCATGGGCCGGCACGCAGGCTGGATCGCGCTGAACGCCGGGTTGGCCTCGGGCGCGCACATGACGCTGATCCCCGAGCAGCCGTTCGACGTCGAGGAGGTCTGCCGACTGGTCAAGCAGCGCTTCATCCGCGGCGACTCGCACTTCATCTGTGTCGTGGCCGAGGGTGCCAAACCCGCCCAGGGTTCGATGCAGCTACGTGACGGCGGTATCGACGAGTTCGGTCACGTTCGCTTCACCGGTGTGGCCCAGCAGCTCGCCGTCGAGATCGAGAAGCGGATCAACAAGGAGGTTCGCACCACGGTGCTCGGTCACGTGCAACGCGGCGGAACTCCCACCGCCTATGACCGGGTGCTGGCGACGCGGTTCGGGGTGAACGCCGCCGACGCCGCGCACGCGGGCGAATACGGGATGATGGTGTCGCTGCGTGGACAGGACATCGGCCGCGTGCCGCTTGCCGACGCCGTGCGACAGCTCAAGCTGGTGCCGCAGAGCCGCTACGACGACGCCGCGGAGTTCTTCGGCTGAGTTGCCCCAGCGCAGCGGACTGCTGGCGAGGGGAAGTGTGCCACTCATTAGGATTGGCGCCATGACTGCCGCCCCCGCCGAGCTCCTCACCTACGACGAGGTCATCTCGCGCTATGACCCGGTGATGGGGATGGAGGTCCACGTCGAGCTGTCGACTGCGACCAAGATGTTCTGTGGCTGCGCCAATGAGTTCGGCGGCGAGCCCAACACGCAGGTGTGCCCGGTGTGCCTTGGCCTGCCAGGCGCGCTGCCCGTGCTGAACAACGCCGCGGTCGAATCGGCCATCCGGATCGGGCTGGCGCTGAACTGCCGGATCGCCCCGTGGGGCCGGTTCGCCCGCAAGAACTACTTCTACCCGGACCAGCCGAAGAACTACCAGATCAGTCAGTACGACGAGCCGATCGCCATCGACGGCTACCTCGACGTCCCGCTCGAGGACGGTACGACGTGGCGAGTCGAGATCGAGCGCGCCCACATGGAGGAGGACACCGGCAAGCTGACCCACCTGGGCAGCGACACCGGCCGCATCGAGGGCGCGACGACGTCGCTGCTGGACTTCAACCGGTCCGGTGTTCCCCTGGTCGAGATCGTCACCAAGCCGATCGAGGGCACCGGGGAACGCGCACCGGAGATCGCCCGTGCGTACGTCACCGCGCTGCGGGACCTGCTGCGTGCGCTGGGTGTCTCGGACGTGCGGATGGACCAGGGCTCGATGCGCTGTGACTCCAACCTGAGCCTGCGCCCCGTCGGCACGACCGAGTTCGGTACCCGCACCGAAACCAAGAACGTCAACTCGCTCAAGAGCGTCGAGGTGGCTGTCCGATACGAGATGCGGCGTCAGGCAGCGGTTCTCGAGTCCGGCGGCCGGATCGTCCAGGAGACCCGGCACTTCCACGAGGACGGACACACCACCTCGGGGCGCAGCAAGGAGACCGCGGAGGACTACCGCTACTTCCCCGAACCCGACCTCGAACCCGTCGCGCCAAGCGATGAGTGGGTCGAACGGCTTCGGGCGACCATCCCGGAGTTTCCGTGGTTGTCGCGCAAGCGAATCCAGGACGAGTGGGGCATCTCGGATGAGGTGATGCGCGACCTGGTCAACAACGGTGCCATCGATCTTGTCGCGGCGACGGTCGAACAGGGCGCCTCCAGTGAGTCCGCCCGCGCCTGGTGGGGAAACTTCCTGGTGCAGAAGGCCAACGAGGCACAGGTGGAACTCGACGCGCTGGCGATCACTCCCGCGCAGGTTGCCGCGGTGGTCAAACTCGTCGATGAGGGCAAGCTGTCGAACAAGTTGGCCCGACAGGTTATCGAGGGTGTGCTCGCCGGCGAGGGCGAACCCGAGCAGGTGATGGCCGACCGGGGACTGGCAGTGGTCCGTGACGACTCGGTGATCCAGGCCGCCGTCGACGAGGCGCTGGCAGCCAATCCTGATGTGGCGGAGAAGATCCGCGGTGGCAAGGTCCAGGCGGCCGGTGCGATAGTCGGCGCAGTCATGAAAACCACCAAGGGACAGGCCGACGCGGCGCGGGTGCGCGAGCTGGTCCTAGCGGCCTGTAGCTAGGCATGACGTCTCCAGCCACCCTGCCCACGGCGCCGGCTGAACTCGCCGCCCTCTACGCGTATCCGGCGGAACCGCCGGGCGGCTGTCTGGTCCGCGCGAACATGGTGTCGTCGTTGGACGGGGCGTCCGCCCTGAAGGGCACCTCGACCGCGCTGGGGTCGCCGGGTGACAAGGCCGTCTTCGATGTGCTGCGCGGGCTCGCCGATGTGGTGCTGGTGGCTGCGGGCACGGTGGCCGCCGAGCACTACGGCCCCGCGGAACCGAACGCCGCCCTCGCCGGGCAGCGGGAGGCCTGCGGGCAGCGGCCTGCACCGGTTCTCGCGGTCGTCACGGGCAGGTTGAGCCTGGACCCCGAGTCGCCGGTGGCCCGAGCCCCCGGCACCCTGGTTCTCACGTGTGCCACCGCACCCGAGGATCGCCGACGTGCCCTGGTGGCCGCCGGCGCCGACGTCATCGACTGCGGTACGGACACGGTCGATCTGCACGAGGCATTGCGGATTCTCGCCGAACGTGGACTCTGGCGTGTGCTGTGCGAGGGCGGCCCGTCCCTGCTGGGGTCGATGGTGGTCGACGACCTGCTCGACGAGATCTGCCTGACCTACAGCCCCCACCTGGTGGGCGGCGAGGGCGGCCGGATACTGCACTCATCGGTCGAGAACGACGGGCCGCCGATGCAACCGGTCCACGTCCTCGGTGACGACGGGGGATTCCTCTACACACGCTGGCGGCGCAGCACAGGCGAAGGCACGGTGATAGTGCGATGAAGGTTGCTGATCTGGTGTACCGCCTGCTGGCTAAACCGCTGCGGCTGCTATCGCTGCGGTCGATCGTCATCGTCGGGCAGCTCAGCGTCATCATCCTGGTGCTGGTCCTCGGCGTCTGGGTGTGGGTCGGCGTCACCAACGACCAGTACAACCAGCTGGATCGGCGGTTGGACTCGTTGAGCAGCCTCGGCGATGTCAACACGCTGATTCGCAGCGCACAGGATCCCGGCCAGGGGCCGGAGCCGACGGAGAGCGGTCTGGTGCGCACGGCGCGTATCGGTCCCACCACGGTGTCCATCCCCGCCGACGTCGTCCTGCCGGAGCTGCCCAACGGCTACGCCTTCACCACAATCGACGGCGTCGAGTACCGGGTGCGCACCATCACGACGGGCATCGCGTCGATCGCGCTCGGGGCGCCGACGGCCGAGACCCAGGCTGCCGTCGACGCGCTGCACTGGCGCGTCTTCTGGATCTGTGCGGGCGTGATCGTCGGGACGCTGCTGGTGGGCTGGGTGATCGCGCTGATCATGGTCAACCCGTTCCGCATGCTGGCACGCCAGGCGCGTGCCATCAACGCGCAGTCCAACCCCGACGAGGTTCAAGTGCGCGGGGTGTGGGAGGCCGTGGAGATCTCCGAGGCCGTCGAGGGCATGCTGGCCCGCATCGGTGACGAGCAACAGCGCACCCGTGCCGCGCTCGAGTCAGCGCGCGACTTCGCCGCCGTGGCCTCGCACGAACTGCGGACACCGCTGACCGCCATGCGCACCAACCTTGAGGTGCTCTCGACGCTGGATCTTGGCGCCGAGCAGCGCAATGAGGTGATCGGCGACGTCATGCGCACGCAGGGCCGGATCGAGGCGATGCTGACGGCGCTGGAGCGCCTTGCCCAGGGTGAACTCACCACGGCCGACGACTTCGTCCCGGTGGACGTCACCGATCTGCTCGACAGGGCCGCGCATGACGCGATGCACAACTTCCCGGGCGTGGACGTCTCGCTGGCGTCCTCGACGACGGTGCTGATGCTGGGGTTGCCCGCGGGGCTGCGTCTGGTCATCGACAACGCCATCGCCAACGCCGTGAAACACGGTGACGCCAGCCAGGTCCGGCTCAGCGTGCTCAGCTCGGCGCACGGTGTCGAGATCACCGTCGACGACGACGGTTCCGGAGTTCCCGAGGAGGAGCGCGCCGAGGTCTTCGAGCGGTTCCACCGCGGCACGACGGCCTCGCGTTCGGGCTCGGGCCTGGGACTGGCCCTGGTCGCCCAGCAGGCCGAACTGCACGGTGGGACGGCCTCGCTGGAGGTCAGCCCGATGGGCGGAACCCGGTTGATGCTGCGACTGCCCGGGCCGCAACAGCAACAGCAACCGCCGCGCTGACTCTGTCTGTCTTCTAGGTCTTCTCGTCGCTGCTGCGCGGGAAGCCGCCCTGCGGGAACAGTGGGAACACGACGTCGTCGAAGTTCTCGGCGTCACCGACCGTTTTATTGATGGTCGCGCCCCACACGTTGCCGTCGGGTGACAGCTGCAGCGCCCACACGTGTCCGCGCAGGTCCTGACGGACCACCTCGGGGTCGCCCGTCACCGCTCCGGTGTCGGGGGCCAGCCGGACCGCGACGGTCTGCTTGGTGTTGACAAGGTTGACCAGCACGGTGCCGTCCTGAGCGGCGCAGCCCGCCACACCGGGACGGTCGGACCACGACCAGACCGTCGAGACCTTGGAGTCCTTGGTGATGCGCTGCAACCGGTCACCGGTGGGTGTGCGGTCGGTGACGTACAGCGATCCGTCGGAGGGGTCGGTGCACAGCCCGCCTGCGCCACCCAGGCCGCTCAGCGCGGTGGTCTGGGGTGCCTGGTTGACCGTGGTGGGCTGCTCGATGCGGAGGAGCTTGCCGGCCAGCGAAGCCGGGTCGCCGCCAGCGGCGGGGTCGCCCGCGTCGCCGGTGAGCACCGTCAGGGTGGTGGGGCTAGTGAAGATCAGCGCACCGCTGTTGCCGACCGCGCCCTTCGGAATGCCGGTCAGGATGGGCTTGGGCACGTCACCGTCGGCGATGCGGATCACCCGGTTGTCGGTGGGGGTGCTGACGTAGGCGTACATCAGGCGATCCTGCGTGTAGGTGGGGGACAGCACGATGTCCAGCAGCCCGCCGTCGCCCGCGGGGTCGACAGGGATAACCACCTTGACCTTGGGTTCGGCGTTCACGGCGACTTCCTTGACCGCGCCGGTCACCCGTTCGGCGACAAGGGCGGACTTGCTGTCCTTGCCCATAATCAGCCCGCTGGTGCTCTCCAGGCAGCCCTGCATCACCCCTGGCGCGGGACACGCCTTCGGGAACGGCTCGCCCGGCAGCGGCGGTGGCGGCGGAGGGGTCGTGCTCGACCCGGGCGCCATCTCCGGATCAGTGGTGAAGGGCTCGGACTGTGCGGAGTCGAAGCGCGCACATCCGGACCCGACCAGCAACGCGGTGCACACCAGCACCAGCACACCAAGCATCTGCCGGCGCAATGTCATGCTGGCCAGGTTACGGATCGTCATGCAGTCCTCGCCACGTCGGGCAGTGCGAACCGGCGTGTCACGGCTGTGCAACGGCAACCGAACGCGCCGCGCCAATCCACGATTCGCGGGTAACTAGCACTTACGCTGAGTTTCGTGACCAGTACCTCTCACGACCCGCGCGCTTGGCAGAGACCAGAAGGTCTCGAAGGCTCGGCCGTTCGGCCCGCGTCGGCACGCCTGGTCGACCCCGAAGACGACGTCCCCTCGACCTACGGTGGCGGCGACACCTCGTCCACCTACAGTGATGCCCTGCCGACCTACGGCGAGGGCGAGACCACCGCGATACCGCGCTACGACTCCACACCGCAGCAGTCCGCATACGGCCTGCTCGGCGAGCCCGAGCCGCTGCCATACGTCCAGCCCGGCGGCCGGCACTCCACTCACCAGGCCGAACCCACAGAGGTTGGCACCGATCCCGTGCTGGACGACCGCGTGCGCGCAGCGGGGCGACGTGGCACACAGGATCTCGGCCTGATGCTGCTGCGCGTCGGTCTGGGCGCACTGTTCATCGCGCACGGCCTGCAGAAGGCGTTCGGCTGGTGGGGCGGCGCTGGCCTGAACGGTTTCGAGCAGTCGCTGGCAGACCTGGGCTACCAGCACGCCGGACTTCTGACCTACGCGGGCGTGGGCGCCCAGGTCGCGGTCGGCGTCCTGTTGGTACTCGGGCTCTTCACGCCGTTGGCTGCCGCCGGCGCGCTGGCCTACCTGGTCAACTCCCTGCTGGCCGCCGTCGTCGCGCAGCAGGACTCGGGGTACTTCCCGTTCTTCCTGCCCGAGGGCCACGAATACCAGGTCACGCTGATCGTCGTGGCCGCCGCGCTGTGCCTGACCGGTCCTGGCCGCTACGGGTTCGACGCAGGGCGCGGGTGGGCTCGCAGGCCGTTCATCGGATCGCTGGCGGCACTGCTGCTCGGTCTCGGCGTGGGCATCGCCGTGTGGGCGCTGCTCAACGGTGTCAACCCGCTGGCGTAGCGCTCACAGCCCTACTCGTAGGGGTTGGGTACGCGGCCGCCGCTGGCGGCGGTCAATTCCGGCAGTGTCGCGAAGGTCACCGCGGGCAACCGGAACTCAGTGCCGTCCTTGAGGCACGCCAGTGCCCAGGACCGCCTGTCGAAACGCAGCCCGTCGATATCCGTCCACGGCACCGTGCGGCTACCGAACAAGGTGCGGGCGGTCACAGTGTTCCGGTCGGCGATGGTGCGGTAGCGGACGATCGCGAAGGACACGAGCACCGGCACGATCAGGATCGCGGTGAACCACTTCGGCTCGGCCAGCACCAGGCTCAGCGCCGCGAGCGTGAGGAACCCAACGCCCAGGTGGGCCATCGGCGAGATCTTGATGACGAGCGGCTGGCTGGTGGAAGGACCGGACCCGTCATTCGCTGCATTCACCCGACCATCCTTGCACTCCTGGGGAATTTGACCATTGACCTGTGCGAGGACTACCGTCGTCAGCTATGTACACGATCGGCATGCTCGTAGTAATTGGTTCGCGCGTTGGTGCGTAACCCGGCCTGAGTGATCAGTCAGGAGGCCTACGAGCACCGACGCGCACCCTCGTACAGCGGAAGCTGACGGGGGTTTTTTGTTGCCCCAGAACACGACCAGCACGACCGACCAGCCAACGAACAGACTGAAGAGGACACCGTGAGCGCACCGACCACGCGATCGCCGGAACCCACGCACCAGAGCAATGGCACACCGGCCGTTGCGTCAGCGCCTGTTTCTCAGCCGAGAACGGTTGCCCCGCAACAGATGACCGGTGCGCAGGCAGTGATCAGATCGCTCGAGGAACTCGATGTCGACGTGATCTTCGGCATCCCCGGTGGCGCGGTTCTGCCGGTGTACGACCCGCTTTTCGACTCGGAGAAGCTGCGCCACGTGTTGGTCCGCCATGAGCAGGGCGCCGGACACGCCGCCAGCGGGTACGCGCACGCGACCGGCAAGGTCGGCGTGATGATGGCGACGTCGGGTCCCGGCGCCACCAACCTGGTCACGCCGCTGGCCGACGCGCAGATGGACTCGATCCCCGTGGTCGCCATCACCGGTCAGGTCGGCCGCGGTCTCATCGGCACAGACGCCTTCCAGGAAGCCGACATCTCCGGCATCACCATGCCGATCACCAAGCACAACTTCCTGGTCCGCAACGGTGACGACATCGCCCAGATGATCGCCGAGGCCTTCCACATCGCGCGCTCCGGTCGGCCCGGCGCCGTCCTCGTCGACATCCCGAAGGACGTGCTGCAGGCACAGTGCACGTTCAGCTGGCCGCCGGTGTTCGACCTGCCGGGGTACAAGCCCAACACCAAGCCCCACAGCAGGCAGATCCGTGAGGCCGCCAAGCTGATCGCCGCGGCCAGCAAGCCCGTGCTGTACGTCGGCGGTGGCATCATCCGCGGCGCGGCCAGCGAGGAACTGCTCAAGCTGGCCGAGCTGACCGGCATCCCCGTCGTCACCACCTTGATGGCGCGGGGCGCGTTCCCGGACTCCCATTCGCAGAACCTCGGCATGCCCGGTATGCACGGCACCGTGGCCGCTGTCGGCGCCCTGCAGCGCAGCGATCTGCTGATCGCGCTGGGCACTCGGTTCGACGACCGAGTGACCGGCCAGCTGTCGTCGTTCGCACCCGAGGCCAAGGTCATCCACGCCGATATCGACCCGGCTGAGATCGGCAAGAACCGGCACGCCGACGTCCCGATCGTGGGTGACGTCAAGGCCGTCATCACCGATCTGATCGAGGCGTTGGCCAAGAACGGCACGTCCGAGGCCACGCTGAACATCGGCGGGTGGTGGGAGTACCTGCGCGACATGCAGTCCACCTACCCGCTGAGCTACGGGCCGCAGAGCGACGGCAGCCTGAGTCCCGAGTACGTCATCGAGACGCTGGGCCGGATCGTCGGACCGGATGCGGTGTACGCGGCGGGTGTTGGCCAGCACCAGATGTGGGCCGCCCAGTTCATCAAGTACGAGAATCCGAAGACGTGGCTGAACTCGGGTGGCCTCGGCACCATGGGCTACGCGGTGCCCGCGGCGATGGGTGCCAAGTTCGGCCGCCCCGAGGCCGAGGTGTGGGCGATCGACGGTGACGGCTGCTTCCAGATGACCAATCAGGAACTCGCCACGTGTGCGGTCGAGGGCGCACCCATCAAGGTGGCGCTGATCAACAACGGCAACCTGGGCATGGTCCGGCAGTGGCAGACACTCTTCTACGAGGAGCGCTACAGCCAGACGAATCTGTCCACGCACAGCCACCGCATCCCCGACTTCGTCAAGCTGGCCGAGGCGCTTGGCTGCGTCGGATTGCGTTGCGAGCGTGCCGAAGACGTCGAGGATGTGATCAACCAGGCGCGGGCCATCAACGACCGCCCGGTGGTCATCGACTTCATCGTGGGCGCCGATGCGCAGGTGTGGCCGATGGTCGCCGCAGGCACCAGTAACGACGAGATCATGGCGGCGCTCAACATCCGGCCGCTGTTCGACAACGAGGAACAGGTCTAATGACAACGACGACGCACACTCTGTCGGTGCTGGTCGAGGACAAGCCCGGCGTGCTCGCGCGCGTCGCGTCGCTGTTCTCGCGGCGCGGCTTCAACATCCAGAGCCTCGCCGTTGGTGCCACCGAGCAGAAACACTTGTCCCGCATGACGATCGTGGTGGCCGTCGAGGACTCCGCGCTCGAACAGATCACCAAACAGCTCAACAAGCTCATCAACGTGATCAAGATCGTCGAGCAGGACGAGGACAACTCGGTGTCGCGTGAGCTGGCACTGATCAAGGTGCGCGCCGATGCCACTACCCGCGGTCAGATCATCGAGACGGTGAACCTGTTCCGCGCAAAGGTGGTTGACGTGTCGGCGGAGTCGATGGTCGTGGAGGCCACCGGCACGTCGGGCAAGCTGGAGGCGCTGTTGAACCTCCTCGAGCCGTACGGTGTCCGCGAGATCGCACAGTCCGGCATGGTGACGCTCTCCCGCGGTCCCCGCGGCATGGGCGCCAAGTAACGCACTTTTTCATCGCAACGTTCCAATGCAACACGAAACAGAGAAGGAATATCGAAGTGGCAGTTGAGATGTTTTACGACGACGACGCGGACCTGTCGATCATCGCGGGCCGCAAGGTCGCCGTGATCGGCTACGGCAGCCAGGGTCACGCGCACTCGCTGAGCCTGCGCGACTCCGGCGTGCAGGTGAAGGTGGGCCTCAAGGAGGGCTCGAAGTCACGCGAGAAGGTCACCGAGCAGGGCCTCGAGGTCGACACCCCGGCTGAGGTCGCCAAGTGGGCCGACGTCATCATGCTGCTGGCGCCCGACACCGCGCAGGCAGAGATCTTCAAGAACGACATCGAGCCGAACCTGGAGGACGGCAACGCGCTGTTCTTTGGCCACGGCCTCAACATCCACTTCGGTCTGATCAAGCCGCCGGCCAACGTCACCATCGGCATGGTTGCGCCGAAGGGCCCCGGCCACCTCGTGCGTCGTCAGTTCGTCGACGGCAAGGGCGTGCCCTGCCTGATCGCCGTCGACCAGGACCCCAAGGGTGAGGGACAGGCGCTGGCGCTGTCCTACGCCAAGGCCATCGGCGGCACCCGCGCGGGCGTCATCAAGACCGACTTCAAGGAAGAGACCGAGACCGACCTGTTCGGTGAGCAGGCCGTGCTGTGCGGCGGCACCGAGGAACTGGTCAAGGCCGGTTTCGAGATCATGGTCGAGGCGGGCTACGCCCCCGAGATGGCCTACTTCGAGGTGCTGCACGAGCTCAAGCTGATCGTCGACCTGATGTACGAAGGTGGCATCGCCCGGATGAACTACTCGGTGTCTGACACCGCGGAGTTCGGCGGTTACATCTCAGGTCCGCGCGTCATCGACGAGGGCACCAAGGAGCGGATGCGCGCCATCCTCAAGGACATTCAGGACGGCACCTTCGTCAAGCGCCTGGTCGCGAACGTCGAGGGCGGCAACAAGGAACTCGAGGCACTGCGCAAGGAGAACGCCGAGCACCCGATCGAGGTCACCGGCAAGAAACTGCGCGACCTGATGAGCTGGGTCGATCGGCCGATCACCGAGACCGCTTAGTCTCACCACGAATTCGGCGCGTTCAGCCGCGGTCACCGCGGCTGAACGCGCCGAAATCGCTCTCTAGGCAACCAGCCGGGAAGTGACCTGCACGACGCGACGCGCCAGGTGGTCGAGGGCGTTGGAGGTGGCGTCGTCGAATTCGCTGATGTTGTCCCGGCTGGCGATAAGGCTGGCGCCGTACGGGTTGCCGTCGACGAACTTGAGCGCATCGGTGTAGCCCGGCGCCACGATGATGCCGCCGAAGTGCATGAGCGTGACGTACAACGTGAGCAGGGTGGTTTCCTGACCGCCGTGCGCCGTGTTCGACGAGGTGAAGCCCGCGTAGACCTTGTCCGCCAGCTTGCCCTCCGACCACAGACCACCCAGCGAGTCGATGAACGTGCGGAATTGCGCTGTCACCGAACCGAATCGCGTGGGAGACCCGAATATCACCGCATCGGCCCAGACGATGTCATCACCGGTGGCGGCGGGCAGATCCCTGGTGGCCTCGTAGTTGGCCGTCCACGCCGGGTTCCCGGCGAACGACTCCGGGTCAAGCGTCTCGGCGATGTGCCGCAACCTGACCTCGGCGCCCGCAGCCGTGGCCGCCGCCTCGATTCGTTTCGCCATCGTGGTGCCGTGCCCCGTGGCGGAGTAGTAGATGATCGCGAGTTTCGTCATACCTCGAGCCAAACACGTCGGCGAGGGCTACGGGGCCAGTGCGGGAACCTTCTTGATGCCGAATTCACGGCGCAGCACGGTGCGCGCGGCGTAGTAGCCAGCCATACCGTGCACGCCGCCGCCGGGCGGGGCCGCTGACGAGCACAGGTAGGCCTTCGGGATCGGCGTCGTCCACGGGTTCCACTGCAGGGCGGGGCCGGTCAACGCGCTGAACATGTTGTTACCGCCGACACCGATGTCGCCGCCGACGAGGTTGGCGTTGTGATGGGACAGCTGCGCTGCGGGCACGCTGCGCACGCCCAGCACGATGTCGCGGAACCCCGGGGCGAGGCGCTCGAACACGCGGGTCACGGTCTCGGCCATGTCAACGGTTGATCCAGACGGCACGTGGGCGTAGGTCCACAGCGGGCGTCGTCCCTGCCTGTCGATGCGGCCGGGATCGGCGACATGGGGCAGCGCCGCGAGCACCATCGGCCAGTCGGCGTGGCGTCCGTGGGCGATCTGACTCTCGGCCAATGCCATCTGGGCGCGGCTGCCTCCGAGGTGAAGCGTGGGGGCAAGGGCCAATCGTGAGTCGCGCCACGGGATCTCGTCGGACAAGACGAAATCGACCTTGGCGACTCCCGGGCCGTACCGGTAGCGACGCAACGCCTTCGCGTAGCTCTCGGGGATGGCGTCACCGTAGATCCGGAGCAGCGCGGTCGGCGCGGTGTCATACAGCACGACTCCACCGGGCGGGCTGCTCACCTCCTCGCCGACGACGAGTTCGCCGCCGTGCGCGCGCAGGTCGGCGATCAGTGCGTCAGGGATGGCTTGGGAGCCGCCGACAGGAATGGGCCAGCCCACCGCGTGGGCGAGGGTGGCCAGCATCAGTCCGGCACCCGAGGACACCAGTGACGGCATCTGCGAGATCGTGTGCGCCGCAACGCCGCTGAATAACGCTCGGGCGTCCTCGCCCCGCAGTGAGCGCCACAGCGGGGTGCCCTGGGCCAGCAGCCGGGGCGCAACCCGAAGGGCGGCGGGGATGGACGGCGGTATCGAGCGCTTGTCGCCGAGCATCAGACCGACCACCCCGTGGCAGTCGGCCGTCAGCGGGCCCAGCAGTCTGCGCCATGACGCCCCGTCGTCGAGTTCGGCGCACGTGCGTTCGATGTCGAGGTAGCCGACGGCGGCGGGGCGGTCGGGCAGTGGGTTGGCGTAGGAGACGTCCGGGACGGCCAGGGTGACACCGCGGGCCGGCAGATCGAACTCGGCGAAGAACGGCGACGCCAGCGCAAGCGGGTGCACCGCCGAGCAGATGTCGTGGTGAACATCACCGAACTCGGGGTCGGCGAGGGTGCGCGCGCCACCCCCCGCCGTGGGCTGTGCCTCGATGACCCGCACCGACAAGCCGGCACGGGCACAGATCACGGCTGCGCTCAGCCCATTGGGTCCACTCCCGACGATGGTGATGTCCACTCGTCGATTACAGCCCATTAGGATCGTCGGGTGAGCCTTCCCGTCGTTCTTATTGCCGACAAACTCGCTGAGTCCACCGTCGCCGCCCTGGGAGACCAGGTAGAAGTGCGTTGGGTCGATGGCCCAGACCGGCCGAAGCTGCTGGCCGCGGTGCCGGAGGCCGACGCGCTGCTGGTGCGCTCGGCGACCACCGTGGACGCTGAGGTACTGGCCGCGGCGCCCAAACTCAAGATTGTCGCCCGCGCGGGTGTCGGGCTGGACAACGTCGACGTCGACGCCGCCACCGCCCGCGGTGTCCTGGTCGTCAACGCGCCCACCTCGAACATCCACAGTGCCGCCGAGCATGCGCTCGCGCTCCTGCTCTCGGCTGCGCGGCAGATCCCCGCCGCCGACGCGACGCTGCGGGAGCGCACCTGGAAGCGCTCGTCGTTCTCGGGCACCGAGATCTTCGGCAAGACCGTCGGCGTCGTGGGGCTGGGCCGCATCGGCCAGTTGGTGGCCCAGCGGCTGGCCGCATTCGGTGCGCACGTCACCGCCTACGACCCGTACGTCTCACAGGCGCGCGCCGCCCAGCTCGGCATCGAGCTGCTGCCGCTCGATGATCTCCTCGGCCGCGCCGACTTCATCTCCATTCACCTGCCCAAGACCAAGGAGACGGCGGGTCTGATCGGCAAGGACGCCCTGACCAAGGTCAAGCCAGGCGTGATCATCGTCAACGCCGCCCGCGGCGGCCTGATCGACGAGCAGGCGCTTGCCGATGCGATCAAGAGCGGTCACGTCCGCGGCGCAGGCCTGGACGTGTTCTCCACTGAACCGTGCACCGACAGCCCGCTGTTCGACCTGCCCCAGGTGGTCGTCACACCGCACCTGGGTGCATCGACCGCCGAGGCACAGGACCGAGCGGGCACCGATGTTGCCGCCAGCGTGCGCCTGGCGCTGGCCGGCGAGTTCGTGCCCGACGCGGTCAACGTCGGTGGCGGCGTGGTCGGCGAGGAGGTCGCGCCGTGGCTCGACCTGGTTCGTAAGCTGGGCGTGCTGGTCGGTGCCCTGTCGACCGAGCTGCCCACCAACCTGTGCGTACAGGTGCGCGGCGAGCTGGCCTCCGAAGAGGTTGAGGTGCTGCGGCTCTCGGCGCTGCGCGGGCTTTTCTCCGCAGTCATCGAGGACCAGGTCACGTTCGTGAACGCGCCCGCGCTGGCCGCTGAGCGGGGTGTCGAGGCGAGTATCGACACCGAGTCGGAGAGCCCCAACCACCGCAGCGTCGTCGACGTCCGCGCGGTTGCCTCCGACGGCTCGACCGTGAACGTGGCGGGCACGCTGACCGGTCCGCAGTTGGTGGAGAAGATCGTGCAGATCAACGGCCGTAACCTCGAGCTGCGCGCCGAGGGCGTCAATCTGATCATCAACTACGACGACCAACCGGGCGCGCTCGGCAAGATCGGCACCCTCCTCGGCGGCGCGGGAGTCAACATCCTGGCCGCTCAGCTCAGCCAGGACGCCGACGGCGAGGGCGCGACGATCATGCTGCGGCTGGACCGTGCGGTGCCCGCCGACGTGCTCTCAGCCATCGGCACCGATGTGGCCGCCGGAACGCTGGAATTGGTGGACCTGTCGTGAAGCTAGCTGTCATCGCCGGCGACGGCATCGGACCCGAGGTCATCGCCGAGGCCCTCAAGGTGCTCGACGTCGTTCTGCCCGGAGTCGAGAAGACCGAGTACGACCTCGGTGCGAAGCGCTATCACGCGACGGGGGAGACCCTGCCCGACGGCGTCGTGGACGAACTGCGTGGGCACGACGCGATCCTGCTGGGTGCCATCGGGGATCCGTCGGTGCCCAGCGGTGTGCTTGAGCGCGGGCTGCTGCTGACGCTGCGCTTCGCACTCGACCATCACGTCAACCTTCGGCCATCGAAGCTGCACTCCGGTACCAGTAGCCCGCTGGCAGGCGATCCCGCCATCGACTTCGTCGTCGTCCGCGAGGGCACCGAGGGCCCCTACACCGGCACCGGTGGGGCCATTCGCGTCGGCACGCCGCACGAGGTGGCCACCGAGGTGAGTCTGAACACGGCGTTCGGGATCGAGCGGGTCGTTCGCTACGCCTTCGCCCGTGCCGCACAGCGGCGCAAGCACCTCACGCTGGTGCACAAGACGAACGTGCTGACATTCGCAGGCAAGCTCTGGTCTCGCATCGTCGCGCAGGTGGGCGAGGAGTTCAGTGACGTCGAGGTCGCCTATCAACACATCGATGCGGCGACCATCCACATGGTCACCGACCCCGGGCGATTCGACGTCATCGTGACCGACAACCTCTTCGGCGACATCATCACCGACCTCGCGGCCGCGGTGTCGGGCGGTATTGGTCTGGCGGCGAGCGGCAACATCGACGCCACGCGCACCAACCCGTCGATGTTCGAACCCGTTCACGGCAGCGCTCCCGATATCGCCGGGCAGGGCATCGCCGATCCCACGGCGGCGATCATGTCGGTGGCACTGCTGCTGGCACATGTCGGCGAGGACGAGGCCGCCGCACGGGTGGACGCGGCCGTCGCCAAGCACCTCGCAACGCGCGGTGACGAGGTTCTGTCGACCAGTCAGGCCGGCGACCGGATCGTGGGCCTTCTCTAGCTTCGCTTCCGGGTGAGTGACCAGCTGCAGGTGGGGCGTGTACGGGATGCCGTCACGCTGACTCACCAATGCTGGTTGTTCGCGGTCGGTTCCACGCTGTTCGCCACGGCCACCGCACCCGGCTTCGCCGAGGCAGCGGGGGAGTTGGCGGCCAACGCACTGTGCTTCGTCGGGTCGTGGTTCTTCACCACTGCGGCGTGGATTCAGCTCGTTCGGTCTGGGCCCGAGGGCAGCATTGGCTGGCTCTCGGCGGCAACGCAATTCGGCGGAACGGTCCTGTTCAACGTCAGCACCGGGTCGGCGGTGTGGGCGCATCAGGTGGTGGCGGAACGCCGCCTGGTGTGGGCGCCGGACGCAGCGGGGTCGACCGCCTTCCTCGTCAGCGGCGTGCTGGCGGTTGTGGCGGTGGGCTGGTGGGCGCCGAAATCGGTTGACTGGCGTGCCGGCTGGATCAACCTGATCGGGTGCCTCGCGTTCGGCCTCTCCGCGCTGGCGGCCTTCGTCACCAGGGCCGGGGTCATCATCGACGAGCGGATCGCCAACCTCGGCACTTTCGTCGGCGCGTTGTGTTTTCTCTTTGCGGCACTACTGGTGCTGCCACGAAAACGCGCTGCCGGGCGGTAAGCCCGGCAGCGCGCCGTCCAACACAATTGATCAGACCGTAGCCTGATTAGACCGTAGCCAGAGCGTCCACGGTCGACAGTGCCTGTGCCACACCGGAGATGATCGATGCCAGCCGGATTGCCTCGAAGATCGCGGTGCGATCGACATTGGCATCCCGCAGCACCGTCTCATGCGCCGAGAGGCAGTGGCCGCAGCCGTTGATCGCCGATACCGCCAGCGACCACAGCTCGAAATCCTCCTTGGCCACACCGGGGTTACCGATGATGTTCATCCGCAGGCCGGCCCGCAGGTCGTCGTAGCGGCCGTCGAGCTGCCCCTTCGTGCGGTAGAACACGTTGTTCATGCCCATGATGGCGGCAGCGCCGAGTGCTGCGTGGTAGGCATCCTCGGACAGGATGTCCAAGGCGTCCTCGGAGATCTCCCGAAGCAGCCGCTGTGATTTCGTGGCGGCGGCCGTGGCAACCAGTGCACCCCAGAGCTGTTGCTCGCTCAACTCGGTGGTACGTGCGATGGTGCCCAGGTTGAGCTTGAGGTCCTTGGCGTACTCGGGCAGCGCATCCTTGACGTTCTCAATACTCATGCGCGATCCCACTCCGTTCCTCGCTTGATGCTCATGCGTCAGACCGCTTCCGCGAGCAGCTCGCCTGCATCGATGGTCGGGTCGCCCTTGCGCCAGTTGCAGGCGCACAGCTCGTCGGACTGCAGCGCATCGAGCACGCGCAGCACCTCGTCGACGTTGCGCCCGACCGAACCCGCTGTGACCGAGACGAACTGGATCTCATTGTTGGGGTCGATGATGAAGGTGGCGCGGTCGGCGACACCGTCGGCGTTGAGGACACCGGTGGCCAGAGCCAGCTCGCGCTTGAGGTCCGATACCATCGGGAACGGCAGCGTCTTCAGCTCATCGTGCTGGGCACGCCACTGGAAGTGCACGAATTCGTTATCGGTGGAAACGCCGAGCACCTTGGTGTCGCGATCCTCGAAGTCCTCGTTGAGCTTGCCGAAGGCCGCGATTTCGGTCGGGCAGATAAAGGTGAAATCCTTGGGCCAGAAGAACACGACGCGCCACTTGCCGTCGTGGTCCGAGCTGGTCACCCGAGTGAAGTAGTCGTCGGGCTGCTTGGCGTCCACCTTGGAGAGGTCACCTCCGATGACGGCGGTGAGGTCGTAGGCCGGGAACTGGTCGCCGATCGTCAGCAGTGTCATCGTCACACAAACCCTTCTAGAAACTTGAATCATTCCAATAACGCCTCTCAATCATGTCTGATCGGACGTGTTTGGACAACCCGCCCCCACGTGATGGTCGACACACATGTGGCGTGAAAGATGTTTTTTGGTGGGCTATTTCACCGATGCGGGGTCGTCGGGGACCAGTGGCAGAGCGGCGAGCGGCAGCATTGCGCTCACCGCGAACGCCGCGGGGAAGCCCAACACTCCGATCACGGCGCCGAAGAGCGGTGAGGCGATTGCCGACGCCAGGTGCTGGCTGGTGTTCTGGGTGCCCAGCGCGCGTCCGCTCCAGAACGGGCCTGCAATCTCGGCGATGGCGGTGAATGCCAAGCCGTTGTCGGACACCGTGATAACCGAGGCGATGACGATCAACGCGACGCTGATCGGCGAATCGAGCCAGTCGGTGAGGGCCAGCAGCGCCATGGCTGTGGCGGCGGCCGCCGCGATGGCCCTGATGGGTTTGAGCCGCGATCCGGTGACATCTGACCACCGCCCGGCGGCGATCCGCCCCGCCGCGCCGAGAACCTGGGTCATCGTCACGAGCAGGCCTGCCGACGCGGCCGTCCAGCCACGGTCGGTCATCAGCCACACCAGCATGAACGTCCACAGCACGGCCTGGGGCACCACCAGCAGTACCGAGACGGCATGGATCCGCCACAGCAGAGATGAGCCGCGGTAGGGGTTGGCGAGGTGCTCCTGCGGGGCCTCGTGCCGCGGCGGGCGCGGCGGATCGATGACACCGAGCGCGCACATCACAGCGGCCAACGCGCACACCGCCGCGGGAAACAGCAGGGCGGCGGTGACGCCGTGGGATTCGGCCAGGCGCGGTATGACCAACGCGCCCAGGCCGACGCCGAGCGGGGTGGCGGTCTGGCGGATGCCCATGACCAGCCCGCGCTGTTCGGGCGGGAACCAGCCGACCACGAGGCGGCCGCTGGCCGAATTGCTGCTGGCTGCGGCCATACCGCCGAGCAGTAGAAACGCGCCGACGGCGATGAGGGAGTCGGCAGACGCCGCGGCGAACGCGGCCGCGGCCGTCAGTGCCGAGCCCACGGTCAGCACGATCCGCTCACCGAATCTATCGACCAGGTATCCCCACGCGATCAGCGTGATGACCAGTCCGAAGCTCGGCATCGAGGACAGGAGACCGGCTTTGGCGAGATCGAGGCCGCGGTCGGCGTGCAGGGTGGGGATGAGAAATGCCGCGCCATTGATGAACACGTTGGCGCACGTGGTCGAGGTCAGTGCGATGACGAGCATGGACCAGCGGCGAGCCGTCCCAATCGACGAAATCGTCATGTCGGCATCGTGCCATGTCATCCCAAAATATCGAACTTATGTCTCATTATATAAGACGCGTCGTGAGTGGTTAGTCTGTCCCGGTGATGTGGAGATGGGTGACCTGCGTGGCGTTGGCGTTCGTGATGGCGATGGGTGTGGCACCGGTGGCGGTGGCCGCGGAGCCGAACTGGTCGGGCCTGGACGCCCGCCTCCACGATGGACCGATCCCGCCTCCCGGCGGCCTCATCGCCTCGGTGCCACTTGAGCCGGCACTGTCGGTGTCAGGTGCCGCTGCGGCATACCGGATTCTGTATTCCACTATCGATCAACACAACTCGCCAGCGGTCAGCACGGCCGCGGTCTTTCTGCCGCACGGTACCGCCCCCGCCGGCGGCTGGCCGGTCATCGCATGGGCACACGGCACGGTGGGGCTCGGCGACGATTGCGCGCCCTCAGCGCGGCCCCGCAGCGAGCGTGATGACGAGTATCTGTCGCACTGGCTTGAGCAGGGCTACGCCGTCGTCGGCTCCGATTACGCCGGTCTCGGGACGCCCGGTTTGATGAGTTACCTCAACGGCACCGCCACCGCGCACAGCGTGGTGGACTCCGTGATCGCCATGCACGAGATGGGCCTGCCACTGTCGCCGAAGTGGGCCGTCGTCGGCCAGTCCCAGGGCGGTGCGGCCGCGGTCGACACTGCCTGGCGCGCCACCGAGTTCAGTCGCGGCACCGGCCTGGACTTTCGCGGGGTGGTGGCGACCGGCACACCGGCCAACGTCCAGAGCATCGTCAAGACCGCCGGGCCGGACATGGTCCTGCCCGCGGGCACCGGACCCGCGGCCAACAGCTACACCGCCTACATCCTCGCCGGTCTGCGCGACGCGCGACCCGACCTCGACGTGAACAGCGTCCTCACACCTGCTGGTCTGGATGCGGTCGAAAAGGGCGAGACACTGTGCAAACCCGATCTGGATCGGGCGCTGGGACACATGACGCCGACCGACTTCTTCCGCGCACCGCTGGCGTCGCTGCCCGAGATCGCCGAGGCGCTGGACGCCTACATGGGCACCGCGGTCAGTGGATATGACCGGCCGATCTTTCTTGGGGTGGGCTCCAAGGACACCGACGTGCCGCCGAAGCTGACGCTGCAGTTCGCCGATCAGCTGGTGGCCAACGGTCAGGACGTGACGCTGAAGGTCTACCCCGACGCTGACCACTCCGGCGCGGTGCTGGCGTCGCTGCCGGACTCCACCCCGTTCCTGGTTGCCCAGTTCGCGGGCTGATTAAGGATGCCGCCTGCGCGTCATTAGGCTGAGGCCATGCGCCTCGGTCGAATTGCCAGTCCAGACGGGGTCGCCTTCGTAGTCATCGAGGGCGACCCGAACTCCGATGCCGTGTGCCGCGAGATCGCCGAGCAGTATCTCTCGCGCAACCCCACTTTCACGGGTCGTTCGTGGCCGTTGGCCGACGTTCGGCTGCTGGCCCCGATCCTGGCCAGCAAGGTGATCTGCATGGGCAAGAACTACGCGGCCCACGCCCGCGAGATGGGCGGCGAGCCACCGGAGGATCCGGTGATCTTCCTCAAGCCCAACACCGCGATCATCGGGCCCAATGTCGCGATCCAACTGCCTGCCGATGCCAATCCCGTGCATCACGAGGGCGAGTTGGTCATCGTCATCGAGCGGCCCTGTAAGGACGTGCCGGCCGCCAAGGCCGCCGAGGTCATCCTCGGCTACACCATCGCCAATGACGTGTCCGCCCGCGATCAGCAGAAGAAGGACGGGCAGTGGATGCGGGCCAAGGGTCATGACACCTTCTGCCCTGTCGGTCCCTGGATCGAGACCGCTGTCGACCCCGCAAACCTGGATCTGCGAACCGAGGTCAACGGCGAAGTGCGCCAGCACAGCAACACCTCGCTTCTGCTGCACGACGTCGGTGCGATCATCGAATGGGCTTCGGCGGTGATGACGCTGCTGCCGGGAGATCTGATCCTGACCGGTACGCCCGAGGGTGTCGGGCCGATCGAGGATGGTGACACTGTCAGCGTCACCATCGATGGCATCGGCACCCTCTCCAATCCCGTTGTGCGCAAAGGAAAATGATGAACGACGCCACTGCGGACGCGAGGAGCGAAATGACTGCTGAGCGTGTAAGAGTCCGGTTCTGTCCCTCACCCACAGGCACACCACACGTCGGGCTGGTGCGCACCGCGTTGTTCAACTGGGCCTACGCCCGACACACCGGAGGCACCTTCGTCTTCCGCATCGAGGACACCGACGCGGCGCGCGACAGCGCGGAGAGCTACGCGGCAATCCTGGACGCGTTGCGGTGGCTGGGTCTGGATTGGGACGAGGGGCCCGAGGTCGGTGGTCCGCACGCGCCGTATCGGCAGTCCGAGCGCGGTGACATCTACCGTGACGTGATCGCGCGACTGCTGGCCGCCGGTGAGGTGTACGAGGCCTACTCGACACCCGAGGAGGTCGAGGCCCGCCACGTCGCCGCCGATCGCAATCCCAAGCTCGGATACGACAACCACGACCGCGACCTGACCGACGAGCAGCGGGCGGCGTTCCGTGCACAGGGGCGTAATCCCGTTCTGCGGCTGCGGATGCCCGACGAGGACCTCACGTGGAACGATCTGGTGCGCGGGCCCGTCACGTTCGCGGCCGGATCGGTTCCGGACTTCGCGATCACCCGGGGTAACGGAGATCCGCTGTACACGTTGGTCAATCCGGTCGACGACGCCGTGATGAATATCACCCACGTGCTTCGTGGTGAGGACATCATGCCGTCGACACCGCGCCAGATCGCCTTGTATCGCGCGCTGATCCGGATCGGGGTGGCGCAGCGGGTGCCCGAGTTCGCCCACCTGCCCAGCGTCCTGGGGGAGGGCAACAAGAAGCTGTCCAAGCGCGACCCGCAGTCCAATCTGTTCCTGCACCGCGACCGCGGGTTCATCCCGGAGGGACTGCTGAACTACCTCGCGCTGCTGGGCTGGGGCATCGCAGACGACCACGACGTGTTCAGCCTCGATGAGATGGTTGCCGCGTTCGACGTCCGCAACGTCAACTCCAACCCGGCGCGGTTCGACCAGAAGAAGGCCGACGCGATCAACGCCGAGCACATCCGACTGCTGTCCGCCGGCGACTTCGTGGCTCGACTGCGCGACTACTTCGTCGCTCACGGGCACGACACCGGCCTGGACGACGCCTCGTTCGCCGTGGCGGCCGATCTCGTGCAGACCCGCATCGTCGTGCTCGGCGACGCGTGGGATCTGCTGAAGTTCCTCGACGAGGGTTCTTTCGCGCTCGACGAGAAGTCCGCGGGCAAGGAACTGCGTGCCGAGGCTGTCGCGGTCCTCGACGCCGCGGTGGCCGCGCTCGAGGAGGTCGGCCAGTGGACGACGGCGGATATCGAGGCGGCCCTGAAGGCGGCGCTGATCGACGGTCTCGAACTCAAGCCTCGCAAGGCGTTCGGTCCCATCCGGGTCGCGGCCACCGGCGCGACCGTCAGCCCGCCGCTGTTCGAGTCGCTGGAACTGCTGGGTCGCGAGAGGAGTTTGGCCAGGCTGCGCGCCGGTCGTGACCACGCGGCGGCCGTTACGGCACCTGCGTGAAAATCGGCGCCGGAATCTTTGATAGTCTGCCTGTCGGCCGGAGAACGGAATGCAGCGGTGGCCACCGAGATGCGCCGGACTTCGACAAGGTCTATGACCAGCGGTTATAGACAGCCCATGGGGTATGGTGTAATTGGCAACACAGCGGTTTCTGGTACCGCCATTCTAGGTTCGAGTCCTGGTACCCCAGCCAATCGTGGTGATTAGGTAGGCATTGCTCGCTGAGCTATGCTTTCCAACCGGAATAAGTTCTAGCCCCCGTCGTCTAGCGGCCTAGGACGCCGCCCTCTCACGGCGGTAGCGTGGGTTCGAATCCCATCGGGGGTACAAACGAGAAACGCCCGTCCTCATCGAGGACGGGCGTTCTTGCATTTGCGGGGTGGAGTTCTACAAACGCCGCGTCAGTGCCTCGGCCGCCGCCAGTAGATCGGCTGCCCAGCGCTCGCCGGGGCGTCGGCCCATTCGGTCGATGGGCCCGGACACCGACACTGCCGCGATCACCGTGCCGCGGCCGTCGCGAACCGGCGCTGAGATACTCGCCACACCCGCCTCGCGCTCGGCAGCACTCTGCGCCCAGCCACGCTTGCGAACCTCGGCCAGCGTCCGGTCGGTGAACTTCGCGTGCGGCAGTACCGCCTGTTGGGTCGCCGCGTCGCTGTAGGCCAGCAGCACCTTGGCGCCGGACCCCGCGGTCATCGGCAGGTGGGTGCCCACCGGAACGGTGTCACGAAGGCCCACAGGCGGTTCCAGGGCCGCCACACACACCCTGGCTGTGCCCTCCCGCCGGTACAGCTGCACGCTCTCGCCGGTGATCTCGCGCAGTCGGGGCAGTATTGCGGCGCCCGCGGCCAGCAGTGGGTCATTGACCTGGCCGGCCAGCTCGGTGAGCGCGGGCCCCAGTAGCCAGCGCCCCTCGCCGTCACGTGCCAGTAGTCGGTGCACCTCGAGGCCCGCGGCCAGCCTGTGCGCGGTCGCCCGAGGCAGGCCGGTGCGTTCGCAGAGTTCGGCCAGCCCGCAAGGGGACTGGGCTACCGAATGCAGTACCCCCACGGCTTTGTCGAGCACGCCGATGCCGCTATCCTGTCTCACAGGGAGATACTAGCGTCCCGAATGCTGAGATAACAAAGAGTCGCCACCCGCATCAGCCCATGTGGGTGGTCCGAGGGAATTGAGACGTCATGAACGACAAACCACGCACCATGGCAGAGAAGGTGTGGGCCGACCACGTTGTGTTCAGCGGCCCCGGAGAGGGATCGGCCAAGGAGCCGGACCTGATCTACATCGATCTGCACCTCGTCCACGAAGTCACCAGCCCGCAGGCGTTCGACGGCCTGAGGTTGGCCGGGCGGCCGGTGCGCAGGCCCGATCTGACGATCGCCACGGAGGACCACAACGTTCCGACGATCGACATCGACAAGCCCATCGCCGACCCGGTGTCGCGGACCCAGGTCGAGACGCTGCGCCGAAACTGTGCGGAGTTCGGCATTCGCCTGCATTCGATGGGTGACGTCGAGCAGGGCATCGTGCACATCATCGGACCGCAACTCGGACTGACCCAGCCGGGCACCACCGTCGTCTGCGGCGACAGTCACACCTCCACCCACGGCGCGTTCGGCGCACTGGCGATGGGGATCGGCACGTCCGAGGTCGAGCACGTGCTCGCGACGCAGACACTTGCGCTTCGGCCATTCAAGACGATGGCGATCAACGTCGACGGTGAACTGCCGCCGGGGGTGAGCGCCAAGGACATCATCCTCGCCGTGATCGCCAAGATCGGCACCGGCGGTGGGCAGGGCCACGTCCTGGAGTACCGCGGCAGCGCCATCGAGGCGCTGTCGATGGAGGGTCGTATGACGGTCTGCAACATGAGCATCGAGGCGGGCGCTCGCGCAGGCATGATCGCTCCGGACGAGACCACCTTCGAGTACCTACGGGGTCGGCCGCACGCGCCGACGGGTGCGGACTGGGACGCCGCGGTCGAGGCGTGGAGCAATCTGCGCACCGACGACGGCGCCGAGTTCGACACCGAGATTCACATCGACGCCGCCAGCCTCAGCCCGTTCGTGACATGGGGTACCAACCCCGGTCAGGGTGTGCCACTGGCCGATTCGGTGCCCCACCCCGAACAGATGTTCGATGAAGGTGAGCGGCAGGCCGCGGAAAAGGCCTTGGCCTACATGGATTTGGTGCCGGGCACCGCCATGCGCGACGTGGCCATCGACACGGTGTTCGTCGGCTCCTGCACCAATGGCCGTATCGAGGATCTACGCGTGGTCGCCGAGGTCCTGCAGGGTCACACAGTGGCCGATGGCGTTCGGATGCTCGTGGTGCCCGGATCGATGCGGGTGCGTGCGCAGGCCGAATCCGAGGGTCTGGGCGACATATTCACCGCCGCCGGCGCCGAATGGCGCCAGGCCGGGTGCTCGATGTGCCTCGGCATGAACCCTGATCAGCTGGCGCCAGGCGAGCGCTGCGCAGCCACGTCCAACCGAAACTTCGAGGGTAGGCAGGGTAAGGGTGGGCGCACGCACCTAGTTTCGCCCGCCGTCGCGGCGGCCACCGCGATCCGTGGCACCTTGTCCTCGCCCGCCGATCTGCTCGAAACTCGATAGGGAGAAAGCCATGGATGCCTTCCACACTCACACCGGTATTGGCGTTCCGCTGCGGCGGTCGAACGTCGACACCGACCAGATCATCCCCGCGGTCTACCTCAAGCGGGTCACCCGAACGGGTTTCGAGGACGGTCTATTCGCCGCCTGGCGGAATGATCCGTCCTTCATCCTCAATCTCCCGCCTTTCGACAAGGGCTCGGTTCTGGTGGCCGGACCAGATTTCGGCACCGGCTCATCGCGGGAGCATGCCGTCTGGGCGCTAATGGACTACGGCTTCCGGGTCGTCATATCGTCGCGCTTCGCCGACATCTTTCGCGGCAATTCGGGCAAGGCGGGACTCCTGGCGGCCGAAGTTGCCCAAGATGATGTGGAATTGCTTTGGAAGCTCATTGAGCAGAATCCGGGGCTGGAAATCACTGTGAATCTTCAAGATCGCACCATTGCCGCCGGAACGGTCCTGTTGCCGTTCACGATTGACGACTACACCGCTTGGCGGCTGCTCGAGGGTCTCGACGATATAGGCCTTACGCTGCGGAAACAGGCTGAAATCGAGGAGTTTGAGAAGCGTCGGCCGAGCTGGAAGCCGCGCACTCTACCGGCCTGAGAATGGGCGGGGAGGGGGTCGAAATCCCCTCCCCGCAACCAGTTCTAGCACTGGCGTACCACCGCCTATGTGGGGCAATCGGATTGCCGACACGCCACTCAGCAATGCCTGAAATTGGGCGTGGCTCTTGGAAATCAGCAGCTTAAGGGTTTACCGTGTGCACTAGTCGGTCCAAGGCGGACCACTGGCTTCGGAGGTTTTGCATGAACAAGGCAGAGCTCATCGACGTCCTCACGGACAAGTTGGGCACCGATCGGCGGCAGGCAACTGCCGCCGTGGAGAACGTCGTCGACACCATCGTGCGCGCCGTCCATAAGGGCGACAGCGTGACGATCACAGGGTTTGGCGTTTTTGAGCAGCGTCGTCGTGCGGCTCGCGTTGCGCGTAACCCGCGCACCGGCGAGACCGTCAAGGTCAAGCCCACATCAGTTCCGGCATTCCGCCCGGGCGCTCAGTTCAAGGCAGTTGTGTCTGGGGCGCAGCGTCTCCCGGCGGAAGGACCTGCTGTGAAGCGTGGCGCCACGGCTGCACCGGCCCGCAAGGCGGCGGTGAAGAAGGCCGTCAAGAAGGCGGTCGTCAAGAAGGCCGTTGCCAAGAAGGCGGCTCCGGCCGTCAAGAAGGCTGCAGTCAAGAAGGCCGTTGCCAAGAAGGCGGCTCCGGCCGTCAAGAAGGCTGCAGTCAAGAAGGCTGTCGCCAAGAAGGCGGCTCCGGCCGTCAAGAAGGCTGCAGTCAAGAAGGCCGTTGCCAAGAAGGCGGCTCCGGCCGCCAAGAAGGCCGCAGTCAAGAAGGCTGTCGCCAAGAAGGCTCCGGCCAAGAAGGGCCGCCGCTAAACCGGCAGACATCAGCCCGGATTCAGTTCCGGCAGGGAACGCGCCGTGGATCATTTGATCCGCGGCGCGTTTCTTGGTGAAGGCTGACTAACCGCGCGCCAGCGGGCTGCCGATGTGGTCAGCAGCCACGAGGGTGTCGTTCGCCAGCGTCAGCACCCAGGTGCTGCCCTTTCGATTTCGCGACTTGTCCGGCCGCACACCATCACGGTCGCACCACCACGCGATGAGATCCGGGATCACCTTGCCCTGGGTACAGATCACCGGTGTTGCATCGGACTTCGCGATCTCGGCCAGCCGCAGGCGCCCCGCCTCGGGGTCATCGGCGTAGGCCTCCTCCGACAACGTGGGCTCGTCGGCGATCGTCACACCCAACTCCTCGGCCATCGGCTCGAGCGTTTGGTGGCAGCGCGTGCGCGGGGCGGCGTGGAGATCGGTGGCGCCGAACGCCAATAACAGTCCGACCAGTGACTCGGCCTGTGCCCGGCCTCTCTTGTCGAGCGGTCGCTCGTCGTCGTTGCCCTTGTAGCGGGCCTTGTTGCCTGCGACCGCGTGCCGAACGATCAGCACGGTTCGAGTGTCGGCCGGATGCTTGGCGAAGCGGCGCAGCACCTTCCGATCGTGCGGGTACTGAAGGCGCTTCATCGCCGCGCTGACCGGCAACCAGAGCAGTTCGTCGACCTCCGAGTTGGGCACGAACTCTCCGCCCAGCGCGCGAGCCGCCCAGTAGCGCACCCTCTTGGTGCCCTGCTCGGTGGGATAGCTCACCGACGCCAAACGCCTGCCGAGCTCTGCGGCGTAGCCGGTCTCCTCCTCGACCTCGCGCACGGCGGCGACAGGCTCGGTCTCACCGGGATCTAGCTTGCCCTTGGGCAATGACCAGTCGTCGTAGCGAGGTCGGTGAACCAGAGCGACCTCCACCGCATCGGTGGCCGCACCGTCAGCCGTGCTGTTCCGCCACAACACCGCGCCAGCGGCGGGTATCGCGACGCCCGAGCCGTCCTTGCCGGTGGCCCCAGACTTCTTCGACACCTCTACTCCTGCAGGTCATCAGGGGCCACTGGAAGCCACGCTCCCAGACCGGCCCTAGGCCACACCGTCACATCACCGCTGACGGTGACGCTCCATCATCGACACCTGGTGATCGCGAACCGTCTGGCCGGCGAGCGGCAACGCCGTCCAACGGCCGTCGGTACCGAGTTCCCAGCACCTGGTTGCGGGATCCATCGCCGACTCGAACATGTCGTTGAGCTGAGCGGTCAACCTCGGATCCTTCACCTGTGCCATGACCTCGACTCGACGGTCGAGATTACGATGCATCATGTCGGCACTGCCGATCCAGAACTCATCGATGGCGCGGAAGTGAATAATTCGCGAGTGCTCTAGGAAGCGGCCCAGAATCGATCGCACCGAGATGTTCTCGGAGAAGCCGGGCTCACCGGGGCGCAGTGCGCAGATCCCGCGCACCACGACCTCGACGCGCACACCGGCCTGCGATGCCCGGTACAGGGCGTCGATCACCTGTTCGTCCACCAGTGCGTTGGCCTTCAACCTGATCCGGGCCTCGGCGCCGTCGCGGTGCGCGGCGATCTCGCGGTCGATGCGCTCGATGATGCCCCTGCGCACACTGTGCGGCGCGACCAGAAGGTTGCGGTAGGAGACCTTGCGGGAGTATCCGGTCAGCGAATTGAACAGATCGGTCAGATCGGCGCCGATATCGGGTGAGGCCGTCAACAGGCCGACATCCTCATAGAGTCGCGCCGTCTTCGGGTTGTAGTTACCGGTGCCTATATGGCAGTAGCGGCGGATCGTTGAACCCTCGCGACGCACCACCAGGCAGGTCTTGCAGTGCGTCTTGAGCCCGATGAGGCCGTACACCACGTGCACGCCGGCCTGCTCAAGTGCGCGAGCCCACTTGATGTTGGCCTGTTCGTCGAAGCGGGCCTTGATCTCCACCAGGGCGACCACCTGCTTGCCCGCTTCGGCCGCGTCGATGAGCGCGTTGACGATGGGGGAGTCGCCGGAGGTGCGATACAGAGTCTGCTTGATGGCCAGCACGTTCGGGTCCGCTGCGGCCTGCTCGATGAAACGCTGCACGGTGGTTGAGAACGAGTCGTATGGGTGGTGCACGAGGACGTCTCCGTCGCGCAGGGTCGAGAAGATGCTCTTGGGTGTCTCGCGTTCGCCGAACGCCGGCGGTGTGGCGGGCACGAACGGTGGATCCTTGAGGTCGGGCCGGTCCACGCCGTAGATCTGCCATAGCGACGAGAGATCGAGCAGGCCTGCCACCTCGATGACATCGCCGGGGTGGACGTCGAGTTCGCGCAGTAGGAGTTCGAGCATGTTCTCGGTCATGTCGTCGGCGATCTCGAGCCGCACCGGTGAACCGAACCTGCGCCGCGCGAGTTCTCGCTCCAGTGCCTGCAGCAGATCCTCGTCGCGGTCCTCCTCGACCTCGAAGTCCGCGTTTCGGGTGATCCGGAAGGCATGATGCTCGACGATCTCGAGCCCCGGGAACAGCACCGAGAGGAACGCGGCGATCAGTTCCTCCATGGGCAGGAACCGCGCGCCGCCGGGCTCGTCCTCGCGCGGACGGAGTTCGACGAATCGATCGACGTTGTCCGGCACCTTGATTCGGGCGAAGTGCTGTCCGCCGTCATCGGGGTGTTTGACCGTGATCGCCAGGTTCAGGCTGAGCCCGCTCACGAACGGGAACGGGTGGGCCGGGTCCACGGCCAGCGGTGTCAACACCGGGAACACCTGCTCGTGGAAGTAGGTGGACAGGCGCTGGCGCTCGGATTCGTCGAGTTCGCTCCACGTAACGATGGAGATGCCCTGCTCGGCGAGCGCGGGCCGGATCAGCTCGCCGAAGACCTTGGCGTGCCGGGTGGCGATCTGCTGGGTCCGTTCACCGATGCGGCGCAACTGCTCACGCGGTGAGAGACCGTCGGCGGAGCGGACGGACAGCCCCATCTCGTCGCGACGCTTGAGGCCGGCGACTCGCACCATGTAGAACTCATCGAGGTTGGAGGCGAAGATCGCCAGGAACTTGGCGCGCTCCAACAGGGGCAGTGACGGATCTGCGGCCAGTGAGAGCACGCGCGCGTTGAAGTCGAGCCAGCTCAGCTCCCGATTGAGGTACCGGTCATCGGGCAGTCGATCGAGTTGGTGCGTCGTCGCGTCCGCGGTGGCGGCGGGCGGCACGTTGGGGGCCGTGCTTCCCGACAACCACTCGGTATCGGCGATTCGGGTCTCGGCGTCGGTCACACCACCGATCATCCCCCATGGTCCACACGCAGTGCTAGGTGTGCGGAATCACCGATCGCCGCCCGGCACCTCCAGATCGGCGACGGTCCGCTTCGTCGCGGTGCCGACACCGAGCCGCAGCGCTGCCGCGAGGTCCTCGGGAGTGTCGATATCGCAACGCAATCCGGGCCACTCTCTGACGAGTGCTATCGCGCCCGAATCCTCATGCCGCCGTGCGGAATTGGAGCCGAACCTGGGGTCGAGCGGAACTCCGAATGCGAACAGTGCGGCGGTACCGCTGCCATGTCGGTCGCTGACGAAGCTGCGGGCGTTGGCGCGGGCGGCTGTGAGTGCCTGAGCCAACTCGCGTGCCTGCAGCGCGGGTAGATCACCCTGAAGCACGGCGACGTTCGATGTGGTTTCCCGGACGGCCGCCTCGGCCGTCGTCAGCGCGGTGTTGAGCGGGTCCGGGTGTCCGTCGGGCGTCGGATCCGCGACGATGCGGGCGCCGAGCCTGCGCGCGGCGTCCGCCGCAGCAGCATCGGGTGTCACGACGGTGATCGTGCTCACGGCGGGGACCGCAGCGGCCGCCGTGATGGTGTCGACCAGCATGGCCAGCACCAGTGCGCTTCGGTCTGGGGCGGGGAACAGCGGGGTGAGTCTCGTCTTGGCATGAGACAGCCGCTTGACCGCGATGATCACCCCGACGTCGGTCGAGGCGCGGGCCGTGTTGCCGCTCATGCCTGCCATCCTGCCAGTAGCGTGGTGATGAGCGGTCACGCGAAGAACAATGTGCCAGGAGGCTAGATTTGTTCCCGTGGTCGAAGCGGCAGTGATGGGTGCGGGAGCGTGGGGGACGGCGCTCGCGAAGGTGCTCGCGGATGCGGGGAATGACGTCAGGTTGTGGACGCGGCGTCCTGAGCTGGCCGACGAGATCAACGGCACCCGCCGGAACTCGGCCTACCTCGGCGACGTCGAGCTTCCCGCGGGCATTCGCGCCACCAGCGACCCAGCCGACGCGCTACAGGGCGCGTGCACGGTACTGCTCGCCGTACCGTCCCAGACGTTGCGCGGCAACCTCGAGGGGTGGCGCGGGCACATCGGCGACGACGCCACGCTGGTGAGCGTGGCTAAGGGCATCGAACTGAACACGCTCATGCGAATGAGTCAGGTCATCGTCGCGGTCACCAATGTCACCCCGGACCGGGTCGCGGTCGTCACTGGCCCGAATCTCGCCAGTGAGATCGCCGATGAGCAACCCGCGGCGACGGTGGTCGCGTGTACGGACTCCGGCCGCGCCGTCGCACTTCAGCGCGCTCTCTCGACCGGATACTTCCGGCCCTACACCAATGCCGACGTGGTCGGGGCCGAAATCGGTGGGGCCTGCAAGAACGTCATCGCCCTCGCCTGCGGCATGGCGGCGGGTGTCGGGCTCGGAGAGAACACCGCGGCGGCCATCATCACCCGGGGCCTGGCGGAGATCATGAGGCTGGGTATCGCGTTGGGTGCAAAGGGCGCAACTCTCGCCGGTCTCGCCGGCGTGGGTGACCTGGTCGCCACATGCACGTCACCGCATTCGCGCAACCGCGGCTTCGGCGAGCGCCTTGGCCGGGGCGGCACCATGGAATCTGCACTGCTGGCCGCGGGTGGGCACGTCGCCGAGGGTGTGACGTCGTCGGAGTCGGTGCTCGCCCTGGCATCGAGCTACGACGTCGAGATGCCCCTGACGGACGCGGTGAACCGGGTCTGCCACAAGGGATTGTCCGTCGACGAGGCCGTTGTACTGCTGCTGGGACGCAGCACGAAACCGGAGTAGTGATGGACGGCCGCTACGGGGACTCCACGCGCAGCGTGACCGCATCCGGCGCGCCAGCAGTCCCTGGCGACACCGTGACACCACCACCGGTGCCCGCAGCCGCCTATCACCTGTCGGCGGACGAGTCCGCGCCGCTGGACTACTACGGTCGTGCGTCCAATCCCACCTGGCGGCTGCTGGAATCGGCGCTCGCAGCGCTCGAGAGCGCCACCTCGGCGTTGGTGTTCGGTTCGGGAATGGCCGCGATCACGTCTGTGCTGCGGGTGCTCGCCAAACCCGGTACGACGCTCGTCGTGCCCGCCGACGGCTACTACCAGGTCCGGCGATACGCCAGCGAAAACCTTGCGGCACTGGGAGTCACGGTTATCGAGGCGGCGGCCACCGACATGTGCGCCGCGGCGCAGAGCGCGGATGTGGTGTTGGCCGAGACCCCTGTGAATCCGACCCTCGATGTCGTGGATCTGTACCGCCTCGCAACCGTCTGCCGTGGCAAGGGTGCGGTACTGGTCGTGGACAACACCGCGCCGACTCCGCTTGGCCAGCAACCACTCTCGCTGGGTGCCGACCTCGTGGTGGCCAGCGCCACCAAGGGGCTGTCAGGGCACAGTGATCTGGTCGCCGGCTACGTCGCGGGCAGCCAGCCTGCGTTGATGGCGGCGGTCGAACGCGAGCGACTGCTGGCGGGCGCGATCCTGGGACCCTTCGAGGCGTGGCTGGCGCTGCGCAGCATCGGCACCGCGGGGCTGCGCTTCGAACGGCAGTGCCACAACGCGATGGCGGTCGCCACCATGCTGCGGGCGCACCCCGCGGTGCGCGCCGTGCGGTACCCGGGGTTGCCCGACGATCCGTCTCACGATGTCGCACGTGCCCAGATGAAGCGCTTCGGTTCCCTGGTCGCCATCGAACTCGCCGATGCGGCCGCCGTGCACGCCCTCGCCGAACGCAGCGCGCTGCTAGTGGCGGCGACGAGTTTCGGCGGTATCCACACGTCAGTCGACCGACGGGCGCGCTGGGGCGACCCGGTGAGCGAGGGTTTCGCGCGGCTGTCGATGGGGATCGAGGACACCGATGACCTGCTTGCCGACCTCGAGCGGACGCTCCCGTCGTCCTGACCCGGTAGCCTCTCTAGGTTGTGACTGCCCGCACCCGCGTCGCCGTCGTCTACGGCGGACGCAGCTCAGAGCACGCGATCTCCTGCGTTTCCGCAGGCAGCATCCTGCGCAACCTCGATCCAGAGCGATTCGAGGTGGTCGCCGTCGGCATAACGCCGGACGGGGCTTGGGTGCTCACCGACGGTCGACCCGAGACCCTCGCGATCACCGACGGCCAACTTCCGCATGTGAGCGCGAACTCAGGCGCCGAGCTGGCCCTGACCGCCGATCCAGCCCGACGCGGACAGCTGCTGTCCGTCGGTGAGGGCGCGGGGGAGATGCTGGCCGCCGTCGACGTGGTGTTCCCGGTTCTGCACGGCCCGTACGGGGAGGACGGCACCATTCAGGGGCTGCTCGAACTCGCCGGCGTGCCCTATGTCGGGGCCGGCGTACTGGCCAGTGCCGCGGGAATGGACAAGGAGTTCACCAAGAAGCTCCTGGCCGCCGAGGGCCTTCCGATCGGCGATCAGGTGGTACTGCGGTCCGGTGACCAAACGGTGCAACTCGAGGACCGTGAACGCCTCGGTCTTCCCGTGTTCGTCAAGCCCGCACGCGGCGGCTCGTCGATCGGCGTCAGCCGCGTGACGGCGTGGGACCAGCTTCCCTCAGCGATCGAACTCGCCCGCAGACACGACCCGAAGGTCATTGTCGAGGCGGCCATCCCGGGACGCGAACTCGAGTGCGGTGTACTCGAATTGCCCGATGGCTCACTCGAAGCCAGCATCGTCGGCGAGATCCGGGTGGCCGGGGTGCGGGGCCGCGAGGACGGGTTCTACGACTTCGAGACCAAGTATCTCGATGACGCCGCGGAACTCGACGTGCCCGCCAAGGTTGACGACGACATCGCCGATGAGATCCGGCAATTGGCGATTCGGGCGTTCCGCGCCATCGACTGCCAGGGGCTGGCCCGCGTCGACTTCTTCCTCACCGACGACGGACCGGTGATCAACGAGATCAACACGATGCCCGGGTTCACCACCATCTCGATGTACCCCCGGATGTGGGCCGCGAGCGGAGTCGACTATCCGACGCTGCTGGCCACCATGGTCGACACCGCGATGGTCCGCGGCACCGGCTTGCGCTAGCGAACCGGGCCGGGATTGATCGGGACCTCCGGCATCGCGCCGGCGATGGCCGCCGAGATCAGCTGAATCGGGGTGGGTCCCGAGCCGTCGGGCAGCGTCAGGGCGACGTAGACCGGCCGGTCCACCGCGATCCAGGTGCTGCGATCCTGCTCGCCGATGCGGAACCAGTCCACATCGTCCACGGCCTGCACCGGCGTGCCCGCCACGAAGTCGACCGGCCGCTCCAATCCACAGCGCAGGACGACCGGCTCCGGTTGGGACTCGCTCTGCCATGCGGCGGCGCCGACGGGTGCGGGATCGACGAGCGTCGCGCGCTGGTACTCACCGAGGCTCTCGGGCAGCGCATCGTGCAGGGCCCGGCACGCGTCGTCGTCGGCCTGTGGCGCGGGCACCCCCGCGAGGGCCACGGGACGGGGCTGCTCCGGTACCTCCCGGACCGCCGCGACGACGAGCAAGGCGACCACCGCGAGCGCGGCGACGGCCAGCGCGGCGATCATCAGAGCCCTTGGCGGTCCATCGTGTTCGTCGGGTCCGTTGTCGGTCACCAGGCAACTCTAAGACGAGGCTAGGGCCGCGCTCCGCCGGCCACCGGACAGGTCAGCGTGCGGGTGATTCCGGTCACCTGTTGCACGCTCGGCGCGATAGTCGACGTCAACTCCGCCAGGGAGGCGGCGCCGATGCGCACGATGACGTCGTAGGGGCCGGTGACGTATTCGGAGGACAGCACCCCGGGCAGGCTCGCCAGGGTTTTGGCGACGATCTCAGCGCGACCCACCTCGGTCTGGATCAGCATGAAAGCCTCGACCACCCGCTATCACCTCCGTGTCGCTGCATAGACTCCACGCCGCAGGGACCAAAGGTACCGCAGGTCGCGCCGGTGTTCAGGGCAGGAAGATCGCACGCGGGAGGGCATATGAGCGACGACACAGACGGCGGCACGCCGACATTGGCAGGTCTCGGCGAGTTCGGGGTCATCGACCGGCTGATCGCCAACCGCCGCCAACCGAGTTCGGTGGTGGTCGGACCGGGTGATGACGCCGCGGTGGTGACGGCCGCCGACGGTCGTGCCGTCGTGTCCACCGACATGCTCGTGGAGGGCAGGCACTTCCGGCTCGACTGGTCGACACCGCATGACATCGGCCGCAAGGCCATCGCCCAGAACGCCGCGGATATCGAGGCAATGGGCGCGGTCGCAACGGCGTTCGTGGTGTCCTTCGGCGCACCGGGTGACACAGCGGCCGAGGACGCGCTTGCTCTGTCAGACGGCATGTGGGCCGAGGCGGACCGCAGCGGAGCCGGGATCGCCGGTGGCGACCTGGTGACGGCGCCGCAGTGGGTGGTTTCGGTGACAGCGCTGGGCGACCTCGCCGGCCGCGCGCCCGTCCTGCTGCGGGGTGCACGACCGGGGGACACGCTGGCCGTGGCAGGGGATCTCGGCCGGTCCGCCGCGGGCTATCAGGTGTGTCTCACGGGCGCGGGCGATGTGGACGGCTCCGGTGGCGAAGCCGACTTCGAGGAGCTGCGGCGCAGGCATCTGGTGCCGGAGGTGCCCTACGGGCAGGGACGGGCTGCCGCGGATGCCGGAGCCACCGCGATGACCGACGTCTCCGACGGTCTCATCGCCGACCTCGGACACATCGCCGACGCGTCAGGTGTCGGGATCGACGTGGCGACGGCGGCGTTGGCGGCTGATCACGACGCTCTCGCCGCGCTGGCCACGGTGACGGGTCACGATCCATGGACCTGGGTGCTCGGCGGCGGCGAGGACCACGCGCTCGTCGCGACGTTCCCGGCAGCGCCACCGGCGGGATGGCGTCGTATCGGGGTGGTTCTCGACGGCCCCGCCCGCGTGCTGGTCGATGGTTCGGTGTGGCGCGGAAGTCCGGGCTGGCAGTCGTTCTGATCGTCGCCACCAGATAGGTTGACCCACCATGACCGCGCGTCCCCTTCACGAAGTCGTCGAATCGGGCTGGGCCCGTGCACTACAACCCGTGGCCGGTCGCGTCGCCGAGATGGGGGAGTTCCTACGCGCCGAGATCGCCGCCGGTCAGGGATACCTCCCCGCGGGCGAGAACGTGCTGCGCGCGTTCACGTTTCCATTCGATGAGGTGCGGGTGCTGATCGTGGGGCAGGACCCGTACCCGACACCGGGCCACGCGATCGGGTTGAGCTTCTCGGTCGCGCCCGACGTACGTCCGCTGCCGAGGAGCCTGACCAACATCTTCAAGGAGTACGCCACCGACCTGGGCCATCCGGCGCCGTCGACGGGGGATCTGACGCCATGGTCACAGCGCGGCGTGATGATGCTGAACAGAGTGCTCACGGTGCGCCCCGGCACACCGGCGTCGCACCGGGGTAAGGGGTGGGAGGCGGTGACCGAATGCGCGATCCGAGCGCTCGTGGCGCGTCCACAGCCGCTGGTGGCGGTGCTGTGGGGACGCGATGCGGCGACCCTGAAACCCATGTTGAGCGGTGAGCGGTGCGCGACGATCGAGTCGGTGCACCCGTCGCCGCTCTCAGCGTCGCGAGGATTCTTCGGATCGCGGCCGTTCAGCCGAGCCAACGAGCTGCTCACCCGGTTGGGGTCAGAGCAGATCGACTGGCAACTGCCGTAGCTTGGCGTGCAGAAGAGCGGGCACCCAGATGTCGGGCGCCCAGCTGTGGGGCACTTAGCCCCGGGCGACCTTGCCGGCCTTGATGCAGGACGTGCAGACGTTGACGCGCTTCTTGTTGCCGCCCGGGCGGTCCACGGCGCGCACTGTCTGGATGTTCGGGTTCCAGCGACGGCTGGTCCGACGGTGAGAGTGCGACACGGACTTACCGAAGCCAGGGCCCTTGTTGCAGATATCGCACACGGCAGCCATCTCGAACTCCTCAATCAGTACTTGGGGGGTCAACAACCGCAACGCGGGTGACCCAACAACCTGACCAGGATACCGGGCGCCCCGGTTATCGCCAAAATGGCTGTCACCGCGACCGCTGCGGACACCGACGCGCGTAGTGGTGTCAGCGACCGAGGTTAGGCTCAACCCCACCGCGAAGTGTTGGAGGTGGCATGTCGGGTCGTCTGCTGGATGCGGCCGCCTTGCGTGCCTGGGCTCACTGCGCACTCGACGGACTGATCGCGCACACGGACGAGATCAACCGGCTCAACGTCTTCCCTGTCGCCGATGCCGACACCGGCACGAACATGCTGTTCACCATGCGTTCGGCATGTGTCCAGGCAGACGCACCCGAGGTGGGCGATGACTCGACGGCCGTCATCGCGGCGCTGGCAGACGGCGCATTGCGCGGCGCGCGCGGTAATTCCGGGGTGATCCTGTCGCAGATCCTGCGCGGGCTCGCGGAGGCGACCGCCCAGTCCACCCCGGAATCCTCCGGTACCCGCTCAACCCTGGACACCGCCGCATTGCGTGCAGGTCTGCGGCACGCCGTCGAGCTGGTCGTCGCGTCGGTGGGCGGAAGCGTCGATGGCACCATTCTGTCGGTCCTGCAGGCCGCGGCGAGTGCCGCCGAGTCCGTCGCCGCAGAGGGCGCCGACCTGGCCGTGATGGTCGTCGCGGCATCCGATGCGGCGGCGACCGCCCTGGAACAGACCACACAGCAACTCGACGTGCTCGCCGCAGCCGGCGTGGTGGACGCGGGAGGCCGCGGACTGCTGGTGCTCCTCGATGCGCTGACTGCCATCGTGACCGGTCAGGCGCCGCACCGCCGTGTCTATGGGGGAGCCTCGGCCGAGTTCACTGGAGCTGCCCCCAGTCCGCGATCCGTCGGGGCGCCGCCGCAGTTCGAGGTGATGTATCTGCTGAGTGGATGCGATCACGCGGGCGTCGAAGCACTCCGCCAGCGCCTCGAGCGTCTCGGCGACTCCGTGGTGATCGCCGCATCGGGTGCGGGCGGACACACCGCGGCGCAGTACTCGGTGCACGTCCACGCCGATGACGGCGGTGCTGCCATCGAGGCGGCGCTTGACCTCGGCACGCCAAGTCGTATCCAGGTCACCGCGCTCTCGGTCGGCTCGGCCGGCCGGCCCGCAGGGGTCTGGAGCCGCAGCCGGGCGGTGCTCGCGGTCACCGACGGGGACGGGGCGCGGGAACTGTTCGCCGGCGAGGGGGCTGGGGTGCTGCAACCCGACGGACAGGGACCCGTCACAGCGCACGATCTACTGCACGCACTCATCGACACCGGGGCCGGGCAGGTCATGGTGCTGCCCAACGGTTATGTGGCCGCGGAGGAATTGGTCGCCGGCTGCACGGCGGCCATCGGATGGGGTATCGACGTCGTCCCGGTGCCGACCGGATCCATGGTGGCGGGTCTGGCCGCGTTGGCCGTGCACGATCCCGCCCGCGAGGCCGTCGACGACGGCTACACCATGGCGCGCGCCGCTGGCGGGGCGCGGCTCGGCTCGGTGCGGCTGGCGACGGAGGAGGCGCTGACGTGGGCCGGGGCATGCAAGCCCGGTGACGGTCTCGGCATCGCGGGTGACGAGGTACTGATCGTCGGAGATGACGTGGTCGCCGCCGGAGCGGGGCTCATCGACCTCCTGCTGGTCGCCGGTGGTGAACTCGTCACCGTTCTCACTGGCGCGGACGTCGGCGCCGACGTCGGACCTGCACTGCAGGAGCACGTCCATCGTCAGCATCTCGGCGCCGAGATCGTCATCTACCACACAGGACATCGAGGCGACGTGCTGCTGATCGGAGTGGAGTAGACGTGGTTGCGCTCACCGACGCCCTGACGCACGTGATCGGCGCCAAGTCGGCGAAGGCCCTCGAGGAGCACTTCGGCATCGTCACCGTGGACGACCTGTTGCGGCATTACCCGCGCAAGTACAGCCACGGCATGTCGGTGCTCGGCGACGACGGGGAGTTGCCCGAGGAGGGCGAGCACATCACGTTCGTTGACACCATTGAGCGCGCTGACATCCGGTACACCAACCGGCAGCCGAGGCGTGAGTACCTGGTGGTGACGCTGCGCGACCGCAGCCCCAAGGTGACCGCCACCTTCTTCAACGCCAAGTACACCAAGAAGACGCTCGTGGAGGGCACCCGACTGATGCTGTCGGGTGAGGTCGGATTCTTCAGGGGCGCCATGCAGTTGACGCATCCGGCGTTTCTGATCCTCGAGGGAGCGGGCCAGGGCAGAGGTTCCAAGAATCTGGCGACGATCGCCGCGTCATCGAAGACGGACGACGGCGAACTCGACATGTCGGCGTTCGAACGGGACTACTTCCCGATCTATCCCGCGAGCGCCAAGGTGCAGAGCTGGGACATCTACGCGTGTGTCCGCCAGGTCCTCGACGTGCTCGACCCCATCGATGATCCGCTGCCGGAATCGATTCGGGAGCACTGGGATCTGATGTCGGAGGACGAGGCACTTCGTGCCATCCACCTCGCCGAGAGTCCCGATGAGCGGGAACGCGCCAAGGATCGTCTGGCGTTCGACGAGGCCGTCGGCCTGCAGTGGGCGCTTGTGGTGCGCCGCAATGGCGAACTCGGTGAGACAGGCCCGCCGGCCGCGGCGCGCGCCGGCGGTGTCCTGGCCGCGCTGGGCGAGCAGTTGCCGTTCGAACTGACCGCCGGACAGCGCTCCGTGCTGGAGGTGCTCTCGACCGAACTGGCCGACACCAAACCGATGCATCGGATGCTGCAGGGTGAAGTCGGCTCCGGTAAGACCATCGTGTCGGTTCTCGCGATGGCCCAGATGGTGGACAGCGGATACCAGTGCGCCCTGCTGGCTCCCACGGAAGTGCTTGCAGTCCAACATGCCCGGTCCATCCGCCAGGTCCTCGGTCCGCTGGCCATGGCAGGCGAACTCGGCGGCGATACCGACGGCACCCGCATCGCTCTGCTCACCGGATCGATGACCGCACAACAGAAGCGGCGCGCGCGCGACGAGATCGCCAGTGGTGAGGCCGGCATCGTCATCGGCACGCATGCGTTGATCCAGGACGACGTCGAGTTCCACAATCTCGGCCTCGTCGTCGTCGACGAACAGCACCGATTCGGGGTCGCGCAGCGGGATCGACTGCGCGCCAAAGCCACTGGCGGTATCACCCCGCATCTTCTGGTGATGACGGCGACACCCATCCCGCGTACGGTCGCACTGACCGTCTACGGCGATCTCGAGACGTCGGTGCTGCGTGAGCTGCCGCGTGGGCGCCAGCCCATCTCCACCAACACGATCTTCATGCGCGAGGAGCGGCAGAAGACGTGGCTGGGAAGGGCCTGGCAGCGCATCCGCGAGGAGGTCGCCGCGGGGCGCCAGGCGTACGTGGTCGCCTCCCGTATCGACGAGGCCGACGACGACGGGGCCGCGCCGGGCAGGGACGGCAAGGCGCCGCCCGGGCCACCCGCCAAGACCGTTATCGAGATGTACGAGGGGCTGCGGGGCGGCGAGTTGGCCGGACTGCGTCTTGGGCTGATGCACGGCAGGCTCTCCGGTGACGAGAAGGATGCGGTGATGTCGGCCTTCCGCGCCGGTGACATCGATGTGCTGGTGTGCACCACCGTGATCGAGGTCGGCGTCGACGTGCCCAATGCCACCGTCATGGTGGTGATGGACGCCGACCGGTTCGGTATCAGCCAGCTGCACCAGTTGCGGGGACGCATCGGCCGCGGTGAGCATCCGAGCCTGTGCCTGCTCGTCACCAACCTGCCGGAGGGTTCCAAGGCAGGCACGCGCCTACGTGCGGTCGCGGGCACGCTGGACGGATTCGAGTTGGCCGACCTCGACCTCGCCGAGCGGCGTGAGGGTGATGTGTTGGGGCTCAACCAGTCCGGCAGGCCCATCACATTGCGGCTGCTTTCTCTGGCCGAGCACCAGGCGGTCATCGAGGCGGCGCGCGAGTTCGCGCAGTCCGTCTACGCGCAGGATCCGAGGCTTGTGCAGCACCGGGGACTTCAGGGTCTCGCGGCCCCATTCACCGACACCGAGCGCGTCGAGTACCTGGACAAGGCGTGAAGCGGCTGGCCTGGCTCACGGCGGCGGTGATCCTCTCGGTGGCCGTCGCCTATCAAACGGTGGCCGCCTCCCGTGAGCGCTCCGAGATGTTCGTCGCGTCGGCCGATCTGCCCACCGTCACCGCCGGTGCCGACGTGCTGGCTGGGGTGGCGGTGATCCCGACCCGCACCCGTGGCCACGACTACCGCCGGGCCGCGTTCGGCGAATCGTGGACCGATGACAACAGCGCGCCCGGCGGTCACAACGGGTGCGACACCCGCAATGACATCCTCGATCGCGACCTCATCGACAAGGTCTACGTCGACATCAAGCGGTGCCCGAGTGCCGTGGCGACCGGGGCGCTGCATGACCCGTACACCAATGCGGTGATCTCGTTCACGCGTGGCAATCAGGTGGGCGCGTCGGTGCAGATCGATCACCTCTTATCCGCAGCCGTCACGTCTCTAGGCACTATCTATGCAGTTCAGGACATAGAAGACATGCCGCTGACAGTATCGGGGCCACGGCTGTGACGAGGTCGGTCCCCGTGAACAGAATGCGGTTGTTGTGGCTGGCGCTAGCGGTGGCGCTCGCGATCGTCGTGGCCTACCAAACGATGGCGACGTCATCCGAGCGATCGGCAATGTTCGTCGCGGAGGCTGACATTCCCACCGTTGCGCCTGGTGCCGACGTGCTGTCTGGTGTCGCGGAGGTGCCGGCACGAATGCGCGGATACGACTACCGCCGCGCAGCGTTTGGCGAGAGCTGGACCGACGACAACGACGCTCCCGGCGGACACAACGGCTGCGACACCCGTAACGACATTCTCGATCGCGACCTTATCGACAAAACGTATGTCTCAATTAGCCGCTGCCCCAACGCGGTAGCGACGGGCACGCTGCGCGATCCGTACACAAGTGAAACCATCAACCTTGTGCGCGGCAATCAAACGGGCGCGGCCGTGCAAATAGACCATCTCGTGCCATTGGCCTACGCATGGGACCAAGGGGCGCGGAATTGGACGGACGAAATGCGCATGCGATTCGCGAACGATCCGGCCAATCTCCTTGCAGTGGACGGACCGACCAACGCGGACAAGAGCGACGGAGAGCCGGCGGTCTGGATGCCGCCGAACCGCGCGTTCTGGTGCCAGTACTCGGTGCAGTTCGTCGCGGTGATGCGCGGCTACGGGTTGCCGATCGATGCGCCGTCTGCGTCTGTGCTGCGTGACGCGGCCGAGACGTGTCCCAAGGGCTGATCGTGAGTGACGTAAGGACGCTTGAACACCTGGTCCGCCGATCAATTCGCGTATCTGATGCGGGTTCACGCCGCTACGATTCGCTCAGGTCACGGAGGGAGTCAGATGGCAAATGACGAGGTGGACCCGAGCTGGCCTGCGCCGAACCCTAAGACGTTCGACAGTGGTGCAGTTGACCCCAGTTGGCCTCCGCCCACTCCGAAACCGATTCCGAATGAGGGACATTCGGCGAAGAGTTCACCCGCCCAGGAACCAATTTCTCAGTGGCACGAGCACCCCGAGTGTCCACCCAGACAGAAGTCCGCGCGTTCGGTAAACGGGTGGTGGATCGCAATTGCGGCCGCAGCGGTGGTCCTGGTGGCCGTCGTCGGCATTGCCGTAGTCACCATTTCTCACTCGGGTCGTACCTCCGCTTCGCAGGTGCCTACTGTCACGATCACGTCTGAAGCACCGTCGCCCACAAGCGGTGGTTCCCTGCCGCCAGCACGCGCCGAAACACCGGCAACGATCACTCCCGTATCTTGCGGGCAAGACATGACAGCGGCGCTACGCGAGGGGCTGTCAATGTTGCCTGCTGAGCCAATTACCGGTCTGGGTTGGGATGACACTCCGGTCGACAGCAATTTCGATCCGTGCGCGGATTTGTCGACCATCCTTGTCACCGTCGCAGGTGGAACGGGAAGTTCGCCCATACAGGCGATGATGTTTCACCGCGGCACCTACCTCGGCACCGGCACGATCAAGGCTTACGGTTCAACGTCCGTCAATACGGCAGCTTCGACCCGTGACACCGTGGTGCTGGACTACCGCAGCGGGCAGAGTTGCACCGCGTGTGATGACGGCATCTCGACCAGCGTTCGCTACTACTGGGATGGCGAAAAAGTGCAGATGCTTGACCCTCCGCCGCCACAGCAGTGACGCGACTGCGCGGGTGTCATTCTGAATGGGTGGGTGAGCCAGCGCAGAAGGTGCTTCAATCGCCGAAGGCAGTCGCATGCCAGGTAGCGTGAACGCCCAGCAGCAAAGCTAGGTGAAGGTGGTAACTCGCTTTGACAGCACCCATGAAACGATTGCTCGGGCGGTACGTCTCACCAGTAGTGTTCTGGCTGCTTGTCTCTCTAGCAGTCGCAGTCGTCGCGCTGGCCGTGGTAGCAGTTGCACTCATAACCAAGCATCAGACGGAAGCAGCCGCACCGGCCCAGTCACGCGCCGCCTCGACGTCGCAGGAATGGATTGGATCCGTCTGCAAACGAGGCACATACCAGAACGGAAAAGGCGGCAACACCTTGACCGGCTCCGCAGGATCTGCCCTGTGTTATGGGGATCCGCGGGGCACAATCCTTATTGGTACATACGAGTCGGAATTCCGCTTCGAGAACGCGGCCGCCAACTTCGCCAAGCAGTCGGAGTACGCCACGCTCACCGATGATTCTGGGCAATTATGGGTCTTCTACTCTTACGACGGAACAGCGGACTTCTCGCCATTAACCGACTTTGGGTTCGCATTGCATCGTGGGTGACACGACGAAAGTCGCGGACTACGGCCGCAAACGCTGATGAAGGGATGGCGATGGTAGTTCCCGATTGGTACCCAGATCCCGGTGGGACGGGTACTGAGCGCTACTGGGATGGCAATGCGTGGACTACCCACCTCCGAACCGTGGGAGAAGACCCAGCTACTCGGCCGCGCGGCGTCGTACCTCGACCCGGACGTGGTCTAATCGTTGGATTGAGTGCTGCACTGGCGGCTGCTGTAATCCTCTTGGTACTCGGCATCGTCGCTCTGTTCGACTCGAGCGACCAGTCCGGTTCATCGACGACTCCCGCTTCAGAGAAGCCGACATTGTCGGGCAACGATGATGAGTGGATGGCCAGCGTGTGTGAGCCGGGCAAGTACATGGATGGCGGGGTCAGCCTGCCGGATTCTCTGAGCGCCGGGATCTGCATGTCGAGTGCGGACGGAAGCCCCGTCTCGATCGGCTCGTTCGACACCGAATTCGCTGCAGAGAATGCGGCTGCCATGTACACGAAGCAGGGTGGCAGCTACGCGACTGGGGTGGACAGCGCGGGCACAGTTTGGCTGTTCATCTCGTCATGGCAGGAGAAGGGCGACACCTTGACTCCATTACGAGATTTTGGATTCGCAGTTCGGCGATAAGCGTGTCACGGTCGATACCCGAATTCGTTCACTTGAATCTTCTTCTTTTGAAATAGGTTGTCGTGGTGTGAGATTAGCCGATAATGTCGGAGGCAGTGCGTATCTCTCGCAGTCAGCGTCGGCACTGCTCAGACGCGCACATAGGACTGCGGTTCGCCTACAACACGACGGGACTAGCGGCGTTAAGCAACGCTGACGTGGTATCGATCGCCGCTGCGGACTGTTCTTCGGTCAGTGCCAGACCGCGATGAGCGGCGTGGTTCCTCGGTGTGACCACCAGTTTGTCGAAATTTCCGGGCAGTTCGCCGCCGAGTTTGGTGTAGAGGCGGTGGAGCCGTCCGAGGGTTAGCGGCGTGTCCAGCAAGGCGGCCTTGACGTCTGGTTCTGCGGTGCTTAAACGGTTATCGAGCCACGACGTGATGGCGACCTCCGCCGCCGTGGCGGCGTCGATCACTGCCCGCCGCCACTGACCGTCGTTGTGCAGGGAGCGTGCGTCGCTGAGATGAAGACGCTCTGGAGCAGGTGTCTGGCCGCGTGCCACCGCGGACAAGCATGCCTGCAAGCCGTCCGGGGTTAGGACTTGAATGTTGGTTGGGTAGAAGGTGGCGTAGAACATCATCGAGAGTGGACGCATCGTGCCGTCCGGGTTTCCTCCCCAAAGGTGAAAGGTCTGCGGTTGCTTCGGTCGCCGGTCCCCGAGGCGTGCCAGGTCTTGACCCGTCACTACCTCGATCCATGTACTCAACGCATCCCACCACGGGGAAAGCGCTTCATCGAGTTGTGGCCCCAAGTTTTGGTCCAGGGCATCGTCTGGACTGACCCCCAACATGATTCGTACCCGCTTGATGCAAACCGTGAGGGGCAGAATGGACCCGTCGTCGGCGGTACTTGTGACACGCAGCTCGCCCCACGGGTTCGGCGGATCCACGTTGACCCAGTTCTCTGGCCGCTTGAAGCGACGTGGTGGCTCCGAAATGGCAGCGCCGTCGAACGACGGCATCGTGACTGTTAATTGCCGCTCGGACAGGTTCGTCTGAAACGAGCGGCCGAGGCAGTCGGCGGAGAGGACGACGCCTGGACCCCAGTCGTAGAAACCCTCAATTTCCGCGCCGTCGTCGGCAGGGCTTTGCATTGCAACTTCCTTCATCGTCGTGCCTCGCATGGGTTGATCATCAGGCTGGAAGACTATTCGTAGGTCGCAAGTTTCCTTCGGAGCGCGAGGTTCTCGCCCTGAGCGACGGCGAGTGCGCTCCTGAGCTGGGTGACCTCTTCATGGTGGCGCCGCCGCAGCTCTTTTATCTGTGCAGAGAGGGCCCGGACGGGAGCTGACCCGTTGTTGATATCTGCGACGGGTGGGGAATCACGCCGAATGCCGGTGGTTCGAAGCTCCTGGATACGTTGACGCAACTGGGGCTGGCGGTAGAGAAAGTCGGTGGAGACGTCAGCCTCCCGAGCGACGCTGGCGAAGCTGATCGCGGCTCCACCGGTGGACAGCCGTGCCAGCGCGGCGGTCGCTCGTTCGGCTGCTTGATCATGTCGGCGTTGAGCGGCTTCGCGAAGATGTTGCGGCACTTGTCCTCCTATGCGGGTTGGTCGGTGACGCCGGCACCACGCACTGCGCGGTCGGTGACATCGGTGATCGACAGCAAGATGCGGTTCAGGGAACCGATCTCCTCTCGGCGGCCCTGCAGCCAAACATTGTCCTCACCCATGGGAGCGCCGTACTTGGCGCTGAAGGCCTCCTGGCGGCTTGTCACCAAGCGTTCCGTGTCCTCGAGTTGGCGGCGCAACTCGGGGCCATGGGTGACGTCGGTGACGAACTTGGCACACGTGAGGCAGGCGTTGCCCTTGTCGCACAGCTGCTTCGGTGGAAGCGTGCACCAGCCATTGGGCAGGACCCGGTCGGCACGCTTGTCGAGCTGGATCAGGTCGTAGAGGTCGGTGCCGTCGATCTCGGCGGTACGCCCGTCGCGGGTGACCTTCTTGTACTTGAGGAATTCCTCTTCCATCGTCTGGGATCGTGTCACGGCGTAGTGCAGTGTCATCTGGGGGCTGATGTGGCCGAAGTAGCGCATCACGACGTGGAGGGGAACACCCGCGTTGATCAGGTTGGTGGCGGCGGTGTGGCGGAAGCGATGCGTCTTGCTGATCGCAACGGGTCGACCGGCGGCGTCAGTGATCGCCAACTTCTCCGTCAGTTGGTTGAGGTGCAGGTGCATGGTCGCCAGGGAGTAGGGGGCTGTACCCCGACGGTTGGCCCGCGTGCGCATGAAAAGGTACCGGGGCTGGATCTCAGGCGAGCCCATGGCGGCCATGAAGTCGCGGGCCACCTGTTGTTGGGCCTTGATGATTGCGACGACCTCGGCATCGACGGGGATGGAGTTGGGCAGGTTTGATTCAATCTTCGTCTGCTGGTACCGCATTCGGGCCACGAAGTCGCGCGATTCGGAGTCGTCGGTGATAGGACTGTCTGGTTGTCGGTGCAGCGCTACGAGCGGGTCGAAGTCCATCATCAAGACCTCGTTGACCCGCCGGCCCGTGCGGATCAGCAGCATCAGGGCGTGGAAGGCCTGGATATCCCCGCAGCCTCCTTCGGTTCGTGGGAGGGCCAGCAGGTCACAGCCCTCGGCGATACGTTGCACGACGTCGTCGTCGAGGATCATGTCATCGTTGTTCTTCTTGTTGGTCAGCCTCGGCTTGTCTTCGGGGCGAAACAGGACACAGTGCTCTGCACGCAACGCCGCCCACTCGGCATGCGCCGCGGTTGCCTCGTCGCGATGGTCGTACATCCACTGGTAGAACTGCTCGATGCCAACCATGATCTGACGGCGAGGATTCTTCCCCAGCAGCTGACCTGCGTTGAGCTGTCCGTCTGAAATGCGGTGTGTCAGAAGCATCTCGCAGAAGCTGCGGATGAACGGGCGCAGCTGATGAGGATCGGTTGTCAGGCATGGCCCTTGATCGCCGCGTTTGTCGATGTGTCGCTGCAGCCACTTGAGATTATCGAGTCGTACCCTTAGCGAACTCCACGACATCGTGCCGTTGGCCAAGCTTGCCGATAGCCATAGCTTCGCGCCCTCGCGCAGCCAGACGCTCGTCAGGTGGCTCAAATTCAGTACACTGCGCCCGTTCGGCTCATGATCACGTTGCGGAATCCGCGGATCGAGTTGAGGATTCCACACGTTGAGTTCCCACCACTGACCTTGGTGATAGGGGTAGACGAGGACGTCCTGCAACTGCCGGAGCCGTTGTTCCGCGTGTTTGTCGTTGCTTGAGCCGAAGTCAATTCCACGCATGCGAGCGAAGTGAACTTCGCGTATCCATTCCTCGGGCGTGAGGTGGAGCAACGAAGTTGCGTTGCGTCCCTGTTTGGTGCCATGCGCGGTGGCGATGCGTAGAACGCGTGTCGCGGCGTTGAACATGTTCGGGTGAATGTATCGGCCCAGTTTGATCTCGCGGTGGATCAGCCACGCAATCTCCCAAATCATAGTCTCCGGCAAATCACGAAAGTTGATGGAGCAGCTTGTCCAAGGGGCGGTTTCCTTCTTGACAGGTCGACCGCCGGAAGAGACGTGTTTGATTGCGCCGCGATAGACCCCGGGCATGTTCTTCTTGTCGATGTGATCGACCCGGCAGTCATCAGGCAATGACTCCCAAAGCCGTTGCGCAATTGCGTGATCGAACATATCTGCAAGTGGCAATCGGGGATCGCGTCGATCCGTCCGACGCGGTGCGCGGGGAATACTTCCACTTGTCGTCTCAGCGCTCATCTTGGCCTGCCTCCCATCCGGCGACGACGTCACGCCAGTTGGCGAGAGCTTCGAGCTCAGCGTCCTGGGTGACGTGTCCGTATGTGTTGATCGTCGTCTGAACGCTCTGGTGACCGAGCCGTCGGCTCACGACATGCAATGGCGTATTGGCCAGTAACAGCGCGGTTGCGTGCGTGTGGCGGAACCAGTGTGGTGTCATGGCGGACGGAAGCTGCGGCAGTCGCCGCTTCACCGACCGCAGGTGCGCATAGACAGATTCAGGGCGAAGTGGCCCGTACAGGGGCTGGCGGCGAGTGTTGCAGAAGATGTAGCCGGTGTCCCAGTCGTCGATGAGTGCGTCAGCACCCTGATCGCAGAGCCACCACACGTAGTCCCCGTAGAGCCGATCAAGACGGCTGCCGATGTGGACGCGGCGACTGCCTGACTTCGTCGCGATGCCGTATGGGTGTGGCCTGTCGACCACTGACACCGTTGCAGTCGATGACCGCCCCGTGTTCCAGTCGCGGTGCTGCAACGATAGTGCTTCGCCGATGCGCATTCCGGTTTCGGCCAGAAGTGACCACAACAGTCGGTATCGGAGATCGCCGTGCCACTCGCCGTCGTCAGGGGAGTGGACGGCTTCGGAATCGAGCAAGTCTGTGATTAGGTCGGGGGTGAGGACTGGAATCTCTCTGCGCGGCTGGCGCACTCGTACCGCAACTTTGCGTTGAGGACTGCGGCTGGCGACGTGCTCGAGAAAGGACAGGTATCTGCCGGATCGGCCGCGGACCTGGTCGTACAGAAACGGTGCCACGTCACTGCCGCAACCAGCTTGGTAGCGGTAGAACCCGAGGACTGCCCGGAGTCGAAGCTGGACGGTGGCCTCGCCGACTGCTGGTTCCGGCCGCAACGTTTGAACGGTTTTATCGAACTCGTTGTGCCGGACGGCAGCGAGGAAGTTGCCGAAGTCGTGGATTCGGACTGCATCCCAGGATTTCGAGCTCGTTTCAAGGTAGGTCCACCATTGCGCGAGCCCGCGAGCATATGCCTTGATCGTGTTGGGCGCGAATCCGGTCTGGCGGCCAAACTCGAGGTACTTCTCGGCGGGCTCGACCACCGATAAGGATTCCGATACGACGGTCCACGTCGTCGTGCCGTCGAGGATCACCCGCTGCGTCGTTGCCACGCTGCCCCCTCTCGGTTGCGGTCAAGGTACCTCCACCGTCTGACATCTCGGCGGAACGCTCGGGTGCGGTGCTGACGTCGACGGCATTGCCAGTCAGTCACGGATAACAGTGTCTTCGACGCCAAGAATCCGACAATCTATGACCAGTCGATGACGTCGTCGCCACCGGGAACCAGTTACGGATACCACCTCGTCCCGTTGGCGTTGGCGTGGGATCTCGGCGCCAGGGACTGGACCGACGAGATGCGGGTGCGGTTCGCCAACGACCCGGCCAATCTGCTGGCGGTCGCGGGCGGCGCGAACCAGGACAAGGGCGATTCCGAGCCCGCGGACTGGATGCCGCCCAATCGGGCCTTCTGGTGCCAGTACTCGGTGCAGTTCGCCGAGGTGCTACGCGGATACGGGCTGCCGATCGACCAGCGCTCGGCGGTGGTGCTGCGCGAGGGTGCGGCCACCTGCCCGGTGGGCTGAGATACCCCACGGGTCGGCTACGTACTGGTTATAGCGTCCGCCCCGATCTAGAACGCCCGGCGCTACTAGCGCGCGGAGGGCCTGCGGGGCGCTGGACTGCGGCTGATATAGATCGAGGTAGTCCTTCTCAAATGCCTCCGGAGGTGTCAGGAAGGGATCGGTAACTGATTCCTTG